>NZ_CP176772.1:0-1254364 GCF_046605375.1 Arthrobacter sp. MPF02 | reverse complement strand
CCCGCCGCCTTGGCGACCTGTTGGCCGGGACCTACGCCATCCGCAGCCGGGTACCGGTGGAACCGGCCGTTCCGGTTTTCATACCGCCCCGGCTGCAGGCCTGGGCGGCGGCGGCGGATATCGGACGTATCCCGGACGCCGCAGCGCGGCGGGCGTCCCAGTTCCTTCGCCAGGCGGGCAGGATGGCGCCGCTGTCACGGGCAGGGATGGCGGCCTCCATTGCCACGGAGCTGTCCGCCCACGTGGCCCCTCCCCCGCCTCCGGGGACGAGCCCTGATGACTTTCTTGCCGCTGTCGTTGCCGAACGCCGGAACCGCGAGCTTTCCCGGTTGTCGCAGCAGCGCCGGCGCAACACTGCTGTGGGGGAACGGCTGCAGCGCCTGCCTTTCAGCAACTGACGTCAGTTGTCGTACTCGCTCCAGGGAATGTTCCAGTCCCCGAAACCGTCGTCATGCGCGGCGTAGTCCCCCTCGGTATTGATGATCTGGACTACGTCGCCGGTGCCCATGTTGTCGAAGACCCAGGCAGCGCCGTCGGGAGCGAAGCCTATGCAGCCGTGTGAAACGTTCGTGTTTCCGATGAAGGGGTAGGCGGACTCCAGGGCCTGGTGGATGTAGGCACCGCTAAGGGTGAGCCTGATGGTGTATTCCACGTCCACGTCGCCGTAGTAGGCGGGGTCGTCCGGCTTCAGGCCGATGCTTGAGGCCCGGAAGTGGTCGTAGCGCTTCTTTTCCATCAGGACCCCGTAGCCGCGGGCGGACGGGAAGCGCTTGTCCCCCATGCTGACCGGAAGTGTCTTGACCGGCTGGTCGTTGATGCTCAGCGTGAAGGTGTGCGCTGCGGCGTCCGCGACGGCCACCTTTTTGTCACCGATGGACACGCTCATTTTCTTGTTGAAGTTCGCGATCTGCCCGTTGCCCAGGTCCACGCCGAAGAGCTGCATATCCATGGAGATTGTTGAGTTTGCGGCCCAGAAGTTCTCCGCCCGGTACCGGACCATGCGGTCGCTGTGCCAGTGGAAGGCGCCCACCTGGCCGGCGCTGCTGGTGATCCTAATGGCCTTCTCCACGGCGTCGCGGTTGAGCACCGGTTCACTGAAGATGATCTGGAGCGGCTGCCCGACGCCCACTTTCATGCCGTCCAGCGGGTAAATGGCAGCATCGGCCTCATGGGAGCTGGACACGGTGCTGAAGGATGACGTTGTGCTGGATTCCCTGCCGGCACCGTCCTTCACCACGTAGGTGTAGCTGTAGTCTGTGTTGAATTTCAGCGGTGCGGAAGCCGTCCAGCCGGTGCCCGCAGCGTCGATGCTTCCTTCGACCGTTTCGCCGGCGGTACTGGTGAGCGTGACGCGTTCGATGGTCCCGTTGCTCACCCTAAGGGAGACAGGGGCTGCGGGATTGACCTGCTTGGCGCCGTCCGCCGGCTGGGCGTCCGACTTAACGGGAGCAATGACGGGGGCGGCGAGGCCCGGAGATGTCCGGACCGCCGAGCCTGCTTCGGATTCCAGCGCACTTCCGGCGAGTCCGGGCGCAACGGCGGCGAACACACCCCCGGCTGCTGCCAGGACGCACACCAGGGCAACGATAAGAATCTTTTTGAGGCTCCGCGGGCGGCGGATCTGGACTTCGGGCTCCATATTCCGATCCTAGGGGCAGGAAGTAACAACCCGGGTGCGTCCCGCACCCGGGTACTTTACTTCTTAGTAACGATAGTGCTCGGGCTTGTAGGGGCCGGCAACATCAATGTCCAGGTACTCCGCCTGGTCCTTGGTCAGCTCCGTCAGCTCCACGCCGAGCGCATCCAGGTGCAGGCGGGCAACCTTCTCATCCAGGACCTTGGGCAGCACGTACACCTGGTTCTCGTACTCGCGCTGTCCTTCGGGCTGGTCCTGCTTGGTCCACAGCTCGATCTGGGCAATGGTCTGGTTGGCGAAGGAGTTGCTCATCACGAAAGAGGGGTGGCCGGTGGCGTTGCCCAGGTTCAGCAGGCGCCCCTCAGACAGGACGATGATGGAGCGTTCGCTGCCGGTACCGGCGTCAAACACCCATTCGTGGACCTGCGGCTTGATCTCGACCTTCCGGACGCCGGGAACCTTGGCCAGGCCGGCCATGTCGATCTCGTTGTCGAAATGCCCGATGTTGCCGACGATGGCCTTGTTCTTCATGCCCGCCATGTGCTCGGCCATGATGACGTCCTTGTTGCCCGTGGTGGTGATGAAGATGTCGCCCTGGGCGAGGACGGATTCGAGCCGGGCCACCTGGTAGCCGTCCATTGCGGCCTGCAGAGCGCAGATGGGATCGATCTCGGTGACGATCACCCGCGAGCCCTGGCCGCGCAGCGCCTCCGCGGCGCCCTTGCCGACGTCACCATAGCCGCAGACGACGGCGACCTTGCCGCCCATGAGCACGTCCGTTGCACGGTTGATCCCGTCCGGCAGGGAGTGCCGGATGCCGTATTTGTTGTCGAATTTGCTCTTGGTGACGGAGTCGTTGACGTTGATGGCCGGGAACAGCAGCTTGCCCTGTTCGGCCAGCTGGTAGAGGCGGTGTACGCCGGTGGTGGTTTCCTCGGTAACACCCTTGATGGTGGACGCGGTCCGGGTCCACTTCTGCGGGTCGGCAGCGAGGGAACGGCGGATGACCTCAAGGAAGATCCCGTATTCCTCGGAGTCCGTGGGATCGGCGGAGGGCACGTTGCCGGCGGCTTCGAATTCGACGCCCTTGTGCACCAGCATTGTTGCATCGCCGCCGTCGTCCAGGATCATGTTGGGACCCAGTTCAGGGTTGGTGTCCGCGCCTGGCCACGTCAGGATCTGCTCGGCGGTCCACCAGTATTCTTCGAGGGTTTCGCCCTTCCAGGCGAAGACCGGGACACCCTGCGGATCTTCGGGGGTGCCATTGCCCACCACGACGGCGGCCGCGGCCTCGTCCTGGGTGGAGAAAATATTGCAGGAGGCCCAGCGCACTTCAGCGCCGAGAGCGGTCAGTGTTTCGATCAGGACGGCCGTCTGCACCGTCATGTGCAGCGACCCGGCAATCCGCGCGCCCTTCAGCGGCTGGCTGGGGCCGAATTCCTCGCGCAAAGACATCAGGCCGGGCATCTCATGCTCGGCCAGGCGGATCTGGTGGCGCCCTGCTTCCGCCAGGGAGATGTCGGCAACCTTGTAATCAAAAGTCATCGGTGGTCCTTTGTTGTGTCCGGAACTGCTGGGGGCCGCGGTGGGCGGAGTTGCTGTGGATGCGTGTCAGGCAGCCGGGCCGGCGTCCGCGGCTGAATCGTGCTGGCCGGAGCCGGCCGAAGTAGCTGCCGCCAGCAGTTCCGGAGGCAGGAGAAGGGGAATGCCGTCCTCGATTGCGTAGCGCGGCCTGCTGCCTGAAGCCCCGGCGGCGGTCGCCACAAGCTCCTCGCCGTCCTGCACCAGGGGTGAAGCCGTCACAGGGCAGCGCAGGACGGACAGCAGTTCAGGACTGATCTTTGGCATGTGGTTTTGCTCCCTGGCGGGCGCGCTCGCGCCGGTAGCGGACTGATGTGCAGCTACCAGCCTACCGCCCCGGAGGCCTAGGACGGCTCCCGAAGGACGCGCAGGTGGCCCCGCCGGACACCCTCCGTGCCGGCCGGGGCTTCAAGCGCCGAATGCGGACCCCGCTGGGCAGCGGGCTGTTGTGCCTGCGCGGGAAGGGCAGCCGCGTCCCGAACCGCGTTTGCGAGGGCCAGCAGGTCATCCGGGCCCGGCTGCTGCGGCGTGGACGGCATGGCCAGCCGCAGGACTTCCCAGCCGCGGGGAACGGTGAGCGAATCAGCGTGCTGCTCACAGAGATCGTAGCAATGGGGCTCGGCGTAGGTGGCCAGTGGACCCAGGACCGCCGTGGAGTCCGCATAGACGTACGTCAGGGTGGCCACCGCCGACTGGCGGCAGGCAGATCTTGAACACTGACGGATAGCTCCCACGACATCACAGACTACCCCGGCGGACAGCCGTATCCGCGCATTGGCGCCCCGGACAGGACGCGTCTTCGCTGCAGGACGAATCTATCGCGTAAATCAGGTCCCGGGTCTACAGTCGATGTATGCAGTCATCGAACCAGAAATCAGGTTTTACGGTCCGGTTGGCTGACCCGGACGCCCGGACCGACCCACACGGGGAGTCCAGCGGCAGGAGCTTTATGCAGCGCCGCCGGAACCGGCACGGCCGCGGGCTTCGGGGTGAGGTGGTGCTGCCGACTCATCCCGGATACCGGACGCGCGCGGACCGCTTCGATGACATGGTCCTGGATTCCGCCCAGCGCCTCCACGATATTTGGGGCAAAACCCTCGACGGCGTCAGGTTCGGCGTCGACGAAATCCCCCCGGACCTTGAACAGCTGGCAGCTGCGTCTGCTCCTGCGCCCCTGGGTGCCTATATTCCGGCCACGGACGCGGAGGGGCCGATGATCACGGTGTACCGGCGGGTGGTGGAGCAGGCATGCCCCGGTATCGAGGAGCTGCAGGATTTGGTGCACGACGTTGTGGTGGAGCACACCGCCGAGATGCTCGGCGTCGCCCCGGAGACACTGGATCCCGTGTACCGGCGCCGCTATTAGTAGCTGATGGACACCGGAACGGTTTCCTGGCCGGCCGCAGCGGGCTGGAACGCCAGGGCTGACACGTCGTTCCGCCCGTCCTGCTGCACCAGTACAGCACCGTAGGCCGCATCACCTGCCGCCGAGACAACGTACCCCACCACATCAGCTTCATCCGCTTTGTCCGGCACTGCGATGGAAGCCGTCGTGCCGCCGGCTATGTCCGCCGTTGATGGCGCCCGCACCTTGCCGTCCGCGGTGATGGCGGAATAGGTGATGGTGGCGCGGGTGTCCAGGGCGCCTAAGACCAGCTGACGCAGGCCGCCCTGCGGCACAGGCACGGCATGCTGGCTGCCGAGGCGGAAACCGGACGCTGCCCATGCGACGTCGGATGGCTGGCCTTCCTCGAGTCCGCGGGTGATGCGGGTGGACGCAACGAATGAAACGTCCGAGGCCGCGGAAACGGTGTAATGTCCGGCAGGGACCCCTGCAAGGGAAACTTCAGTGACGGAGCCGGCCTTGGCGGTCACCACACCACCTGAGGGCAGGGGCTTTTCGCCGTCGCGTCCGTACAGCTTCACTTCAACGACGGCGTCCGAAGGACCTGGGACGGTGATCTGCAACGCAGGTCCGGCGTCCTGGTAGCCATTCGTGCCCGTGAGGGCCGAGACGCCCGCAGGATCCTGGATGTCTACTCCGGTCATGACCTGGCGCACCGCGGGCGCTGCCCCGGGCGCGATGAAGTCGACGCCGCCTGGCGTGAGTCCGCGCAGGACGCTTTGCTGGATGGTGGCCGCAACGGGGCCGCCAGCGCTTCGAACGTGGACACTCAGCCGGGCCTCGCCAGGGGCCAGGCCGCCGAGTACCACCGAGCGCGTGGTCCCCGGGGCCACCAGCAGGCCCCGGCTGCCGGGCGCCTGGATCTGGCCACCGATGCCGAACAGCTCAAGGCTGACTGTGGCCGGAGTAGTGGAAGCGTTGGTGAGGGCCAGCACAGAGGTCCGGCCCACCGTGGTACTTGCCCCTGTCAGCCACTGGTCATTGGAAGGCTGCAGGCAGTTTGCGGCAGCCATCCCCTGGAGGTCGCCATCCGTGGCCGTGTACTTCATTGCGCCGCCGGTGGTGGCCTGTTGGTTTGCCACAGCATCGGCGGTCAGGACGGTGGCCTGGTTCACCGGACGGTTGAACACGACTCCTGCCAGCAGCTCCTGCCGGGCTCCCTCAGCAGGAGGCGGGCCGGGGTCCTTCGCTATCTCGACCGCGGTGGTCCCGTCCAGCTGCGACAGCCGGCTCGCAGGCAATACTCCCGAAGCACCGAGGACGGCAGCCGTCACTGAACTGGCTGCCGTGTCCGATTCGGGGCTGAACTGGGGGTCTGTTCCGGCTTCGGTGCCTTGCAGCAGCCGGGCGGGCCCGGGGCATACTCCAAGGCTTTCGCCTGCGGGCACGGCTACTGCGGCCGCCGGCAGCGTCCGGCTTGATTCCGGCGCAGGAAACAGGGCACCGGCCGCCACAACCGCTCCTGCTCCTGCCAGCAGTACCGCGGCACCGCCCACTTGGGCCAGCGTTCGGGCGCGGCCCTTGCCGGCGGGCAGTGCACTGCTCCCTCCCGTGGTTGTGCCGGACGGGGTACCGGTGCCGCCTGGCGATTGGCTGGGCAGGGTGCGCTCATGCATTCTGTTGTTCCTTACGAAGGGAGCCCTCGTCGCGCGAAAGTCCGGTCCGCGGCCGGCGTGCGGGCATTGGGATGGCCAGCATGGCCGTCAGCCCGAAGATTGTGGCCTGGCCGATGCCGGCCCAGACGGCCCACGGGTTTTCGTAGCGTACTGTCAGCTGGCCTCCCGAGGCCGGCAGTGTGAACGCCTGGGCCCAACCGGAGGTTGTGGAGGTCAGCTTCCGGCCATCCAGCCAGGCAGACCAGCCGGCATCGGCCCGTTCGGCGAGAACCACCAGGCGGCCCTCCGGTCCTTCGGGAACGGCGGCATTGACATCGGTGTAGCCGGACGGCAGGAGCGAAAGTGTGGCGCCTTCCGGGTCCACGATGCGTACCCGGTGGGCAACATCGGCGGCCTGCAGCACCGGCTGGTTGAGGGACGTGATCCGCCAAAGCCAGCCGACGTCGGTCTGCCCCACCGCAACCAGGCCGGGCACCGCGTCCATCCTGTTGGCCGTGAGCTGGGCTGCTGTATCGGCCGAACGAAGAACCACGAATCCAACACCCAACTGTTCGAGGTCGCTGCGCGGATCCACGCCTTGCCCCGCCACCAACGTTGCCACCACCCGACGGACCGAGGCGGTTACGTCGTCGTCTTCCCGAACAAATTCTGCGCCGGGGCCGCCCATGATATTCCTGGCAGCCGCCACTGCGGACAAACTGTCCAGGGTGGTGCCCGCCCCCCGTACCAGTGAGGCGTCGTACGTCCCGTCCTCCTGGGTGCTGATTAGGAGCGTGCGCGTTTGCTCCGGTCCGGTTCCCCGGTCGATGGCCGTTGCCGGAAGGGTACGGGGGCCGGTGGCCTCCACCAGCCGCGGGGTACCCAGTCCGGGATCCCCGGACGTGGACGCCTCCGGAGCCGCGGGGGCGGCAGCAGGGCTGGCGGTCGAAGCAGTTTCCGGACGCAGTACATTCCGCGCAGACCAGGCAGTCATCGCAGCCAACGGGCCGATGAGCAGGAGCACCATCCCGATTGCCACGGCGGATCGTGCAGCAGTGCGCTCTTTTGCGGTGCCGGACACGGCCCTGTCCGCCACGCTGAGGAGGTGCTCTGCACCGAGGAGTCCGGCTGCGAGGATGGCGAAGGCGGTGGCGGAAACGACAGGTCCGGTGAAGGGGGTGACCAGCGTGTCACCGTTCATCCCCACCGCTACGTGGGACGCGAGCCAGCCGGCGGCAAAGGCAATGAAGCCGCCCGCCCACAGGAACCTTGCCACGTGGGCACGGCGTCCCTGGCTGAAAAGTCCTGCCACGGCAAGGACAAGGATGGGCACGCCAACAAGGAGCGCCAGGAGGATGGACCAGGGGAAACTTGCGTCCTGGAAGTACGGAATCCCGTCCAGGCCCTTGTCCGGAGCGAATGCCACGGGCTGGCCCAGGACTTGCTGCCACAGCGGCGCAGCTTCGAAGCCCAGCGGAAGGCCCGGGTCCGCGAGCAGGGCCCTCGGCTTGTCCAGCACCGAGAGTCCGAACGGAATGAAAAGGGCGGCAGAGGGCAGCAGGGCCCACCATACGGTGCGTCCGCGGCGGCCCAGGAGGACGCCGCACAGGACGATCACTGCGGTGGCGGGAAGAAGGAGCGACGGTGCCGACGCGGCAACGGCGGCCAGTGCCAGGCCCGCCGCGGCGGCAGCCGTCCAGGACGGGGTGCCGTTGATGCCCGGCCTGACCGGAGGGCGTTCAGCGCGGCGGTCGCCAGGGGCCGGGAGGGCGAAACGGCCATGGCCAACGGCCGAACCCGTGGCACGCAGCAGCGCCAGGACGAGCAGCGGGATCAAAACATGGGCAACCAGGGCGCCAACGCGGCCCTGGTTCAGGGCAACCTGCAGCGCCGGGGCGGCAGCCCAGATGAATGCCGCCGCAAGCCGCAGCCTGCGGCGCACGGTGACCCCTCCCGCGGCAAACCAGGCGGTGAGTGCCGACAACGGTGTGCCCAGGAGGAACAGCCAGGCCATCGCCGCATTGGCGTCACCGCCGCCGGCGGCGCCGAGGAGCCAGAGGACGTAGTCGAAGGGGTCGCCCGCTCCCGGAAGTCCGGCACCAAGGTTGATCCACCAGCTGGATGCATGGTGCCAAATCTCTCCGGGACTGGAGGAAACCGGCAACAGTGCTCCGCCGGCCACCGCATCCGCACGGAAGAGTCCTGCCAGCCCCAGGAGGGAGGCAATGGAAGCAACGATGACCGCAGCCAGGGCGCCGTTGCCTACCCATCCGCGCCGGGTGGTAGCCAGGGCAGCGAAGTCGTCCGGGGCGTCACCGCTTGGCTGATGCGCCAGCGGGTCCTGTTCAAGGTCATCGGCGGGGCTTGTCTCCGATCCGATGGCTTCCATGAGTGAACGCCGGTGGCTCCAGACCTCCCTCCGGGGCGTCTGAAGCTTCCGAATCACGGACCGCCTGATGCGACGGGTCTTTCGTGCGGCGTGGCGGGCACGCACGACTGCTCCCGGCCTGCCGAGGGCTGCCAGGGTGGCCAGGAACTGGGAGATTCCGTGGCCGGGATCCTTGAGCGCAATGCTGAGCACCAGCCTGAAGAGGCTGCCCAGCAGGGCGCCGACTGCGTGCACGGGCACCATCCACAACGGTGCGTGCTTCAACCGGAGATGGATTTGCGCTTTCCGGGCTGCCGCAGGGGTGCCCAAGGCGTGGGGGCGATGCGCGACATGAAACATCCGGGCGGCCGGGACCACCACCACCCGGTGGCCCGCAAGGCGGTTGCGCCAGCAGAAGTCGACGTCGTCGCCGCTGCCGGGGAGGGCCGGGTCAAAGCCGCCCAGCTGCTCCCACACGTCACGGCGGACCAGCATGCCTGCCGAATTGACAGCGAAGGTGTCGCTGCGGCCGTCGTACTGCCCCTGGTCGAGTTCATCGGCGTCGATGAGGGTGAGCCGTTCCGCCCACCGGCTGGTGGAAAGACCTACGTCAATCAGGTTGCGCCCGGCATGCCAGTCCAGTTGCTTGCAGCCGGCGACAGTCACCGAGGGAGCACGCTCCACGGCACCGAGCAGTTCGGCGAGTGCTTCAGGAGCCGGTGCGGCGTCGTCGTGAAGCAGCCAGATCCACTCCTGCTTGCTTCCGGCTGCCGCACCACGCCACGGGGCCAGGCCTGCAAGCGCCGTGGACACCGCGGCCCCCATGCCGCCCTTGCCCCGGTCATGGCGGACGACGTTCGCAGCTCCGAGGGCATCCTCAAGGAGGGCGCGGGAACCATCGCGGGACCCTGTGTCAACGCCGATGGCGCGGTCCACGGACCGGGTCTGGTCCGCCAAAGCAGACAACGTCCTGGGGAGATACGCACTGCCGTTGTGGGCAACCACAACGGCAGTGACGTGCACATCCTGGTGAATTAGACTGCCCGCTTCCTCAACCGCCGGCGCTCACGCTCAGACAGGCCGCCCCAGATGCCGAACCGTTCGTCATTCGCGAGGGCATATTCCAGGCACTGCGACCGCACATTGCAGGCACCGCAAACCTTCTTGGCATCCCGGGTGGAGCCGCCTTTTTCCGGAAAGAACGCCTCGGGATCGGTCTGGGCGCACAGGGCGTCAGTCTGCCACCCGAGCTCACCCTCGTCATCGAAATCCTGCTGCAACGGCAGGCCGATCCATACCGGCTGGACGGACCCCGGAGCCGGCAGCTCCATGGGAGGGTCCAGCTCGTCGTCAGGATCCCCGCCATCCAGGAGGGCCTCATGGGCGGCAAGGAATGCCGTTGCCTGGTCCTCGAGGAAGCCGCCGGCATCCCGCTTGTACCGTTCCGCAGCTTCAGGGTCGGCGGGATCCACGAACCAATCACCCGGCACCCCCCGCGCACCATATTTTGCCGTCGCCTGACCGGCTACGACGTCATCTTCCTGGATACGCTCTGCATGCCCCACGGCGACCCTCCTGATGTTGCAGCCCCTGCCCGGATATGCGGCACTCGGTTGTGTGCCGGTCTTTACGCAGTCGCTTCAGTACCTAATTACACGTGTGTAACTAGGGGCGAGTCAAGCCGTTGCCGGAATAATAATCAGTGCCAGCCGCCAACTTCCGGCACGCCACGCCCGCAATTTTTCCGGCATCAAAGCCGGCAATCCCCACCGCTGCAGGCGCAGGCGGGAGGAGGCTCAGGGAAATGGCGGTTTTCCGCGAAAATACCTTGAACCCCGGTCACTGGCAAGCACGCTTACCTTCGGGTGTGATAAATATCACCCTTCACAAACGCCCGGGGTAATCCGCCGGTGTCCTGCCGGGGCGGCAGTGGCAGGATGGTGCCATGACAACTCCGGTTCTTGATCTCATGGCTTCCCTCCGCTCAGGGAACTCCACCGCTCCACGGCTGACCTGGTACGGGCCTGACGCGGAGCGCGTGGAGCTCTCGGGACGGGTCCTGGACAACTGGGTGGCCAAGACCAGCAACCTGCTCCAGGACGAACTGGACGCGGTTCCCGGAATGCGCCTGCGGCTGGACCTGCCGACTCATTGGAAAGCCGTGGTGTGGGCCCTTTCCGCCTGGCAGCTCGGCCTGGAGACGATTCTCGACGGCGGCAGTGCGGACTTCCTTGTCACCGCGGACCCTGCGTCAGCCGGCGAACAGAACGACGCCGTCATCGCCGTTGCGCTTCCGGCGCTGGCCATGCGCTGGCCCGGCGACCTCCCCGGCGGCTGCCTCGACTATGCGGCGGAGGTGCGCCTGCACGGGGACGTCTTTATGCCGCACACTGAGCCCGCCCCCTCTGCACGCGCCTTTTCCGGCGCGGACGGGAAGGAGTACCTGCAGAAGGACCTCCTGAGCACATTCGCCATCGCCCACGAGGAAGGCGTGCGGCTGCACATCCCGGCCGCGGACGGGCTGGAATCCGCCCTGGCAAACGCCCTGGGAGCCTGGCACCAGGGCGGATCAGTGGTTCTCACCCACGCCGACGTGGAACTTACCGACAAGCTGCTGGCCGCGGAACGCATCCACGGCAACTAGCATCCGCTAGGACTGTGAAGGGCCATCCGGCGAGGGCTCACGCTCGGGTGTGGACACCGGTTCCTTCTGGTGGTGATGGATCTCGAGCAGCTCGTGGTCGTGCGAAAACTCCGGCTCCTGGTCCAGTTCCTTGTTGAACACCAGGAACCGGTAGGCAAAGAACCGGACCACCGTGGCCACCAGGATGCCGAACACGCCGGCGAAGAACAGCATGTTCTTGTCCGTAATACCCAACCCGTACTTGGCCAGTGCGGTGAAGCCCGTAGAGATCCCGATTCCGATGCCGTTGATGAGGATGAACATCAGGAACTCGCGCAGGACGTTGTCCTGGCGGCGGTGCCGGAAGGTCCAGAGCCGGTTGGCGATCCAGGAAAAAATGGTGGCCACCGACGCGCCGACGAAGCGGGCCTTGGCCTCGCTGTCCGACATGGGGCCGTGCATCAGGTAGTACGTCAGGCCGTTATCGATGACGAACGCCACACCGCCGACAGCTCCGAATTTGGCCACTTCCCGCCAAAAAAGTGAGGCCAGTCCCCGGATACGATCTGCAAGTGCGCTCAACATGACCCTCCATGGCCGTCTCTACTATGGGCCCACGTGGCCAAAGGCCTATTTTAGCCTCCAAACCTCCAGGGCAGCCTCCCTAATCCCGTCAGGGGCCTTCCACGTGACCTCGAAATCGGGACTCCATGCGGTGGAAGCCGGGATAGCCGCTGGTCTTGGGTAGGCTGGCAGATGTGACTTTTCCAGTAATAGGTGTGGTTGGCGGCGGCCAGCTTGCGCGAATGATGGCCCCGGCAGCAACTGCGCTTGGCTTTGAACTCCGTGTCCTGGCCGAAAGCGGCGATGTATCCGCGGTTTCTGCAGTCTCCTCCTCGCCCGTTGGCGACTACAAGGACCTCGAAACCCTGCTTGAGTTCTCCGAGGGCCTGGACGTTATGACGTTCGACCACGAACATGTGCCCACGGACCACCTCCGTGCCCTCCAGCAGGCAGGCGTCAATGTCCAGCCCGGGCCCGATGCCCTGGTGCACGCCCAGGACAAGCTGGTGATGCGGGCCGCAATCGACCGGCTCGAGCTTCCCAACCCGGCCTGGGCTTCTGTGGACGGGGTGGCGGACCTGGTGCGTTTCGGCGACGAAACCGGCTGGCCTGTAGTCCTGAAGACGCCGCGTGGCGGCTATGACGGCAAGGGCGTCCGGATCGTCAATTCAGCCGAGGAAGCGGCCGGAACCGGGGACTGGTTTGCCGCGATGAGCCCCCTCCTGGCGGAAGCAAAGGTTAATTTCAGCCGCGAACTGTCAGCGCTCGTGGCCAGGACCCCGGACGGCGAAGCCCGGGCCTGGCCGGTGGTCCACACCATCCAGGTGGACGGCGTCTGCGACGAAGTGATCGCTCCGGCACAGGACATTCCCGTGGAGGTTGCCGCTGCTGCTGAGGATGCAGCACTCCGGATCGCCGCCGAACTCGGCGTGACCGGTGTCCTTGCGGTGGAGCTCTTCGAGACCCCGGGAGTCGGGGCCGGCTTCCTGGTCAATGAACTGGCAATGCGCCCCCACAACACCGGCCACTGGACGCAGGACGGCGCAGTGACCAGCCAGTTTGAGCAGCACCTGCGCGCAGTCCTGAACCTGCCGCTCGGCGCAACCGACGCCCTGGCCCCGGTGACGGTCATGAAGAACTTCCTGGGCGGGAACAACCAGGACCTGTATTCGGCCTTCCCGCTGGCGCTGGCCAGCGAACCCGCGGCCAAGGTGCACTGCTACGGCAAGTCCGTGCGGCCCGGCCGGAAAATCGGCCACGTGAACCTGGTGGGCACGTCCACCGCTGACGTGGAGTCGGTCCGCCGCCGCGCCACCATGGTTGCGGCCATCATCCGGGACGGGCGGCCGGCAGCGGAGGAAGCGCCGCAGACCTTCGAGGAGAACGCATGAGCGCCCCAGCAACCCCTGCCGCCGGCTCCACATCGGGTCCCCTCGTGGGGCTCGTCATGGGCTCTGATTCCGATTGGCCGGTCATGGAGGCCGCCGCCGACGCACTGGCGGAATTCGGGATCCCGTTCGAGGCTGACGTGGTGTCCGCACACCGCATGCCCACCGAGATGATCAAGTACGGTCAGACAGCCCACGAGCGCGGACTGCGGGTGATCATCGCCGGCGCCGGAGGTGCCGCGCACCTGCCGGGCATGCTTGCCAGCGTCACCCCCCTGCCGGTGATCGGCGTACCTGTCCCGCTCAAGACCCTGGACGGCATGGACTCGCTGCTGTCGATCGTCCAGATGCCCGCCGGTGTCCCCGTGGCCACGGTGTCCATCGCAGGTGCCCGCAATGCAGGGCTGCTGGCCGTCCGCATGCTTGCAGCCGGAACCGATGAATTCGCCGCTTCCCTGCGCACCGATCTTTTGGACTTCGCCGCCGACCTCAACGCAGTGGCGAGCCGCAAGGGGGAAAGCCTCCGGCAAAAGGTCGGCGAAGTCTTCGCGGAAGGCAACAGCTCCTTGCGGGGCAGCCGTTAGGACCGCGGGCATGTCCAGCAGCAAAGTTCCGCAATCCTCCTCCGACACAGCACTGACGGACCCGGTCAGGTACCCGGTCAGCGCCTCACACCCGGTGAGGAAAAAGCGGGCCTTCCTCCTCATCCTGCTGACCTTGCTGGTGCCGGGAAGCGCGCAGCTGGTGGCGGGGAACCGCAGGCTCGGCCGGGCGGCCCTGCGGGTCACGCTGTGTGCCTGGGCCGTCCTGCTGGTGGCCGTCCTCCTGCTGGTCATCAACCGGACGCTGCTCCTGAGCATCGTCACCAACCCTTTCGCGTCCCTGGCGATTGTGGTTGTTCTGGTGGCCCTGGCCGCAGGCTGGGCGATCCTCTTCATCAACACCCTGCGACTCATCCGCCCGGTACTGCTGACGCCGCCCGCGCGTCCCGCCGTCGTGCTCACCCTGGTCCTGGCGCTGGTGCTGGGCAGCGGCTCACTCGGCTATGCCGCCTACCTGCTCAACGTCAGCCGCAATGCCATCGGCAGCATCTTCTCGTCCGGGCCCGCCATCGATCCTGTGGACGGGCGCTACAACTTCCTGATGATGGGCGGCGACGCCGGTGAAGACCGGACCGGACGCCGACCGGACAGCCTGTCCGTGCTGAGCGTGGACGCCGAAACCGGCCAGACGGCCATCATCTCCGTGCCGCGCAACCTGCAAAACGCCCAGTTCAGCGAGGACTCCCCCATGCGGTCCGTCTACCCGGACGGCTACAACTGCGGCGACGAATGCCTGATCAACGCGATCAACACTAAAGTCACGAATGAGTATGCGGACCTCTACCCCGGAGTTGCCGACCCGGGCGCGCAGGCAACCATGGAGGCGGTTTCCGGAACACTCGGCATGGACATCCAGGCCTACGTCCTGGTGGACATGCAGGGTTTCTCTTCGCTTATTGACGCCATGGGCGGGATCAGGATCAAGGCCGGCGGCTGGGTGCCCATGAGCGGCTACTTTGACGACTACAGCCAGACCCACGGCATGCCCATCGGCTGGATTCCTGCAGGTGAGCAGACCCTCGACGGCAACCAGGCGCTGTGGTACGGCCGGTCCCGCGAGTACGTGGACGATTACTCCCGGATCCAGCGCCAGCAGTGCGTGCAGCAGGCCATGCTGAAGCAACTGGACCCTGCCACGTTGCTGGCCAAGTTCGAGGACATCGCCAACGCGGGGACCAAGGTGGTGGTATCCAATATTTCCTCCACGCAGCTGGGCAGCTTCGTAGACCTGGCTATGAAGGCAAAGGGCAAGGAGGTCAAACGCCTGACCATCGGGCCGCCGGACTTCGATGCGTCCTTCTCCACGGTCCCAAACTTTGACCAGATCCACGTGCGGGTGGATGAGTTGCTTGCCTCCGCTTCCGGGCGTGCCGAGTCAGCAGGGCTCCCCGACGACGTCCTGGCCGCGGCGGGTGCCGGCGCCGGGCACCGACAGGCCGCAGCGCTGTCCCCGGCCGTCTTGCCCGTCGGCCGCAGCACGGTCCGGCAGACCACGCCGTCGGACTTCACCCCTGTGACCCACACGCCCGACGGCGAGCCGATCACGGCAGAGCTGCTGACCCAGCTGAAGCTCGAAGGAAACGAAGAGGCGATCCGCCAGCTCGTTGCCACCAACGGCCAGTGTGCAGCGCTGTAACCCGCAACCTGACGAAAGAAACGGAGCCGGCTTTGTACGAGATTGAAAACGTCCTTCGGGACTATGCCTGGGGTTCGACGACGGCTATCGCGTCCCTGCTCGGACGGCCTGAATCCGGTGGTCCGGAAGCGGAGTTGTGGATTGGAGCGCACCCCGATTCGCCGTCCGTGGCGCATGTGCCCGAAGACGGCAGTGACACGCCGTTGAACGCCCTGATCGCCCGGGATCCCGAACATTTCCTGGGTGCAGAATCGGTAGCGCGGTTCGGCCCGCGCCTGCCCTTCCTCGCGAAAATTCTGGCCGCCGCCCAGCCGCTTTCCCTTCAGGTCCACCCCAGCCTGGAGCAGGCCCGGGCAGGGTTCACCCGCGAGGACGCGAACGGGGTCCCGCGGGACGCGCCCCACCGAAACTACCGCGATGACAACCACAAGCCGGAAATGATCTTTGCGCTGACGCCCTTCGAGGCGCTGTGCGGCTTCCGGCCCGCAGCGGACACGCGGAACATCCTGCTGCACATCGCTGCGGCCTTCGACGCGGTGGAAGGTCCCGTCCCCGGCATCCTTCCGGCACTGCTGGAGGACCTGGCGGCCAGCGACGAGGGCGCCGGACTTCGGAAGGCCTTCGAACGCCTCATCACTGGAGGCCAGGACGTCGCAGATTCCACCGCCCGGGTGGTGGCGGCGCTCCTGGCTGCCGGGCCGCCGGCACCGTATGAGGCGGAACTCCGGACCGTGGTCAGCCTGAACGAGAAATACCCTGGTGATCCCGGCGTGCTGATCTCGCTGCTCCTCAACCGGATCTCACTGCAGCCGGGAGAAGCCGTCTACCTTCCCGCAGGGAACGTCCACGCCTACCTTCACGGGCTGGGCGTCGAGGTAATGGCGTCCTCTGACAACGTCCTGCGCGGCGGCCTGACACCCAAGTTCGTCGATGTTCCGGAGCTCCTGCGCACCATCGACTTCCAGCCCGTTGCCGTACCAATGCTGCCTGCTGAGCTCAGCGTCATGGACCAGGAACTGTACCGGCCGCCGTTCGAGGAGTTCCAGCTCCAGCGCATCGAACTCGGCCCGGAGGACGGGCCGGTTCCGTTGGCGCAATCCGGCGCTGCAGTGGTGGTCGTGGTGGCGGGCGAGGTGTATTTGGACTCGCCGAAGGGCGACCTGCAGCTTGCCCGCGGCGGCAGCGCATTCCTCGCTGCCGCCGAGGCGCCGGTAAACGTCCATCCGGTGGCGGGCCGGACGGAGCGCGCCCTGGCGTTTGCGGTGACTACCGGCCTTTAGCGGCCGAGCAGGGCCCGGGCGCGCCCAGCCACGGCTTTTGCCGTCCGGCGCGCCGCCTGCAGTCCCTTCCGTGCCAGCGGCATCGCCTGCGTGTACACCGGGTAGAGGGGTGACAGCGGTTTCTCCCAGGTTCCCATCAGCATGTCCTCATGCTTGGCGAACTGCTTCTTGAAATCCGAAATTCCATCGTTGAGCAGCCCGTTGAAGTCGTAGCGGACACAACCGTCCCCGCGCATCGCCTGCAGAGCCGCCCACTTGACGCCGTAGTTCACGCGCTGCTTCTGGCCTTCCGCGGAAACCCCGCCGTACAGTTCAAAGGCCGTGGAGCCGCTGCGGGCCAGCCAGGTGAACGCCAGCAGCTGCTCGCCGTCGAAAGCACCGATGATGGGTGAGCTGTCCCCCAGGTTCCGGAAGATGTCGCGGTAGTACTGGTCCTCGTGTATCCCGAACCCGGCCCGTTCCGCCGTCTCGTGGTAGATGCCGAGCACCTGTTCAAGCTCGGACTCGGTCTTGACCTTCCGGAACTCGATGTCGCTTCGCATCGCCTTGCGGATATTGGCGCGCGTGGACTTGGACATTTCCGCCATCAGCTCCTCATCCGTCCTGGTGAGGTCAAGGATGAGCGTCCGCGGAATGAGCACGGTGTTGCTGGTCTCCCGGAAGCCTGCCCCGGCAACCGCTGCCGCATAGGGGGAGTCCAGGTCCCAGTCCGGTTCGATGCTGAGGACGACGCCGCGGTGGCGGGATGCCGCATGGTCCGCGAGGCTGTTCAGGACAGCCCCGGTGTGCTCCGCGGAGCACACCGGTCCCCTGGGAATGTAAACCAGTGCACGGAACGGGAACGGCAGGCGCCGGACCAGCAACTGGGCGCACCCGATGGTGGTGCCGCCGTCGTCCAGCAACACCCGGTCCACTGACCAGCCGTGCTGCGCCTTGGTCTCGCCCCAGCCCCAGAGCTGTTGCGGATGCCCCTGTAACCGGTCGACTTCTTCATCCCACAGGGCACGGTCAGTACAGGGCACAACAGCTGGAATCATGGCTTAAACCCTATACCAACGCCTTAACGCCGAAAGTCCCGGAGTGCGGCGCTCCGGGACTTTCCTGCTGTGGCCGCCGGTCAGCTCTTGCGGGCATAGCCTTCCCACTTGTCGGCACGGTGCTCGCCGTCCACGAAGCGGATCGTGCCGGACTTGGACCGCATCACGATGGACTGGGTGAGGACCCTGTCCTTGGAGTAGCGGACGCCCTTCAGCAGGTCGCCATCGGTGATGCCGGTGGCAGCGAAGTAGCAGTTGTCGCTGGAAACGAGGTCGTTGGTGGAGAGCACCCGCTCGAGGTCGTGGCCGGCGTCGATTGCCTTCTGCTTTTCCTCGTCGCTGGTGGGCCAGAGGCGGCCCTGGATAACGCCGCCGAGGGACTTGATGGCGCAGGCCGCCACGATGCCCTCCGGGGTGCCTCCGATGCCCATAAGGGCATCGACCCCCGTGCCGGAGCGGGCTGCGGCAATGGCGCCGGCTACATCGCCGTCCATGATGAACTTGGTGCGCGCACCGGCCTCGCGGATCTCCTCCACCAGCGGGCGGTGGCGGTCCCGGTCCAGGATCATGACATTGAGCTGGTTGACCTTGACGCCCTTGGCCTTGGCGATGAGGTGCAGGTTCTGCTTCACCGGCAGGCGCAGGTCCACCATGTCGGCGGCCTCGGGGCCGGTGACGAGCTTCTCCATGTAGAACACCGCGGAGGGGTCGAACATGGAGCCGCGTTCCGCCACAGCCAGAACCGCCAAAGCGTTGTTGATGCCCAGTGCGGTCAGCCGCGTACCGTCGATGGGATCGACGGCGACGTCCACCTCGGGACCGGTGCCGTCACCGACGCGTTCACCGTTGAACAGCATCGGGGCTTCATCCTTCTCGCCCTCACCGATGACCACGACGCCATTGAAGTGGACAGTCTGCAGGAACGAGCGCATGGCGTCCACGGCTGCACCGTCGGCCGTGTTCTTGTCGCCGAAGCCCACCCAGTGGCCTCCGGCGATGGCTGCCGCCTCAGTCACGCGGACAAGCTCGAGGGCAAGGTTGCGGTCCGGTTCGTCGTTGCCCACCGCCAGCGACGGTGAGATGGTGGAGTACTTCTGGGTCATGGGCGCTGCTGACACGTGAACCTCTTCTTCGAGTGGCGATCATTGAATCCGCCTGCCGGAACGGCCGGACGGTGATTCCTCTGCTTCCGATCATAGTCGCGGCGCCGTCCGCGGGACCGCGGATGACGCCAGGGCGCAATATGCACAACGACGAGGGCCGCCTCCATGGCCCGGCGGCGGAAGGCCGAATGGAAGTTCCCCGCCGGCATGGGCGACTATAGAGGGGTGAATGACATGCAGGAAAAGACCACCCCCAGCTCCGAACCAGCCGGATCCGGCGGTGCGCAGGCCACGGGCGGGCAGGGTGGCGCAACCCCCGTAAAGCCTGTCATTCCGGCCGCTGCGGCCAAGCGCGCCAACGCATCGGTGATCGGGATGATCATCGCGCTGGTGGTCAGCATCGCCTCCTTCCTGCCCATTGTCCTGATGAACCCGCTGCCCAAGAGCGACGGATACCGTCCGGACATAGACGTTGCAGGCACCGCGCGGAACGCAGCCGGTGTGGCGGGATTCACACCCGCCGCACCGGACACAGGCGGCGCCTTCCGTCCCAACTACGCGCGATGGGAAGCAGGAACCGCCAGCGGCGTGCCCACGTGGGAGGTGGGCTTCCTCACGCCCAAGAATTCTTTTATCGCCCTGGTGCAAACCAATAAGGCCAATCCCACGTGGCTGCTGCAGCAGACAGACAACGCGCCAATCACCGGTTCACGGGACGCCGGGGGCCAGGAGTGGGAGATCCGGGACACCGGCAAGGGCGAGAAATCGTTGGTCCTCGACAGTCGGGGGACCACCGTCATCCTGTCCGGTGCCGCCCAGCTGGACGAATTTGCCGAACTGGCTGCCGCCGTCGTTGCCGCCATGGAAAGCAACCCCGCCGTCACAGTTTCCCCATCGGCCACGGCGGCACCGTAACGTAGTCGCGTGGCTACTTACCTGACTCCTGCACTTGCTTGGCGCCGGCTGCGCGAAGGAAACGAACGCTTCGTCAGCGGCGAAACGTCGCATCCCAACCAGGACGCGTCGCGCCGTTCCTCGCTGGTGGAAAACCAGCATCCCTTCGCCGTGATCTTCGGCTGTTCAGACTCCCGGCTTGCGGCCGAGATCATCTTCGACGTCGGTCTCGGCGACGTCTTCGTGGTGCGTACCGCCGGCCAGGTCATTGATGATGCCGTCCTGGGTTCCCTGGAGTACAGCGTCGGCGTTCTGGGCGTGCCCCTGATCGTGATCCTCGGGCATGACAGCTGCGGGGCGGTGGCCGCCACCAAGGCCGCCGTCGAGACGGGGCAGATGCCGGCCGGGTTCATCCGTGACCTTGTTGAGCGCATCACGCCGTCCGTCCTCACGTCGCTGCGGAATGACGAGACCGAGGTCAACGACATGGTGGTGGAGCACGTCAAACAGACCTCCCAGCGCCTTGTTGACAGCTCGCGTGTGATTTCGGACGCAATCGAGGGAGGCCGCACAGCCGTCATCGGCCTGTCCTACAGCCTCGCCGAAGGCCGCGCCAACCTTGTTTCGGGAATCGGCGAGCTTTAGCACCCGTTTCTGCGGGGCCCGGCAAGGGCCCCGCAGAACCCCTTAACGGTTTTCGATGGGGCGCCCGGGCGCCATAAGCTAGCCCCATGACTTCCACTGAAGAGTTCCGCATTGAACATGACACGATGGGCGAAGTCCGCGTCCCCGTGAACGCACTGTACCGCGCGCAGACGCAGCGGGCAGTGGAGAACTTCCCCATCTCCGGCAAGACCCTGGAACGTACCCACATCGAGGCGCTCGCCCGGGTCAAGAAGGCCGCAGCCCAGGCCAACGCTGAACTGGGCGTGCTCGACGGCGAGCTGGCCAAGGCGATTGCAGACGCAGCCGACGAGGTGGCCTCCGGCAAGTACGACGGCGACTTCCCGATCGACGTTTTCCAGACCGGCTCCGGCACCTCCTCGAACATGAACACGAACGAGGTTCTCGCCGAACTGGCCACCCGTGCCCTGAAGGCGGCTGGCAGCGACAAGGTGGTCCACCCCAACGACCACGTCAACGCGTCGCAGTCCTCCAACGACGTCTTCCCCACTTCGGTGCACGTCGCCGCCACCTCCGCGCTGATCAACGACCTCATCCCGGCCCTCGGCTACCTGGCAGAGTCGCTGGAGCGGAAGGCCGCTGAGTTCAAGGACGTCGTCAAGTCCGGCCGCACCCACCTCATGGACGCCACCCCGGTGACCCTGGGCCAGGAGTTCGGCGGTTACGCGGCACAGGTCCGCTACGGCATCGAGCGCGTCAACGCTGCACTCCCCCGCGTCGCCGAAGTCCCGCTGGGCGGCACCGCCGTGGGCACCGGCATCAACACCCCCGCCGGCTTCCCGGAGCGCGTCATCGAACTGCTGGCCACCGACACCGGCCTGCCCCTTACCGAGGCCCGCGACCACTTCGAGGCCCAGGCCAACCGCGATGGACTTATTGAGGCCTCCAGCCAGCTGCGCAATATCGCCATCTCCTTCATGAAGATCAACAACGACCTGCGCTGGATGGGCTCCGGCCCCAACACCGGCCTCGGCGAAATCGCCATCCCGGACCTGCAGCCTGGCTCCTCGATCATGCCCGGCAAGGTCAACCCGGTCATCTGCGAAGCCTCCATCATGGTGGCCGCGCAGGTCATCGGCAATGACACGGCCATCGCCTGGTCCGGCACCAACGGAGCCTTCGAGCTCAACGTGGGCATTCCGGTCATGGCCGCCAACCTGCTCGAGTCCATCCGCCTGCTGGCGAACACCAGCCGCGTCATGGCGGACAAGATGATCGACGGCATCACCGCCAACGTGGAGCGCGCCCGCTTCCTGGCCGAGGCCTCACCGTCCATCGTGACCCCGCTGAACAAGTACATCGGCTACGAGAACGCAGCCAAGATCGCCAAGACCGCCGTGCAGGAGGGCCTGACCATCCGCCAGGCAACCGAAAAGCTCGGCTTCGTCGGCGAGGGCGAAGGCAAGGTCTCCGAGGCAGACCTGGACAAGGCACTGGACGTCACCACCATGACGTCGCCCGCCCACAAGGCGTAGCAGCCCTTCCAAAAAGTACGACGACGGCCGGTACCTTTCGCACGAAAGGTACCGGCCGTCGTCGTACTTTAACCCCCAAGAGTTTTTGGGCAGGTACAAGGACTTCGAGGCGCTCCAAGTCCTCGTATCTGCCCAAAAACTCCAAAGGGCCGCGGACTGAAGTTGCACTAGGCGCTGCCACCCGGAGTGTCATTACCGCAGCCGCCCGCACCCTCACCTCGGAACGGGGACGCTCAAGCAAATCCCGCTGTCCGATACCGCCGGAATATTGGCACGGGGCGAGGCTGTTGGCGGAGAGGAAGCAGAGCTGCTCGCGGCCGCACAGGCCCGTCCTTAAGGGCAGGGACGCCGCAATCTTGGGGGTTGCGGCGTCCCTGCTGTATTCCCTCGTTACAGGGCTCGAAACGTGCCGCTCCTGCGGCAGCGTCAAGCTGGCAGCAGCATGGCGGCCGCAGTTCCGGCGAGCATGAAAGGGCCGAAGGGAATAGACGATTTCAGTGTCCCCCTCCGGGCTGCCAGGAGGGCGACAGACCACAGGCCGCCCAGCAGGAACGCCAGGAACGTTCCGGCGAAGAGGTGGCTCCAGCCAAGATACCCGAGGTACATGCCAAGCACGCCCGCCAGCTTTACGTCGCCAAACCCCATTCCCGGCGGGTAGGCAAAGCGGAGCACGAAGTAGAAAAGCCACAGGACGGCGGCACCGGCCACCACCCGCAGGGCAGGAACGCCCAGCAGCCCCGCCCTCAAAGCTTCCTCATCAGGCGCGGCTGAACCGGCGAGCGCCGCGGCCAGCAGCAGCACCCCGGCCACGGCATAGGACGGGAAAACGATCCGGTTGGGCAGCAGGTGGTGCCGGACATCGATGACCGTCAGCCGAACCGCCATAACAGCGAAGTACAGGCAGGCTGCGAGCACCAGCCAGAAGGCCACGGGGATGTGCTGCCACAGGTCGCCGAGTCGTCCGATCACTCCTCGGATGCTACTTGAATTACCCGGCCCGCCCTATCCTGCCCGCGTAAACTGTGGATATGGCGACATGGGATTCCCGGCACCGGCCGGACCCGGGCAGCGGCGGCCCGCCCGCGGATCCTGTGGCCACGTTCCGCAACCTGTGCCGCTCCTCGCCCTGGAAATGGCAGTCACTGCGCTTCGAATACTGGGATGAGCCCTTCGCAGATGCTCCGTCGCCGGCTGCTTCCCTGGTCCGTGCCTGGCTGCGCCGCCCGGGTGCACTCCGGCTGGAGAGCGCGGACGGACTCGTCCTGCACAGCACCACGGGGATTAACGACTCACGGGACGGCCTCTACGTCAGTTCCACCCGCAAATCCTGGCTGCTGCCACCACAACTGGTTACTCCCGTCTACGACGGATCCGGCTACGTGAAACGCCGGCCTGAAGCAGCCTACGGCGAGCCGGGGTTCGGCAACGGGCGCTTTTCAGCGGCACTTGACCCCGTCGAACTGGCCGGCAGTTTCCCTGTTCCCCTTGAGTTTCCGGGCAGTAACGCAGTGCTCGTGGAGGCCGTCCGGGCGGTGACCCACGAGGCGAGGCCTGCATTCGAGGCAGTGGTGGCACCCACCGCCGCTTATCATCCGGCCGATCCAGCCGCGCCGTTGTGCCTTGCCGGCCGCAGCCGTGTGCGGGTGGACCTGGCAACAGGGGTATGCGTCGCCAGCCAGTCGCTGGAACCCGGCATGGACAACTACGGCCACTGGATCCGGATCCTCGGCGTGGATGAGTACATGCTTGACGACCTGTTCCTGGCCGAGTCCATGAACCTGACGGACGTGCGCAGGCACATCAGCTGGGACATCCCGGCCTGATGTGACAGCGCCCTGCCCGGCTCATCGGCTACGCTTCGCTGATGACGACCCTAAGCGACGTTTGGCCGGTCTTCGGCCTGACCCTGAGGACTCCGCGATTGGTGCTCCGCCCTGTCCTTGACCAGGAAATCCCGGCAGCAGTGGCAGCCGCCCGCAGCGGCATCCACGAGCTTGGCAGGAATCCGTTCAGCACCCCCTGGACCGAACTGCCGGACGAAGAGCTGGGCCCGAACATGGCGCGGTGGTACTGGCGCTGCCGGGCCGAATGCACACCAGAGTCGTGGACGCTTCTGCTGGGCATCTGGCACGAGGATGAGTTCATCGGCTGCCAGGACCTGGGAGCAAAGGACTTCGCCGCCCTTAAGACCGTCACCACCGGCTCCTGGCTCAAGCAGTCCGTGCAGGGCCGTGGCTTCGGCAAGGAGATGCGGGCCGCCGTCGCGCTCTACGCCTTCGACTGGCTCAGCGCAGAGATTGCCATCTCGGAGGCCGCCATTTGGAACACCGCCTCTTTGGGCGTCTCCCGCTCCCTTGGCTACGAGCTCAATGGCACCACCCGCATGGCCTGGGGCTCGCAGGTCGAAACGGTCCAGCACGTCCGCCTCACCCCGGAAACCTTCAATCGCCCCGACTGGGATTTGAGAGTCGAGGGCCACAACCCAGTGGCCAGGTTCCTGAAGGTGACCTGACCACAAGCCGGGCGGCGGTCCTTCTCGTAGGAGCGCATCGCGACGCATCGGCGCCGGGAGGTCGCCCAGCGACCGGACGGTGCCCTATGCGTTTTGTCTAACCGACGGAGAAGGGCCGTGGCCCGGCGAACCGGACCACGGCCCCTCCCACCGGTGACCTAGCCTTCGAGAAGCTCCGTCACGAGTGCTGCGATGGGGGACCTTTCCGAGCGGGTCAGGGTAACGTGGCCGAAGAGCGGGTGTCCTTTCAGGGTTTCGACGACGGCGGCGATCCCGTCGTGGCGCCCGACGCGAAGGTTGTCGCGCTGGGCGACGTCGTGGGTCAGGACGATCTTGGAGTTCTGGCCAATGCGGCTCATGACGGTGAGCAGGACGTTCTTTTCGAGGGACTGGGCCTCATCGACAATCACGAAGGCGTCGTGCAGGGAGCGTCCGCGGATGTGGGTGAGTGGCATGACCTCGAGCATGCCGCGGTCCATGACTTCCTCCACCACCTCCTGGCTGACCAGGGCACCGAGGGTGTCGAAGACCGCCTGCGCCCAGGGGTTCATCTTCTCGGACTCCGAACCTGGCAGGTAGCCAAGTTCCTGGCCGCCCACGGCGTAGAGCGGACGGAAGACGATCACCTTGCGGTGCTCGCGCCGCTCCAGGACTGCTTCCAGGCCGGCGCAGAGGGCCAGGGCGGACTTTCCGGTGCCGGCCCGCCCGCCAATGGACACGATGCCGACGGCGGGATCCATCAGCATGTCGATGGCCAGGCGCTGCTCTGCGGAACGGCCGTGCAGGCCAAAGACGTCACGGTCGCCCTTCACCAGGCGGACCTGCTTGTCCGGGCCCACCCGGCCCAGTGCGGATCCGCGGTTGGAGAGCAGGACGAGTCCGGTGTTCACCGGCATCTCCGCGGCGGCAGGGATGAAGACCGGCTCGTGGCCGTACAGGGTGGAGATGTCCTGTTCGTTGGCTTCAATCTCGGCAACACCCGTCCAGCCGGAATCCTTGACCAGCTCGTTGCGGTACTCATCCGCGTTGAGCCCCATCGCGGACGCCTTGACCCGCATGGGCAGGTCCTTCGACACCACGGTGACATCCCGGCCTTCGTTGGACAGGTTCATCGCCACGGCCAGGATACGGCTGTCGTTGTCACCGCTGCGGAATCCCAGCGGCAGCACCTCTGCGGAGATGTGGTTCAGCTCGACCATGAGCGTGCCGCCGTCGTCCCCAATGGGAATTGGCTGGTTGAGCCCGCCGTGCTTGACCCGAAGGTCGTCAAGCAGCCGGAGCGCCTTGCGGGCAAAATAGCCGAGTTCAGGATCGTGCCGCTTCTTTTCCAGTTCGGTGATGACCACCACCGGGACGATGACCTCGTGCTCGGCGAAGCGGAGCAGCGCGCGTGGGTCGGACAACAGGACGGACGTGTCGATCACGAACGTATGGATGAGCGGTTCCCCTCCGGAGACGTCAAAACCGGCCGCAGCATCCGCTGCTGCGCCGGTCATTATGGTGGCTCGCGTGGCGCGAGAGGTAGCTTTCCCTCCCCGGTCGGAAAGGACCTCGGGCAGTTGTTCAGAAGTAGCCACATCGACTCCAGCCCCGGGGCAAGCCCGGAATTGTTATTGGTGAGGCGGCTCGGCCACGAGGCCGGGTCCGGCCTCCCATACAACCGGTGCGATGTATCGCTCCATGTACTGGCCTCCCCGATCAGCCGGCGGTTTGCCTGCTGATGGTTATAACGTAAATCCACCCCCGGCCATTTCCGCAACCATTACGCGGCGATTCCTATTGCGCGGGCGTGAACTCGTAATGAACCGGGGCTATCAGGTTCCGAAGCGCCGCTGCCTGCCGGCGTAGTCGCGGAGGGCGCGCAGGAAGTCGACCTTGCGGAAGGCGGGCCAGAGGGCTTCACAGAAGTAGAACTCGCTGTAGGCGCTTTGCCACATGAGGAAGCCGGACAGCCTCTGTTCGCCCGAGGTCCGGATGACAAGGTCGGGGTCGGGCTGGCCGCGGGTGTAGAGGAAGCGCGAGATGTCATCCACGCAGAGCTCGTCCGCGAGCTGCGAGATGTCGGTGCCTTTGGCCACGGCGTCATGGAGCAGTTCGCGGACGGCGTCCACGATTTCGCGCCGTCCCCCGTAGCCCACCGCAACGTTGACGTGGATTTTCTCCCGGACCGGCGTCCGTGCCGTGAGCTTGTTGAGCCGTTCGGCCAGGTAGTCGGGCAGCAGTTCGGGTGCACCCATGGCGTGGACGGAGATGTTGGCGTCCTCGTCCAGCCGGTCCATCGTGTTGGCGATGATGCCCATCAAGAGGTCCAGCTCCTCGCTGGACCGGTTCATGTTGTCCGTAGACAGCATGTAGAGGGTGACTACCTTGACGCCGAGCTCCTGGCACCAGCCGAGGAACTCGTGGATCTTGTCCGCACCTGCCTGGTGGCCCTGGCTGGTGGGGGCATTGAACTGTTTGGCCCAGCGCCGGTTGCCGTCCACCATGACTCCGATGTGACGGGGAATCCGGTCACGGGGCAGGTCTTTCAGGAGCCGGCGCTCGTAGAAGCCGTAAAGGAACCCGGGCAACTCCACGCGTCCACTCCCCTGACTTCCTCGCTGTACGTACTTGCACATCCTAGGCTACCGTCCGGGGCAGTACGGGCAGGACGGGAGGTCGGCCGGGCTCCTGGCCGCCAGCCGCCGTCATACTACTCGCCAGTAACTTACCGGACCGTAAGTTATTCTTGGAGGATGAACAGCGACTCCTCCGGGGCCCCGCGCGCCCCGCAGCCGAGGGACGGAAATTTGCCGGAAGGTTCCCCGGCGAGCCCCGTGGACGAAGCCGCCGTCCGCCTGGCAGAGCTCCTGATGATCAAGCCGAAGTGGCGGGGCTGGATCCACGCCGTCACGGCGCCCCTTGCCCTGGCTGCGGGAATCGTGCTGGTGGTAATCGCCCCCACCGCAGACCGGAAGATCACCTCGGCCGTGTACGCCGCCACCGGCGTGCTGCTGTTCGGCATCAGCGCCGTCTACCACCGGGGCAACTGGTCCCCCGGCGTGAAGCTGGTCCTGAAGCGGCTGGATCACACCAACATCATGCTGGTCATAGCGGGCACCTACACCCCGCTGGCCTGGACCCTCCTGGCCCGGCCGCTGGCGGTCCTGCTGCTGTGGGTCATCTGGTCCTGCGCCATCCTGGGCGTCCTGTTCCGGCTGCTGTGGACGGACGCGCCGCGCTGGCTGTACGTCCCCATCTACATCGCGCTGGGCTGCGGCTCAGTGTTCTACCTTCCGCAGTTCTTCCAGGCAAGCGTCCCGGCGGCGCTGCTGATCTGCGCGGGCGGCGTCCTGTACATCACGGGAGCCGTGTTCTACGCGCTAAAGAAACCGAACTTCAGCTACCACCACTTCGGGTTCCACGAACTGTTCCACGCCTTGACCGTCTTTGCCTTCGCAGCGCACTTCGCAGCCATCGCCATAGCGGTGCTCAGCTAAGACACCCCCGTGAAGAGATCCTGTAGAGTCAGTCGCGCGGCCGGGACGGGCCGGGGGCAATCCCGTTGCCGTCGCCGTCGGCCCTGCCCGCCCCCGGAGCGTTGAGGCCGTCCTGGGCGTCCGCGGCCTCCACGTCCGCTGCGGCAGCGGCCGCCAGCCGCTCCTCCTCCACCTGCGCCCGGTAGCGTACGCGCCGGATGCGCCGCACCATGTCCACGATGAGGAGCGCGGTTGCCACCACAAAGAAGGCGGTCATGATGAAGCCCAGGAGGCCCGGCGTGACCTGGTCCTCCGAGATGCCTTCCCGGAGGGTGGGAGTAGGCAGCGGCGTAGGGGTGGTTGCCAGGCTGAGGAGCAGATGTTGCACGGTTATACCTTCTGTGGAACGGGTGGCGGCAGGCGGCGCGGCTGCAGTGTCCGTGCCTAACTTCTACGCGGCATAGAAATTGCCCGCCCGACTATCTTAGCCCTGCAAACAGGTCCTTCTCCGGAAGCTCCGAGGGAACCCGGGACCGGATGAGGGAGTAGTCCTCCCACGGCCAGGCACGGCGCTGCATCTCCGCCGAGACCGCAAAGAAGAAGCCCAGCGGATCCACCTGCGTCCGGTGCGCCCGGAGGGCATCGTCACGCACCTCGAAGAAATCACCGCAGTCCACCTGGGTAGTGGTGGGATGGGGAGCCGGCGGCGGGGTGTGGCCTTCGGCGTCGGACTCCAGCCAGGCTGCGAGCCGCTCAGCGTACGGGGACTGCAGGCCCGCTTCCTCGAGCGCGAAATGCAGCGCCCGGAAACGCTCGGGGCTGAAGGCGCGGTCGTAGTACAGCTTGCTCGGCTCCCAGGGCTCCCCCGTCCCGGGGTACCGTTCCGGATCCCCGGCGGCGTCAAAGGCTTCCACCGCCACCCGGTGCGCCATGATGTGGTCGGGGTGGGGGTACCCGCCGTTCTCGTCATAGCTGAGGATCACGTGCGGTTTGAAGCGGCGCACCAGCCTCACCAGGGGCGCGGCGGCACGGTGCAGGGGCAGCGTGGCGAAGGCGCCGGAAGGCAGCGGCGGCAGCGGATCGCCTTCCGGAAGGCCGGAGTCGACAAAGCCGAGCCAGCACTGCCTGATGCCCAGGATTTTGGCGGCACGTTCCATTTCGAGGCGCCGCGCCCCTGCCATGTCCCGCTTGGGATGGGGTTCGCCTTCCACCGCGGGGTTCTGGATGTCCCCGCGGGAACCGTCCGTGCAAGTGGCCACGAGGACGTCCACCCCGGCGGCAGCGTACTTGGCCATGGTTGCAGCGCCCTTGCTGGATTCATCGTCCGGGTGTGCGTGGACTGCGAGCAGCCGCAGCGGTTCCGGGGAGTTGCTGGACGCTGTCATGGAGGGACGGCTCCTCATTCATCTGGTGTGTGGCGGTTGTGTGGACGGGCCGCGGGCCGCCTGCGACGGCAGGACCGGCACCGGCGGAAAGGGCACTAAACTGGTCTGGTGACTTCCCCGGACCAGCCGGCCCGAACCGCGCCCGCAGACACTAGCCTAGCCAATCGTTATGGTGCTAAAAAGCGCGTCCTGCCGCCCCGGACCAGGCGCATCATCGCAGGGGCGGCCCTGGCCGGCGGGATCGGGTTCCTGGCCTGGGTCTCCACGTCCAACTCCCTTTCCGATATCTCGTTCAAGGACGTGGGGTACAGCATTCCGGACGCCACAGTGGCGGAGGTGGACTTCCACGTGACGCGCGAGCCGGGCACAGCCGTCAAGTGCGCCGTGAAGGCGCTCGACTCCAAGTACGCGGTGGTGGGCTGGAAGGTAGTGGACGTTCCGCCGGAGGCACCGGAAGGAACGGCCGACGGCGGCAGGACGGTCTCGCAGCGCGTGGCCCTTCGGACCGAGTCGCTTTCCGTGTCCGGCGTGGTGGACGACTGCTGGAAGGCGGACGAAGCCGGGCAGTAAGTGTGACGCGCACCGCTTCCATATTGGGTTAAGTCCACAGGATTGACTACAATGGACCAATACCTTCACCCCGCTGAGCTGGTTGCTGTTCCACAAGTGGCCACTGTGGCGGGGTCTTTTGCTTGTAGGACCATTAGAGGAGAAGTCCGTGTCTACCACCAACAGCGCAGCTGCAGCCTGGCTTACCCGGGAAGCTTTTGACCGCCTGAAGGCAGAGCTGGACCACCTTTCCGGCCCCGGCCGGGCGGAAATTGTCCAGAAGATCGATGCTGCCCGGCAGGAGGGCGACCTCAAGGAGAACGGTGGCTACCACGCCGCCAAGGAGGAGCAGGGCAAGATTGAGGCCCGCATCCGCCAGCTGACGGTCCTGCTCCGCGACGCCCACGTGGGCGAGGCCCCGGCAGACGACGGAATCGTCGAGCCCGGCATGATTGTTGTGGCCCGGATCGCCGGCGACGAGGAAACGTTCCTGCTCGGCTCGCGTGAGATCGCCGGTGATTCCGATCTTGACGTCTTCAGCGAAAAATCGCCGCTGGGCGCCGCGATCCTTGGCCACAAGGAAGGCGAAACCCTGAGCTACGTGGCACCGAACGGCAAGGACATCAAGGTGGAAATCCTCTCCGCCAAGCCGTACACCGGATAGCCTCCACCAACGCCAGGAGCGCCGGCCGTCCCAGTTGGACGGCCGGCGCTCCTTTTTGCTTTTCCAGCCCTACGAAGCCGGCCTTGGCCGCCCTTCCCGTGGCCGCAGCAGCAGCGCCGCCAGCACTCCTCCCGCAGCCCCGCCCAGATGGGCCTGCCACGAGACGTAGCCTGCAACGATGGGCAGGATTCCCAGCAGGATACTGCCGTAACCCATGAACAGGACCACTGCCAGGAGGATCTGGCGCCAGCTGTGGTTGATGAACCCCCGCACCAGGAGGAACGAGAACAGCCCGAACACCAGGCCGGAGGATCCCACGGTGATGCCCCCGTCGCCGATCAGCCATACCAGGAGCCCGGAGCCCAGCCAACTGAACGCCAGGGCGGTCAGGAAGACGCGGAGGCCTGACAGGAACACCAGGAAGCCGAAGATAATGAGCGGCAGGCTGTTGGACAGGAGGTGGTTCAGGTTCGCGTGCAGAAGGGGAAAGGTGAAGATGTCCAGCAACCCGTCGGCGCTCCGCGGCCGGAGCCCGAACGTCCTGTTGAGCGAGCGGAGCATCACCATGTTGAACAGCTCGATGATGAACAGCAGGACCACGAACAGGCCAAGGACCAGCAGCCCGCCTTTGGCCCTCGCCGCGGTGGTCTGCCGCTGCCTGATGCCGCCGTCTCCCGTCAGCCGGTCCATGGGCGGGTCCTAGTGCACCACGATTGGCTGGAAGCCCTCGGCACGGAGTGCGCTGAGCACCTGCTCGCCGTGCTGGTGGCCCTTGGTTTCCAGGTTCACGGTGATGGAGACGTCCCCCATGCTGATGGAGCCGCCCACGCGCGTGTGGTCGAGGCCGGTGACGTTGGCATCGTTTTCCGCGATGATCCTGGCGATGGTGGCCAGCGAGCCCGGCCGGTCATCGAGCATCATCCGGACGGTCATGTAGCGTCCCGCCGCCGAAAGGCCTCGCTGGATGACCTTGAGCATCAGCATGGGGTCGATGTTGCCGCCCGAGAGCACAACAGCTGTGGTCCCCGGGTTCTCGATCTTGCCGTCCATCAGCGCCGCCACGCCGACGGCACCGGCGGGTTCCACCACCATCTTGGCCCGTTCCAGCAGGAAGATCAGTGCGCGGGCGAGTGAATCCTCGCTGACGGTGACCACGTCATCCACGAGTTCGCGGATGATGCTGAAAGGCAGTTGCCCGGGCCGGCCGACGGCGATGCCGTCCGCCATGGTGGACACTTTCTTCAACGGCACCAGGGCATCTGCCGCAAGGGACGGCGGGTAGGCGGCGGCGTTCTCCGCCTGCACACCGATGATCCGGATATCCCGCCCCAGCTCCCTGGCGCGGGCCTTGATGGCGACGGCGACGCCCGCCAGGAGCCCTCCCCCACCGACGCCCATCAAAATCGTGTCCACGTTGGGGACCTGTTCCAGGATCTCCAGGCCAAGGGTGCCCTGGCCGGCAACGACGTCAACGTTGTCGAAAGGGTGGACGAAAACGGTGCCCGTTTCGTTGCTGTACCGCTGGGCTTCCGCGAGCGCTTCGTCCACGTTGTGGCCGTGCAGGATAACCTCGGCGCCATGGCTGCGGGTGGCTGCCAGCTTGGGCAGCGCCACGCCCAGCGGCATGTAGATGCGGGCCTTGATTCCCAGGCTCTTCGCGGCCACGGCGACGCCCTGCGCATGATTGCCGGCCGATGCCGCCACGACGCCGCGCTTTTTCTCCTCCGGGGAGAGCCGGGCCATCCGGACGTAGGCACCGCGGACTTTGAAGGACCCGGCCCGCTGGAGGTTCTCGCACTTGAAGTAGACATCCCCGCCCACCATGGTCCCCAGCGCCCGGGACGACTCAACAGGAGTGCGCGCAATGATCCCGTCCAGCAGCTTCTGCGCCTCCAGGACATCGTCCAGTGTGACGGGAAGGGTTTCAAGGATGTTCACGGACTATTCTCCTCTTGGTTCGTCCCCGCTGCCTGGCTCCCGGGAGGTACGGGCATCGGGATGTTCTGCTGTGGTGCCGGGTGCGGCGTCCCTGCCGTGGCGCAGCGCCGCCGGAGGGCCAACGTCCTTGATGGTGTTGTCCGCAGGAACACCGGCTGCCAAAGGCGTTACCGGCACTTGTTCATGTTCCCACGTTCTGGCCGCGATGTAGCGAACGGAGGAGTTTACGACGGCGAGGATGGGCACCGAGAACAGGGCGCCGGGAATCCCGGCGAGGTAGGAACCGGCGGCGACGGAGAGGATGACGGCCACCGGGTGCAGCGCAACGGCCTTGCCCATGACGAGCGGCTGCAGGATGTGGCTTTCCAGCTGCTGGACCAGCAGGACTATGCCCAGCATGATCAGGGCGTTGACAGGACCATTGGCCACGAGCGCGAGCAGCACGGCGATGGCGCCGGTGACCAGGGCGCCGACGATCGGAATGAACGAGCCGATAAAGACCAGCACGGCCAGGGGAAGGGCAAGGGGAACACCGATGATTGCTGCACCGGCTCCGATGCCCACTGCGTCCACGAATGCCACGAACATCTGGATGCGTGCGTAGTTGACCATGGAGGCCCAGCCCTTGCGCCCGGCGCCAAAGGTGGCGGCGCGCGCTTTTTTGGGAAGCAGCCGCACCAGGAACGCCCAGATCCGGTCCCCTTCGAGCAGGAAGAAGATCAGGATGAACAGCGCCAGGATCAGGCCGGCAGCAAAGTGCCCGGCGGTGCTGCCAAAGGACAGTGCGCCGCTGACGATGCTGCTGGTGTTGTCCTGGAGGGCCGCGGTGACATCCTGCAGATATTGGTCCATTTGGTCCGCCGTCAGGTGGAGCGGCCCCTCGGCGAGCCAGTCCTGAATCTGCTTGACGCCGGTCAGGGCCTCCGACCACAGCTCACTGAATCCAGTGATCAGCTGCCTGCCTACCAGTGCCAGGGCCCCGCCGATGAGTCCGATGAAGCCCAGGACCGTGACGGCTACGGCCAGGCCGGCGGGCACCCGGTACCGTTTAAGCCAACTGACTACGGGGCTGAGGAGGCCGGCAAGGAGTGCTGCCACCATAACGGGGATGATCAGGAAGCTGATGCGGCTGAGCAGCCACACGAGCGCGCCGCCCACCAGGAGGATTAACCCCAGACGCCAGGCCCAGGAGGCCGCGATACGGATGCCGTAGGGGATGTCCCTGTCCACCTCGCGGTCGGCAAGCACCCGCAGGGTGGGCCCTGGAGGAGGCTGCTGCAGGCGGGCAGGGCTGTTGGGCGGGACGGCATCCCCGGTTGGCGTCATAGCCTAATACTTCCGCAGCCCTGCGCTAATGGGAAACCGCTAGCCCTGCGCTCCGGCGCTGTAATCGATACCCCACTCGATGGTGAAGGTTTCCCCGGGCGCCAGCCAGCGGAGGCCGTCACCGGAATTGAACGCGTTCGCGGGGCCGGTCATGGGTTCCACCGCCACCGCCCTGGCCCGGCCGGGGTAGATCGTGCTGACGTAGACGTGCACGTACTGGCAGGACTGGTCCTGCCACAGGGTCACCTTCCTGCCGTCGGACGCGGCCAGGACATGCCGCGCCCTTCCTTCTTCGAAGGCCAGGCCGGTGAGGGCCACATCGACGCTGAGCGAGGCGAAGGACGCGCCGGACCGGAAATCCGTGGGCCCCTCCACAGGCGCGGAGTTTCGCGGGATCTGGCGCTCGTCGGCCACCAGCTGGGTGTCGGCCTTAACCGTGAGCACCAGGTCCTCAACCGGGGTGTCGCCAAGCCGCAGGTAGGGGTGGGCGCCCAACACGAAGGGCGCAGGTGACTTTGCATCGCTGGCCAGCGTTTGCCGGACCACCAGCCCGAGCTCTTCGGTCAGGAGGTACTGGACCCGGTGGCGCAGCAGGAAGGGGTAGCCGTGCTGCGGGAAGATTGTTGCTTCCAGGGTCACCGAGTGCTCCGACTCGTCCGCCAGCGAATAGGAGGAGTTGCGCAGCAGGCCATGGCTGGCGTTGTTCCGGGCGACCTCCGTGATGTCCAGCTGCTGTTTCTTGCCGTCAAGGAACCAGACGCCGTCCTCGATCCTGTTGGCCCACGGCGCCAGGGTGATGCCTGCTCCCCCGGGCGGGATCTGGTCGTCGCCATACGTCTCGGTGAGGAGTACCCCTCCCCTGCTGAAAGAGCGCAGGCCGGCGGCGAGCTCCGTCACCACTGCGAGCGCGTCGCCGCGCCGCAGTTCGTACTGCCGGCCGGTGGCACAGGCTCGGGTACCGGAAGGGGCGTGGGTGTCTTGGCGGGAAGGCAAAGTCATGCGCTTACGGTACCCCGGCCGAGGACTCCGTTCCAGCGCCACTTGTTATCTTTTGTTGTTAACTATTCTTTTTTGAGCGATCATGCGATCCTCTTAACCATGACAGGGATCACCAGCACCAGACTCTCGGACGGCCGGGAGCTGATCTACTTCGACGACGCCGGCTCTACAGTTTCCCGGGAACCGCACCTGACCACGGACCAGCGCGGCCTGCCGCCGAGGGGTGAGCCCGGAGAAGTGCGCTTTGATGCTTTGACGGACGAGTGGGTGGCCGTGGCCGCGCACCGCCAGACGCGCACGCACCTGCCGCCGGCGGACCAGTGCCCCATCTGCCCCACCACAGCCGGCAATCCCTCAGAGATTCCGGCCGCCGACTATGACGTGGTGGTGTTCGAAAACCGCTTCCCGTCCCTGGGCCCGGCCCTCGGGTCCGTGCCGGAGAATCCTGGCTGGGGCACCAAGGGCCCGGCGTACGGCCGCTGCGAGGTGGTGTCCTTCACCCCCGAACACACGGGATCCTTCAGCGGGCTGGGCACCACGCGGGCCCGCACCGTAATCGAAGCGTGGGCCCAGCGGACTGCCGCCCTGGGCGCGCTGCCCGGGATCAAGCAGGTGTTTCCGTTCGAGAACCGCGGGGCCGATATCGGCGTCACCCTGCACCACCCCCACGGGCAAATCTACGCCTACCCCTATGTCACTCCGCGGGCTGCGGTCCTGGGCGCGGCGGCGCGAAGGTTCTACGATGCGAACGCCGGCAGGGAAACCTTGACCGGCTCGCTGCTTCGAAAGGAGCGGGAGGACGGCAGCCGGATGGTCCTCGAAGGGGAGAACTTCAGCGCCTATGTTCCGTTCGCCGCTCGGTGGCCGCTGGAAATCCATCTGGTCCCGCACCGCCACGTACCGGACCTGGCCGCGCTGAGCGGTGAGGAGAAGGACGAACTGGCAGACGTTTACCTTGACCTGCTCAAGCGCGTGGATGCGCTCTATCCCACCCCGACGCCGTACATCTCCTCCTGGCACCAGGCTCCGCTGGAACCGGCCCTGCGCCCCGCCGGCTACCTCCACCTGCAGCTAACTTCCCCCCGGCGCGCTGCCGATAAGCTGAAATACCTTGCCGGCTCGGAGGCAGCCATGGGGGCCTTCATCAATGACACCACCCCGGAAAGCGTTGCTGAGCGGCTGCGGGCCGTGTCCGTGCCGGCATCGGCCACGTCCCGGGCCGTCCTTGCCGCCGCACCTGAAGGAGTGTCAGCATGAGCCACAAGTCCGAGCCCCTGGCCACGCCTGTACAGGCCGGGACCAGCGATCTTGCCGCCCGCTTCACCCGCGAGTTTGGGGGCAGGCCTGACGGCATCTGGCAGGCACCCGGCCGGGTGAACCTCATCGGTGAGCACACGGACTACAACGAGGGTTATGTCCTGCCGTTTGCCATCGACAGGACAGCGCGGGTGGCAGTGGCCGTCCGCCCCGATGCCACCGTGCGGCTGCTGTCCACCTACGGCGGCCAGGGCACTGTCAGCGCAAGCCTGGATGGCCTGCAGCCGCGCTCAGCCAAGGGCTGGACCAAGTATCCGCTGGGCGCGATGTGGGCACTGCGCGAGCGCGGTATCGACGTTCCCGGCATCGACCTGCTGCTCGATTCGAACGTTCCGCTGGGAGCCGGCCTGTCGTCGTCGCACGCCATCGAGTGCGCCGTCATCACCGCACTGAACGAACTGACCGGGGCGGGGCTCCAGGCGCAGGAGATGGTCCTGGCAACCCAGCAGGCGGAGAACGACTTTGTGGGAGCCCCCACCGGCATCATGGACCAGTCTGCGTCCCTGAGGGGCGCGCGTGGCCACGCGGTCTTCCTGGATTGCCGCGACCAGAACGCCAGCCTGGTCCCCTTCGAAACAGAACCGGCAGGTTTGGTCCTGTTGGTGATCGACACCAAGGTCTCGCACTCGCATGCAGACGGTGGCTACGCCTCGCGGCGCGCCTCCTGTGAGCTGGGGGCAGAGGTGCTGGGCGTGAAGGCCCTGCGTGACGTGCAGGTGGGCGGCCTGGAGGAGGCCAGTGGGCTCCTGGACGAGGTGACGTTCAGGCGGGTGCGCCACGTGGTCACCGAGAATGACCGGGTGCTGCAAACCGTCGAACTCCTTGCGGACAGGGGCCCGTCGGCCATCGGGCATTTGCTGGACGCCAGCCATGCGTCCATGCGTGACGATTTCGAAATCTCCTGCCCGGAGCTTGACCTTGCGGTGGAAACGTCCCGGGCGGCCGGTGCCATCGGGGCACGCATGACCGGCGGCGGGTTCGGCGGTGCAGCCATCGCGCTGACGCCCGCCGGCGAGGAGCAAAAGGTGCGGAACGCCGTCGCAAAGGCCTTCGCCAAGGCCGGTTTTGCCGCCCCGGACATCTTCACGGTGTCCCCTGCCGACGGAGCCATGCGCATCGCCTGACCCGCGGAGCACCACAAGCACGTACGAAGGGCCCCACCTGTGAACTGCTCCCCGGAAGTTGGACTGAGAAATTCAGTTCTGACTTCCGGGGAGCAGTTTTTTGCGTGTAAATAGTTCGTTGTCTGAGGCTCAGCGTGAGGCGGCTGTAGCGTGGCTTGAGAAAGGTCTTGCAGATAAGGCGGCAGCTAATCTGTTGGGCGTGTCTAATTGGCCGGTCAAGAGGCTGTATCGGCGGTGGAGGATTCATGGTCAAGGAGCGCTGGTGACCAAGCCGACAAAACAGTCATACTCTTTCGAATTCAAGCTCGCTTTGGTCGAACGGTTCCTCGCTGGCGAGACTGCGCCTGATTTAGCGGCAGAAGCTGGCCTGTCCTCGCCGGTCCTACTGAGAACGTGGGTGCGCGCGTATCGTCTTGAGGGCCCGGACTCCTTGCGACCAAAGCCAAAAGGCCGGCCACGGAAGCCCTACACCCCGCCGGTTGAACCCTCCGAGCTGGAGCGGCTGCGCCGTGAAAACGAGCGTTTGCGGGCAGAAGTGGCCTATCTGGGAAAATTGCGGGCCTTGAGGGCTCAAGAACAACGGTGAAGGTCCAGGCCCTCACCGCCCTCAAGGCTGACTTCCCGCTTCCTGTTCTATTGCAAGTGTCGGGTCTTGCCCGATCGACATTCTTCTATCACCAGTCACGACTCCAGGCTCCAGACCCCCACGAGGCCCTCAAGGCCACAATCACCGAGATCTTTTACGACGAACCACGGCCGGTACGGGCACCGTCGTGTCCACACGGAACTACTCAAGCAGGGCTGGATACTCGCGAAGAAGACCGTACTGAAGCTGATGCGCACACTCGGGCTGGCCTGCAGGGTCCGGCGGAGGAAGCGCTACAACTCCTATCAAGGCGAACAAGGCACTGCCGCGCCTAACCTGCTGAACCGGGAATTCGCGGCCACCGCCCCGAATCAGAAGTGGGTCACGGACGTGACCGAATTCAGTGTCGGTGACCGGAAGCTCTACTTCTCGCCGGTCATGGACCTCTTTGACCGGCAAATCATCGCCCATTCAATTAGCCCGTCCCCGAACCTTGCACTCACCAACTCTTCGCTCAAGCAAGCCCTCGCCTGCCTGGAACCCGGCCAACAGCCGATCGTGCATTCAGACCAGGGCTTCCAGTACCGTCACGCCTCTTGGAAATCGCTCCTTAAAGACGCCGGCGCAGTCCAATCCATGTCCCGCAAGGGAAACTGCTACGACAATGCCGTGATGGAGAACTTCTTCGGCCACCTCAAGGAAGAGATGTTCCACCGCGTTCGGTTCATCAGCACCGAGGCGCTGACCGCAAACCTAAACGGCTACATCCGCTGGTACAACAACAACCGGATCTCAACAAAGCTCAAGGGCCTGAGCCCGGTGCAATACCGAGCCCAGGCCCTCGCGGCTTAGGATCTTACTTGGCCAGTCCAACTATCGGGGACCAGTTCACTGAGGTGGGGCCCTTCGTGTGTAAGGCTCGTACGACGGCGGCGGCCGCCTTTGCGGTTATTCGTCCCCGCGGAGGATGGCCAGCAGGCGAATGATCTCCACGTACAGCCAGACCAGGGTGACGGTCAGGCCGAAGGCCGCGGTCCAAGAGAAGCGCTGCGGTGCGCCGCTGCGGACGCCCTCCTCGATGCTGGTGAAGTCCATGATCAGCGAGAACGCGGCCAGGCCGATGGCAAGCAGGCCGATCAGGACGCCGAGCGGGATACCGAAAATTTCCACGCTGGTGCGCAAGCCGAACGGCTCCTGCACCGCGCCGGTCCACATCATCACCATGTTGACCAGCGAGAACACCAGGTAGCCGATGATGGCGATCATGAAGAACCGCATGGCCTTCGGGGTGGCGCGGACCTTGCCGCTCTTGAACAGCACCAGCGTCACGGCGAAGACCGAGAGCGTACCGATAACTGCCTGCAGGCCGACGCCGGGGAACTGCGCGTCGAGGATCCGGGTCAGGCCGCCCAGGAAGAAACCTTCGAGGACTGCGTAGGCCAGGATAAGCGCCGGCGAAGGCTGCTTCTTGAAGGTGTTGACCAGTGCCAGCACGAAGCCGCCGAGGGCGCCGACGATCATCAGGAGCGACGCCAGGCCCATGCCCACCACCAGGGTGACGGCTGCGCCTGCGATGACGGCACCGAGGCAGGCTGCCGTCTTGACGATAACGTCGTCGAACGTCATCCGTCCGGTATCGACAGGACCGGCCGAAGGCTGGTTGTACATCTGGCGCAGCTGCTCATCGCTCATAGGCTGCTGCGTGTTCCAGCCCTGCTGGCCGTAGGGGGCCTGGGCGTAGGGCTGCTGTCCGTAGCCCGGCTGCCCGTAAGGCTGCTGGCCATAAGGATTGTGTCCGTAGGGAGCCTGCGGGACAGGCGGTGCCTGCGTGGCTCCACGGAAGCTTCTTCCGTTGAAGATCGGGTTGCCGCCAAGTGCCATTGCGGAGTTCCTCCATGTGGTGTGTTGTGAACCTTAAGGTTTACGCTACCAATTACCACGCCAATGCACCTCTGAAAGTTCCCCCCGAAACGCGGGTGCAACGCAACCGTGACCCGGCGCGGACCCACGGGAGCCGGCGGCCTGGAAGGCTGGCGCTTCCTGCAGGAGATAGAGACACCGTAGCTCAACAAAGGTTTCGCAGCGGGTTTCAGCCATGCCGTGGTGTTCCGTTCCGCCAGTTGTTACCTGATCGCTACCAATAAGGCCTGGACCTCGCCATTTACCGCATCCTGCGCGCTGTAGCATAAGCCAAGCAGGGTGACGGAACTCACACGCGTGGCGGTGCCGGGCGGGATGGTGCCTCCCCACCCTGCATCCGTTCGCAGCGGCTGTAAAGGCGCAGCCGAGACCGCCCCCAAGTGGAGGTTTTTCAATTTGAGAAGTACACCCCAAGGCCAGCCGGCCGCACGACGCCGGAGATTGCCAGGGCTGCTGGGTGCCATCAGCGCTGCCATCCTTGCACTCCTCCTGCTGGCCGCTCCGGCAACCCAGGCCGCTTCCCCCTCACCGACACCATCCCCGTCGAACCAAACCTTCCAGAACAACATCAGCGGATTCCTCCGCGATGACACCCGCGCACCCCTCGCGGACGTGACCATCACCGCCACGAAGGGGGACTTCACCGGCACCGCCAAGTCGTCGGCGAACGGATCCTGGAACATCGGCGTGCCCGAGCAGGGCACGTACACGGTGGAACTTGACGAATCCACCCTGCCGGAAGGCATCACCCTGGCCGAGGGGCAGGAGAACCCCCGCGAGGTCACCTTCAGCCAAACCTCCAACCTGTCCGTGATCTTCGCCTTCGGCAAGGGCATCGTGGTGCAGCAGCAGGACTTCGGGCAGAACCTGCTGAACCGCCTGGTGGCCGGGCTGAGCTTCGGCCTCCTCCTCGCCCTGGCGTCCGTGGGACTGTCGCTGATCTTCGGCACTACCGGCCTCACCAACTTCGCCCACGGCGAGATGGTGACCCTGGGCGCCGTCCTGGTCTTCGCCTTCAACGCCATGGGGCTGCCGTTCTGGCTGGCGCTGGTCCTGTCCCTGCTGGGCGGCGCCCTCTTCGGGTATGCCCAGGACCGGGGCCTCTGGCGGCCGCTCCGCCGCCGGGGCACGGGCCTGGTTCCCATGATGATCGTCAGCATCGGCCTTGCCCTGGCCGTGCGCTACGTCATCCAGTTCTACTTCGGCGGCGCCACGCAGCAGCTCCCCTTCGCACAAAGCCCCGAAGTGCAGCTGGGTCCGGTGTCCATCTCCCCCAACAACCTGTGGTCCCTGGGCATCAGCGCCGTGGTGATCGCGCTGCTCGGCCTGGTGCTGCTCAAGACCCGGCTGGGCAAGGCCACCCGTGCAGTAGCGGATAACCCCGCGCTGGCCGCCGCCTCCGGCATTGACGTTGACGGGGTCATCCGCCTGGTCTGGATCACGGGCGGCATGCTGGCGTCGCTCGGCGGCATCCTGTGGGCCTACTACCGGCCAGGCGTCACGTTCGACATGGGGTCCGCCATCCTGCTGCTGATCTTCGCGGGCGTCACCCTCGGCGGCCTGGGAACGGTCTTCGGCGCGCTGGTGGGGTCCATCATCGTGGGTATCTTCGTGGAGCTCACCACTGTGTTTGGCCTCGCCGCCGACCTCAAGTACGTAGGAGCGCTGTTCATCATGATCGTTGTCCTGTTGTTCAGGCCCCAGGGCATCCTGGGCCGGCGCGAGCGAGTGGGTTAGGAGAAAGCCGTGGATTTTGGATTCATTCTTGCCAGTGCTGCCGGCGAAATCTTCAGCCCCACCACTGCCGCCTACGCCCTCGCCGCGCTCGGCCTCGCTGTTCACTTCGGGTACTCGGGGCTGCTGAACTTCGGACAGGCCGGCTTCATGGCGGTGGGCGCGTATGGCTTCGCCATCTCAACCCTCAGCTTCGGTGTCCCGTTCTTCGTGGGACTTCTGATCGCCGTCGTTGCCTCGGCCGCCTTCGCCCTGCTTCTTGGCATCCCCACCCTCCGGCTCCGGGCGGACTACCTTGCCATCGTTACCATCGCCGCAGCGGAAATCGTCCGCTACATCGTGACCACGAACCAGCTGACCGCGGTGACCGGCTCAGCCAACGGCCTTGCGGCCTTCGAAGGCGGCTTCTACGCCATGAACCCCTTCCCCGAAGGCGACTACTTCGGCATGAACAACCGGGACTTCTTCATCCGCGTGGTTGGCTGGGCCCTTGTGATCCTTTGCTGCACCCTCGTATGGCTGCTGATGCGCAGCCCCTGGGGGCGCGTGCTGAAAGGTATCCGCGAAGATGAGAACGCCGTCCGCTCCCTCGGCAAAAACGTGTACGCCTACAAGATGCAGGCACTGATCATCGGCGGCGTGCTCGGTGCACTGGCCGGCATGGTCTTCACGCTCCCCCGGGGAGCGGTGCAGCCGGCCAACTACGGCACGGAGCTGACGTTCTTCCTCTACACCTGCCTGCTGCTCGGCGGACTGGCGACCGTCCTTGGGCCCGTCATCGGCGCCATGATCTTCTGGGTGGTCCTCTCGCTCACCCAGGGCATCCTCTACGGCCTGATTGAATCAGGCGCCGTCACGTGGCTGAACACCGTCCAGGCGGGCCAGCTGCGCTACATCCTGGTTGGCGTCGCCCTGATGCTGCTGATGATCTTCCGGCCGCAGGGCGTCTTTGGAAACAAGAAGGAGCTGGCGTTCGCATGAGCATGCACAGCGAAGAAGCAACAACTGCGGGCGGGGGCATGCCGGACTACATGAACGACACCCGCCCCATAACCGCCGGGGAAACAGCCCCGGGCTGCAAGAAGCGGGACCCGATTGTGGTCGCGGAAAATGTCACCCGGAGCTTCGGCGGCATCAACGCGGTGGACGTCGACTACCTCGAGATCCCCCGGCACAAGATCACAGCCCTGATCGGCCCCAATGGGGCCGGCAAAACCACGCTGTTCAACCTGCTCACCGGCTTTGATACGCCCAACAGCGGCAAGTGGCAGTTCGAGGGCAAGAGCCTGGCCGGGGTGTCGCCCTACAAGGTGGCGCGTATGGGGATGGTCCGAACCTTCCAGCTGACGAAAGTCATGGGCAAACTCACCGTCATGGAAAATATGCGGCTGGGAGCGGCAAACCAGCCCGGCGAAAGCCTCGCCAAGGCACTCTTCAAGGGCATCTGGGGTGGGCGGGAGAAGGAAATCACCGCCCAGGCAAACGTCCTCCTCGAGAAGTTCAAGCTCGATGCCAAAAAGGACGACTACGCGGCGTCGCTCTCCGGCGGCCAGCGCAAGCTGCTGGAGATGGCCCGCGCCCTGATGGTGCAGCCCAAGCTCGTAATGCTCGATGAGCCCATGGCCGGTGTCAATCCCGCCCTGACGCAGTCGCTGCTGGACCACATCAAGAACCTCAAGGCTGAAGGCATGACGGTCCTTTTCGTCGAGCACGACATGCATATGGTCCGCCACATCGCGGACTGGGTGGTGGTCATGGCCGAGGGAAAGGTCGTTGCGGAAGGCCCTCCCGGTGAAGTGATGAAGAATCCCGCGGTCATCGATGCTTACTTGGGTGCCCACCACGACGTTGACCTGGGCGACTCCGAGGGCTTCAAGGAACTCGCTGCCGAACTGGTAGCCGACGAGGAATCGATTGTCGGCACGGAAAACGCCGGGATCATCTCATTGGATACCGTGAACGAAGAGGAGGCCGGCACGCGGGGTACCGCAGATGAGGGCCGCAGCAGCCGCCACGGCAGTACCCACCGGGACATCACAGAGCACCGTGCAGGGAAGGACAGCGAATGAGCAGCACCAGCACAGCCCCCGCCGCCCAGCCCGTCGATGATGGCGACGCCGTCGTCAGGGTCAGGGACCTGGTGGCCGGATACCTTCCCGGGGTCAACATCCTCAACGGATGCAGCATCGAGGCCCGCAAGGGTGAACTGATCGGCATCATCGGCCCAAATGGCGCCGGCAAGTCCACCCTCCTGAAGGCCATGTTCGGCCTGGTGAAGGTGCATTCCGGCAGCGTGGTGGTCCGGGGGCAGGACATCACGGGTCTGAAGGCAAACAAGCTGGTGAGCCGCGGGGTGGGCTTCGTCCCGCAGACCAACAACGTGTTTGCCACACTCACCATCGAGGAGAACCTCCAGATGGGCATGTTCCAGCGGCCCAAGGACTTCGCCGAGCGGTTCGACTTCGTGACCAGCCTCTTCCCCGAACTGGGGAAGCGCCGTGCCCAGCGGGCCGGATCGCTGTCCGGCGGTGAACGCCAGATGGTGGCCATGGGCCGCGCCCTGATGATGGACCCGGCCGTGCTCCTGCTCGACGAGCCCTCAGCCGGCCTCTCCCCCGTCAAGCAGGACGAGACCTTCCTGCGCGTGCACGAGATCAACCGTGCGGGCGTATCCGTGATCATGGTGGAACAGAATGCCCGGCGCTGCCTGCAGATCTGCGACCGTGGCTACGTCCTCGACCAGGGCCGGGATGCCTACACCGGCACCGGCCGCGAACTGATGAAAGACCCCAAGGTCATCCAGCTCTACCTCGGCACCCTGGCCGACACAGTCGAGTAGCAACACTTTCCGACACACAAAGGAGCCCCCGTCCGGTTGGACGGGGGCTCCAGTGCTTTGTGCAGGCTTCTTACAGCTTGCCGAACTCCGCCTGGACAGGCTCGAGCTTATTGTCGTTCGTGTACCGGTAGATACCGATGTACGCTTCGGTGGGGTCACCGGCGTCCGAGAAGGTCACCGGGCCGGACTGTCCGTCGTAGTCGATGTCCTTGCCCTCGCGCAGCAGCGTGACGCACGAGGCGAAGTTGTTGCACTTCTCGCCGGACTCGGAGACTGCCTTGAGCTGCTTCGCGATCTCCGGACCGCTGGTGCTGCCCGCAGCCTCGGCTGCCAGGGCAATGAGGTTCACGGCGTCGTAGGACTCGCCGCCGTAGGTAAAGTCCTTCAGTGCCGGATCGATCTCAAGAAGCTTTTTGGTGAAAGCCTCGTTGGCGAAGGTACCCGGGAAGGTGCCGTGCGCGCCCTCCAGTGTTCCGGGCTGGAAGTCCTTGCTGTAGTCCGCGGTGTTGCCGTCAACCAGGAACATGTTCCCGGACTCGAAGCCCTTGCCGGTGACCAGCGGAACGATGCTCTTGGCCTGGTCGAAGGTGATCAGGGCGATCGCGTCGGGCTGGGCAGCGATGACCTTGTCCACCTGGCTGCTGAACTGGGTGTCGCCCTCGTTGAACAGTTCCTCGGCGACGACCTTGCCGCCGGCGGATTCGAAGGCTTCCTTGATGTTCTTGGCCAGGCCGGTGCCGTAGGCATCGTTAAGGACGATCATGCCGACAGTCTGGGCGCCACAGGTTGCCATGTAGTTGCCCAGGACCTTGCCCTGCAGGACGTCCGAGGGAGCGGTGCGCCAATACAGGCCCTTGTCATCCCAGGTGGTGAAGTCCGGGGAGGTGTTAGCCGGGGAGAACTGGACGACGCCGGCACCGGTGATCTGGTTGATGACGGTCTTGGAGACGCCGGAGGAGGCGGCACCAATGATCGCGTTCACGCCCTGGCCCAGCAACGCCGTCGTCGACTGGGTGGCGATATCCGTCTTGGTGTCGCCCGAGTCACGGTGGATCACCTCCACCGGCTTTCCGAGGACACCGCCAGCGTCATTTACTTCCTTGACGCCGAGGTTGACACCGGCGATTTCGGGCGGGCCGAGGTAAGACAAGGATCCCGTGGTGGGCAGCAGTGAGCCAAGCTTCAGCGGGGTCTCAGTCGAGCCCTTGGACGGCGGCACCGCGCCGGCTGCGACGGTAGCCGGGGCTGAACTGCCGCCGGTGGCGCCGGGGTCGGGGCACGCGATTCCTGCCGCTCCTCCGGTATTGGTCTCGGTTGCCGTGGGTGTGGACGAACCGCCGCAAGCCGTTGCCATGAAGGCGACGCCGATACCAAGCGCTGTCAGCCTGGCAACGCGGGTTCCCGACTTGGGGAATAAAGTCATTTACGAGCTCCTCGATCTAAAGGTGCGAACGGCCTTTGACACGAAAAATCAGGGATTCCTGATTCAGGTTCAAGCTAATGCATATCCCCGGCGAACATAAGTGAGAGAGGTCACATCCTTATAACAGTCGTTGCATATGTGGAATTAAACGAAGAAGGCCGCCCGCGGGTGCGGGCGGCCTTCGGTCCGGCGGCCTTCTTCGCCGGCTGCCTTTTGTACCCCAGGTGGGACTCGAACCCACAACACGCGGATTTTAAGTCCGATGCCTCTGCCAATTGGGCCACTGGGGCGCCGGGTCAATGGTATCCCGTCTCAGCCGGGCGAAAGGTTCGGCGTACCGGAAGACGCCTGCAACCCTGGTGATGCAAAACGGCGGCTGCCCCGCAAGGGGACAGCCGCCGTCGTGCGCTGTGCGTTACTACTTGGCCTGCGCCGGAATCGATTCCTTCGGCTGGACGGCCGTGGAGCCGGCGCCGCCAGCGGCGGGAGCTGCAGGCGCGGCGGGCGCGGAAGCAGCAGCCGGCTTGGGTGCCGGGGTGGCGGCAGCGACGAATGCGCCGCGCGGGTTGTCCAGGTCCACCAGCTGGGTGGTGTCGCGGCCGGCGAAGAAGCTGATGATCCAGTTGAAGATCACCCGGAATTTGCGCTCGAACGTGGGCATGGCCAGCCCGTGGTAGCCGCGGTGGGCCAGCCAGGCGAGCCCGCCCTTGAGTCCGATGCTGCCCACCAGGTTGATGTTGGCAACACCCTTCCACTCGCCGAAGCCGGCCACAGCACCCAGGTTCTTGTGCTTGTAGTCCTTCAGCGGCTTCTCCCACCGGGAAGCCCAGAGGTTCTTGGCAAGGCGCTTGGCCTGGCGGAGGGCATGCTGGGCATTGGGCACGCAGGTGCCGTCCGGGAGGCCCTTGCCGGTAAGGTCCGGGACAGCGGCGATGTCGCCGGCAGCCCAGACGTTCTCAACGATGCCTTCGTCGCCGGCAACGCGCAGATCCGGGAGGACGCGGACGCGGCCGCGGGGCTCCAGCGGGAAGTCGGTGGAGCGGACCATCGGGTTGGCCTGCACGCCGGCAGTCCAGACGAGGGTGTCGGCTTCGAATTCCTGGGCGGGGGTCTTGTCCGGCAGGTTGATGAGCTTGAGGGTGCCCTCGGCGCTGTCCAGCGAGGTGTTCAGCAGGACCTCGATGCCACGGCTGCGCAGGTGCTCAACAACCCATTCGGCCTGCTTCGCGGTGACCTCGGGCATGATGCGGCCCATGGCTTCCACCAGGACGAAGCGGACTTCCTCCTGCTTGATCCGGGGGTTGTTGCGGACAGCGGCGCGGGCCAGGTCCTCCATCTCGGTGATGCATTCGATGCCGGCGAAGCCGCCGCCCACCACCACAAAGGTCAGCGCCCTGGCGCGGGCGGCAGGATCGGTCATCGTGGATGCAACCTCGATGCGCTCCAGGAGCTTGTTGCGCAGCGCAACGGCTTCCTCGATGGTCTTCAGTCCAATGCCCTTGTCCGCCAGGCCCTTGATCGGGAAGGTGCGGGTGATGGCGCCTGCCGCCAGGACAACGTCGAAGTAGGGAACCTCGAAGTTCTCGCCGCCGTCGGAGGGTGCAACCACTGCCGTGCGGTTGGCGTGGTCGATCGAGGTCACGCGGCCCTGGATCAGCTCGGTCTGCTTGAGGTGCTTGCGGTGGGAGACCACAGCGTGGCGGGCCTCAATGTTGCCGCCTGCCACCTCGGGCAGGAACGGCTGGTAAGTCATGTAGGGCAGCGGATCCACGAGGGTGACGATGCCACCGGCATTCGCGATCTTCTTCTGCAGTTTGAGTGCTACGTACAGGCCGACGTACCCGCCGCCGACGACGAGTACCCTGGGACGGTCCTGGAGCTCTGGGGTGGTTGCCATGGTTTAAGGATAGCGCAGTTTGTGAAAATCTTCACTAACTACTCCGAGGCCGGGTAATGCTGGGGTTTCCGTCCCGAATCCACCTTCTCGAACGCTCCGGTTTCAGCGTCGTCGGAAGCAGCGAGGACAGGATCCCGCGCTGCCCTGCGCAGCTGCACTGCCGCTGCCGCGATGATGGCCACGAACAGCAGTGCGAACCCGATGACGACGGCGGCGCCGATGGCCGTGTCGCGCCGGGAGGGTGCCTCCGCTGCCGGCACCGTGGGGTTGGGAAGCATTGGTGCTGCGCTGGGCACGTCTGCGCTGGGTACGGGGGTTGGAGTGGCGGGATTGCCCCTGCGGTGCACCCTGATCCATTCCGCAATTGTTCCCAAGGGGTTGGCCTTGGCCTCCGGCACGTCGGCTTTCAGTGCTGCCTCGGCGTTGAGGATGCCGTAGCCGTAAAGCGGGTCCTTGCCCGGCGGTCCGGCGTCCTTGGCCGTCGACACAATCCGGTTGATCACCTGCTCTGCAGTCATCGCAGGCCACTTCGACCTGATGAGGGCTGCAACGCCGGCAACAATGGGCGTGGAACCGGACGTTCCCGCCCATTCGGCGTAGCCGCCGCCGGGCAGCCCGCCCAGCAGGTTCTGGGCCGGCGCAGCCACACCGATACTGATGCCCTGCGAGGATGCGTCGACGCTGGCCGTTCCCGTGCGGTCGAGGCCGGCGACGGTCAGGACACCGGGAATGGTGGCAGGAGCGCCGACCTGGGTGTTGCCGCCGATCCGGTTCCCGGCCGCGGCAACGATCACCACGTCTTTCTGCTCGGCGTAGAGGAAGGCCGCGTCCCAGCTTTGCGGCCATTCCGGCGTGGTGCTGCCAAGCGAGATATTGATGACTTTGGCGCCGTTGTCCACTGCCCACCGCACGGCTTCGGGGATCTGGTCCTGGTCGCTCTTTCCGGAGGGGTTGGGAGAACCAAGCCAGGTGGAAACCGCGAGGATCTGCGCCTCCGGGGCAACTCCCATAATTCCGTCGGGAGCCTGGGCTGCCGGCCCGGGGGTGGGCGTGGGTGTGGCACCTGCGGGCTGGTGCCCGCGTCCGGCAAGCATGGTGGCTACGAGCGTGCCGTGTTCCGGCTTTGCGCCGACGCTTTTCTGCCCGTCAGGCTGCCCGGAGCCCGAGGCGTCGTAGCCGCCAACAATGGCGCCTTTAAGGTCTGGGTGCCCGGCGTCGACGCCGCTGTCGATGACGGCCACCTTCACCCCCGCGCCCTTCGACACTTCCCAGGCCTTGGTGATGCCTGATTCCGCCAGCCAGTACTGTTTGTCCCGCCACTCGTCCGCCCGTGCCGCGGGCGCGGTGATCAGGCCGGTACACAGGCAGCAGCCCGCCAGGACCAGCGCCAGCAGTGCGGCTCCTGTCCTCTGCAGCATCGGGTGGGTGGGTGCTTGCATGGAATTCAGCCCATGCCCGGGGCGATACTCAGGGCGATGCCGTCGAGGATGTCGTGTTCGCTGGCTGTGGCTGTGGTGATCCGTCCGTCGCTGAGTCCGCCGAGGCGTTCCAGGATGCGGCGCCAGACAAGTGCTCCCGCCCCGATGACGTCCACTCGGCCGGGGTGCATGTACGGCAGCGCGGCACGGCCGGACCGGACCATCTCCAGGAGGTCGGTGGAGGCGGCATGGACAGTGTCGATGGGAAGCTCGGTACCGTGGATGATGTCCGGGCTATACCCGGGCAGCCGGAGGGCATGTGCGGTGATGGTGGTGATGGACCCGGCAACGCCGACGACGGCGGTGGCGCGTTCCAGCGGGACGTCCTGTCCAGCGCGGGCAATCGCTGCGTCCACGTCGGCTTCCGCCGCCGCGATCTGTTCAGCGGTGGGCGGATCACTCCGCAGGTGGCGTTCCGTAAGGCGGACGCAGCCGATGTCCACGGACTTCGCTGCGGTGACTCCTGCCGCCGTGCCCAGAACGAACTCGGTGCTGCCGCCGCCAAGGTCCACTACCAGGACCTGGTGCCCGTCAAGGATGGGCAGCACGCTGCTGGCCCCTGCGAAGGACAGTGCCGCTTCCTCGTCCCCGGAAATCACTTCCGGCTCCACGCCAAGGAGATCTCGGATACCGGTCACGAAGACGTCCCTGTTGCGGGCATCCCGGCTTGCGGAGGTGGCAACAAAGCGGACAGCCTCAGCGCCGTGTTCGCGGATGAGGCGGGCGTAGTCTGCTGCGGCCGCGAAGGTACGCTTGAGCGCTTCCGGCGCCAGTTCGCCGGTGGCGTCAACGCCCTCGCCCAGCCGGACCACGCGCATTTCCCGCACCACATCCTGGAGGCTCGTAGAACCGCTGCTGCGCTGAATGTCTGCGATCAGGAGGCGGATGGAGTTCGTACCGCAGTCAATGGCGGCTACCCGCGTCACTGGCTTGCCTCCGACTGCGTGGCGGACTTCCTTACCGGCGCCGGCCTGCCCACGATATTCGGCAGGCCCTGGGGCCCGTGCCGGCTGAGGTCCTTGGAGGGCGCCTCGCCGGTGGTGTCCCAGGCGCCGTCGCAATAGCAGGTGTCCGGAGTCCACCATTCGCGGATCTGGAGCAGCGCCTCGTCGCCGAGGGGGTTTACTCCGGGCCCGGCTGCCAGCGACTGCCCCACCAGGACATGAAGGCATTTGACCCGGGTGGGCATGCCGCCGGCAGACACACCCTCGATTTCGGGCACGGCGCCTATGCCCGCGCGTTCCCCGATGGAGTTCCGGGCTGCCAGGTAGGCCTCGTGGGCGGAGCGGTAGGCGTCGGCAAGGCCGGGATCCGCAGCCAGCTGCTCGTTCATGGTGTTCATGACGCCTGCTGCTTCAAGCCGGGACACCGCGGAGGTGATGACCGGATGCGTCAGGTAGAAGGTGGTGGGGAACGGGGTACCGTTGCCCAGGCGCGGCGCCGTTGCAGCGACCAGCGGGTTGCCGCAAATGCAGCGGGCCGGAATTTCCACCACGTCGCGTACCGGACGTCCGAGCTGCCGGCTCAGTACTTCGAGGTCGTGCGGTGATGGCTGGCGGGATTCCTCCCGGGCGGCTTCCGTGCTGTTTTCCACTGTCGCGGGCCGTCCTTCCTGTGGCGGTTCAGTCTGTGGCCGCGCGCGTGATGGACTCCCACAGGGAATCCACCCACGGCAGATCGGCGGGGTCTTGTGCTGCCGCGGCGGTCGGGCCACTGGTTTCCGCTGCGGGCATATCACTGCCGAAGACCCAGTAGCCGGTTTCACCCGGCATAACCATGTTAATGCGGTCGCGGGCCTGCTGTTTCACGTAGTTGGGGTCCTGCCAGCGGGACACCTGCTGCCGGAGGGCGTCACCTTCCGCCTCCCTGGCGGCGATGTCGGCGTTCAGCGCATCGATCTCGGCCTTTTTATCGAAGAAGATCTTGACGGTAGGCGCGAGCATGATGGTGATGGCGATCATCACCACTGCGAGGGCCAGCATCCGTCCTGAGAAGGCCTTGGCCGGCACGGGATGCTGGTCCTCCGCCGCGGAATCTCCGCTGCCAGCGCTGCTGCCCGTGCGGCCGGCATCCTTGCGGGACGGACTTTCCTTGCGCTCACCGCCGCCGCCCTTCGCCGGGCCGCCGGCGTCCGGCGCCAGGCCCGACCGGTCCTGGCCTGGGCCGTCCTTGCCTGAGCCGAAATCCGCCTGGATCACGTGCGCGCCCTGGCGGGAACCGCCGTCGTTGTTCTCCCCCGATGAACGGGCGGGGCTGACCTTGGGGACTTTGGGACGGCGCGTAGCCATGACACTCCTGAAACGCGGCCTGCCTGGGCCGCCACTGTCTGGGCTGGATCCAGTGCTGCTGAAACAACAACGGTGGCTATGGTCTTTCAACCATAGCCACCGTCCGTTGGTTTACGCGGCTACTAGCCCTTGAAACGCGGGAATGCGCTGCGGCCGGCGTAGCGTGCGGCGTCGTCGAGTTCCTCTTCGATGCGCAGCAGCTGGTTGTACTTTGCCACGCGCTCGGAGCGGGCCGGGGCACCGGTCTTGATCTGGCCGGCGTTGGTGGCCACCGAGATGTCGGCGATGGTGGTGTCCTCGGTTTCACCGGAGCGGTGCGAGGTGATGGTGGTGTAGCCGGCACGCTGTGCCAGGCTGACGGCGTCCAGCGTCTCGGTCAGGGAGCCGATCTGGTTGACCTTGACCAGCAGCGAGTTGGCGGTGCTGGTGTCGATGCCGCGCTGCAGGATGGACGGGTTGGTGACGAAGAGGTCGTCGCCCACCAGCTGGACCTTGTCACCGATGGCGTCGGTGAGGGTCTTCCAGCCGTCCCAGTCGTTCTCGTCAAGCGGGTCCTCGATGGAGACCAGCGGGTAGTCGGAGACGAGTTCGGTGTAGTAGGCGCTCATTTCCGCCGAGCTCAGGGACTTGCCTTCGAACTGGTAGGCGCCGTCCTTGAAAAATTCGGAAGAGGCGACGTCCAGGGCCAGCGCGATGTCCTTGCCCGGGGTGTAGCCGGCATTCTTGATGGCCTCCTGGATGAGGTCCAGGGCTGCACGGTTGGAGGGCAGGTTCGGGGCGAAGCCGCCCTCGTCGCCCAGGCCGGTGGACAGGCCCTTTTCCTTCAGGACGGACTTGAGGTTGTGGTAAACCTCCACGCCCCAGCGCAGGCCTTCGGAGAAGGTCTCGGCACCGATCGGGGCGATCATGAATTCCTGGATGTCGACGTCGGAGTCGGCGTGCGAGCCACCGTTCAGGATGTTCATGAGCGGAACGGGCAGCACGTGGGCATTGGGGCCGCCGAGGTACTTGTAGAGGGGCAGGTCGGCGGAAGCTGCTGCGGCGTTGGCCACGGCCAGGGAGACGCCCAGGATGGCGTTGGCGCCAAGCTTGCCCTTGTTGGCGGTGCCGTCCAGGTCCAGCATGGCCTGGTCGATGCTGCGCTGGTCGGTGGCGTCGAAGCCGGTGAGGGCCGGGGCGATCTGGTCGATGATGGCGTCCACGGCCTTCTGGACACCCTTGCCGAGGTAGCGGCCCTTGTCGCCGTCACGCAGTTCGACTGCCTCGTGCTCACCGGTGGAAGCGCCGGAGGGAACTGCTGCGCGGCCGATCTGGCCGTCGGAGAGCAGGACCTCGACTTCCACGGTCGGGTTGCCACGGGAATCGAGGATCTCGCGTGCGTGGATGGCATCGATAAGCGCCATGAATTTGCTCCTTATGGGCGATTAACGGGGAATTTGGCCGAAAACTCGACGTACTCGTCAGGGACCAGCGTAGTCGAGAGTGGTGCGGGTTACGGAAACTTCACCCGCACCGGACGTCATGATGGGTGTTGATGCTGCGATTCCTGCTGCTGGTAGCGGCGGACGGCAGCGCACAGCGCACGTTCGGCGTCCAGACCGGCGGCGTGGGCTGAGCGTACGACGGCGAACAGGTAGTTACCGAGCTCGTCTTCCGTTGCGAAGGGGCCTGCTTCGGACTCGACCGCCAGGGTTTCGGCAGGCTCAGCCACCGGACGTGCCCGGGCGGCGCGGTCAATGGACTTCTGCGCCCGGGCGAGGGCAGGCAGCGCCTGTGGGATCCCCTCGAACGGGTCTTTCCGCTCGGGGCGTTCCGCCCGCTTGACGGCATCCCACTTTTGCACGATCTCTTCCACTGTGGCCGGGAAGCTGTCCTGCAGGGAACCGTCGGGCCTGAAGACGTGCGGGTTGCGGCGGACCATCTTGGCACCCAGCCCGCGCGCCACGTCGTCGAACGTAAATGATCCGCGCTCCCGGGCGAGCCGGGCGTGCAGCACAACCTGGAGCAGCACGTCGCCCAGCTCGCCCTGCAGCTCGGCGTCGGAATGTCCTGCCTCGATGGTTTCCGCCACTTCGTAGGCTTCCTCGATCAGGTATTCCACCAGCGACTCATGGGTCAGCGCACCCATCCACGGGCAGTGTTCCCGCAGCTGCGCAATGACCGTGATCAGCCGGTCGATGGGGGTTTCAGCCAAGGTTGGCGTAGGCGTCGTTGATGTACTCCACCAGCGCTTCCTTTTCCTCAAGGGGCAGGAAGGAGGCCTCGGCGGCGTTCAGGGTCAGTTCGAGCAGGTCGTCCAGGTCGTAGTCGAAGGTCTCCACCAGGAGCTCGAATTCGTCCGTGAGGGTCACGCCGCTCATGAGCCGGTTGTCCGTGTTGATGGTGACGTTGAAGCCCAGCTGGTACAGCATGTCCAGCGGGTGGCTTTCGATGCCTTCGCCGAAACCGGCAATCGCACCGGTCTGCAGGTTGGAGGAGGGGCAGACTTCCAGCGCGATGCCGCGGTCGCGGATCCAGCTGGCGAGGTCGCCCAGCGTGACCAGCCCGACGGTTTCCCCGGCGTCTTCGTCGTCGTCGAACTCCACCATGATGTCCTCCGCGATCCGGACCCCGTGGCCCAGGCGCAGGGCGCGGCCGTCCACCAGCGCGGACTGGATGCTCTCCAGCCCGGCGGCCTCCCCCGCGTGCACGGTGGCGGGGAAGTTCTGCTGGGCCAGGTACGTGAACGCGTCCCGGAAGCGGGACGGCAGGAAGCCGTCCTCGGCGCCGGCGATATCAAAACCAACGGCGCCCTTGTTCCGGTGGCGGACGGCGAGCTCGGCGATCTCCTGGCCTCGGTCGGCATGGCGCATGGCCGTGATCAGCTGGCCCACCTGGATCTCGCGGCCGCTCTCCCCCACAGCCTCGACGCCGGCTTCCAGGCCTTCCTGGACCGCCTCCACAGCTTCATCCAGCGTCAGGCCCTTCTGCAGGTGCTGTTCGGGTGCCCACCGTACCTCGCCGTAAACCACGCCGTCGTCCGCCAGGTCCTCGACGAATTCCTTGGCCACCCGGAACAGGCCTTCCCGTGTCTGCATCACGGCGACGGTGTGGTCGAACGTTTCGAGGTAGCGGACCAGCGAGCCGGAGTCGGCAGATTCCCTGAACCACTCGCCCAGTGCCACAGGATCGGTGGACGGAAGGGTGTGGCCAACGGCCTCAGCCAGTTCGATGATCGTTGCCGGACGGAGGCCCCCGTCCAGATGGTCGTGAAGCGAAACCTTGGGCAGGTTCTTCAGGTCGAAATCGATGGCAGGGGCAGCGTCAACAATAGGCTCAGTCACGTTCCCACCTTAGGGTGGGCAGGGTTTCAACGCCAACGGCTAGGACGCGGCAGGGCCGCCGTCTGCCGACGGCGCCATGACGGTGGAGCCGGAGGTGCCGTTACGGGCTCCCGAAGGCCCGCCGTCAAGCCACTCGTCCACCTCTTTGGCGTCATTGCGCGCAAGGTGCTTATGCCACCAGCGGAGCCCGTGATCGATGAGGATTCCCAGGACAATTGCGAAGACCACGGCGATCCCGGCGCTGAGCAGCGGATTGTGGTGCAGCCAGGGGAAGGAACTGGCCAGCAGGCCGATCCCGATGGAGTATCCCACCCACGTGATGCAGGCGAAGGCATCCAGAAGGAAAAACCGGCGGTGCGCGAAGCCCGTGCTGCCGGCAACATAATTGACGGCGACGCGGCCCCACGGGATGTACCGGGCCGTGAAGATCAGCACTGCACCGCGCTTGTCCAGTTCATACCGTGCCCAGCTGAAAGCCTTGCGGACTTTTGGGCGGCGCATCCATTTCCACCGGTCCAGCCCGATCTTGCGGCCCAGCATAAAAGCCATGTTGTCGCCCGCGACGGCACCGACCAGGGCCGTGGTTCCCAGGATCCAGAGGTTGGGTTCCCCGCTGTGCCGGGAGAAGGCAGCCAGCGCCACGATGAGCGTTTCGCTGGGGACCACCATGGCGAAGCCGTCGACGAAGAAAAAGATGAGCAGGATCGGGTAGATCCACCATTGGCCCGCCGCATGGAGCACGGCCTCATTAATAAACTCCACGCGGTCTTGCTCCTACACCTGATGACGCAGCCAAAGCGGCGCTGCCATAGCGGAAATCGTCCCTAAGTGTCCCACGGCCGGGGCGTCGTTCGCTACGCCCCGGCCCGGAAACAACCTTTCCACGCTACGCTCCTGAGCGGCCTTACGGCGTCGTCCCTGCGGCTGACATCCGATGCCCCATGCCTCCTCCGGAAAGCTGAGCGGCGGCTGGCAGGGCTTCCGTCAGGGCTCAGGTTCCCGCAAGCGCTCAATGACATGGGGTTGGCGACGTACCTTGTTGACCACCAGGTCCACCACGATCCCCAGCGCCACCGCGCAGATGATGGCGATCACTGCGCCCAGCAGGTGGTTTTCCTCGAACCACCGCCCGAAAAAGAGCCCGATGCCCACAGAGTAGCCGGCCCACAGCGTGGCGGAGAGGATAGTCAGCGCAACGAAGCGCAGGTGCGGATAACGTGTCACCCCCGCGGTGAGGTTGACCGCAACGCGCCCGATCGGAACGAAGCGCGCAACCAGGATGAGGGAGGCAGGCCGCTTTCGCAGTTCCCTGCCGGCCCAGCGGAAAGCGCTCTGCATCCGCGGCCCGCGCATCCAGGACCACCGGGTGGTTCCCACTTTGCGGCCAATGAGGTAGGCGATGTTGTCCCCCGTGAAGGCGCCCAGGCCAGCCACCAGCATCAGCAGCCAGGGGTTGGGAACATCCGCGGTTGCGGCGACAGCCGAGAGGCCCACAACCACGGACTCGCTGGGTATGGGCGGGAAGAAGCCGTCAATGACGCAGCACGCCAGCACCAGGAAAAGCACCCAGGGCTGCCCGGCTGCGGCGAGGATAAAGTCATTGATGGCCTGCATGGGTTCCTATGCTATGCGGTCCAGGATCAGCCGCTGCGCCGGCCGCGATCCTTCTGGCGCGATCACCACCGCCTGTTCCAGCGCTCCTCGGGCCCGGGCAAAGCGCTCAGGCGTGTCCGTAAGCAGGGTCATCAGGGGCTCCCCTGCCCGCACCACGGCACCGGGCTTGGCGTGCAGCCGGACTCCCGCCCCTGCCTGGACCGCGTCCTCCTTGCGGGCACGTCCGGCTCCCAGGCGCCAGGCAGCCACGCCCACTGCGAGGGCATCGAGCTCCACAAGCACCCCGTCCGCCGGGGCGTACACCACATCGGATTCCCTGGCCACCGGGAGCTCAGCGCGCGGATCGCCGCCCTGCGCCTCGATCATCCTGTTCCAGACGTCCATGGCACGGCCGTCCTTCAGCGCGGCGGCGGGATCGGCGTCGTGCACTCCGGCCGCGGCGAGCATCTCCTCGGCGAGCCGGACCGTCAACTCCACCACGTCGGCGGGACCGCCGCCGGCGAGCACCTCCACGGATTCCTCCACCTCGATGGCATTTCCCGCAGTGAGCCCCAGCGGGGTGTTCATGTTGGTGAGCAGGGCCACGGTGTTGACGCCGGCGTCCTTGCCCAGCGCCACCATGGTTTCGGCGAGCTCGCGCGCAGAGGATTCGTCCTTCATGAATGCCCCGCTTCCCACCTTGACATCCAGGACCAGGGATCCGGTGCCTTCGGCGATCTTCTTGCTCATGATCGAGGAGGCAATTAGGGGGATCGCTTCAACGGTTCCGGTAACGTCGCGCAGCGCGTAGAGCTTCTTGTCCGCCGGAGCCAGCCCGGCGCCGGCGGCACAGATCACGGCGCCCACGTCCTGCAACTGGGCCAGCATTTCCTCGTTGCTGAGGGTGGCGCGCCACCCGGGAATGGCCTCCAGCTTGTCCAGGGTTCCGCCGGTGTGCCCCAGGCCGCGGCCTGAAAGCTGCGGTACGGCCACGCCGAACACCGCCACCAGCGGTGCCAGCGGCAAGGTGATCTTGTCACCCACCCCGCCTGTGGAGTGCTTGTCCGACGTGTACTTTAGGCCGCCGTCGGGCCGTCGGAGGCTGGAAAAGTCCATGGTCTCGCCGGATGCGATCATCGCCGCGGTCCAGCGTGCAATCTCCGTGCGGTTCATCCCGTTGAGCAGGATGGCCATGTTCAGCGCGGCCATCTGCTCGTCGGCGATGATGCCGCGGGTGTAGGCGTCAATGGTCCAGTCGATCTGCTCCGGGCTCAGGGTGCCTTTGTCCCGCTTGACGCGGATAATGTCAACGGCATCGAAGGCTTCAGCTTTGCTGTTGGTCACCGGGTCTCCTCGAGGTGTTCGGGGCCGAAGGCGTCTGGCAACACCTGGTCCATGGTCTTGATGCCCTGGGTGGTCATGAGTTCCATGTCCGGGGCGCGGAATTCGTACAGGAGCTGCCGGCAGCGGCCGCAGGGCATCAGGACGTTGCCGCTGCCATCCACGCAGTAGAAGGCGCGCAGCCGCCCGCCGCCGGTCATCCGCAGGTTGCCCACCAGGGCGCATTCGGCGCACAAAGTCAGCCCGTAGCTGGCGTTCTCCACGTTGCAGCCGCTGACGATCCGGCCGTCCCCGGTGAGGGCCGCAGCCCCCACCGGGAACTTCGAGTAGGGCGCGTAGGCGTTCTTCATGGCCGCGACGGCGGCGGCCTCCAGGGCCTGCCAGTCCACGGTTGTTCCGTCCACCGCCGTCAACCCTTGACGTACGGGATGCCGCTGGCCGCCGGCCCCCGGGATTTGCCCACCAGCCCCGCCACTGCGAGGACCGTCACCAGGTACGGCAGCATGGCCATGAACTGGCTGGGCACCGGGGTTCCGATGATGGTGACGATGCTCTGCAGGTTGTCCGCGAACCCGAAGAGGAGCGCCGCGAAGAACGCCCCGATGGGGTTCCACCTGCCGAAGATCAGGGCTGCGAGGGCGATGAAGCCGCGGCCGCCGGAAATCTCCTTGGTAAAGCTGTCGATGGCCACCAGGGTGAAGAAGGAGCCGCCAATGCCGGCCACCGCACCGCCCAGGGTGACGTTCCAGAAGCGGGTGGCGTTGACGTTGATGCCAAGGGTGTCGGCCGCCTGGGGGTGTTCACCGACGGCACGGACCCGCAGGCCCCACCTGGTCTTGAACAGCCCAACCCACACCACCAGGACCGCGATGTACATGAGGTAGCCCACCAGTGTCTGCCGGAACAGGATGGGGCCGATGATGGGGATGCTCGACAGGACCGGGATTTCGATGGCGTCAAGTCCGGGCGGGGAGTTGTACCGGTCGCTGTCCTCCTGCATGACGGTGCTGAAGAGGAAGCCGGTGACGCCGGAAACCAGGACGTTCAGGACGACGCCCACGATGATCTGGTTCACCAGGTACTTGATGCTGAACAGGGCCAGCACCATGGACACCAGCGCCCCGGCAACGGCGGCGGCCAGCAGCCCGATGAACGGGTTCTGCGTCATGCTGGCCACGATGGCGGCCGTGAAGGCACCGCCCAGCAGCTGGCCCTCGATGGCGATGTTGACTACGCCTACCCGTTCACACAGGACGCCGGACAGGGACCCGAACACCAGCGGCACGGCCAAGGTGACGGAACCGGCGATCAGGCCGGCCAGGGAGATGCTGGGGGTGCGGGCGCCGCCCACAACCCAGATGAGGAAGGCAGCCACGAACAGGACGATGAAGGTCACGGTCAACCAGCCGGGGGCGGGCCGTTCCCTCGCCTTGAGGTATATGGAGTAGGCCGCCAGTCCCACGAGCAGCACGGACAGCACAATGCCGCCGGCGAAGGCGTTGATGTCCAGTGCAGGCAGCTGGAAAAAGTCTTCGCCTGTGGAGATGCCGAAGCTCGCATTCCGGTGGGGAGCGAGGAACCCGAAGAACACCAGTGCGATCAGGGCGAAGGCGGCCAGCAACACGGGTGTCTTCCAGCTGACCGGCTTGGCGGAAATGGCCGCCGGGTTGTCCGGCGCTCCGGCAGGCCGGGGCGTGCCAGGCCTGGGCGAGGAAACTGTAGTGCTCATGCTGCACCTCCGGTTGTGGCGGCCTGCCGGGACTTGGCGGCACGCGCGGGCTTTTTCCGCCGCGGGTTCATGCCGAATATTGCCCGGACCAGGGGCGGCGCCGCGATGAACAGGACAATCAGCGACTGGACAACCAGCACGATGTCGATGGGTGTGCCGGTCTGGATCTGCATTTGGACCGCTCCGGCGCGGAAGGCGCCGAACAGCAGGCCGGCGGCGAACGTGCCCCACGGCGTCGAACGCCCAAGCAGCGCAACGGTGATGGCGTCAAAGCCGTAGGTGGCGGCCACGCCATCGGTGAGCACCTTTTCCGTTCCGGCCACCTGCGCGACGCCGGACATGCCGGCGAGTCCGCCGGCGATGGCCATCACCAGGATGGTGGACCGGGAGACGTTGATTCCGGCGGTCTGGGCCGCCTTGGGGTTGGCGCCGACGGCCCGGAACTCAAAGCCGACCGTGGAGCGGTTCAAAAGCCACCAGACAAGGACAGTGGCTGCGATGGCCAGGATGAAACCAAGGTGGAGCCGGTACTGGGTGCCCAGGATCTGGGGGTAGACGGCGGTGGGGTCCAGGATCGGCGAGATCGGGTTCGACTCCCCCGGCCGCTGGAACGCCGGTGTGTTCAACAGGTACCGCAGGAAGTACAACGCGATGTAGTTGAACATGATGGTCAGGATGACCTCGTGTGCGCCGGTCCGGGCCTTGAGGACGCCCACGAGGCCGCCCCACAGGGCTCCGCCGGCGATGCCGGCCACCAGGACCAGGAGGAGGTGCAGGCCAAAGGGAAGGTCAAGTGCGAAGCCCACCCAGGCCGCGAGGATGCCGGCCACGATGATCTGGCCTTGGGCGCCGATGTTGAAAAGCCCCGCCCGGAAAGCCAGTGCCACGCCCAGGCCGGCCGTGATGAGCGGCGTGGCAATGGTGAGTGTCTCCGTGAAGGGTGCGAACTGGCCCGCCAGGCTGTTGCCGCGCGGGTTGAACACCGAGCCCTGGAAGAGGGCGATGTAGGAACGGGTGGCGGCATCCCAGACCGCTGCGAGGAAGTCGGTGGGCCGGGCCAGGAAGTAGCCGGCTGTGGTTGCCACGCGCTGATCGGTACTGGCGATCAGCAGGCCGCCGATAATGAGGGCCAGCAGCACCGCGAGGACCGAGACCATGCCGCTGCCGGTGAAGATCCTGCGGAGCAGGGTGTCCGGACCGCCCGGCAGCTGCCCGGACTGGGCTGTTGCCGGGACGGCGGAGGGCTCCATGGCGCCGCCGGCGGTGTCCACGGATACGACGGCTGCTGTTTCCTCCTCGGCAGGGGTGGTGTGGTGGTGCCTGCCGGACGGAGTGGCGCCGTGCCCGCCGTCCGCGTGCTTGGGGGGATGCTTGTCAGACATGGTCGTCTCCCTCGGCGTCAGGGGTGGAAGCCGGGCGCTGGCCGGCCTGGGACGTGTGTGCGTGTTCCTCGGGCGGGATGCCGGCCATCATCAGGCCGAGGGTGTCACGGCTGGTGCCCGCCGGAACGATGCCTACCAGCCTGCCCTTGTAGAGGACGGCGATCCTGTCCGCGAGTTCCATCACCTCGTCCAGTTCAGTGGAGATGATCATCACCGGAGTGCCCTGGTCGCGTTCTGCAACGATCCTGCGGTGCAGGAATTCGATGGATCCCACATCCACGCCGCGGGTGGGCTGGGAGGCGATGAACAGCCGCAGCGGCCGCGAGAGCTCCCGGGCCATCACCACCTTCTGCTGGTTGCCGCCGGAGAGAGTGCCGGCGGCCGCGGCCGCCGACGGGGTCCGGACGTCGAACTCGCCTATGCGGGCCTTGGCGTTTTCCAGGATTTTCGCCGGACTCATGCTGATGCCCCTGGCGAACGGGGGTTTGTCGTAAAGGTCCAGCACCAGGTTTTCCGCCACTGAGAACGTGCCCACCAGGCCGTCCACCTTGCGGTCTTCAGGGACGAACCCGACGCCGGCCTTGAGGACTTCCTTGACGGGCCGGCCCAGGAGTTCCTTGCCGTCGAGCGTTACGGAACCGGATACCCGCTCCTGGAGTCCCAGAATGGCTTCGGTAAGTTCGGTCTGCCCGTTGCCCTGGACGCCTGCGATGGCCAGGATCTCACCGCGGGCGATGTCGAAACTGAGTCCGTCCACCACGTGCTGGCCGTTGGGGGCCACCACCGTCAGGTTCCGGACCTCGAAGGTGTTCTCCTGGGGCTTGGCCGGAGCCTTGTCCAGGTTCAGGCTGACCGCGCGGCCCACCATCATGGAAGCCAGTTCCGTGGTGGGGGCGGAAGGCTCGGCCTTGCCCACCACCTTTCCGCGCCTGATCACGGTGATGGTGTCCGATACTTCCTTGACCTCCCGCAGCTTGTGGGAGATGAAGACGATGGAGGTTCCGGCGGACTTGAGCTGGCGCATGATGTCCAGGAGTTCATCGGTTTCCTGCGGCGTCAGCACGGCAGTGGGTTCGTCGAGGATCAGGACCTTGGCGTTGCGGACCAGTGCCTTGATGATCTCGACGCGCTGCTGGACGCCCACCGGAAGGTCTTCCACCAGGGCGTCGGGATCAACATCGAACCCGTACTGGTCGGAAATGTCCTTGATCCGGCGGCGCGTCTCGTCCAGGTTGAGGAAGCCCGCCGCCTTGGTGGGTTCGGCGCCCAGGGCAACGTTCTCGGCAACCGTGAAGACCGGCACGAGCATAAAGTGCTGGTGCACCATTCCGATGCCTGCGGCCATGGCGTCGCCCGGTCCGCGGAAGGACACCGGTTTGTCGTCGAGGAGGATCTCGCCTTCGGAGGGCTCGTACAACCCGTACAGCACGTTCATGAGGGTGGATTTGCCGGCCCCGTTTTCGCCCAGCAGACAATGGATTTGTCCGGGTTCAACCACCACGTCGATGTGGTCGTTTGCGAGCAGGGTGCCAAAGCGTTTTGTGATCCCTCGGAGTTCAAGTTTCAAAACTCTGACCAATCTTCAGGCGTCCGGCGATCCACCGGACGGGATATGCGGCTGCAGCACCAGCCTAGTGGGTGCAGCCAGGGGATGAGCGGGTGGCGGCCCGCAAAATGGCCAGCAAAAAGCGCCACCGCCCGGCCGGTCAGTGACCGGCCGGGCGTGGCGCCTGCTGGGGGGGTCAGGCCTTCGGGCTCGCTGCCGACTCGACCTTGATCTTGCCGTCGATGATGTCCTTCTCGATCTGTTCAAGTTCGGTCTTCAGCTCGGCCGGAACCTGCGGATCGAGGTCATGGAAGGGTGCCAGCTGGACACCGTCGTTGGCGAGGGTACCGACGTACGGGGTGTTGTCGAACTTGCCGTCCTTGTCGTCCCGCACCACGGTTTCCACGGCGTCGCCCATCAGCTTCATGACGGACGAGAGCATGATGTCCTTGTAGTCGGGGGCAGTGAGGTAGCCGTCCGAGTCGACCCAAATGAGCTTGACGTCCTTGCCGGCGGCCTTGGCCTCCTGCAGCGCCGCTCCCGCGCCCTTGCCCACCGGGCCGGCAACGGGCATCACGATATCGGCGCCCTGGTCGAGGAAGTTCTGGGTGAGCTGCTTGCCCACGTCCTGCTTTTCGAAGTCGCCGGTGAAGCTGCCGTCCTGGGCGTCCTTGTTCCAGCCAAGGAGCTTGACGTCCTTGCCCTTCTGCTCGTTGTAGTACTTCACGCCGTCCGCGTAGCCGTCCATGAAGATGGTGACGGTGGGGATCTTGATGCCGCCGAAGGTGGCGACCGTCCCGGTCTTGGTGGTGCCGGCTGCCAGGTAGCCGGCCAGGAATGCCGCCTGCGCGGTGTCGTAGATAATCGGCTTGACGTTGGCGATGGGAGTCTCGTAGCCAAAGTCGACAATGGCGAAGTGGCTGTCCGGGTTGGCTTCGGCCTGCTTCTTGGTGGCGTCGCCCAGAAGGAAGCCGACCGTGACGGTCAGGTCGCAACCCGCAGTGACCATGGCGCGCAGGTTCGGTTCGAAGTCGTTGTTGGTCTTGGACTCCACCTGGTTGACCTTGATGCCCAGGTCCGCCTCGGCCTTCTTCAGGCCCTCGTAGGAGGACTGGTTGAAGGACTGGTCGTCAAAGCCGCCGGAGTCGGAGACGATGCAGCCGGTGTAGTCGCTGGCGCCTGCGGTGGTGCCGCTGCCGGCCTCGGGGGGTGCGCCGCAACCTGCCAGGACGAGCGCTGTGGCGCCCATGGTGGCCAGGCCTGCGACTGAACCGCGCTTGAGGTGTCCACGCAGTGATGTCATCAAGATTCCTCCAGGATGATGAGAGTGGCGCTACGGCTCGAATTCAATGAGTGTCCGTTTCTGCACTGAGATTCTGTTGTCACTGATGGCACGCAGCACTGCGCCGGAGCGCACTGATACTTCCCACTTTAGTGGCCTGCGCCACGTGGCAGTAGCACAACCGGACGTGATCCTGAAGATTGTTTACAAGTTGTTACCAACCAGTAGGACGCTGGAAGGTCCGGCGGCGGCACTTGCGCAGGTGCCCGCCGTCGGGCCTTCCCGGATACTTCCTAGAGGTCGCGGATGGTACGCAACGCGGCTGCGGTGAGGACCCGGATGCCGTGGCCCAGCGCGCGCTCGTCCAGGATGTAGTCGCCACGGTGGAGGTCGTATTCCTCGCCGCCCGGAGTCTTGGTGCCAAGCCGCATCATCGCGCCCGGCCGCTCGGCGAGGAACCAGGCAAAATCCTCCCCGCCCATGGACTGCGGGGTCAGCACGACGGCATTTTCGCCGATTTCGGCCCGAGCGGCAGCCTCGATGATGGCTGTTTCGTGTTCCGAGTTCACCACCGGCGGCACTCCCCTGGTGTGCTCCAGCTTTACCTCGACGCCGTAGGGCGCAGCCACCTGGTGCACCACCTCGTCCAGGAGCTCACCGGCCTCGTGCCAGGCGTCGCGGTCCAGGCACCGCATGGTGCCGGCCATGTAGCCGACGCCGGGAATTGCGTTGGGCGCGGAACCGGCGGAAATCTGGCCCCACACCACTGAGACGCCACTGCGCACGTCCACGCGCCGGGACAGGACGGCGGGAACGTTGACCGCGATCTGGGCCAGTGCGAACACCAGGTCCTCCGTCAGGTGCGGACGGGACGTGTGGCCGCCGCGGCCGGACAATTCGATCCGGATGGTGTCCGACGCAGAGGTGATGGCGCCGATGCGCGTGCCGACCTTGCCCACCTCGATCCGCGGGTCGCAGTGCAGGGCGAGGATCCGGGGCACGCCTTCCAGGACGCCCTGCTCGATGCACGAGTGGGCGCCGCCGGGCATGGTCTCCTCGGCCGGCTGAAAGATGATGCGCACGGTGGCCCCCAGCGGTTCATCCTGGTGCATGCGGTGCAGCACCAGGGCGATGCCCAGCATGGTGGTGGTGTGGACGTCGTGGCCGCAGGCGTGGGTAACGCCGTGGTTCTTTGAGGCGAACGGCAGTCCCGTTTCCTCGATGATGGGCAGCGCGTCGATGTCACCGCGGAGGGCTGTGGCAATCGGGCCGTCCCCGACGTCCACGGTGAGGCCGGTTCCCTCAAGGCGGCGCGGTTTCAGGCCCGCCTCCTCAAGCCGCTCCGCAAGCTTGTCCGTGGTGCGGAACTCCTTGAATGAAAGTTCCGGGTGCGCATGCAGGTCCCGGCGGAAGTCGATCAGTTCCGGCAGGAGCGGGTCGAGCCATGGCGACACCAGGGCGGTGGGCTCGGCTTCGGTAGTGTAGTTGCGCACTGCTTCACTTTAGCGAGGATGGCTGCGATACCGGCCATCAGGTCGCCGCGTTACATAGCGGGCACCGCTGAGTGCACGTTATGCAACGCGGCAGCCCTGATTACAGGACGTCCGTGTCCCCGCTTGCCTTGAGGGCATCAACGGCCGCCTTGACCCGCTGGGAGTTGGCCATGGTAGTGACCAGCAGGGCGTCCGGCGTGTCCACGATGACAACGTCTTCAATGCCAATCAGGGCGATGACGCGCTTGGTGTCGGTAACCACGACGCCGCTGGAGTTCTCGGTGAAGACGCGCGCCCCTTCACCCAGGACGGTAACGGCATCCACTTCCTTGGCGGAGTTGAGCCGGCCCACCGAGGCGAAGTCTCCGACGTCGTCCCAGCGGAAGGCGCCGGGCACGACGGCGACGTCCCCGGCTTCGGCGGCGGGCTCGGCAACGGCGTAATCGATGGCGATCTTCGGCAGGGTGGGCCAGATGCGGGACGTTACCTCGTCCCGGGCAGGCGTGTCCCAGGCGCGCGCGATCTCCTGCAGCCCTTGGAACAGCTCCGGCTGGTTCTCCTCAAGGTGCTTGAGCAGGAGTGCCACCGGGGCCACGAACATGCCGGCGTTCCAGACGTAGTTGCCGCTTTCCACGTACTGCTGGGCAACAACCTCGTCGGGCTTTTCGACGAATTCCACAACGTCCTGCGCGCTGGGCGCGCCGTCGATATGCAGGTCCTGGCCGGACCGGATGTACCCGAAGCCGGTTGACGGGTGCGTTGGCTTGATGCCGATCGTGACGATCTTGCCTGCGGCCGCGGTGTGGATTGCTTCGCGAACCGCCTGCTGGAAGAGGTTGTCCGGGCTGATTACCTGGTCCGCCGCGAAGGAGCCCATGATGGCGTCCGGGTCGCGCTCATGCAGGATGGCCGCGGCCAGCCCGATTGCCGCGGCGGAGTCCTTGGGCTCGGACTCGAGCACCAGGTCCGATTCCTTCACCTCGGGCAGCTGGCGGCACACGGCTTCGCGGTGGGCCTGGCCGGTGACCACGAGCATGCGGCTCCCGGCAAGCGGGTGCAGCCGGTCGTAGGTGGCACGCAACAGCGTGCTGCCCGAACCCGTGAGGTCATGGAGGAACTTGGGAGCTGCGGCGCGTGACAGGGGCCAGAGGCGGGTCCCCACTCCGCCGGCCGGGATCACCGCGATGAAGCGGTCAAGGGGTGATGCCGGGCTTGTCACTTTGTCTGTACTCATCACGGCCTACTCTAGCCGACGGGCTCCCAACGCTCCCCTGCCGGATTTCCAGGGCCGCTGCACGCGCGGCAGCCGCGCCTGCATCCGATTGTGGTGTTTGTCTCATAATTTTCGAAAATCCGCGCCATTACAGGGCACCAAGGCGTTCCTAAATTGAATAAGCTGTTACCGGAGCCTAGATTTAGGCCTGAGCTACGAGTGCTCTCGCAGCAGGCGTTCCCCCCGCGTGGATCTCATGCCAGCGCCGCTGTGTTGCAGGGAGGTTTATCAGTGCCGACAAAACCAGCTGGCACCTTGTACCGCGGCCGTGAAGGCATGTGGTCCTGGGTAGGACACCGCATTACCGGTGTAGTGATCTTTTTCTTCTTGTTGGTCCACGTTTTGGACACCTCCTTGGTGCGTGTGTCACCGGAGGCCTACACCGCCGTGATCGGAGCCTACAAGAACCCCCTGATGGCTCTGGGTGAGACCGGCCTTGTTGCGGCCATCGTCTTCCACGCCTTCAACGGCCTGCGCATCATCGCGGTCGACTTCTGGAAGAAGGGCGCCCGGTACCAGAAGCAGATGCTGTGGGCAGTCCTGGCTCTGTGGCTTGTCACCATGGTTGCCTTCTCCATCCGCCACCTGTCCCTCGCCCTCGGAGGTCACTAGCCATGAGCGCAACAATCGAGAGCCCGCGCAGCGGCCGGATCGCGCCCCAGTACCGCCATACGGGCGGCAGCCGCGGCAACTTCGAAATGATCGCGTGGCTCTTCATGCGCCTTTCCGGCGTGGTCCTGGTGGTGCTCATCTTCGGCCACCTCTTCGTGAACCTCATGGTGGGCGAAGGCATCCACGCCATCGACTTCGGTTTCGTGGCCGGCAAGTGGGCCGATCCCTTCTGGCAGTTCTGGGACCTGACGATGCTGTGGCTGGCCATGCTCCACGGCACCAACGGCGTGCGCACCATCATCAATGACTACGCCGAGAAGGACACCACCCGCCGCTGGTTGAAGACGGTCCTGTATTCGGCAACGGTTGTCATCGTCGTACTGGGCACCCTGGTCATTTTCACCTTCGACCCCTGCCCCGTGGTGGACGGCGTCCCCCTCCCCGGTGGTTTCTGCCCTGCCTAGCAGCAGCACGACTCCGGGCCCGCGGGCATTACCGCGGGCCCTGTTTTGCGGAGCAGGCCAGGCCGCCCCGCAGTTCCATAGCGAATTTTGAGAGAAAGAGCATCCGGTATGCAGGTCCATAAGTACGACGTCGTCATCGTCGGTGCCGGTGGCGCTGGCATGCGCGCCGCGATCGAATCCGGTCAGCGTGCGCGCACCGCAGTACTGACCAAGCTCTACCCCACCCGCTCGCACACCGGTGCGGCACAGGGTGGCATGTGTGCAGCCCTCGCCAACGTCGAGGAAGACAACTGGGAATGGCACACGTTCGACACCGTCAAGGGCGGCGACTACCTGGTTGACCAGGATGCCGCTGAGGTCATGGCCAAGGAAGCCATCGACGCCGTGCTTGACCTGGAAAAGATGGGCTTGCCGTTCAACCGCACGCCCGAAGGCCGCATCGACCAGCGCCGCTTCGGCGGCCACACCCGCGACCACGGCAAGGCGCCGGTCCGCCGCGCCTGCTACGCGGCGGACCGCACCGGCCACATGATCCTGCAGACGCTTTACCAAAACTGCGTCAAGCACAACGTCGAGTTCTACAACGAGTACTACGTCCTGGACCTGCTGACGGTCGAAGAGGATGCAGTCCGTGCGGACGGCACCCCTTACAAGCAGAAGCGCGTAGCCGGCGTGGTCTCCTATGACCTCGCCTCCGGTGAACTGCACGTCTTCCAGGCCAAGTCCGTGGTGTTCGCCTCCGGTGGCGCCGGCAAGGTCTTCAAGACCACCTCGAACGCCCACACCCTCACCGGTGACGGCATGGGTATCGCCTTCCGCCGCGGCATCCCCCTGGAGGACATGGAATTCTTCCAGTTCCACCCCACCGGCCTGGCCGGCCTGGGCATCCTCCTCTCCGAGGCCGCCCGCGGTGAAGGTGCCATCCTGCGCAACTCCGAGGGTGAGCGCTTCATGGAGCGCTACGCCCCCACCATCAAGGACCTCGCACCGCGTGACATCGTGGCCCGCTCCATGGCCAACGAGGTCCGTGAAGGCCGCGGCTGCGGCCCGAACAAGGACTACGTGCTGCTGGACCTGACCCACCTGGAGCCGGCACACATCGACGCCAAGCTTCCGGACATCACCGAGTTCGCCCGCACCTACCTGGGTGTGGAGCCGTACACCGAGCCGGTTCCCGTGTTCCCCACCGCCCACTACGCCATGGGCGGCATCCCCACGAACATCGAAACCGAAGTGCTCCAGGACAACGACACCGTTGTCCCGGGACTCTTCGCCGCCGGTGAGGTGGCCTGCGTTTCGGTGCACGGCTCCAACCGCCTGGGCACCAACTCGCTGCTGGACATCAACGTGTTCGGCAAGCGGGCCGGCGTCGCAGCAGCCGAGTACGCCAAGACGGCGGACTTCGTGGAACTCCCCGAAAACCCGGTGGCCTACACCACCGAACTGCTGGACATCGCCCGCAACGGCAGCGGCGATGAAAAGGTGGCCCAGATCCGCAAGGAACTGCAGGACACCATGGACGCCAACATGCAGGTGTTCCGTACGGCGGAAACGCTGAACCAGGTACTGCGCGACATCGCCTCGTTCGAGGAGCGGTACAAGCGCATCAACGTCCAGGACAAGGGCAAGCGCTTCAACCTGGACCTGCTCGAAGCCGTGGAACTCGGCTTCCTGCTGGAACTGGCCAAGGTGATGACCGTGGCAGCCCTGCACCGAGAGGAATCCCGCGGCGGTCACTTCCGCGAGGACTTCCCGGAACGTGACGACGAAAAATTCATGAAGCACTCCATGGCGTACAAGGACGACGAGGCTCCTGCGGGATCGGCAGAATCAATTGCCGGCATCCGGCTGGACACCAAGCCGGTGGTCTTTACCCGCTACGAGCCGATGGTGAGGAAGTACTAAAAATGACCGCTGAAATCGCTGAGCCAGCCTCAAAGATTGAACTGCCTGCCGGCGTCGGCGGGGGCGGCGAAATCCCCACGTTCGATGTGCACATGCGCGTCCGCCGGTACAACCCGGAGGTTTCCGAAGAAGCCACGTGGGACGACTTCCACCTGACCATGTACGGCACGGACCGCGTCCTGGATGCCCTGCACAAGGTCAAGTGGGAAATGGACGGCAGCCTGTCCTTCCGCCGCTCCTGCGCCCACGGCGTATGCGGCTCGGACGCCATGCGCATCAACGGCCGCAACCGCCTCGCCTGCAAGACACTGCTGAAGGACCTGGACACGTCCAAGCCCATCACGGTTGAGCCCATCAAGGGCCTGCCGGTGGAAAAGGACCTCATCGTGGACATGGAGCCGTTCTTCCAGTCCTACCGCGAGGTCATGCCGTTCCTCATCAACAAGGGCCACGAACCCACCCGGGAACGCCTGCAGTCCGCCGAGGACCGTGAGCGCTTCGACGACACCACCAAGTGCATCCTGTGCGCCGCGTGCACGTCCTCCTGCCCGGTGTTCTGGACCGACGGCCAGTACTTCGGACCGGCAGCGATCGTCAACGCACACCGCTTTATCTTCGATTCACGCGACGACGCCGGTGACATGCGCCTGGAGATCCTCAACGACAAGGAAGGTGTGTGGCGCTGCCGCACCACCTTCAACTGCTCCGAGGCATGCCCCCGCGGCATTCAGGTGACCCAGGCGATCCAAGAGGTCAAGCAGGCCATTCTTTCGCGCAAGATCTAGGGATCAGAACGCGGACGACGGCGTCGCCCACCGAGTACGGAAACGTACGGTGGGCGGCGCCGTCGTCGTTTCCGTATAATCGCCCGATGCGCTATCAGTTATGGTCCCTACAACCCCGGTTTAGGAACTAAAACTGATAGCGCATCTGCAATGACAGAAAGGGGACGCAGTGTCCCGCTCAGAAAAGGTCTCCTTCGCCGGCTCCACGGGCGAAATCCTGTCCGGCATCATCGACGTCCCGGAGGGGCCGGTCAAGGGCTGGGGCGTCTTTTCGCACGGCTTCACCCTCGGTAAGGATTCCCCGTCCGCCTCCCGGATGTGCAAGGCGCTGGCGGACAGCGGCGTGGGCATGCTGCGCTTTGACAACCTGGGACTGGGCGGATCAGGCGGGGAATGGTCCGCCGGCTCCTTCAGCCACAAGGTTGCGGACACGGTCAAGGCGGCCGAGTTCATGCGCAGCCAGGGGAAGGCGATTTCCCTGCTGGTGGGCCACTCCTTCGGCGGGGCTGCCGTGCTCGCCGCCGCCCGGGAGATTGCGGAGCTCGACGCCGTTGCCACCGTTGGCGCCCCTTTCTCGCCTAAGCACGTGGCCCACGTTTTCGACGCAGCCCTGGACAAGATCCTGAGCGAGGGCGCCGCCGAAGTGGACCTGGGCGGCAAGCGGGTGGAAATCCGGAAGCACTTCGTGGAAGATCTGGAGAACGCGGACCTGACCGACTGCATCCGACAGCTCCACAAACCGCTGATGGTGCTGCACTCCCCCACGGACAACACGGTGGGAATCGAGAACGCCAGCACCATCTTCCAGACCGCCCGGCATCCGCGGAACTTCGTGTCCCTGGAGGGCAGCGACCATCTGCTGACGGGCAAGGGCCAGGCCGCCCGGGCCGCGAAGATTATTGCCGCCTGGGCCGACCAGTACCTCGACGCCGGACAGTAGCCGCGGTCCCCTTTTCCGGCAGCACCGGAACCTCGCCTGGCGGCAGCGGCACCCTGCCGGGCTGCAACGGCACCTTCCCCGGCTGGACCTGGCGCGCGCCCAACAGGGACTTATCCTGAGTTGCCGGCGTCCTCCGCAGGTCCGCTTCCCTGACGGCCGCCCAGCCCGCCGAAACGAGGTAAACCTGGCTTACCAGGTTGAACCAGATCAGCAGCCCGATGACGATCGCGAACGAGGCCAGGATAGGATTGCGTCCCGCTCCTGACAGCAACTCGGTGCTGAAAATCTGCAGCACCGTTGTTCCCACGGCCGCCAGGGTGGTGCCCTCCAGCAGGGCACGCCGCGACAGCTTCAGCCCTGCCGCAAGCCGGAACATGATAAGCGCGGTCACCCAGCCGAGGACCAGGGGCACGGCGATTTTCACGGAGGTGGTCAGCGGACCCGCCAACGCATCATCCAGCCGCAGGAAGTCTGAGACCCAGCCCGCCGCGGTGCCGAACACCAGGGACGCGCCTGCGCTGATTACCAGGGCGACGCCCAGCAAGAGGAGGATACCGGCGTCGCGCAGCTTCAGCAGCACCGGGTTAACCATAAGCGGAGGAAGATCCAGCACCCCGCGAAGCCCTGCCCGGATGCCGGAGATCCAGCGCAGCGACGTCACGATGGTGACCAGCGAACCAATGACGGCGGTCCAGCCGAGCCCGTCCGGGTTCAGCATGTCCTGGGGGTCCACCAGGCCCTGGCCGCCGTTGACCTTCAAGAGTCCCGGCGCGCTCTGGGCCACGCTGCTGACGATGATGTCCAGCAGGGCAGGCTGCCCGCGCAATACCAGCCCGGCAATGGAAAACCCGGTGGTGAGCAGGCCCGTGATGGAGAAGAACATGTTGAAGCCGATCCCTGCGCTCATCAGCGGCCCCCGCTGGAGGCTGTAATGCCGGAACGCGCGCACCGGGCGCAGGACGTTGACGCGGGCCGTAAGCCACTGGACCATGGCCATGAGTGCCGCGAACGGACTTCCGCCGGACCTGCGCGCCTTGTTCCAGTCCATCCTTTTCTGGATGACGGCCAGCCGCAGCTGCGCCCGCTCAGTGGGAAGAGGCTGCTGCTCCGCCTGCTTTTGCTGCTGCTTCCGCGGCGGCTTCCGCGAATCTGGTGCCGGCGTCGTTGTCAGTCTCGGTCCCAAAGTCCAGCTCTTCCCGTAGCTGCCATATGCCGTCGGCATCGTGCTCGTAGAGTCCCATGCTAACCACGGGGAAGGTGGCCCTGTAGCTTTTCAGCGCCGTTTCTGCCTCATCCAGGCTTTCAGGCGCGACATCGTGGGCTATGGTGACGTGCGGGTGGTAGGCGAATGGCAATTCGCGCTGCAGCGGGCCCTGCTGGAGCATTTCGTGCAGCTCGACGCACTCGTCGAAGCCGTCCTCCACGTTGATGAATACGACCGGGGAAACCGGGCGGAAGGTCCCGGTTCCGGCGATCGTGACCATGAAGGGGCACTGCCGCCTGGCAACGTCACGCACGTGCTCCCGCGTGGCTTCCCAGTCGGAGGTGGGAGTGGTGGTCACCAGCGTGATGTGCGCCGGCACCACGTGCGCCAGCGGATCGCCGAACGACGCGCGCCAGCGCTGCAGCTCCTCCGCTACGTCAGGCGGGAACCCCAGGATGACGCCTACGCTCGACGACATGGCGCTAACGGACTCCTGCGAGGCTAAGCGAAGGAAGGAAGCCCATGCGCTCGTAGACCTGGCCCAGCGTGACCGAAGCAATCTGGCGGGCGCGCTCGGCACCGGAGGCCAGCAACCGGTCCAGCTCGGCGGGGTCGGACATCAGTTCGTTGGTCCGGTCCCGCAGCGGCGTCACGAACTCCACCACAACGTCGGCGAGGTCCACCTTCAGGTGCCCGTACATCTTCCCCTGGTACTCGGCCTCGAGTTCGGCCACGGTCTTGCCGGTCAGGGAGGAGTAGATGGTGAGCAGGTTTGAAACCCCCGGCTTTTCCTCGGGGTCGAACCGGATCTCGGTGCCGGCGTCAGTCACCGCGGATTTGATCCGCTTGGCCGCGATCTTGGGATCCTCGAGCAGCTGGATGGCCCCGTTGGGCGATTCGCCGGTCTTGGACATCTTGGCGCTGGGGTTCTGGAGGTCGTAGATCTTGGCGCGTTCCTTGACGATGGTCGCCTCCGGAACGGTGAACGTGGCACCAAATTTGGTGTTGAACCGCTGGGCCAGGTTGCGGGTAAGTTCCAGGTGCTGGCGCTGGTCCTCACCTACGGGCACCAGGTCCGTCTGGTACAGCAGGATGTCCGCGGCCATCAGGGTGGGGTAGGCGAAGAGCCCCAGCGTCGCCGCGTCCGCACCCGACTTCTGGGTCTTGTCCTTGAACTGCGTCATCCGTGAAGCCTCACCGAAGCCGGTAATGCAGTTCAGCGCCCAGGCCAGCTGCGCGTGCTCGGGGACGTGGGACTGGACGAAGAAGATGCTCTTGTCCGGGTCGATGCCGGCAGCGATGTACTGGGCGGCGACGATGCGCGTGCGCTTGGCTAGCTCCGACGGGTCGAAGTCCACGGTGATGGCGTGCAGGTCCGGGATGAAGAAGACGGCGTCGTACTCCGCCTGCATGTCCACCCAGTTGCGGACGGCACCGATGTAGTTGCCCAGGTGCAGCGAGTCCGCTGTGGGCTTGGCACCGGACAGGATGCGCTTCTTTACGGCCGGGGTGGTCTGGCTAGTCATTGGGCGGGAAACTTTCGGTGGCTTAGAGCTGGTAATCCACTACCAGCGGTGCATGGTCGGAGAATCGGGTGTCGTACGTGGCGGCCCGGTCCACGACGGCCGAGATGGCCGAGGAAGCGAGTTCCGGAGTGGCCAGGTGGTAGTCGATGCGCCAGCCGGCGTCGTTGTCGAAGGCCTTGCCGCGCCAGGACCACCAGGTGTATGGCCCGTCCATTTCGCCTGCCATGGTGCGGTGCACGTCGTGCCAGCCGATGTCCTCACCGAGGAACCGGTCAAAGTAGGCACGCTCCTCCGGCAGGAAACCGGCCTTCTTCAGGTTGCCCTTCCAGTTGCGGATGTCCAGCGGCGTGTGGGCGACGTTGAGGTCGCCCACCACCAAGGCGTGGTCACTGTGCTTGGTCAGCTCAGGCAGCCGGACGCTCATGGCATCCAGGAAGCGGTACTTGTCGTCCTGCTTGGGCGTGCCCGCCTCGCCGGAGTGCACATAGGCGCTGGCAACCGTGAGCTGCACCCGCTCCCCCGAGACGTTCGTCAGCCGAAAGTCGGCTTCGACCCAGCGTCCCGCCGTCGCAAAGTAGTCATCACCGATGCCGTTGCGCGTGGCCAGCGGCTCTTCCCGGGAGGCAATCGCTACTCCCGCTCGTCCTTTCGCCTCCGCTTCGACATGCAGGATATGCCAGCCATCTCCCAGCAACTCCCGGACGATTGCGTCCGGTGCACGGACTTCCTGGAGGCAGAGGATATCCACATCGCGCGGCTCCAGCCACGCCGCCATGCCGTTCTTGTAGGCAGCGCGGAGCCCGTTTACGTTGACTGATGCGACGCGCAGGAAATCCTTGTTCAATGCCGAGCTCACCCGCTCCACTCTAGTCGATGATGGTGCCGGTAACCGGCTCCCCGCTTCCGCCCGAGGACTTGATCATGTCCCGGGCATTCGTGGCAGTGATCTCGATGGTTTCCAGCGCGCGGTTGATCGTGTCCTGGTTGGCGGCAGCTCCCTTGGCGCGTTCCTCTTCCACAACCCGGATCTGCACCTGCACGATCTTGAAGGAGTGGTCCAGCTTCAGGTCGCGGACCTCATCGGCCTGGCTCCGTTCGGCAACAACGCGCGTTCCACCCTGGTCCGCCGTGGCGTAGCGTCCGCGGCCGGTGAAGGCACTCTGCGCCTCGGTCAGCTTGGCACCGGCCTTCTTGGCGGCCTTTTGGATGCTGAACACCACGAAGCATGCCAGGGCGAGCCAGAAGCCGGCGATGATGGCAACTACCCAGCCCACGACGTCGTTCTGGTTGGCGGCGAAGATGACGGCAACCACAAATGCCGTCACCAGGACCATCAACCCGGGACCGCTGATGCGGAACATGGAGAATCCACCCTTGGCGGGTTTGGAGGATGACGCTGAGCTGCCCAAAGATCGCATGAAGCTATTCTCTCAAACCCCGCAGAGTGCTCCGGCCGCCTTCCACCTCGGGCGAACACCCTCCCTCCCCCAACTGAGTAGCGCTAACTGCCGTTATGGGCCCTCATAACGACAGTTAGCGCTACTCAGTTGGGCAGGCTATCTAAGGAACAGCGCGCGCAGGCGGAGGGTTGTCAGCAACATTCCGACGGCGGTCATGGCCAGGTAGTAGCCGATGTGGACGGGCGTGGCGGCAGTAAAGGTTCCCACGCTGATCTGGCGCAGCAGTTCCACCCCGTGCCACAGCGGCATGGCCTGGATGAACCACTGGATGGGCTCCGGGTAGACACTCAGCGGATAGAAGGTGGCGCTGAACAGGAACATCGGAAGCAGGATGAAGTTGATCCAGTCCATCTGCTGGAAGGTCTTCAGGAAGCTGGTGATGCCCATCCCCATGCTTGCGAAACCGAAGGCGATAAGGACCGACGCCGGAACCATGAGGAGTGCCCACGGCGAGGTGATCAGCCCCATTACGCCCATCACGGCGGTGAATCCGGTGGCGTACAGCATGCCGCGGAGCAGCGCCAGGAAGATCTCGCCCAGGGCGACATCCAGCGGACCCAGCGAGGTGTAGAGCATGCCCTGGTAGAGCTTGGCGAAGTGCATCTTGAAGAAAACGTTCCAGGTGGAGTCGTACACGGCCCCGTTCATCGCGGACACGGCAAGCAGCGCGGGGGCGATGTACGCGGCGTAGCTGATCTCCCCGCCGCCCGGCCCCTCCACCGTGCCCACGATCGCGCCGAGGCCCACGCCCATGGAAACCAGGAACAGGACCGGCTCGAAGAACCCGGACAGCATCACCAGCCAGTTGCTGCTCCGGGTGGCCATCAGGCCGCGGGAAATGACTGCCCGGGCGTTGCGTGAATAGAGCGGACCAAAGGCCCTGTTCCGTGCCTCCTCCGCGGCCCCGGCCTGCCCGGCCCCGCGGACGGCAGGACTCATTGCCCCATCCTCTTCTCGAACCGGCGCCGGGTCAGGATCCAGCCGACGGCGGCCAGTCCCGCCAGGACAGCGACGTGCACAAGGGTCAGCAGCGGTGGTTCCTGGTACCCGTAGCCGGCCACCCGGCCCAATTCCGTGCCGTGCCAAATGGGTGAGATCCAGCCGATCCACCGGAGGGCCAGCGGCAGCGTGTCCAGCGGGAAGAATGTACCGGAGAACAGGAACAGCGGCATCACGATCAGCCGCATCACCAGCGCGAACTGGCCCTTGTCCTCCGTGATGGAGGCCGAGTACGCCATCAGGGGCAACCCGAAGGACAGTCCGGCGAGGGTGGCCACCAGGATGCCCAGCCAGGCCGAGCCGTGCGGAGTGGCGCCGAACAACGCCACGGCGGCGAAGTAGATGGCCGATTGCAGGAGCAGGCGCAGCGTCACGGCCATGATGTGCCCGGCCGCGATCTGCGAGGGCGTCAGCGGTGAGGCGTGCGGGCCAAAATAGGTCCGGCGCCATTTGAATCCCGCCATAACGGGGAAGGTGAACTCGTTGGCGGCGGTCATGACGGCGGCGGACATCAGCAGCGCGGGCGCAATGAAGGTGAGATAGCTGACGCCGCCGAACGCCGCGGCGTCCTGGCTGTCCACCAGGGTTGCCAGGCCAACGCCCATCGCAAACAGGTACGCAACGGGCTGCCCCACGCTGTACATCAGCATGGACCAGGCGTAGTTCTTCATCACCCGGAGCACCTGCTCCGCATAGTAGAAAGCTCCCCACCGCCGGGCCTTCGCGGCAGCGACTTCCGGGCTGTGCGCGTGCAGGCCTCCGGGCGGCGGAGCCTGCGCGTCAGTCAACGAGGCTCCGTCCGGTCAGGCGCAGGAAGACATCCTCCAGGGACGACCTTCGCACCAGGGACGTCAGCGGCCGCAAACCGCGGGACGCCACCTGCTCAAGTGCGCCCTCGCCGTCGTGCGCGTAAATCAGCACGCGGTCCGGCAGGACCTCAAGCCGCTCACCGATGCCGTCCAGCTCCGCCGCGATGGTGGTGTTCCGCGCCGACCCGAAGCGCAGTTCCACCACCTCCCTGGTGGAATGGTCCCGGATGAGCTGGGCGGGCGACCCTTCGGCCATGATCCGGCCCTTGTCCACCACGATCAGCCGGTCGCACAACTGCTCCGCCTCGTCCATGTAGTGCGTGGTGAGGATCAGCGTGACGCCCTGTTCCTTGAGCCGGAACAGCCGGTCCCAGAGGATGTGCCGGGCCTGCGGATCCAGCCCCGTGGTGGGCTCGTCAAGGAGCAGGATGCGCGGTTCGTTGATGAGCGAGCGGGCGATGGTGAGCCGCCGCTTCATGCCGCCGGAGAGGGCATCCACCTTGGACTTGGCCTTGTCCGTCAGCTGGGCGAACTCCAGCAGTTCATCGGCCTTGGGCCTCAGGTAGCTAATGGGCAGGCCAAAATACCGGCCGTAGACCAGGAGGTTGTCCCGCACCCGCAGTTCCTCGTCCAGGTTGTCCTGCTGCGGCACCACGCCCAGGTGCGCCCGCACCTCGGGTCCGTGCGAGTCCGGGTCGAGCCCCATGATTGTGAGCCTGCCGGACGTCCGCCCGGTAACACCGCCGATCATCTTCATGGTGGTGGACTTGCCCGCGCCGTTGGGGCCCAGCAGGCCGAAGGACTCCCCCGCCGGCACCGTGAAGGAGATGCCGTCCACCGCGGCCACCTCGCCGTAGGTCTTGGTCAGGTTTTCCGCCGCGATGACGGTGCCGGCATGCGGCATTCTGCCGGAACGGGTGCCCGCCGGCATGATGGCTTCGTTGTGCACCCTTCGCACACTAATGGAGCTGCGGGACAGGTGGAAGGCCACTTCCAGTTCCATTCGCACCAACTACGACGGCGGCGCGGCGCCTTTGGTGCGAAAGGTGCCGCGCCGCCGTCGTGCGCCTGGCTGGAAACTACCCGGCTGGCTGCGCCTGGCGTTCCGCCGCCTCGACCACGTTGGTCATAAGGAGCGCAACCGTCATGGGGCCGACGCCGCCGGGGTTGGGCGAGATCCAGCCGGCCACCTCGGCAGCGGCGGGATCGATGTCGCCGTGGACCCGGCTCTTGCCGGTTTCGGGGTCGGTTTCGCGGGTCACCCCGACGTCCAGCAGCGCCGCGCCAGGCTTCACGTCGGAGGCCTTGACGATGTGCTTGACACCCGCGGCACCCACGATGACATCCGCCTGCCGCAGGAGTTCGGACAGGTTCTTCGTGCCCGTATGCGTCAAGGTCACGGTGGCGTTCACGTCCCGCCGCGTGAGCAGCAAACCGATGGAACGGCCGATCGTGACGCCGCGGCCCACTACTACGACATGCTTGCCCGCGAGGCTGTAGCCGTTGCGCTCCAGCAGCTCGATGACGCCGCGGGGCGTGCACGGCAGCGGCGAGGTGATCTCGGTGTTGACGTTGAGCACCAGCCGGCCAAGGTTGGTCGGGTGCAGGCCGTCGGCGTCCTTGGCGGGATCGATGCGCTCCAGGATGGCGTCCGTGTCCAGGTGCTTGGGCAGCGGGAGCTGCACGATGTAGCCGTGGCAGGCAGGGTCCGCATTGAGTTCGTCAATGAGGGCCTCCACCTGCTCCTGGGTGGCATCTCCCGGAAGCTCGCGCTGGATCGAGTTCATCCCGATCTGCACAGACTGCTTGTGCTTCATGGAGACGTAGAGCTGCGAGGCAGGGTCTGCGCCCACGAGCACAGTGGCGATGCCGGGGGTGACGCCCTTGGCCTTGAGTGCGGCCACGCGTTCGGTCAGCTCGGCCTTGATGGCGGCAGCGGTGGCCTTGCCGTCAAGGATCTGTGCGGTTGTGGTTTCAGCCATTGGTCACCACTGCTCGTGCTGGGGGTAGAGCGGGAAGTCGGCTGCCAGCTTGTCCACGCGGGCCTGCAGGGCCTCGACGTCGGCGCTGTTGCCTGCCTTGAGCGCGGTGGCGATGATCTCGGCGACCTCGGTGAACTCGTTGGCTCCGAAGCCGCGGGTGGCAAGGGCGGGGGTGCCGATGCGCAGGCCGGAGGTGACCATCGGCGGGCGGGGGTCGAAGGGCACGGCGTTGCGGTTGACGGTGATGCCTACGGAGTGGAGGAGGTCCTCGGCCTGCTGGCCGTCCAGCTGGGAGTTGCGCAGGTCCACGAGCACCAGGTGCACATCGGTCCCGCCTGTGAGGACGGAAACGCCTGCTTCTGCCACGTCGGCCTGGTTCAGGCGGTCGGCGATGATCCTGGCGCCTTCCAGGACGCGCTCCTGGCGCTCCTTGAATTCCTGGGTGCCGGCGATCTTGAAGGCCACGGCCTTGGCGGCGATGATGTGCATCAGCGGCCCGCCCTGCTGGCCCGGGAAGACGTTGGAGTTCAGCTTCTTGGCCCACTGTTCCTTGGCCAGGATCACGCCGGAGCGGGGACCGGCCAGGGTCTTGTGCACGGTGGAGGTGACGACGTCGGAGTGCGGCACCGGGGTTGGGTGCAGGCCAGCGGCCACCAGGCCGGCGAAGTGTGCCATGTCCGTCCAGAGCAGCGCGCCCACTTCATCGGCGATGGAACGGAAGGCGGCAAAGTCCAGGTGGCGCGGGTAGGCGGACCAGCCGGCGATGATCACCTGCGGCTTTTCCTTGATGGCCTGCTCGCGGAGCTTGTCCATGTCCACGCGGAAGGTGTCTTCCTCCACCTGGTACGCCGCCACTTCGTAGAGCTTGCCGGAGAAGTTCAGCTTCATGCCATGGGTCAGGTGCCCGCCGTGCGCCAGGGACAGGCCCAGGATCTTGTCGCCGGGGTTGATCATGGCGGAGAGCGCGGCAGCGTTGGCCTGTGCACCGGAGTGCGGCTGGACGTTCGCGAACTCGGCGCCGAACAGGGCCTTCACCCGGTCAATGGCCAGCTGCTCCGCAACGTCAACGTATTCGCAACCGCCGTAGTAGCGGCGGCCGGGGTAGCCCTCGGCGTACTTGTTGGTGAGCACGGACCCCTGCGCTTCCATCACGGCGCGGGGAGCGAAGTTTTCGGAGGCAATCATTTCCAGGGTGCCGCGCTGGCGGCCAAGCTCCTGGTCCAGGACTGCGGCGATTTCGGGGTCGAGCTCGGCCAGCGGCTGGTTGCTGACGGCTGTGGTTGAGGTGGCTGTACTGGTCACGGAAACTCCTGGTGAGGGATGAAGGCACTGCTTAGGTCAGGCTACCGGCTGGCGCACTTTCCTGCCCTGTTGGTGAACGGGCGTGAAAGCGCGGGAATGGCACTGCGGCACTGACGCGGCGCAGCCCCACTTCCGGCAAAACATGACCCTCGGCCCAGGCGTACGATCCGTGGTCTTCGTGATTGCCGCTCCCTGGTGGTTCGCCACCCAACGCCAGTTGCGACCTTCCCAGCCTACCAAAACGGCTGCCTTCCGCGCGGGTAGGCTTGTACGCGTGAGTGAACAGCAGCTGAACCAAGCGTACGTAGTAACCCTGTCCTGCCCGGACCGCCCCGGAATCGTCCACGCCGTGGCCGGCGCCCTGCTGGTGGCAGGCTGCAACATCACCGACTCACAGCAGTACGGCAGCCCCGCCACGGGAAACTTCTTCATGCGTGTCGAGGTGGTGACAGCTGCCTCCGCGTCTGAGCTCCGTGCAGCCCTTGAGCCCGTGGCCGAGGCGTTCAACATGCAGTGGGGCCTCAACGCCGTCGGGCAGAAGGTCCGCACCCTGGTGATGGCCAGCACGTCCGCCCACTGCCTCAACGACCTGCTGTTCCAGCAGTGTTCCGGCACCCTGCCCGTGGAAATCCCCGCCATCGTATCCAACCACCAGGACCTCGCCGGACTGGCCGAGTTCTACGGCATTCCCTTCCACTACATCCCCGTGACCAAGGACACCAAAGCGCAGGCCGAAGACAAGCTGCGCGCCCTCATCGCCGAGCATGACATCGAACTGACCGTCCTGGCCCGCTACATGCAGATCCTGTCCGACGAACTCTGCACTGAACTGACCGGCAAGGCCATCAACATCCACCACTCATTCCTGCCGTCCTTCAAGGGCGCGAAGCCATATCACCAGGCACACGCCCGGGGCGTGAAGCTGATCGGCGCCACGGCCCATTACGTCACCGCTGCCCTGGACGAAGGCCCCATCATCGAGCAGGAAGTCATCCGCGTGGACCACGCCCGGACGCCCGAACAGTTCGTGCAGATGGGCCGCGACGTGGAGGGCCGCACTTTGGTCCAGGCGGTGCAGTGGCACGCCGAGCACCGGGTGCTGCTGGACGGCAACCGGACTGTGGTTTTCAACTAAACGGACCCCCGCCCCCTCCCCCAACTAGGTAGCAGCAAGTGTCGTTTTGGACCCCCATAACGACACTTGCTGCTACCTAGTTGGGGAACGACGGGAGGCGGTCACAATGGTGCACCCGGGCTACTGGGCGCAGGGGTGGCTTAGGGTGTTGCCATGGCTCCCCTGTACCCCTTTGCCGGCACCACCCCGGCCGTCCATGAATCAGCTTTCGTCGCCCCCACGGCCACGATCATCGGCAATGCCACCCTGGGCCCGGACTCCAGCGCCTTCTACGGTGTCTCCGTCCGCGCCGACACCGCAGCCATAAGCGTGGGTGCGGGCAGCAACCTGCAGGACAACGTGGTGCTGCACGCCGACCCCGGCTTCCCCTGCACGGTGGGCGAACGCGTCAGCGTGGGGCACGCCGCCGTCGTCCATGGCTGCACTGTGGAGGACGACTGCCTGATCGGTATGGGCGCAACCATCCTCAACGGTGCGGTAATCGGCGCCGGCTCGCTTGTGGCGGCCGGCGCCGTTGTCCTCGAGGGAACAGTGGTCCCACCCCGCTCGCTCGTGGCGGGCGTCCCGGGCAAGGTCCGCCGCGAACTCACCGGGGAGGAGTACGACGGCGTGCGTGCCAACGCGGCGCGGTATGTCGAGTTGGCCGCGAAGCACCGGGAGATGCACGCAGGCTAGTCCAACGAAATGGGGCCCATCTCGTCCAGGAGGTCGCCCGGTCCCGGGTTGTCCGGCGCCGAAGCTCCACCCAGGTGCTGGACGACGCCCCAGACGGCGTTCAGCCCGGTGGTCACCGCACCTTCCGCCCAACCGGCAGTGAACGAAACGTCGTCGCCGGCCAGGAAGATGCCGCGCTGGGATTCAGGCAACCTGTCCTGCTTGAAGTGCGTGAACAGCCGCTGCTGGTAGCGGTAGTGCCCCGGCAGGTTCGCTTTGAAGGCGCCCATGAAGTTGGGGTCGGCCTCCCAGGACACCGTGATGGGCTGCCCCACGATGTGGCTGGCGATGTCCACGCCCGGGTAGATCTGCTCAAGCGAGTGCAGCATGAGTTCCACCCGTTCGTCGGCGTCCAGGGCCAGCCACTTCAGCGCGTCGTCGTTCCAGGTGTAGGACAGCAGGATGACCGCGGGCTGGTCCGGCCCATTGTCCAGCAGGTAGGTGGCCCGGTTCAGCCGGTCCGTCAGGGTCATGGACAGGACCTCGTTCCCGGTCTCCGGGTCGATGTCCTTCCAGAACGGACGGTCCACCATCACGAACGTCTTGGATGACTGCATGTAGTGCGAGCGCTCCATGGCGGTCCACAGTTCGGCGGGGAACAGCGTTTCCTCGGTGTGGATCCGGGTGGACAGGAGCCAGGACTGGCAGGTGGTGACCACGGCCGGGTAGCTGGCCTCGCGGCCCCACCGTTCGCGCACCCGCAGGTTCCCGTCGGGGTCCCGGCTGATCTTTCCCACGGCGCCGCGCGGAGAGCCGGCGTGCAGCGACGCCAGGGAGGTGCCCTCCGGCCAGTGCAACATGTCCGACGGCGCGTGCTGCCACAGTGCCTCGGGAAGCCTTTGCGCTCCCCCGCGGATAAGGCGGTGCTGGTCGTCCGCGTCCGTGTACACCACCCGCAGGATTTCCAGGATGGAGTTGGGGAAATCGGTGTCCCAGCCGCCGGTGCCGAAACCCACCTGCCCGAACGCTTCCCGGTGCGCGAACCCTGCTTTCTTAAAGGACTCGCTGGCGGCGATGAAGCCATAGAACGTCTGCTCGTCCATCAGCGGGAGCAGTTCGTTCCACAGCTCCTTGATGCGGGCCGTGTCCCGCCTGCGGATGGCGTCCTGCATCTCACCGAATTTGGCGCCGTCACTCACGGCGTCCTTCCATGCATCGGCGACTTCCCGGAAGAACGGGGGCAAATCGGAGGGCTTTTCCGCGTAGTGCTTCTTGCCGGCCAGCTCGATCACCGTGCTGGACGTGGCTTCGGCGAGCGGGTTCGGAAAGTCCTGGGTTTCCAGTCCCAGCAGGTCCACGTAGTGGTAGAAGGCCTTGCCGGAAACCGGGAAGCGCATGCCGCCCAGGTCCGCCACCACTCCCGGGGCTGCCGGGAAGGCCTCCGTCCGCAAGCGCCCGCCGATCCGGTCGGCCTCGTACACCACCGGCCGCAGCCCGAGCTTCATCAGTTCGTATGCGGTGACCAGCCCGGACAGTCCTGCCCCGATGACCGCCACCTCAGTACCCAGCAGTTCCTCGGGCACTGACCCCAGCCCGTCCGGGTGGGCGAGGTAGTGGTCGTAGCTGAACGGGAAGTCCGGGTTGAGCATGGTGATGGGAGCCGTCTGCTCTTCCGGACGGCGGCGCCGCGCGTCCTCCGTGAGCGTGGAGGTGCTGGACGGGTCGGAGGCCGGAAGTTCGGTGGCGATGGTCATGGAATGTCTGCCTTATGTTCGTGCGGTGTGGAAGGGGTGCAGGATAGGTCAGGGCTTGACGGGGCCGGGCCGTGTTGCGGCCGTGGCGGACAATTCAAGGTATTCCTCGTTGTCCAGCGCCGCCACCCTGGAGTTGCGGCGTCCGTAGCCGAAGTAGGCGGCCAGCCCCACCAGCATCCAGACGGCGAAGGTGACCCACGTTTCAGCCCCAAGGTTGACCATGAGGTAGGCGCACATCAGGGCACCGAGGATGGGCGTGAGCGGAAACAGCGGCACCCGGAAAGTCCGCTCCAGCTCCGGACGCGTGCGCCGGAGGTAGATGACTGCGACGTTGACCAGGGCGAACGCGAACAGGGTGCCGATGCTGGTGGCGTCCGCGAGCGCACCCAGCGGCACCAGCCCGGCGGTGAGCGCGACGGCGATGCCCACCAGGAGCGTGCCGGCAACGGGAGTCCCGGTGCGGCGGGAAACGCGCCCGAAAATGGCGGGGATGAGGCCGTCCCGGGACATGGACAGCAGGATGCGGGTCTGGCCGTACAGGACGGTCAAAACGATGCTGGCGATGGCCAGCACTGCGCCGGCGGCAAAGATCAGGGCAATCCAGGGCTGCCCGGTAATTTCCTCGAGGATCTTCACCAGGGCCGCCTCGGTGCCGTCGAACCAGCCCCAGGGGCGGGCGCCGATGGCTGCAACTGCCACCAGGACGTAAATGGTGGTAACGATCAGCATCGAGAGCATGATGGCGCGCGGCAGGTCCCGCTTGGGATTGCGGGCTTCCTCTCCTGCGGTGGAGGCGGCGTCAAAGCCGATGTAGGAGAAGAAGACGCGGGAGGCTGCGGCTGAAACACCGGCGGCGCCCATTGGCAGCAGCGGCTCGAAGTTCCCGGCGTTGAAGGCGGTGAACGCGACGGCGCAGAAGAAAACCAGGATACCCACCTTGACCACCACAATGGACGTGTTGATCCAGGCGCTTTCCTTGGCACCGCGGACCAGAAGGACGGTGGCGAGCACCACGATGACCATGGCGGGGATGTTGACTACGCCGCCGTCACCCGGCGGCTGCGAGAACGCATCCGGCAGCACCGAGCCGAAGACGGCCAGCGTCTCGTTGACGTACTGCCCGGCGCCGACGGCCACGGCCGCCACGGACACCGCGTATTCCAGGACCAGGCACCAGCCGCAGATCCAGGCCATGCCCTCACCCATGGTGGCGTAGGTGTAGGAGTAGCTCGATCCGGCCACCGGAACAAGGCCCGCCATCTCGGCATACGAAACAGCTGACAGCAGGGCCGCCAAGCCTGCGATGGCAAAGGAGATCCAGATGGCCGGACCGGCCAGCGGAACGGACTCGCCCAGGATCACCAGGATGCCCGTGCCCAGCGTGGCGCCCACGGAGATCATGGTCAGCTGCAGGACACCGAAACTGCGCACCAGGCGCGGACCGCCCGGCCCTGCTTCGGCTTCTTCAACCATCTGCGCGATCGGTTTGCGGCGCAGCAATTGCGCGCCAAGGGTGGGCCGTCCGGCGCCGCGGGCCGGAGCCGGGCCGGAGAGTATAGGCACAGTCATCATTGACGTCCGTTCATAGGTCGGTAGGTGGTTGGACTGGTTTCCCCTCCCCCAGCCTAGGGTTGTGAGACGCATCTCAGCTTGTGCAAAGTGACCTATAGTCTGCAGGCATGAGACGCAATGCACCATCACCCGCAGAAGCGGCAGCAAACGTGCCCGCCCAATTGGATGCCGTGACCCTGGGCCAGTTCCTGGCAGCGCTCCCCGCTGGCGTGGTGGTGCTGCACGACGCCGGCAACAGCCGGGCGCCGCTGCGCTGGGTGGAACCCAGCGAACTGGAGGATCCCACGCCGTACCTGCTGGACGGCGAGTTCGTGCTGACGGCGGGCCTGCCGTTCCGCAGCAACGGGCAGGATCACGACGGCGGCACGGCCTCGGGCAGCGCAGGTGCGCGCGGTCAGGTGGCCGGGGCCGACGATTACGTCCGGAGGCTGGTGGGAGCGGGGGTTGCGGCACTGGGAGTCGGCCTGGAACCGTACTTCACTGCGGTACCCGATGACATCGTCCGTGCCTGCCGGGAGCACGGCCTGACCCTGGTGGAGGTGCCCGCCAGTATCCCGTTCGCCGCGCTCGGGCTCGAGTTTTCCAAACTCCTGGAGTCCGGTAACGCCCAGGTGTTCCGCCAGCTTGCCGAGACCAACCGCCACCTGATGCGGGCCGTTCTGTCTGCGCGGCCGGAGCATGAACTCCTCGCAGCGCTGACCCAGCGGGTTCCGGCCTGGGCTGTCCTGGTCGGCGCCGATGGGAGGGTCCGTGCCCGCGCCGGCGCCGCCGTCGAGCCTTCCGCCCTCCAGCCCCTGGTCAAGAGGCTCCTCGCGGGAAGCGGGCCGCGGGTGGAAACCGAGGCGTTGGACGAGTCCGGCTCCGGCATGGTGTTCGGTCACCCGCTGAGGAGTAGCAGGGATGCCACGCTTGGCGGCCTGGTGCTGGGAACTGACAAGCCCTTGAGCCCGGCCCAAAACAGCGTGGTTTCCTCCGTGGTGGGCCTGCTGGAACTTCTGGTCCGGCAGCGAACCAGCGGCTCCCTGGCGCCCAGCCAGCTGGCCACCGCCCTCTTGCTGCATCCTGAAAGCCTGGCCGGTGCCAGCAGCAGGGAGCTGAACAGCATGCGGGACCTGCTGGCCCAAAGTGTGGGCGGCACACGCACGGGTCCGTTGCGGGTGATCCAGGGCGTTCGCACGGATGCGGCGGACACCCCGGACGGACCGGTCCGGGAACTGCTGCAGTGGCGGCGGCTGTTCGATACCAAGATGGTGGAGCTTACCGGCTACGGCTTCGCAGCCGTGACCCGGCTGAAGGTGGATGACCAGTTGCTGGCGGAGGTGGAGCAGCTGGGATGGCGGCTGGTGGTTGGCCAGGCTGCCGAACTGCCGGGGCTGGCAGACGCTTACCGGAAGGTATCCGCCCTGCGTCCCCGGGTGCTGGCCACAGGCAGGACGGTCCGTGAAGAGGACCTGACGTGGTCCGTCGCCGGACTGCTGGGGGGCGATGCGGGCGCAATGCTGGCTGCGCGGCTGCTGGCACCGGTCCTCGGGCAGGAGACGGGCCGCCGGGACAACCAGCTTCAGCTCCTGCGCTCGTGGCTGGGCGCCAACGGCAACTGGGACGCCACCGCCAAGGACCTGGGCCTGCACCGCAACAGTGTCCGCCGCCAGGTCAATGCCCTGGCGGAACTCCTTGACCTGGACCTCGGACTGGCGTCAACGCGGGCGGAGTTGTGGATTGCCCTTGAGTTTGTTGACGGTGTCCGTTGACGGGCAGCGCGCTGCCGTTCACGCCTCCCAGGTGCGGTAGACGTCCGGCCTCCGCTCGTCCAGGTAAGGTACGGCGGCCCGCTCACGGCGGACGGACTCCCGGTCCACCTTTGCGAACAGCAACTGGGGCTCGCCACCGGCTGCTGCCAGGAGCCTTCCGTCAGGTCCGGCAATGACGCTGCCGCCCAGGAACCTGCAGCCGTCCTCGATTCCCGAATGGTTGGCGTAGGCGATGGCAAGCTGGCTTTCGAGGGCCCGCGCCCGCAGCAGCACTTGGGGTACGTCGTCGAACCCGTGGGCCAGGGCTGTAGGCACCAACAAAAGCTCGGCTCCGCCCGCTGCCGCTGCCCGCACCGCTTCCGGAAATTCCACGTCATAGCAGATCACCATGGAAGTGGGGACGCCCTTGAAGTCCACGACGGCGGGGCGCTCTCCGGCGGGCGCAAAGGCCGCCCGCTCGTCAGGGCCGAACAAGTGCACTTTGCCGTACTCCAGCAGCACGGTGCCGTCGGCGTCCAGCAGGGTTGCGCTGATTTGCCAGTCCCCTTCCGGGCTCACGCGCGGCAGGCTGTACACGAGCCCGATGCCGTTGTTGCGCGCGATGTCCGCCAGCTTCCGGCGGAGCACAGGCAGGAGGGCAGGGTCCAGCTGTGCACGGACGGGTATCGGGGCGTACCCGACAGGAAAAAGCTCCGGGGTCACCAGTACGTCGGCGCCGGCTGCGGCAGCCTCGCGGGCAGCAGCATCCACAGCGGCGCAGTTGGCCTCAGGATCAAGGACCTTGGAGTTTGCCTGCAGGAGTGCCAGCAGCACCGCTACCACCTTCCATCATCGGACGCGTCCCGCTATCGGGTTTCAATGACCAGCGTAACCACCGGCCGCGGCGGCGCCGCGGGTCCATTTGCACCACGTCCAGCCGCCTTCCGGCCGGAACATCCTGCGTCTACTTCTCCCCTCCGAGTCCGCTTATGCGTTAACTTCTTGACTCCAAGACGAGAAATAGGGCAATGTTCTTAGCATGCCCGCAATCCCGCGCTCAACGAGGAGCAAGCCGAAGAATCCCGGTTCACAGTCCGCCCTGCGGCAGCTGAACCAACAGCGGATTATCGAGAGCCTGATGGGCGGGCCCTCCACGCAGGCCGAGCTGGCCCGGCAGACCGGCCTGTCCACCGCCACGGTCTCAAACATCGTCAAAATCATGCTTGATTCAGGCCTGGCTTCCACGGAACCGATCACCAGTTCCGGGAGGCGGGCCCTCAATGTCCGGCTCAACAGCAACGGTGCCGTCGCCGTCGGAATCGACTTCGGCCGCCGGCACCTGCGGGTCGTCCTCGCCTCGCTCAGTTATCACGTCATCGCCGAAGAATCCGTGATGCTTCCGCTCGGCCACCAGGCCGAGGAAGGCATCCAGGCCGCAGTTACCCTCCTCGACAAACTCCTCCAGGACAGCGGAGTGGACCGCTCCGCAGTGGTGGGGGCCGGCGTCGGAATTCCCGGCCCGATCGACCGCCGTACGGGCACCGTCGCACAGGGGGCTATCCTTCCGGAGTGGGTGGGGCTCAACATCCTGCAGCATCTTGAGGAGACGTTGAGGATCCCCGTGTTTGTGGACAACGACGCCAATCTTGGCGCCTGGTCCGAGGTCACGTGGGGGCAACACACCGGCGTCAGCAACCTGCTGTTCCTGAAGATCGGCTCCGGCATCGGCGCGGGCCTGATCCTCAATGGCGCCCCCTACTACGGAAACGTGGGGATCACAGGGGAAATCGGCCATGCAACCATCCACGAGCAGGGACTTGTGTGCCGCTGCGGCAACCGCGGCTGCCTGGAAACCATTGCCTCAACCACCACCATGATCGAACTCCTGAGCCGCGGCGGGGACAGGCCTCTGACCCCGGCGGACATCGTCCGGAAGGCCCTTAACCGGGACCCGGCCACCCTGCGCGTGGTGGACGACGCGGGCCTTTCCGTTGGCCGCGCGCTGGGCAATGTGGCCAACCTGATCAACCCGGAGGTGATCGTCGTGGGCGGGCCGCTGGCAGGCCTTGGGGACCTCCTGCTGGAGCCCATCCGGCGCGGTTTGGTCCGGCACGCCGTGCCTGTCATCGGCGAAACCACAACGCTTGCCATGTCCTCCCTTGGGGATCGGGCAGAGGCACTGGGAGCAGCCGCCCTGGTGTTCCGCCAAGCCGGCATCCGGAAGACGTAGATCATTTCGTTATCCAGCCGTTGCGTTAAAGACTTGACGACAACTGCCGTGATCAAGTTTACTTTTGCATCAGACGGCCCTGCGCTTTGCCGGCCGGACAAAGAAGTCATTGCATTGGAGGGTTAGGGCATATGACGTCCCAGACCACGCGAGCGGAGCCGATCATCCTGGAGATGCGCTCCATCACCAAGGAATTTCCCGGAGTCAAAGCCCTTTCGGATGTGAACCTCCGCGTAAAGGCGGGGGAAATCCATGCCATCTGCGGCGAGAACGGCGCCGGTAAGTCCACCCTGATGAAAGTCCTGTCGGGGGTCTACCCGCACGGAAGCTACGACGGTGACATCATCTATCAGGGGCAGGTCCAGCAGTTCAAGGACATTCGCGCCAGCGAGCACGCAGGGATCGTGATCATCCATCAGGAACTGGCGCTGATCCCTGAACTGTCCATTATGGAGAACATCTTCCTCGGCAACGAACCCACCAAGCGGGGCGTCATCGACTGGTCCGAAGCGCGCGTCCGCTCCACGGAGCTTCTCGCCCGGGTTGGTCTGAAGGAGGATCCGGATACGCCCATCAAGGAAATCGGCGTCGGTAAGCAGCAGCTGGTGGAAATCGCCAAGGCGCTGAACAAGTCGGTTAAGATCCTCATCCTGGACGAGCCGACGGCTGCGCTGAACGAGTCTGATTCCCAGCACCTTTTGGACCTCATCCTGGGACTCAAGGGCCGCGGAATCACGTCCATCATCATTTCCCACAAGCTCAACGAAATCGAGCAGATCGCCGATTCCATCACCATCATCCGTGACGGCAAATCGATTGAAACGCTGGACGTCAAAGCGGACGGCGTGGACGAGGACCGCATCATCAAAGGCATGGTGGGCCGCACCCTGGAGTCGCGGTTCCCGGACCACACGCCGAAGATCGGCGAGGTGTTCTTCGAGGTCAAAAACTGGACGGTGGGCCACCCCAATATCCAGGACCGGCTGGTCTGCAAGAACTCCAGCTTCTTTGTCCGCCGCGGCGAGATCGTCGGATTCGCCGGACTCATGGGTGCCGGCCGCACCGAACTTGCCCGGTCAATTTTCGGCCGCTCCTACGGCCGCTTCATCAGCGGCCACATATATAAGGACGGCAAAGAGGTTGTCCTCAAAAATGTCCGCCAGGCCATCGACGCCGGACTGGCTTACGTTACGGAGGACCGGAAAACCCTCGGACTGAACCTGCTGGACGACATCAAAACCACCACCGTCGCCGCCAACCTGCGCAAGATCAGCCGCAACTCGGTGGTGGACCCCAATCAGGAGTTCACCGTGGCGGAGCAGTACCGCAAGTCGCTGCGCACCAAGACCCCGTCCGTGGAGGAAGGCGTTGCCAAACTCTCCGGCGGCAACCAGCAGAAGGTGGTCCTGGCAAAGTGGATGTTCACCGATCCCGACCTGCTCATCCTTGACGAACCCACCCGCGGCATCGACGTTGGCGCCAAGTACGAGATCTACGGCATCATCCAGCAACTTGCCAACCAGGGCAAGGGAGTCATCGTCATTTCCTCGGAACTCCCCGAACTCCTGGGCCTGTCCGACCGTATCTACACAATCTTCGAAGGCGCCATCACCGGTGTCCTGAACAAAGACGAGGCCAGCCAGGAAAGCCTGATGAAACTGATGACCTCGGCCCGCAAAGCCGCCTGACCCTCTGGATCATCCAGAACCTTCCGGACACAAGGACTGACACCATGAACGCCCTTAAGAAGCTGTTTGGCGGCAACACCCGCCAATTCGGCATGATCTTCGCCCTCGTGGCACTGATCATCTTCTTCCAGATCGCCACCGAAGGCCGGACTCTCACCCCCGGCAACGTCATCAACCTCTTCAACGGCAACTCCTACATCCTGATCCTCGCCATCGGCATGGTGCTGGTCATTATCGCCGGCCACATCGACCTTTCGGTCGGTTCCGTGGCCGCGTTCGTGGGCGTTACCGTCGCCCTCGCCATCCGTGACTGGGGCATTCCCTGGTACGCCGGAGTGCTCCTGGGGCTGCTGCTCGGCGCGCTGATCGGTGCATGGCAGGGCTGGTGGACGGCCTACGTCGGAATCCCGGCCTTCATCGTGACCCTGGCCGGCATGCTCCTGTTCCGCGGCTTCAACCAGTTCGTCGGCAAGTCCAACACCATCCCGGTCCCGAACGACTTCCAGTACCTCGGCGCCGGCTACCTGCCGGAGGTGGGACCCAACACCGGGTTCAACAACCTCACCCTGCTGCTGGGCCTCGCCGCCGCCGCGTTCGTCGTTTGGGGCGAGCTCCGCTCACGTGCCCGCGCCAAGGCCCTCGGGGCCGAGGTCCCGGAAATGTGGGTCACCGCCCTGAAGCTGGCCCTGATCGCCGGCGCAATCCTCTACGCCACCTACCTGTTCGCCACCGGCCGTCCCGGCACGTCATTCCCCATCCCCGGTCTCATCCTGGCCGTCCTGGTCCTGCTCTATGGCTTTATCTCCTCCCGAACCATCCTCGGCCGCCACGTTTACGCAGTCGGCGGCAACCGGCACGCAGCCGAACTCTCCGGCGTCCAGTCCAAGAAGGTCAACTTCCTGGTCATGATGAACATGTCCATCCTGGCCGGCCTGGCCGGCATGATCTTTGTCGGGCGCTCCACGGCATCCGGCCCGTTTGACGGCGTGGGCTGGGAACTTGATGCCATCGCCGCAGTCTTCATCGGCGGGGCCGCCGTTACCGGCGGTGTGGGCACCGTGGTCGGTTCCATCGTTGGTGGTCTGGTCATGGCCGTCCTCAACAATGGCCTGCAGCTCCTGGGCGTCGGCGCCGACCTCACCCAGATCATCAAGGGCCTTGTCCTCCTGATCGCCGTAGCGTTCGACGTCTACAACAAGAGCCAGGGCAAAAAATCGATCATCGGCCTCCTGACCAGGAACTTCAACCGCCCTGCCAGCGGCGGCCCCAGCAACCCCCTCCAGCCCGACGAAACCACCTCCACCAAGGAAGCCATTGCTCGGGAAGCCTGAGCTTCGCAGCCTGGACACCGTTACACCACAACAGAGAAAGAGAACCAACAATGAAAATGTTTGGTAAAGCAGGAAAGGCCGCAGCGGTTGCTGCCGTCGCAGCACTGGCGCTGACGGGCTGCGGACGCTCCGAGACCACGACGGGCGGTGCCACCGAAGGCGGCGGCTTTGAGCAGAACGCCTCCATCGGCGTCGCGCTTCCGCAGAAGACCAGTGAAAACTGGGTCCTGGCCGAAAAGCTGTTCAACGACGGCCTTAACGGCGCTGGCTTCAAAGCCGACGTGCAGTTCGCCAACGGCGGCGTGTCCGAGCAGCAGAACCAGATCAGCGCAATGGTCACCAAGGGCGCCAAGGTCATCATTGTGGGCGCGATCGACGGCACCCAGCTCGGCACCCAGCTCAAGCAGGCCAAGGATGCCGGTGCCACCGTCATCGCCTACGACCGCCTGCTGTTGAACACCGAGAACGTGGACTACTACGTGGCCTACGACAACTTCAAAGTAGGTGAACTGCAAGGCCAGGCACTGCTGGAAGGCCTCCAGGAGAAGAAGGGTTCCGGTCCCTACAACATCGAACTGTTCGCCGGCTCCCCCGACGACGCCAACGCCAAGGTCTTTTTCGACGGTGCCATGAGTGTCCTGCAGCCGAAGATCGATGACGGCACCCTCAAGGTCGTTTCCGGCCAGACTAACTTCGAGCAGGCTGTCACCCAGGGCTGGAAGGCCGAGAACGCCCAGCGGCGCATGGATACCCTGCTTACGGGCAGCTACACCAGCGAGACCCTGCACGGCGTCCTGTCCCCGAACGACACCCTGGCCCGCGCAGTCCTGACCTCCGTCAAGGCTGCCGGCAAGGAGCTTCCGATCGTTACCGGTCAGGACTCCGAGGTTGAATCGGTCAAGTCGATCATGGCCAACGAGCAGTACTCCACCATTAACAAGGACACCCGGAAGCTCGTTGAGCACGCCATCACCATGGTGAAGGACCTCCAGGCGGGCAAGGAACTGGAGATCAATGATCCCAACTCCTACAACAACGGCGTCAAGACCGTTCCGGCCTACCTGCTGGAGCCGGTCATTGTGACCGCCGAGAATGTGAAGTCCGCCTACACCGACGATCCGGTCCTCGGCCCGATCACCAAGTAGCGCAGCTGATACAGGTCAGGCCCGGCCCCCTTTCCAGGGGGCCGGGCTTTTCTGTGCGCCATTGCGGCTACTGCTTCATGGCGAGGACACCGGTTCGCGTGAACTGCAGGGCGTGGTTCCGCAAATCCGGGACTCCTAGCCGGCGGCGATGAAGTAGCTGGTGCCGCCGGCGGGACGGGGAGTGCCGCCGTCGTGCCCTGCCCAAGCCCTCCCGCGCGCCTGTGGCAGGATGGGCCCATGAGTGCCCCCATCGCAACGCCGTGGTTGTCCAGCCAGTCCAATACGGATCCCCGTTCCGCCACCGGCGATACCCTCAGGTGGGGCATCATTGCCACCGGCGGCATCGCCCGTTCCGTGGCGCAGGACCTTGCGCTGCTGGCCGACGCCGAACTGTACGCCGTCAGCTCCCGGGGGCAGGCGACCGCAAACGCCTTCGCCGCCACCTACGGGGTTGGCAAAGCTTACGGGGACGACGGCGGGGTGCACGGCTACCAGCGGCTCCTCGCCGATGACGGGGTGGATGTCGTCTACGTGGCCACGCCCCACGCCCAGCACCACCAAATTGTGCTCGCAGCCCTCAATGCCGGCAAGCATGTCCTCTGCGAAAAGGCCTTCACGATCAACGCCCGCGAGGCCGCCGACCTGATCGATGTGGCGCGCAGCCGAAACCTTTTCCTGATGGAAGCGGTGTGGAGCCGCTTCCTGCCCGGCATGCAGAGGGCGTTCGAAATTGCCGCTTCGGGTGAACTTGGAGACATCCATTGGGTCACCGCAGACCTGGGCTTTCCCGCCCCCTACTCCCCCACATCCCGGCTTTGGGCGCGACAGGACGGCGGCGGAGCGCTGCTCGACATCGCTGTCTACCCGCTGCTGTGGGCGCTGGGGACCTTGGGCTTCCCCCAGAGCGTGAGCGCCACGGGCTTTGTGAACGCAGACGGTGTGGACTCACAGAACGCCTTGACGCTCGGGTACAGCCATGCCGCCCAGGTTCAGCTCACCTCGTCGCTACTGTCCCATGGGCCGCGCACTGCAACAGTTGCAGGCAACCGGGGCTACCTGCAGAGTGTCGGTTCCATCAACAATCCCCGCCACCTCGTCGTGGCCACGGGGCGGGATGAGCGACGGACGGAAGAGTTCGATGTCATCGGAAAGGGCTACACCTATGAACTGCGCGAAGTAACCAGGTGCATCCAGCAGGGACTGACCGAGAGCCCTGTTATGCCGTTGAAGGATTCACTCAACACCATGCGGCTTTTTGACGGTGTACGCGCCCAGATTGGCGTCACCTATCCGAACGACAAACACTGAATTCCCGTGATACCAGGGTTGCACCAAGCAATGCCGTTACAGGAATAAAGAGCGCTTGTTATGAATCAGGCCGTTGTTTTCCTTTTTGTCGAATTGTTTTAGGAATCCCTAGACTTTCTGCAACATCTCGTTTTACGCTATAGGCGTTGACGAATGCATCAGTACTGGGGGTGGTACGCATGGGTGAAGCTCGTTCCCCGTGGCGTGCCCTGCGGCCTGTCCTTTTGGCGGGCGCCGCAACGTTTACCTGGCTGACATTGTCTTCGACCGCCGCGTCTGCGGACACTCTCCCGGACACATCTTCGCTGCTGGGGGGCGTCACCGGTTCAGTTACATCGGTGGCGGAGAACCTGGTCCCGGTTGTGCCTGCACCGCCAGCTTCCACTCCCGCCGCCCCGCCGGCTCCCGGCCTGGTCCAACCTGTTGTCGGCCCGCTTGCGGGCGCCGTGGATGACCTGATCACTGCCGTTCCGCTAGTGAACCAGGCGGTTCCTGCTGGCACTGTTTCTTCAGTGTCGGCTCCTGTGGCCCACATCGCAGACGGAACAACTGCAACCCTTGTGGAAACTGTCGTCCCCCCGGTCGCGGAAGCCGTTCCGGTGCTTGAGCCCGTACTCGAGCCCGTGACGGATCTCCTCACCGGCACTGCACCGTTGCCGGCACCGGTTCCGGAACTGCCCGAAGTTGTAGCGGAGGACGGTCCTCCCACCCTTCCAGCTCCCGCGCCTGCAAAGCTTGAAAGTGATCCGCTGGAAGTTGGGAGTGAGGGTCCCGTCAGCGAGTCCGCCATCGAAGCTTCACTTGAGCAGGCATCTGCTTCGGCTACTACCGCAGCGGCCGTCCTCGGGATGACGTCGGCCTTCCCGCCGGCAGCGGTCAGCGCCTCTTCTATGAGGACCGATGACAACACGCCTGCGGACCCGTCACCCTATCCTGTGCATGCTCCGGCTGTTCCCGGTTCGGGCGCAGGCAGTGGCGGCCTGACTGGAGGCGGCTCCGGTTCTGCAGCATTGGTGAGCCTCTTCGACTTTGCCTTCCCCCTCACTGGCCTTGTCAGTGCCGGTGAGGCACCCGATCATGCCCCCGCACCGGTGTCATTCGACCCCGGTTCTTCTCCTGACTAGTTGAGTCCGCCCTGCCCTATTAGAGCAGCACGCGTCCCTAAGGGCAGCTGGAACAGCGCCCAAAACTCAACTTGTTCAGGAGACACCACCATGAGTTCCAACCTTCGCAGAGGGCTGCTTGGCACCCTCTTTGCCGGGGGGCTTCTGGCCCTCGGCTGCACCGCAGCCAATGCTGCGGATACGACCAGCGAATCGGATCTTTCCGCTTCCGCATTGATCTCGGCGGGGGCGTCCGCGGATACGACGTCGTTGGGCCTGCTGGGTGACCCAACGCCGTCCGACTTACCGGACGTCACCGCCGTAGTGGACGTCGCGCTCGGGACTACCACCGCAACCGGGAACGGCACCACCGCGGACGTCGCTGCAGTAGCTGACATCAACCTCGGCCTCGGCGGCACAGACGGAACCACCGCTGACGCAGACGTCGCAGCCGACGCAGCCCTCGGCCTCGGTTCCGCCACCGGAACCGACAACGGCACCACCGCGGACGTCGCTGCAGTAGCTGACATCAACCTCGGCCTCGGCGGCACAGACGGAACCACCGCTGACGCAGACGTCGCAGCCGACGCAGCCCTCGGCCTCGGTTCCGCCACCGGAACCGACAACGGCACGACCGGTGGACTGGGCGCCGCTGTAGATGCTGCGCTCGACGTCAACTTGGGCGGCTTGGGAACAAACGGCACTGAAGGCACCCAAGACGGCCTCGACACCGTCGTAGACGCAATCGTCGACATCAACCTCGGCGGCAGCGGCACAGACGGCACCACCGGCGGCCTGGACGCAGCCGTTGATGCAGCACTCAACCTGGGTCTCGGCGATGTCCTCGGCACAGACAGCACCACCGGCGGCCTGAACGCAGCCGTTGATGCAGCACTTACCCTTGGTCTGGGCGGTGCCCTCGGCACAGACGGCACCATGGGCGGACTCGGCACCGTCGTAGACGCTATCGTCGACATCAACCTCGGCACCACCGGCGGCCTGGACGCAGCCGTTGATGCAGCGCTTAACCTCGGTCTGGGCGGTGCCCTCGGCACAGACGGCACCACCGGCGGCAGCGGAGGACTGGATTTGGGAGCAGGCCTTGACGTTGCGCTCGGCCTCGGCCTGATCGGCGACGGCACCGGCACCCCGGGCACCGAGAACCCCGGCACCGAAACCCCTGGCACCGACCCGGATGACGGTAACACCGGCGGCGTCGGCACCGTTGATCCCGGCACCGACAACCCTGGCACCGGCACCAACAACCCCGGCACCGGCAATGGCTCGGGCACGGTCACCGGCAATGGCTCGGGCACGGACAACGGCACCTCCGGTACGAATTCCGGCAACGGCAACACCGCCGGCGGGAACAACAGCACAACCGGAACCAGCAACATCTCGGTAGCCGCCGCAGGTTCCACTGCAGTTGGCGGCACCATCGCCGCTGACACCACCCCGCGCAGCACATCAGGCCAGGGCCGCACCGCCCTCGCAAACACGGGCATGGATGCTTCCTTCGTCCCGCTCGCCCTGCTGCTTCTGGCGGCCGGACTCCTGATGCTCCGCAAGCGCCGGGTGTCCTAGCCAACTTCAAGCTTCAGACAACGCCTGCACTCTGCGCCTGAAGCGGCTGCAACCAGCAGGCTGAGGGAAGGGAGGAACGACCCGGAAAACACACAAAGCAAACGCAAACATGTCTTCAGCACACATATGTCCTTGTGGCCGGCAGTCCGGCGGCGAAATTCCCGAAGTTCGCCGCCGGACCGTCGGTGTGCCTGACCGGAGCTGCCGAGGCCAATCGCGAGTTCCACGGCACCGCCCGTATAATTTGGTGTACGAGAGTGCCGCGGCGCACCGGGAGGAACGGTCATGGTGGCGGAATCGCCTAGCTCCATCACGAATGAAGTTGTCGGCGGACGTTATCGGCTGGGTGAGGTTATTGGCCGTGGCGGCATGTCCTCGGTTTATAGCGCCCGGGACGAAAACCTGGGCCGCGATGTTGCACTCAAGCTCTTCGCTCCCCAGGCCCCTGACGCCGAGGAACTGAAGCGCCAGGAAGCAGAGATCCAGTTGCTGGCCACCTTGAATCATCCCGGGCTGGTCACGCTCTTCGACGCCGGCATTGATAACCGCATACCGGAGGAACCCCGGCCGTTCCTCACCATGGAACTGGTGGAGGGCCAAGACCTGCGGACACGGATCCGGCACAGCACGGTTCCCCTGGAGGAACTGGCAGTCATTGGCGCCGGGATCGCCGACGCTCTTGCGTATGTCCACGGGCTGGGCATCATCCACCGGGACATCAAGCCGGCTAACATCCTGCTGGTCCAGATCCGGCCCGGCGAACCGCTCCGCCCTAAGCTGACCGATTTTGGCATCGCCAGGATCGTCGACTCGACCAGGCTGACGGCCACTGGAACCATGGTGGGCACCGCTGCCTACCTCAGCCCGGAGCAGGCGATGGGCCAGCCGCTCTCGCCCGCAACCGACATTTACTCGCTGGGCCTCGTGCTGCTTGAGTGCATCAAGGGAACAGTCGAGTATCCGGGCAGCGCAGTGGAATCGGCAGTTGCGCGTCTGCACCGCGCCCCCGAGATCCCTGATGACGTCCCGCAGGAGTGGGCCGACCTCATTCGCTCCATGACCTCCATCGAGCCCCTGGAAAGGCCGGCTGCCGCCGATATCGAGGTGGCACTGCGCCAGGCCCTTGTCTCACCGGCCTCCACGCCCGGGAAGTTGGCGCCCGAGACTACGCGCGTGCTGCCCGCGATGCCGTTCCATCCCCCGTCCATCACTGCCGAAGAATCAGTGGATGAGATCCGGGAGGCCGCTGCCCAGGAGAACCAGAACCAGCCTCTAAATTCTGCCCCGGCGCAGTCACTGCATCCGCAAGCCCGGACCAAACGCTTCTGGCTGGCCGTGGTTCTTAGCCTCGTGGTGGTCGCGGCGGCGGTAGCCGCCGTCATGATGACGCTGTCCGCGCAGTCTCCCGCCGACGTCGTGCCCTATCCAGAGGTGACCGGGGTGCTGGGAGACCATTTGGAGGAGCTCCAGAAGAGCGTTGAACCGTGAGGCTGCGGCTTGCACGAGGTAAACGCCTGTTGACTGCCTGCCTGGCCGGCTCGCTGGCCGCGGGTCTGCTGGCCGGCTGCGGCGATCAGGAAACGGGCCTGCAGCGTGATGCTGCGCGGCAACTCCAGGCCCGTGTACTTGAGGTGACACAGGCGTCGTCGCAGAATAATCCCACGGCTGCGCTGCAGGCCCTCGAAGGGCTCGAGGCTGAGTTGGAGGCCGCGCAGGGCAGAGGTGACATTTCCGAGGAACGCCGCCGGAACATCACCACCATTGCCACCGCGGTCCGGGCCGACCTTGAGGATGTGATCGCCGCGGCTGAGACAGCAGCGGCGCAGGCTGCCGAGGAAAAGGCCGCTGCGGAAGAGGCGCCGGCCGAAGCAGCCCCGTCTCCGTCGCCCGCACCGGAAACCCCGGCACCCCTTGCTCCCCAGCCTGCCACGGTCCCGGTCCCCGTCCCGGAGCAGGACAAAGAGGAAGACAAGAAGGACGAGGACAAAGGCAAGGGCAAGGACTGACGTCCAGGAGAGGCAACCTGCGACGGCGGCCCCTCCTTACGGAACTTCCCCTGCCAAGTGCCGGAAAAAACACAAGCCCGCACAGGACATCCGCAGACAAAGAAGGCGGCGCCCCGGAACGATCCCGGAGCGCCGCCTCTTTTCTTCAGCCGCCAAGGGCGGCCGCGCAGCCTAGCCCAGGCTGGCGATGACCTTGTTCAGCGTGGCGGACGGGCGCATGACAGCAGAAGCCTTCGCGTCGTCCGGGTTGTAGTAGCCTCCGATGTCCACCGGGGAGCCCTGGACCTCTGCCAGCTCGCCCACGATGGCCTGCTCCTTGGAGGACAGCTCTTCGGCGACCGGGCTGAATGCGGCGGCCAGGTCGGCGTCGTCCGTCTGCTTGGCCAGTTCCTCAGCCCAGAAGCGGGCAAGGTAGTAGTGGCTGCCGCGGTTGTCCAGCTCGCCGGCGCGGCGGCTCGGGGACTTGTTCTCCAGCAGGAAAGTGCCGGTGGCGCGGTCCAGCGTGTCAGCCAAGACCTGCGCCCGGGCGTTGCCGGCGGTGGTGGCCAGGTGCTCAAAGCTGACGGCCAGGGCCAGGAACTCGCCCAGGCTGTCCCAGCGCAGGTGGTTTTCCTTAAGCAGCTGCTGGACGTGCTTCGGGGCGGAACCGCCGGCGCCGGTTTCGAAGAGGCCGCCGCCGTTCATCAACGGAACAACAGAGAGCATCTTGGCACTGGTGCCCAGTTCCAGGATCGGGAACAGGTCCGTCAGGTAGTCGCGGAGGACGTTGCCGGAGACCGAGATAGTGTCCTCGCCCTTGCGGATCCGCTGCAGCGTGTGCGCGATCGCCTTCACCGGGGACATGATCTGGATGTCCAGGCCCTCGGTGTCGTGTTCCTTGAGGTACTCGTTGACCTTGGCGATGAGGTTGGCGTCATGCGCGCGGTCCTCGTCCAGCCAGAACACCGCCGGAGTCTGGGACGCACGGGAGCGGGTGACCGCCAGCTTGACCCAGTCGCGGATGGGAGCGTCCTTGGTCTGGCAGGCGCGCCAGATGTCGCCCACGAAGACCTGGTGCTCAATCAGGACGTTGCCCGAGCCGTCGACGATCTGGACGGTGCCCGGTTCCTGGATTTCGAAGGTCTTGTCGTGGCTGCCGTACTCTTCGGCCGCCTGCGCCATCAGGCCCACGTTCGGCACGGTGCCCATGGTGGTGGGGTCGTAGGCGCCGTTGGCGCGGCAGTCATCAATGACCACCTGGTAGATGCCGGCGTAGGAGCTGTCCGGCAGGACTGCCAGGGTGTCGGCTTCCTTGCCGTCCGGGCCCCACATGTGGCCCGAGCTGCGGATCATGGCGGGCATGGAGGCGTCCACTATGACGTCGCTGGGGACGTTCAGGGTGGTGATGCCCTTGTCCGAGTCCACCATGGCCAGCGCGGGACCCTCTTCGAGGCCCTTCTTGATCAGGGACTGGACGCCTTCACGGACGTCCTCCGGAAGGTCCTCCAGGCTGCTCAGGATGGCGGCAAGACCGTTGTTGGGGCTGATGCCGGCGGCGGCGAGCTGCTTGCCGTAGGTGTCGAAGAGTTCGGCGAAGTAGGCCTTGACCACGTGGCCGAAGATGATGGGGTCCGAGACCTTCATCATGGTTGCCTTGAGGTGGGCGGAGAACAGCACGCCCTCTTCCTTGGCGCGGGCAACTTGTGCTTTCAGGAATTCATCCAGCGCTGCGGCGCGCATTACAGTGCCGTCGATGACCTCGCCGGCCTGCACCGGGAAGGCCTGCTTCAGGACCTTCACGGAGCCGTCCTCGCGGACCAGCTGGATGGTGATGGTGCCCTCGGATTCGATGACCACGGACTTCTCGTTGGAGCGGAAGTCGTCCTTGCCCATGGTGGCCACGTTGGTCTTGGAATCCGCGGTCCAGGCGCCCATCGAGTGGGGGTTCTGGCGCGCGTAATTCTTAACGGACAGCGGGGCGCGGCGGTCCGAGTTGCCTTCACGCAGGACCGGGTTCACGGCGGAGCCCTTGATCTTGTCGTAGCGGGAACGGATGGCGGTCTCCTCGTCCGAGGAGGGGTTGTCCGGGTAGTCCGGCAGCGCGTAGCCCTGGCCCTGCAGCTCTGCAATGGCGGCCTTCAGCTGCGGGATGGAAGCGCTGATGTTGGGCAGCTTGATGATGTTGGCTTCAGGCGTCTTTGCCAGTTCACCCAGTTCAGCAAGGGCGTCGCCGATCTGCTGCTCCGGGGTGAGGTAGTCACCGAACTGGGCAATGATGCGGCCGGCGAGCGAAATGTCGCGGGTCTCCACCTCCACACCTGCAGTCGAAGCGAACGCCTCGACGATGGGCAGGAACGAATAGGTAGCCAGCATCGGCGCTTCGTCGGTGTGGGTGTAGATAATCTTGGACATGCGCGGGCGTCTCCCTGTGGGTCGGCTTGGTTGTGAAAATTCGGTCTATTTCACCATGAACAACTTACCCGAGGACGCGGCTTTGAACCGTACCGGTCCCTCAGGATTACCGCGCCGATGGGCAGATTACAGCGATGGAGAACGGACGACGGCGCCGCGCACCCGGGTGCCCGACCGCCGTCGTACTTTCCTGTCCTTGTCCCGCCGTCGAGGCGGCCAAAAGCGCTACATGAGGCGTCACTACTATTTACAAACTTGTCATGTGACGATAAATTCGCTAGGTCACTTTCCGGCCCCTCCCAGGGGCCGCTTCCGCGTTCAGACAGGACAACAATGACACGCACCAGGTCACTCGCCACGGGCCTCCTGAGCCTTTCATCGGCTGCCGTGCTGGCACTTACATCCGCCGGCGCAGCCACCGCCAAGCCGGCCGGTTCCGATGACGAAAAGAATCGCTCAGTCGTCAGCATCACCGTCGAGGGCGCCGGTGCGGCCGAGTACTGGACGGCGGACAAGATGCGCGCCGCCATCCCGGGCGACGTCCTGGCAAGCAGGGCCTTGGAGCGGGGCAACCGCTCGAAGGTGGTTGAAAAAGGCAAGAGCAGCGAGGTTAAGTCCAGCGGGGGGAGAAAGACCATCGCGGTCAGCGAGACTCCGGTCAAGCACATCGGCAAGGTGTTCTTCACCCTCGGCGGAGCCAACTATGTTTGTTCCGCCAACGCTGTTGCCTCGGTCAATGAGAGCACCGTCTCCACCGCCGGCCACTGCCTGAACGAGGGCCCCGGCGCGTACGCCACCAACTTCGTCTTTGTTCCGGCCTACAACAACGGTGCGGCCCCCTACGGCAAGTGGACGGCGCGGTCCTACCACGCCCCCGCCGAGTGGAGCGCGGCCGGCGACATGGCCTATGACACCGGGTTCGCAGTAATGGACAAGCTGAACAACCAAACTTTGACGGACGTGGTGGGAGGATCGGGAGTGGCCTTCAACCAGGCGCGCGGCCTCACCTACAAGTCCTTCGGCTACCCGGCAGCATCACCCTTCGACGGCCAGACCTTGAAGAGCTGCACCGGAACGGCAACCCCGGACACCACCAATCCGCAGTTCGGCACCCAGGGCATCCCATGCGACATGACAGGCGGGTCCTCGGGCGGCCCATGGTTCATCGGGACCAGCTCCTCCGGCACGCAGAACACCGTCAACAGCTACGGCTACAGCGGTTCGAACGTCATGTACGGCCCCTACTGGGGCGCCGTCATCCAGGCGACCTACAACAGTGCAGCAGTCTCCTAGCAGCGATTCCTCCGGCCAGGATCCGGTGACCCACAGCGAAGTACACCAGACCCGCGAGGAGATCCTCGAGTACTGGACCAGGCAGCGGATGGCGGAAGCCAAGCCGCGGGAGCTTCGGCTTCCGGCGGAAGGTTCGCGTCCCGATCAGAGGGGCGCGGACGCTGGCGAACCGGGCGGCGGCCCGGACGGAACCGCTTCCTGAACATCTGCCCCACTAACAACGACGGCGCCTGCCCCCCCTTCGCGGGGACAGGCGCCGTCGTTGTTAGAGCAGCCGTCAGTGGAAGAAGTGGCGGGCGCCGGTGAAGTACATGGTGATTCCGGCCGCGTTCGCTGCCGCAATGACTTCCTCGTCCCGCACTGATCCGCCGGGCTGCACCACGGCGCGCACGCCGGCGTCGATCAGGATCTGCAGGCCGTCGGCGAAGGGGAAGAAGGCGTCGGAAGCAGCAACGGCGCCTCGGGCGCGCTGGGGTGCGCCGCTCGCGTCCGCATTGGACGCACCGCCGGCACCGTCGACGTCGGACTCCACCTTGATGCCCAGGGTGTTGGCCCGCTCCACGGCGAGGCGGCAGGAGTCCAGGCGGTTGACCTGGCCCATGCCGATGCCGACGGCGGCGCCGTCAGCGGCCAGCAGGATGGCGTTCGACTTCGCTGCCCGGCAGGCAGTCCAGGCGAAGGCTAGGTCGGCGAGGGTCTTCTCATCCGCGGCTTCGCCGGCGGCGAGAGTCCAGTTGGCGGGATTGTCGCCGTCTGCATCCACCTTGTCGGTGACCTGCACCAGCACGCCGCCGGAGACCTGGCGGATTTCGGTCGGGTACCGGCCGTAGCCCTCAGGTAGGGCGAGCAGGCGGATGTTCTTCTTCTTGGAAAGGATTTCCACGGCCTCCGGCTCAAAGCCCGGGGCGATGACAACCTCCGTGAAGATGTCCTTGACGGTGTTCGCCATGCCGGCGGTGACCGGACGGTTGGCGGCGATCACGCCGCCGAACGCGGAGACGGGGTCGCAGGCATGGGCCTTGGCGTGCGCCTCGGCGATGGGGTCGATGGCGTCTGCGGAACCTACAGCCACTCCACAGGGGTTGGCGTGCTTGATGATGGCCACGGCGGGTTCGCTGAAGTCAAAGGCGGCCCGGAGCGCGGCATCGGCGTCCACGAAGTTGTTGTAGCTCATGGCCTTGCCGTGCAGCTGGTCGGCTTGGGCGATGCCGACGGGCGCGGCCTTGTCCACGTACAGGGCCGCCTGCTGGTGCGGGTTCTCGCCGTAACGCAGGACCTCGGAACGTTCCAGGGACAGGCCGGCGTAGGCGGGCCAGTCGATGACGCCGTCGCCGTCCTCGTCCAGGAACTGGCTCGCGGTCCAGGTGGCCACGGCATTGTCATAGGAGGCGGTGTGGGCGAACGCCTTGGCGGCGAGCCGGCGCCGGGTCTTGAGGTCGAAGCCGCCTTCAGCGGCTGCGGTGACCACCTGGCCATAGAAGGAGGGATCGACCACGATGGCGACGGCGGCGTGGTTCTTTGCGGCCGAGCGCACCATGGCGGGGCCTCCGATGTCGATCTGCTCCACCACGTCGTCCTGGGCGGCGCCGGACTTCACCGTTTCAACGAACGGGTAGAGGTTTACCACCACCAGGTCGAAGGGCTCGATCTCCATGGCAGTCAGGGTTTCCATGTGCGCTGCCACGCGACGGTCGGCGAGGATGCCGCCGTGCACGCGCGGGTGCAGGGTCTTGACCCGGCCGTCCAGCATTTCCGGAGAACCGGTGACTTCCTCGACCTCCTGCACCGGAATTCCCGCGGCGGCGATCTTCTTCGCCGTGGACCCGGTGGAGACAAGCTTCACCCCCGCTGCATGCAGGCCCTTTGCGAGCTCCTCCAGACCGGTCTTGTCGTAGACCGAGATCAGCGCCCGGCGGATGGGAACACGGTCAATGGATACGCGCTCATGCTGCGTGAAGCTCACAAATGTCTCCGTCTTATCTCGCGGAACAGCGCCGCGGTTGGTGGGGATACGGCCAGTTTATCGCGAAGCGCAGGTTGCCCCGTGAGTCCTCCTGAGTGTGAAGGCGGATGCGCGCGACTAGAGTTTTCCGCAGGAGGCTGCGATGAATACTTACACCACTGTGCCAAGCGGGGAGCAGGTGGTCCAGGAACTGCCATGGAGATGGAAGGTCCAGGGCAGGATCTTCCTGATCGGCGGGCTGGGCTTTATGTTCGATGCCTGGGATGTGACGCTGAACGGGATCCTCATTCCGCTGCTCTCAACACACTGGGCACTCACCCCGGGCGAGGTGGCATGGGTGGGCACGTCCAACCTCATCGGCATGGCCCTGGGGGCCTTCGTGTGGGGCACCATCGCGGATACCATCGGCCGCAAGAAGGCCTTCACGGCGACGTTGCTGATCTTCTCGCTGTTCACCGTTTTCGGTGCCTTCTCCCCCGACTTCGTCTGGTTCTGCGTCTTCCGCTTCATGGCCGGCTTTGGCCTGGGCGGGTGTATCCCGGTGGATTACGCGCTGGTGGGTGAGTTCACGCCACGGAAGCAGCGCGGCAAGGTTCTCACTGCCATGGACGGCTGGTGGCCCATCGGCGCAGCGCTGGCCGGCTTCGTCTCCGCCGGCCTGGTGGCACTGTACGGTGACTGGCGGCTAACCATGCTGGTGATGGTCCTGCCTGCGCTGCTGGTGTTCTGGGTGCGCCGCAGCGTTCCGGAGTCCCCGCTGTTCCTCATCCGGAAGGGTCGGCGGGAGGAAGCAGCCAGGGTCATCGACGGCCTTGTTGAGGCCACCGGGGCGGAAGCCCGGGTATACAGCCTGCCCGATGCCAGGGACGTGCCGCGGCTCTCGGCAGGCAGCGCGTGGACCCAGCTCCGCTCCGTCTGGCAGTTCAACTGGAAGATCACCGCAGCGGCCTGGGCCCTGTTCTTCAGCATCCTGCTGGTCTACTACCTGTCGCTGACCTGGATGCCGCGGATCCTGATCGGGGCCGGGTTCGCCGAGTACAAGGCGTTTGTGACCACCGCGTCCATGGCCGCCGTCGGACTGCTGGGCGTGATCGTTGCCGCCCTGCTGGTGGAGCGGGTGGGCCGCAAATGGATTTTGGCGATCACGGGTCCGCTGTCCGCGCTGACCCTGGTGATCGTGGCGTTTGTGGTGGACATCCCCAGCGCGGCAGTGTTCTGGCTGCTGGTATTCGGGTTCGTGGTGCAGGTGGCAATCCCTGTGCTTTACGCCTATGTGTCCGAGCTGTATCCCACCGAACTTCGCGGCACCGGCTTCGGTTGGGCGTCCACGTTTTCGCGGATCGGCGCCGGCTTCGGCCCGCTGATCTTCGCCAGCTACTTCTGGCCCGAACTGGGCCTGGCCACGTCCTTCGCGCTGGCCGGCGGCCTGGTGCTCGTATCGGTGCTTTGGATGGCCTTCTTCTCACCGGAAACCAGGCAGCGGCGCCTCGAGTAACCCCTTCCCCTCCCAACTAGGTAGCGTCAACTGCCGTTTTGAACCCCCAAAACGGCAGTTGGTGCTACCTACTTTTCCTTCCAGCCCGCGGCCCAACCCCGCGATCGGAGCGCCCGTCTGACTTTACGCACGCCGCCCTTGGCCTCGTCTTCCATATGCAGCTTCGAGATACGGACCATAAGCCAACCAGCCCGCGCATAGTCTTCCTCGCGGGTGATGTCCCGGATGATGCGGGCGGGGTCCGAGTGCACCTCGCCGTCATACTCCACGGCAACCTTCTGTTCCGGATAGCTGAGGTCAGGTTGGCGCACGACGCCGGGTCCCAAGACAGTGGGCGCGTTCAGCTCCGGTTCTGGCAGGCCAGCGTATGCCAGTGCCAGCCTCAGCCTTGTTTCCGGTGCGGAGTCCGCCCCGACCCGTGCTTGCTCCAAAGCCAGCCGCGCCTTCCGGATACCTGGCGTGCCCTTATGCCGGTCCAGCATGTCTTCAAGAACGTCCATTGTTGCGAAAGGCTCGGACCTGTCTTCCAGTTCCGGCCGCGGGATGCGCAGGAGGTGGTCAGCTACCACCGTAATCTCGTCGATGCTCATGAGCCGCGCGCAGTCGAGCCAGGTCCTGACCCTGGTAGTAATGAGGAGGCCGTGCAGGGTGGTGATCTCGTCCGCAAAGAACTGTCCCCGGTGTCCTTTGACTCCCGGCCGGCGCATGATGGCGACAGCATCGGGACGTGAGATGTGGAGCAGGGGCAGATCGCTGCCTGGAAGGAACCCGGGAAACTGCCACAGCAGGAAGGCCGAGGCGTGGGAAGCCGCGGCGAACTCCGTCACCTGGGTGTAGGGGCGGATCTGCTGCCCTAGAGCAGACTCATCGGTGGGCGTTGGAACCCGGAGACCTCTGCTTGGGCGCCCGAGGCCCTGGTGACGGAGCCTGCGCTGGCTGATGCCGGCGTCGGCCGCTTCCTGCAAGGTGAAAGGAAGCGAAGCGAAGGGCTCGGGTAGCGGGCGTGGAACCTTCATAGGCCCATCGTGACAGCCGGAAGGGCCGGTGCTTGGGGTTATCCACAGACGTACGCCAGCCGGCCCAACTAGGTAGCACGAAGTGTCGTTTTGGGTCCTCAAAACGACACTTGGCGCTGCCTAGTTGGGTGGGGAGGGACAGTGGGAGGTTGGGAGTAGCGGCAGGAGGCTGGGTCAGGGGGACGGTGACGCGGCGGCGAGGTCTGCCAGGGTGGACACCAGGAGCCGGCGTTCCACCACCTTGATGCGCTCGTGCAGGGTTTCCTCCGTATCGCCGTCCTCGATAGCCACGGCCTCCTGGGCAATGATGGGACCGGTGTCCACCCCGGCGTCCGCCCAGTGAACGGTGCAGCCGGTAATTTTCACGCCGTAGGCCATCGCATCCCGCACCCCGTGGGCTCCGGGGAAGGCCGGCAGCAGTGCCGGGTGGGTGTTCAGGTACTTGCCAGCAAAAGCGTCGATGAACTCGGGGCTGACAATCCGCATGAACCCGGAGGACACCACAACATCAGGCTCGAACGCGGCAACAGCTTCCGTCAAGGCGGCGTTCCACTCCGCGCGGTCCTGGTACGCCTTGAAGTCCACCACGAAAGTAGGGATCCCCACGGCTGCGGAGCGCTCCACGCCGTAGGTTCCCGGCCGGTCGGCACCCACAGCCGCTATTTCGACGTCGAGATTCCCCGCCTTGACCGCGTCGATGACTGCCTGGAGGTTGGACCCGGTTCCGGAAACGAGGACTACGATGCGCATTGGTCTAGCTTATGGGCACGCTCGCGTAGGCTGGAAAACATGAATGGCACCCCGGAACCGGCTCAGCAGCAGCGGACAAAACCTCCGCTCAGCGAGGCGGCAAAGGCCTCCCTGGCCAGGACCCACTCGCTGTTCCGGATGTTCGTCGTATCCGTCTTGGGAGGGTTCTTTGTCTACCAGCTCGACGTCAACTACCTCTGGCTGACGGCGTTCCTCACCGCAGCCAGCCTTGTCCTCGGAGTGGTACTGCTGGTCCGCGCGGCACGGCTGCGGGAGTCAAAGCTTGTCCTCATCGGCACCATTGCCGGGCTGGTGGTCACCGCGATCCTGATGCTGCTCATCCTCGTGACCGCACTGTTCTTCGAGCCAGTACGCGATTACCAGGCCTGCCTGGCCCGGGCGTTGACGGACCAGGCGAGGTCGGTCTGCCGGGTGCAGCTCGAGGACTCGCTGCCGGCCCGGATTCCCTAGCGCCGGCAGGTCCCGGCGCCTAGTGGACGAGTTCCGGGGCGTCCTCCGTGGCGGCCCGCTCACGTTCCAGCCAGGGTCCGGCAGCGTAACCGATCACGACGCCGGCACACACCTCCGCGGCAAGCCAGACTCCCGTCCACAGCGGGTCGGGGCCGATCTCCGTCAGCCTCCCGATCCCGGCCGAACCCCGGGTGAGCCACGCCAGTGCCATGGCCAACAGTCCTGCGGCAACCCCTACCAGCACACCGAGTACCAAGGTGGACACCGCAGCCGTAAACCAGCGGGCGCGGATCTTGATGGAGAGCCACTCGTCAAAGTGGTTCTCACCCTCGCGCAGGAACCACCAGCCCGCCAGTACGCCTGCCAGCACCGGGACGATCAGGGCCACGAACGCGTAGTCGAGCGGACCGCCGGGAATGGCGGCCAGCACAGGAATAGAGGGCAGGGGCCCCACCGCGGTGCCCAGCGGACCCGCCTGCGATCCCACGCCCATCGCAAAGCCGGGGCCGGACACCCAGGCGAGGGCAAAGACCACCAGGTTGGGGAGGTAGCCGAGCTGGGCGACGGTGAGGGCCGCACCTCCTGTGGCGCCGGCGTCGAGCGCTTCGTAGACGGCGACCACCAGGTTCCAGTGGATGAACAGGTCCACGGCGAGCAGCAGCGCGGCAAGCGCCAGGGTGGACACAACCGCCACGAAACCGGCCTTGGCTGCAGAGGCAAGGTACGAGCCCGCCCAGCGCGAGTGCTGGCTGGTGCGGGAGATCCAGTCCACGGCGTCGACGCCGATGAGCCGGCTCCACGAACCAGCCTCACGCCGGGCCCCGATCACCATGCCAAGGGCGTAGGGAACCAGCGGCACCAGCATGGCGTAGCCGAGGTTGATGCCGACGTCCGGTGTCCGGCAGACGAACCCGGTGGCCGCCCCGAAGGCCGAGTAGACGGCCCAGGATCCCAGCAGCGCCTGCCACAGCTGGTCCGTGTAGGAGGCGCGGGCGAGCCGCCGGCCGGCGCGCCAGGCCAGGAGGAACGGAATCAACGTCAGGCCAAGCGGGACGAGGGTAAGGGCGCCGGCCTCCCCCCGGGCTGCTGCACCGGAACCTGCGGCAGTCAGCGCCAGCGGCACGCCGTGCACCAGCAGCCAGGACTGGCCGGCCAGGCGCGCAAGGGCGTCAAACTGGCCGTTCTGGAAGCCGGCGGTCGCCCAAACCGCGACGATCGGCGCCATCACCACGAGCGCGGAAATGAACGCAGCCTGCGCGGTTTCGAGGGCGCCCTGCATCCACAGGGGCATGGGAAGGCCACGGTCTCCGGTCTGGTCAGCGCGCAGTTTCATCGTGTTCCATGGTGTCACGGCCCGTCCGCCCCGCCCGGAAGCGACAGGCTCGGCGCCGGTATTGGACGTACTTTCACGGGTTCGTTGCCGGCGCTTTTTCCACTGGACGGCCGTAAAATGGGACTTACTCTAAGTACCGGCACCGGGATGGTGCATCAGGATTCCGGCTGGCCTCGTATCGAACGGCGGGGCCGGCGAGAGCCCGGAAACCGTAAGCCGGGAAAACAGGAGCCGCGAATGAAAGATGAACAATAAGTTCTGAAGATATTCGTCCTACTGGCTGGTGCAGTCACCGCTCACGGCGCGGCTGCACCAGCATTTTTTACAAAGCCTGCAGGCACAACGACGCCGGGAGCCCCCAAGTAGGCTCCCGGCGTCGCTTGCTGTGGGCGGCTTGGTTGCCGCCGGCCCCGCCGCGCCGGCCATCGGCTTTTCATCTCCTGCAGGATCAGACGCCGCGGCCGCCGTCCGCGCCATTGCTTTCGACGTTTGCCTTGCGCGCTTCCTCATTTCCCGTGACGTACTTGCGTAACCGGGCGCCAACGGAGGTGTCGTCGCCAACGGTGCCGCGGTCCGTGCCGCTGTCGGTGAGGTCGCTGTCACGGCCGATGCCGGCGGTGGGGGTGCCCGCATTGAGGTCCGCATCGCCCTGCAGGTCAACATCGTTTTGGGTGTCTGAATAGGTGCGGACTACACGGTCGTAGTGGGTGTACAACCGGTCCTCTTCTTCGGGAGTGAGGTGGCCGTCAACGTCCACCCGGGGTGCGTCCTTGACGTGTTCCTTGGTATATGGAACCACCAGGTCATTGCCTTGGCTGTGGGCGCCCTCGACAGGGACGAAGGACTGGGAGGTGCCGAACAGGCCCGTCTTGACGGTGACCCATGTGGGTTCACCCGTGTCGTCGTCCGCGTACAGCTGGCCCATCGGACCGATCGTCTCGCCGTCGGACCCGATGACGTTGCCGTTCCTGTTGAGCAGGTCTTCGATGTTTTCCCGGTTGAGCATGTCGTCTCCTTGGATGTGACTTTGCGCTGGGTTTGCCAGCAGTGGAAACTCCGGCTCGGGTGTCACCCGGTGTCCGGCCTCCGCCCCGGCTGCTTGAGGCTTCGCTGACTGCCCCTCTACCGTAAGCATGCTTAGCATAAGATGCCAAGCCTACTTACTAATTATTTTGGGCGGATTCCTGTTCACCCAACCTTTCCCTCCGGGTTACGCGTTCTCCCCCGCGCCGTCAGCGCCGGCACCCACCGTGGAGGAGTGAGGATCGCAATTGTTGCTGAATCATTCCTGCCACTGATGAACGGCGTCACGCATTCCATCCTGCGGGTTCTGGACCATTTGCAGGAACGGGGCGACGATGTCCTGGTCATTGCACCGTCCAGCCAGGACGGGGAGGCGCCGGACCAGGTCAAGGGCGCGGACATCCACCGGCTGCCGGCGGTCCCGCTGGCGGGGTACACGAATGTCCGGGTGGCGATGGGCGGTGTGTACCGGGTCAAGCGAATCCTTGCCGATTACGCACCGGACGTCGTGCACCTTGCCTCGCCGTTCGTCCTCGGCTGGCGGGCGGTCCAGGCGGCCCACCAGCTGGGCATTCCCACAGTTGCGGTCTACCAGACCGAAGTTCCCAGCTACGCCGCACGGTACGGTGTGCCGTTCCTGGAGAACTGGGCCTGGAACCGGGTGGAAAACATCCACCTGCTGGCCACGCGCACCCTGGTGCCCTCAACGTTCGCGCTGAACCAGTTGCGCGGGCGCGGCATCCCGCGGGTGCACATGTGGCGGCGGGGCGTGGACACCGCCCGCTTTTCCCCAGGCAAGCGCGACGACGGGTGGCGGGCTTTGGTGGCTCCCGGCGGGGAGCGGATCATCGGCTATGTGGGCAGGCTGGCAGCGGAAAAGCAGGTTGAGGACCTCGCGGCCCTGGCCGGCGTGCCGAACGCGAAGCTTGTGGTGGTGGGCGACGGGCCACAGCGGGCAGCCCTGGAGGACGCCCTGCCCAATGCGTTTTTCGCCGGCTTCTTGGGCGGCGAAGAACTGGCACGCGCCGTTGCGTCCTTCGACCTGTTCGTCCATCCAGGCGAATTCGAAACGTTCTGCCAGACCATCCAGGAAGCCATGGCATCGGGCGTGCCGGTGGTGGCCACTGGCCGCGGCGGCCCGCTGGACCTGGTGGAGAATTCACGCACAGGCTGGCTGTACGAACCCGGTGACCTGTCCGCCATGCGCGCCCACGTCCTGGACCTGGTGGGCGATGACGCCAAACGCCGTGCCTTCGCCGCCGCCGCCCATGCGTCCGTGCAGGGCAGGACGTGGCCGGCACTGTGTACCGAACTCGTGCGCCACTACACGGCCGCGGTTGCCGCGGCTCCCGTGCCTACAGGCCCTGCGAACGCCAAGGGAGCAAAACTGTGAAAGTATCCGTTATCGGCTGCGGCTACCTGGGAGCCGTCCACGCCGCCACCCTTGCATCCATGGGACACACCGTTGTGGGCATCGATGTCGATTCCGGCAAGGTGGAGCAGCTGGGACGCGGCGCGGCGCCCTTCCACGAGCCCGGGCTGGACGAGCTCCTCCGGGACGGACGCGCCAACGGCAGGCTGCGGTTCTCCACCGACCCCGCGGACGCCGAGGGCGCCCAGGTCCACTTCCTCTGTGTGGGCACCCCGCAGGACAAAACGTCCGACGCCGCCGACCTCACCTTCCTGGTCTCCGCCGCCAAGGCCCTGCTGCCGCACCTGGCCGCGGGCGCCGTCGTCGTGGGTAAATCAACCGTGCCCGTCGGCACCGTGGAAATGCTCCGCGGCGTGCTGGCCCGCCGCCCGGACGTCCTGCTCGGCTGGAACCCGGAGTTCCTCCGGCAGGGCACCGCCGTGAAGGACTCACTGGTGCCGGACCGGCTGGTTTATGGCGTCGACGGCGGGCGTGCGGCGGCCTTCAACCCGTCCACCGGCGCTCCGCTGGGCGTGACAGCGGCGCTGGACGCCGTCTATGAGCCGCTGCTGAGCGCCGGAATTCCGCGGCTGGTCTGCAACTTTGCCACGGCCGAACTGATCAAGTCCGCAGCCAACGCGTACCTGGCCACCAAGGTCAGCTTCATCAATGCCGTTGCCGAACTCTGCGACGCGTCGGGCGCGGACGTGGAGGAGCTGAGCGAGGCGATGGGCCTGGACCCCAGGATCGGAAACCGCTACCTGCACGCAGGCCTTGGGTTCGGCGGCGGCTGCCTGCCCAAGGACATCCGCAGTTTCCGGACCCAGGCCACCGAGCGGGGCGTCAGGGCTGTGGAGGACTGGATGCGGCTGGTGGACTCGGTAAACCTGGGCCAGCGGTCACGTACGGTGGACCTTGCCGCCGGCCTTTGCGGAGGCAGCGTTTCCGGCCGGTCCATCACCGTCCTGGGTGCTTCGTTTAAACCGGACACAGACGATATCCGCGACTCCCCCGCCCTGGACGTGGCGGACAGGCTCGCAGCGGCCGGTGCGCACGTGACGGTCACCGACCCGCAAGCCGTCAACCACGCCTGGCGCCGCTATCCGCGGCTGCGTTTCGAAAAGTCGACGGACCGTGCGCTTGAGGGCGCCGACCTGGTGCTGCTCCTCACCGAGTGGGACGAGTACCGGCGGCTCTCCCCCGCCATCGCGGCAAGGCTCGTCCGACGGCGGGTGGTGCTGGACGCGCGCAACGTTTTGGACGCTGTGGCCTGGCAGGCCGAGGGTTGGACGGTGCGCGGACTGGGTACGTCCGGCAGCGCCTTTGCCGTTGCCGAGCCGGCGCCGGCCGGCAGGGGCGCCCTCGGCTGAACCGGCGGTAAAAGCGGGGCCCCACGTCGTCCCGCCCCGTTCAGCCCAACAGGCCCAGTTCGGCGAAGGCGAGCGCTACGCCATTGCCGGCAGGCCCCGGCGTGGTCCGGTCAGCGACGGCCAGCACTCCCGGGTGGCCGCCTTCAACGGCGATACCCGTTCCGGCATACTCCAGCATTTCGATGTCGTTGGCGCTGTCGCCGATTGCGACAATGTCCTCTCGCTTCAGCCCGAGCCGGTCCTCCAGCACCTGGATTCCCACTGCCTTGTGGGTTCCGGCCATATAGATCTCCCCGGCCCGGTCCCCCAGGGCGGAAAGGGAACTCGGGATCAGTCCCACCGCAGGACCGAAGGTCGGCATCAGGTCAATCAGCGGCACCGGGGAGTCGAAGCAGGAGATCTTGGCGAAGGACGCGGAGCGCAGGTCGTCGCTGTACTGCATCGGCCCCAGGATGTCCTCGATCGGATCGACGTCGGTGCTGAGGACGCCGTCATGCTGCGGGCGCGCCGCGAAGATGGGACCCAGCACCTGCCGCAGCCGCTGGTCCACGCCCGTGCGGCCGTGGAGGGCCTCCGGAGCCTCCAATATGTAGGCCGCGTTGTTGGCGTCCAGTGTTTCCACGAGCCGGGCCGCAACTTCCGGTTCGAACCGGGTGTCCTTGAGGACTTCGCCGTTGAGTTCAACGCGGGCGCCGGCACCGGTGATGGTGCCGTCGAACCCGGCGTCCAGAATGTGCCCGGGGACCATGGCCAGCGGCCGGCCGGTGCAGACGAACACCAGGTGGCCCAGCCGGCGGGCGGTCCGGACCGCCTCGACATGGGCTTCGGGAGCCAGTCCGTGGTCGGCATAAGTGCCGTCGATGTCGAGGAAAATGGCACGCGGCCGCTGGGTTTGCTGGCTGGACATGCCGGGCTCCTTGGTCTGCTGGCGGGGACACCCAATCCTATCCAAACCCGGGAAACAGAGGTCTTTCCGCACGTCAAAGGGTGGAAGTGACTTTTTCCCCGCCGCCAACTGACAGTCATCCTGTGACATTCAAAGCCTTGCAGAGAAGTAAGCACGCTGATTGAATTAGGACACCGGAAATGGGGGCCCGGCACAACTTACTGATTAAGGAGTGACAACATGGGCATTCTCGGATTTCTCATTTTGGGCCTGATCGCCGGCGCTATTGCAAAGGCAATTCTGCCGGGCCGCCAGGGCGGAGGCTGGCTGGTCACCTTGGTCCTGGGCGTTGTTGGCGCCATCCTGGGCGGCTGGATCGGCTCGCTGATCTTTGGAGGCGGCCTGGCGGAGTTCTTCGATATCCGCACCTGGCTCCTGGCCATTCTCGGCTCGGTTATCGTGCTGCTGGTCTACGGGGCAGTCACCAACCGCAGCCACCGCAGGGTGTAGCGGCACCACTAATTTCCAAAGCAAAGCGCCGTCCTCCGCACGGAGGGCGGCGTTCTTGCGTTCCGGCCTTATAGGGGCCAAAATTCCGGATAACTGCCGGTAACCGTTTCCCTCCCGCGCAGTAAAAGTCCCGCGCGGGCAATTATGATGTGCGAGGGGGTGGTGTTATGGCTGGTTCTGGCCACGGCAGTAATTCAACGGCTCATGCGTTCGGTTCGATTTTGGATGCAAATCCCGACGCCCTCCTGGCCCTCACCGCAGACGGCACCGTCACCCTGGCCAACGCCGCAGCGGCCAGGCTGTTTGGCTACCAACAGGAGGAACTGGCGGGCCGGGACTACCGGACCCTCCTGTCACCCGCCTCCCGCGGCGAAGCGGAGCACCTCATCCAGCAGCTCGCCAGTGGGGCCGAAGCGTTTCCGCCGCCGCGCGAGATCACGGCCATGCATCGTGAGGGAACCGAATTTCCCGCGGAGGCGGCAGGTTCCCGCTTCCCCTCCCGGGGCCGCCCTGGCGCTCTGCCAGGCAACGGCCAGGGAGAGTTGGACGACGGCGTCTCGGCCGGCACCCGGCTCCTCCTGTCCGTCAGGGGTACTTCACACCGGCAGGCCGCTGACGCGGACCTGCGGAAGGCCATGTCCCTGCTGACCGCCACCCTCGAGTCCACCGCCGACGGCATCCTGGTGATGAGCTCCGACGGACACGTGGCAGGCTTTAACGACCAGTTCCTCACCATGTGGAACATCCCCGCGGAGCTCCTCAAGGGTGACAGCGAGGAGCCCATCATGCGCCTCATCGTTGCCCAGGTTTCCGATCCCATCGCCTTCATGGCCCGGCTCCAGGAACTGGAGGACAATCCGGAAGCCGAAAGCCATGACGTGCTGGACTTCAAGGACGGACGAACATTCGAACGGTACTCGCGCCCCCAGCGGGTGGGTGACAAAATTGTGGGCCGCGTGTGGAGCTTCCGCGATGTAACCCCGCGGCGGAAGGCCCAGGAACAGGCCCACCAGGCGATGCTGGACCTGGCAGCCCAGGCGGAGAAGCTCCGGGCGATGGCTTTCCAGGACCCCCTGACCGGGCTGGCCAACAGGGCGGTCTTCAATGATGCCCTTGCCGAGGCGCTGCAGGAACCCCGGCTCAAAGCGGTGGATGTCCTTCTCCTGGACCTGGACGATTTCAAGGAAGTCAACGACATCCTGGGCCACCAGGCAGGCGATGACATGCTCATCGAGGTCTCCCGGCGGCTTCGCGGCTGCGTCCCGACCGCCGACGTCGTGGCCCGGCTGGGCGGCGACGAGTTCGTGGTGCTGCTGACCGCGTGCCCCGATGCTGACGGGATCGCTGCCTGCATCGTCCGCTGCCTGCATGTTCCCGTCACCATTAACGGCACCGTGCTGCGCCCCAGGCTTAGCCTGGGCCTGGCATCGCTGGGCCGGGAGAGCGTGGGTCCCTCCGAACTCCTGCGCCAGGCGGACATCGCCATGTACGCGGCCAAGGCAGCCGGCAAGAACCGCTTCCTGCGCTTCCATCCGGACATGATGACGGCCCTGGTGCGGCGGACCGACATGGAAAGCGCCCTGCAACTGGCCGTTCCGCGGGGCGAAATCACGGTGGACTACCAGCCGATCGTTTCGCACCGGATGGGCCAGGTGGTGAAACTCGAGGCGCTGGCGCGGTGGAACCGGGGCGGCGAGCGCATTCCGCCGTCGGTCTTCATCCCGCTGGCCGAACGCACCGGGCTCATCAACGAAATCGGGGCGGAGGTCATGGCCCTGGGGATGGTGCAGCTGGCGGAGTGGCTGGGCCAGGACCCCTCACGGTCCCTGTCCGTCAACGTTTCCGGCGTCCAGCTGCAGGAGTCGGACTTCGCCGCCAGTGTGCTCACATTGGCTGAAGCCAGCGGCGTGGCCGCCTACCAGCTGGTGCTGGAGGTGACCGAGAGTGTCTTTTTCGACGCCGACTGCAGCCTGATCGAACAGCTCAGCGCGCTGCGGGAGGCAGGCGCCCGGGTGGCCCTGGACGATTTCGGGACCGGCTACTCCTCCCTTGGCCGGCTGCAGGACCTGCCCGTGGACACGGTGAAGATCGACAAGACGTTTGTGTCGATGGTGCGCACCGGCCAGGAGCGGCTGCCCATCCTGAACTCGATGATCAACATGGCACACAGCCTGGGACTGACGGTCACGGCGGAGGGCGTCGAAACCGCGGCGCAGGCGGACTACCTGACGGCGCTGGAATGCGATTCGCTGCAGGGGTACCTCTTCTCGCTGCCCGAGCCGGGCGAAAGGCTGGGGCACGCGCTGCTGCACGCCGAAGAAGCACTGCAGGCCCTCAAGGCGCGGTAAGCCTAGGCGGCCTGCTTGCGCCCCGGCTGCTTGCCGTTCTTCCCGCCTGCCGGTTTGGCTGGGGACGGTTCAGCCGGTGCAGGTGCCGGGGCAGCAGCGGCCCCGGCGGCCGGTTCGGCGGCGGCAAGGTCTGCCGGTACCGCCTCGCCGGCGGCCACGGTTTCTTCCGCAGATGACGCAGCCTCGTCCGCGGCTGCGGCGTCTTTGTTCCGGCGCCAGCGGCGAAGGAGGTCGACGGCGGCGAGCGCACCGGCGAGGGGCGTCAGCACTGCGGCACCGTAGACGAACAGCATCCAGGTCAGGGTGGTCAGCGGCGGCTGGTTGTTGTGCAGGAGGGACAGTCCGCCCAGCAGTCCCACGGCCCAGAAGAGGAGCACTGCCGCCAGGACGGCAGCGGCGGGAAAATACTGGCTTGTCGCAATTTTTTTCAGGGTTTCCATGCACTTCCTCCTGCCTGGCCGGGGGCTGCGGAAAGTGGCCGCATCAACACAAGTATGGGGTTGGAAATTACGGAAACCCTGCAAGACACCGTGGCAAGTGACAAATGTAACTTAAGGGCCGCCGTCGTGCAGTTTCCTAGGGTTCTTCCGCGCTCCGAAAAGCCCCGTTACGGTGGGTTTCGTTCGCCCGATTCCCAGGAGGTTTTGAATGCGCAAAGTAACCGCCGGACTGTTCCATTCCGTTGATGGCGTAGTGTCCGATCCGTACAAATTCCAGTTCGACAGCTTCGATGACGAGCTCGGCGAAGGCCTCACCAAAATGATGGACACCGTGGACACAGTGGTCCTGGGCCGGGTGAGCTACCAGGAGTGGGCAGCGTACTGGCCCAACGCCTCCGTGGACGAGGACTTTGCCGCCTTCATCAACCCCATTGAGAAGCACGTGGCGTCGCGCACCCTCACCGAACCGCTGGAATGGCAAAACTCGCATCTGATCGATGCGCCGCTGGAGGAGTTCGTTGCCAAGCTGAAGGCCCGCGACGGCGGCGAGATTGCGGTCTGCGGCAGCATCTCGGTGACCCGGCAGCTGCTGTTCGCCGGGCTGCTGGACTCGCTCACCCTGATGACCCACCCGGTGGTTGCCGGGACCGGCCGGCGCCTCTTCGCGGACGGCGATCCCACCACGCGCCTGGTGCTCCAGGACCAGCGCACCACCAGCAAGGGCAACGTGATCAGCACCTACGGGCGGCTTGATGACTGATCATTTTCAGTGGCTGGTAGTTCCGCGCCGGGATTCCAGGACGGGGCGGATCCAGCGGTCAGCCAGCAGCCCGGTGGCCAGCGAGTACAGGGCCTTGTGCGTCACGTCCACCACCTGTTCTTTCCCGGGCCAGGTGGTGGGCGGGGCGCCGGCGCCGGTCGCATTTTCCAGGGTCTGGTCGAAGGCAAGCCGGACAATGGTGTGCTTGCCATGGGCCAGCGGTCCCCGGATTCCGGTCACCGCCCAGACTCCCCGCAGGGACCCAAGCACAGCCCCGGTCCCCCAGTGCATCACGTGGTTCCACACAAGCGGCTTCTGCCGGTCGTCCGGCCGCTGGCCGAGCAGCGTCAGCAGAGTGCGGGCCGGAATATAGGAGTTCGGCCGCCTGGTGAGGGATTGTTCGATTTTCTCCCCGGCCGTCATCACGGCCACCCCGGCAAGCCCGCAGACGGCACCCCGGGCTGCGGCTGCCAGCAATTCCTGTCCTCGGGACCGGGCCATGATTCCTCCTGTTGGGGCCTGTGGTACAGGGGACCCTTACCCCTGCCCCTCCCGGGCTAACAGGACCCCGGCGACGGCGGCGATGTCCGCCGGAGTAGTCCGGCAGCAGCCGCCGATAATGCGGGCGCCCAGTTCCTGCCAGGCCGCTGCGCCCGCCTGCAGGTTGGCTGGCCCCTGTGCAGCAGGTTCGCCTGCGGCCGGTCCCCAGGTCTTGGTGTCCGGATCATACGACTCCCCTGAGTTGGGGTAGGCCAGCAGCGGCGTCTCCGTGGCCTGCGCCAGGGCGGCGAGCGCCGGGGCCACGAGGTGCAGCGGAACGCAGTTCACGCCGACCGCCGCCACGTTCGCCTTGCCGTCCAGCAGTCCGGCAACGGATGCCAGGGGCGTTCCGTCACTGATGTGCCCGCCGTCCCGGAGGCTGAAGGAGAACCAGGATTCGACGTCGAATTCCTCGGAAAGTGCCAGCAGTGCCCCGGCCTCGGCGAAGGAGGGCAGCGTCTCGAAAGCGAGGAAGTCGACGCCGGCCTCAACCAGCGCCGCCACGCGGGGACGGTGGAAGTCGCGGAACCCGTCCACGGACAGCCGATAGTCCCCGCGGTATTCGGAGCCGTCCGCGAGGTAAGCCCCGTAGGGCCCTACGGATCCGGCAACCAGCAGGGGCCCGGCGTCGGGCCGGCCGGCGAGGTGTTCCTTCCGCGCCTCGTCCGCAAGCCTGACCGACAGGGCGATGAGCTCCAGCGCCTTGTCCCCGCTGATCCCCCGCCGCGCGAACCCCTGCGGGGTGGCCTGGTAGCTGGCGGTGGTGGCAATCCGGGCGCCGGCGGCGAAGTAGTTCCGGTGCACTTCCTTGATCAGCCGGGGCTGTTCCAGCAGGACTTTGGCCGACCACAGCGGGTCGTCAAGGTTGCAGCCACGCGCCTCGAGTTCGGTGGCGAGGGCGCCATCCGAGACGACGAGACCGTGGCGCGGGAGCAGGGCGGACAGCGCTGGGTTGCCGGACATAAATGGCCACTATAATTGATCGGTCATGCAGTGTTCCTACTTTGATGCCGCCCGCTGCCGCTCGTGCACCCTCATGGGCACCCCCTACGCGGAACAGCTGGCCGGCAAGCAGTCGCACTGCCAGACCCTGCTCAGCGATCACGCCCAGTTGGAATGGCTGCCGCCCCTGGCCAGCCGTGAGTCCGGTTTCCGGAACAAAGCCAAGATGGTGATCGGCGGAACCGCCCAAAGGCCGACCATCGGGATCCTCGACGCCGACGGCTACGGGGTGGACCTGCGCAAATGCGGCGTCTGCTCCCCGGGTCTTCGCGCGTGCTTCCCGGTGCTTGCCGGGTTCATCCGCTCCAACCGCCTGACGCCCTACGACGTCCCGCGGCGCAGCGGGGAACTCAAGCACGTCATCATCACCGAATCACCGGACGGCGAGATCATGCTGCGCCTGGTCCTGCGCTCAGAGCAGCTGGTGCCGCGGATCCGGAAAAACCTCCCCGCGCTCCTGGCCGCCCTGCCGCAGGTGAAGGTGGTCTCGGTCAACCTGCTTCCGGAACACAAAGCCGTGCTTGAGGGCGACCGGGAGATCCTGCTGACGGAGCAGTCCACCCTGAACATGCGGGTCAACGACATCAACCTGCACCTGCGGCCGCAGAGCTTCTTCCAGACCAACAGCGAAATGGCCGCCGCCCTGTACCGGCAGGGCCGCGAGTGGGTCAACGAGCTGGCGCCGGCCTCGGTGTGGGACCTGTACTGCGGCGTTGGCGGCTTCGCCCTGCATGTAGCTGATCCCTCCCGCGCTGTCACCGGCATCGAGTTCAGCAGCGAGGCCATCGTGTCCGCCAGGCTCAGCAGCGAGGAGGCGGGTCTGCAGGGCATGGACTTCCAGGCCGGGGACGCCACCGCGTATGCCCTCAAGGCAAGGCAGTCGCCCGAACTGGTGATCGTGAACCCGCCCCGCCGCGGCATCGGCAAGGAGCTCTGCGGCTGGCTGGAATCGTCGGACGTGCAGCACGTGGTCTACTCCAGCTGCAACGCACAGTCGCTGGCGCGGGACCTGGCGGCCCTCCGCTCGTTCACGGCCCGGCGGGCCCGGGTGCTGGACATGTTTCCGCAGACCAAGCACTACGAGGTGATGGTCCTGCTGGAGCGCGCGGCCTGACCTACAGCTGCGCCCGCGCCCTTTCGACGGCGGCCGCGCCGGCTTCCTGCCCGCTGGCCCGCAGTCCCGCAACTACTCCCGCGGCGTCCGCGGCGGACCGGTTCTGGCTCAGTTTTTCTTTCGCCTCGATCCGGCTGATCACCAGTTCAACCCCCACGATCGCGCGCAGCTGGCCCGCGATGAACCTGTCCGGGGCGTCGTCCACGCTCCAGGGGTGTTCCCGCCCATCCTCGTGCAGCCTGGTCAGGCGACGGACGTGCCGTGCCAGCCAGCCGGCGTCGTCATGGATCCTCAACCCGCCGTACACGTGGGCGGTGGTGTAGTTCCAGGTGGGCACCACCCGGCCGTGCTCCGCCTTGGAGGGGTACCAGGAAGGCGAGATGTAGGCGTCGGGGCCTTGGAGGATGACCAGCGCTTCGCCCTGCATGGGAGCCAGTGCCTGCGGGTTGTTCCGGGCGAGATGGCCGTGCAGGGCTCCGTGCTCCCCCACGGACGGCTCGAATACCAGTGGCAGCAGTGTTGCGAGCAGGCCGCCGCCGGTCATTGTGACCAGGTTGGCTGCCCCGGGCCGGGCCAGGAGGTCACCGACGGCGTCCGGCCGGGCGGCGAAGTGGGCGGGAATGTACATGGAAGGTCCTTTCGTTTTGTTAGGAAGCCGGGCGCCGGACGCGGACGGCGGCGCCGGCGCAGAGGATGATGGCCAGGCCGCCGGTGATCGTGGTCCAGGTGACGGCCTCGCCCAGCAGGAGGGCAGCCCAAACAATGCTCATCACCGGCTGGGTGAGCTGGATCTGGCTGACCTGTGCGATGGGACCGATGGCCAGGCCCCGGTACCAGGCGAAAAAGCCAAGGAACATGCTCACCACGGCCAGGTAGGCGAAGGCAGCCCACTGCGCAGGAGAGGCCGACGGCGGCTGGGCGGCCGCCGCGAGCACCGCCAGGACCAGCATGGGCGGCGCTGCGAGGACCAGGGCCCAGGCGATCGTTTGCCAGGGCCCCACCTCCCTCGCCAGCAGTCCGCCTTCCGCATATCCGACGGCGGCGCATCCCACCGCGCCGAGCAGCAGGAGGTCGGCCCAGTGCAGGTGGCCAATGCCCCCGGACTGCAGGAAGGCAAAGGTGACGGCGGCCAGCGAGCCCAGGACTGTTATTGCCCAGAAGGCTGCGGGCGGACGCTCGCGGGTGCGGAGCACGGCAGCTGTGGCGGTGGCGGCGGGCAGCAGGGCGATGACCACTGCGCCGTGCCCGGCCGGGACGGCGGTCAAGGCGTAGGAGGTGAGGATCGGAAAGCCGACGACGACGCCTCCTGCCACCAGCGCGAGCCGCGCCCGGATGCGTGGTGGCGGAAGCCGCTGCCGGGTGAGTGCCAGGGCAGCGGCTGCGAGTACGGCGGCCACCACGGCCCGGCCTGAGCCGATGAGCAGCGGCGACAGCCCGGCCACGGCAACTCGGGTGAAGGGAACCGTGAAGGAAAAAGCCACTACGCCCAGGAGTCCCCACCCGATGCCGGCGGAGGTCCGCGGTGATATCACTGGGCGAACCTGGACAGTAGCGCTACTATGATTTCTCATGAATAACGATAGCAGTTCCCGTATCGTGCTGGAACTTCGGAAGTGGATATCCGGCGCCGCCCCGGGCGCCAGGCTTCCGTCCACCCGCTCACTCGTGGCCGGCTACTCGGCCAGCCCCGTGACGGTACAAAAAGCGCTGCAGGCACTCACCGCGCAGGGCCTGATCGAAAGCCGCCCCGGCGTCGGGACCTTCGTGCGGGCGGTGCGGACTGCCCGGCCTGCCGACTACGGCTGGCAGACAGCGGCGCTGGGGACCCCGCCGTCGGCCCTTCCGACGGCGTCAGGCACCATGCGCGACGTCCCCAACAGCGTGATTGCATTCCACTCCGGCTACCCGGACCGCGAACTGCTGCCGGAACGGCTGGTCCGCGCGGCCCTGGCCCGGGCGGCCCGGGCCGACGCGGCGCTGTTCCGCCCCCCGGCGGCCGGGATGCCTGAACTTCAGCAGTGGTTCGCCCATGAACTGGGAACCGCAACACCGGCGGGCATCACTCCCCCGGCGCCGGGTGACGTGATCGTGCTCCCGGGCAGCCAAAGCGGCCTGAGTTCAATCTTCCGTGCCCTGGTGGGTGCCGGGCAGCCGCTGCTGATGGAATCGCCCACATACTGGGGCGCCATCCTGGCGGCAGCGCAAACGGGTGTGCGGGTGGTGCCGGTTCCCAGCGGCCCCGACGGTCCCGATGCGGCGGAGCTGGCCCGGGCGTTCGAGGAAACCGGGGCGCGGGCGTTCTATGCGCAGCCGAACTACGCCAACCCCACGGGCGCGCAATGGAGTCGCGGCCGTGGTGACGAGGTGCTGGAGGTGGTCAGCGCGCACGGCGCCTTCCTGATCGAGGATGACTGGGCACATGATTTCGGCGTCACGTCAGACCCCATGCCGGTTGCGGTCCGGGACGACTCCGGGCACGTCATCTATATCCGGTCGTTGACCAAGAGCGTGTCCCCCTCCATCCGGATTGCAGCCGTTATTGCCCGGGGCCCGGCCCGTGAGCGCATCCTGACACACCGCGCGGCCGAGTCCATGTACGTGAGCGGACTGCTGCAGGCGGCGGCGCTGGATGTGGTGACGCAGCCCGGGTGGCAGACGCACCTGCGGAACCTGCGCCAGCAGCTGCAGTCGCGGCGGGACCTGCTGGTGGCGGCCATCCGGGAGCACGTTCCCCAGGCGCATCTTGAAGCCCTGCCCAAGGGCGGGCTGAACCTTTGGCTGCGCATGCCGGACGGAACCGACCTTCCGCGCCTGGCGCGCGACTGTGAGGACCACGGTGTAGTGATCGCCGCAGGCACCGAGTGGTTTCCGGCCGAACCCGCCGGCCCGTTCATCCGCCTCAACTACTCCGGTCCGAACCCCGGGGCCTACCCGGAAGGCGCCCGGATCATCGGCGAGGCTCTTGCAAGAAACAGTGTTTAGCTTGCCGCTCAGATACTACTGTTGGACTAGGCAGTGGGCTGCCGCCCACGTATTTAAAAGGTGACAGACCATGAACAATTCCCAACCGCTGGCAAACGCGCTGGCCGAAGTGACGGGTCAGGTGGCAGGCGGGTTCCTCACCGAGGAAAACGCCTCCCGGGCGGTTCAGTCACTGGCGTATGCACTCATGGACTCAGTCCCCAATTCCGCGGGGGCCGGAGCCTCCATTATTAATGCCCGCGGCCGCCGCGAGACCACTGGCGCAACGGATCCTGTAGTGCTGCGGGCGGACAGACTGCAGTACGAACTCGGGCAGGGGCCGTGCCTAAGCGCGTGGGCTGAACAGCGGGCCATCATCATCCAGGACACCAGGCAGGAAACGCGGTGGCCCAAGTGGACGGCTGCGGTGGCGGAACTTCCCCTCCGCTCGGTCCTGAGCGCTCCCCTGACCTCTGAGGGCAGGCGCATTGGCGCGTTCAAGGTCTATTCCCCCACGCCGCTGGTCTTTGACGACCACTCCGTGTTCATGATTGAACGGCTGGCCAGTCCTGCCGCCGTCATTTTGGGGCACGTTCGGGACCGTGAAGCCTCACAGCGGCTGAGTGCGCAACTGGCGGAAGCCCTGGCCAACAGGGACATGATCGCCAAAGCAGAAGGCGTTCTGATCGAGCGCAGGAAAATCGGCTCCCCGGAGGCGTTCGCCGCCATGCTTGCCATTTCCAGGGAAGAGGACAGGCCGCTGCTGGAGGTAGCGCGGGACATCGTCCACGGCCTGGCCGGCCAGTAGGAGCGTCCATGGACGAATTCGAGAAGCCGGAAGGCCAGGCACAGGCAACCCGGGAAGCCATGGAAGAATCCGGGATCACGGTCAATGCCGTCTGGATGCGCTACTTCAGCTTCACCGGCGCCGCAGGTGAATACGAGATTGACGCCTACCTCAACGGATCCCTGCAGCTGCCCGCGCACGAACGGGACCTCGTCTCGCATGCCGTCAACGAACTGATCAAGGAGCTTCCGCCGCGGCGGATGGCGCCCTACAGCACCAACGGCAAGAACCCCGAACCCGAACGTGACCCCTACGGGGAGAAGTCCGGGGAAAACAGGTAGGAGCTAGGACTTCACCAGCTCCTCGCTCTTCTCCCACAGACCGCGCGCCAGGTCCGCGTCGTACGCCTGCGGGTTGGCCTTAGCCAGCGCACGCCTTGCATAGTAGCCACCGGACAACCAGTCCTTGCCGGGGGTGCCGTTGATAAGCCAGAGCATGGTGTCCGCGCCCTGGTCCGGAGTGAGCATAAAGCGGTTCAATAGCGTGGTGTAGGCGTGCCGGAACCAGCTGCTGGAGTCCGCCGCGAAGTTGGTGCGGACCACGCCCGGGTGGAACGCCGCCGTCGTAATTCCCTTGCAATGGAAGCGGCGGTGCAGCTCTGAGGTGAACAGGATGTTGGCGAGCTTGCCGGTGCCGTACGCACGGTTGGTGGAGTAGCCGTGCCCGGCCGTGAGGTCAGCGAGATCCAGCCGGCCGAAGGTGTTGGCCATGCTCGCCGTGTTGACCACCTTCGCGTTACTTGCCGTGAGGGTGTCCATCAGCAGGCTGGTGAGCAGGAACGGCGCCAGGTGGTTGACCTGGAAGGTGGCCTCGTTCCCGTCCACCGTGAGGGTCCGCTCGCCCATGATGCCGCCCGCGTTGTTGGCCAGGACGTCGATGCGCGGGTAGTCGGACTTCAGCTGGGCCGCGAGGGCGCGGACCTGGTCCAGCTCGGCGAAATCCGCCAGAAAGTAGTCCGCGTTCAGCTCCTTGGCCAGGGCCCGGGTCTTCTCCTCCGAGCGGCCGACAACCACCACCTGATCCCCCGCCTGTGCCAGCGTCCGGGCGGCTGCTGCGCCAATGCCGTCGCTGGCGCCGGTGATCACGATGGTCCGAGGAGTCAAGGGGTGTCCTTTGGTCAGGCGCCTCGAGTGGGGGCGCACAAAGGAGACCAACGACGGCGGCACCCGCCGCGTTCCCGCCGGTCGCGTTCCTCGCTGGGAGCCTGTCCAGACCCGCGCACCATCAAGACTGCTTTTGTCATGCAGTTAACCGGCGATTCATATCCTCCTCCCCGCCCGTCCAACCGGCTTTCCTACGTTGTAGGGCATGGAAAACATTTCCCGCAGATCCCTGATTTCCGCCGGCCTGGGGGCCGGCCTCGTCGCCGCCCTGCCGAGTGCCGCCGTCGCTGTTTCCACAGCTGACGACGCCGGCCTCCGCACTGATCCCTTTATGCTCGGCATTGCGTCCGGTGAGCCGTGGGCGGACGGCTTTGTCATCTGGACCCGCCTGGCACTGGACCCGCTGGCCGGGAACGGCCTGGGCGGCATGCCGTCCCGCAACGTCGCCGTTGCCTGGGAAGTGGCCGAGGACCCAAACATGCGCTCTGTAGTAGCCCGCGGCGTCGAACACGCCCGGATCGAAACCGCGCACTCCGTCCACGTCGAACTGCGCGGCTTGAAGCCCGGCCGTGAGTACTTCTACCGTTTCCGTGCCGGCAAGCACCTCAGCGAGGTGGGCCGCACCCTCACCGCACCCGCGCTGCACGAGACTCCGGCCGCTCTGGCCATGGCCTTTGCCAGCTGCTCCCAGTACGAGCACGGCTACTTCACCGCCTACACCCGCATGGCAGAGGACCACCCGGACCTGGTGCTGCACCTGGGCGACTACCTCTACGAATACAAAAAGGACAGCTACGTGATCGGCGGCGGCAACCCGCGGGACCACCAGGGTCCGGAGACCGTCACCTTGGAGGGCTACCGGCAGCGGCACGCCCAGTACAAGTCAGACGCCGACCTGCAGGCAGCGCACGCGATCGCACCCTGGCTGGTGGTCTGGGATGACCATGAGGTGGACAACAACTGGGCCGACGAGGTCCCGGAGAACAGCGACGCCGGCCAGATGAACGACATCACCGAGCGGTTCCGGCAGCGCCGCACCGCCGCGTTCCAGGCGTACTACGAGAACATGCCGCTGCGTGCCTCGTCCGTCCCGGCCGGGTATGACATGAAGATCTACCGCACCATCCAGTGGGGCCAGCTGGCCAACTTCCACATGATGGACACCCGCCAGTACCGCGACGACCAGCTCGCCGGCGACGGCTGGAAGAAGAACGTGGCCGAGCGCCTCGCCGAGAACCGCACGATCACCGGGGCCGAGCAGGAGAAGTGGCTGCTGGACGGGTTCAGGAACTCCACCCAGCGCTGGGACATCCTTGGCCAGCAGGTCTTCTTCGCCGAGCGCGACCGTGCCCGGGCGCTTGATGTGGACGATGTCTCCATGGACGGCTGGGACGGCTACGCCGCCTCCCGCCGCCGCATCACCCAGGGGTGGCTGGACGCGAACGTGCGCAACGCCGTCGTGCTGACCGGCGACGTGCACCGCAACTGGGCCAACGACCTCAAGGTGGACTACAAGGACCCCGCCTCGCCCGTGGTGGGTTCGGAGTTGGTGTGTACGTCCATCACGTCCACCGGCAACGGCAGCGGTTCCACCACGGACCCGGTGATGGCCTGGAACCCGCACCTGAAGTTCTACAACGACAGCCGCGGCTACGTGAACACCAGGATCACCCGGGACGCGATGACCGCCGACTTCCGGGTGCTGGATTACGTCACGACGCCGGGATCCCCCGTCAAGACGCTGGCCTCCTTCAAGATCCAGGACGGAGTCCCGGGCCTCCAGGCCTGAGCCCGCCTCCGGTGGTTGAGCCCGCTTAAACCCTCCGGTGGTTGATCACGCCCAAACCTAAATGTAAGTAGCGCCAAGTGCCGTTTTGAACCCTCAAAACGACACTTGGCGCTACCTAGTTGGGGTGGGGCTAGCCCGCCAGGCCGGCCAGCAGGAAGATGACGGCGGCGATGGCGAAGCCCATCACACCGATCAAGGTTTCCATCACGGTCCAGGTCTTCAGCGTGGTCTTGACGTCCATGCCGAAGAAGCGGCCCACCAGCCAGAAGCCGGAGTCGTTGACGTGGGAGACGACCACGGAACCGGCGGCCACGGCGAGAACCATGGTGGCCACCTGCATCTCGTTGAGTCCGGCGGCGGCCACGGCCGGAGCGATGAGGCCCGCTGTGGTGGTGAGCGCCACGGTGGCGGAGCCCTGCGCGATGCGGAGGATGGCCGAGATCAGGAAGCCGGCCAGGATCAGTGGAATGCCCACACCGCCCAGGACATCCGCCAGCGCCTTGCCGATGCCCGAGGTGCGGAGCACGCCGCCGAACATGCCGCCGGCGCCGGTGATCAGGATGACCGAGCAGACCGGACCCAGTGAGGATTCGAGCAGCTTCTCCAGCGCTCCGGCGTCCTTGCCGCGCTTGGCGCCCAGGACGAACATGGCCACGAGGACGGCAATCAGCAGGGCTACCGGAGTTTCACCAATGGTGCGCAGGATCTGGAACCACTGCTCGTCCTTGGCGCCTTCGGGGAGGACACCGGAGGCGGCCAGGGTGTTCAGGCCGGTGTTCATGAAGATCAGGACCAGCGGCAGGAGCAGCAGCCCCACGATGGTGCGGAACCGCGGCGGGTTAGCTTCGGCGTCTGCGGTGGCGTGGCCCAGGATTCCGGGCACCGGAAGGACCAGCTTCTTCCCGGTGTAGAGGCCGTAGAGGTAGGCGGTGACGTACCAGGTGGGGATGGCCACGATGAGGCCGGCGATGGTGACGAGGCCAATGTTGGCGTCAAAGAAAGCGGACGCGGACACCGGGCCCGGGTGCGGCGGCAGGAAGATGTGCATCACCGAGAACGCGCCGGCGGCGGGCAGGCCGTAGCGGAGCACTCCCCCGCCCAGGCGGTGGGCGACGGCGAAGACGACGGGCAGCATGACCACCAGGCCGGCGTCGAAGAAAATGGGGAAGCCGAAGATCAGCGAGGCCAGGCCCAGTGCGAAGGGGGCGCGCTTCTCACCGAAGACGCCGATGAGGTAGTCGGCCAGCACCTTGGCGCCGCCGCTGGTTTCCACGATCCGGCCGAGCATGGCGCCCAGGCCCACCAGGAGCGCCACCGTGCCGAGGGTGGTGCCGAAGCCGTTGATGAGGACCGGGACCACCTGGTTGGCGGGGATGCCGGTGGCAAAGGCGGTGCCGAGGCTGACCAGGATCAGGGCGAGCAGGGCGTGTACGCGCAGCTTGATGATGAGGAACAGCAGGACTGCGATCGCGGCCGCTGCGATGAGCAGCAGCGGACCTGCTCCCAGCGTTTGGGTCCATCCTTCGATGGTCATGGTTCTCCTTTGAATCAGAATTGTTTGTTGGGGTTTGGGGCTTTAGGGGGCGCAGGGCGCCTGGCCGGCGGGAAGGTCCAGAGCCTGCACGACGGCGGCGACCAGCTCCTGCGGTGAGCGTGCGATGTCGAGGCGGAGGCTGCCGGCGTCGAGCTCTTCCTGGCTCAGCGCCTCGAGCGTGGCGAGCTGGCTGGGCAGCAGCGTGGGCGGCATGAAGTGGCCTTCGCGGCCCTGCATGCGCTGGCTGATCAGGTCTGCACCGCCGTCGAGGTGGAGGAAGAGGACCCGGCCTTCGGCTTCGGACAGCAGCTGGCGGTAGCTTTTCTTGAGGGCCGAGCAAGTGAGCACGGTGCTGCAGCCTCCCCTGGCCTGGGCGGTCATCCAGTCCCGGATCTCGCGGAGCCACGGCCAGCGGTCCTCGTCCTGCAGCGGGATTCCCTGGGACATCTTTGCGATGTTCGCTGCCGGGTGGAATTCGTCAGCTTCGGCGCAGGCCCAGCCCGTCTTCTCCGCCAGGGCGGCGGCCAGGGTGGATTTGCCGGATCCGGCAACGCCCATCACCACAAGATGCGTGGGTGGATACTGCATGTTCATACCTCCGGAGAAGACGTCTTTGGCTTTCGAAGAAGCACTGCGTTGCCCACGGGAAGTGGGCTACGCCATAAGGTATCACCTTTTAGGCCGTTAGGTACTACCTATTCGTGTCACAAGTCATACCTTTGTGCGTTGTCCCGGTATTCTGGAGGGGCGCTGCGGCGCAGAGAGAGGCGGCAAAGAATGTCGACGGCGACACCAGGGGACGCGGAGGACGCGTACGACGGCGGGGCCTCCCCCGCGATGCATGAGCGCGTTCTGGAGGCGGTTGGCATAGCCATTGCCTCCTCGAAGCTTGCGCCGGGCAGCCGGCTCACGCTTGAGGGGCTGCAGCAGGAGTACAGCATTTCGCGGACCGTGGCGCGGGACACCATGAAGGTCCTGGAGTCCATGAACCTGGTCTACTCGCGCCGCAGGGTGGGCATCGTGGTGCAGGACCCGGCGCTCTGGAACGTGTACGACCCCAAGCTGGTGCGGTGGCGCCTGGCGTCGGAACGCCGTGCCGAGCAGTACAGCAGCCTGACCGAGCTGCGCATCGCCGTCGAACCGATTGCCGCGGCAGGGGCCGCACGCCGGGCAAGCGCGGCCGAACGCGCCCAGCTTGTGGCCCTGGGAGCCGAACTTCGCCGGCTGGGTGAGGCCGGCGACCTGCAAAACTTCCTGGCTGCCGACATCGAGTTCCACCAGCTGCTGCTCCGGAGCTGCGGCAACGAAATGTTCCGCGCGCTGGAGGACATGGTGGCCGAGGTGCTGACCAGCCGGACGCAGCAGGGGCTGATGCCGTTCAAGCCACGGAACGAGGCGCTGCAGGCGCATGAGGACGTGGCAGCCGCCGTGGCGCGCGGCGACACCGCGGTGGCCGAGCGGGCGATGCACCACATCCTGGACGAAGTGCGGGAGGCGATGGGCCTCGGCGGCTGAGCCTTTGCAACCCCATAGTTACGCCGGCCCAGAATAAGCGTGAGTGCCGGTGCTGCACGGGGAAAGGTGCCCGCACGCGTGGGTTAAGAAAAAGCAGGGCCTGCCAGCTGGCAAGCCCTGCTTCGAGGAAACCTAACGGTCCCGGAACCCTAGATAATTAGAGTGCCTGGATGTTGGTGGCCTGGGGACCCTTGGGGCCCTGCTCGGTGTCGAAGGAAACCTTCTGGTTCTCTTCGAGGGAGCGGTAGCCGTTGGAGTTGATCGCGGAGTAGTGCGCGAAAACGTCCTGCGAGGAGTCGTCCGGGGAGATGAAGCCGAAGCCCTTTTCGGAGTTAAACCATTTGACGGTGCCAGTAGCCATTATTTTGTCCTTCGTGAAGGTGGAGGAAAATCCCGACTTTCGGGGCCTCCGGCGTGGGGTGTTCAAAAACCGCTACTTCAGAAGGACGCGGACTTTCGACCGCGCGTACTGCCTGAATTACTAACTGCATAAACACAACAACAGGTTCAACACTACATGAGATTCCCGGGTTTGGACAGGGTCGGTTTCGACAAGCTCAACCACAGGCGGCTAGAGCGAGGCACCCCCGCAGATTACGTAGTTCTGACCCGTGATGGACTTGCCGTGCGGTCCCAGAAGGAACGCAGTCAGGGCGGCCACGTCCTCCGGGTCCACCAGGGCACCAAGGGCGGGCAGCTTAACAGGCGTGGCGGCGCGGCCGGGGTCGTTCAGCATCGGGGTGTCGGTAGGACCCGGGGAGAGCACGTTCACAGTGATTCCCCGCGGCGCCAGCTCCTGCGCCCACGTCCGGCCCAGCCCCATCAAGGCAGCCTTGGTGGCGGCGTACTGGCTCTTGCCGGGAGACCCCGTGGAGGTGCGGCTGCCCAGCAGGACCACCCGGCCGCCGTTGGGCATGGATGGCACCAGGGCGTTGGCCAGGACGGATGCCGCAGCCACGTGCACGGTAAACATCCCCTGCAGGGCGGCCGGGTCAAGATCGCCCAAGTGCGCGGTCCGCTGGAACCCGGCGGCGTGCACCAACGCGTCCACTGGCCGCAGCCCCGCTACGGCGTCAGCCAGGGACTCCGGCTCGGAGAGGTCCGCGCGCAGCCACTCGAACTTCCCGTCCACGGTTGTCTCGCTCCGGCTCAAACCGGTGACCGACCAGCCGTCGGCCAGGAGCCGCCGGGTGATGGCCAGGCCGATTCCGGAGCTGCAGCCCGTCACAACGGCATGCTGCTCAAGCCCAAGCTCAGTCATTGATCGAGCCGTCCTCCAGGCCGCCCGGCGTCTGCGTTCCCTCATACGCCCACTGCGGGTCCACCCTGACGAACTTGATGGCCTGGCGGAAGTACGTGTACGCGATGTTCAGGGACCCGTCCGCGCCCTGGTGGATGGACGGGTAGGAGTATTCGCGGTTCAGCCCGTCGCGTGAGTTGTTGGACAGGCAGTACCCGTCCCCCACGTCCAGGTTCCGGCGGATGGGCCACGAACGGCCTGAGTCCTCGGAGATGGCCAGCGTCATCGGCGACCGCGGCGTGCCCCAGAAGGCGCGCTTCACGCCGTCGTCACCGGAGAAAGCGGAAGCGTCCGGTTCGGCGACCTGCCCCTGCTCCTCGGCCAGGCCGTCGTCGTCGATCTCGTCGTAGAGGGAGAGGCGGCGCTCGGTGTTCTCCTGCGCCCGGCTGTGGTTGTACACCAGGGCCAGGCGGCCGTCGGCGAGCGCGGTGAACTGGATGGAGGAGTTGTTGTTGGGCAGTTCGGTGGGGACGGGCTCGCTCCAGGTGGTGCCGTCGTCGGTGGAGCGGGATTCGTAGATCGAGTCGGCCCAGCGGCTGCGGAACAGGGCCAGCAGCGACCCGTCGGCCACCGGCTGGATGTTCATGTGGACGCAGCCCACGCTTCCGGGCAGGACGTGCTCGCTCCAGGTGGCGCCGGCGTCGTCGGAAATCATCACGGCGCTGTCGTCGCTGTTGCCCACCCACTTCTCCCCCGGCACGGTGATGCAGCGGAAGATCGGCACGATCAGGCGTCCGGACGGCAGGACTACGGGCAGCTGGCGGACGAACACACCACCGGTGGCGTTCGCGGGGAAGAGTGTCTCCACCTCGCCCCAGGTGCGGCCGCTGTCCGTGGAAATACGACGGCGGACCTCGGCGGTGTCCTGGTTGCCCGCCTTCTGCGCGGTGTACAGCAGCCAGAGCAACCCGTCAGGCGCGGTGAACAGGATGGGGTTCTGCTCGGAGCGGGCGGAGTCATTCGAAAGCTGCTGCGGCTCGGACCACTGGTCGCTGCCCGGCTCCAGGGTGGAGAACCAGATGGAGATGTCAGGCACGCCCTCCTGGGTGCCGCCGAACCAGACGCAGCCGAGGCGGCCGTCCGGCAGGGTGAGCAGGTTGGCCGCGTGGCTCTGCACGGTGGGCGCGGGCAGGTAGGCGAAGTCGGCGCCGTCGGCCCGCTTCACGGCCCCGTCCGGGGTGATGGTGCTGTACGCGTCGGTGGTGGTGTTCTGCATCGGTGTTAGTCCTTTGTAGTGGCGTCGGAGCGCGCGGCGTCGAGGTGGGACTTGGCGATCTGTTCCAGGTGTGTCAGGTCCGAGGCGATGGTGGCGAAGGTGTAGCCCTGGGCGAGCCGGCGCCCGGCCACCTCCCCGGCGGGCGTGTGGATGCCGGCGGCGATGCCGGCAGACGCTGCGGCCTCGGCGATGGTTTCCAGCGCGGCGTTGAATTCGGCCTCGACCTGGGGATCCCCCGGGAACGCCCCGCCTACCGCGATGGACAGGTCGGAGGGTCCGACGTAGATCCCGTCCAGGCCGGGGGTGGCGCAGATTTCCTTGACGTTGGCCAGTCCCTCCGGCGTCTCGATCATGGCGAACACCAGCGTGGTGCCGTTGGCGTCGGCGGGCTTTGGCCCGATCCGCAGGGCAGAGCGCATGGGCCCGTAGGAGCGGCCGCCCATTGGCGGGTACTTGGCGGCGGCCACGGCGGCGGCGGCGTCTGCGGCGTTGTTGATGAGCGGGACGATGACGCCCACGGCGCCAGCGTCGAGGGCCTTGCCGATGGCGGTGAAGTCGTTGGCCTCCACCCGGACCATGCCGACGGCGGTGTGCCCGGCATCGATGGCCATCAGCCCGTTGAGCACACCCGAGTAGCCCAGCAGCCCGTGCTGCGCGTCCAGGGCAACGTAGTCGTAGCCGAGCCGGCCGATGCGTTCGGTGGCCACGGGCGCGTCCAGCACTGCCCAGTAGCCCACCGCCTGCTCACGGGCGCGGATCTTGCGGGCGAATTCGGTGGCCAGTTCGGAGGTCATCAGAGTCCTTCAGTTGGTAACGGTTCAGGAAGTGAGTATGTGTCAGCGGTTGTAGGCGGGCATCGGGCCGCGCAGCGAGGTTCCCACGGCGTCGCAGGCTTCCACGACGTCGGCCGGCAGCGGACCGTTGGCGACGGCGGCAATGTTGGCGCGCAGCTGTTCCACCTTGGACCCGCCCAGCAGCACCGATCCGACGCCGTCCCGGTAGGCGAGCCAGCGCAGCGACAGCTCGGCCAGCGGCATGCCAGAATCAGAGGCGATCCGGGACAGCTCGCCGACCGCGTCGAACAGCTGTTTGTCCCAGTACCGCTGCGTGTACATGGCGGCGAGCTTGGAGTCGCCGTAGCGGCCCTCGGCGGGCTTGGCGTCGAAGCTGTGCTTGCCTGTGAGCAGGCCGCCGCCCAGCGGGTTGTAGACCATGGTGTGCACATTGTGGGTGGCGGCGAATTCGAGGTATTCCTCCTCCAGCCGGCGGGCCACCAGGTTGTAGAGCTGCTGCGCGACGACCGGCCGCGGCGCGCCCACTTCGCGTGCCGTGTGGATGACGTAGGCGATCTGCCAGGCGGCGAAGTTGGACACGCCCAGCGCCCCGATCTTGCCCTCCGCAACCAGCTCGGCCACGGTGGAAAGCGTGTCAGCCAATGGTGTGGCACGGTCCGGCTGGTGCAGGTAGAACAGGTCGATGCTGTCCACTCCCAGCCGGCGCAGGCTCCCCTCCACGCTGGCCCGCAGCCCTGCCGGCGAGAGCGGCGAATGAGAGCCTGCATCCGCATGGGGCATGCCGGCCTTGGAAGCCAGGATGACGCCGTCGCGCTTTCCCTTCAAAAGCCGCGCGAGCATCTCCTCCGTCACGCCGCCCACGTAGGCGTTGGCGGTGTCGATGGTGGTGATGCCGACGTCCAGCGCTTCCTCCACCATCCGGCCGGCCGTGGCCTCGTCCGCGGTGTCGCCGAACGTCATGGTCCCCAGGACCAGCCGGGAGATGGGAAGTTTCAGGCCGTCCACCTGGGCGCCTTCGGGCTGCGTGCTCATGTGTTGAATCCTCGTGGTTGCGTTCGTTGGAGAGTCAGGAGTTGGGCTGGTTCTACTGGTTAGCCAGGGCCAGGGACCGGACCACGTGCCGCGGCTTCAGGCCCGTCATGATTGTGGGATCCAGCGCGGCGCGGCGGAGCTTGCGGGTGTAGTCCTCCTTGGGGGCGGTCAGCACGGACGCCGTGGTGCCGTGCTCAACCAGCTTGCCGCGCTGCATCACCATGACGGTATCGCTGATTTCCTGCACCACCCCCAGGTTGTGGGAGATGAACACGTAGGTGATGCCGGTGTCGTCCTGGATGGACTTCAGCAGCCGCAGCACCTGGGCCTGCACGGAGACGTCCAGGGCGCTGGTGGCCTCGTCGCAGACCAGCAGTTCGGGCTTGGAGGCGAGCGCCCGGGCGATGCCGATGCGCTGGCGCTGGCCACCCGAGAACTCGTTCGGCCGCTTCTCCAGGGACCTGGCGGGCAGGCCCACCTGGTCAATCAGTTTGGCGGCGGCCTTGTGCCGCTCCGCCTTGGACCTCACGCCCTGCAGCTTTAGCGGCTCGGCCACGATCTCCTGCGCCGTCATGTGCGGGTCCAGCGAGCCGTACGGGTCCTGGAACACCATCTGGAACTTGGAGCGCAGCGGCCGCAGCTTCGCCTCGCTCATGGACGCGATATCCGTGCCGTCCAGCGTGATGCTGCCGCTGCTGGGGGTAACCAGCCGCATGAGGGCCTTGGCCACGGTGGACTTGCCGCAGCCGGATTCGCCCACGACGGCGATCGTCTTGCCTTTGTCCACGGAGAAGGAGACGTCGTCAACGGCCCGGAAGGTCCCGCCGGGCACATGGTAGTCCACCACCAGGTTGTCGACGGCGAGGAACGGCTTCGTCATGGCTTTGCTCCGGTCTGGGTGAGGGCTGGGTCAGGGGGGCTGGCGGAAGAGCCGCCGGAAGCGGCGTGCGCAGCGCGGGAACCCGCGGCGGGCGTCTCGTCCCACGGCCCCAGGACGGGCACGGCGGCCAGCAGGGTCCGGGTGTACTCGGTGGCGGGGCGGTCCACGATCTGCTGGACCTCGCCGGACTCGACGAAGGAGCCGTCCTTCATCACATGGATGCGGTCGGACATCAGCCGGGCCACGCCGAGGTCGTGCGTAATCATCAGGATGCCGATGCCGCGCTGCTCCTGGAGCTCCAGCAGCAGGTCCAGGATGCCGCCCTGTACGGTGACGTCCAGTGCCGAGGTCGGCTCGTCCGCTACCAGCAGCTGGGGTTCGGAAGCCAGGGCGATGGCGATCAGCACGCGCTGCAGCATGCCGCCGGAGAGCTGGTGGGGGTACTTCTTCAGCTGCTTCTCCGGCGTCGGAATGTGCACCTGCTCCAGCAGCCGCACCGCCCGCGCCTGCAGCGCTTCCTTGTCCTTCGCGGAGGCGGCGCCGGCGATCCGGATGGCCTCGAACAGCTGGCTGCCGATCGAGTGGACCGGGCTCAGCGCCGTCATGGGGTCCTGCGGGATCAGGGCGAGGGTTTTGCCGCGCACCTTGTCGATGGCTTTGGGTTCGGCGGAGATGTCGACGCCGTCAATCATCACGGTGCCGGACAGTACCGCCAGGTCCTCGGGCAGCAGGCGGAGGATGCCCATCGCCGTCGTGGATTTTCCGGAGCCGGACTCGCCGATGATGGTGACCGTCTCGCCGCGGTGGATGCTGAAGCTGACGGAGTCCACGGCGCGGATGATACCGGCGTCGGTGATCAGTTCCACCTGGAAGTCGCGGACCTCCAGCAGCGGCTGCTCCTTGAACGGGGTCTCAGTGGAAGCAGTCATATCAGGCACCCTTCTTCTTGCGGCGGGGACGGTCGCGCAGGCCGTCGCCCAGCAGGTTGACGCCCACCACCATGAGCACGATCACCAGGCCGGGCAGGGTGACCATCCACCAGGAGGTGGTGATGTAGTCCTGGCCGTCGGAAATGATCCGGCCCCAGGTGGCGAAGGGCCGCTGCGGGCCGGCGCCCAGGAAGGACAGCGCGGATTCGAGCAGCACGGCCTGGGCCAGCAGGAGCAGCACCACCAGGGTTGCCTGCTTGATGACGTTGGGGATGATGTGCTGGATCAGGATCTGGATCTTGTGCAGTCCCAGGATCCGGGCGGCGGAGACGTACGGCTTTTCGCGTTCCACCAGCACCATGGAGCGCGTGAGGCGGGCAACTTCCGGCCATTGGGCAATGGCGATCACGAAGGTGATCACGGGAATGGAGGGGCCGAACAGGGCCACCACCAGCAGCAGCATCATCAGCAGCGGCAGGGACATCTGGGCCTCGAGGAGGCGGGAGACGATGGTGTCCACCCAGCCGCCGTAGTAGCCGGCGGCCGCGCCGAGGATCACGCCGATGGCGCCGGAGACCAGGACGGCCAGCAGGCCGATGGTCAGGGAGACCTGGCCGCCATGCAGCACACGGGAGAGCAGGTCGCGGCCCAGCTGGTCTGTGCCGAACAGGTGCCCGTCCGTGAGCGGCGGCAGGCGCCGGGCGGAGAGGTCCTGGAAGTTGGCGTCCGGCAGCGGCAGCACCTGGGCCAGGATGATCGGGATGATCACCAGCAGGGTGCAGACGGTGCCGATGATGAGCTTCCACTGGGCGGATTTACGACGCCGGGTGGCGCCTGCCCGGGCGATGTCCGCCTTGGTGACGGCGCTGGGGCTGGGCTGCCGGGCCGGTTGCGCTGCAGCAGGTGTTGCGGTGTCGAGGCTCATGCTGTTGCCGCCTTTCCAAGACGAACACGGGGATCAAGGAGCGGGTAGGCGAGGTCGATCAGGAGCTGCACGGCCACGGCCAGGAGGGCGGTGACCAGGACGGTCGCCTGGATGAGGGGGTAGTCGCGGGTTTCGAGGGCCCGAACGATCAGGGAGCCGACGCCGGGCCAGGCGAACACCACTTCCACCACCACCACGCCGTTGAGCATCGCGGCGAACCGGGTGCCCAGGGCGGTGAAGACGGGAATGGCGGAGTTGCCCATGGCGTAGCGCCAGGTCAGCACCGAGTTCCTGACGCCGCGGGAGCGGGCCACGGTCAGGTACGGGGCGGCGAGGTTGTTGGTCATTTCGCGCCGGACCATGCGGGAGATCAGGGCGATCTGCAGGATGGCGATGGTCACCGTGGGGAGGACCAGCCCGCCCCAGGTGGCGAAGCCGGAGGCGGGGAACAGCGGGATCAGCACGGCGAAGCCGGTGAGCAGCATGATGCCGGTCCAGAAGTCGGGCATGGACTGCCCTGCGATGGTGAGCACGTTGACGCCGAATTCCCGGCCGGTGTCCGGCCGGCGGGACATCCACACACCCAGGGGGATGGCGACGACGGCGGTCAGCAGGATTGCCGACGTGGCCAGGGTCAGGGTGTATGGCATCCGTTCGAAGACCACCTGCATGGCGGGGGCCTGGAAGGAGTAGGACTGGCCCAGGTTGCCGGTGAACAGCTGCTGGAGGAAGATCCAGTACTGCTCCAGCACGGGCCGGTCCAGGCCGAACTGTTCGCGGACGCGCGCCAGCTGTTCAGTGGTGGCCAGCGGTCCGGCGTAGGAGACCGCGGGGTCGCCCGGGGCCATGCGGATCAGGATGAACACGGTGGACACCGTGAGGAACACGGTCAACAGGCCCTGTCCCAGGCGCTTGAGGATGTAGTTCGTCATGGCTTAGGCCTCCAGCCGGACATCAACGAGGGGGTAGGAGTTGGTGGGTGCCAGGTTGATGTTGGACACCCGCTCCCGGTGGGCGAGGACGGACTTGGGGACGAAAGCCCAGGCGCAGGGCCAGGTGTCCCACACTGCCTGCTGGGCTTCGTTGAGCAGTTCGGTCCTGCGGGCCGGGTCCGCTTCGGCGGAGGCGGCCTGGATCCTGGCGGTGACCTCGGGAATCACGTAGCCCTGGTAGGTATCGCGGGTGGCTTCCTTTTCGGGGGTGCCGGCGTACATACCCTGCAGCATGGTGATGGCCAGGCCGGTGGGGCTGGGGTAGCCGTTGCCGAGGAGGTCCCAGTCGCCCTGCTTGCCCTGGCGCCATGCCAGGATGTTGCCACCGGGTTCGAACTGCTGCAGTTCGGCCTTGACGCCGATCTTGCCGAACATCTCCACCAGGGCCTCCATCACGGAGGTGTCGGAGGCGAACTCGCCGGTTTCCCAGATGATCTTCAGGGTGAGGTCCTTGACGCCAAGCTCGGCCAGGGTGGCTTTGGCCTTTTCGGGATCGTAGACGTACTCGCCGGTCTTGTAGTAGCCGGTGAGGCTGGAGGGGGTGACGCCCTCGGCCTGGGTGACGGAGTCCACCAGCACGTCGCGGACCAGTGACTCGCCGTCGATCGCCATGCTCAGTGCCTGGCGGACGCGGGGATCGGCCAGTGGGTGGCCGGCGGGCTTGCGGAAGTTGAAGAAGATCTGGTTCAGGCGGAGGCTTGACGCTTCCTGGAGTTCGACGCCGGGAAGTCCGGCGAGCTGTTCGCGGGAGTCGGGGGTGATGGAGTCGATGACGTCCACCTCGCCGCTGCGGAGGGCGATGACGCGGCTGGATTCCTCGGGGAGGAACCGGACTTCCACGTTGTCCACCTGCGGGGCGGGGCCCCAGTAGTTTTCGTTGCGGGCCAGGCTGTAGGTGCCGGCGCCGCGGTTGAACTTGGTGACCACGTAGGGGCCGGTGCCCAGGCCTTCCTGCAGTTCCTCCGGCTTGTTCTGCGCGGCGGGGGTAATCAGGATCATGCTCATGAGAGAGTCCAGGATGGGGATGGGCTTCTTGGACACCATCTTGAAGGTGCGGTCATCCACCGGCACCACTTCGGGGAATTCGGGAAAGAAGCCGGCCACGAAGGAGCCCTGGACCTGCTGGTACATCTTCAGTGCGGTGGCAACGTCCTCCACCTTCACCGGGCTGCCGTCCGAGTAGCGGATACCTTCGCGGAACCGGACGGTCCATTCGGTGGGGCCAGTCATCTCAAAGCGCTCGGCAAGGACCAGCACGGGCTTGGTTTCGGGGCCGATGGCGGTGAGGCCCTGGCGGACGGCGCGCTGCACGGTGACGGCGGCGTCGAACTGGTTGAGCTTGTTGTCCAGGCTGACCAATGAGCGGTTAAGGGCCAGGGTCAGGGTGCTGGGTCCGGGAAGGCCGGTGGGGCCGGCGCAGCCCGCGAGGCTGCCGGTGCCCAGCAGAAACCCTGCAGCCGCGCCGAACTGCAGCAGGCGGCGGCGGGAAATCTCACTTCCTTGAGGAAGAACGGTCATCGTTGACCTCTCGGTAGATCGGGGGGACGGCTGCCGGCCGGAGTGGCTGCGCCGAAATGTTGTGTCCATCACTTTGCCACTCCTGCGCAAATTGCGCAACCTCTCTAGCGTGATTCGCGCAACCGTGCCATGATGATGGGGAGCTTCCCGCTACCTGGCGGGATCCAGCCGACTACGGACGAGAGGAGCAACGTGGCTTCCGTATTTGTGCAGGCCGACGATTTCTCCGGCGCCGCCGAGGTTGGCTACTGCTTTGTCCGGCACGGGCTCTCCTCGCAGGTCCTGCTGGATGCGGGCATCGCTTCGGAAACGAACCACGGCGGCGCCTCCTTCAGGGGGTCCGTCACAGACGTCGTGGTGGCCGATACGCATACCCGCGGCCTTGCCGAGGCTGATGCCGAGGCACTGGTGAAGGACGCCTTCTCGGGCCCCGGAGCATCCGGCGCGCAGGTGATGTTCAAGAAGATGGACTCCCTATGGCGCGGCAATGTCCGCGCCGAAGTTTCCGCACTGGCCAGCCTTGGTTTCCATACTGTTGTTGCCGGGGCACTCCCCCAACTGCAACGTGCCGTTGTGGACGGCAGGCCGCTGGTGGCCGGCACTCCCCTGGCGGAAACCGACCTGTGGCAGGCGGAGGTCCCGGCCCCGCCTGCTGATGTCCCGTCGCTGCTTCATCCGGAGGATCCCGCCACGGTGCGGACCCTGAATCTGGCCACAGTCAGGTCGGGTTACCTGGCTGCCAAACTGAAGGGGCTCCTGGACTCCGGCCAGCCGGAACTTGTGGTCACCGACGGCGAGACCATCCAAGACCTGGAGCACGTAGTCGATGCCCTGCTGGAGCTCGATTTCCAGGCCCGCGGCAGGCGCATCGTGCTGGTGGGAACCGGAGGCGCCGCTGATGTCCTCGCGCAGCGGTTTGCTGCAGAAACTGCGCGAAACGCGCGCCGGTTGGCAACAGCTGTCGCAACCAATGCTGAACCCAAGGAGCCCGAGCGGCCGGTGCTCGCCGTCGTCGGCTCAGCATCGCGAACCGCGCAGGCGCAACTGGCCAGGCTCGAGGCGCGCGGCGTCACAGTAGTCCGGTTGCATCCGCAATATGCCGGCGCCACGGGAGCCTACGCTTCCCAACTGGCCCAGGTTTGGGACCTTCTGCTCGCAGGAACCAGCGTGGCCATCACGCTTGCCGCGGCAAAAGTGGACCCTTCTGGATCCGGCCGCATTGTCCGGGCCCTCGCGAAGTTCGCAGCCGAGGCAGCCAAGGCTGGAGATGCTGACCTGATCCTCACCGGCGGCGAGACGGCCCGGGAAGTCCTGGACGCCGTCGGCCGCCACAGCCTGGTGCCGATTGCCGCGGTGCAGCACGGTGCCGTGCTGAGTCGCGCCGACGACGGCACGCTGGTGGGCACCAAGCCCGGCAGCTTCGGCGACGACCTCGCCCTCCTGCAGCTTTACGAAGCTATCCGGGAGCGCCGCGGACAGCCTGCGGACCATCCCGCCCAAACCCTTCCCCGCAAGACTTCCGAACAATCTGGAGCAACTATGACAACCGCTGAAACAAACCCGTCTTTCCCCTACGTCGCCGTCACCATGGGCGACGGCGCCGGCATTGGCCCGGAGGTCATCGTGCCGGCCGTCCTAAACAAGGGCATCCTGCAGGAATGCCGGCCCGTGGTGGTGGGCGACGCGCTGCGCCTGCGGCAGGCGGCAGAGATCGTGGGCGTCGACGCGGACATCCGGACGATCGACAACGTTGAGGACGCCGTGTTCGAGCCGGGACGGGTGAACGTGATCGACCTGGCGCTGCTGCCGCAGGACCTGGCCTGGGGCCAGCTCTCCCCGGTCGCCGGCCACGCCGCCTACGAGTACATCCGGGTGGCTAGTGAACTGGCAATGGCCGGGAAGGTCCAGGCCATCTGCACCGCACCGCTGAACAAGGAGGCACTGCACGCCGCCGGGCACATCTACCCCGGGCACACCGAACTGCTGGCGCACCTGACCGGCACTGAGGAGGTGTCCATGATGCTCTCCACACCCAAGATCCGCGTCATCCACGTGACTACGCACATCGGGCTCATGGACGCGATCCGCAAGATCAACCCGGACTTGGTGGAACGCACCATCCGCCGCGGCCACGAAGCACTGGTCCGCGCAGGCATCCCCAACCCGAAGATCGGCGTCTGCGCCATCAACCCGCACGCCGGCGAAAACGGCCTGTTCGGCCAGGGCGAGGAAGCCGAGAAGATCGAGCCCGGCGTTAAGGCCGCGCAGGCCGACGGGATCAACGCCGTGGGCCCGCTGCCGGCGGACACGCTGTTCTTCCTGGCCGGCCGCGGGGACTACGACCTGGTGGTCGCCATGTACCACGACCAGGGCCACGGCCCCGTGAAGGTGCTGGGCATCGAGGCCGGCGTGAACATCACCGTGGGCCTGCCCGTGATCCGCACGTCCGTGGACCACGGCACCGCGTTCGACATCGCCGGCAAGGCCATCGCCGACTCCCGCTCAATGGTGGAGGCACTGCACCAGGCCGCCGAAATGGCCACCCGCCCGTCTGTGGCCGTGTAACACGCTGATATTGGGGGGCCGGAACTAGCATGGTGACCACTGCCACGGGAAGGAGGCCGGGAATGCTGAGCGCAAACGAGCGCCGCGAGGAGATCTACCACCTCGCCGTCACCAGCGGCCTGGCCTCCGTGGAAGAGCTCTCCGCCCGGTTCGAGGTGACCGCGTCCACCATCCGACGCGACCTCGCGCTCCTTAACAGCCAGGGCCGGCTGGCCCGCACCTATGGCGGTGCGATGGCAATGGGCGCGCACCCGGAGGCCTCGCTGCGGCAGCGCACCGGTGAGGCGTTCGAGCAGAAGCACGCGATCGCCCGGTGGGCCGCCTCGGTGATCCAGCCCGGGGAGAACATCCTGCTCGACGCCGGCTCAACGGCGGGTGCCCTGGCGCACGAGCTGCGGGGGTTCGAGAAGCTTTCGGTGACCACCCCCGGCCTTAATACGCTGCAGGAGCTGGCCGATTCGGCAGGCATCGAGGTGGACTGCCTGGGCGGCCGGCTCCGCGGCGTTTCGCAGAGTTTCGTGGGACCGCTGGCCGAGGCTGCCCTGGAGCGGATGAGCTTCGACCGAGTGTTCCTGGGCGCCGACGCCGTCACCGCCGAGGACGGCATCTGCGAGGCGGACCACGCCCAGACCCGGCTCAAGGAGCTGATGGCCCGCCGCGGCCGCGAGGTGTATGTGCTGGCGGATTCATCCAAGCTCGGCCTGCGCCCCTTCCACGCCTGGGCGCGGCTTGCGCTGCCGTGGACTTTGGTGACGGACGACGGCGCCGACCCCGGCCAGGTGCAGAAGTTCCGGGACGCGGGGGTCCAGGTCCAGGTGGCTTCAATCGGCGGTTGAGTCCGGAACCAACTGCGGTGAGTACTCTACTTCTAACGAGCAAAAACCCCACCGAATGGAGACACGCGTGCACGCCGTGCTCGAATACACCTACGAGGACAACTACCTGGAAACCCGCGAAAATTACCGCTCAGTCCATCTGAAGGCGGCGTGGGCGGCAGTCGAACGGGGCGAGCTTCTGTTGGGCGGGGCCGTTGGTGACGGTCCGTTCACCGGGTTGCTGATCTTCACCGGCGAGAATGCCCTCGAGTCCGCAAGAGCGTTTGCAGCCGCCGATCCTTACGTCATCAATGGTGTCGTGACATCGTGGACCGCCCGCCCGTGGACAACGGTGGTGGGACAAGAGGCGGCTGCGCCCGTCCGCCCCTGACGCTGCCGCAACGTGGCCTACTCCGGCGCCGCCCGCGTCCCGGAGTCCGTGCCGTCACCGGTCGTTGCCACAAAGTTCCAGTCGAACGATCCGTCGCCGCGCAGGGTCAGCCGGAGGAACCCGTGGGTGTCGCTGATCCGCTCCTCGATGTACCGCGGCCTGCTGGTGAATTCGCGGAGGTCGATACCTCCAGTGGACACCTGGAAGGCCGTCATCCCGTCATCGACGCACCGGTCAGATGCATTCACCGGGCAGGACCGTTCGTAGTTGTGCTGCGACCCTGAGAGGGTCAAACGGACCCGGTGCTTCCACATCACGTTGATCCACGGCTTATGGTCGTCGGCCCGCCTGTGCGCCTCGGTATTCGAGGTGAAGTACGGCTCGTGGTACACCACCGCCAGGTGCTTGCCTGCGGCCTTCGCCTTTTCCAGGTCCTTGTCCAGCCAGTTCGTCAGCTCCCGGGCCCGCTTGGTGTTGTACTTCCAGTGCGCCGAGGACAGGAACGCGAAGTGCCAGTTGCCGAAGTCCTTTGAGTACGGTTGCCCGTTCCAGATGAAGCCGAGCTCCTGGTTCGCCGCAGATTTGGTGGTGAATCCCGGGCATTGGCCGTCCATGAAGTTGTCCAGGTCCGTGTTGCGGCCCGGTTCCCAGTCGTGGTTCGGCGCGGACACCCAGTACAACTTGGGCATCGTGCCGCCCCACAGTTGCGCCCAGTACTCCACGTAGTCCTCGCAATAGGCTGTGCGGTACTGGAAGTCGCCGAGTCCAAGGAACGCGTCTATCTCGTTGTTTTCGACGAGCCGCGTGATTGCCGCGGCGTTCCGGCCAGAGGGGCTGTCCGGGTCAACGTTGCGTTCGGGGTTCATGTCACCGACGGCGGCAATATGGACATCTGGTACCGGGGTCGGAGGCGGAGGCGGCTCGGGAGGAGGACTTGTGCAACCGGAAACAGCAACAGCGAAAAGGACCGCAGCTGCCGCGGCCACATGTTTGAAGGGTTTCAAGCGCAATGCCGACTGCATCCGCCCCCCCTTCCCAGAAGCCGGACAGCAGGCCGGCTGGTCAAAACACCCAAGCAAGCCCCCCGGCTCCTTGATACTCCTAAACGGTCGGACTGGCTGTCAAGGGATGGGCACCGGACGGGCGTTGCCGGAGCCAGGCCCTTTGAACCAAACCCTCGTCCGGGTGCCCGGAATGTTATGCAGGTTCCGGCCCGCCCGGGCCTCCGGGCACTCCCCCTGCTGCCGTCGGTTCAGGCCCGCGGGATACTTCGGAGATCTGGCAGAAGTGGAATGCATCCCACCGCCAGTACAAGGACCGGGAACTGGCCCTCTGGCAGGAACAGTTTGATGCCCTGAACTCGCGGAAATAGCGCCGGAATAAGACCTGCGTCGAAGGTTGAGCCAGGCACAGCCCGGGCATATCCTGCATCATGACCTGCGGAAACGCCTGCGGACGGGAGAGCCAGCCATGGAAATGCCTAAAGCCACCGAGGAAGACAAGGAACGCTTCCGGCAGGTAGTGCCGGACCGGCCGGACGTCGTGGTGAAGCCGATGTTCGGCAACATGGGCGCCTTCGTTAACGGCAACATGTTCGCCGGACTCTTCGGGGTAACCATCGGTGTGAAGCTCTCCGATGAGGACCGGGTGATGCTCGAGTCGTCCGAGCGGACGGTGCCGTTCGGACCGGCGGACCGCCCGATGGCCGGCTACTCGGGGTTGCCGGAGGTGTGGAATGAGGAGGGCGACGGCGACGACACACGCGCCAGGGCCTGGGCCACCAAAGCCTACCAATACGTCTCCACCCTGCCGCCCAAGCAGCCCAAGCGGCCCAAGGCGGCAGAGACCGCGTAGATTCCTAAGAGGCGTCGGTTGCCGGGCGGGCGTACGCGGACCCGGACCGCGTCCGTTCCAGCAGGCCGAAGTCGACGAGGTAGCGGCGGAGGAGGACGACGTCGTCGGTGTAGTTCAGAAGCCTGTCGTTGACCTGCCGTTCGGTGAGGACCTCGTCCGGGCGGATGGCGTCGGCGGCAACCCAGGCCAACAGTTCCCGGCGTTCACTCAGGCTCGACGGATACCTGTCGATGCGGCCCAGTCGCAAAAACCTGGCGAGCCCGGTTTTCGGCTGCCGCGGCTGCTGGGACAACAAGTCGCGGAAGACGGTTCCGGAGGCTCCCAACCCGCCGTCCGCCGTCGTCTCCACCAACCCTGCTTCCAGCAGGACCCGTATGGCCTTGTCCCGCCGCTGCTCCTTCACCTCAGGAAGTACCTCCGCAGGGCGGGCACCGAGGACTATTTGGGCGTAGGCAGTCCGTGCGTCATCGCTTGCCAGGGCAGCCATCACCCGGCGCCAGTGCGGACCGCTTTGGCTTGCCGCCGCCGCTCCCGCAGTGCTTCGACCAAAGGAAGAGACCATGGCTCAGTATGGCACCCGGTTCATGGGTCCAGCCCCCTAAGCCTTGCCGGAAGGAGCAAATACACGCTAGCTGACGGCGTTATAGGCGTTGACGCGGCCGTGCTTCCACAGGGTTTCCATGCCGTTCTTGACCTCGCCCGAGGACTCGACCTGTTCCCGGACTGATGTGGCGGTGGCCCCTGGATGCAAACTCCAAACCATGGCCGCAACGGCAGCGACAATCGGAGAGGACATCGATGTGCCGTTGCCGACGTCGTAACTTAGTGCGCGGTTGTTGGGCCCGGCCAGTGCGTACGGGTGGTTCGGAAAGGTGGAGTAGACGTTGACCCCAGGTGCAGCGATGTCCACCCAGCTTGAGCCGTAGGTTGAGAAAGCTGCCTTGGCATCGTTGTTGTCCGTGGCACCGACCGCAATCACGTTGGAATAGGCGCCCGGGTAGATCCGGGCCTGGTTGCCGCCGTTGCCAGCCGCGGCAACGAGCACCACTCCCTTGCTCCAGGCCTTGTTCACGGCAGCTTCAAGTGTTCGTGACGCCTGCGCGCCGATGCTCATGTTGATCACCTTCGCGCCGTTGTTGACTGCCCAGTTGATGCCGTTTGCCACGCTCGAGCTGGTACCGACGCCGCTGTCATTGAGCACTTTTCCTGCGAGGATGGTGCAGCCCGGGCACACCCCGGCCACACCCCGGCTGTTGTCCGTACTGGCGGCCACGATCCCGGCCACATGGGTGCCGTGCCCGTAGTAGTCCTCGGCGATCACGTCCCCGGTCCTGGTCGATGAACTGCTGAAATTCGCCCGCGCAACCACTTTGGGCGAAATATCCTCGTGGTTGCCGTCCACGCCGGAGTCCAGGACAGCCACCTTGATGCCATTGCCGGTGGTGATGTTCCAGGCCTCGTCCGCGTCGACGTCAGCGTCCGGGGTGCCGCCGGGGACGTTTATGGGGTAGTCGGGGTTGTTGTTGGGGAATGACTGGCCGACGTTTTTCAGCGCGTACTGGTAATCGAAGAGCGGGTCAGCGGAGGCTGCGTAGACAACGTGGTCCGGCTCCGCGTACTCAACTGCCGGGTTGTTGCTGAGCGCGGCAATCAATTGGGACTCCCGGCTGGCAGACACGGAGAATTCCCGGGTGCCGGTGCCGCCGATTTCGGCGCCCTCGCCGAGACCGTAACGGCGCAGAACATCGGCCGCGGCGCCGTTGTCGCGGAATTTGACCAGGATCCGGCCCGCTTGGGATTGCTCGGGCGGGGCTGCGCTGCCAGGAAATGCCGAGGCGATGGTCCCGGTCACCATCATGGATGCGGCGAAGATAGCCAGGACGACTTTTCTCATAGCGCCAATAGTGCGCGCGGCGGCACCTGCTGGATAGGGGGAAAGTCCCCCAACCTTCGGGGCACAAAGCCCCTCCCTTCGGCCCGTTTGGACTAACACTGCCGCCGTGTGAGATGCTTCACAGGTTTTTGTGCTGTGTACGCCCTTTGCGTCCATCGACCACGTGCTGCACACACAGCATCACCAACGCTCTTTATGGAGGGAACCCACACTTATGAGCGATGTTTTGTCCGCCATCAATGGCGTGATCTGGAGCGACTGGCTCGTCTACCTGTGCCTCGCCACCGGTGTCTACTTCTCCGTCCGTTCCCGCTTCCTGCAGGTACGGCACATCAAGGGAATGCTGCAGCAACTGGTCCACGGCGAAAAGTCGGCCTCCGGCGTCTCGTCGTTCCAGGCCCTGGCCATGTCCCTGTCCGGCCGCGTCGGCACCGGCAACGTCGCCGGCGTCGCCACCGCAATCGCGTTTGGCGGGCCGGGAGCCCTGTTCTGGATGTGGACTGTCGCCTTCCTCGGCGCGTCCACGTCCTTTATCGAATCCACCCTGGGCCAGATTTACAAGACCCGCGACCCGCTGACCGGCGAGTACCGCGGCGGCCCGGCCTACTACTTCTCCCGTGCCTTCGCCCACACCAAGGGCGCCGGCTTCTTCAAGGTCTACGGCTACATTTTCGCCGCCGTGACCGTCCTGGCCTGCGGCGTACTGCTGCCCGGAGTCCAGGCCAACTCGATGGCCACCGCCATCGGCGGCGCCTGGACCATAGAACCCTGGATCGTGGCCGTCGGCACCGTCATCGTGCTGGCGTTCGTCATCATCGGCGGCGTTAAGCGCATCGCCAGCGTGGCGTCCTTCGTGGTGCCGTTCATGGCCGCCGGCTACATCCTCCTTGCGTTGATCGTTGTGATCCTCAACGCCGGCCAGCTGCCGGAAATCCTCTCCCTGGTGTTCCGCAGCGCGTTCGGCATGGACTCTGCACTGGGCGCGATCATCGGCCTGGCCGTGATGTGGGGCGTCAAGCGCGGTGTCTACTCGAATGAGGCCGGCCAGGGAACCGGCCCGCACGCTGCCGCCGCAGCCGAAGTTTCGCACCCGGCAAAGCAGGGCCTGGTCCAGGCGTTTGCGGTCTACATCGACACGCTGTTCGTCTGCTCGGCGACCGGCTTCCTGATCCTCTCCACCGGCGCCTACCGCGTCTTCGCCGGAGGCAGCGAGGATGGCGAAATCCTCGCCGAGGGCGGGCTGCTGTCTGCCACCGCCACGGTTGGTCCGCAGTTCGTGCAGACCGGTTTCGATTCCGTGTTCCCGGGTGTAGGCGCGGCATTTATCGCCATCACGCTGTTCTTCTTCTGCCTGACCACCATCATCGCCTACTACTACATGGCGGAAACCAACCTGCGGTTCCTCCTGGGCAAGTCCTCGAACAGGCTGGTGCCCGGTATCAAGGCAAGCTTCGGCCGGGTGGCCACCATGGCCCTGCAGGTGGCGATCCTCATCGCGGTCGCCTACGGCTGCGTGAACACTGCCGCCGACGCGTGGACCATGGGCGACATCGGAGTGGGCCTGATGGCCTGGCTCAACATCGTCGGCATCCTGATCCTGCAAAAGCCCGCCCTCAAGGCGCTCAAGGACTACGAGCGGCAGCAGAAGCTCGGCCTGGATCCTGTTTTCGACCCGCGGCCGCTCGACATCACCGGGGCCACCTTCTGGGAGTCCTACAAGCGGGCGGACCTCCAAAAGGAAGCCGCCCGCAGCTAGCCTCCTGAGCTTCCTGCAAAAGGTCACAGTGCGCCCGTGCCGTCTATACGGCACGGGCGCACTGTCCTACATGCGATGTTTACGTGTCAACAACGAGCCGCCACAGTTTGCAAGTTTGTAGTGTCTGATTGACAAGTTTTGTTAAGATATTCGCGTTCCCAGCGTTCGTTCCCCAGGTCAGGGGCAGCGCTGGCGGATAGGCTCCGGGCCCAGCCGGAGCAGCTGGGGAAAGACAAAGAGCGCGGCGGGAAAGAAGTTTTCCTTGGGCAGCCGGTACAGCCTGCATCCTGGCGCCTGCTTGTCCCCCAGGACGCGTCGGTGAACAGGAGAACGCCATGTCATTCCCTCAACGATTTGGAAGCTCGTTCGGTGTGCTGATGGCTGCCATGATGCTCGCAGTCCCGCCCGCCGCTGCCTTCACCCCCGCGGTGCCCGCCCCTCCCGGGCAATCGCCCTCGGACAGCGAGCGGTACTTGGTCAGTTTCAGCAAGGGCGCCAACGCGGACAAAGAGGCCGAAAACCTGCGGTCCGCAGGCGTGCAAGTCCGGAAAACTTTTTCCGCTGCCGTACAGGGGGCCGCTGTCACCGCAACTAAAGCAGAGGCAGCTTCCCTGGCCCGCTCTCCCCGGATAGCCGCCATTGAGCGGGACGACGCCATCAAAGTGTTTGACACCCAGCAGTCGGCACCCTGGGGCCTGGACAGGATCGACCAAAACGCCCTTCCCCTCTCGGGCACCTTCACGCCGCCGTCCTCCGGGGCGGGTGTGAACGCCTATGTCGTTGATTCCGGCGTGCTGGCCGGGCATACAGAATTTGGGGGCCGGGTAGCCGCAGGCTGGACAGCCGTGAACGACGGGCGGGGCAGCAGCGACTGCAACGGCCACGGCACCCATGTCGCCGGAGTTGTCGCCGGCCAGACCTACGGAGTGGCGAAGGCTGCCACAGTCATACCGGTCCGTGTCCTGGACTGCAACGGCCTGGGGTATATGTCGGACATTATTGCCGGCCTTGACTGGATCGCCTCCCATCACGCGGCCGGAACTCCCGCGGTCGCCAACCTCAGCCTCGGCGGTACCGCCAGCACCATGGTGGATGCTGCAGTCCGGGGAATCATCGCTGACGGTGTTACAACAACCGTTGCCGCCGGGAACGACGCCGTAGACGCGTGCAACACTTCGCCTGCCCGAGTACCGGAGGCACTGACAATCGCCGCAAGCGACTCCTCGGACCGGCAGGCTAAGTTCTCCAATTACGGAAGCTGTGTTGACCTCTACGCCCCGGGCGTAGGTATCACCTCCGCTCTCCATTCGTCGCCCACCGCGGCCGGAACCGGAAGCGGGACATCGATGGCGGCGCCCCATGCTGCCGGCGCCGCGGCAGTGCTCCTCGCCCGTAATCCTGCGGCCACACCGGCGGAAATAACAGCGGAACTGGCGTCCACCGCGACCCCCGATACCATCACGAACCCGTCACCTGGCACCCCGAACCGCCTGCTCAACATAGGCCCGGTGCCTGCTCCGTTCCCTGCAGCGAGGGATTTCACGGGGGACGCCAAATCCGATCTGTTGGCCCGTGATTCCGGCGGCAACCTTTGGACCTACCCCGGAACCGGAAACGGCACCTTCGGCGCCCGCATCAGCGTCGGCGGCGGCTGGCAGGACATGACCGCCATCAGCGCAGCCGGAGACCTCACCAGCGACGGCAAGCCCGACCTCACTGCCCGTGATTCCGGCGGCAATCTTTGGACCTACCCCGGAACCGGAAACGGCACCTTCGGCGCCCGCATCAGCGTCGGCGGCGGCTGGCAGGACATGACCGCCATCAGCGCAGCCGGAGACCTCACCAGCGACGGCAAGCCCGACCTCACCGCCAGGGACTCCGGCGGCAACCTCTGGACCTACCCCGGAACCGGAAACGGCACCTTCGGCGCCCGCATCAACGTCGGCGGCGGCTGGCAGGACATGACCGCCATCAGCGCAGCCGGAGACCTCACCAGCGACGGCAAGCCCGACCTCACCGCCAGGGACTCCGGCGGCAACCTCTGGACCTACCCCGGAACCGGAAACGGCACCTTCGGCGCCCGCATCAACGTCGGCGGCGGCTGGCAGGACATGACCGCCATCAGCGCAGCCGGAGACCTCACCAGCGACGGCAAGCCCGACCTCACCGCCAGGGACTCCGGCGGCAACCTCTGGACCTACCCCGGAACCGGAAACGGCACCTTCGGCGCCCGCATCCACGTCGGCGGCGGCTGGCAGGACATGACCGCCATCAGCTGACCCCAGTGCGGGCGTTCAGAACCGGGTGCTAGCTGCCCTGCTCCAGGTTCGTTCACCCGGGAAGGCCGGGGCTCGTGGCCGTGCCCACGATGTGCGCCACGGGAGGGGTCAGGGCGAAGGGAGCGAAGCCGAACCGCTCGTTGTCCTGGACCGTAAATCCCGCCTCCCTGATCATGCGGAGCGTGTCCCTGTTCGGATGGCAGCCTCCGGCGGCGAGCTGCCAGACAGGCGTGAGCAGGTCTTCAACAGCGGCCAGCAGAAGCCGTTCGGAACGGACGTGCTCGTAGTAGGCCAGCACGCCGCCCGGTTTCAGCACACGGCGGACTTCCGCAAGGACTGTGGCTTGGTCCTTGACGCTGCACAGGACGAGGCTTGCCACGACGGCGTCAACGCTGGCAGTGCCCGCCGGGACCCGCTCAGCGACCCCGGCAGTCACCGTCACCGGCACGGGTGCCCTGCTGGCGGCTTCCTGCTCGGCCAGGTTCCTCAGGTAATCGTCGGGTTCCAGCGCCAGGACGTGCGTTACCGCTGGCGGGTAGAGCGGAAAGGAGGACCCGGCGCCGGCGCCAATCTCGACGACGGAGCCGTGCAGGTCCGCGAGAATGCGCCGGCGGTGCTCCGTGGCTCCGCGGCGGTTCATCCTGTCCACCGCCCGCGCGTATGCCCGCGCGAACCGCGGATGCTGAGCGCGCTCCGACTTTTGACCGTGAGCGGCGCCTTCAGCCGGCAGGTCCATGCGGTGCCTTTCGTGAGGGGGTGCCTGCGGTCACACCGGCTTCTGCTGCGGTGATGTGCCGGGTTACCGCCGCTCCCCGTTGTCCCCGGCCCTCGACAGCGTGAATATTCCGTAGCGCATCGCACCGGTACTGTATGCCAAAATCAGGCGGGGAATAGTCAGGACAGCGCTACGATTGCGTGCCCCCAAAGCGAGACTGCGCATCTCGCGATCAAAGAATATGGCCTTCACAACCCGGCCGGCGCAGATCCACCATGTACGTGCAACCCGTCCGCTAACGTCCTCGTAGCCGGTGACCGCAAAGCCCGCCGCAGTTGCCATCGCCTCATAGTCCTCGCGCGTGCCCATCGAGGGCAGGCGCCCCTCGCGGCAGATGGGCTCCAGCAGGTGGCGGACCTTCCATCCGCTGGCATCAGTCCCGGCAAGCCACGCGCAGACAACCAGGCGGCCGCCGGGCGCGAGCACGCGGCGCGCTTCGGCAAAGAATTTTGGCTTGTCGACCATGTGCTCGCTGGACTCGATCGCCCATGCCGCATCAACCGAGGCTTCGGCCAGGCCGTTGACCAGCCAGTCCCGAACATGGATGTCCACGTTCGGCACGGGATGCGCGGCGGCGTAGCGGGACTGCTCAGTGGAAAGCGTGAAGCCGGTGACGCGCACCCCGCGTGCCGCCGCCAGCCGCCTGGCGGTGGCGCCGTAGCCGCAGCCGATGTCCACACACTCCTGGCCGGGCTTGAGGCGCAACCGGTCGCCGACGGTGTCGGCCAGCGCCTCGACGGCTTCGCCCGGCGTCTCGCGGCCTGTCGTCCACAGTCCGTGATGGACATGGTCCCCCCACACCCGGCGGTAAAGGGGATCGAGCTCGTCGTAGTGGTCCGCAACCGCCACTGCGTCCTGGGAGATTTCGGGGAGTATCACGCCCTGACACTACAGCGGAGCTCCAGGCTGAAGGAAGGGCGTGCTTGTCCAACAAGCACGTCCCACCGGTAGGCTGGAATCCCCGGACCACCAGACGAATAGCGAGGCAGAACGTGCACCAGGACGCCGCCCGGTTCCTGTCCCAGCCGGTGGCCGCCCAGCCCGGCTCGCCGCTGCGCGTGGCGGTGTACTCAAGGATTGCCGAGGCCATCCGCAACGGCCTCCTCACGCCCGGCTCCATGATCCCCACCGAAACCGAACTCGGCACGGACATGAAAGTCAGCCGCACCGTGGTCCGCGAAGCCCTCATGCTCCTCGAGGAGGACGGGCTGATCAGGGCGAGGCGCGGCGTCGGACGTTTCGTCTCGGACACGCTCCCCCGCATCGGCATCGAACGCATCCAGCCGTTCGAGGACGTCCTTGGCTCCCCCGGGCAGCGCGTAGAGGTCAAGCGCACGCAGGTGGTCCGGCAGGCAGCCTCCGAATTCGTCGCGCCGGGCATCGGCGTCGAGCCCGGCACCGACTGCTGGCTCTGGGAGTCCGTCCTGATCCGCGACGGCGAGGCCATCGCCCACCTGCAGGAAAACGTCACGGCCCAGCCCGTCAGCTTCGGGAAGGGCGCCGCGGCGCCCCTTGAGATTAACGACGACGGCGGCGCCACCTTGCTTGCCACGCTCAACAAGCAGCTGGGCAGGCTGGCCGGGCCGGGTGAGTGCCAAATCGGCCTCAGCCAGGTGGGGCCAAGCCGGGCGAAGCTGCTGGATTTGCGCCCGTCGGACCCGGTGCTGGTCCTGACGCAGTATGTCCGGAACGGCAGCCGGCCCTTCTACCTGGCCAAGTGCCTGGTATCGGCCCGGGCCGGGCACCTCTCGGTGATGCAGCAGTTCCAGTCCTGAGCAGCACGCGGCCGCAGGGCCGTCGAAAGGTGCAGCCGCTGGTATCGCCGCGCTGGCTCAGGGCTGGACGGCGTCGCCCTGTCCGCCCAAGGCCAACTGCGCGGTGAGTCCGGTGAGCAGGATGTTAAGTCCCTTATCCAGTTCGGCTTCGCCGTCGTAGTTGGCGAGGACCGGGCCCAGCGCCCGAAGGTGGGGAAAGTCCTTTGGTGGCAGGCGGTGCAGGCCCAGGCGCAGGAGCGCCTCGGTTTCCCCCGGGTCCACTATCAGTTCCTGGAGCTCATTGAGGATATGTCCGTAGAGGAACCCGTAGTAGGCGCGGTACACGTGGAGGGCGTCCCGGGGTGCGAAGCCGGCTTTTATCAGCAACGCCAGGATCTGTTCAAGCGGCCGCAGCACACCCAAAGGCCGCAGGCCAAGGGGGGTGGACAGCGGCCGGGTCACCAGCAGCGGCACCACATTGGGGTGCCGCAGGGCCAGGAGCCGGAAGTCGTGGGCGGTGCGGCGCAGCTGGTCCTGCCAGTCCGGGTTATCGGGAAAAACGGCAAGCTCGTCGATCACCATTTCCGTGATGCCGTCCAGGAGGGCATCACGGTTGGCGGCGTACCGGTAGAGGCTCATGGGGTCGCAGCCCAGTTCCTGCCCAAGCCTGCGCATGCTCAAGGACTCCAAGCCTTCGCTGTCCACCAGCTCAAGGGCTGCTGCCAGCACGCGGTTTCTGCTGAGACGCGCTCTCCCTGATTGTCCGGAAGACTTTTTGTGGGAGGCCATGGAAGGTCCGTTCCTGCTGGTGGCGGCAAGGCCGCCGATATGTGGGGGTACACGGCGGCTGCTTGTCACATCTACACTTACAGCCTACGCTGTAGAGAGCTTGTCACCTTGGTTTGAGCCAAAGGATCAGGCCATCTTTGCAGCCGGCCCGCAAACTTTGATGTGGGGCCGGCACTCCCGTCCAATGCCCCTGTGCAGTGCATTGGGTGTAATGCCGCTGTAGCCCACGGCGGACAACTGCACCGTAGTGAAAAGAGCCATCGTGGCACATTCACAGTTCGACCAGTTCCTCAACGAAGCCACCTATCCCGATCAGGACTCGGAAACCAACCTTGACGGGGATTGCTTCTACGGCCTCTATACCAGCTGGTGCTTCCTGTCCCAGCAGACACCCCAACCCGAGCATGCCTTTTGGACCGCAATGGGACAGCGTGTGAGCCCCGGCCGGCGCCTGCGGATGAAGGGCCCGGCAGCGGCCGACTACATCCTCACCAGCTACCAGTCAGTGGTCTGAGCGCAACTTGAGCCTCCCACTGGCAACACCAACACCCATCATTTTGAAGGCATGAAGACCATGACAAGTATCAGCGACGCCATCGGCCCCGCAAGCACCCCCGTCAGCATCAACAACCTGGACCTCACACCCGACGGACTTAGCGATGCCCCCGCCCATCAGCAGGATACGGACAGCATCGTTCAGCTCGCGGAAAGTGATTAGAAAAGCCCGCCCGTTGCCAACAACGGGCGGGCTTTTCAGTCCTCATCCCCAACTTTTAAGTGCTTTACAGCTGACCTGGCGCATTCCGGAGGCCCTGCTTCCCGAGAGACCTCAGGCGACGGAATTCGCTGAGGCGAGCGCCGCCGTCGTACCTTCGAAGTAGTGCAGCAGCGTCTCCACCAGGTGCGGAGCGAAGTCCTCTTCCAGCGAGAGGACCACGCGGCACCTCGCGCCCTTCACTTCCGGGTACCCCGCGTACAGCCCGCGCATGTCGCACACGGTCTGCCCGCGGCTCGGCCCGTCGGAGGTGTCGACGGCGGCACGCACCACGGGCGCGAGAGCAGGCTTAACAGCGCCAACAGCGAGCGCCGCCGCCAGCGGATCATGCATCGCGGAGCAGGGCCGGCCGTAGATGCCCTCGTAGAACCGGAAGTAGTAGCCCAGCATCTCCCCCAGCACCCGCGGCACCGTCGCCGGAGAAGAAAGCAGAACCTGCCGGTGCGACTCCTCCAGAACAGAAGTCATGGTGACGTCCAGCGGCACCAGGGTCACGTCCCAGTCGGCGGCCAGCACCAGGGCGGCGGCCTCGGGGTCGTGCCAGATGTTCGCCTCGGCCACGGGCGTGATGTTCCCCGGCGCCAGCGCGGCCCCGCCCATCACGGTCACCGACTCCACCAGGGACGGCAGCGCAGGCTCCAGCCGCAACGCCTCGGCAATGTTGGTCAGCGGCCCGATTGCCACCACCCTCAAAACACCGGGATACGTACGGGCCAGCCGCACCAGCATCTCCGCCGCGGACTCGCCAACAACAGAAGCAGCAGAGGGTGCCAGTTCAACCTCGCCGACACCGTTCTCCCCGTGCACCCACGGCGACCCGCCGGCAAAGGACCCAACAAGAGGATCGTGCGCGCCAACAGCCACCGGCACGGCAGCAGCCCCGGCCAACGAAAGCAGATCAAGAGTATTCCGGGCACCAACCGCAGCGCTGACGTTCCCGCTGACGGTTCCAATGCCCGCCACGGAAGCAAGTGGCGAGGCGAGCAGGTAGGCCAGGGCGAGGGCGTCGTCGATGCCGGTGTCGCAGTCCAGGTAAACGGGGGCAGTCACAATAGGTTCCTTCGAAACAGATAGAGGGGTTAGACCGTCTCGCCCTTGGGGGCGGCGACGAAGAGGCTGACGATGAACGCGGCGGCGGTGATGCCCACCGAGATCCAGAGGGCGGTGGCGTAGCCCGCGGAAGTACCCACGGCGGCGAACGGCGCCACGAGCACGACGCCGAGGCTCGCCCCGATCCCGAACGACGCACCGTTGATGCCTGGCAGCGCAGCCGGGGCCTCCTTGGGCGAAAGCAGCACCGAAAGCCCGTTGATGGCGGTCAGGAAAAAGCCGTTGTAGAAGATGCCCAGGCAGGCAATGGCAATAAACACCGCCACCGGGCTGGAAGAAAACACAGCGGCCACCACGGCGCACACCAGGCTCAGCGAGGTCCCCAGCCGCAACGTACGCACCCACCCCCGCCGGTCGGCGAGCCACCCGGCCAAAGGCGCGGCGAAGACGCCGATCAGCGCGGCGGGGGTGAGGAACAGCAAAGCCGAGATGGAGGCGGAAAGCCCGAAGCCGCCGTCGTTATCCTGGCTCAGCAGCACCACCGTGAAGTTGATGACCGCGAAGATGCCGGCCAGGGTGAGGACGGTGGTGGCGATGACGGGCCACACCTGGCGGGAGCGCAGGTGGTGCACGGCGATGAGCGGGTGGCTGCGGCGCTTCTCGATCAACCAGAAGCCCGCAAAGGACAAAACGGTGCCGGCCAGCAGGGCCAGGGCGGTGGGCGACGTCCAGCCGGCGGCCGAACCGTCGGACACGAAGTAGGTGAGGAACACCAGGAACAGCGAGAGGGAGCCGGCGCCCCACCAGTCCATGGCGCCGCGCACCCCAACAGGACGTCCGGCGGGCACCAGACGGAAGATGCACACGGCGGCGATGGCGGTGAGGACGAGCACGACGACGAAGATGGACCGGAAGCCGAGGGTCTCGGCCATGAGCCCGCCCACGTAGCCGTCCACGCCGCCCACTCCCCCGTTGATGGCAGCGATGATGCCCACGGAGGTGCCGAAGACCTTGGCTTGCAGGTTCTCGCTGAGCACGATGTAGGTGAGCGCGAACACGGCGCTGGAGACGCCCTGCAGGAACCGGCCGGTGACGAGCAGCGGCAGGGTGGGCGCGGCGATGCAGAGGATGGTGCCGGCGCCCATGATGCCCAGGACCAGCAGCAGCGCGGCGCGCCGGCCGATGAAGTCGCTCCACCGGCCGATCACGGGTCCGGCGATGGCGCCGGCCAGGAAGAACATGGACTGGACGGGCGCGGCGCTGTCCGCGCTTTCGCCGAAGCTCGCGGCGATCTGTGGCAGCGCGGGGGTGACCATGCTGGCGTTCAGCTGGAAGGACAGCACGCCCAGCAGCAGGGTGGAGATCAGCAGGGCGGCACGGCGGCCGGAGAGCTTGGCCGCGTCGTCGTCGGGGATGACGACGGCGGCGCTTCCTTCCGCGGGCGGCGCGGCTGTGGCGGGGGTTGGGGTGTTCACATCAAACTCCTTTGTTCGAGCAGAAGGGATCGTCTTTGGCGGCGATTCGGGTTGTTATACAACCATGTATGACTCACAAGTACAACCATGCGCTACACTTTTTCAAAACCCGGCCGCTTCCGGCCCTCCCCCTGAGAGAGTTTTCCCATGAACACAACACGCCCTGCCGTCACCGTGGTCGGCAGCATCAACCTGGACCTGATCGCCACCGCCGAACGGCTTCCGACGGCGGGCGAAACCATCGGCGGCGCCCTCCTGTCCGAGCAGCCCGGCGGCAAGGGCGCCAACCAGGCCGCGGCCGCGGCGCGTTTGGGCGGCAGCGCGCGGATGGTCGGCGCCGTGGGTACGGATGCGTCCGGGCAGCGGATGCTGGATGCTTTGGGGGCCGCCGGGGTTGACACCTCCGACGTCGCCGTCCTCCCCCAGCCGACCGGAACGGCGCTGATCGTGGTGGACAGCGACGGCGAGAACCAGATCGTGGTGTGCCCGGGCGCGAATTCGCACCTGTCGCTGGACGGGGTGGAGTTCTCCTCCGACGAAACGGTCCTGTGCCAGCTGGAGGTGGGCCTGAACGTGGTGCTGGAGGCCTCCCGGAAGGCACCCGGGTTCTTTGTGCTGAACGCGGCGCCGGCCATGGACCTGCCGGCGGAGCTGCTGGAGCGGTGTGACCTGGTGATCGTCAACGAAAGCGAGTACGCCCTGATCCCCGCCCTCGCGGAGGCCAAGTTGGTCGCCGTGACGTATGGCGGGGACGGGTCGGCGATGTTCGAGCACGGCCGGAAGGTGGCCGAGGCCCCCTCCGTTGCGGTGACGGTCGCGAACACCGTAGGTGCCGGCGACGCGTTCTGCGCCGCGCTGGTCCTGGGGCTCCGGAGCGGGCTGGACTACACGCGCGCACTAGCCGTGGCGAATGCTGTGGGGGCGGATGCCGTGGGTGACCCGTCGTCCCAGCCGGAATTGGCACAGCTGGGCCACTACGTGGAGCGGACTGCCGCCGCGTCGGGCGCTTCCTCTTGAACGTCGCTCTCCCTATGACTGTCCCCTTCCGGCGGGCCGTGCCGGCGGACTTTCCCGAGGTCCGGCGGATCACCCGCGACGCCTATCTCCGGGCCGGGCACTTCAAAGCTGACCACCCGTACATGGGTGTACTGGAGGATGTGGAGCACCGCGCCGAGCACGCGCAGGTGTGGGTGGGGGAGGTTGCCGGGGCGGTGGCGGCGGCGGTGACGCTGACGTTCGCCGGCCAGCCGTACAGCGAGATCGCCGGGGACGGGGAGCTGGAGTTCCGGATGCTGGCGGTGGACCCGGCGAACCAGGGCGGCGGCATGGGCCGGGCGGTCGTGCGGGAGATTGTAGAACATGCCCAGGGTCTGCCCGGCATCGAAGCTATCAGCATCACCAGCGCCACGTTCATGGAACGAGCCCACGCCCTTTATGAGTCGCTGGGCTTCCGCCGCGTACCGGAGCGGGACTGGTACGTGCCGGGCGAAGACGTGCTGCTGTGGGTGTTCCGGCTGGAGCTGTAGGAGACGCCCTGGCTGGCTGGGCCCGCTGATGCCACTGATGCCGATGTTGAACAAGTCCAATGGGAATAGTTGAGGCGGGCCCTTCCGCTGGCTGGGCCTGTCCAAACCGTGAGCACGGGCTGCCTCTATGGCGGGGTTATGGCGCTGGTTATGCACTGGGGGGCGTCATTGCGGCGAGAGGCGTTCGAACAGAGGCAGCTATACTCCGCTGGCCGCGGCCGTGATTCCCATTCACGGCGTTCGCGAGCCCGCTCCTCCTACGACTAACGGTCCGTTCGCTGCCTCTTCTGGTTCTAGAGGTCTGCAGCGTCATCAAGGGGATTGGCTTCCTGCCTCTTCCCGTTTCCACTAAGAAAGCCCCATGTGCGTCACAGACTCGGAGAATGGTATAGATTCAATGCAACTTCCGCGCTCTCGTAAACTAGGGGACTTACTTTGCCGCTCGACCTTAAGAAGATCAACGCTGGAAAAATAACTCGTCTTATCCAGCCACGTGACATTTTTGCAGCTTTGCCTGACAAGCCATGGCCGCGACTGCGCCCCGAGCAAGGTGAAGTTCTCAAATCATGGTTTGACCGACGTACAGACCGCGACTTGGTTATAAAATTGAATACCGGCAGCGGAAAGACCCTGGTCGGCCTCCTAACGGCTCAGTCCAGTTTGAATGAAGGGGTTGGCCCAGCCGTTTACCTTGTGCCGGACACTTTTCTCATCAAACAAGTTGTCGCCGCCGCCACCGAAGTCGGTATCACCGTAACAGAGGATCCAACCGATCAACGTTTTCTATCTAATAAGGCTATTCTGATAGCGACGTTTCACCGGCTAATAAATGGACAAAGCACCTTTGGAGTGCGAGGCTATAAGGAAGTTATCCCTCTGGGCGTCATCATCGTCGACGATGCGCACGCTGCTCTCGCTGCCGCTAGAAACCAGTTCTCCGCTATTCTAAGCCGGTCCGATACGGGCTACCAAGAACTTCTCGAGTTGTTTGCTCACGATCTCAAACACCAAAGCCCTAAGGGCTATTCCGACCTGGCCGCCGGGGACTACAGCGCCCCTCTTCGCGTACCCCCGAAAGCAATTGTAGATCGAGCTTCCGCAACTCTTGAAATTCTACGAAAATACAAGAACGACAAGAAGCTCCGGTCCTTTTACTTCTCATGGCCATTCGTTGCAGATCACATAAGCTTGTCGGTTATAACATTCACTCGCGGGTCCGTAGAGATCAAGTTGCCATGCCCGCACGTTGACCTTGTCCCTTCCTTCGCACTGGCCGACCGAAGGATTTACCTCACCGCCACACTCGACGATGAAGGTGTCCTGGTGACTGAGCTAGGTGCACGACCGGATGACGTCAGAAGGCCCATAACACCTGAGCGCGCGTCGGACCTCGGTGATCGGCTTATTTTGGCTCCTCTATCTATAAATCCGAACTTATCCGAGACCCTTGTACGAAAAATGGCTCGGGAGTTTGCAGACGGGGTCTGCAAGGAAGGAGAAAACGCGGCGACGTGCACCCCAATCAACGTGGTCGTCCTCGTTCCAAGCGACAAGGCGGCTGCATACTGGGAACCCTATGCAAATCAGATCTTGCACGTGACGGACATGGCACCGACAATCGACAAGTTGTCGGATGGAGAGCACGTTGGTCTCGTCGTTCTTGTAAACAAATACGATGGGGTCGACCTACCACATTCAGCGTGCCGGCTTCTTATCATCGACGGTATTCCCGCAGCTCTGGGCCCAAGCGATCAGCGGGAAGCTGCTGCGCTCATTGGTTCTAGGACGTTTGAAGCCCGAAAAGTGCAACGCATAGAACAAGGCATGGGCCGGGGCATCCGAGACGTCGAAGACTATTGTGCAGTACTGCTTATGACACGTGACGCCGCCCTGACTTTGCGCAGCGAAAAGCTGAGATCCCTGTACTCACCTGCAACGCGCGCACAGATTGAACTCAGCGAGATGGTCTCCGAGCAAATCGAAAACGAGGGTCTGGGCGAGATACGTAAAGCATTAAACGTTTTCCTCCAACGCGATGAAGAGTGGGTAGGCACCAGCCGAGCGGCTCTGGCGGACGTCGAATACGAGAAAGAGGGCCGAATTTCAGAGATTTCAGTGGCCCGACGGCGCGCATTTGATAAATCTATTGCTGGGGATATTGATGCTGCCGTAACAGTTCTTAGATCAGGCATCGATTCTATTTCTGACGATCTTGAAAAAGGATGGCATCTCGAGGAGTTGGCATCCTACCAGCAATTGATTGAGCCTCTTGCCGCCCAGAAAACTCTTTCCGCAGCACGAGGATTGAACTCCGGAACCCTTAAGCCATACGTATCGCCTCCTAAAAAAGCCATCAAGGGACCCGCTCTTCAAGGAACGTCGGCTGCGGAGTATCTTGCGGCAACCTACTCCGATGCGAATACACTTCGACTCGGATTCGGAAGCATATTTGACAATATTTCCTGGGGCCTGGAAGAAACGGCTTCACTCGCAGAGGAGCAGTTTCGGCTACTCGGACTGCATTTGGGATTCTCGTCCATTCGTCCCGAAAAGGACTATAACGATGGCGGACCCGACAATCTGTGGCGGTTGAGCCCCAATGTCGATGCCGTTATTGAATTGAAAACGGAAGTGAACAGAAATGACACTTCGATAATCAAGTCTGAGGCCGGCCAGCTATTACATTCCTTAGAATGGAGTGTTCAGCATCACCCGGAAGCCACAAAGCGAATTCCCGTCTTAGTTCACCCTGGAAAAAGTCTTCACGAAAAGGCTCAGCTACCCGTAGACACGAGAATTATCACCCCGCAGGATCTCGAGGGCTTTCGTGATCACGTGATTGCGTTCGCAAACACATTGGCCTCAGCTAAGTCGTGGACGAACGCGCACGCGGTGACTGACGCACTGAAGACTTTCAAGCTAATTTCCGATCAAGTCATCACTGTTCACAGCTCAAGATTATTGACATGACGGTCGTGAGACCCAATCCTTCTCGGTATATCTAGGCGAGTAGTTACTCTCGATTGAGAGCCACCGAAGCCACGGATAAGAAAGGCGCGGCTCTTATGAGGGCCGCGCCTTTCGATACCGGCTCCGATTCATTTTTGTGAGATGTTGAGCGTGATCAAGCCCGAAAGTCCGACCAGGAACTTGAGAGTTGCAGTGCCTCCGACGAGCGTCTTTTCTTCAGGATTGGGGTGCAGGATTGGGTGCCTAAGTTTCCTCAACAGAAAGAGCTATTTCTTCAAGCGTCGACGCCTTAAAGTCAGCATTCTTTACGCTGCTGGAGTAGAACCTCCTGGACCGTCAGCGGTGGCTCACCAGGTAGAATCTTCGGCTGGCGATCACGACCTGGATCGAGCGGACCTACGGCGGCCGGCGACGGCAAAGACGGCTGGTGAAACTCACGTCCATCAATGTGAAACAATCAACCGGACCGCGCTCACGGCGGATGCTATTCCTACACACATATGTCGCGAAAATTTCAACAAGACAAGCCACACGTCATGCGCAGGTGCATTTCATGAGCGGAGCGAATGAATTGCATTTAGTTTAACTAGGAGATAAAGAACAACGACAGGACAGGAACCTCACCATAGAGCAAACTGCATTAACAAATCATCGACTAAAGCTGGTCCCATTCTTCTGCGGATAGAGGTGCCTGGTTAAGCTCGTCACGTAACAGACGCCAATGGGGCAAGTGTTCGTCCAAAAGGGCGATGAAACGCTCGTTGTGCGTTCGTTCGCGCAGGTGTGCCAGCTCGTGCACAACGATGTATTCCAAATAACGAGGATCCTTCTTGGAAAGCTCCAAATTGAAGCACACGCGAGCGGTATCCGGATTACACGTTCCCCATTTTGTCTTCATTCTCCTGACGGACCAGGCCGCAGATTTAACATCTAGCCGCTTCTCCCATTTGGCAACCAGTCTGGGCAGCTTCGCTTTCAATTGGCATCGATACCAACGGTCAAGCGTGCGCCGCCGGACCTCTGCACTCGATCCCTCTGGTGAGAGCAGCCAAAGGGTCTTTCCCCTGACACTCACGTCCGGTTTGCCCTGGACGGAGACGTTCAGGATCAAACGACGACCCCACACGTAATGGCTTTCACCTGAAAGCATCTTGCGCTGCGTCTGCCGCTCAGCGCCTTGAAGTTGCTCGCGCTGGTGCCTTATCCAAGGGAGGCGTTGCACTACGGCAAGACGTACGGCATCGTCCCCAAAACGATTAGGAGCTGCCACCCTCACACGGCCTGAAGGCGGATAAACCGAGATATGCAGGTTCTTGATGTCCTTGTAGACGACGTCCACCTCTATTCCGGACACAAGCATGTGGGAGTTAGCGGTACTCATCGTGTTGCTTTATAAGACTGAAGAGTTCAAGAAACTTCCCCTCATCAAAGCCAGCCGGTAACGCGGCTCGAACTGCGTTAGCCACTTCCTTTTCCTTGAACCTGCTGCCCACCCAACTATCTCGCTTTTCTCTCTGGATGGTCTCGTATATGAGCTTTGGCGTTGCATCGTCATCCCATCCAAGATCAAAGAGAGCCTGTTGCGCCTCACTGTTCACCCACGTTGGATACTTGCGGCCTGTGGATCTTTTCCCTACCCTCTCGGTGAGATCCAGAAGGCTCTGCAGAAAGGATGCGTAGTCGATAGCCTCCTGCTTACGCTGCTCGATTAAGGCATCCAAAAGAGTAGACATCGAATCAAAAAACTTCGGATTTAGCGCACGTTCGTCAACAATGGTTCTGCGGACGTTGTTTAGTATCGTCTCGGCTACGGCATCTTCGTTACGTCGGACACCAGCAGGTAGTTCGTCAAGAGCCGCGGCGCCTCGCGCTTGTATCAGACCAACCAAGCCCATGTTGTCGAACGTGGCAACCGTCTCCGATGGCTCCGCCCTTATGTACGTGTCGAGCAGACTACGCATACCGGCTTCATACTGCTTGAAATCTACGTTCTCACCAGCTCCAAGCTTTACTTCATCCCGGACGTTGACCCAGTGTGCGATCTCAGCTTTGATTGCACGAGCCTCATCGCTTGTATACCCAGCGCGTGTCATATCATTTGCAAGAGTTGAGTATGCTCTCACGAGGGACGATACAGCCTTATATAGTTCAACACGTTTGCGCTCGTTCGCTTTGAGTTGTTCCATGTTCCCAGCGGTCTCCGCACAGAAATACTGTTGGAACTGCAGTGTCTCCCTGGGAGACCGAACCGGCTCACATAAGGCGCGAATCAACTCAAGTGCCTTATCTAGGTCGTCACGTTCCTGTGCGATTCGGTCCTTCAAAAGACCTTCCACATCATCTCGCTCAAACCCTTCAAGCGCCATGGAGGTATAGTCGCTGACAGCATCTTCGAGAGACTTGAATAGGTCCTGGTAATCCACAATGTAGCCATATTCCTTGTCATCCGTATCGAGGCGGTTGACGCGGCAGATGGCTTGGAATAGCCCGTGATCGCGCATCTTTTTGTCAATGTAGAGATACGTGGCGCTGGGTGCATCAAACCCTGTTAGTAGTTTATCCACGACAATGAGCAACCTCATTTGCCCTGGTTCCTCAACGAATCGCCGTTTGACTTCTTTTTCGAACTCATCGATTCGAAGAACCGCAGCGTCAGCAGGTTCATTGAAAAATCGCGCCAACATCTGACGATAGATCTCGTACTGCCTTACCTTCTCGCTCTTACCAGTGCCCGAATTTTCCTTCGCCACATCGCTTGCATTCGGCACGTAGCTCGTAACAATTGCGACTTTGTCCTCAAAGCCAGCGTTTACAAACATTTCGTAAAACTTGCACGCTTGGTAGATGCTGCCGCTTACAAGCATCGCGTTCCCACGAAAGTCCATCAAGCGTGGTCTGGTTTCCATATCCAGAAGGATGTCTTGCACGATTTGTCTAGCGCGAGGCTCGGAGGAAACCACCTTCTGCATGGTGCCCCAACGCTTCTTCAATTCCGCCTTCGTGAGGTCCGTCATGCCGGCAGTTTTGGCTTCGAACCACTGATCCACTTTCTTAGGACTGGTCAGATCCTGATCAATATTCCGTGCCTCGTAGCGGAGGTCAAGTACTACTCTGTCAGCTACTGCCTCATCAAATCTATAAGAGTGGATTACAGGCCCGAAGCGCTCTGTTGTGGTCTCTTTGTCAGTTTTGAGCAAGGGTGTGCCCGTAAACCCGATGAACATCGCACCAGGCAGCAATTCTTTCATCGCATCGTGCATCTTGCCAGATTGTGTGCGGTGCGCTTCATCCACAAAGACGAACAGGTTACCCTTTGCGCGAAAGTTGGCCGGAATCTTAGACTTTAGCTCAGCGAGAAACGCTTGGCTGCTTTCGTCACGATTCTTGTCGTCATCGCTGCCGCGGAACTTATGGACCAAAGTGCAAATTAGCCACGGATCGTACTTATTCAGTTTGCCGATCAAGTCGGCACCGCTCTGGCTTCGATGAATGTTCTCATTCACTCCACGGAAAACCATCTCGATTTGGTCATCAAGTTCGGTTCGATCGGTGATGATCAGTACACGAGCGCTATCTTGGTTCTCGCGAATCCATTTGGCCAGCCAAACCATCGTGAGACTTTTACCCGATCCCTGTGTATGCCAAATGATGCCACCTTCACGCCGCAAGATCCTTTTCTGCGCAGCTTTGACACCGAAATATTGGCTGTGGCGAGCGGTTTTCTTAACTCCGCAGTCATACACCATGAAGTCTCTAATTAGCTCCAAAAACCGCTCTTTTGAACACATCTGTATCAGCCCACGATCGAGAGGCCCAAGCAGTTCGGAAGGCTCTTTCCACTCGAGCCAGTACCGCTCGGGGGTCTCTATGACGCCATAGCGAAGTCCCTCCACATCGTTGGCTGCAAAGAGAATCTGCACGGTTGAGAAGAAGGACCGTATGAAATTCTGTTGCTGATTTCCTATGTTCTGCCGGATGCCATCCGAGACCGTTACCGTGGAACGTTTTAGTTCTACAACCCCCAGCGCCAAGCCATTCACATAGATCACTATGTCGGGCCGCTTGTTATGCTCACCCCTAATTGTTACTTCTTCTGCAATATAAAAATCGTTACTTGCGAGATTTGACCAGTCGATCGGCCAGACGGTTCGAAAGTGTTCGCCCGCTCCAAGGCGGACCGGCACACCGTATCGCAGAAGACTGTATACCTCTCGGTTTGCTTCGTATAGTGACCGTGGTCCCCCTACGGACGCCGCTCTTTGAAGCGTATGAATGGCTTTGGTGACAAGATCCTCGTGGTAACCTCTGGCCAGCAAATTCTGGCGAAGAATTTGCTCTTCGATGTGAGAATTAGCCTGTCTGTCACTCCAGTTACCTAGGTACTTATAACGGAGTCGCTTAATGAAAAGCTTGACGACACGATCCTGTGTCTTCCGCTCTAGCTGACCAACGTCACTCACATCACTACCTCGTGATCCTTAAGACGGGTACGACCCGTGAGAAGCTCCTGCATCATGCCCTGTCTAATCGAATTCATCTTTTCAAGCTTCGTGAGCAGGATCCGAACCTCTTGGTCTGCATTGCAGATGGCTTCAGCGATTGCACTTTGCTCAGGAAGCGAGGGTATTAGAATCTTCAGTGCGGCAATCGCCCTGGAACTGATATGCACCACCGCATCCCCCTGGCCGGCGCGTGCCTTTTCTCCAGCTAGAGCGGGCAAATTGAGCAAGGACGCCATGAAAACAGGATCATATCCTTGCCCGCGGAGCACTATGATGTCCCCGCCTGCCACGGCAGGAACCTGTCCCACGTAGCCAAGACACATTCCGATGTCTTCTTTCGTTTCGCCAGATCCAGCGAAGAGGAGATCTCCGTAATGGATGGGAAGCGCGGTTGCGGCCATGTCAGGGTCAACATACGAAACCGTCTGCCCTGTGTAGTCCTGGTATGTAGTGTAGAGCTCCCCGTAGCGAATGCATGGGACTCCGCTTTGGCGGACATCATCTCGCCGGATTCCCCTACCTTTCAACATGCTGCCAAGCGAACCGACCGTCGTCTCGGTCCAATCCCCCCTCCATCCGGGTAGCCGCTTCCGGCCCGTGAGCAGCTCTTGCAAGATACCCAGCTTGATCGCTTTTTTCTTCGTGACAAGGCGCTCGATGCCGGAAATAAGTTCATCGACATCGTTCATAGCCTGCGCGATTCTGCGCTGCTCGGCGCTATCGCTGGGGACCCTAAGGGTTAGCGCTTTGACGATCGACGTATTGACGTTTGCCTGCGAACCGGCTTGCCCCGAACTGCGAAGTTCTCGTTCGGAGGCCTTGAGCTGATACAGCAAAAAGCGCTTGTCCACCGACAAGTCTTCGAGCGCCACGAAACCGTCGTGAATACAGGACGGGATACCGGTGATAACCGGGACTCCGACAGTGGCAGCGATACTCATGATGAGAGTCCCTGGCTGGAGGTATCGACTCCTGGCGATGCCTTCCTGGGACAACTTCTGACTGGTCTCGTTAAGAGTTCGTCCGTTCGATCGACTGACATCGCTTATGCGGACCCAGCCCACGGTGCTATCTGAAGAGAACCACCGAGGGGAGTTAATGGGCCGAGGTGAAGCGCCCCGGGTAACGGATGCAATGCTTCCAAGAGTCACTTCTCGCCAAGGGGCTTCCCCCTCGTTCATTCGATACCCATCTCAGCCAGGTGCCGTTCGACACGGTTCGACAGTTCTTCTATGTCACGCTCGAGGCTGCCAAGCGTTTGGCCATAGCGAGTGGCCAATAAGCGGATTCGCTCCACCAGGCGCTCTCGTAAATCAGATAGCACCTGGATAATATTGAGCTTTATCGTGGCACCCCATTTATCCTCAACAATCAAAATCTGAACATCTTCGGCGGATACTTTGCCGTATCGCTCGATGATACGATTATCTAGAGCGGAGGACACTAGCTTCATGCTCTTTTTCGCGGCAGCCTCAGCTCTGTAAAGAGCCAGGACTTGTTTGAGGGCGGCAATTTCTTCATCATCTGACGCTTCGATCACAGCTTGTTTTAGACGCGCTGATGCAGCTTTGCTCGTCAATTTGCCCTCATGATCTACCGCTTCGAACAGAAGACCTTCCTCAACTGCGTGTTCTTCGATGTACTGCTTCAGCGTCTGGGCAGCGCTTTCAACATCGAGCGCAAGTTTGTCCAACTCGAGCTTTTGCTCTTCAAAGTATCGGTCGATGATCAATCCTGGCGGCAGAAGATCCATGACCCAACGCTCGGCTTTTACACCGGTTCCGAACACTACGTCCGCAGACTCAAACTTGGGCTTCTTCTTTTCGTCGTAACCTACGATTCGCGCGGGGCGCGGCCTGGAAGCGGCAACCCAGCCCTCGCCCATAATGAGCGAGACGTCGTCATGCATCGTTCCATTCCAGTAGCGCATCAACTGCTCATAGACGCCATACTCATCTATTAGAGGAAGTTTGCGGAAGCGTTCTAGCAGATCCTCAGACACGGACTCGATGAGATCCGAAGGTCTCGTGTCACGCGTTATTCCTTCCAGGTCAGCTCGGTGTGACGTCCACCATTCATCCACTTCGGCAGTAATGTCAATGAAGAATTTTTGATACTCGGGAGAAGTTGCCACAACCTTGTGGACGTCTTTCCGATCCACGGCCAGTTCGGAGTAGCCATCTCGCACGGGACGGAAAATCTGCGAACGGAGCGTAGGAAACGCGTCCCAGTATGGCGCTAATGCATCAATGTCCCTGTTGGGAATCCCACCGTGCAGGTGTGCATGGAGGTCTTGAATATCCTCGTCCCCTGAAGGCTCAATATAACGAGGAATGTTCAAGTTGTAATCGTTAGCCCGGTCCGCAATTTCTGATACTGGGACCATACGCGAGTAGCCGGGCAACTCAATCTGGTTAGTGAAGACATCAACAATCTTGTGCATGTCTCGCGGCCGAAGTCGGTTCTTCGGGCCAGCTTTTTCGAAGCCTTTGGACGCATCTATCATGAAGATCCCGACCCGACCCGCAGAACTCTCTTTATCAAGCACAATTATCGATGCGGGGATACCGGTCCCATAAAAGAGGTTTGATGGCAATCCGATAATTCCCTTTATATAGCCGCGCTTTACTATTTCTTTACGAATGGCGGCCTCAGTATTACCTCGAAAAAGAATACCGTGAGGCAGGATTACTGCGCCCTTGCCCGTCGACTTCAACGACTTGAGCATGTGCAGCAGGAATGCATAGTCTCCGTTCTTTTTGGGAGGACGTGCGTAGCCATCGAAACGGCCATATTCCTTCGTCAACCCATTTGTCCAGGACTTCCATGAGAACGGAGGGTTAGCAATCAGGAAGTCAAAAGTCTGAAGTGTTTCCGAATCCTTCAGAAACTTCGGATCGGCCAGAGTGTTGCCTTGAGCAATCTCAGCCGTTTCGTTTCCGTGAAGGATCATGTTCATCCTCGAGAGGGCGTAGGTAGCGTTGTCCATCTCTTGGCCGTATAGGCTGAGGCCATTTGGAGCCGCATCCGCCACCTTGAGTAGGAGGGATCCAGAACCACACGTGGGATCGTAAGCGGTGGCCGACTTTGGCGTGTCTGCCTTCAAGCCCACCAACTGCGCGACCACCCGGGAAACCTCGGCAGGCGTATAGAACTGTCCCTTGGATTTGCCCGACTCCGTAGCGAAGTGTCGCATCAGATACTCGTAAGCATCACCCAACAGGTCATCGCCCTCGGCTCGAGACCCTGAGAAATCGAGGTCCTGAAAAATGCCGATCAAGTTACTAATGCGATCAACGAGGGCTTGTCCGTCGCCAAGTTTGGTTCGATCATCGAAGTCCGCGTTGTTAATGACGCCGCTAAGCTCATTAGCATCCGCCAGAGCTTGTATGGCGACATTCACGCCCTCGCCTATCCCGGTCTTGCCCTTGAGCGCAACGAGGTCATCAAAGGAACCACCGTCAGGCACCTCGATAAGACTTTGCTTATCAGCCTTCCACTTATCCGAGACGTACTTCACGAAAAGTAGCGTCAGGACATAGTCCTTATACTGGGAGGCGTCCATGCCGCCTCGCAGCTCGTCGGCTCCCTTCCATATAGAGCTATAGAGGTCCGACTTTTTGAGCACCACTTAGACCGCCGCTCTAAAGACATGTGTTGCCGGTTTGGCAGCTGCTCGCGCACTCATACTTGGTTGTTTCCTCCACGCCTCGGGGGCTGACCCCGTTCATTGCCTATTCAGCTATACGGTATCGGCGCTCCTGCAGAGCCGCCTAATGGAGATGCTCTCCCTGCTTGAGGACACCTTCACCAAGGCATCCCCGCCGTTCTGCAGGGCGCGGCACATGAAGCAGCAAGCCTTGCTCGCAGCACTGTGTACCGAATGTACTGGCGAATCAATGGGTAGAGGCTGGACAAGGAGCGCTGATGTCGTGGGGAGTGCAACCAAGATCACACCAAGGAAAGCGTGCGGCGAGGTTCGCGTGATAATAGGTGCGAGAGGAATCTCGGCGCATGACGCCAGCATGAATTGACCAGGAGATTGCGTGACCGACTCCCCTATCGGCAAGGACTCCACCTTGCCTCCTACACCCCAGCTGTCCCCCGAGCAGTTCGAAGATTTCACAGAGCGACTGCTCAGTGCCCACCGTTCCTGTCCTGAACCACTCCGTCGAGTCGTAAGAGTTGAACGTTGGGGTAGGCGTGGCGACAAACAGGACGGAATCGACTTCGAAGGGACCTGGAGCGACGGGAAGACGGCAGCGTGGCAGTGCAAGCGATATGACAGGCTTACAGCTGCTCAGGTAAGGGAAATCGTTGCAGAATGTACCTTCGAAGCCGACGAGTACTACCTGACGTATTCCGGCGAGGCTTCCTCGGCCGCTCGCAACGAGATCCGCAGGCACGATAAGTGGCAGTTGCTGGATCAACGAGGCCTCGGCCGGATGCTGGATGATCTTCCCCTGCATAAACGGCGTCAGGTGCTGGATACAACTTGGGGCATCCCAATTCGCAAGCAGTTACTTAACATGGCTGCTGAGGACGCCCTGCTCCCTGTCGAGGACTACGCCATCAGTCGGCAGGACCCAAACAACCTGCTGAACGACCAAGGCCCACTTGTAGGACGGACTGAAGAATTAGAGGCCTTAGGTACATCGTTGGACCGGGCAGGTGATTGGCCACCAATAATTCTCGTCACGGGGCCCGGTGGCCGGGGGAAGACTCGCCTCGTCACCCATGCCTTGGAAAGCTACGGTCGGAGCAACCCGACTGTGCAGGTGCTTTGCCTCTCACCGGGCCGTCTTTGGGACTCCGACGTCCTTCATGAGCTCCCGCACACTCCGTCTGTTATCTGGGTCGATGACGCTCACCGCGACCCTTCGTCCCTGGCCCCCCTCCTTCAGTATGCTCGACGGACAGCTGGCACTCAGCTTATTCTCAGCGCGCGTCAATCCGGCCGGGATCAAGTCCGAGCCGAATTAGTTGCATCAGGGATTCGCACTCAGCAGATCCAGGAAGTCAGCATAGGAGAGCTCAGCCGCGGGCAGGCTCGAGAGCTCGTAAGATCCCTTGCTGACGGCCTGGAGCTTTCTATTGCCTTCATAGAACATTTGGTTGAGCAAGCGCAGGACAGCCCCTTCGTAGCAGTCTTGGCACTCAATCTGGTGCGCTGCGGCGAGCTCAACGGACACTTGGCTCTAGACCAAGGTTTCCGGGAGCAAATCCTGTTGCGGTATCAGATGATTCTTACTGAGAATCTGAATGACTTCAGTGGCCACAAAGTTCGTCAAACTTTGGCCGTATTCGCAGCCTTAGGACCGGTTGATGACGAAGACGATGTTCTCCGCTCCAAAATGGCTTCGTTCAGCGAACTCGATGTGGGCTCGTTTCTCCGACTGATCGCGCTACTGAAAGACCGGGGTGTACTCGTGGCTCGTAGCGGCTTTACAAGAGTGGCACCAGACGTGCTCGCAGACCAGGTACTTGAGGGAGAAAGTGCAATAAGCGGGCATGACACCGGTTTTGCCTCGCGGCTTTGGAATACGTTTGGAGGGCTGTGCCGCACACGCCTAGTCGTGGCGCTGAGTGAACTCGACTGGCGACTTCAGAGACAAGGTGGTCCATCGATAATCGGGTCGGTAGAGACTGCTCTACATGAAGAGATTGCCAATGCAAACTTAGCTGGTCTCGTTAACGCGCTCACGACTCTAGAACCTCTCGGCTATACCCAACCTCATTTGCTAATAAAACTCTTGGAGGTCGTCCGGCAACGACTTGCAGCGCCCGAACTCGCGGCGCAAGCGAAACCGCTAGCCTCAGGGGACCTATATGAGTTTGTTCGGCAAGGAGCCGGCTTGCCCCCGCTCACAGTTTCTGACGTCGAGCACCGAATGAGTAAGCTCTACGGTCAATGCGCTTCCAATGCCCCCGATGTTCTCGAGCAGGCATTAGATGCCTTGTGGGACTTTCGTAGGCGGGACACGAGAGCTACCAATCCCCACTCAGATCATCCGGCCAGAGTGATAACCGATAATCTCGGCAATTTGGGGGAACTTCCCGACCCGTCATTTCCAATCCGCATAAGTGAGAGAGTCAGCGTGTGGCTTGCCGAGCCTGGTAGGCCGGATGACGTCGATACTCCCATGTTCGCTCTCGAGCCGTTGTTGGCCAAACAGGGCTCCAGGTACGTGGCTACGAGTCGCCGGCAGATCTCAATCACACCGTTTTTGGTCGCACCGAAAGCAGTTCGTTCCCTGCGTGACGCAGTGAGACAAACCTTGCTCGTCCAGGCATCGGGACCGGACATCTGGCGAGCCGGCGCAGCGATACGACTGCTCGGGGACGCGCTCCGAGAACCTCGGGGCATGTTCGGCCACGAAATACGGGACGACCAGGTCAAGGCTTGGGAGGAGGACGATCTTGAAACTCTTGAGATTCTAACGGCGTCCGCTAACAACACGGGAAGTGCAGTTGTCCGGCGGCTGATTCGGCGTCAAGTCGAGTGGTCTGCAGAATACTCTCGTTCGGCCAAGGTTAGATTTTCTGCCCTGACACTCCTAATCAACTTGGACGAGCGTGGCGATGACCTCGCCGAGGCCCTACTGGGAGGCTTTATTGGGCTTTCGACCGATAGAAAAGGTGACAACGTACCGCCGCTTGCAGACATAGAGGCTTCAATCGCCAGTCAGGCACAGAGGAGAGCTGGCCTTTCCGAAGAGGAGTATCAAGCTGAGCATTCCGCCAGCATTAGTGCTCTAATCAGCAGGCGTGACAAAGAGCGGGCCGAGCGTATAGCGCGCGTGGTGCAGTCTCTTGCTGACTTGGGTGATGTTGACCGTGCCCTTGACGCCATCGAGCAGTCTTGCCGAGACATACAGCGCGCGGCTGCAAACCAGACTTCAGTCCCGGGTCTCGATGCTCTGCTTGGCTCCCTGGCAGCCGCAGAGTCGAACCGAGTAAGCGCATTGGTGCGAGCCGTTGCTGCCAGGCCCCAAGGGCCGCTAGATGAAGGACTCAGCCTCTTGCTGGGTGTCTGGGGTGATCAGGATGCAGAGAGCTTGCTGCATTGGCTTGGTGAGTTTTCATTGCAACGGGCAGGAGTCAGGCACAGCATCGCAGTTGCCTTCGACCGCTACGGATGGACACGAAGAGGAGACCGCTTCCTGGAAGTGTTCAACATAGGCATCGGAGACTCCGACGACAAGACGCGGAATCGCTTCCTCCAGGGCAGTCACGAGCTTTTAGCTGCGCAGCCCACCAACGTCGTCGAACTCTTGCTGGGAGCCGACATTTCGAGCTTCAGCGCGACCCGTCTTATACAGGCTGCGGCCCGCTACGACGGGCTGAGCTGGGGGCAAAGTCTAGATGAACAGGGGGCCTTAGCTATCCTGAGACTGCTCGGGCGGGCTGATTGGAATGATGACACCGTCCAGCTAACCTGTGCGGGAATTGCACATAATTTTCCGTCGGCTGTATTAGAACACTTCATGTACCAAGATCGCTCTGATCCACTCCCTTTCGAAGTGGAGAGTCTGGCAGACGCATTTGATCAGAACCACGCTCAGCTGGTCGCATGGCTAGTAGGACGAGCCCGAGAGACGTACGACGATCGTGCCAGAGTAATTGTTGGTCTCGTGATGGGCTCCGGGATGACCTCGTTGCAGGCCGCGGCGGTGGCCCGTGCAATCGAGACCCTCGACAGCCAATCGCTGATAAACCTCGTCGATTTGCTTTACGACGTTCCAATCTGGCCTTTGCAACATCCTCTGGTTGCGCGCCAACTCCTTTCCAGGGCTTTGTCTACCGGTATCGGAGTGGCGGACTTGATGCGGAAACTGGCTGACGCCATGCATGTACGCGTTGCCGGTTTCGAGAATGGGATCTCGGAGGATCTCAATCACGCCCTGACTCTTGCGTCCCGTGCGGCCGCGGCAGAAGACCTAGACGCATTAAGGACTATGTACGAATCTGCCGCCAACTATATCGCGGAGCAGATTGCTCAGATCGAAGACCGCTTCAACGAGGAGTTCGGCTGAACCACCTCGGCGAACCAACCATTGTGCTAGGTTTCGGGATCACGGTCCTTTTCGGTTCCAAGTTTCATGCGCAACTTCCTCTCGACTAGTCGTCGACGATGGCCACGGCAATCCCTGGCCCTATTAAGACCCGAAGGGTCTCCCCACTGCCACCAGCTGAAGGGAGGGTGAGCCAGGAGTGCGCCCTTGGGAATAGGAGTCGAGAATGACGGCTGTCAAACTTTCCATGTCCACGTCCTTGGAGATAGAGAATGTCCGCCCGGAGTAAAGGATGTCTGCCACGCGTCCAGCCTAGGCAAGGGCCGGGCGACGGGGCATAGGGTCTCTGGTCTCCCCGATTCGCCGTCGTCCAGTTTGCATGTGATGCTGGTTCTACTAGGGCTGGGAACTAGCCCGACTGGCGCTGGGTAGGAAGGCGAATTCGGCTCTCTTGATGACAGCAACGAACATGCTGGTAAATGAGGACCTCGAACGGCACCTTGGTACGGCAATGCTCTGACGCTGACGGCACGTCGAGCACTCGCTACTTCGAGACGCTGACTTCGCCGTCGTCCAGTTCTACGACAATGAGCCGCATATAGAGGGTGGTCTCCAACTAGGGTTTGGCAGCATTCGCACCAGACTTGCCGGCCGCGGCTATCAGTTCGCTCATAAATGAGGAACTCAACGTGACACCTGAGTCTTCCTTTGATTCGGGAGATGGACCAAACACGCGGGCAGCGAACGCTGCCCTCATCTGTTCGCGAAGAGACTCATCTTGCAAAGGTTCGACGTAACCGTCAAAAGTGAGCAGCTGCTCTTTGATCGTCCTAGCCCAAGTCCCTAGATCGCGATGGTATGCGGCCTGCCTACCGAAGTAGGTCGCCAAGCCTAGGACAGCACCCAGGAGGGAGACTCGGAGAATTGCATCTCCTGTTGTCGTTGCTTCGCCGTCAGAAACGCCTGGTACAAAGGCGAGGAAGTACGTTCCAGCGATGCCAACAATGACTCCGATGGCAGTTAACCAGCGGAATATACATGCCGACTTGAGATGGTCATTCGATAGCTCTTCGAACCTCTTGGTTAACTCGGCCCCCGATACGAAGCCAGCAGCTGTCTGTGCGCTGATTGCTGCCGCCTCGACTTCACGGACTATCTCATTCGCTTTCTTTGCGGCCGTCCGAAGGTGTTGTGAAAGCTTCGCCTGTTCAATACGCGTCTTTAACAAGGAGGCCCTGCGGTAGTCGTCCCGGGCGTTTGAAGCTTCTGTCTTTTCCCCGTTACCCTCTAACCTGGCGGCTTTATCCTTAGCCGTCTCTGCCACTTTGACCACGTATTTCTGCAGAGTGCTGAGCAGGTATCCACTCCATAGCTCGATATTTTTAGAGTCGCGTTGCCGCAGAGCGTTCCCCAGCTGCTCGACCGTCTCCTTGTGACCCTCAATGGACTTCTTGTCTCGCAACACTGATTCTTCATAAGTTGAAAGAAACCCATAGTCCGGAGTAAAAACTTCCCACCAGATACGCAGTACGTCGTCGATAACGCCGTTCGTTTCAGAGTCCTCAATCCGCAACTGGTCAGTTACTTCGTTGTACGCCTCGTTGAGAGACTCAAGCCCTGTTCTAAATTCGCTCAGCTTCATATCCACGATCCATTTGACCACGTCCACAACGGCGGCTGAGGTCTGCCATGCAGTCCTTGATGTTAAGGCTTCAGGTAGTTGAATATGTCAACTCGCTGCCAGGCCCTCCGGGTTCCAAGCTGAGCCCGCATCTAAGCTTGGCGCGACGCGACAGCAGCGTACTGTCGTCCGATTGCTTCAGCCCGCCTCCCCGCTCTTGGTGGAGTCCCATTTTGCCGCCCCCGCGACGGCACGAGCCTCCGGTAAAAGATTCTTCACCGGAAACCTATGAGGACCTCAATCAATCCCGTAGCCGCTCGGAGGACGCGTCGCAGCTTCTTTATAGTTGGCTGCTCCTGTAATTCAAACCCGATGCTTAGTGCCCTCGAGGTCACTCTGCTGGAGGCTCTGTCTCCGTAAGATCCACGCGTTGACCGGGCTGCGGAGTCGCGGCATGGGTCGAATCCGCGGGCGGAGCATCAGAGCCTTCCGTGCCCGTTCCACGCCTAAATCAGGCCACTTACTCAAAGGGCAGTTCGGGGGGCCCGAAAGCCGCTCGAGCACCGACGGCCTCTTTTGCGCTCGTCATGCCGAGAGGTTCCTCATCTTTTTGCCAGTCCATGCGCACCGCGACGATTAGCTCGCGCTTCTTTGAGTGCAAAACCCTCTTGAATGCTTTGGACCGTGCACCTGCGGTGCCAACAAATCCTCTGGAGATCAGTTGCGTGAATGCGGTTCGTCCGAGGTACTTGGCATTGTCGTAGGTGACACGGAATCCGCCCTTTGGGCCAGATTTGAATGTTTCTTCTTTCATTGCGAGTCGCAGCCAGTCAGCGGGGATGTGCATTCCTTTCAGAGTCTTGCCGTCTAGTACACTTCCAGCGTCGCCCCGAACGAACTTGAACCAGAACGGTGTCCCGAAGGCGCGCCAATCAGCCGCCATCGCCGGAGAATCTTTTCCAGCCGGCATCAGCTTGAGTTGCTTTTCGATTTCCTCTTTCCTCTTATAGGCCCATTCCGAGCCACCGGAGGGTCGGTGCGAGGGGACCTTCTCAAGCCGTTTGTACTGAACGAAGGTGAATGAGTCGTGGATTTTGTCCCAGTAGAGAAGATCGACTCCAAGCTCCAGCTCAATCGGCTTCTTGTTGACAGACATAACGACCAGCTTTTTTTGATCCCACTTGTCCGTGAACACAGCGACACTCGCGGCGCGCTGTTTGCCAACCAGCTTGCCGTCGAAGCGCTGAAGGTCGAGTGGGAGAAGCTCCTCTTCGAGGTCCAGCTCGTACCCCATGTTGAGCAGTGTCTGGAGGAGTGTCTCGTCCTCGGTCTCTGCCCGCGGCGACACGAAGGCATCTGATGGAAGTTCAATCTCCGCGAGCTGAGCCGCGAGTTGCACGGCGTCCCTCGCCTCCGCCCGGGATTGCTCGACCTGCGGCGGGAACGTGCGCGGTGTGCCGAAGACCCGCTCCAGCCAGATGGAGATATAGGGATCCAGGCCGCTGAGGTGTTTGATCAGAGCCCCAGCAATTGCCGGGTCGAGTTTCCGTGCATGGAACTTGGCTGGCGCGTCTCCGAGTTTCATGGACTCATTTTGCAGAGGGCCTAGCGGGACAGGAGCCGACAGGGGATGAATGGGAGTGAGTGTCGCTCTCACTGTTCCGCTTGCCACCCCCGCGATGCCACGTACAACCGCGAGGGCAATGATGACGTCTCCCTCTGCCAGATCCTCATCGTCCAGATCACCGATGTAGCCGTGGCCAGCATGCACAGCCACACAAACTGCTCCTACGGTTGGAGCAGCTTCCTTATCGAACGCCTCTGAAATGCGAGACGCACCCGTATGGCTGATCCTGTTCGCCCCTTTGGCGCGAAAGAGGTAGAGCGGTGGGGGCTGAGGCGCTTCGGTTTTATCGGGCATGGCTATATTCAACAGGAGGAGTGAGCCTGAAGCAGTCCTCATAACTTGGACGACAGCTACATCCATGTGGGAGACATGAAGATCCCGCTATGCCGGCTGCTCATCGGCACCAAACCTCACCTACTGTCGGGCCTGCCCTGGTCCGGATTAGGGTCACTGGACATACGTCCATTCCTGCGCTGGGCACGGCCGGAATGGTGAGATTCTGTGGCTGATGGGTCTGAAGGAGCCACAAACAGTTCGGCCAACTCGACCTTGAGGACGTCGGCAATCTCCCAGATATAATTGCGTTCTACAAAGCCGAAGGCCGGTTGCCCACCAGGCGCTCAGCCCGGGAAAGAACCCTAGCTGCATGGTTGCACCGTCGCCGTCAGGAAGCAGCACAGGGCACCCTATCCCCTGTCTACGCTGAGGCTCTCGATGTCATCCCTGGTTGGAGCAGGCCTTCCACCAAACAAACTGATGACGAAGCGCGCTGGAATCGGCGCCTGGCTGAGGTCTCTGCCTACAGGGTTGCCGGCCACGATTGGCCCAGGCACAACAAGACAAGTGACCAGACAGAACGGGTACTGGGGGTGTGGCTTCACACCCAGCGCATTGATTACCGTGCCGGGAAATTGACCGCGGCCAGGAAAAACCAGCTCAACGAGATGATCCCGGGATGGCGGCAGGGCAGCGCCAGACGAAGAGCGAGCAGCGAACCACACATCCCAGCGGCCCCAGGTCCGCCCTCCCCCACGTAGGCTCAGCCTGGGGCGGCGTAAGGCGGCGACACTGTGGGGAAGTATGGGCAGTATCGAGCCAGACTAAACAGTTCGTCGCCGGTTGCATTGACCATCCGCTCGAGCATGTGGCTGTGGTTGGCGAGGACCTTTGTCGGTGGAGTCGTGCCGCTGGCACTAAGCGGAGTGTTCATTACTCCGGGTGATGCCTTCGTCGCTATTCTTGGTTGGCGCAGTAACGACGGCACTGAAGGCCGTTGCTGCTCTGTCTATGCCCGCTGCGGCGCAGAGTGGGCGAGGACTGTCCTCACAATGATTGCTGTTCTTAGCGTGCTGGGCGCAATGTTCGCCCCCAGGTACCGGCCGGCCAAGCGGCGGCAGCCACTGCTTTGGTCCTCGTACGTCTTCCGCTGACAGTTGCTGATGCCGTGATGATGTGGCTGCCGTCCTTCCGAAGGTTTTCGACAAAGTGCGATGCCCGCGGCTGATTGAAGTCCATTGTGAAACAGATCGGGGATCCAGTGAAGCTTAGAACCGGGCTGGTCCTAGCGCTGATCCTTGTTCTTGCAGCCACGGAGCTCTTTTTGGTCCGTTCTGCCGGGAAGGGGTCACTGCGGACATGCTCTCCCGGGTGGATCGTTTCGCCATCCCCGGGACTGCCAACTTGAGGCTGACATAGTCCGGTCGGAGCGGTTTCTGTGCATCCGCACCAACCCGTGCCCCAGCATCTTTCCCGGCGCTGGGACACCGGGAAAAGGCTCGCCGTCGAAGATCTGACGACAGTAGTGTCTGGAGTCGACTTGGAGTTGAGGACCGAGGGTACGTGCTGGCGGCCCTCAAAAGCCATCGGCGTCATCACCATCTGTGCCTTCTCCGGGACAGATGGCGATTGCACCTACGTGCTAATCTTCACCAGCCCTGACCTGATCAAACCGCAGCTCGTTACCCTGATCGTCAGGCCGCACCAGTAGGAGGGCACTCGCTGTCGGGCTCGACGTCATCCATGAGCTCCCCGGCCGCGCTGCGCTCAGCTGTCCGCGTATACGCATCAGCGATGTAGTCTTCGATGTCCTGACGGCCGACCCTCCATATACCGCGAGCACCGACCTGGAGGGCGCGAAGCTCCCCGGTCTTGATGAGCCCCCGGACGAGGCTAGCCTTCACGTTCAGCTCTTCGGCTACCTGCTCGATGGTCAGGAAGCGGTGCTTCTTGGGTTTATCGGTCACCGGTTCATCCTATGTGTGGACGACGCAAAGCCGACGTACTCACGCCATGAAGACGGGTTCGGGGATCCTGGGAATCGCTGTACTGCTGGCTGCGACCCTGCCTGCCGCGAGCTGCTGCACGGCCTGTCCCGGCCATTGGCTACGTGAGCGGCCTCGAAGTGAAGGTTGAGGGTGACGTGGGGGCCTTGGATAAAGTCCAGTTGTGCACTGAGGAGGGCTGTTCGGCCGTGAAACCCGCTGCGGCCCCTGCTCCGTCTGCGGCAGTCCGATCAGTGGGTGCAGCTGCCCAACGGAAGCTTTTCCCGGCCCCTGCGACCAAGTGTCGCGCCGCCCACCTACCGCGCCACTCCTTACATCGGCAGCAGGGACGGAGACAACACCTAAAGGTTTACATTCAACCTCGGCCCGTACCAACCCACATCACCCTGGGTGCCCTGCCCGGAGACGACACTGTGCGTGCTGAGCAGCAGAACGCCCTGGAATGGACCTGGGACGACCCCTTCAGCCCCTGCCCCGGGCCGGTGAGGACTCCCCCGGTCGTCCTGATGGTGAGTGGGTGTTGAGGGTGTGAGCCGATTTTCCGGCGTCACGCTGCTTGTCAGGCGATGATCCGCCAGGCTCGCTTGATGGATATAGACTATTTTACGCGCCTAAAATCCTATATATTAGGGATTCCTGCTTTTAAGTCAATTTATCTTCGGAAAATGAAGATAAATCACTGCAACACCGCCTTCGTCCGTCGTAGCCTCGGAGTTTGGTCAAAATTCATTCGGTCCGTCATTTCATCTAAAATCCGCCAGTAGCGATACCACATGTTTCAAATTTTCTGTGACGTTTCTTTTGGCACTGATCACTTGCAGGACAGCAAAGATTACCGCTACGGCTGAGGTATTGGCCCCAATGTCAGGCCCAGCACTCAGGTTCATGATCTCTAATTCGATTCGTTCTGGCTGCGTCTGGAGTCGCTCTGTTCCTGCATAGCCTCAATGCGCCACCGCAGCAGCCGCGGCGAACACATCTGCCGGCATCGGCCGGTGCAGCTTCCAGGTGATCGCGATCGGCTTCGCACCGGCGTGCTGGACGTAATCAACCGGGCCAAGGCACGCATAGGGAACGGTCAGGCCGGTCTCGTCCTCGGCAGCGTCACGAGTAAAAAGAAGGATATGGGACTCGTGTTTCAGCCGGTCCAGGTAGCGCTGTCCCGTCGGGCTCGTCGGGGACGTTGCGTTTTGCGATTCCCAGTGAAACAGTTCCGGGCTGATGGCGTAGTCTCTGTACATTGTGGTCGCGGAGTGCTTTTTGTCGTCCTTGTTCAGGGTGACGAAGAAGGCGTCAGTGGACGTCGCCGGGCACCATGCAACGCCCTCGCGGTGCTGGACGTTCTTGCCCTGCTCCAGCGAACCGTATTGCAATGCGGCTAGAACCTCCTCGCGCCGGTAGGTGGCGTGGGACAGCAGCGGTATGTGCTGCAGCCCTGCGCCAACGCTCTTCGCAGCATGCTTCGAGGCGGACACTCCCAGCTTCACCACCTGGCGGATCTCGCGGCAGACAAACTGGTAGCTGCGCAGGTGGTCCAGCCCGTCGTCGTACGTTGTGAATCCTCCGCCGTCATCCCACAGCGTGTAGAAAAGCATCCGCGCGAAAGCCTGTTCGCGCATACCGAGCTCCGCATAACGGGGCGCGTCGGGGGCAACCAGCATGGAATAGGCGGCGGCACGTTCCGGATCGTCCACGTGTATCAATGCGGCCATGCGGCCCAGCAGCTTCTTTTCCTCCGCGTCCGACAGTTCCTCGAGCTTCCCCCGCAGCACGGTCTCAAGGGGTGAAAGCCCCTCGATCAGCCCGGCCTGCCGGAGGTAGCCGGTCCATGAGTCCCTGGTGGAGCGGTAGATCCTTTTCATGTCATTCCCCGACCGCTCCAGATAGGCCTCCAGCTCCGTCTCGGCGTACGAGGCGATGTCCCGGACCAGCTGTGCCCGGTTGAACCGCAGCCGTGCCTTGATGTTGTCCAGGACCACCTTCTGCGCCACCCGGTCCAGCACGATCTGCGAGCCGGACGGCAGGTACGGGAACTCGTCCTCGACAGCTTTCTCCAGTTCCTTGCGGCCGTAGCCGGTCAGTGCCCGATAGCGCAGATCAAAGCGGAACTCACGGCGTTGCTGGCCGATGAAGTCCAGGACCGTCAGCACCGCTTTGCCCTCGGCGCGGCGCAGCCCGCGTCCCAGCTGCTGGAGGAAGACAGTGGCGCTCTGCGTGGGCCGGAGCAGCAGGATGGTGTCCACCTGCGGCAGGTCCAGACCTTCGTTGAAAAGGTCGACGGCGAAGATGCAGTTGATCTCCCGCTTGCCCAGGCGCCGGAGGGATTCCTCGCGGTCAGCATTGTCAGTGGTGCCGTCGACGGCGACGGAGGCAATGCCGGCCCTATTGAACACCTCGGCCATGTAGCGGGCGTGCTGCACCGAGACACAGAAGCCGATGGCCCGCATGTGGTCGGTGCTGGTGACCTTGTCGCGGAGTTCGCGAATCACCTTGGCGGCGCGGGCGTCGTTGCCCGTATAGAGGGCGCTCAGCTGGGTGGTGTCGTAATTGCCACGCTTCCACTCCAACTGGCTCAGGTCGACGTCATCGGAGACGCCGAAGTAGTGGAACGGGACCAGCAGGTCAGCGTCCAGAGCGTCCCAGAGCCTAAGCTCGCTGGCGGTCCGGCCATCGAAGAACTGCTTGGCGACGTCGACGCCGTCGCCCCGTTCGGGGGTCGCCGTGAGTCCGAGGAGCTGCTGCGGTTTCAGATGGTCCAGCAGGCGGTGGTACGTGGGCGCCATCGCGTGGTGGAACTCGTCGATGACGACGACGTCGAAGAAATCCGGCTCCAGCTGCTCGATGCCGAGGGAAGACAGCGACTGGACGGACGCGAAGATGTGCTTCCACTCCCGCGGCTTATGGTCCCCCACGTAGAGCTCACCGAAGGCGCCGTCCTTCATGACGTCACGGTAGGTGCGCAGCGCTTGCTTGAGGATCTCCTGCCGGTGAGCCACGAAGAGCAGCTTTAGGTCTCTGCCGGTGGCTTCGCAGAGCCGCTTGTAGTCCAGAGCGGCGATGACTGTTTTGCCGGTGCCCGTGGCGGCGACCAGGAGGTTGTGGTTGAAACCCTTGAGCCGCTCCGCTTCCAGGTCCTCCAGCATCTCCTCCTGGTGGAGGAACGGCTGAACCTCAAGACCGGTGGCGGCGTCCGGGGCCGCTGTGCGGCGGCCGCCGTTGCGCTCAAGGGCAGCGTCCAGCTTGTCACCGTCGCGCTCCGGATCGTAGCTCTGGAAAGTCCGCTGCTCCCAGTAGCTGTCGAAGGTGACCTGAAATTTCTGCAAGAGGGCGGGCGTTGCGATGGAACTAAGGCGAACGTTCCATTCCAGCCCGTCGAGGAGAGCAGCCTGGCTCAGGTTTGAGCTGCCGACGTACGCGGTATCGAATCCGGTGTTCCGGCGGAACAGCCAGGCCTTGGCATGCAATCGAGTTGCCTGCGTTTCGTAGCTGATCTTTACCTCGGCCCCGTACCGGTTGACGAGCTCGTCAATGGCGCGGCGTTCGGTAGCACCCATGTAGGTGGTGGTGATTACCCGAAGCTTGGCGCCGCGTTCCTTCAGTTGTTCAAGGGCCGGCTCCAAGAGCCTGAGGCCGGTCCAACGGACAAAGGCGCAGAGAAGGTCCACCGTGTCGGCGGACCCGATTTCCGCGCGGAGCTCCGCGGCGAGGTTGGGCTCGTCCTTGCCGTTGGTGAGAAGCGCGGAGTCGGACAACCTGGTGGTGGGCCGGCGGAGTTTCCGGCGCTTGAGAGTGCCCAGTCTGTGGAGCGATTGCAGCTGGCTGGGGCCCGGGGCGATTCGATCAACGGCGTCCAGTTCCTGAAGCAGCCTGTTCGTCAAGGCGACACGATCGACTGGCTTGGCTGCTGCTAAGGTACGCCGGGCAGCATCCGCGACGTGGCGGGAGAGGATGTCCGGGGAATCTTCGTCCTCGATGTTTGCGAAGACTGGCTGAAGTTCTTGCTCTTGACTCAGACGAGTGCCGAGCACGTGCGTGCTCAGAAGTTCATACAAGCCCTCTGGCAGCTGTTCCGCTGCCCCTCCCCCACTGGAATCACTCACTTCGCCAGGGTATTAGGTTGCGACCTACAGGGAAAACTCTATCCTTGCTGTTGGGATTCTGGGCTGGGTGCGATGCATAAAGAACAATGCTGCTATCGAAACGCTTCCAGCGCAGAAACAGTGGAGCTTCAAGGGAGTCGCGGTGTTACCAGATATCTTGGCAGAAAACCTCAAGGCCGTAATTGTTGGTACAGCTATCGGAGAAGCGTCAGCTTCTCGGGGTCACTACTATGCTGGCCTCGGCAACGACTTTTGGAAACTCCTCCACCAATCTGGGCTAACGCCTACTTTGCTGTGGCCCGAAGATAACCACACATTGCCGTTCTACCGCATTGGTCTGTCAGACCTGAATAAGACCTTGTCGCAGTCGCATGATCGCGGTCTTCACTTCGATGCAACAGGCCTCCTGGAACGGATGCTGGGAATGCAACCAGACTGGGTTGCCTTCCACGGTAAGACTGCTGCCCACGCGTATGCTCGCGCCTTCGATTACCCGCGTCCAGGGTTGGGCCGGCAGGCGTGGAAAGTGGGGTTGAGCGACGTCTTTGTTCTACCTCAGTCTTCAGGTGCCAATAGACGGAACGACTACGACGGGCGCCCTTCGAGGCTTCTGTGGTGGAGGGAATTTGCTGAACTTATTCACTGTGAAAGCTAGATGTTGCCGCTTCTTTACCTCCTCTGATCCTGCAACACCTCGTGAGTCGGGAGCATCGAAGCAAGAAGTCTTGTCGCCTGCGGGAGTATCGACTGGCTCTATCCCCTTGCTGATTACCCGTCCGCTCATCCTCGACAAAACCGACAGCAAGTCCCTGCCGCACCCGTCCGGCAGGCTGAAGAAGAAAAACCTTCCTTCAGTCCGGGGCGTGATACCAATCGAGCCAAGCGTTGGCGTCGGCGACACGACGCTGGTTTTCGGGATCCGACTTCCACTCCGCGCGCTTACGGCAAAGATGGCACGTTACGTCATTCGGATTGTCGGAAGTGAGTTGCGGGTTGCTAGCACCGCACGGATAAAATCCGCTGTGGCTTTCGAGATGAACCTTGTACACGCGCGCCATGCCTCCATGCTCGTCTAGGTTCTCAGCCCAGTCCTGTCCATACCGGGCCGCATGTTTGCGATTCTCGCGCCGAAAAATATCATAAACATGTTATCGGCAAAAGTGAGGAAATCATGGGGCGTACACCAGGCGCGACAAACCGCAGCCCGCGCGAGATCAAGAAGGATGGGATGTTTTCCATCGCGCTGGCCAAACTCAAAGAGCAGAATGCAGCGCTGAGAAAAGAAAACGCTGCCCTCAAGAAGGCCTCGAAGAAGAAGTAGTTCACACGAGGGTCCCTGTTTGCAGCTATTCGACGCGCTAGCGGGGCTTCGCATAGCTTGGCGCCGCCACAGGCGTGCCTGTCTGGTGGCAACAACAGGAGATTGAGTCCGCGTATCGTTGTCAGGCTTCATCCTCAATATCCTGGCGATGGAACGGAATGGCGCAAATGTCAGGATCACCTCGACAACGCCAGATCCTGACAAACACGCCACGAGCTCCACCCACATTGGAAGAGCGCGCCCAGCAAGACCGGACGCGCTCTTCTTGTGTCTTGAACCTATTAAGTGGTTGCGGTAGCTGATTCAGTCGATGAGCACCGGCTGCTTGTCACCATTCGAGGAGTCGACAAGCGGCCGTGCGTCTCGCTTGCGGCGGTTCAGCCAGCACGACACCGCCAGCAGTGCCACGAGCCCGAAGGTGCTCAGGAGCTGGGGCCGGGAACCGTCGCCAATGAAGCCCACTGTGAAGATCGCCGCCAGGATGAGCAGGCCGAGGCCCGTCAGCCACGGGAATCCCGGCATCCGCAGCGGAAGGTTGACTCCCTCGCGGTCAGCGCGCAGACGCAGCGCGAGCTGCGCCAGGAGCGCGGACGTCCATACCAGCAGGCACGTCGATCCGACGACGTTGAGCAGAACGCCAAGGACCATCTCGGGGAACATCAGCTCCAGCACCACGGTGACAACGCCGAAGATGACGCTGGCGAGGACAGCCACCACCGGAACCCGGGCTTTCGACACGGAGGCAAGCCACCGCGGCGCCTCACCGCGCTCGGCCAGGGAGTACACCATCCGGGAGGCGCCGTAGAGGTTGGCGTTGAGCGCTGAAAGCAGTGCTGCGACGGCCACCAGGGTGATGGCGGTGGCCGCGCCGGGCATCCCGGCGGCGTCCAGAACGGCGGCGAACGGGCTCTTGAGTCCCTCAGAACCCACGGGAAACACGGCCGCGATCACGAAGATCGCACCGATGTAGAAGACCAGGATGCGCCACAGCACCGTGCGAACCGCCTTCTTTACGCTGCGGGCCGGCTCGGCGGTCTCAGCTGCGGCCACGGACACGATCTCGGTGCCGCCGAACGCGAACGCCACCACAAACAGCGCCGTCGCAATCCCGCCGAAGCCGCTGGGGGCGAAGCCCTCCCCCATGAAGTTGGCAAGACGCGGCGACTGCACGCCGGGAATCAAGCCGAACAGCAGGGCAAAGCCCACCAGCAGGAACCCGACAATTGCCGCCACCTTGAGCAGGGCGAACCAGAACTCGAACTCGCCGAAGTTCTTCACGCTGGTCAGGTTGACGGCGGTGAGCACCACGATGAACACCAGGGCCATCAGCCACACCGGCAGGGCCGGGAAGATCGTGGCCAGCAGGCCCGCCGCCCCAAGTGCTTCGGCGGCGATGACCACCACGAGCTGGATCCACCAGAGCCAGCCGACTGTGGCCCCGGCGACCGGACCGTAGGCCTTGGCGGTGTAGACGGAGAAGGCGCCGCTGTCCGGGTTGGCGGCGGCCATCTCGCCGAGCGCCCACATCACCAGGATGATGAGCGTGCCGGCCACGAGGTAGGAGATCAGCACCGCCGGGCCGGCTGCCTGGATGCCCGCGCCGGAGCCGATGAACAGGCCCGCTCCGATGGCGCTGCCGAGCCCCATCATGGTGAGCTGGCGGGGTTTCAGAGCGGCGCCGAGGGCGCGGTCAGACGTCGTTGTCTGGTGTTCCATGGGGAGTCCTCTGGTTGTAGTGGAACGGTGTGGTAGAAGATCAGAGAGATGCCAAGGGCACGTGGGCTGCGAGGAGCCTGAGCACGCGGTTGTTGGAGTCGGGGTCGGCCACGGTGATCCGCACGCCGTCGCCCTGGTAGGCCCGGACCAGGATGCCCGCGGCGTCGAACGCGTCCACGAGCCGGGCCAGCAGCTGGTCGTCGGCGCGGATCCACAGGAAGTTGCCCTGGCTCGGCTGCAGCTTCCAGCCCTGGGCTTCCAGCTCCCCAGCCATCCGGACGCGCTCCTGCTTGACGGCGGAAACCCGCGCTGCCATCTCCTCCCCCGCGTCCAGTGACGCGACGGCCGCCTTCTGCGCCAGCGCGCTCACGGCAAATGGCACAGCGGTGCGGCGCAGACCTTCGGCGATTGCCGCCGTCGTAATGGCATACCCGACGCGCAAGCCGGCAAGCCCGTAGGCCTTGGAGAAGGTGCGCAGGATGCAGACGTTCGGGTACCGGCGGTAGAGCGCCAGGGAATCGGGGCCGCTGCCGGCGTCGGCGTACTCCACGTAGGCCTCGTCGATCACCACCAGGACGTCGGAGCGGACGGACTGCAGGAAGGCCTCGAGCCGGTCGTGGCTGATCGGCACGCCGGTGGGGTTGTTGGGCGTGCAGAGCAGGATGACTTTGGTGCGGCCGGTGACGGCGGCGGCCATGGCGTCGAGGTCGTGGCCCTCGGCGTCGTCCAGCGGGACGCGGACCGGCCGGGCGCCCGCCAGCTCCACCAAGATGGGGTAGGCCTCGAAGGAGCGCCACCCGAAGACCACCTCGTCCCCGGCGTCGCACAGCCCGGTGATGATCTGCTGCAGGACGCCCACGCTGCCGGGCCCCACCGCAACCTCCGCAGCGGTGACGCCCAGCTGCCGGGCGAGCCGTTCGCGGAGTTCGACGGCGGCCATGTCCGGGTAGCGGTTCATCCTGCCGGCCGCCTCGGCCACCGCGGCGGTGGCTGCGGGCAGCGGCTCGTAGTGGCTTTCGTTGCTGGCGAGGGCGGCCATGTCCGCGCCGGCGCTCCTGCGGCCCGGGACGTATGCGGGCAGCCCGGTGACGGCGCTGCGAAGGGTGGGCAGCGAGGTCACTGGTTCGGCCAGGAGTTGATCGGGGCTCATGACGTCCGATCATGGAAGTGACCGGGGCCACACTGCAAGATAAGCTCTGGTGCTTGGGACTTCTGCTCAACTTCTACTATCTGTGGTGAAAATATGACCATCGCGAACTCTCGCACCCTCGATTCACTCGACGGCAGGATCATCCTTGCCCTCGACAAGGACCCCGAAGCCAGCGCCCTGGCACTCTCCCGGACGCTCGGCGTCGCCCGCAATACCGTCCACGCCCGGCTGGCGCGGCTGGAGCGCAGCGGCGCGCTCCGCTCCTTCAGCCGAAGGCTGGACCCCGCCGCACTGGGCTACGAGCTGATGGCCTTCCTCTCCCTGGAAATCAGCCAGACGCGGTTCAGCTCGGTGGAAAGCGGGCTCGCCGCGATCCCGGAGGTCATCGAGGTGCACGCCACCACCGGCGACGCGGACCTCATGGCCAAGGTGGTGGCCCGCGGCACCGCCGACCTCTACCGCATCACCAACCAGATCCTGGAGATTGACGGGATCCAGCGGACCAGCACCGCCATCTCGGTCATGGAACTCATGCCGCCCCGGTACGACGGCCTCATCAGCCGGCTCTCCGAGCAGGAGGGGCGCCCCTCGGCCTAATCTTAGGTTGCGCGCCGAGGCACCGCGGCAAAGCTCGCATGTCGAAACGGGACCACGATTGTCACACTTAGTACACAAGCACGGGTATGCCCCCATGTCACCACCAACCCTCGTCAGTACGATCAACGTTTCAGATACCGCCCTCCCGCAGCAACCACACAGAAAATGAAGGTCAGTACTTATACCCTAAGTTATGACATTCGTCAAGATCCCGGCTTGGATATTTCACGGTTCCGTGCTTAGCTCTGTGCACCAGCATTTACGAAGACAGGGTGAAGCCAGTGGATACCAATGACGGAGCACCGCTCCCAACATCGCTTGCGGAGGTTCGTCCCGACCTTCTCGCTGAGTGGGACTACCGCTCCAACGACATGGACCCGCGGTTTGTCGGTCACCAGTCCCGCAAGTCGGCAACCTGGATCTGCGCCGAGGGGCACGCGTACAAGCAGACGATAGACGCAAGGGTACTTTTTGACCGGGGATGCAAGATCTGTTCCGGCAGCGTTGCCATCCCGGGCGTGACCGATTTTGGAACAGAACATCCCCATCTGCTACCGGAATGGGACGTTGCAGCCAACACCGGCGTCGACCGACATTGCATTCCTTCCCTGTCACGGAAACGGGTCTCTTGGATCTGCGCGCAAGGGCACCGATGGGAGGCGATAATACGCATGAGGACCGTGGAGGGACGAGGTTGCCCCGCATGCATCAACCGTCGGCTCGAGACGGGATTCAATGATCTTGCCACCGTCGATCCAGACAATGCCGCATTGTGGGACCACTCGCGCAACGGAAAGTTGACGCCTGAGACTGTGCGAAGCGGCTCTATCGCGATCGTGCATTGGATATGCACCGAGAGGCACACGTGGAGTTCCAAAGTCACTAATCGGGTGAAAGGCGGAAAGGGATGCCCCTTCTGCAATAACCGAGCACCATGGCCAGGCTTCAACGATCTGGCGACGACGTTTCCACACATTGCCGCGGAATGGGATTATGAGCGGAATGCTCAAGGACCGTCCGACGTCCTACCCGGAGGCGCAAAGCCTGTCTGGTGGGTCTGCGAAGGCGGGCATCAGTGGGAGGCGTCTCCTCGTCACCGCACCCGGCGCGGTGCGCCGGGCTGCTCAAGGTGCAAGGCGGATGCGCGGGCCGCCGCAGCCGCAGCCAGGCCGCCAAAGACGCGTGGCACCCTGATGCTCGCCGACCACAGGCCGGACCTAGTCACACAGTGGCATCCGACGCTGAATGACCGCAGTCCGGCCGAAGTTCCCGTTGGGTCCAGTTATGTCGCGACGTGGTACGGCTGCGATCGCAACCCAGAGCATACCTGGCAGTACGAGGTAAAGGCCAGGGTCAGGCTTAAAACTGATCCATATGCCTGCGGCGTCTGCAATGGGGCTTTTGCAGTAGGTGTTAATGACCTGGCCACGACACACCCGTCAATCGCGCGTCAGTGGGTTTCCGCGCCGGGCGGAGCTACTCCGGAAGCCGTCCAGGCCAACAGCCAGCTCGAAGTCGAGTGGACTGGATGCCCAACAAATCCTCTTCATGTATGGCACGCCCGCGTTGTCAGTCGAACCAAATATGCAACAGGTTGCAAGGTTTGCACGGGCCAGGAAGTACAAAAAGGCGTGAATGACTTGGCAACACTTGAACCGGAACTGGCTTCGCAATGGCATCTCACGCTGAACGCCCAAGGACCGGACCAATTCACCAGGGTGGCAGAGGCAAAGGTGTGGTGGCGGTGTGAATACGGCCACGACTGGGAAACCAAGATTTGCAGCCGCACCTATTCCGGCAGCGGATGCAGTGTCTGCAGCAACCTGGTTGTCCTGAAGGGGTTCAACGATCTGGCCACGACACACCCACATCTCGTGGATGAATGGGACGCTGCCGCCAATGACATGACTCCGGACAGCGTCGTCTTCGGTTCCAACTACAAAGCCAGTTGGGTCTGCGCCCGGGGGCATTCATGGATGGCGAAGGTTGCCACCCGGACAGGGGGTTACAAGTCCGGTTGTCCCGTCTGCGGCACCACCACGTCGAAGCCGGAGGAGGTCATGCGGGTTGCCCTCGGCATCTGCACGCCTTCGGTGGCCCTGTTGGAATCGCACTGCTTGCTCCCGTTGCCTTGGCGTAAACGCAAGCATCTCCGAGTCGACTCCGCCGGATTCCTCGCCTCTGATCCCTCGATGCCCTTCGTTTGTGAATATGACGGTGCCTACTTTCACCGACGCGAAGACGATGTCAAACGAGATATCGAGAAGACCGTCATCTTGCTCGATGCCGGTTACACTGTCGTACGCATCCGGGAACAGGCCAAAAACCTTCCCCTGCCGGCGCTGCCCCTGCAACACCCGCGGCTTCTGCAAATCGACTTCAAGGTGCCGTACGGAGCGGCAGCCCAAAACCAAATGGATGAAGTCATGAAGGGTACCGCCCAAAGGATCGAGGAGTGGGTACTCGCTAACACCTCAGAGGCACGGCATCGCGGTTAATCTTCAGGGTCGGTAAGACTTCAACCGGGTGGAAGCACTCGCCGCGCTGGGCTACGAGCTGATGGCCTTCCTCTCGCTGGAAATCAGCCAGGCGCGGTTCAGCTCGGTGGAAAGCTGGCTCGCCGCGATCCCGGAGGTCATCGAGGTGCACGCCACCACCGGCGACGCGGACCTCATGGCCAAGGTGGTGGCCCGCGGCACCGCCGACCTCTACCGCATCACCAACCAGATCCTGGAGATCGACGGGATCCAGCGGACCAGCACCGCCATCTCGGTCATGGAACTCATGCCGCCCCGGTACGACGGCCTCATCAGCCGGCTTTCCGAGCAGGAGTCCCGCAGGGCGGACGGACCACGGGTGGCGCACCCCACAAGCGATTAGCAACTCGACAGGTGCGGAATTCAGGACCTGCTTTGGTAGCTGCCCAAGACCTTGCGGACGACGGCACGGTCTGCCACTGGGTTACGGATCATCCGCTTCGATTTCACAACGAAGACGGACTTCTCGATCACCACAAGCTGCAACCCCTACTCGCGGATGAGCTGGCGCTTGCGCTCGTCATACAGGCGACGCTGTTCGCCGCGATTCATCCCGGATACGGTCTGACGCCTGTCGAAGAACGGAGACGGTCTCGAATGTTGCTCTTCCTGAAACTCGACGACGAGCTCGAAGGAGGGCCAGAAGCTGTCTACAGGAAGCTTGGTGCCAAGAGGGCGAGAAGGGGAAGGATCGCCACGGAGCCAGTCGAAGGTCATTTGGCGACAGCCGCTAGCCCCGAGGATCTCGTCGCAGAGATCAAGCACATAGTGTTCGTCGGATGCAGCGCGATCTGCCATAGGGCAATATTTCCAGTTCGTGGCAGTTTAGGTCGAAACCAGTTCCGCGGACTAACGTCGACGGTTCTCATGTGCCTCATCCCGGCCGCTCATCGAGCACTTGAGCTGGGTTACCGCTTCCCCGCCGCACAGCCAGATATCATCCGGACATGACTGACCTGCAACTACTCCTGAAGGCCATTGCCCGGGATCTGGGAGATCCAACCACCTGGAGTGCCCCAGTTGAATTCCCCAACTCCCTCGCACTTTGTGCCTTGAACTCTGCCTACTCCCTGCGCGCAACCTCCGCATCTGCCAAGAACGTCCTCGCCCGATACCGCGCGGTACGCCCAACCGCAGACTCGGATAGCGGACCTGATCTTCTGCAGGCAATGGATGACGTGGGCGGGCCTAGCAATTTCGCCGGCGGGATTTTGTGCAATGACAGCAAACTCCCCGGGACCACACGTCTGCGTACTGAGGGCATTTATGAGGGCCTGACCCGGCTCGCGGCCCTGGACGCCGCGGTGACAAGTGCAAAAGACCTTCGGGCCGCCGCGGTGGATGGCATCGCTTCTGCAAAGAACGCGTGGTGCTCTGTCATCGGCTTCGGCCCGCTTTCCTGGTCGTACCTGCTAATGAACGCTGGCGTCGGCACCGAGACCAAGCCGGACGTTATGGTGCAGCGCTATCTCGCCAGGGCTCTCGGCGAAGACCACATGCTCACACCAGCACGGGCGCGGCAACTCCTCGAACTCGCAGCCGCCGAGCTTGCCGTAGAACCGCGAGCCCTGGACCGGGCAATATGGCTCCACGAGAGTCCCTCATCGCCGAATGGCTAAGGCTGCAGATTCTCGTCGCAGGGCAGACTGTTGGAGTTGAGGCACGGAGGTGACTCGCCTGCCTTTTAGGTGAGCGTGCGGCGTCAGTGACCATTTCTCATGCTTGGATGAAGCGCGCGTGATGCGCGCCACTGCTAGGCGTTTTGTCACTCCTTCTCCCGTCTCCTGCCAAAAATCCCAGCCGAAATCTCGCCTCTTGCTTGTGTGAGAGCTGCGCCACAGGATTCCTGCATGACTTCACTTTCCGTCTCCGGCCGCGTGGCCCAGGTCCTCAGCAGCTACGTCAGCGACGTCTTCGGCGTCATGGGCAACGGCAACGCCTACTTCCTCGACGCCGCGGAGCAACAGGGCCTCCGCTTCACCGCCGTCCGGCATGAGGGCGCCGCCATCGCCGCGGCCGACGCCTACTATCGGGCGTCGGGACGGCTCGCCGCGGGCACCACCACCTACGGCCCCGGCTACACCAACTCACTCACCGCCCTCGCCGAGGCAGTCCAGGCACAGATTCCCGTCGTGCTGGTCACTGGGGACGCCCCCGCCAGCGGCGCCCGGCCCTGGGACGTGGACCAGGCGGCCATCGCCGCCGGCCTCGGCGCGGCCACTTTCACCGTCACCCGGGACGCCGCGGGCGCCGTCACCCGGCAGGCGGTGGAGTACGCACTCACCCGGCGCACCGCCGTCGTGCTGGCCATCCCCTACGACCTCGCCGCGCTCGAGGCTGGGGACGAGGAGCTTCCGGAGCCGGCGGCACCCAAGGTGGCGGACGACGTCGACGGCGGCCTTGGGCAGGTCGCCCACCTGCTCGCCGTGGCAAAACGGCCGCTCATCTTGGCCGGACGGGGTGCCCACCTCGCCGGAGCCGGTCCCGAGCTCCGCGAACTCGCCGACCGGCTCGGCGCACTGACCGCCGGAACCGCCCTCGCGCTCAACCTCCTCAATGGCGAGGGGTACCTGGGCGTGGCCGGCGGTTTCGGCACCGACACGGCGGCCGGACTCATGGGCGAGGCCGACGTGGTCCTGGTGGCCGGGGCGAGCCTGAGCCCGTTCACCATGCGGTTCGGGCACCTGCTCGGGCCGGACAGCATCCTGATCCAGATCGACACCGCCCTGCAGCCGACGCACCCCCGGGTGGACGTGTTCGTTCGTGCGGACGCGAAGCCTGCTGCTTCGCGGCTTTTGTCTCTGCTGGAAGGTGAGGCTGCTGCCGGGGCGTGGCGGGCGGAGGCGGTCCGGCGTCTGGCTGTTGGGCCGGGCCACTCCCCCGGCGCTGCCGAAACGGTGGACGGCCGGCTGGACCCCCGCGCCCTTGCCACCGCGCTGAATGCCGTGCTGCCGGAGCGCCGCACGGTGGTCCAGGACGGCGGGCACTTTATTGGCTGGGCACCCATGTACTGGAACATCCCGCGGCCGCAGGATCTGGTGATGGTGGGGACGGCGTTCCAGTCCATCGGGCTGGGCCTGGCCAGCGCCGTCGGGGCAGCCCGTGCGGTGGAGGACGGCCGTACCCTGGTGCTGGCATCCGGCGACGGCGGCTTCCTCATGGGACTGTCCGACCTCGAATCGCTGATTGGTGCAGCCCGCAGCGCCATCGTGGTGATCTACAACGATGCCGCCTACGGAGCCGAGATCCACCAGTACGGGTCACAGGGCCTGAACGAGAAGCCGATGTTGATCCCGGAGGTGGACTTCAGCGGGGTCGCGCGGGCGTTGGGTGCGGAGTCCGCTGTTATCCGATCTCTTGGTGACCTGTCCGCGTTGCAGGACTGGATCGACGCCGGCGCCAAGGGCACATTCGTGGCCGACTGCCGGATCACGTCGAGCGTGCGGGCACCGTGGCTGACCGAATGGATGAATGCAACGAGGGCGGCGAAGGCGGCAGTGGCGGGGTGATCATGGGGCTGGCGTTGGGATGCACTGTCATGAACGCCAGCCTCGTCCCTTAGTTCAAATTGAAATGACGGGAAACTTCGTCGATTGTGAACTGATTGCGCAGTTTGCACGCGCTATTTTGGTTCGCGAACATCCCCTCACGCCAAAGCGCGTTGTCAAGGCTGACTTGTTTAGTCCATTCAACGGGAACAACGTACTCTGCGGAATCAACACCTTCGCCAGCATCAGGATGGGCATACTTCGCCCTTAGATCAAGACTTCTGAATCTCCTCGGCTCTCCATTGACCTCAAGAACCGCTTCGTCTGCCGGCTTGGCGGGAGCGAGAACTGTACCCACTCCCACATATCCGCGTTTCGGAACGTGCACGAATATCCGTGCTCCTACTGGAAGACCCTTCAACGTCCGGGAATACCAGTCCGAGCCTCCTGCTGAGACGAAGCCAAAGGTAGCTGCGTCTTCCCAAGAACGTGAATCGCCGTCGACGCCGAAGGCCACGTACCAATCTTGGCCATTCCATGATGCTCGCGTCCCCCTTTTTGCTGCAGGAGTCGGCAGTGCTTGAATGGCATCGTCAATAAGCCAAGTCCGGGCAAGGTACTCATGGCCTTCATCCACAAAGTAACGGAAGATCATCACATTGATGGGAACCCCATGGGTCCGGTTCAGGTATGAAACGATCCTTTCAGTGCTGCTGTCCAGGTCGCTGGCCACAATGGTCATGACGTGGCTGGAGTTGAGTTCGTCCGGAACCGGCGAACCGTCAAAGCGGATGGCGAACTCCTCATCGAAGCTCTTCCCAGGGTGACTGGACTCAAAGATACCGCGGACCTCGTCGTTGCCGAGCGCTTCAACCCATGAAGCGTAGTCCAGCGCCTGTGCCACGACCTCCCGAGGCGTCCTATCCCTTTTCAGTTCCAATATGTGGAGTGTGCCTTCGGAATCGACTCCCAGAATATCGATAAACTTCCCGTACCCAGTTGGAACCTGGCTTCCTATGAGCAGCAGTTTCGCTTCCAGGATTTCCGGGTCCTGCAGAATGAGCCTTTCGAGTTTTGCCTCGAGGGGCATTGCCTGGGTGGGTATCCTGCGAGGGATGTCGTCGACCCGCCAAAGACCGAGTTCTACAGCCATTTAGTCTCCCGTGCTTAGCAACAGCTTGAAACATCTGGGTCAACGATAGTCGTAGTCCAGCACTACTGCGCCGGGATGGCGGGCGAGAGTTGCAAACCCAAGTTCAATTCGCTGTTAGCTTTCGAGCCATATGCGGTCTGCGAATCCTCCACGTTCTTCACGCTTCTCTGCTGCCACTGCGGCGACATCTGAAAGCGAATAACCCAAAGCAGCGAGTAGCGTTGTGAAAACTTCCAGGACGTCGCCCGCTTCCTCCAACCGCCGGGGAGGAGCAGCATCGCGAAGTTCCTCAGCTTCTTCAACCAACTTTGCGAAAAGACTGTCAAGGTAAGCAGCGGAGTCAAGAATGCGGGTCTCCGGGCTCAACCCCGCGGTCGTCATAATTTCCGGGATCCGATCCCTTACTAATTTGCCCACGTCCGATGTCCTTCCGATACTTGCACGATGGGGTTCTACTCAGCACATCCGACTGCTTCGACAGCTTGGCGCCTGGCTGTGCTGATGGGCGCAAACGCCAGGACGTATAAGTTCGCCCTGGCACACGCGTTGATTGAGCATGCTAGCAGGGGCCAGACTTCAGCCACGCTGCGCAGTATTGCTACCTCCTACACCTCAGCAATCGTCCAGCACTCATTGGATGGGCCCCAAGCGCCGGCCTCCTTGGATCTAGCGCCGAAGGACTTCCTCTCTCTCGTCAAGAAGTTTGTCGAGGAGTCACCAGAGGCTGCTCTTCCGAGCGAGGAGTTGGTTGATGCAGCAGCGCGGTCCATGCCGGGAATGGTGATGCAGAAGTTTCACAACCTGCGAGGTGGGGCCGAGACACCTGATCGTTTTTATTCCCTTAGGCCATCAGGGCCGGACGCCGTTGTGGAATTCACCCCGGCTTTGATGTCGATTGCAAGTTCCTCGGAAGTGCACAGCTTGGGCTCCGAACTGACTGCGCGTTGGCGAATAGTCGAAGCATCATTTGCAAGCGGAATCGGGCAAAGTCTGATGACGCAGGGACTTGGGGTTGACCGCGGGTTGGAGCATCTCCTTGAGAAACGTCGGCGGCGGCCGGTAGCGGGCGTTGGTGCTGCTATCGTGGGCTTTCAGTACGGCCGATGCCTTATCTGCTGGGAGCCCCTTACACAAAGTGATTCTGTCGCCATTGATCACGTCTTTCCGTTCTCGCTGATGACTTCGGCCAGAACGCTGCTTAGCCCGCAGTTGGACCTTGATGCCGTCTGGAACCTAGCCCCGGCTCACGCTTCCTGCAACGGTCAAAAGAGCAATCGACCCCCCACCCGTGTTGAGATCTTCCGGCTTGGACAGCGAAACGAGGCGATCATGCTCTCACCCCACCCGCTTCGCCGGACGCTCGAACTGTCACTTGCCCTAGGAGGCTATAGAGCGGGTGAAGGTTCGTGGCACAAATTCTTGGCGTCAGTGCTGTAAGCACCGTGGATTCTGCTGCGCTTTATCCAAACGAGTTCCAGTGCCTCGAGCATACGACCCTAAACTTCAAGGCTGACTAAGATGCGAATCGTTTCCTGGAACTGCGCCATGGGCTTTGCAAAGAAGCGCCCCCTCGTCGAGGCGCTGAAACCCGACATCGCAATCTTGCCTGAAACCTCTCAACGACATATCGAGGAAACTGACGCCCCGTTTAAAGCTTGGGTCGGTTCCAACCCGCATAAGGGACTGGGCGTCGTCGGCTTCGCGAACCGTTCTTACATGCTTCATGAGGCCGGCGCGCTTCTGCCTTGGCATATTCCGTTCAGCGTGGATGGTTTGAACGTAATCGGGCTTTGGGCTCATGTCCGGGATAAAGATCTCAAGTATGTGCGGGTAACACATGACGTTATTGATCGTCACGCCGGTTTTTTATCGTCGGCACCCTCACTGATCATTGGTGACTTCAACAGCAACACTGTCTGGGACCGAGAGCATCCCGGCCGGACCCACTCCATGCTAGTGAAGAAACTCGAGGCTCTCGGCCTGCAGAGTGTCTATCACAAGAGCCACAGCCAGCCCCACGGCAAGGAGACCACGAAGACGTACTTTCATACGAAGAAACTTCACTTCGGCTATCACATCGATTACGCCTTCCTTGGCGGAACATCAGCATCGATGGCGATCGGCTGCCCAGAGGACTGGCTGATGTACAGCGACCACATGCCACTAATCCTCGACATCGAAGAAACTTAGAAACTATGCTGCTGCCCTCGCTGGCCCCCACGCCCGGCTGCAGCCGCCGCTGCCGGGACATGGGAAAGGACATCAGCACGCTCCGCCCACCGATACTGGCGGTCCGTTTAGGACCCGGTAGTTCAAGCTCAACCGACGAAACTACGAATGGTTAGTCACCTTGCCCCCGTACCGAAGCACTAGGAGATCGGCGCTCCAAAGTACACTATGTCGCCGCTGACCTCGTTCCGCGTTGCGAAACGGCCGCCCACCACAGCTGGGCTTGGCACCTGGATCGCAAAACGCCCAGTCGAGCTGATACCTGCCTGGGCGATGATGTCGTTCTGGCCGATCCAGTCCTCTGCGAGCACTGCAGCGGAGTTGTTGTCGTTCCAAATGTCGTAAATCTTGCCATCGCTGCCAATGAAGATAGGCATGACCGACGCTGGTGGAGACACGGGCTTGCCAGCGTCCGTTGCACGAAGATTCTCGTTCAGCACGGATGTCATCCGGCCGACCACATACTGCCAACCCTCCTTGATCTCGTTATACGGGTTGTCAGCAAGCACTAGCTTGGTCCCATCGACGGTCGTATCACTGATCGTCACATTCCAGCGACTGTCCGTTCCTGAAAGGCCAAATGCACCGATGTCGAATGGGCGAGCTGCTGTGCCAGTCGGTCTGGACGGTGTTGCCGCGCTTGGCGTCGCCGACGCTATCCCGGCGGGAGAGCTGGAAACCGTCGATGAAGACTGAGATGTGGACGTCTCCGATCGCGCTGGGACTGGGTTAGCACATCCAGTCAGCAAGACTGCGCCGAGCGAGACAACTGAAACGATTGCGAGGTACTTCAACAATTTTCCTTATTCACGTAATGGTCAGCACGCCCAACAGCTGATCCAGAAATCGACCTGGGTAGGCACCAGAAATGGCACGGCAAAAGCTCCCCAAATATGGGGAGCTTTTGCCGTCGTTCCTCGGGTTGTTATTGGACGGCGACGAATACTTTGTCGGCGAGCATGCCCGGCCTAACGGCGAGAACGCCTTGGCCCGCCGTAGCGGTTGGCACTTCAATGGCAACATTGCCCGTTGCAGTGCCATCTTTGTAGAGCGTGCTCATCGAGTCTATGGCTTCTGGTGCAGTGATCAATTTGTCGAGCCCATTGACGGTGGTGCCGTCTGTCCTGACATACTCGACCGACACAAAAGCGGGCACTTGGCCATTAGCGTCATCACCGATGTAGGTAGTTGAGTAGTTCACGAGAATGTACTCGGAACCCGCAGCCGGGGGCTCATTGAATTGGTTAGCCGCAACAACCGCATCCGTAGCAGCGAGGGTGACCGAGTTGATCACAACGCGCCAGTCGTCAGACTCGATAACCGAGCCGATGGGGTGTGGCTTCTCGCGGGTTCCCGCGTCGGCCGAAGAGTTGCTCTCCGCTGCCTTAGCTGCATCGCTGGACGGCTGGGCAACCGTGGTGTCACCGCTGCCCAGGGCATTCTCGAAGGACGTCGAGACGACAGAGAGGAACACGAAAACCCCGACGATTGTTCCGACAATCGAAAGGATCAGGGCGGTGATGCCCATCCCTTTTGGCTTGTCCTTGAAGAACAGGGAAACGAGGGCCAGGATAAATGCGATCGGCAGGAGTACCCAACCAACGATTAGGGCTCCCGGCATACAGGCGAAGATGAACCCGAGGACCGCAACTATGAGGGCTACAAGCCCGAGGACATTTTGCGGCTTTTTCGCCTTCCTGGGCTGGGGCTGGGGCTGGGGCGGGAGCGTCTGCGTGGGCGCTCCATAACCAGACTGCGTGAGAGGTGATTGTGATTGGTGGGGCGCAGACTGCTGTGAGCTCGCCCCCGGAAGCCCTGGTGTTGTCATAGGCCAACTATGACAGGTTCACGTATACCCATATACAGCAAGAGGAAGCTCTAAATGCTTCTTCTCGACCCAGAATTCCGCAGAATTTCGGGTGACTACCGCCCCCAGCTTTGCGTCCTTGGATCATGAATTGCAACTTAATATCAGAAGAATTTGCGCACTTCTTGAGCTTATCTTGAGCCTGCCGTCAGGTAAATTACTTTCACGCTTAACACATTGCCTATAACGCCAGCAGAGGAGTACACAAAGGTCCTCCGGAACGTGTGTCCTTACGCGCCCGTGCTGCTTGTCGCCGTCGTACTAGAGACACGTGGGCGAGGCAGCCGAATTGTGCAGTACCGGCGCCGGCGTCTACCGGGGCTGCCTGTCGGCACCAGTGATTTGCTCCAGGGCGAGCACCCCGGCCGCGAGACCTTTTTCAGCGCGGACGGCGGCGCCCAGGTCACTGGCACGGGAGGCGTAAGAGCCGTTGTGGACGAGGTCGCCGAGACGGTCGGTGAAGCCTGTGCGGAGACGCTTGGCCGGTAGCGGGGCAGGTCCGACGCCGAGCGCATGGACCCGCGCGCCCCAGAATGGCTGGTCCGCAAGGAACGGCACCACCAGCGTCGGCCGGCCCGCCCGAATGCCCGCCGCCGTCGAGCCCGCACCGCCGTGATGGATTACTGCCGCGACCCGAGGGAAGAGCCATTCGTGTGGTGCGCCCTCCAGGACCAGGACGCCGTCGGTCCCCGACTCACCCGGAGCGATGCCGCCCCACCCGGTCGCCACAATTCCGCGGAGGCCATGAGCACGCAGCGCGGCCAGGATAATTTCCCGGCGCTCGTCCGCTCCCTTGCCGAAGCCCATGGAGCCGAACCCGATATAGACCGGAGGCTCGCCCGCTGCGAGGAAGTCCACCAGCTGCGCGGGCGGATCCCAGCCGTCGTCGCTGCGATCCAGGAACCAGTAGCCGGTGACGTGGGCCGACGGAGGGTAATCGTCGGGGACAGGAACAACGTGCCTGCTGTACGGGTACAGGACGTGAACCGGGCTGCCGTCCGGATTCCGGAGCGGATCGGCCAGGCGGCGAATGCGCCCCAGGCCGATCCCGCGTCGGAAGTCGTTGATCATGCCGCCATACATGGCCCCACTCATCCGGCGCAGCCCGTAGGACGCGCGGTTGCCCAGCGCCCCGAAGGAGGCGCCGCCGAAGAACGGCATGGGGTGCGCACGCGTCGGGGTAAAGAACGGCAACGGGAGGGAAAGGACGCCCGGCACCCCCAGCGCTTCGGCGATATGCGGCCCGGCAAGACACTTGGGGTGGTAAACGACGACGTCGGGCCGCGCGGCCTGCGCGGCAGCCCAGCATTCTGCGTTCAGCTCACGCATCGCGGAGGTCATGATCCCCAGTGTCCGCAGTGCATCCCTCGGGCCGCTCAGCTCCGGCATGACCTCCTGCACCAGACGCAGCATTGCGGAACCGGCCGGTTGGTGGGTGATGGTTCCGGGGCCGGCGTGCGGCACCAGCTCCGCAAACCCTTCAGGAACAGCGAGGGTGACATCATGGCCTGCGCGGGCAAGCTCGCCGGCGAGGGCGGCGTAGGGCTGAACATCGCCGCGGGTTCCGAAAGACATGATCAAGACATGCATGGCAGTCTCCTCCAGACGGGCTCCTTCGCCGCCCTAAGGCAGGGCGGCATCGCCGCCGACCAGGCTTCCCGGCACTCCATGTGGGATGTTACACCGTCAATTCAGGATGCGCGGCGGAACTCCCCCGGCCGGACCTGGAGATGGAACGGCAGCGGCAGCTGCATCGGCTTGTCGCCGATGGGCCGGTCAAGCAGCTCGTTGATGGAGCTCTGCCCTTCCAGCTCGCCGTTCCGTTCAGTACCCATAAAACGACCTTAAGGGCGCGACGGCGGGACCGGCTTCCGTGACACGGGCAAAGGCCTGCTCAGGAACGGAGGCGAGCGCCGCCGTCGTACGCTCCCGCGGCCAGCCCGGCCGTGGGATAGACCACTTTCCGCAGGGGTCCGGAATAGCAAAGCATGCCTGTGTGATTGTGAAAGACATGAAGGCAATCACTTACAGCTCATACGGAAACCCTGATGTCCTCGAATACGGCGACCAGCCAATGCCGAAGGTCGGGCCGGGAATGGTCCTGGTCAAAGTGAAGGCAGCCGCGGTCAACCCGGTGGACTGGAAGATCATGGCCGGGTACCTGGATGCCGTCATGGACCTGCAGTTCCCCGCCATCCCCGGCTGGGACGTGGCAGGCGTTGTGGAGTCCGTGGGAATTGACGCCCGGGACTTCAAGCCCGGCGACGAGGTCATCGCCTACGGCCGCAAGGACTACGTCCACGGCGGAAGCTTTGCCGAATACATCGCACTGCCGGAGCGGCTCCTGGCCCGGAAGCCTGCCTCGCTCGGGTGGAACGAATCCGCGGGCCTGCCGCTTGCCGGCCTGACCGCCTACCAGGTGCTCAACCGGCTGGGCTTGAAGTCCGGCGAAACTGTCCTGATCCACGGAGGCGCCGGAGGTGTGGGTTCCCTCGGCATCCAGATCGCTGTGGCCTTGGGTGCCAGTGTCATCGCCACTGCCTCGGAGAAGAACCACGAGTTCCTCCGCTCCCTGGGAGCCGAGCCGGTGACCTACGGGGAGGGCCTTGCCGAGCGGGTGCGGGCGCTGCGTCCCGACGGTGTGGACGTCGTTGCCGATTTCGTCGGCGGGAACCTCGAGGCGACGCTGGCCGTGCTGGCCGAAGGAGGCCGGCATGCCTCGATCGCCGACAGTGCAGTGGAAGAGCACGGCGGCGACTGGATGTGGGTCAAGCCTGTGGGAGCCGACCTGCAGGAACTCGCCGACCTGGCGGACAACCGGAAAATGCGGGTGGAAGTTGCCGAGGTCTTTCCGCTGGAAAAGGCCGCTGATGCCTTCCGCTCCAACATGGAAGGGCATACCCGCGGCAAGATCGTGGTTGCCGTAGACCAGGATTTCTGATCCAGGCAGCCGACTGACTAAGGCTCCGTTCCCATGGAACGGGGCCTTAGTCAGTTAGAGGCGGGTGCACACCCCAGCTGCAGCGTCCGGCCCCCCGTCATCCTCTGGACCGTGAACATTCCCGCCGGATATGGAACTTCTCTATCCGTGGGTGACCGCAGCTCCCACAAAACCGACGAAAGTCCCGGCCGCCACGGCAATGAGGGCGCGCTTTCCAGTGGGATACAGCCAGCGCACCGCGAACACGGCCACTGCCATAATCACGCCGTTGACGACGCTCAGGATGACGGCAATCCATTCGGTTCCGGTGGCCACCCCGAAACCTCCGCCGCTGCAACCACTGATCCCGCACCACGCAAAACTCGCCACCATCCATTGCGGAAGACTCAGCAGCACCGCCAACGGCACCGTCCACCAGAGCTTCCTGGCGTCCGGCGTCACCCCGCGTAGCCTGACCCCCGGATACCGGGCCGAGGCGTCCGGCATGCGTGCCGGTGCACGCTTCCGCGCACTGCCGACAACCAACCGGAAGAAACCCGCGTTAACCAGCGCAAGGAGGAGGTATCCGGAATAGTAGAGGACCGTCGTCGGCATCGGTCCTCCCCCGGAGCCAATAGTCCCGATGACGAGAAACGCAGCCGAAACTGGCAGCGTCAGAACCACCATGGCGAGCAGCACGCCCTCCTTGAACCCGGCATCCCAGCCCGTGCCGACGGTTCCGGCCAGAAGCGACGTAACAACTACAGCAAACGTCACCAACAAATAGGCGACCACTGCAATCCGGGCCCAGCGCGGCCGGGCCGAGTTATCCGGCTGAGATCTTCCACGCACAATGCTCCCCCTGACGTCGTTCCAGCCCATCACTTTGATTACCGCACGCTAACAGCCGAGGGCGACGGCCGGAATTGCCATATCGAGGGAAACCCTGGGCGACGAGGAACGCGCCCCGCTCGAGGCTATAGCCTTTGCCGATGGGCAGTTTGAGCGAAAGGCAGCGGACAATCCGTTCCAACGGGGCGGACCTGGCGGTATTTGAGTACGGGCAGGACCCGGCAGCCGATACTCCTGTCCTGCTTCTGGTCCACGGCTACCCGGACGACCACCGCTTATACCTTCCGCTCATCCGCGAACTGGCGGAGACATTCCGCATCATCGCTTATGACACCCGAAACGCCGGATCCTCCTCCGTCACCGACAAGCCGGCGAGCTTTGTGCTGCAGGCCCTGGTGGATGACCTGTATGCGGTGCTGGCGGCCACGACTGCCAGGCCCGTTCACCTTGTGGGCCACGACTGGGGATCCATCCAGGCCTGGGCAGCAGTCCAGGACCCACGCGCCGCCGGAAGGATCAGCCGCCTAACAAGCGTGTCCGGGCCGGACCTGCAGCACTTTTCCCGGTGGATACGCGAAAAACTGCGGCACCCGCGGGGCTGGCCCCAGCTGTCGGGACAACTCCTGCGCAGCTCCTACGTGGCGGTGTTCCAGATTCCCCTGCTGCCCGAGGTGCTCTGGCGCTTTTTCCTCACCGGCGCCTACGAGCGTGCCACCGGGCGCACCGTAGGCAACAATTCCATCCGCGGGCTTGCCCTCTACCGGGCAAACTTCCACGCCAAGCGCCGGCCTCCGAACCGGGTATCCATTCCCGTCCATGTGATTGTCCCGGTCAGGGACCCATTCGTCTCCCCGAGCCTGACCGACGGTTTGAATGAGTGGGTTACCAGGCTCACGGTAACGAAAGTGAACGCCGGGCACTGGTGGCCGGCGACCCACGCCCCGGACTTTGCGACACTACTGCGGAGGGAGCACGACCAAGAGCCCTGAACAGCAATGCCGCGAATACCTTCCGCACCACCTGCAATTCACCTCCGCTCCAACTCCCGGCACCACAACCGCAACCTGCCCTTCCTAGCGTTGACGGGTCACCGGCCCACAGGCCGCCCCCGTTTCTTGCTGGAGGAAACCACCCATGCGCACAGTCCTGACCGCAGCGGCAGCCGCCGCCCTGATCGCCGCCATGGCGAGCCCCGCCGTCGCAAGCGGCGAGAACGAAACCGGCACGCCGTCGTCGAACGCTGCCGGCGCCGCCACCTCTGCGCTGAAGGTGAACGAGCGCAACGGCTCCTTCGACCTGCAGTCCCACCGCGGCGGCCGCGGCGAATGGACCGAAGAGTCCCTCGCCGCCTTCAAGAACTCCCTGGCGCTGGGCGTGACCACCCTGGAGCTGGACACCCACCTGACCGAGGACGGCAAGGTCATCGTCTGGCACGACGACACCATCCAGGCCGCCAAGTGCATCGACACCGCGCCCGCCACCGCCGGCGACCCCGAGTTCCCGTACGTGGGCGACCGCGTAGCAGAGCTGTCCCTGGCCCAGGTCAAGACCCTCAACTGCGGCTACGTGCAGCTGCCCGGCTATCCGGAGCAGGACGTCATCGAGGGCAACCGAGTTGCCGAGCTGAAGGACGTCTACCAGCTGGTCCGCGACGCCGGCGCCGACAAGGTCCGCTTCAACGTCGAAACCAAGGTCGAGTCCAGCCAGGTCGGCGGGGCCGGGATGGAGTCCCTCACCCGCGCCGTCGTCACCGAGATCCAGGCGTCCGGCATGGCGGACCGCACCACCCTGCAGTCCTTCGACTGGTCCTCGCTGAACCTCACCAAGGAACTCGCACCGGAGCTGCCGCTCGTCGCGCTCTCCAGCGGTGACGCGTGGATGGGTGTGGGCCAGCCCGGCGCCAGCCGCAACCTGGGCGGCATCGACATCGACGACTACGACGGTTCCCTTCCCAAGGCCGCAGCCGCCCAGGGGTACGACGTCGTCTCCCCCACGTTCCGCTCCGTCACCCCGGAGATGATCGCCGAAGCGCACGAACTCGGCCTGCCCGTCATCCCCTGGACCGTGAACACCACCGCCGACATGGAACGCCTCATGGACCTGGGCGTGGACGGCATCATCACCGACTACCCCACCCGGCTGCGCACCCTCATGGAAGAGCGCGGACTGAAGCTGCCGAAGGCTTATGAGGTGAAGGGCTAGTTTCCTGAACCCGCGCCGCTGGTGCAGCACCTGCTGCCCCGGCGGCGCTTATGCTTTGTGAAGGGTTCGAAGGGAGGGACCGATGGCTGGTCCGCTTCTGGATTCAAAGCTCATGGCACCGCGCCTTCGCGGTGCCATTGCGCGGCGGCGGCTTCACGAGCGCCTGGCCCGTGGTGCCCAGTCCCGGCTGACGCTCGTCTCGGCTCCGGCAGGCTTTGGAAAAACAACGTTGCTGGCTGAATGGCTGGCCCCGGGTCCCGGACATTCGGTTGCCTGGGTTTCCCTGGACAGGCGCGACAACGACCCGGGCCTGTTCTGGTCCTATGTAGTGACCGCGATATCCACTGCAGCGGGCGGGGCAGGGGCGGAAGCGCTGTCGGTCCTGCGGTCCACGCAAACGCCCGTGGAGCCGTTGCTCGCCACGGTGTTGAACGACCTTCAGCTGATCCCCGATGATCTCTTCGTCGTTCTGGATGACTACCATCTCATCGAGGTGTCCGAAATCCAGGACAGCGTCCTTTTCTTCCTCGAGCACCTGCCGCCCCACGTACACGTGATCATCGCCGGCCGTACCGATCCGCCGTTGCCGCTCGCGCGTTTCCGGGCCCGCGGCGAGCTGGTGGAAATCCGCGCCCAGGAACTTCGCTTCACGCCAGGGGAAGCGGCCACCTACCTCACCGACTGCATGGGCTTGTCACTGACACCGCCCGACGTCGCGGCCTTGGAAGGGCGGACGGAAGGGTGGATCGCAGCCCTGCAGCTCGCGGCGATTTCCCTGCAGGACAGGGACGACCCGTCCGCGTTCATTGCCGGTTTCGCCGGGGACGACCGCTACATTGTCGACTACCTCCTCGAGGAGGTCCTGCAGGGACAACCCGAGGGTATCCAGCGGTTCCTGCTGCAAACCTCTATCCTGGACCGGCTCACCGGTCCGCTCGTTGACGCCGTCACGGGCCAGGACAACGGCTCGTCGACGCTGCGCGTGCTGGAGCGTGGAAACCTTTTCCTGGTCCCGCTGGATGAACGGCGGCAATGGTTCCGGTATCACCATCTGTTCGCGGATGTTTTGCAGGCACGCCTGCTGGATGAGCGGGCCGGGAAAGTCGCGGAGCTGCACCTACGGGCAAGTGCTTGGTATGAGCACAACGGCTGGCCGCACGAGGCGATCGACCATGCCTTCGCGGCGAAGGATCTTGACCGCGCGGCCGACCTCATCGAACTGGCGGTGCCGGCAATCCGCAGGTACCGCCAGGAGGCCGTCCTGCAGCGGTGGCTTCCGCTGCTCCCCCGGGATGTGATCCGCGCCCGCCCGGTCCTGGGCCTGGAACTGGTCGGAGCCCTCATGCTGGGCGGAAACTTTGACGGGGTTCACCAACGGCTGCGGGACATTGAGCCCTGGTCCGACCCCGAAACCAATAATGCCGCCGACCCTGCCGATTCTTCGACCGGCCTGGTGGTCCGCGACACCGGGGAATTCCGGAAGCTGCCCGGCATGGCGGAGGTCTACCGCGCGGCCCTGGCCCTGGGCAGGGGTGACGTTGCGGGGACCATCACCCAGGCAGAACATGCGCTCAGTCTGTTGCCGCCCGACGACCATGGTGGCCGTGCCGCCGCCCACGGCCTGCTGGGCCTGGCCTTCTGGCGCATGGCGGACCTTCCGGCCGCCCATGACGCATACTCGGCGTGCAGTGACGGCCTCCGCAGTGCGGGCTTCATCGCCGACACGTTCGGCTGCGCCGTCGCCCTGGCAGACATACGCCTCGCGCAGGGCCGGTTGAATGAGGCCACAGCCACCTACGAACAGGCGCTGGACCTGGCACTCACCGAAGAGGGCCAAACGCTGCGCGGGGCAGCAGATATGTACGTCGGCCTGGGCAGCGTCCACCGCGAATGCAACGATTTGCAGGCCGCAGCCCGGTTCCTCAAGCGCAGCGAGGACCTGGGACCCGGGGGCGGGCTGCCGCAGAATCCCTACCGGTCGCGGGTGGCGCTGGCCGCGGTTTGCGAGGCGGATGGGAACCTCGACGGCGCGCTGGCCCTCCTCACCGACGCAGAGCACCTGTATGTAAGTGACTTCTTCCCCAACGTCCGGCCGGTCCCTGCGTTGAAAGCCAGAATCCTGATCCGCCAGGGGCGGCTGGCTGAAGCCCGGAACTGGGCAGCCACTCACGGTGTCACCCCGGATGACGACCTGCACTACCTCCGGGAATTCGAGCACATCACCCTGGCCAGGGCCCTTCTCGCCGAATCCGCAGGCGGGGATCCGGCGTCCCTGCATTCGGCGCTTAGCCTTTTGGATCGCTTGCTGGATGCTGCCCGTTCCGGAGGCCGGGCCGGAAGCGTCATCGAAATCCGGATCCTCCAGGCCCTGGCGCTGCACCAGCAGGGCAACCCCGGCGCAGCACTTACCGCGCTGACGGAGGCCACGGCACTGGCAGAACCGGAAGGGTACGTCCGGATCTTCGCCGATGAGGGGCCTCCGATGGCGTCCCTGCTGAAGGCCGCGTTAAAGCGGTCCGGAACCTCGCCGTACCTCCGGCGCCTCCTGGCGGCCATCGAAAGCCGCCAGGACATCACCCCGGCCACCTTCGGCCTCGTTGAACCGCTCAGCGACCGGGAACAGGATGTCCTCCGGCTGCTGGGAACGGACCTCAGCGGACCGGCCATCGCCAGTGAACTGTCCGTCTCGCTCAATACGGTGCGCACCCACACCAGCCGCATTTACGCCAAGCTCAACGTGAACAACCGGCGGGCCGCGGTCCGGCGTGCCCGCCAGCTGAACCTCCTGCCGTAGCGCACCCACTCATTGGTCCGCAGGTGACAGGAGAATTCATCACCTGAATCACCAGATGTGGTGACGCCCGGTAGTCAGGTCTCCTCATACCGTTTCCTCATGAGTGAGACAACATCCACCCCACGGGACCAGCCCACCTGGTTCGAGATCCGGGTCCAGGGCCACCTGGCGCCCCGCTGGCAGGCCTGGTTTGGTGCCGAGCAGTTTGAGGCGCACGACGACGGCACAACAGTCCTCCGCGGACAGGTCACCGACCAGGCACAGCTATTTGGCATGCTCCAGAAGGTGCGCGACACGGGCCTGCCCCTGGTTTCCGTCGCCAGGCTTGACCAGCCGGTACCCCTTCCAGAGGACGTCCGGTGAACAGCACCAGGCAACCCAACCGGTGGTGGGTTCCGGCGGGCCTGATTCTCCTGAACCTCATCCCGGTCATCGGCGGGGCGTTCCGCGTCACTGAGCTGACCGGCGGTGCTGACATCACACCGGGAAATGAACGGTTTTTCGACTCCCCGGCTCCCGTACTGATCCATATTGCCAGCGCCACGGTCTATGCCTTCCTCGGCGCGTTCCAGTTCATCCCATCCTTCCGGCGCCCGCAAAAGGGCAGGCGCAGCTGGCACCAACTCGTGGGACGGATCCTGGTTCCCGCCGGCTTCCTCGTCGCGCTCTCGGGGTTGTGGATGACCCTCTTCTACGCACTCCCGCCGAGTGACGGCGTCGTGCTCTACATCCTGAGGCTGGTATTCGGTACGGCAATGCTGGCCTTCCTGGTCCTCGGGGCCCTGGACATCAGGCGACGGAACTTCACGGGCCACGGCGCATGGATGACCCGCGCCTACGCCATCGCTGTGGGAGCAGGAACCCAGCCGCTCCTGCTCATGATCCCCGAGCTCACGTCCGGACCACCGGACGTGACCACCCGGGCACTGCTGATTGGGGCCGCCTGGGTCATCAACCTCGGCGTGGCCGAATACGCCATCAGCCGCCGCCGGCTCCAACTCCCCGCCCGGCGGACCCAACCCAAAACCCTGCAACCACAGCAAAGGACAGCACCATGAAGGCCGCCACCTACCGGCAGTACGGGTCCCCCGACGTCGTGTCGGTCGAAGAAATCGCAAAGCCCCCGGTTGCCCCGCACGACGTGCTCGTCAAGGTTCACGCCAGCACGGTCAGCGCCGCGGACTTCCGGGCCCGGAGCCGCATCGTTCCCCGCGGACTGGCGATACCAACCGCCCTTTCCCTGGGCATTCTCAGGCCCCGGAACAACGTCCTGGGCATGGACGCGGCCGGAGTTGTCGAGGCCGTTGGATCCGACGTCACAGCCTTTGCCCCTGGCGACGAAGTCGTTGCGATGCTCGGAGCCAGGTTCGGAGGCCACGCAGAGTACGTGACCGTCCCCCAGGACGCCCCCGTCACCGCCAAGCCGCGCAACATGGGCTTCGAGGAAGCCGTGACCCTTCCCTTCGGAGGCCTTCCCGCGCTCGCAGCCCTGAAGCAGGCCGGGATCAAGCCCGGGGACAGGGTCCTCATCAACGGCGCGTCGGGTGCCGTCGGAACTGCCGCGGTCCAACTGGCCAAACATCTCGGTGCCCAAGTCACCGGCGTCTGCAGCAGCCGCAACGCAGACCTGGTCAGGTCCCTCGGCGCGGACCGTGTCATCGACTACGGCACCACCGACTTCACCGCCGAAAAGCAGGAATACGACGTCGTGATGGACTGCGTGGGCAACGCGCCCTTCGCCCGGGTACAACACCTGATCAAGCGGGGCGGTGCGCTGCTCCTGGTCGTGGCCGACCTGAAAAGCGCGCTCCTTGCCCCCGTCCAGGCCCGGCGCTCCGGCAAGAAGGTGGTGGTGGTCAACGCACACCACGCGGCCGCGGACCTGGCATACCTCGTGGCCCTCGCCGAAGAGGGCCACTACCGGGCGGTGATCGAACGGACGTACGCCTTCTCCGACATCGTGGACGCACACCGCGCCGCCGACTCGGGCCACAAAAAAGGCAACATCGTTCTGCTGGTCGCGCCCGCAGGCTAAGGCCCACCCCTACCCGAAATCACAACCCAGGACTCCACCATGCCAACAACTACCACCCATGTTCCCGGGCAGTCCAGCCCCCAGCCTCCGGAACTGCCGGACAGCAAACCGGTCATCCTCTCCGCCCGGGACCTGCACAAGTCCTACGGGCGCGGCAGCACCCGCTTCGACGCCCTCGCCGGCGTCAGCCTGGACGTACGTGCCGGCGAATCGCTCGCCATCATTGGCAAGAGCGGTTCCGGGAAGTCAACTCTGATGCACCTGCTCGCCCTGCTCGACCAACCCGATAGCGGAACACTCAGCGTTGGCGGAGCCGATGCCAGGCAGCTCGGGGCCCAGCAGTTGAACCGGCTGCGCAACGCCGACTTTGGCTTCGTATTCCAGCAGTTCTTCCTCACCCCGAACGCCACAGTCCTGGACAACGTTGTGCTTCCACTGAAGATCGCAGGAGTGGGCGCCCGCGAGCGCAAGGCACGGGGCCTGGAGGTTCTGGGGCAGCTCGATATGGAAGACAAGGCCAACAACAAGGCAGTCGCCCTCTCCGGAGGCCAGAAACAGCGCGCGGTTATCGCCCGTGCCCTCGTCAACCGCCCCAAAGTGATCTTCGCCGACGAGCCGACCGGGAACCTGGACACGGCAACGGGACGGCTGGTGGAAGACATCCTGTTCGAGCTCAACCACAAGCATGGGATCACACTGGTGATCGTGACCCACGATCCCGACCTCGCGGCCCGGTGCGACCGCCAACTGTTCATCCGGGACGGCCGCGAGGTCAGCCCGCAAGACCTTCCAGGGACCTCGGCATGAAAACCATCGACGTCATCACCTCCGCCGCGGGCAACAGCTTCCGCAGCAAGGCCAGGACCATCCTGACGGTCACGGCCGTCTTCATCGGAGCATTCACCCTGACCATAACCAGCGCGATCGGCACCGGGGTCTCCAGCTACATCGACACCCAAATCGCAGCGTTTGGCGCCCCGGACGTGCTGTCAGTCATGAAGTCCACCGAAGCCACGCCAGAAGACGCCGGCCCGACCCCCTACGACCCTGAACGCGCGGCAGGTGCCCCGTTCCAGGACGACACCGACCCGCTCACCGCCAAGGACCTGGAAAGCATCGCCGCCGTCCCCGGAATCCTGGACGTCAGCGCGGCACGAAACCTCGCACCGCGCTACATCCAGTACGCAAACAGCGGCAGGTTCGAACTGGGTGTCAACGCAAACGCCTCGTTGAGCACGCCGCAGCTCGCGGCCGGCTCCCAGCTCAGCACCCAGGGAAGCGAACCGCAGATCCTCCTCGTCAGCAACTATGTGCAGAGCTTGGGTTTCTCCGGGCCCGAAGATGCCGTGGGGAAGACGGTCATCATCGGCGTAGCCGAATACTCCGGGGTCATCCGTGAAGTCCAGGCAGTGGTTGCGGGCGTCCAGACCGAAACCATCCTCGCCTCCGGTGCAGCGCTCAACCCAGTACTGGCAGGGGCTATCGACGACATCCAGAACACCGGCAAGCCAGCGGAAATGGCGGCACTTTCAGCCCTCGCCACGGCTCATTTCGATCCCGCCCTGGACACAGCCGCCGTCGACGGCATCAAAGCGGAACTGGCCGGCAAAGGCTTCGTAGCCCTGACCGTGGCGGACCAGATCGGGGTGATCCAGTCAGTCATCAGCGGCATCATCGGTATCTTGAACGCCTTCGCCGTCATCGCCCTCATTGCTGCAGGGTTCGGCATCATCAACACGCTGTTCATGAGCGTCCAGGAACGTACCCGTGAGATCGGCCTGATGAAGGCCATGGGCATGGGCGGCGGCCGGATCTATGCCCTGTTCAGCCTCGAGGCGGTGTTCATCGGACTGCTTGGAAGCCTCATTGGTGCAGTGGCCGCCGTCGCGACCGGCACCGTTGCCAATACGTACCTCACGGGTACGGTCGTGGCAGACCTGGAAGGCCTCCAGGTCCTCCGGTTCGCGCCGGCGCCTATGGCCCTGGTCATCCTGCTGGTCATGCTCATCGCCTTCCTCGCAGGCACGCTTCCCGCACGGCGGGCGGCACGCCAGAACCCCATCGAGGCCCTCCGCTACGAATAGGGAACGGCGGACACGGATCCGTTGCCTTCTGAGCCGGCACGGACACGTTTTGACGGCGGCACTGACCCAAGTGCCGCCGTCGTACGTCCCGCCGCCATTCGCGGAACACTCAACTCCGGTCCGCCCGGCGGGTGAAGACCAGATGGACCACGCCCTGCGGCGAGGGGGTCGCCTCAATGTCAAAGCGTTCCTCGAGGCCCTCGAGCCCGTCCCAGAGCCGTTCACCCCGACCCAGAATGATCGGCACGAGAACGATATGCATATGGTCAATCAGGTCTGCCTCGAGGAACTGCCGCACCGTGCTGGCACCGCCGCCGATCCTGACATCCAGGCCGGGTGCCAGGGCGCGGGCCTGTTCCAGCGCGGAAACCGGGTCCGCGTCCACAAAATGAAAGGTTGTCCCGCCTTCCATTTCCAGGACCGGCCGGGGATAGTGCGTCAGGACAACCACGGGGGTGTGAAACACGGGGTTGTCGCCCCACCAGCCCTTCCAGTCCTCGTTCTCCCACGGTCCGCGTTGGGGGCCGAACTTGTTGCGGCCCATGATCTCCACGCCCACCCCGGTCCCCCACTGGCTGGCGAACGACTCGTCAACACCGAAGGATCCTTCAGTTTCCCCGTGGAGGCCCATCGCCCGGAACGTCCGCGTCTCGAAGGCCCACTCCAGCAACCGCGTCCCTGCATGGCCGAACGGAGCGTCCAGTTGCTGGCCCTCGCCGGTGCCGAAGCCGTCGAGGGAGACCGAGAAGTTGTGCACGCGGACGAGGGACATGTCAGCTCTCCTGAAGTGTCGGTGGCAGCCACTGTAGGGCGGTCAATCCCCACTGCTCAAGACCCGTCACCGGCGTACCCTGAAACCATGGACTCCGACGTCCTGGAACTGCGGCTCCGCACCGGCATCACCGTGCCGTGCCTCGTTGAAGACAATGAGAAGGACGACCGCGGCGCGCCGCCACTTTTGCTGCTGCACGCCTGGGGCGAGTCCCGCCACTGCTTCGACAGACTGGTCCCCCGGCTCACTGGCTGCCGCGTCTATGCCCCGGATTTGCGCGGCCAGGGCGGGGCGGACAAACCGGCGGACGGCTACTCGCTGGCGGAGCAGGCCGAGGACGCCGCAGGGATCCTGGACGCGCTCGGCGTGCCGCGGGCCGCCGTCGTCGGCTCCTCAAGCGGGGGCTACGTGGCCCAGCAACTCGCCGTCGCGCATCCCGAAAAGGTTGTGGCGCTGGTGCTGGTGGGGTCACCCCTGAGCCTGCAGGGACGGCCGGCCTTCGCCGACGAGGTGGACGCGCTCACGGACCCGCTCGACGAGGCCTGGGTGCGGGACTCGCTGGCCTGGTTTCCCCTGCTGCACGACGTCCCCGCCTGGTACCTGGAGGACCGTGTCCGTGACGGACTTCAAATGCCTGCCCGGGTGTGGAAGGCCATCCTGAACGGACTGTGTGAAGCCGCCCCGCCCACCGAATCCGGAACCATCCATGCGCCCACACTCATCCTGTGGGGCCGTCAGGACAACCTGTTGCCGCGCAGGGACCAGGAAACCCTGGCGGCCCGGATCCCCGGCGCAGTCCTGAAGGTCTACCCCGACGTCGCGCACATGGTCCTGTGGGAATGCCCGGACCGGGTGGCGGAGGATACTACGGCGTTTCTCCTGTCGGTTGACCAGCCGTCAGCACCCCGGGCACCGCGCGACCGCCCTGGCCTGTACCGGACACCCTAACCGTCCCGCCTAAGATGAGGCATGGACTTCACGGGCGTGCTCTGGACGGTACTGGGGGCCGCGCTGATTCTGCTGATGCTCGCCGACGTCTTCTACACACTCCTTTACCCGCACGGTTCCGGTCCCGCGGGCCGGGCCATCATGCGCGGCTTCTGGCTCCTGGCCCGGAAACTGCCGGGCCGGGGATCCGCCGTCGCGGCGCCGCTGGCGATGGCCAGCGTCATCGCGGTCTGGGCAACCCTGGCCACCGTTGGCTGGGCCCTGCTGTACCTCCCCCACCTGCAGGGCGGCTTCGTCTACGGTGCCGGCGTTCCCCAACAGGCCGACTTCACCGAGGCTCTTTACGTCTCGATGGTCACCCTGTCCACCGTGGGGTTCGGTGAGATCGTTGCCGCCAATCCGGTGCTCAGGCTGGTCTCCGCCCTCGAGGCCGTCACCGGCTTCGGCCTGCTGACCGCAACCGTCTCCTGGATCCTGCAGACCTATCCCGCCCTGAACCGGCGTCGCGCCCTGGCCCACCAGCTGAACCTGTTCCGCGAAGCGGCAGGACCCGAAGGCCTTGAAGCTATGGAGCCCCGGCACGCGGCCGGGCTGCTGGAGTCGCTGGCCAGCAACGTGGCCACGGTCAGCATCGACCTGGTGGCGTTCCGCGAGACCTACTACTTCCGCGAAGTGGAGCAGCGGGGCTCCCTCCCTGCCACTGTCGCCTACGCCCAGCAACTGGCGTCCCAGGCCGAGCAAAGCGACAGCCGGGAACTGCAGTTTGCCGGACGCATGCTGCACACGGCACTGGACGGGCTCGCCGACGTCCTCCGCGGCAAGTTCGGACATGCAGGGGAAACGTCCTCCGACGTCTTCGACAGCTACGAGCTGCACCACCGGCACCGGCGGGCGGAGGAAGCCGGCACCTAACCCCACCCGATGGTCGCCCCGTTGGACGTCATCAGCACCCGTCAATTCAGGGAGCGGGCCCTCGCTGTGATAGTCCGGTAGTCATGTCTTCTTTATCCGGAACCCCCACCACGGCCACTGCCGCCGAGGAACGCAGCGCCCGCATCGCCGTCACGCTCTTCCCCCTGCTCATCCTGGCCGGCGGCGCCGTAGCGCTCGCCGCGCCCGCAGCCTTCACGGGCCTGAGCTCATGGATCAACCCGCTCCTGGGCATCATCATGTTCGGCATGGGCCTGACGCTCACGCCCCCTGACTTCGCCATCATCGCCAAGCGGCCCATCCCGGTGGTGATCGGGGTGGTGGCACAGTACGCCATCATGCCGTTCCTCGGCTGGCTGATCTCGGTGGCACTCGGACTGCCTCCCGCGCTGGCAGCAGGCGTCATCCTGGTGGGATGCTGCCCCGGCGGCACGGCATCCAACGTGGTGTCCTACCTGGCCAAGGGGGATGTTGCCCTGTCCGTGGCCATGACCACCGTGTCAACGCTGCTTGCTCCCCTGCTGACCCCGGTGCTGGCGCTGTGGCTGGCCGGGCAGTACATGCCGGTGGACGCCGGCTCCATGGCCTGGTCCATCGTCCAGATCGTCCTGTTCCCCGTGCTGCTGGGCCTGGTGGTCCGGCTCTTCCTGCCGCGCCTGGTCAACAAGGCGCTGCCCGCCCTGCCCTGGATCTCCGTCATCGCCATCACCTTTGTGGTGGTAGCCGTGGTGTCCGGAAGCGCCAAGGCGATCTTCTCCGCCGGGCTCCTGGTCCTCGCCGCCGTCATCCTGCACAACGGCCTGGGCTACGCCCTCGGCTACGCCGCCGCCAGGCTGTTCCGGCTTCCGGTTCCGTCCCGGCGCACCACCGCAGTGGAAGTGGGCATGCAGAATTCCGGCCTGGCCGCAGGCCTGGCACGCACGTACCTGACGCCCGAATCGGCCCTGCCCGGCGCGATCTTCTCCGTCTGGCACAACGTGTCCGGCGCCCTCCTGGCCGCCTACTGGCGGCGCCGCAGCACTCCTGCCGTGCGGGACGGCGGGCAGGTTCCGGCGGCGGTCACGGAGTAACCCTCCCCGCAGGAAAGGTACGACGGCGGCGCTCGCCCGAGTGCCGCCGTCGTCCGTTTTTGCTCACATCACCGTTGGCTTCCCCGGCCCGCTCCTGTGGGACGCCCGCGCGATCTCGAAGCTTTCCTCGAACGGCAGCGTGTCCACGTCAAGCAGCGGGTTGTGGTCCTGAGTCTCCACCAGCTTCCGCGCCGCCTCAACAGACTCCACATTCGGCATGGACCCGGGCAGGTGCCGCCGGGCCGACTCCGGCAGGAAGTAGATCGCCACGGCGGCAACCGCGGCCACGGCCATGAGGTAGTACGCGATGGCCATGTCGTCGCCGGTCAGCCCGATAAGGGCCGCGATGATGAACGGGGCTGTCCCGCCGAAAATCGCCACCGCCAGGTTGTAGGCGATGCCCATGGCGGAAAAGCGGTGCTCGGTGGGAAACAGCGCCGGCAGCGCGGAGGCGAGGTTCGGCACCGAGAACGCCACCGGGAAGGCGATCAGCGCCAGGCCCAGCAGCGTTGCCGGGACGCTGCCCGCCGCGATGGCCAGGAACGCCGGCACCGCGAACACCACCGTGCTGGCGGCCCCGATCCACAGCACCGGACGGCGGCCGATCCGGTCCGAGAGCAGCCCGGTGAACGGGATGCACAGCGCCATCCCCACCAGCACCGGAATGGTCAGCAGCGTCCCTTCCACTTCGCTGTACCCCTTGTTGGTGGTCAGGTAGGTGGGCATGTAGGAGGTCAGGGCGTAAGCCACGGTGTTCGCGGCCGCGGCCAGGATCATGGCGAGCAGGACGGGCCGCCAGTGCGCCTTCAGGATCCCCAGCGGGCCCACCGGCCGGAGCTCCTCCCCCGTCTCGGGATGCCTAGCCGCCACCGCTTCGGCTTCCTGCGTCGCCTTGAAGGCGGCGGACTCCTCAATCTTCATGCGGAAGTAGACGGCCACGGCACCCAGCGGGCCGGCCACCAGGAACGGAATCCGCCAGCCCCACGCCTCCATCTGTTCCTGGCCCAGCGTCAGCTGCAGGACTGACACCACCAGCCCGCCGGCCGCGAAGCCGAGGTAGCTGCCCATGTCCAGGAAGCTGACGTAGAAGCCCCGGCGGCGGTCCGGCGAATGCTCGCACACGAACGTGGTGGCGCCCGAGTATTCGCCGCCGGTGGAGAAACCCTGCAGCAGTTTGAGGACCACCAGCAGCACCGCGGCCCAGATGCCCAGCACCGCATACCCGGGCAGCAGACCGACGGCGAACGTCGCCACGGCCATCAGCATCAGGGTCATGGCCAGCACCTTCTGCCGGCCGATCCTGTCGCCCAGCCAGCCGAAGAAAATGCCGCCCAGCGGCCGGGCGATGAACGTGGCGCCGAAGGTCCCCAGCAGGAACAGGTTCTGGACGGCCCGGTCGGCCTCTGGCAAAAACACCGGGCCCATAGTGGTGATGAGGTAGCCGAACACGCCGACGTCGTACCACTCCATCGTGTTGCCCACGATGGTGCCGCCCAGCGCCTTCCGCAGCGTCCGCCGGTTCACCACGTTGACGTCAGATACCTTCAGCCGCCGCTGCCGCCCGTTGTGCTCTGTCATGGCCGTCACCGCCCGCATCGCTCATCAAGCCGGGCACGCGCCGTCGTTCTTCCTGCCCCCACGGCGGCAGCAGCCCAACACCTCCGCTCATCTTGCCACTGCCGGAGTGGCGCAACAACGGTTGCGTTTCAGCGGCAAAGTACGACGGCGGCACGCGCCTCGGGAGCGCGCCTTCTGTTTTGCCGAGTCTGCTGCTTTGGCCGGCCGTTGGTGGAGGCCGACCGAAATGTCGTACCCCCGTAAGAGGATGTTCCCATGGAAGTCAGCGCGGGAACGCGGACAGGTATGGAGGCAATTCATGCCACCGTTGCTGCTCTGGCCGCGCTTGATGCCGAGGACGCCGCCCTCGCTTCCGGCTCGTCTGGCGCTGTGGCCGGGGACGGCGTCGACGTGTTGCGGCGGGCGTATGAGATTCGGCTTGAACGGATGGGACTGGAGAAGAAGCTGGAGGCCCAGGCAGCGGCCCGGAAGGCCCTGTCCGTGGCCGAAGCCATGGACCTGCAACACGCGATGACCCCGCCGGACGCACCCCTGCACGACCGGACCTACACCAAGATCTCGACTGTGGAGGAGATCGCCGGGATCCTCACCATTAGCCCCGGAGCAGCGAACGCGCTCATCGATCAGTCCCGGCAGGTGTGTGCGCTGCCGCCGGTGATGGACGCTTTATCCGTTGGGACGCTCTCGTGGCAGCAGGCACGGATTTTCGCCGACGAAACCGAGTCCCTGGACCACGCGGCTTCTGCTGCTTTGGTGGAGCACTTCCTCGACCCTGACGCGCCCAACCCGGCGAGGGGTTGTCCCGCCGGCCAGCTGGTCCCGGCACGGTTGCGGGCAAGGCTGCGGGGCTGGCGGGAACGCCACCACCCCGAATCGATCGAAAAACGCCACCGCAAAAGCGCCGCGGACCGGCGGGTCGAGTTCACACCGGACCGCGACGGCATGGCCTGGATCTCGCCTACCTGCCCGCAGACCAGGCGTTGGCGATTTCGAACGACCTCACCGCCACAGCCCGAAGTCTCCAAGGACCCAACGAACCCCGCACCCTCACCCAGATCAAGCCGGACATCCTCGTCAACCGCGTCCTCACGAACAGGACAGCCAACGCCACCGTCCCGGCCACCGTGTCCTGCCAGGGCGAGGGCGATGCGCAGGAGGATCTCATCGGCCTGGCCACTCTCGTCGGCTCCGATGAACCCGCGACAAACCTCGGCGGCTTCGAAGTCTCCGCAAGCTACAGTGACCACTCGGACCATGTCGAACCGGTAAGCGGAACCACCACGAATCCGGATGCAGGCAAGGTCCCCACCCCCCGTGCCGAGGTGCTCGTCACCGTCCCCGTGTTCGCGCTCCTCGGGCTCACGGACGAACCCGCTGACCTCGACGGGTACGGACCCATCCCCGCCTCGATGGCCCGCAAACTCCTTGCCGACGGTGCCGAATCCTTCCGCCGGGTCCTGCTCGACCCCAGCGACGGAACACCACTCGAGATCGGGCGCACCAGTTACCGGCTCACCAAAGCGATGAAAAAGGCGTTGCAGCTGCGGGACGGCAAGTGCACCTTTCCCGGCTGCAACAACAACGCCCTGGATAACGAAGCCGACCACCTCACAGCCTGGCAGCACGGCGGAACCACCGGAATCAGCAACCTGGCACAACTCTGCCCCAAACATCACCGCCTGAAACACAACAGCGGCTGGACACCAACATCGGCGACCAAGGATGAGCCGCCAGGTTGGACCTCACCCACCGGCCGCCACTACCAAGCCGAGCAACCCGACCGCGAGCCACCACAATGGCCCCCGGGCATTCACCCGACGGAAGCCGGCCCGCCGAAAATCAGCTCATCAGAACATAGTCCCTTGGAAAGTGTGCTTCTCCAGCTCCTCTCGGCATGACCTGGCCGGGGTAGATCTGGTCGGCTCCCCTGGGGGCGCCGCCCGCTTATAGAGGCCGCTTGTCTTCCACCCGGACTGGCCCTACCGTGTAGGAACTTGGCGGCTAAGTGCAGGTGCGCTCATGCGGAGGATGTCCTGGTCATCGCGCTGTTTACTCGCGTGCCTGCTGGCTGCGCTGCTTGCTGGTGCGCATGTCCCGGTGGCTTCTCCCGCCGTCGTTACTTCCGCCGCTCCCGCCGCTGTTCCGGATGGTGCCCTCGACGCGGTGGACGCGTTTTTGCAGGAACGGATGGCGGAGATGGGTCTGCCGGGCGCCGCCGTCCTTGTAGCTCAGGACGGGGAGCTGCTGCATTCCGCGGCGTTCGGCCGGGCTGACGAATCGGGGCGGCCGATGACCGCGGATACGCCGGTGCTGCTGGCTTCGACCACCAAGTCCCTTACCGCCATCGCGGTAATGCAGCAGGTGGAGGCCGGGCGCCTGCGCCTGGACGAACCGGTGCGGACCTACCTGCCATGGTTCTCGCTGCAGGACAGCCGCTCGGCCGAAATCACAGTCCGGCACCTGCTCAACCAGTCCAGCGGTATGGCGTCCAAGGACACCGCATTCGAAGGCTCATCTGCGCAGGACCCGGAAGCGCTGGAGGAAGGGGTCCGGGGTTTGTCGGGGTCACCGCTGGCCGGGACGCCGGGTGAGACCTTTGGGTATGCCAACGCCAACTTCAACATCCTGGGGCTGCTGGTGCAGACGGTCAGCGGACAGCCGTTCGGGGACTACATGCGGCAGCACGTCTTCGAGCCGCTCGGCATGAGCCACAGCCATCCGACCCGCGCCGCCGCCCGGGCAGACGGTGCCGCTTACGGCTACTCGCGGTGGTTCGGTTCCTTCTGGCAGCAGACGGAGGTTCCTGCGCCCACCACCGGGATGCCCTCGAGCACTATGTACGCCTCGGCGAACGACCTGGGCCAGGAGCTGCTGATGCTGCTGGATGGGGGTTCGTTGGACGGCCGCATTATTCTTCAGCCGGACAGCGTGCGGGCATGCTGACGCCCGCCGTCCGGATCGACGAGTCGAAGATGTACGCGATGGGCTGGTTCACCAGGCCGCTGGTGGAGTCCGTCCCGGCCAACTTCGGCGGTGCCGAAGCTGGTCTGCCGCTGCTCGCCGAGCATCAGGGTGAATGGGGCAACTCGCACACTTACCTGGCCATGGTGCCGTCGTCCCGCCTGGGTGTCGCGCTGGTCATCAACGCGAACGACACGTCGGCCCCGTCCCGCCTGAAGTCGATCGATACCAACATCCTGCGGATCCTCCACGGCCAGGAACCCGTCCCGGCCGTGGTGCACGAGGACTGGCTGCAGCGCTACAGCTGGGCTGTGGCCTTTGCGCTCCTGTTCGCGGAGCTGCTCAGCCTGTGGCTGGCGCTCCGGGTGCTGCTCCCGAAGTTGCCGCGAAAGCCCGGAAAACTCCGCCTATGGTCCGTGGTCCTGGGAGCGCTGGCCCTCGATGCCTTCGCGCTGTGGCTGTGCTTCATTTACGCCCCCGCCAAGTTCGACACCGGGCTGGCAGTCATCGTCCGCCAGTTCCCCGACGTCGGGGTAATGCTGGTGCCGGTCCTCGGCCTGGCACTGATCTGGTCACTTCCCCGGACGGCGTGGTTGGTGCTTCACCTGGCTGGGACTAATCACCACCTTCGTTCCTGAACTGCCGCCTTTGCCCGGCTCCAGCTGAGAGGCAGCGCGCAGCCGTTTGGTAATGATAATCAGTCGCAACTAGGATAGCGCGTTGGAACCAGAACAGCTTGGCAAACAAAAAGAGGGAGCGAACCCATGCTTGGGCGCGGGATAAGAGTGGTCGGGGCGTCGGCCGCGGCGGTATTGATGATGGCCGGATGCGCCGGGGAAGGCCCGCGGCAGAACCAGGCTGTCCAGCAGCCACTGAAGGTGGTGGGGCAGTTTGAACTGCACAGTCTTGACCCCTCAACCAGTGGGGGGTTCTTCACCCGCCTGCAGGTGGCTGAGACCCTGGTGGATGCGGACAACCAGGGGGCACTGCAGCCGGGGCTGGCCACGGCGTGGGAGGCCTCCCCGGACGGGCTCTCCTGGCGATTCACGTTGCGCGAGGATGCCACTTTCCATGACGGGACCGCGGTCACGGCTGATTCCGTCGTCGGCGCTTTGGAAACCGCACGGACCAAGGCGGCAAGCCCCCTTGCAGCGGTTCCGGTCAAGTCCATCACGGCCGATGGCGCGGCAGTTCGTGTGAACCTGACGCAGCCGTACGCCCCGCTGCCCGCCGTCCTTGGCCACACCAGCACACAGATTCTTGCGCCCAGCTCCTATGCGGCTGACCGATCGGTCACCGAAGTTGTGGGCTCCGGCCCCTACAAGGTCACCCGGCTGGAGCAACCGGCCAACATCGAACTGGCTGCCTCTGACCAGTGGAAGGACGAGAGGCCGGCCATCACCGAGGTCCACTACCAGGCGGTCGGCAGGGCCGAAAGCCGGGCACTGATGGCCGAAAGCGGACAGGCCGATGTCACCTTCGGAATGGACCCCACCAGCCTGCAGCGGATCAAGCAGGCCGGCAAACTCGACATCGCAGCGGTAACGCTTCCCAGGACAATCCTGATGAAGGCCAATGCCGGCCACGAAATCCTTGGCGACGTCCGCGTCCGCCGGGCCCTAAGCCTGGCTTTGGACCGTGAAGCGATGGCAACGGCGTTGCTCCGGGACCCAGAAATGGCCGCCACCCAGCTGTTCCCGCCCTCGTTACCTGAATGGCACCAGGACAATGTCACGCCGCTGGCCCACAAGCCCGAAGAAGCGAAGAAGCTGCTGACCGAGGCCGGCTGGGACCGGGAAGCCGACGGCATCCTCGAACGCGAGGGAAAGAAGTTCTCTGTCAGCCTGCGCACCTTCCCTGACCGCCCCGAGTTGCCGCTGCTGGCCACCGCCATCCAGGCGAAGCTGAAGGATTTGGGAATCGCCGTGGACGTCAAGGTTGGTAACTCCAGTGAGATCCCGGCCGGACACAAGGACGGTTCCCTGGAACTGGCACTCTACTCCCGTAACTACGCGCTTGTGCCTGACGCGCTGGTAACCCTCACGGACGATTTCAGGCCCGGCGGTGCTGACTACGGCGCCATGGGTTGGAACAACGCAGAGCTGGCCTCGACGCTGAACACGATGGCCACCGGCACCGATACCGGCAGCCTGAAGGAGAACCGGCGCACGGTCACCGACATCCTGCACAGCGAGCTCCCGGTGATCCCCGTCGCGTGGTACCGGCAAAGCGCCGTTGTCAGTGACAGGGTGGACGGCCTTGTCCTGGATCCCCTCGAGCGCTCCTGGCGTCTGACCGACCTGACCTGGTCGAAGTAGAAGGGGCGGAAAAGCTTTCATGCGAACTCCCACAGGGGGCATCCGGATTCCTTCCGGTCCTGCCGCCCGTATCCTTCGCCAGCGCACCGTCCAGGCTGTCGCCGTCGTGCTGCTGGTCTCCACGGCGTGCTTCGCCATTGTGCAGAACCTGCCCGGAGACATCGCTTTCCGTATTGCCGCCGGCCGGTACGGATATGACCAGGTCACCGCAGCATCAGCGGACAGCGTCCGCGCTGAACTGGGACTGGACCGGCCGCTCTGGCAGCAGCTTCTGGACTGGCTCGCCGACCTGCTGACCTTCAACTTCGGCACTTCCCTGGTGACAGGGGGTGATGTCGCCGGGGAGCTGGCGTTTTATCTCTCCAGCAGCATCCAGCTCGCCCTCGTAGCCCTGGCCATCGCTTTCGTCACAGGTGCAACAGCCGGCGCCTTTGCCGCCACCCGGCCCGGCGGGGTGCTGGACCGGATCACCAACCTGTGGGTCTCGGGTGCACGCGCGCTGCCTCCGTTCCTCCTCGGACTGGTCCTGATCCTGGTCTTTTCCGTCCACCTTGGGGTGCTGCCGGCCGCAGGCCACGGCGAAGCAACCAACATCGTGCTGCCGGCCGTGACCCTGGCAGTCGGGCTTTCCGGGCTCTTTGCCCGCGTCACCCGTGACACGGTCGCTCAAGTGAGGGAATCCGGGTACGTCCACTTCGCCCAGACGAAGGGCCTCAACGGCCGCCTGGTGTTCTTCCGGCACATCCTGCGCAATACGGGGGTCACGCTGGTTGCCTACGTCGGCGTCCAGGTGCTGATCCTCATCGAAGGGGTGGTCATCGTTGAAAGCCTTTTTGCCTGGCCGGGCCTGGGACACGCACTCGTGCACGCCATCTTCTGGCGGGATATTCCCATGATCCAGGCCACCGCCGTGGCACTGGCCCTCCTCGTCGTCGCCCTGAACACAGCCGTTGACCTTGGCTCTGCCGCCATCGATCCCCGGCCACGCCGGCGCGAGGTGGTCCTGTGACAACGCCCGCCATCACCAACAAGCAAACAAGCAAGAACACGAAACAACAGCCGCAAGCGGCAGCGGCGCCGTCCCCCGGGTGGAAAGCCCGATTCGCCTCCCTCACCCGGGCGCAGCGTGCCGCGTCGGTGCTGCTGGCCGCACTGGCGCTCTTCGCCCTGGCCGGCCCTTTGGCCTGGCCCGAACACGCGGCCCAGGACCTGGCCCGTTTCCTGGAAGCCCCCAGCCTCGCTGAACCGCTGGGCACTGACCACCTGGGCCGCAGCGTCATCGCCCGTCTCGCCCATGCCACCCGGCTGTCCCTGCTGATGGCCCTGCTGTGCGTCGGGACCGCCCTGCTGCTTGGAACACTGGCCGGGATCATAGCCGCCTGGCGGGGAGGATGGGCAGACTCCGTTCTCCACGGACTTTCCGAAGCGTTCATCGCACTTCCCGCGCTGCTGGTGGTCCTCATCTTCTCCGCTCTTGCCAACGGTGAACTGTGGTCGCTGTATATCGGTCTCGCCCTGGCCCAATGGGTGGAGTACTTCCGGATGATCCGTTCCCGCAGCGGCCTGGTACTTGCCGGACCGGCTGTTGAGGCGGCCGGCCTGCTCCAGCTCGGACCTGTGCACGTTGTGCGCCGCCACCTCTGGCCCGAGTTGCGGCCTCTGCTGGCCACCATGGCAACTTTCGGCATCGGCTCTTCGATCCTTGCCCTGTCCACCCTCGGTTTCGTCGGTGTCGGGGTCCGGCCAACCACACCGGAACTGGGGCAGATGGTCACCGAAGCCTTTCCCTACTACCACGAGGCGCCCTGGATGTCCCTGGCTCCTGTGCTGGTCCTCATCATCATCCTTACCGGGCTCCTGGGCCTGCGACAGAAGGAGACCCGTCCGTGACAATGCGTTTGAACAACCTCGTGGTAGCCCACGGCCAAACGACGCTGGTGGAAGCCGCCGCTCTGGACTTTGTGCCGGGGCACCCCGTCACCATCGTGGGTGAGAGCGGTTCGGGAAAGTCCCTGCTCGCCCACGCAATCATGGGCACGCTGCCGGCAAACCTCAAAGCGCGGGGAAGCCTGAGCATGAATGGGCAGACCTACGACCTGGCCGAAGCCGGAAACAGGCGTAAGCTCTGGGGCCCGGTGATGTCCCTGCTGCCGCAGGAACCCATGCTCGCCCTTGACCCGACCATGCGGAGCCGGGAGCAGGTCGCCGAAGCCGCAGCGAACTTCAGGACCGACAAAGGAAGCGCCCGGGACGCCGCCGCCACGCTGCTGGCCGCCCTGGGACTGGCGCGCGCAACCAACGCGTTCCCGCATGTCCTGTCCGGCGGCATGGCCCAGCGGGTTGCTTTCGCTGCCGCGACCATCGGCGGAGCCCAGGTCCTGATAGCGGACGAGCCGTCCAAGGGCTTGGACGAGCACGCCCGAAGGGATCTGTCAGCCCTGCTGACACGCCACGTCAATGGCGGCGGAATTCTGCTGACTATCACCCACGATCTAGAGCTGGCCCGTGAACTGGGCGGTGATGTGCTGGTCATGCAAAACTCCCACATCATCGAACAGGGACCGGCCACGGAAGTCCTCACGGAGCCCTCCCATCCCTACACCCGACGCCTGCTCGCAGCTGAACCCTCAAACTGGCGCCACTCCTGGGTCACGGCACGGACACCTGCTGCGACGACAGGTACCGCCCTCATCCGAGGCGAAGGACTGGCCAAGGCCTTTGGTGGACAACAGCTTTTCTCAGGACTGGACGTGGCGATCAATCCGCAGGAACGGGTGTCGCTGAGCGGTCCAAGCGGGAGCGGAAAAACCACGCTGGGAAACGTACTGCTGCGCCTGCTGGCCCCTGATGCGGGCAAGATCCAACACGCCGAAGCGCTCCAGGGCGGCCGGCTGCAAAAGCTCTACCAGGACCCCGCACTGGCCTTTCCAGCCAGGGTGCCGCTGGAGGACTCCTTTGGCGACCTCACGCGGCGCCACCGGCTGAATCCGGGACGGCTGGAAGAGCTCATGGACTCACTGCGCCTTGCCCCGGCGCTGCTCGCCCGCACCCCCGGGCAGGTCTCAGGCGGGGAACTCCAACGCCTGGCCATCATCCGCTCCATGCTGCTGGAACCGGCCCTCGTTTTCGCCGATGAACCCACCTCACGCCTTGACCTCATCACCCAGGAAGAAACCATGACATGCCTCATGGAGCAGGTGGAACGCGAGGGCTGCGCGCTGGTGCTGGTCACCCACGACAGCAGTCTTGCCAGCGCCGTTACCCACCGCAGCATCGCACTGGGCACACGCCAAAAAGACGCCGAAAGGATCAAAGCCTTCACCTAAACAGCAGGGGAGGTTTCACGCTTTGTGGCATGTCCTTACTGCTCCAGCATCCGAGAGCAGTAAGGACATGCCCAGCGCGCAACGACGACAACACAGGCACAACTGCCCTGCGGATTGACCGGGGGCCGCAGCTCTGATGGCTCCTGGCGATGTCGGCCTACGGGAGCCTGAAGGCAGGGCCCTGCCCTGGCCATGCCAAGAAGTGTGTGGCATGGCCAGGGCGTGGTAAACCCAGACCCTGGGGTTAGCCCTGACGGGCCTTCATCCGGGGATTTTTCTTGTTGATGACAAAGGTCCGTCCACGGCGCCGGACGATTTGGGCGCCGGGTATTTTCTTCAGGGCCCGCAGTGAGTTCCGTACTTTCATGAGTTGCTCCTTTGTGAGGTTGCGGTTGTTCCGTTGAGGAAAAAAGGGTCGGGGAACGAGTCAGCGACGGCGGCCATCTCCGCGTCGGACAGTTCGCAGGCACCAAGCAGTTCGGTGATTTCGGCGGCATCGATGTCATCCCCGGTGAATGCCAGGACGGTGCCACGGTCCCCGTAGACGGGATGCCAGTCCACACCGTTATGGCCGGTCAGTTGCGGGCTGACCGGCACGGATTGCTGTTCAGCCTGCCAGGGGCCGGTGTTTTCCAGCCATACCCGCGGCCCGATGCCCTGGACGGCGATCCTGCAGCCAGATGCTGACGCGACCCAGAGCCTTCCCCGCAGCCAGCAGCATGCTTGGGCGAGGGTCGCCAGGGCGTGGCGGAAACGTTCCGGATGCAGGGGCCGTTCGATGCGGTGCACCACGGTAGTGAAAGGACCTGATGCTTCAGCCGGGGCCCGAACCGAGCCGGGTACCGTCCGCGCCGTTGCCTCAGCCAGTTTGTGGCTGCCGGTGCGGACGCTGCCGGCGCTTTCGCTCAGCACCGCGTGCGGGGCCAGTTCCCGGATCAGCTGGACCCCACGAAGACGGGCAGCCGGATCAACAGGGACCAGCGCAGGGTCGGCCAACAGGACGGTGTCAGCGAAGCACAGTTCCCGCATCAGAAATTCACCTGCCGTCCGGTCATCCGCCGGAACCGGAGTGAAGCCGGACTCGAACATGGTGTGATGGTCCCAAATTTGGTCCTCAAGCCCGTCCGGTGCGCAGGCGAACACGACGGAATCGATGGTCACCTCTTCCCGAAGACCCCGCAGCAGGGCATGCACAGCCGTTTCGGAAGCCGCGGCCGGCGGAAGGCCAACAATGACGTGGGAACCGGTTGCCAGCAGGCGGCGCACCGTGGGCACAACATCAAGGCGGACCGCGCAGCTTAGGCAGGGATGTCCCAGAGTTGCTTCCCCGTGCTCAAAGCGACGGCCTTCCTGGTAGGCACGCCGCACCAAGAGCCCCTCCTCGAGCAGGTCATGGAACACGACAAGGGCGCCCGGGGACTCGGCCGCCAGGGCTGCGCACGCCGCTTGGCGGCTGAAAACATCCAGGGAACTGACAAGGGTTACGGTCATAGCGGGCACACTACATGCGAATCATTCTCAACTACAAGTGCCCTGCGGGAAAGCGTGACTCGGAGACGACCCCATGCGGATCCTGCGCTCAAATTGACACTGATTCTCATTAGCGTGAGAATCAGTGTCATGAAATCCCGCACCTGCTTTGCTTTTGCCATGCCGCTTTTGTCCGCACTGTCCCTGACTGCCTGCAGCCAGGGGGCGCCAGCGGACTCGTCAGCCCCTGCCGCAGCAACCGGGGGAAGCTCCCCTGTGAAGATGATGGCGTCCTTTTATCCGCTCCAGTATGTGACCGAACAGGTAGGCGGGAACCTCGTTTCGGTGGAGTCCCTCACTCCTCCGGGTACCGAACCGCACGATCTGGAACTGTCCCCGGCGTCGGTGGCTGCCCTGGAAAGCGCAGCCGCCGTTGTCTACCTCTCCGGCTTCCAGCCAGCCGTTGACCAAGCCATCAAGCAAGCCTCCCCCTCCCGCGCGCTGGACGTCTCCGAGGAAGCGACGCTGCCGGCAGGGCACTCCGAGGAGGAGCACGCCGCCGAATCGCATACTGAAAGTGGCGCAACGGAAGAAGCGCACGCAGGCGAGACCGAGGGCGATCATGCCGACGAGACCGAAGACGCCCACGGGCATGCGGGCGAAGGGTCAGTGCAGGACCTGCACTACTGGCTTGACCCGGAACGCCTTGCCCACACCGCCCACGCCGTGGCCGGAGAACTGGGCAAAGCCGACCCGGAGAACGCTGCCGCCTACGAGGCCAACGCTGAAACCCTGTCCGGAAAGCTGACGGCCTTGGATGAGGACTTCAAAAAGGGCCTGGCGACCTGCGAGACCCGGACCATTGTTGTGTCCCATGAGGCCTACGGCTACCTGGCCAAGAAATACGACCTGAAGCAGGCAGGCATCTCCGGCGTTGCACCGGACACCGAACCTTCCCCCGCACGTCTGGCCGAAATCGGCCAGGTAGTCAAGGATGAAGGTGTGACTACCATCTTCACCGAAACCCTGGTCAACCCGAAGGTCGCCGAAACCCTCGCCGCAGACCTGAACGTCAAGACTGCGGTCCTGGACCCGCTCGAAGGCCTCACCGATGCAAGCTCCGACTACGAAAAAGTTATGCGCCAAAACCTCGAAGCACTGCGCACAGCCTTGAACTGCGCCTAAAAGTGTCGGAAACCCAGCCACCCATCCGGACCCGGCAGCTGCGTGTGGCGGTCGAAACCGGAACCATCCTGCACGGCGTCGACTTGACCATCACGGCCGGAGTAACCGTGGCGCTGCTGGGCGCCAACGGATCCGGCAAATCCACGCTGGTCAAAACACTTATGGGTATCGTGCCGGTGACGTCCGGCTCCGCCGAACTCTACGGCGCCGACATCATCACTGCGCGCCGGTCCGTGCCCTGGTCACGGGTCGGCTATGTTCCCCAGCGGCTGGGCCTCAACTCCGGGGTGCCGGCCACGGCCTTGGAAGTGGTGGGCTCCGGTCTGTTGGACAACCGGCGTTTCCGCCCGGGCCGTGGGGCCCGGCGGAAAGCCCTGGAGGCGCTGGAGCAGGTCGGGCTGGCCGACCGGGCAAACGACAGTGTGCAAGTGTTTTCGGGCGGGCAGCAGCAGCGCGTCCTCATCGCCCGCGCCCTCGTCCGCAACCCTGACCTCATAATTCTCGATGAGCCGCTGGCCGGAATCGACCGGGCCTCAAAAGAAGCGCTGGCCGGCACCTTGAACCGCATGCGCGGGCAGGGGACGACAATCCTGGTGGTGCTGCATGAACTCGGTGAACTGGCCGGCATGATCGAAAGGGCCGTGGTACTGCGTCATGGCCGGATCATCTTCGACGGTCCCCCGCCGCCTGCCGCGCATGGCCACGACCACCCGGAGCACGACCACGTCCATGCCCATGCGGACACGGCCGCGCCCGGGCACACCGTCCCTGACCTGCGTTCGGAGTGGTAATGGCTTTCTTTGACACCCTGGCGGCCATGCTTGCCAGTCCTCTCATGCAGCGCGGGCTGATGATTGCTGTACTTGTTGGCGCCTCGGCCCCCGTCATGGGCACCTACCTGGTGCAGCGGCGGCTTGCGCTGCTTGGTGACGGGATCGGGCACGTCGCCCTGACCGGCGTAGCGATGGGCTGGCTTGCCGGCAGCGCAGCAGGACTCACCCCTCATGATTTGCTGGCCGTTCCCGGGGCCGTCGTCGCTGCCGTTATCGGGGCTGTGCTCATTGAGCTGGTCAGGGAGAAGGGAAAAACCAGTGGAGACGTCGCGCTGGCTCTGCTCTTCTACGGCGGGATCGCCGGCGGCGTGCTGCTCATCGGCCTGGCCGGCGGTACCGCGGCGAACCTGACCGGGTACCTCTTCGGGTCCATCTCTACCGTGACGGAAATGGACGTCTGGCTCACCGCCGGGCTGGCCATACTAATCCTAAGTATCGGCGTGGGGCTGAGCCCTGCCCTGTTCGCACTCAGCCACGATGAAGAATTTGCCCGCGCCACCGGACTGCCGATCCGTGCCTTGAACATCCTGGTCGCTGTCCTCGCCGCACTAACGGTGTCTGTGTCCATGCGCGTCGTGGGCGTGCTCCTGGTCTCGGCACTCATGATCGTGCCGGTCGCCATCGCTCAACTCACGGCACGGTCCTTCCGCGCCACCATGACCACTGCCATGGTGGTCGGAGCTATTGTCTGCGTAACGGGGCTGTCGATCACCTACTTCCACCGGCTGTCGCCTGGAGCGACGATCGTGGTCCTCGCCATCGGGGTATACGCGGTGGTTGCCTTGGTCCGCCCGTTGTTCCGGCGCCCGGTCGAGGACACCGACCCGCACCTGGATGCCGAAGACGACGTTCGGCTGCACGAGAACGTCTGATGGAACGGCGGACCCGGCAACGTTCAGCCTTGGAAGAGATGCTGGAACGCACCCGCGAGTTCCAAAGCGCCCAGCAGTTGCACGCCAAGCTGCTGGCCGCCGGGGAAACGCTCGCCCTCGCTACGGTCTACCGGCTCCTCCAATCCATGGTTACCGATGGTGACGTGGACGCACTTCGCAGCCATGACAGCGAAACCAAATACCGCAGATGCCAGCGTCAGGAACTCCACCACCACCTTGTCTGCCGCCAGTGCGGACACACCATCGAAATAGCCGGGACCACCGTGCAGCGCTGGGCTGACAAGACAGCCCGGCAACACGGTTACAGCGCCGTCACACATACCCTCGAACTCCTGGGCATCTGCGGCACCTGTGGACGTGATGGACCGCTACCCTAGGGCCGGAGGCCTCTGAGGTCGAGTAACGGCAGTTTGAGACGTAAGCGTCGCCTTGTGGGCCGGGCGGCACGAACCAAAGCACCGCCGTCATGGTCCCGAAACGGGAAAGCCACGACACGGGAAAGCCCCGGCACGGTCATCGTGCCGGGGCGGCCGCACCCTGTGCGGCGGGTCTACCTGCGATCGACATGGATTTCGAGAGGCCGGCGGCAAGGTCGGCCGGCAGCTGGAACCGCCACAGGTGCATCATGCGGTCGGCCAGGCTGCCGCCGTGAACCAGTTGCTCCTGGACTGCGACGGGGTCGGACCATTCGGCGCCGGCCAGCTGGCCCTCGCCCTGCATCTGCTGCGTGCGGACAGCCTCAACCGTCTGCCCGCCGTCGAGCTGCACCTTCACGGTGGAGCCGGTGCCGCCCATCCAGAAGTTGGTGGTCAGCCAGGTGGTGTTTGCCAGGTCGTCATGTAACCACTCAGGAAGCGTCCCGGAAAGGCACGACGGCGGCACTCCCCCGGGTGCCGGTCCACGGAGCGGGTTGCCGCCGTCGCATGTCCTACCCCTCGCAGGCGACGCCGTCGCCATCCCCGTCCAGGCCGGAGCGGTAGCCGGCGGAACCGGCATACAGCGGCGCGGCTCCGGCGGCCACTACCTCGGCGCAGTTGGCGTAGTAAACGCCAGCAGGGGTGACAGGGGCCACGGCGGCCGGCGCCGGCTGCCCGGGGCAACCCGCGAGGATACCGGCAACCGCGTCGTGCTCGGCCTGCGTCACCCACAGGCCGTACCGCGCCTTCACCGAAACCTGGCGGGCTACGTACTCGCAGCGGAATCCCTTGTTCGGCGGCAGCCAGGTAGCGGCGTCGCCGTCGGCCTTTTGCTGATTGGTGGGGCCATCGGTGGTCTGGAGGTTCAGCGGGTCATTCGCGAACGCGGTCCGCTGCTCCGTGGTCAGCTGCTGGGCGCCCTTCTGCCACGCATCGCTGAGCGCCACCACGTGGTCGATCTGCACGGCGCTGCTGGTGGTTGTCCCCCGCAGGAAGTTGATGATGGTCGACGTGTAGGGATCAGCCAGGACTCCGGACTTGACCGTGCACGGGGCGCTGTTGACGTAGGTGATATCCGTCAGGTCCCGGTTCAGCATGTCGTTGCGGGTGTCGCAGCCGTTCCGGTCAACGTCCGCCCAGGTGGGGCCGAACAGCGAACGCTCATAGCCCGTCTTGGGCGCCCGGCCCTTGATGGGGAGGGTGGCCAGCAGGTCGGCAGCCTCCACGCCAGCGGCGGGTTCAGCGACGGCGGAAGTGGAGCTGTCTGCGGTGTCTGCAACCGCCGGCGCACCACCGGCGAAGAGGGCAAGGAGGGCCGAAAGGACGACGCCGGCCGCCCAGCGGGTGCGGGACGTGGACGGCGTTGCTTCGGGCAAGGACGGGTGGCTGGACATGCTGTTCCCCAGGTTTGTGTGCACGACAATGGCCTGACTTAGGCGCGCGGCTGCCGGCGCCACGGACGAGCTTAGCGGCCGGCCGGGGGCGGAAAAGCCTGACTCCAGGTAAGCGCGCGAATCCTTCCCGAGTCCTGTGCTGATCCTGTGCTTCGGGTATACGGCGGGACGGTGTGGTGCAGCCGGCAGGAAGGTGACGCTGCGGCGAAACGGAGGCGCCGCCGTCGTAATTACCCTGAAGCCGCTGAACTGATTAAGAAGCAAGCAGGAGGGCGGCGAATCGCCGCCCTCCTGCTTTGCCGAATAAATTCTGCGTGGAACAGAGCCGTTACAAGCCGGCGATCGAGAAGTACGAACCAGCCCCGGCCGGTTCCATAGCAGGCCGCTGGAGGTAATCTTCCAGTTCAGGCAGGGATACCCCCGCGGCCCGTGCGAGGGCAGCGGCACTGACGCTGGTGTCCGAAGCCCTCCTCAGGGCGGCGCAAAGTTCTTCCTCAACCGAATCCATCTCCCACTGCAGCCGTTCAAGCCTGGCAGAGGCAAGGGCAATGTCGCGCAGGGAATCTGCGTGGGAGTCGGCAGCTGAGGCTTGGACGGGAACCGGCTGGCCGCACGTCGCGGAGGGTTGGAGACGGATCATGCGGGCCCCGGTTGGGCCTGCAAAGTGGCTTTCAAATGGTTCTGTTACGGCAGTCATTGTCATCCCTGACTAGGTCGGCCAACATTTATCTAGCCAGGCTAGTATTTAGCAATCCTAAACAAATGTCCACTCAATCCGGCTTACCGTGTTCTCTCGACGTCGTTCATGGCGTCACGCATCCGGACAATGAACTTCATAACGGCAGACAACTCCTCCTGCTCGAGGGAGGCAATAACATCGGCCAGCGGACGGCGGGCATGCTCCAGTACCCCTGCATCCGCGGCCTCGGCCTGTTTCGTAACCCGGAGAATGATGGCCCTGCGGTCCACGGGGTGCGGCTCGCGGCGAACAGCGCCACTGCTGACCAGGCGGTCCACCAGCGCCGTGACTGATGCCGAACTCAATCCCAGCCGGGAGGCCAGCTCCGTGGGCCGCAGCCCTTCGCCGCTGGCAGAGGCGTCGCGAACGTACCGCAGGGCAAGGGCGTCCGTGGCCCCGCGGTCCATGACGGACCTGGTCCGCCGCAGCATTGATGTTTCCGCCGCGCGGAATTCACTCAGAGCATTTAACACGTCAATGGCCGTGATCCGCTGCCCGGCATCACGACTGTCCGGTTTGCCCATGCTGACCGAGGGTCCCATTGTCTTTTCCCTTGATAGCCTAGTTACACGGAGCTCAAGCAAACAACAGTATAGGTTTTCTGCCCCGTTTTCACGCTGGCTTTGAAAGTAGCCGCCGCTGAATCGCCCCGACTCCGCCAGGAACCCCCCGTTCGGTACCCTTCATCCATGGACGCCAACACGCTGGCCAACTTCCTGCTGGTCCTGTTTTTCGTGCTGCTGGGCGGGGTATTCGCCGGCACGGAAATGGCGCTGGTCTCGCTCCGCGAAAGCCAGGTCCGGCGGATGGAAAAGTCCGGCAAGCGCGGTGCCCGCATCGCCGCACTGGCCGGCAATCCCAACCAGTTTCTCTCCACAGTGCAGATCGGCGTCACCCTCTCCGGCTTCTTTTCCGCCGCCTACGGCGCCTCGACCCTCGCGCCGGACGTCGAACCCCTCCTCGAAGCTGTGGGCCTCGGAGCCGCAGCCGAACCCGTCGCCTTCATCGGGATGACCGTGCTGGTGGCCTACCTGTCCCTGGTGCTCGGCGAACTGGTGCCCAAGCGCCTGGCCATGCAAAGCGCCGTCGGCTTCACCAAAGTCCTGGCCCCTCCCCTGCACGCCCTCTCCGAAATCATGCGCCCCGCCGTCTGGGTGCTGTCCGTCTCCACGGACGCCGTGGTCCGGCTCTTCGGCGGCGACCCGAAAGCCAGGCAGGAAAGCGTCAGCTCCGAGGAACTGTGGGACATGGTCTCGCAGAGCGAGGAGCTGGAGGAACACAGCCGCAGCATCCTCACCGACGTCTTCGGCGCCGGTGACCGCTCCCTCCAGGAGGTGATGCGCCCCCGCACCGAAGTCACCTTCCTCAGCGGTGGCCTGACCATCGCGGAGGCACGCAGGCAGGTGCGGGACGGCCCGTACTCCCGCTACCCCGTCATCGACAAAACGCCCGACGACGTCCTTGGCTTCATCCACGTCCGTGACCTCATGCCCCGGGACGGGAAGGCGGAGGAGGACGACGGCGTCCGGGTGCGGGACATTGCCCGGGAGATCCTTCCGCTGCCGGGCACCAACAGGGTGCTGCTGTCGCTGACCCGGATGCGGCGGACGGGCCAGCAGATCGCACTGGTGGTGGACGAATACGGCGGCACGGACGGGATCGTCACCCTTGAGGACCTGGTGGAGGAACTCGTGGGCGAAATCTACGACGAGTACGACGCCGGCGCAGACCCCGAGGACCGCACCACCAAAGCCGACGGCTCGCTTGTCGTGGACGGGGCGCTGATCCTGCAGGAGTTCAAGTCGGTTTCCGGGATCGAGTTGCCGGACGGGCATTACGAAACGGTGGCGGGATTCGTTATCGACCGGCTGGGCCGGCTGCCGCGGCTGGGCGACCGGGTGGAGGTGGACGGCCACGCTTTGACCGTGACGGGGTGGACCGGCTGCGGGTTTCACGGATCCGGGTGACGCCGGTGAGCCCGGAACAGCACACCGCCTCCTGACATTCAACTGGTATCAGCAAGCGGGTTGTCATCCGCGTTGCACTTGTGGCGCCTACCGGCTTAGCCCCTTGGCGTAGGCGGCCTGGCCCACATGCTGCAGGCAGTCCGCAATGGTGCTAACCAGCCTGACGCCGAGGGTGACCGGAGGATCCCACCGCCGGTCCACCACACGGTCCAGGTCCTCATCCGTCAGGTTTTCGAGGTAACCCGCAGTCTGCCGGTGCACGGCGTCGTAATACTCCAACAGCAGGTTCGAGTCGGTTTGTACGGCGTCCACCTGCCTGGTTGAGTGTCCGTAGCCGGTGTCCCGCTCGGCGAGCGGCAGCCCGAACCGGTCCTTGAACCCCTGCCCGGTCCAGACCTGTTCCAACCCCGCGGCGTCGGCCACCTGCGCGTCCTCCACCCTGCCCAGGTGCCAGATGAGCCACGCGATCGAGTTTCCGGTCCCCGCCGGCCGGCTGGTGAGTGCACCGCCGTCGAGCCCTTCCAGCGTGGCCTCCACCTCCTCACGGATCCTTCCGAAGGCATCCAGCAGCAGCTCACTTGTTTTCATGCAGTCGGGTCTCCTTGTTCGATCGATTCCAGCTTCCGGATGGGTGGATCCGCTGCTGGCGGCCATGCGAGCACTGTTGCATGCCCACTGCGCGCGAAACAAGGGATCTGCGGCACCCAACCGGCTGCCGCCGTCGTTATTTCTGTTCCGGCATCCAAACGGTGCGGGTGCAGGAGTCGACAACGGCTCGCCCTCCCCTATTTCCTCCCGGCGGCAGAAAGGTGGGAGGCCTTCCGTTGACTGCGATATCCCGCGGACGTGCAATTAATGTGGCTCCAGCAGCAGCCGAAGCCACAACCACCGAGGCGGCCTGCCGCTTCCGTCAGGCTGCCTGAATATTGGAGGTCATCATGGGACAGGCACGCGAGGTCATGGACCGGCTCACCACCGCCATGAATACGAAAGACAGGAATATGCTGGCCGGCTGCTACGCCGCCGACGCCGTGGCGCACACCCCCGACCAGGGTGAAATCAGGGGACGGGACGCCATCAGCAGTTACCTTTTCGACTTCTGGGAAGCGATTCCGGATGTGCAGTACGAGGTCACCGAACGGCACGACAGTGGTGACGTGGCCATTGATGAAGGCATTGTTACCGGCACGAACACCGGACAGCTGGTTATGCCCTCCGGCCAAACGCTCCCGCCCACCGGCAAGCAGCTCCGGATCAGGAGTTGTGACGTGGCCACCGTCAGGAACGGTGAGATCACTTCGCACCGCTTTTACTTTGACCAGGTGGAGTTCCTGTCCCAGCTTGGGCTGATGCCCGAGATGACCACGCACTAACGGCCTACCTAACAGCCCCCTTCAGCCTCCCCTATCTGGTTCCGCGGCCGCTCAGCGCCCGCTGGGCGGACGTAACATGTTCCCGCCGGGAGGTGATGAAATGGCCTCCGGGCCGCCTTCCACCTAGGGTATTTTTTCGCCACGAGCTGGGCATCGGTGGTTGCTGCAGTTGCATCAAAGGAATCCATCAGCAAATAGAACACTCCACCGACACAACCCGAGGCACCATTATGCGTCTGCTACGCCTTTTCGTCGCTCTGCTACTCGTGGCGGCCGCCGCTGTCGCGCTTCCCGCCACCGCCCAGGCTGCCGATGTCGGAGTGCCTGGGCCATCATTTGCAGGCGACGGAGTGAGAACTCCGACTGCGGACAAGGCCCAAAGCAAGCTCTGGTTCCAGGATGGAAGCTGGTGGGGTCTGTTGTGGAGCACGTCCGCGAAGGCTACGAAGATCCACCAGCTCGACGTCGCAACGCAGGCGTGGCAGGAGACGGGAACGGTTGTTGACGCCCGGCCGACCGCGCGCGGTGACGCACTCTGGGACGCAAAGGATGGCAAGCTCTACGTGGTGTCGGGGACCACGGTGCTCTCCGAGTGGAGCTCGCCGCCGTCCCGGGGCGACATCGAGTCCGGGTCCGCAGAGCTTCACCGCTACAGCTACGATGCGGTGACGAAGACCTACTCGCAGGACCCCGGTTTCCCCGTCACCCTGCACGATGGGAGCACGGAATCCATCACAGTGGCCAAAGACTCCATCGGCAAGCTGTGGGTAACCTACACCGTCGTCTCCGGCGACAACAGCAACCGTGTCTACGTAAACCACTCGACCACCAGCGACACGGAGTGGGGGACTCCACTCGTCCTGCCGACAACCCACGCCCACGTGCACCACGACGATATCTCCGCGATCACGTCATTCCAGGGCGACAAGGTCGGAATTATGTGGAGCAACCAGCGGATAGGGCATAAAAAGTTTTACTTTGCCGTCCATCAGGATGGTCAGCCCGAAAACTTGTGGCAGGTAGAAGTAGCCTTCGGCGGGGGAATCAATTGCACCGGGGGGTGCGTGAACGACCATTTGAACCTACGGCAATTGTCCAGCGACGGCAGCGGCCGCCTCTACGCGGCGATTAAGACAGCCCATCGTAACGCCGGCCAGACGTTTGTGGCGCTCCTGATGCGCGATCAGAAGGGGAAATGGAGCAGCGCCGAGTTTGGTACCGTGAAGGACGCGCACACCCGGCCCATGGTCATGATTGACGAGGAGCACCGCCGGGTCTGGATGTTCGCGGTTGCGCCGGAGGAGGGCGGAACCATCTATTACAAGAACTCGCCGCTTGACAACGTTTCCTTCGCTCCCGGTGCCGGTACGCCGATTATCAGCAGCAGTACCGACAACGACATCAACGACCCAACATCCACGAAACAAAACGTGAACAGCCAGTCCGGCCTGGTGTTATTGGCAGCTTCGAGGACCAACGCCCGGTACTGGCACGCCCACATAAGCCTGGCGAACTAGCTCACTAGTTGCCCACCGATTGACGGGACGGTGCCCATAAACAATGACAGATGCCGTGGACACCCTGTGAAGAGGGCGTCCACGGCATCTGTTTAGGCGGACACTATTACGACTGAGTCAGACGGTTGGCTCTACTTGTCGCAACCGATCCCGTCGCCATCCCGGTCAAGGTGCTTGCCATACCCTGGTGTGCCGGCATACACCGGTGCTGCTCCTGCTGCCCGGGCAGCGGTGCAATTCGCGTAGTAAACAGCCGCAGGGGCGGGTGCTGCAGGTGCGGGTGCCGGCGCAGCGGGAGCCGGGGCAGCGGGGACAGGTGCAGCCGGTGCCGGTTGCACCTGACGTGCTGCCGCGTCCCGGGCAGCCTGCTCGGCGGCGGCCTGGGCAGCTGCTGCCTGCTCTTCCGCAGCTTTCTCCGCCGCAGCCTTTGCCGCTGCTGCTGCTTCTGCAGCCGCCTTGTCTGCCGCTACCTTTTCCACGGCAGCCTTCTCCGCAGCGAGCACCTCAAGGGACTTCACGCCGAGCTTCACCACAGAGCCCTTGTCCACAGTTGCCCCTTCTGTGGGGTCCTGCGTGACCACCTGCCAGTTCTTCTGCACCACGATGGACTTCCCGTCCACGATGTCCACGGCCTCCACTTCGAACCCGAGGTCTTCCAGCCGCTCGGTGGCCTTGTCCAGCAGGGTGCCAACGACGCCAGGAACGGTGGCCTTCTCCAGTGTCGTCGACACAGCGGTGGCAGCGGCCGCCGGCTCCGTTGCAGTCTGCTTCGCGCCGCCGCAGCCGGTCAGCAAAAGGCCGGTGAGCACCACCAGAGCCAGCGTCGACTTCAGTTTCCCCTGCGGACTGGCAGGAACATGCAGATTGTTTTTCATTTATCCCCCTAGGAATGTTTGTGATGGTGATGCAGTGGGGCTTGCCCGCCCCGCGGTTGGTGGATCAGCCCTCGCAGGCAACGCCGTCGGAGTCGCGGTCCAAGCCGGCGCGGTAACCGGGCTGCCCGGCCAACAGCGGCGCTACACCTGCAGCCCTCGCGGCTGAACAGTTTGGGTAGTACGCGGCGGCGGGTGCCGGAGCCACCGGAGCCGGAACCGGGGCAACTGGCGCAGGCGCAGGAACGACGGGAGCCGGAGCAGGCACAACAGGTGCAACCGGCGCCGGCGCAGGAACGGCCGGAGCCGGGACCACGGGAGCAGGAGCAGCCGGCGCGGGCTGAACCTCGACGGGTGCTGGAGAGGCAACAGGCGGCTGGGCATTCGTCGGCGCCAACTGGCCCGGGCAGTCACCCAGGATCCGGGCCATGGCGTCGTGCTCCGCTTGGGTGATCCACAGTGAGTACGTGGCCTTCACGGAGATCTGCCTCGATACGTACTCGCACCGGAACCCTTTGTTGGGAGGCAGCCAGGTGGCGGCGTCGCCGTCGCCCTTCTTCTGGTTGGTGGGCCCGTCCGTCGCCTGCAGGTTCAGCGGATCATTGGCGAACGCCGTCCGCTGTTCTGTGGAAAGGTGCTGGGCACCCTTCTGCCAGGCATCGCTTAGGGCAACCACGTGGTCGATCTGCACCGCGGTACTGGTGCCTGAACCGCGCACGAAATTGATGGTTGCGCCCGTGTAGGGGTCCGCCAGCGTTCCTGACCTCACTTTGCAGGGCACGTTGTTCACATACGCCACGCCGGTGAGGTCCCGCTTCAGCACGTCGTTGCGCGTGTCGCAGCCGTTCCGGTCCACGTCCGCCCACGCCTGGCCGAACAGTGCACGGTCATACCCCGTCTTCGGCGCGCGGCCCTTGATCGGAAGGGTTTCCAGCAGGTCGAGACCCTTTGTTGCGTAGGCGGGCTGTGCATGAGGCGCTCTCACGAACTCGCCGTGCGCCACTAAGGCAGGGGTCTCCGGGTCCAGAGGCGGGGCCGCCTCCTGTGCGGTGGGAGCGGACGACGGCGTCACGCCGGCTGGGGCGGTTGGGCCCGCTTTCGCCGCCGCTGGCCCCGCGGTGATGCCGGAAGCGGCGGCCTCCAGCTCAGCGGTGGAAACACCGGGCACGGCCAGGCCGCCAGCTATGAAGAGGACCAAGGAGGCACCGGCGGCGAGGGCACCCGCGCCACGTCTGGCCGGCAACCAGACCCAGGATCTGCGTCCCGTGAGAAGGACGTACAGGCCGGTAAGGGCCAAGGAGATCGCCAGGAAGATCAAGGCTCCGCCGAACCCACTGCTCAGGGCTCCAAGAAGCATAAAGAGCGCTGTGATTGTTCCGACAACCAGAGTGGACGCACGAGGAGTCCCCGGCGTACTGGGTGCTGGCTCAGACGGTGATGGACCCGTTCGGGTCTGGTAGTTCGACATTCTTTCCCCCAATGAGGGCCACGACAAAGGCCCCGGCAATTTGCCGGGCTTCCGCTCAGCCCGGCAAATGTGTCGCGGTCGAGCCTATTTCGGGGGGTGCGGTCGAAAATGCCAATCCCGGTATCCTCGGGGAACATTCAGCTCTTCTTGATGCGTCCTTGAGCTGATCTTCAAGAATGCCCCTGATCAACTTCACAATTGATTCCCTTTACCGGAAGCAGCATCTGCTCTTTTTTTCTGCATCACCTGGGTGAGGGTGCGGGGAGATTGGGGATTCTGCTGCAGGCGGTTCTGCAGTGTTGGTTGTTAAATGTGGGAGGCCCCAACCGTGTGGTTGGGGCCTCGACCGTGATGTGTTGTCCGGCGGTGTCCTACTCTCCCACACCCTCCCGGGTGCAGTACCATCGGCGCTGTGGGTCTTAGCTTCCGGGTTCGGAATGGGACCGGGCGTTTCCCCCACGCTATGACCGCCGTAACCCTTTCACCCGTCACCCTCTTGGGGGTGTGGGAAAACTGTGTTGTGGTTACAAACTAGTAGTGGTTATTCAGTTTGTGGTTGGTTCCCCGTTACAACCCGGGTTGGGTTGTTGGTTGGGAACCACATAGTGGACGCAAGCACTCGATATGGTGTTGTGGTGTAAGTTGTTGGCCTATTAGTACCGGTCAGCTTCACGAGTCGTTAGTCCTCGCTTCCACATCCGGCCTATCAACCCAGTGGTCTGGCTGGGGGCCTCTCACACGCAATGTGTGTGGAAATCTCATCTTGAAGCGAGCTTCCCGCTTAGATGCTTTCAGCGGTTATCCCATCCGAACGTAGCTAATCAGCGGTGCACTTGGCAGTACAACTGACACACCAGAGGTTCGTCCGTCCCGGTCCTCTCGTACTAAGGACAGCCCTTCTCAAATTTCCTGCGCGCGCAGCGGATAGGGACCGAACTGTCTCACGACGTTCTAAACCCAGCTCGCGTACCGCTTTAATGGGCGAACAGCCCAACCCTTGGGACCTACTCCAGCCCCAGGATGCGACGAGCCGACATCGAGGTGCCAAACCATGCCGTCGATATGGACTCTTGGGCAAGATCAGCCTGTTATCCCCGAGGTACCTTTTATCCGTTGAGCGACGGCCATTCCACAATGTACCGCCGGATCACTAGTCCCGACTTTCGTCCCTGCTCGAGATGTCTCTCTCACAGTCAAGCTCCCTTGTGCACTTACACTCGACACCTGATTGCCAACCAGGCTGAGGGAACCTTTGGGCGCCTCCGTTACTTTTTAGGAGGCAACCGCCCCAGTTAAACTACCCATCAGGCACTGTCCCTGACCCGGATCACGGGCCGAAGTTAGATGTCCAAAGTGACCAGAGTGGTATTTCAACGATGACTCCACCCGAACTGGCGTCCGGGCTTCAACGTCTCCCACCTATCCTACACAAGCCACTCCGAACACCAATACCAAACTATAGTAAAGGTCTCGGGGTCTTTCCGTCCTGCTGCGCGTAACGAGCATCTTTACTCGTACTGCAATTTCGCCGAGTTTATGGTTGAGACAGCGGGGAAGTCGTTACTCCATTCGTGCAGGTCGGAACTTACCCGACAAGGAATTTCGCTACCTTAGGATGGTTATAGTTACCACCGCCGTTTACTGGGGCTTAAATTCTCAGCTTCGCCGTGAGGCTAACCGGTCCTCTTAACCTTCCAGCACCGGGCAGGAGTCAGTCCGTATACATCGTCTTGCGACTTCGCACGGACCTGTGTTTTTAGTAAACAGTCGCTTCCCCCTGGTCTCTGCGGCCCCGATCCCCTCCCGGACGCGAAGTCCGTTCAAGGTTGGGGCCCCCCTTCTCCCGAAGTTACGGGGGCATTTTGCCGAGTTCCTTAACCATAATTCTCTCGATCGCCTTAGTATTCTCTACCTGATCACCTGTGTCGGTTTGGGGTACGGGCGGCTAAAACCTCGCGCCGATGCTTTTCTCGGCAGCATAGGATCACCGAATCCCCCCATACGGGGGTCCCATCAGATCTCAGGCACATGAACAGCGGATTTGCCAACCGTTCGCCCTACATCCTTAGACCGGGACAACCATCGCCCGGCTCGGCTACCTTCCTGCGTCACACCTGTTAATACGCTTGCCTCCCAGGATCAGGCCCTGCGCTCCACCAAAACCCTTCCGTCCAAAGGACGGTCGGGCAGGTTTCGGGCAGTTAGTATCCCCTGTTCAACATGGGCGGTTTTTCGCCGGTACGGGAATATCAACCCGTTGTCCATCGACTACGCCTGTCGGCCTCGCCTTAGGTCCCGACTTACCCAGGGCAGATTAGCTTGACCCTGGAACCCTTGATCATCCGGCGGACGGGTTTCTCACCCGTCTTTCGCTACTCATGCCTGCATTCTCACTCGTGTAGGCTCCACCACTGGTTTACACCGCAGCTTCACCGCCCACACGACGCTCCCCTACCCATCCACACTCCTGAACCATGACGGCTAAGAACATGTGTGAATGCCACAACTTCGGCGGTGTACTTGAGCCCCGCTACATTGTCGGCGCGGAATCACTTGACCAGTGAGCTATTACGCACTCTTTTAAGGATGGCTGCTTCTAAGCCAACCTCCTGGTTGTCTGGGCAACTCCACATCCTTTCCCACTTAGCACACGCTTAGGGGCCTTAGTTGGTGGTCTGGGCTGTTTCCCTCTCGACTATGAAGCTTATCCCCCACAGTCTCACTGCTGCGCTCTCACTTACCGGCATTCGGAGTTTGGCTGACGTCAGTAACCTTGTAGGGCCCATCGGCCATCCAGTAGCTCTACCTCCGGCAAGAAACACGCAACGCTGCACCTAAATGCATTTCGGGGAGAACCAGCTATCACGAAGTTTGATTGGCCTTTCACCCCTACCCACAGCTCATCCCCTCCATTTTCAACTGAAGTGGGTTCGGTCCTCCACGACGTCTTACCGTCGCTTCAACCTGGCCATGGGTAGATCACTTCGCTTCGGGTCTAGATCACGCCACTCACACGCCCTATTCAGACTCGCTTTCGCTACGGCTGCCCCACACGGGTTAACCTCGCGACGTAACACTAACTCGCAGGCTCATTCTTCAAAAGGCACGCCGTCACAACTACAAGGCTGCTCCGACGGATTGTAAGCACACGGTTTCAGGTACTATTTCACTCCCCTCCCGGGGTACTTTTCACCTTTCCCTCACGGTACTGGTCCGCTATCGGTCATTAGGGAGTATTTAGGCTTATCAGGTGGTCCTGACAGATTCGCACGGGATTTCTCGGGCCCCGTGCTACTTGGGATAACCTCCACAGGCTGCATCACGCATTACGGTTACGGGGCTAACACCCTCTCTGGCCGGCCTTTCAAAACCGTTCACCTATACGCACACATCACCCCACTGCCCCGGCAGAGACAGTACGGGAAGTCCCACAACCCCGACCATGCAACGCCCGCCGGCTATCACACATGGAACGGTTTAGCCTGATCCGCGTTCGCTCGCCACTACTAACGGAATCACAATTTGTTTTCTCTTCCTGCGGGTACTGAGATGTTTCACTTCCCCGCGTTCCCTCCACGCACCCTATGAGTTCAGGTACGGGTCACCAGATCACTCGCGCGCCTGGCGGGGTTTCCCCATTCGGACACCCTGGGATCACAGTCCGGTTATCGACTCCCCCAGGCTTATCGCAGATTCCTACGTCCTTCTTCGGCTCCTAATGCCAAGGCATCCACCGTGTGCCCTTAAAAACTTGACCACAAAAATCAAGAACAAAAACACTCGAGAGAACCACGGAAACCAACCACACCAAAACGATGCGGCCAGATCCAGGTTCATGTCTTGGAAATTGCTTCTATAAAAGATGCTCGCGTCCACTATGTAGTTCTCAAACAACAACCCCACACCACACACCCCACACACAGCCCCCAACAAAGGAAGCCACCCGTGCATGATCGGTACGGCAGGGAAACCAGAAACAAAGTACCGCCACCAACCCCCAAGGGGGCCGCCAACGGCCCTGTTGCCTCAGGACCCAACAGTGTGCCAAACACTAAACCACCCATCCCCGCCACCACCGTTCCAGAACCACCAGGGTCCGTACTAGGAAAGAAAAGCAGAAACAAGCAGCCGCTATTTGTTGATATTCCACCCATGAGCACCCGCCACAAAACACTCGTCTGTGCTGCGGGCTGCTTCCTGACAACACCCACCACCAACATGCGCTGGCAGACGGTTGTTGTAGGCGCTCCTTAGAAAGGAGGTGATCCAGCCGCACCTTCCGGTACGGCTACCTTGTTACGACTTAGTCCCAATCGCCAGTCCCACCTTCGACGGCTCCCTCCCACAAGGGGTTAGGCCACCGGCTTCGGGTGTTACCAACTTTCGTGACTTGACGGGCGGTGTGTACAAGGCCCGGGAACGTATTCACCGCAGCGTTGCTGATCTGCGATTACTAGCGACTCCGACTTCATGGGGTCGAGTTGCAGACCCCAATCCGAACTGAGACCGGCTTTTTGGGATTAGCTCCACCTCACAGTATCGCAACCCTTTGTACCGGCCATTGTAGCATGCGTGAAGCCCAAGACATAAGGGGCATGATGATTTGACGTCGTCCCCACCTTCCTCCGAGTTGACCCCGGCAGTCTCCTATGAGTCCCCACCATCACGTGCTGGCAACATAGAACGAGGGTTGCGCTCGTTGCGGGACTTAACCCAACATCTCACGACACGAGCTGACGACAACCATGCACCACCTGTAAACCAGCCCCAAAAGGGGAAACCACATTTCTGCGGCGGTCCGGTCCATGTCAAGCCTTGGTAAGGTTCTTCGCGTTGCATCGAATTAATCCGCATGCTCCGCCGCTTGTGCGGGCCCCCGTCAATTCCTTTGAGTTTTAGCCTTGCGGCCGTACTCCCCAGGCGGGGCACTTAATGCGTTAGCTACGGCGCGGAAAACGTGGAATGTCCCCCACACCTAGTGCCCAACGTTTACGGCATGGACTACCAGGGTATCTAATCCTGTTCGCTCCCCATGCTTTCGCTCCTCAGCGTCAGTTAATGCCCAGAGACCTGCCTTCGCCATCGGTGTTCCTCCTGATATCTGCGCATTTCACCGCTACACCAGGAATTCCAGTCTCCCCTACATCACTCTAGTCTGCCCGTACCCACCGCAGATCCGGAGTTGAGCCCCGGACTTTCACGGCAGACGCGACAAACCGCCTACGAGCTCTTTACGCCCAATAATTCCGGATAACGCTTGCGCCCTACGTATTACCGCGGCTGCTGGCACGTAGTTAGCCGGCGCTTCTTCTGCAGGTACCGTCACCTTGCGGCTTCTTCCCTACTGAAAGAGGTTTACAACCCGAAGGCCGTCATCCCTCACGCGGCGTCGCTGCATCAGGCTTGCGCCCATTGTGCAATATTCCCCACTGCTGCCTCCCGTAGGAGTCTGGGCCGTGTCTCAGTCCCAGTGTGGCCGGTCACCCTCTCAGGCCGGCTACCCGTCGTCGCCTTGGTAGGCCATTACCCCACCAACAAGCTGATAGGCCGCGAGTCCATCCAAAACCACAAAAGCTTTCCACCAACCACCATGCGATGGAAGGTCATATCCGGTATTAGACCCAGTTTCCCAGGCTTATCCCAGAGTCAAGGGCAGGTTACTCACGTGTTACTCACCCGTTCGCCACTAATCCCCCCAGCAAGCTGGAGATCATCGTTCGACTTGCATGTGTTAAGCACGCCGCCAGCGTTCATCCTGAGCCAGGATCAAACTCTCCGTTGAAGTAAAACAGACACAACCAAAACCAGCGGAAATAACACCGGAAAAGGCTGCACAAAATTTGAAACCAGCCAAAAACACCAGACCACACCACAGGGGCGGCATGACCCGGCAAATTCAACCAATCAATAAAACAATCGGTATCAACAAACTTGGCACACTATTGAGTTCTCAAACAACAGACACACCCGGCACCACCCAAACCAACATTCAGGATCGCTCCGGAGCAACTTTTCAAACTTACCCGACCCACCAGCCCGATGCAAATCCATCTTCAGGACCCGCACCAGCCCGAAAGCCAGCCCCCGCCACTTCCCGGCGCTCCAAAGAACCACCAGATCTTGGCTTGTTTGTGGGGGTTTTGACCGCCCAGGTGACCAGCTCTTCGCTGTCCCCCTCGCGGCGACTCAGAAAACAATACACGCCCACCAACCCCACCGCAAGTCACCCCAAACAAGGCCCAAAAAGCCCTAAAACACGCAGAAAAACAGGCCACAAGGGCACCCCCCGCAACCCCCGCCGTCGAAACCCATCTCTGTGGGCTGCAGCACAGCAGGTTCCAACAAACTCAACCGGCGCTGCAACCCACCCCCTGGAGCCAGCCCTTCAAAAGTGGCAGGACCACCGAACTCTGCATCGCCCCAGGTGGTCAAGCCCCTGCAGGACCTGCACCTGGCCAGCAAATCCATAACAACATTCGTGTGCGCAGCGAGCGGCACGGGCAGCAGGAGGGCCGGACCGCTCCCCCGCACGGTGATGGCAACGCTGCTGCCGTCATGCAGGACAACAGGTGTAGTTTCGTGGCCTCTGGGAATCACCCTCGCCTCCCAAAATGCCACCTGAGCACCCGCCCGTCACCCACCGGCGGATGCCCGACAAGCGCCAGCAGACAACACCCGGTGACGCACACCAACATCGAGAATGCTTGCCCAACGCAACCAACCAGGAGCATAATTACTTAGCAGGACTAATTAGCACTGCTAAGCATTTCGCCAGGAGGCGCACCCGCCCGCATGACCAGAACCCAAACCAAGGAAAAAGCAGACCTCAACGCCCTCGCCATCGACCTCCGCACCGCCGTGATGCGCACTTCGCGCCGGCTCCGCGTCGAGGCAACCGGCGAGGTCATCACCCCCGGCCAGTACACGGTCCTCGCCGTGCTGAACAGCGACGGTCCCCAGACCCTCCGGGCACTCGCGGAAAGCGAGCACGTCCAGGCCCCGTCCATGACCCGGATCGTCAACGCCCTCGCGGACCAGGGCTTCGTCACCAGGTCCGCCCATCCCGACGACGGCCGCCAGGTCAGCATCAGCATCACCGACGCCGGCAGGGCCGTCCTCGCGGAGGCAAGGGAGCAGCGCACCGCCTGGCTGGCCCGGCGCGTGGCCGGGCTCAGCGAGGAAGACCGGGAGATCCTCAGCCGCGCCGCCCGCATCATGCAGGAAATGAGCGGCAGATGAGCGCCATGTTCCGAGCACTGGAGAACCGCAACTACCGCATCTGGGCCGGCGGCGCCCTCGTATCCAACATCGGCACCTGGATGCAGCGGATCGCCCAGGACTGGCTGGTCCTGACCGTCCTTACGAACCATGACGGCGCCGCCGTCGGCATCACCACGGGCCTGCAGTTCCTGCCCATGCTGCTGCTCGGCCCCTACGGCGGCGTCCTGGCCGACCGCTACCGCAAACGCATTATCCTGCTTTGCACCCAAGTAGCCATGGGCATCACCGGCCTTGCCATCGGGCTGCTGGTAGTCACCGACACCGCCCAGCTCTGGCACGCCTACCTGGCCGCGCTGTGCCTGGGCATCGCCAGCGCCATCGACGCGCCCGCCCGCCAGGTCTTCGTTTCCGAACTTGTTGGCCAGGACAACATCTCCAACGCTGTTGCCCTCAACTCCGCATCCTTCAACACGGCCAGGCTCACCGGCCCGGCCATCGCCGGCGTCCTCATCGCCTGGGTGGGCACCGGCCCGGTGTTCCTGCTCAACGCTGCCAGCTACGTTGGCGTGATCATCTCGCTGCTCCTGATCAACACCAGCCTGCTGGTCCCGTCTGCCCGGGCAAAGCGCGGCAAGCACCAGGTGGCCGAAGGCGTGAACTACGTGCGAAAGCGCCCCGACCTGATGCTGATCATGGTCCTGGTGGGCATCTTGGGCGCCTTCGGCATGAACGTCCCCATCACCAACGCGCTGATGGCCACCACCGAGTTCGGCGTCGGCCCGGGCGAGTTCGGCCTGCTGGGCTCCATCATGGCCGTGGGTACGCTGGCGGGCGCACTCCTGGCCGCGCGGCGCTCCGGTCCCCGGTTGCGGTTCCTTTTGGGCGGCGCGCTGGGCCTTGGTGCCTTCACGCTCCTGGGCAGCGTGTCGCCGTCGTTCTGGGTTTACGCCGCCGTGCTGATCCCGGTGGGCCTGGCCTCCATCACGTTCCTGAACAGCTGCAACACCAGCATCCAGCTCTCGGTGGAGCCGCAGTTCCGTGGCCGCGTGCTGGCCCTGTACCTGGGCATCCTGCAGGGCGGCACAGCCGTGGGCGCACCGCTGATGGGCTGGATCGGCAGCGAATTCGGGGCGCGCTGGTCCGTCGCGGCGGGCGGCATCGTGGTGCTACTGACCGGACTTGCCGCGGTGATCGTGGTCAGCCGCCGGAGCCGGCTGACGTTCCGCGGCGCCATCCGCGTCGCGTTCAGCGGCAAGCGCGAGCCCGCCGTCTAGCTGTACTGTCCCGGCATAACAGGCCCTGCCCTGCATAAACGGTGTTGGCCAGCAACGGTTATGCGGGTCCGGGCCGTTCGTGCAGCTGCTGCCGGGGAAGGCACGACGGCGGCGCCGGACTTCCCCCGTCCGGCACCCTTCGCACAGGTGCTTTGGGAGGGAAGTGCCGGCGTCGTACTTTGTCCTGTCCGCTGTCCTGCCCGTGACCGGCTGCTACATGGAGGAGATGTTCAGGATGTTGCCCTCGCTGTCCAGGAACCAGGCACCCTTACCCGTGCCGTCCATGGTGGCGACGCCGTTCTCCGTCTTGAGCCCGGGCTGGTCGTAGTCCTCAAAGACCACGCCGCGCCCGCGCAACTCCTCGATCTCGCGGTCAAAGTCCGGGCACACCCAGCCCATTTGCGTGTTCTTCGCGGTGCCTGCGTTGTCGGTTTGGTACAGCAGGAACCCTGTCCCCTTGCCGCAGCGGTAAATCAGGTTCTCTTCGCCGATAACCTGGTCGGGTTCAAGTCCCAGCTTGTCGCGGTAGAAATTTCTGGCTCGGTTGATGTCCTTCGCAGGCAGCACAGCCATGATTTCCATGTCCTTGAGCATGACAAAACTCCTTGTCGCGATGTGATGGCGATGCTCTCCCCCTGGGCGGCCCTGGGAACGGGCCGCGTAGCCGCCCTTCGCGCCGACTGCCGGGGCGGCCACCTGGGACCCGGTTCCGCTGCCAGCCACCATCATCGCGGGGTCCCCGAAAGCTTACGAGGCCATTATGGAACCGAATCACCGGCGGTGAAATAGGGCAAAATGTCTCCCACAGTGTTTCAGCACAGGGGGTTGGCGTGGACAAATCGGTGCCGCTTGAACGCATGGTTTTCTTCAGCGATGCGGTGTTCGCCATCGCCCTGACGCTACTGGCGCTGGACCTGAAACTCCCGCTCGGGATCCCGCCCGAACGCCTGACCATGGAGCTGGTGGGCGCCATCCCGGAACTGCTGGCGTTTGTGCTCTCGTTCCTCATCATCGCGCGGGTGTGGATGTCCCACCACAACGACTTCTTCCGTATCCGGGACTTCAATCCCCAACTGGCGTGGCTGAACATGCTGCTGCTGTTCTTCATTGTGATGCTGCCCGCGCCCACGGCCTTCCTCAGCGACTACGGCGGCAACCCGAGCCCCTGGCCCAGCGTGCTGTACGCCGCCACGATCTCCGGGGTGTACCTGACGCTCGCCGGGATGTGGACGTACGCCTGGCGGAAGGGCCTGACCGACGACACCGTGGACGAATTCGAGCACCGGCGTGTTTTTCGGGCCCGGCTGACCGCGCCGGCGGTGTTCCTGCTCAGCATTCCGGCCGCATTCGTCCTGGGCAGCAACACACCCTGGCTGTGGTTCCTGATCATTCCGGCGGCCCTGGTGACCCGGCGGCTCTCCGGGCGGAGGGCTGCGGTGGCGGAATAGTTGCGGCTGGCGGAAGGTCAGGGGCGCTTCCTAGGCGGTAACGGCGCTGTAACGCCCTGGGCGATCTAATCCGGCTGTGCGAAAGCTGTGGGCAGTGGTCCTTGCGCTGTGCCTGGCCGGGTGCTTCGGGAACAGCAACACGTCCGATTCCGGCAGGTCCGGCGCGGACGAAGGCTGGAAAGCGCCGTCGCCCGGCTACTCCAGCGGAACGATCGACGGCGGCACGAGCCTTCCGCAGGAAAGTTTCGGTACGGAGGGGCAGAGGCAAGGCGATGCGCCGGGGCAGGAGTCGTCGTCGAACCTTGGCCGCCCTCAAGGACAGGCTCCCGGGGGGCCTCCCGGACCGGCCGCGCCGGGACAGGCTCCTGCCGCGCCGGTTCCAGGACCGGCACCCGCCCCTCCGCCCGGCCCCCCGGCCGCCAATAGACCGCCCGTGCAGGAGCCGGTGGTGCTGGGGTGGCTGCCCATAGGCCCGGTGGGACGCGGCGATCCCACCTGGTACGTGGCCCTGAAAGACAGGAACTGCGGCGGTGACGGAGTCGACCCCGGATCCGCTGCATCCATGCAGGACCTGGCACCCGTCTTATGCCGGGGCCTGAACGGCGACGAGGCCGCATGGGAGAGCGGAATTAGCGCTCTGGACACCATCACGCCACCCACTGCGGACCAGTGCTGGGACAAGGCTGCTTACGACGTGTTGCGCAATATCGCCGCCTTCAGGGAACAGAATCCGGAGACGCCGTTTAAACTCGCCGCACTTCCTGGCACCGCCTGCCCGCCGGACCTCAAGTTCGTTGAGGACACTGACCGGAACTCGCCGCCTGCCGGGGTGTGCGAGGGTGATGTCATCATCATGGCCGGCACACTCGAGGGGCTCCCCGCCGGCACCGTCCGGAGTGTCAGGGTCGGCGCAACGACGGCCCCCGTGCTTTTCCGCACCAGCCAACCGGATGACGACTATCCGCCGGGTGATCTCTATTTCCTGGCCCCGTCCCCTGTCGCCGCGGGAGAAACCTCCGCTGTAAGCGTCAGCATCAGCCTCGCCGACTACCCCGTGAGTGGAACGGCCACATTCGATTACGCGGCTGCCGGCGCCTGCGGGCAGACGCGTGGCAGCACCCCATGACGGACAGCGGGAGCGACGAACGGTCGCCGTGGTCGCGGGCATTGGGGGTGGTCTCCGCTGTCGGACCGCCGGTCACAGTGGCCACGGCGCTGCTGTTCTATTTCGGCTGGGCACGTGCTGATGCCCAGGCCGCCTACATGGGGCTGAATGTGAGCCTGTTCGGATACGGCATCCAGGACTACTTGCTGATCAGCATCAACGCGCTTTTCCTCCCTCTGGTCTGCATCCTTGCGGCCGCCATCGCGTGGCTGGCTCTCGACAGCTGGCTGCGCCGCCGGATTGAGGAGGGCCGCGGCAGGTCTCTCATCCTCCGGGCGGCCGGCATCGGCGGATTGATAAGCGGGCTGGTGGTTGGCATCAGCCTGCTGCTCACGGTTCTGGAACCGGCGCGGACAGCCCTGTTTACCCCTTACCTGATGGCGCTGGGCGTGCTCGTGGCCACCTGGTGTATCCACCTGCGCCGTCGCGGCAGGGACCGAACAGCCCCCGTTCTGAGCGCCGAACAGCATGCGGTGGAGACCACGCTGGTCCTGAGCATCGTGACGCTTTTGCTGTTCTGGGGCACCGCCGACTATGCCCAGGCGCTGGGCAGGCGCCTTGCCGTCGACTTTGAACGGGGAGTGCAGTTCATGCCCCGCGCCGAGGTCTACTCAGCCAAGCCCCTCGGCATCGGCTCGGCTGCCGTGCAGGAGGTCAGTGTGGGGACTGCGGACGCAGCGCTCTACCGGTATGACGGCCTGCGCCTGCTGGTGCTCAGCGGAGGCCGCTTCTTCTTCCTGCATGACGGCTGGACGCCCGAGGACGGCACAGTGATCGTCCTGCCTGACGACAACTCGGTGCGGATCGAGTTCAAGAGGTGACCGAAGAACTCGCCGCCCAGGTCCTGGACTGTTCCTGCTACTTCCGGGCCGCGGTGATGGCGCGCCTGACCGTGGCCCCGGCCACCGTGACCAACGGAACGAGGCCGGCCAGGGTGGCAATGGTGTTGGGCCGGAAAACGGTCCTGCCATTGCTGCTGGTGTAGACGCCGAGCGGGATCACCACGCCCCCGCCTCCGCCGCCGGAAGCGCCCTCCCCCGACTCGCTGCCGCCCCCGAAGCCGAAGGACACCAGCGCCACCGGCACGATCTCCTGCCCGCCCACATTCACCGGCTCGCCGTACGCACGGGAAACCGCAACGGAAGCAAAAGAATTCGACCGCTGCTTACGTGGCCACGCGCTCGTAGCGCAGCAGCACCACGCCGTTGCCGAAGGCCCGGGTTTCCACCAGCCGAAGGTTGGCCTTGTACTCGGCCGGGTTGAACATGCGCCGCCCCCCGCCCAGCACCACAGGGTTGACGTAGATCCGGAACTCATCGATCAGGCCCTTCCGGAGGAAGCTTGCGGCGAGGTCCGCGCCGCTCATTACCAGGTCCCCACCGGCCTGCGCCTTCAGTTCCGCAATTTGTTCAGGTACGACGTCGGCAAACACCGTGCTGTTCCACGGCGCCTTTTTGAGCGTGCGGGAAAAGACGTACTTGGGCGTTTCCCGCCAGATATCCGCGAACTGCACCTCGGCCGGGCTGCTGTCCGGGTTCTGGTCCGCCGCGGGCCAGTATTCGGCCATCAGTTCGAACGTGACCCGGCCCTCGATGAAGCCACCCATGGCACCGAGTTCATCGTTCATGTGCTGGTGCAGTTCCTCGTCCACCAGGTGCCAGCTGATGTCCCGGCCCGGTCCCTCGAAAAACCCGTCCACGGATACCGCGTTCTGCAGGATGATCTTGCGCATGAGCGCTCCCCCTATGTCCTGATGTCCGTTTGCCGCAGCCGAACAAAGTCCCGGTCCGGCTCGGCCAGGCCCGCGAGCGCATCATCGACGGCGCCCACGGCTCTGCCCTAGCTCTGCTTCCTGGCTGCCACCGCGGACGCCAAAGACGCAAGTCCCTTGTCGAAGTCGGCGCCCACCAGCTTGTCCATGTTCAGGAAGAGGGAAAACAGTTTGGCGGCGGCGCCCTTGTTCTCGCCCGTCATCAGCCACGTCACCTCGGTCCCGCCGGATACCGGCACGAAGGTGAAGGTGGTCGGGTTCAGCGCCTTGAAGGGTCTGGTGAACTGCAGCCTGATCATGATGGAGCTGGCCGGGATGGACTCCACGATCTCCATGGTGCCGCTGCCGGCCTTGCGGTTGCCGCTCCATTCGTAACCTGCACCCACGCCGGATTCCGGGCCAAAGTAGCGCCGGCTCATGCCGGGGTCCACTTTCTCCCAAGGGGACCAGGCGGCCCATTCGCGGAAGTTGTTGACCAGCGGGAAAATGTCGTCGGGGGCGGCAGTGATCACGGCGCTGCGGCGGACTTCGAAAGTGGACATGGCCCCAGCATAGGAGCCGGGGCCATGCGTGGATAGATCAGCCCAGCACCACGTTGACGGGGTCCTTGCCCTCCAGCAGCAGCCCGATCTGTTTCCTGATGAGCCGGACCATACGCGGGAACATGGCGGAACTGGCACCGCCAACATGCGGGGTGATCAGCACGCCAGGGGTGGTCCAGAGCGGGTGGTCGGCCGGCAGCGGCTCCGGGTCCGTGACATCGAACGCGGCGCGGAGCCTTCCCGACGAGGTCTCGGCCAGCAGGGCATCCGTGTCGGCCACCTGGCCGCGGGCAACGTTCACCAGCAGCGCCCCGTCCGGCATCGCGGCCAGGAACTTGGCGTCCACCAGCTTCTCCGTTTGCTCGTTCAGGGGCACGCTGACCACCACGATCTCGTGCCGCGGCAGCTGCTTATAGAGGGAATCGATGCCATAGACGGTGCCGTTGGCGTCCTCGCGCTGGCGGCTGCCCATGCGGGTGACCTCGGTTTCGAACGGCAGCAGCCGGGCCTCGATGGCCTTGCCCACTCCGCCGTACCCCACCAGCAAGACGCTGCGGTCCGCGAGGCTGGGCCGCTGGGTGTTGTCCCACACGCCGGAAGCCTGGTTCCGGACGAAGTCCGGGATCCCGCGCTGGGAGGCGATCATCATGCCCACGGCGAGCTCCGCCGTCGACGTCTCATGGACTCCCGCCGCGTTGGCAAAGACCAGGCCGTCGGGCAGCACTGATGCGACGCCGTCGTACCCGATGGACTGGCTCTGGACCAAACCGATGTCCATGCCCGCAAGCGCGGACAACGCGGAGGGCTTGCCCATGTAGCCGGGCACCAGCAGATCCACCCGACCCGCGGGCGCCGGACCGGTGAAGTCCCACAGGACAAATTCGACGCCGTCAATCGGCTCCAGCGCTTCCACCAGTTCCCGGCTGGGCAGGCACACCCGCAGCCGCGCCGTCACGCGGCTACCCCGTAATGCAGATCATTCATTGCCTTCTCCTGCCTCGATGCCCGGTCCCACTGCCGGTGGCGTTTAGCTCAATCTACCGACTCCAGCACGCGCAGCCGTTACAGCCGGCGCTGCCGGAACATCGGGAACTGCTCACGGACCCGGGCAAGGGTGCCCAGCGAGACCTCCACGGTCCGGACGCCGGGCTCCAGGCCAAGGTCCTCCTCGGTGGCCCCCATCGGGTCCACCAGCAGGCTCCGGCCCACGGACACCGGCGGCGCCTGGCATATTCCTGCAACGTACACGCTGTTCTCGATGGCCCTTGCAGCGTTGAGGGCCAGCCACTGCCCGGTCTTGTGCGTGCCCGGCACCCAGGACGAAGGAACCAGCAGGACCTGGGCGCCGGCGTCGGCCAGCGCCCGGGCCAGCTCGGGGAACCGGAGGTCATAGCAGGTGAGAAGGCCGAACGTTATCCCGCCCGTCTCGAAGACCACCGGTTCCAGGGACGGACCCGGAGTGATGAACCGGGACTCGTCGAAACCCTGCGCGTCGAAAAGGTGGATCTTGCGGTAGGAAGCCAGCCGGCCGCCGTCGGGCCCGAATGCCGCCAGCGTGTTGTACGCCTTGCCCGGTTCGGGCGACGTTTCCAGCACGCCCGCCACCAGCGCGATGCTGTGGCGGGCGGCGGTGGCTGCCAGGGCCCGGCAGACCTCCCCGTCCAGCGGTTCGGCGACGGCCGGGAAGGAGGCGTCCACCACCTTCTTTTCGTAGGTGGCGTATTCCGGGAAGGCCACAAGTTGGGCGCCGTCACCGGCAGCAGCTGCGGCGTACTTCTCGATCGCCGCGAGGTTCGCGGCGATGTCGCTGCCGGAGGCCAGCTGCCCGAGCGCTATCTTCACGAATGTCCTTCCGTTGCACTCCCGCCGGCGCTGCTAGGCCGCCGCCTCCACCGTAGGCCTTCTCCGTGGCCGTCATCTCCGGCGGCGAGGCCTTGAACCCGCGGGTGATCAGGGCCAGGACCACTGCGCCCAGCACCAGCCAGGAAACTCCCAGCGTAATCGCGTTGCTGTCCAGCCGGGAGAGCAGGTAGGCGCAGACCACGGCGCCGATGGCGGGAACCACCACGTAGGACACCGGGTTCAGGCTGATGCCGGCGCGGCGCTGCCGCAGGAAGTGGCAGATTACCGCGATGTTCACCAGGGTGAAGGCCGTGAAGGCACCGAAGTTGATGAACGACGTCGAGGTGGCCACATCCAGGAACAGCGCGATCAGCCCCACCGCGCCGGTGATGATGAGGTTGAGCACCGGGGTGTGGAACTTCGGGTCCAGTTTTCCGAAGACGGCCCTGGGCAGGACGGAGTCACGGCCCATCGCGTACAGCAGCCGGGAGGCACTGGCCTGGGCGGCGAGGCCGGAGGCGAACTGCGCCACCACCAGGCCGGCCAGGAACACGGCACCGAAAAGCTGCCCGCCGATCTGCACGGCGATGGAGCTGGCAGCGGACGCGGAGTCCTCGAACACCCCGCCGGGGTGGACCAGCTGCGTCACGTAGGAGACAGCCACGAAAATGCCGCCGCCGATCAGGGCGATGAGCATGATGGCGCGCGGCACGTTCCGTCGCGGGTTCACCGTTTCCTCGGTAAGGGTGGTGACGGCGTCGAAGCCCAGGAATGAGTAGGCGGCAATGGCGGCTCCGGCCGAGATGGTGGCGAAGCTGGAGGCGTCGTTGAAGAACGGGTGGCTTGCTGCCAGTCCCCCGGCGCCGGAGGAAGACATTACGTTGCCGGTGGCCAGCGCCACAAAGAACACGATGACCAGCATCTGGAACGCCATCAGCAGGTAGTTGGCCTTGTCCGCCACCTTGATGCCCAGGATGTTCAGGACCGTGGTGATGAGGATGAAGCCGACGATCCACACGCCGATGGGCACGCCGGGGAACTGGGCGTTCAGGTAGGAGCCGCCGATCAGCCAGATGACCATGGGCAGGAAGAGATAGTCCAGCAGGACCGCCCAGCCCACCATGAACCCCACGCGGGAGTCGATGGCCCGGCGGACGTAGGTGTAGGCGGAGCCGGCCACCGGGTACGCGATGGCCATCCGGCCGTAGCTGTGCGCGGTGAACAGCATGGCCAGCATGGCCACGAGGTAGGCGGACGGAGTGGCTCCGCCGGTGGTTTCGGCGATGAGGCCGAAGATGGCCAGGACGATCAGCGGCGTCAGGTAGGCCAGTCCGAACAGCACCAGGGACGGCAGCTTCAGGGTGCGGGTGAGTTGTGTTGTCACGAAGGGTTCCTTAGGGCTTGTAGGACGGCGGTGTCCAGGTGGCCGGGTTGATCCGGCCTTGGTAAACGGGAAGTTCGACAGCGGCCTCGCCCTCCCGGAATTGGGACCAGGGCCGGTTGAGGTTCTCCGTGCCGTGGGTGCGGACGCGTTCGACGGCGGAAAGGTCCAGGTCCGCGGGAAGCAGCACCGGGGCGTCGTCCGGTGCCTCGGCGAGGGTGTTCCCCTCCGGGTCCACGATGATGCTGCGGCCCATGCCGGTGGGGCCGGCGCAGTTGACGCTGACCACGAACACCTGGTTCACGATGGCGTTTGCCTTGGCCAGGACCAGCTCCTGCCTGCGGTCCGGGGTGGTGGTCTTGACGACGTTCAGGATGACGTCGGCGCCCATCCACGCAAGCTGGCGGGACACCTCCGGGTACCAGGCGTCGTAGCAGATGTTCAGGCCCACCCGTCCGGTGCCGGGCAGGTCCACCGTGGTGAACCGGTCGCCGGGATCGTAGGGCTCAAAGGGCCGCCACGGGAAGATCTTCCGGTAGTAGCCGGCCAGCCCACCTTCCGGCGACAGGACCAGCTGGGTGTTGAACAGCTGTCCCTCGGGCCCGCGCTCGCAAACGCTGCCGGGGACCAGCCAGATGCCAAGGTCCGCGGCAAGCTCCCGCAGTTCCTTGACCCGCGGCCCGTCCAGCGGTTCGGCCGAGGACTGCAGCACCTCGGCCCGCTGCTGGTCGGGGTAGGAGTCACCAAAGAGGTGGAGCTCGGGAAACACCACCATCCTGGTTCCGGGCTTGGTGTCCAGGGCTGCCTGGACCTCGGCCGCGAACGCCGAAAGGGGCTCACCGATAAGCCGCGGCGGGGCCTGGGCGGCGACAAGGGGAAGGACGCGTTGCATGGTTCCTCCATGGAAGGGGGCTGTGATCTGCACTATATTAGATCAGAATGATCAAATAAACGGAAGGGGGGATATGGCCCGTAAAGTAGCGGTTATGACCCCTTCCGTGGAGGAAACCTCCGCCATCGGCGCCACCGTGCTCAGCGGCATGGACCGCCGCAGCGCCATTGACGCCGTCAGGCTGCGGATCGGGATGGCCATCTCGCTGGGACTGCTGAAGCCGGGCGAGAAGCTGCCTGACCAGGAGGACGTGGCGCTGGGCCTGTCGGTCAGCCCCATCACCGCCCGTCGCGCCCTCGCCAGCCTGGCCGAGCAGGGCGTGCTGGTTCGCCGCCGCGGCAGGGTCGGCGGAACGTTCGTGGCCGATGAGCCGCCGCGGGACGTCCTCGCCGAACTCTCGGCGTCGCCCGCGGAGTCCCGGGCGGTGAACCGGCTGGTGGACCGGCGGCTGCTCTTTGAGTGCGCCGTGACCCACTACGCCGCTGTCAACGCCACCGCCGGCCAGCTGGACGAACTGGAACGGCTGACCCGGGACATGGCCGCCGCCGCCAACTGGTCCGACTACCACCAGTCCGACGAGCGGTTCCACCAGTTGGTCGGATCGTCCTCCGGGCTGGGGACCGCCGTCGAGGTGTACCACCAGACCCTCGCCGAGCTGTACGACTACTTCATCCCCTACCCCATCGACCTGCTGCACAAGTCCAACCAGGACCACATCGAGCTCGTCAAGGCCCTGCGGGAAGGGGATACCGGGACGGCCGTGGAGGTGGCCCGCCGGCACGTGGATATCCTGCACCGGACCATGTTCATGGGGCTGGCGGAAGGCGCCGGGAGGTAGCTTTCCCGCGCGGTGTCATGTCTGTGACAACCGGTCCCATCCTGTAAATTTAAGGGAGGAATTGCCGGCCAGCGAGCAGCGTTCCACCCCTCCCCCTGAATTGGACCAATCCCCCATGTCTTCCGCGACGTCCGCGCCTGCCCCTGCCCGCTTCCCCTATGCCGCAATGGCCGTCCTGGCCACGATTGCGTTTACCGCCATCACCACCGAGCTCCTGCCGTCCGGACTGTTGCCGCAGATCAGCACCGGCCTGAACGTGTCCGAGCCGGTGGCCGGCTACCTTGCCGCCGCATACGCCGCCGTCATTGTGGTCACCGTGGTCCCGGCCGCCCGGCTGCTGGCGAGGGTTCCCCGGCATGCGCTGCTGGTGGGGCTGGTCCTGACCTTTGCGCTCAGCAATGCCATGGTGGGCCTGGCGCCGGACTTCACCGCCGCCATGATTGCCCGGCTGGTGGGCGGCCTGGCGCATGGCCTGCTGTGGACCACCATGGCTCCGTTCGTCACCAGGGTGGTTCCGGCGGACAAGGTGGGCAAGGCCCTGGCGATCGTCTTCAGCGGCAACAGCCTCGGCCTTGCCATTGGCGCGCCGGTGGGTACGGCACTTGGCGGTTTCCTCGGCTGGCGTGCCGCGTTCCTGGTGGTGGCCGGGTTCGGGCTGCTCCTGACAGTCCTCGCCTTCTTCCTGCTGCCGCGGGTGCAGCGCATCTCGGACGCCGCCAACCCGTCGTTGCGGCGGGCCATAGCCCAGCCGGGGGTAAAGTCCGTTGCCATCGGGTGGCCGCTGCTGATCCTGGCCCACTTCGCGCTGTTCACGTACATCGCCCCGTTCATCCGCGAGGCCGCGCTGCCGGACTACGCCACCAGCCTTTCCCTCACCGTGCTCGGCGCTTCCGGCCTCCTGGGCATCTGGATTGCGGGACTCACCGTGGACACGCACCCGCGGCGTTCACTGCTGATCACGACGGCGGCAATCGCCGCGTCGATGGCCTTGTTGCCTCTCGCGGTGGGAAACCTCGTGGTGGCGCTGGTGCTGATGACGGTGTGGGGTGCGGGCATGGGGGCGATCGGCATTTACAACCAGTCCGCCATCCTCCGCGCCGGCGGCGACTACGGCGAGGCAGCCAACGGGCTCACGGTGCTCACCATCCAGCTGGGAATCACCGTGGGGGCGCTGTATGGTTCCGGCGCGCTGGTGGCGGGCGGGCCGTTGCTGGTGCCGGTCGCCGCGGCCCTTCCGGTTGTGGCCGCCCTTGTCATCACGCTGGCCGGCAAGACGCACGCCTACCCGCCCGGACCCCGCGAACGGGTGTGGCTCGAGCCGCGGCCGGTTCCGGCGACGCCTGCCCCGGTAGAGCCTTCTACACCGAGTGACTGACGGAGTGACAATCTAGTCAAAAAATCCTCACAGACCCGTAACCGCCGTGACCCGGATTTCGTTTCAATAGGTGCGCAGCGAAAAACCGCAGTTGATCGCAACCATAAATTCGTCAACGGAGGGTCTCATGTCGACCGCCGTCGGGTCAAAGGCCCCCGGACCATGGACTACATCCCTGAAACCGACCCGCGCTGCAGCACTTCAGCGGAGGACCAACTGCTCGCGGCAGAAGGGTCGGACGATGTCAAAGCAATGCTTGGAACGCTGCAGCAGGAGCAGCAGGAGGTCATTGCCCTGCGGGTTGTGGCAGACCTGTCCGTAGAGACGACAGCGGCGATCATGGGCAAGACCCCCGGAGCCATCAAGCAGTTGCAGCACCGGGCCCTCTGCCGGCTGCGGAAGCTTCACCCCTCGTTACAGGACGGTGCATCGATGAAAGAAGGCGCATCATGACCAGTTCTTCCGGCCGGCAGCAGCAACCCAGGCCCGACGGCGAGCGCTGCGTGGACGAGTTGCTCTCCGAGTGCGGGTTTACGGACGATGCCCAACTGCGCGGGATGCTCCTGCAACTACGCTGCCTAGGGAACATCAGTGTCCCGCCGCCGTCCCCCGCCCTGGCCGCGCTCCTGGAATGTCCGGCCGCCGGAAACCTCGCACCGCTGGAGCTTGGGAGGCGCCGGACCAGGAAGCGGATGGTATTCACCACACTCGCCGTCGCTGCCTCGCTGGGTGTCGCCGGCGGCGCGGTGCCGGCAATGACGGCCTGCGCACGGGTGCAGCGGCGACAATCACCGGGATCATTCATACGCTCACCCCGCCGGAGCCTGCCCGGCCCGCGCCGCAGGTTCCGGCCGGGGCACCCGACGCGCCGGCCGCCGTCGTGCCCTCCCCTGCAGGGACGCCGGACGTACCGGTGACCGCTGCTCCAGAACCCCTGCCCGGCGGCGTTCCTGGTTCCGGCAGTCCGGCCGGCCCGCCCAGGCAAACAGGTCCGTCCCCCAATGGAACCAGCCGGCAAATCCCGGCGCCGGAGCTCCTGCCGCAGTAGCGGAAAAAGGAAAAAGTCCGCCAACGTGGGTCACCTGGTGGTGGGCTACACCCTGGTGGTCTATTGCTGCCCCAACATGGTGCTCACCGCGCCCACCATGCTCCTGGTTGATTTACAGGGGCACTACCCCCGGAAATGGGAAAGCGTTCCTGGCACCCGTGCCGCTACCCTTCCGGCCCTCCTCGCCCTCGCCTTCCTCCCGCTGGGGCCATAGGTTTTAGGGGGCTTCAGCGTCTTGACCGGGATGGTGCCCCGCCAGATACTTGGACTGCCATTGCCCGTCGCGCCGCTGTTACGGCGCATCCTTCAGGTGCCAGTCCGCCGGATAAGTGGTGATCCGGCAAATTCCGCTGAGGTCAGACCATGGACTTATCAGAGCGGGCGGAGCCGGATGCCCGGATCGCCAAGGAGTTGGAAGACCTGCGGAACCGGCTCACCGGGGTCCTGCTGGAGCCGGGCGGGGAGGGGTATGAGGAAGCCCGCCGGATCTGGAACGGCATGCATGACCTCCGGCCAAGGGCCATTGCCCGCGCGGGCTCAATCACGGACATCGACCCGGTCTTGGACGCAGCACGCAACACGGGCCTGGTGCTGGCCGTACGCGGCGGTGGCCACAACGTCGCCGGGCACGGAAGCGTGGCAGGTGGCCTGGTCCTGGACCTGAGCGGGCTGCGCAAGGTGACCGTGGATCCTGCCACCCGGGTGGTCACTGCGGAACCCGGTGCCACCCTCGCGGACGTCGACCGTGCCACCGCGGAACATGGGCTTGCCGTCCCAATCGGGGTCATCAGCGCCACCGGCATCGCCGGGCTGACGCTGGGCGGCGGCGTGGGCTGGCTGACCCGCAGCAACGGCCTGACACTCGACAACCTGATATCGGCGGACGTGGTCACTGCCGCCGGGGAACAGCTGAAAGTTAGTGAACAGGAGAACCCGGACCTGTTCTGGGGCCTGCGTGGCGGCGGCGGGAACTTCGGCGTGGTGTCCTCGTACACGTTCCGGGCGCGGCCCCTCCCGCATCCCGTGCTGGGCGGCAACCTCTTCTATACCCCGGACCACTGGAAGCAGGCACTGGCCGGCTTCGCCGGGTGGACCGCGGACCTGCCCGACGAGATGAACCCGATCATCAGTTTCCTTTGCCTGCCGCCGGAGTTCGGCATGGGCGGGGACCCCTGGATGATCATCGGCTGCGCCTGGGCCGGGGCCGACCACCAGCCCGGCCTGGACCTGATCGAGCAGCTGCGGAAGCTGGCTCCGCCGGACCAGGAGGAAGTGGGGCCGGTTTTGTGGCCGGAATGGCAGAGCGCCATGGACGGCCTCTTCCCGACGGGCTCGCGGGGCTACTGGAAGAACGTTTCGTTCTCACGGCTGGACGAGGAGGTCATCGACGTCGTGGCCGGCTTCGCCTCACAGGTGCACTGGCACGGTACCGGCATCGACATCCACCATCTGGAGGGGGCCTTCGGCAGGGTTCCGGAGGACTCCACCGCCTACCCTAACCGGTCATCGCGGTACCTGCTGAATGTGTACGGATTCTGGGCTGAATCGAAGGACGACGCCCGGCTCACGGAGTTCGCGAGGAAAGCCCACGCGCGCATGCAGCCCTTTGCCGAGGAGGGCGAGTACCTGAACTTCCTCGGCAGCGAATCAGGCCAGGATCCTGAAGCTGCCCGGCGGACCTATGGACAGGACAAGTTCGCCAGGCTCATTGAACTGAAGCAGCGCTACGACCCCAACAACCTTTTCAGCCGGAACCACAACATCCTGCCCCGGCAGCCGCAGTCCGCTCCCTAGGAGCTGATGCCGGGTCCTTCCAAGGCACGAACTGCACCGGACACGCCACGGGCCGGAGCGATTTCGGCGGCCGCGGGGCAGCTTGATAGTCGTTAAGGATGCCAGATTTACTACATCCCGCCATGCCTTTCCTTGCCGTAACCCTTGCAGTAGCCGCAGGACTGGTCCTGTCCTGGCTGCTCCGCAGGATTGTCCTCCGGCTCAACCGGAAGCGTCCCGAACTGCAGGCCACGTCCCGCGTGGCGCGCAGGCCCCTCCAGCTGGCGCTGTGCCTCATCGGCGTCCGCGCCGCGCTGGGACTGACCGCCGGAAGCGAAACCTGGCACGCCGCCGTCGACCATCTCCTGCTGATCGCCCTCATCGGCGCCCTGGCCTGGCTGGCTGTCGCGGTGCTGCTGATTATCGAAGCGGTGGTCCTCGCCCGGCACAGCGTGGACGTGGCGGACAACCGGCGGGCGCGGCGGCTGCGGACGCAGATGATCCTGGCACGGCGGATCGCGGTGGCACTGGTGGTAGTGCTCGCCGTCGGGTCCGTGATGCTGACCTTCCCCGCCATCCAGGCGCTCGGCGCCGGACTCCTCGCGTCCGCGGGCGTGATCTCGATTGTGGCCGGCCTGGCGGCGCAGACCTCGCTGGTGAACGTCTTCGCCGGCATGCAGCTGGCCTTCACCGATGCCATCCGGGTGGACGACGTGGTGGTGGTCCAAAAGGAGTGGGGCCGGATCGAGGAGATCACCCTCACCTACGTGGTGGTCCACGTCTGGGACGACCGGCGCCTCATCCTGCCCTCCACCTACTTCACCACCACCCCGTTCGAGAACTGGACCCGCCGCCAGTCCGAGGTGATGGGCACCGTGGAGTTCGACCTCGACTGGCGCGCCCCTGTGGAGGACATGCGCTCCGAACTGCGCCGCATCCTGGCCGGCACCGACCTCTGGGACGAGCGCGTCGGAGTCCTGCAGATCACGGACGCTACCGGCGGCTTTGTCCGCGTCCGCATCCTGGTCAGTGCCGCTGACAGCGCCGCACTGTTCGACCTGCGCTGCCTTATCCGCGAAGCCATGATCACGTACCTGCAGCAGGGCCACCCGGAGGCGCTGCCCCACCAGCGCTGGGAACAGGCCGCGCCCGACGCCGGCTCCCCCGCACAGCGAAAGGCACCGCTGCGGGGGCTGGATTCGTCCGCTGCCGCCGGCGCCCGTCCGCCGGCTGACCCTCACGAATCACAGCTCTTCACCGGCTCCATCGAGGCTGTGGAAAGGTCCCGCGCCTTCACCGGCCCGGGCGACGACGTCTTCGAGGACCGCGACCGGAACCTCGCCTCAAGGAACTAAAACCAATGATAGGTGACCTTGTGGTCACCTATCATTGGTCCGTGGACGACGTGTTCAAGGCACTCGCCGACCCCACCCGCCGGGACCTGCTCGACGAGCTGTTCCGCGAGGACGGCCAAACACTCAGTGCGCTTGAGGCACGGTTCAGCATGACCCGGTTCGGGATCGCCAAGCACCTCCGCCTGCTGGAGGATGCAGGCCTGGTAGTGACCCGCCGCCGGGGACGGGAAAAGCTGCACTTCCTGAACCCGGTACCCATCCGGCTGGTCCACGACCGCTGGGTGAGCAAATACGCAGAACCATGGGCCGCTGCCCTCAGCGACCTCAAATCCAGATTGGAAAGTCCCATGGAAAAAATCTTCGAGATTTACATCAAGACCACTCCGGAACGGCTGTGGGAAGCCATCACGGACAGCGGCATCCGCAGCAACTACCAGTTCGGCAACACCTTCGAGGCGGACTGGGCACCCGGCGGGAAGTTCGTGATGAACAACGCCAAGGCGCAGGAACCGCTGGGTGAAGGCGAGATTTTGGAAGTGGACCCACCCCGGCGGCTCGTCCAGACAATGCGCGCGCTTTGGGGTGAGGACGTCAAGGCCGAGGGCACCTCAAAGATCACGTGGGAGATCGAACCGGTGGGCGATTCCTGCCATCTCACCGTCACGCACAGCGACCTCCGGGAGGGAGCCAACGATCAGCTTTACGGCGGCTGGCCGATGATCCTCTCCGGACTCAAGACCTGGCTGGAGACCGGCGAAAAGCTCACCACGCCCGGCTCGCTGATGTATACCTAGTGATGCGGGACGCGGGAGCTTAGGTCCGGCGCATGCCGTCCCAGCCGCGGCCGCGCAGCTTGCGGCTGGCGAACAGCGAGCCGCCCATGAACAGCACGCCCAGGACCACCACTGCGACGCCGACGTAGAACCACACCCCACGGGTGAAGATCATCAGCGCAGCGCCCAGGATGCACAGCCCCTTTGCGGTGATATCCAGATACAGCTGAACCTTCGGAGAGTCCATGCCTCCACCATAAACCCGCCCGGGCTAACCGTTGAGGCTTCGCTCCAGGAAGGCGAGGGTGCGTTTCCACGCGTCCTGCGCGGCGTCCGCGTTGTACCTGGCCGGGGTGCTGTCGTTAAAGAAGGCGTGGCCGGTGCCCGGGTAGACCACGGGTTCGAAGTCCACTCCGGCTGCGTACATTCGGGCTTTCAGGATCGGCAGTTTAGTGACCAAGGGTGTGTCCTCGTCGCCGTAGAAGGCTAGGACGGGACACTTGATCCGGCCCAGCTCCTCCTCTGAGAAGTCAGCGCTACCGTAGAACGGCACGGCAGCCCGCAGCCGCGGTTCCTTCGTGGCAAGCTCAAAACTGTAGCCGCCGCCGAAGCAGAACCCGGTGACGGCAACCCGGCCGGCAAGGCCCGGCACGCCCTCCAGGTGGTTGACGCATGCACGGAGGGCGGCCACTGCCTGCTCGGCGAACTCCGGCGAGTGCAGCGGTGAGGTCAGTTCACGCAGCCTGGGCTGGACCTTGCTGCGCTGCTCCGGGTCCGGATCGGCCAAAGCCGCCAGGACCTCATCCGCCACCTCGGGCGTCATCCCTGTCTGCGCCATCAGGTCCGGTGCGAGCACCAGGTAGCCTTCCGCCGCGTACCGGTCCGCAACGTCCTTGATGTGGTCCACCAGGCCCCAGATCTCGTGGATCAGCAGGAGCCCGCCCCTGGGCGTTCCGGCCGGCTCGCTGACGTAGGCCTGGAATGAGGTTTCGACGTTTCCCAAGGTCATCATGTTTCCCATCAAGCCAGCATGGCACGGAAACGACCGCAAGGGGCAGGCCCGGCTACTGTGTGCTGCCGCCAGAACAGGCTCACGCCGAACGTCACCACACACAGGACCAGCATGGCGAGCACCATCCGCGCCCAGTTTTCCTGGCCCACGCCGCCGGCCGCGAAGACGCCGATCATCACGGTGGCGGTGATGGCGCCGACGTATCGGCACGTCTGGTAGATTCCGGCGGCAACACCGCGCTCCTGCGGCCGCGCGGACACGAACATGCCCTGGTTCGTTGCGATGCCCACGGTCCCGTACGGAACTCCCATCAGGGCCGTCATGACCACCACGAGCGGGATGGCCAGCGTGCCGGTCAGGAGCCACATCAGTGCCGCAACGGCGGTCAGCAGCAGGACGCCGGCCAGCAGCACCCGCCGCACGCCGAACCTTCCCATCGCCTTGACCGCCCACGGGGTGGCCACTACGGACATGGCGGCCAGCGGCAGCATCAGCAGCCCCACCACGCCGGGATCGTAGCCTCCGGCCTCCTGCAGCAGCTGGGGCAGGCCAAAGAAGACAAAGTAGTAGACGCTGCTGAACACCGCGAAAGCGACGTACACCAGCATCAGCGGCCGGTTGCGTCCCAGCAGCCGCAAATCCAGGAACGGCCGGTTGAAGCGCAGCTCCCGCCACGCGAACAGGACCGCGATCACGGTTCCTGCAGCCAGCAACCACCAGCGATAGCCGGGAGCGACGTCCAGCGCGGCCATCATCACCAGCAGCAGCGCGCCGACGAACGTGAGGATTCCGGGGATGTCGGAGTCCCGGAGCAGTTCCGCCACACTGCCCCGTTCCCTTGCCTCATCCGGCGGGGCCGCCCGGCGCACCATCAGCAGCGCGGCGAGCGCCAGCGGGACATTGACCAGGAACAGCGCCTCCCAGCCCACCAGGCTCACCAGCAGTCCGCCGACGACGGGCCCGACGGCGGCAGCGGACGTGTTCGCCATCTGCAGCCTCCCGAGGGGCCGGGCAGGTTCCACGTTGGCGCGGTGCGCGACGGCCCCCACCATCACCACGGCACTGGGGTAGGCGGTAGCCGTGCCAAGGGCCATCACCGCCCGGGCGACGCACAGCAGGGCAAAGCTGGGCGCGAGCGGGGCGAGGGCGCAGGTGACGGTGACCAGTGCCATGCCCAGCTGGAACATCCGGCGCGGCCCGAACCGGTCGGCCAGACGTCCCATCACGGGCTGGCCCGCGGCCGAGGCGAGGTAGAAGGAGGTGACCACCCAGGTGACCGCGGCGACGTCGAGGCCGAAGTCGGCACGGAGCACCACCAGGGCCACGGCGATCATGGAGGAGTTGAGGGGGTTCAGTGCCGTGCCCAGGCTTAAGCCAGCGACGGCCAGGGCAGTCCGGGAGTTGTTGCTCACGGTAACAGTCTGGTGCACGGCGAAACCCGGAGGCGACGCTATCGGTTTACGACGCGCACTTTACCTGGCGCGCCCGTATTTGGGGTGCGCCAGGTAAAGCGCGCGTCGGACACGAATTTGCGTGTCGAAAAGTGGAAGCGGTGCGCTGCTACGCGCGGGTTCGCGCAGACAGGGCCGAATCCAGGAACTCCAGGTGCGCCGGCTTGACCGGCACCACGCTTTCGGCATACTCGGGATGCTTGGTGAGGAACTTCTTGATGAACGGGCACACCGGAACGATTCCCACCCCGGCACCGGCCGTTCCGTCGAGCGCCACGGTAGCCAGCCGCCCAGCGAGCCCCTGTCCGCCGTATTCCTCGTTGACCACGGTGTGGTAGAAAATCCGCGCCGGTGACCCGCCGCCGTCGTAATCCTTGTACGCGGCCTTTCCGATCACGTTCCCGGCATCGAGGAGTTCGAAACGCTGGCGCCCGGCGTTGTGGCGGACGGTGATGTCGCTCATGGGAATCTCCTTCGATGCGGTATTGGCCTTTGTAAAGCCTAACCTCGGCCCCCGGACCGTTATTTCCGCATCACCGGACACCCCGCGTGCCCACCGTCCGCCGCAATTGCGCCTAGCTCAGGTACCCGTTCGGGTTGAGGACGTACTTGGTGGCCGCTCCGGCGTCGAACTCCGCGTAGCCCTGCGGCGCTTCCTCAAGCGTGATCGCCTTGGCGTTCACGTTCTTGGCGATGCTCACCTTGTCATTCAGGATGGCCATCATCAGCTGCCGGTTGTACTTCATCACCGGGCACTGGCCGGTGGTGAAGCTCAAGGACTTGGCCCAGCCGGTGCCAAGGCTGAGGCTCAGGCTGCCCTTCTTGGCGGCCTCGTCGATGCCGCCGGGATCGCCCGTGACATAGAGGCCCGGGATACCAAGGGCCCCGCCTGCTGCGGTGATGTCCATAAGGGAGTTCAGCACGGTGGCCGGGGCTTCATGTGAGGCGTCCTTGCCGTGGCCGCGTGCTTCGAAGCCCACCGCGTCGACGCCGCAGTCCACCTCGGGCACGCCGAGGATCTGCTCGATCTGGTCCTTCGGGTCGCCCTTGGTAAGGTTCACCGTTTCACAGCCGAAGCTGCGCGCCCGTTCCAGACGGTCCTCGTTCAGGTCTCCAACAATCACGACGGCGGCGCCCAGCAGGTGTGCGCTGGTGGCCGCTGCGAGGCCCACGGGACCTGCGCCCGCCACGTACACGGTGGACCCGACACCCACGCCCGCCGTCACCGCGCCGTGGAAGCCGGTGGGGAAGATGTCCGAGAGCATGGCCAGGTCCAGGATCTTCTCCATGGCCCTGTCCTTGTCCGGGAACTTCAGCAGGTTCCAGTCTGCGTAGGGCACCAGCACGTAGTTGGCCTGGCCGCCAACCCAGCCGCCCATGTCCACGTAACCATAGGCGCTGCCGGGCCGGTCCGGGTTTACGTTCAGGCAGATGCCGGTCTTGCGCTCCTTGCAGTTGCGGCAGCGGCCGCAGGCAATGTTGAACGGGACCGAGCAGAGGTCGCCCACCTTGATGAATTCGACGTCGCGGCCCACCTCCACCACTTCACCGGTGATTTCGTGGCCGAGCACCAGGTTGGGCGGGGCGGTGGTGCGCCCGCGGACCATGTGCTGGTCCGATCCGCAGATATTGGTGGCTACGGTCTTGAGGATCACGCCGTGGTTGACGGCCCGTCCCACGTTGGCGGGGTTGACCCCTGGACCGTCCTTGAGTTCGAACGTTGGGTAATCGACGTCGATTACCTCCACCTTGCCCGGTTCCTTGTAGGCAACGGCTTTGTTCCCTGTCATCTGGCTCTCCTGTTGTCAGTCCGCCCGGTGGGGCGGCCGTGATTTCTGGGTAGGTGATGCACCCCCGGCAGGGACCCGCCTCCAATCAACACCGATGCCAACCTGGCCAAAGCGGGCCGGTTCCTGGCGTGGGGATCCGCCCAGTCTAGGCGGGCCTTGGGGGCAGTTCCAGAGCCGGGAGGCGGGAGGCGGGAAAATTCACCCTTTTTTTAACGGGGGTTTTGCCCGCCCGGTGACTTCCACCCCGAAGCCTTGTAGTGTCGGCACCGGATGTCAGGACCCAGAGCAACCATTCAACGCAAGGAGCGGACCATGGCAGTCAACAACGACGAAGCGCAGGTGCTGGACCAGTGGAGCAACCGGCTGGCGCAGGCACTGCAGATCCTGGACATGAAAGTGGACCATGAGCTGATGCTCGAACTGGCGCGGAAGTCAGCTGACAATGTCATCCATGCCGCCGCGCCGGTAACCACTTTCCTTGTGGGCTACGCCGCGGGACTCGATGCCGGGACCGGAAGCGCCGGGACGCGCGAAGCATCAGCCGCCGCCGTGGAGAAGGCTGCAAACGTCGCGTTCCAGTTGTGTGAGCAAGGGCCGGACGGCGGTCCCGCCAGCCGCGGCTGGGCGGACACCGCGCAATAAGGCTTTAGCCCCAGGCCGTGGGTTCCTCCTCGAGGACCGGGACGGGCTCCAGCCGCACCACCACGGCCTTGGACGCCGGCGTCTGGCTTCCCTCGGCCACGCTTTCCAGCGGCACCAGGACGTTGGCCTCGGGATAGTACGCGGCGGCGCAGCCACGGGCCGACGGGTAGGACACCACCCGGTAGTTCCGCAGCACCCGGTCCACGCCGTCGCTGTACACCCCATGGATGTCCACGTGCTGCCCGTCCTCAAGCCCCAGTTCCGTGAGGTCGGCAGGGTTGACAAACACCACTTCGCGGCCCTTCTTGATCCCCCGGTACCGGTCGTTGTGGCCGTAGATGGTGGTGTTGAACTGGTCATGCGAGCGCAGGGTCTGCAGAATCAGCGTGCCGGCGGGGCGCTCCACGTGCTCCAGCTCGTTAACCGTCAGCATGGCCTTGCCGGTGGGGGTGTTGAACGTGCGTGAATCGCGGGGTCCGTTGGGCAGCACGAACCCGCCCTCCTGCCGGACCTTCCGGTTGTAGTCCTCGCACCCGTTCACAACATGGGAAATGTGGTCCCGGATCAGGTCGTAGTCCTTCTCGAAGCCCGCCCAGTCGGCAGAGGTGCGGCCGTCCAGGGTGGCCGCGGCCATCCGGCAGACGATGGCCACTTCGGACAGCAGCCCCGGCGCCACCGGCTCCACCGTGCCGTGCGAGGCATGCACCGCACAGACGGTGTCCTCCACCGAAACGAACTGCGGCCCGGATTCCTGCCTGTCGATCTCCGTCCGGCCCAGTGTGGGCAGGATCAGCGCCTCCGCGCCGGTCACCCCGTGCGAGTGGTTGAGCTTGGTGGAAATCTGGACGGACAGCTCCGTCTTCTCCATCGCCTCCTCAGCGGCACAGGTGTCTGACATGGCGCCCACGAAGTTGCCGCCGAGCGCGATGAAAGCCTTGATGCCGCCGTCGCGCATTGCCCGGACGGTCTGGACCGCGTCCAGGCCGTGGTCGCGGGGCGGTTCGAAATCGAACTCCCGCCCCAGCGCGTTTAGGAACGCGGGCGGCATCTGCTCCCAGATGCCCATGGTCCGGTCACCCTGCACGTTGCTGTGCCCGCGGATGGGCGACGCGCCAGCACCGGGCCGGCCGATGTTGCCGCGCATCAGCAGGAGGTTGATCATCTCCTTGATGGTTGCCACGCCCTTCTTCTGCTGGGTGATGCCCATGGCCCAGGTGATGATCACCCTGTTCGCGGCGAGGTAGCGCTCGGCGAGCTCGTCGATCTCCTCGCTGCGCAGGCCGGTGGCCTCAAGGACCGTGGCCTCGTCCAGCCGGGCCAGGTGGGCGCGCAGCTCCTCCAGCCCGTCGCAGTACTCGGCAAGGAACTTGTGGTCCAGGACCGTGCCCGGATTCGCGGCCTCGGCGTCCAGGACCCGCTTGGTAACGGCCTGGAGCAGGGCCATGTCGCCGCCGATCCGGATCTGGAGGAACTGGTCCGCCAGGTCCGTGCCGTGCCCGATGATGCCCTTCACCCGCTGCGGGTTCTTGTACCGCATCAGGCCTGCCTCCGGCAGCGGGTTGACGGCCACGATCTGGCAGCCGGCCTCCTTTGCCTCCTCAAGTGCGGTGAGCATCCGCGGGTGGTTGGTGCCGGGGTTCTGGCCCATGATGATGATCAGGTCGGCCTTGGCGTAATCGTCGTAGCTGACCGTCGCCTTGCCCACGCCTATGGTCTGTCCCATGCCCCAGCCGGACGACTCGTGGCACATGTTGGAGCAGTCGGGAAGGTTGTTGGTGCCGTAGGCGCGGATGAACAGCTGGTAGAGGAAGGCAGCCTCGTTGGATGTCCGGCCGCTGGTGTAGAACGCGGCCTGGTTGGGGTCCGGCAGCGACTTGAGCTTGTTTCCAATGATGCTGAACGCCTGCTCCCAGCTGACCGGCCGGTAGTGGTCCTCCCCCGCCGGTTTATAGACGGGTTCGGTCAGGCGGCCCTGCATGCCCAGCCAGTACTCGGAGCGCTCCCGCAGCTCGCTGACCGGATGCTCCGCCCAGAACTCGGAGCCGATGACCACCGGCGTGGCCTCCCAGGTGACCGCCTTGGCCCCGTTTTCGCAGAATTCGAACGTCTTGCGGTGGCCGGGATCTGGCCAGGCGCAGCTCATGCAGTCGAACCCGTCCTTCTGGTTCAGCGCCAGCAGGGTCTTGCGCGAGCGCTCCACGCCCATGTGCTCAAGCGCGGGCTTCATCGAGTAGTAGACGCCGGGCACCCCCGCGGCCCACGTTTTGGGATGGCCTGTCACTTCCAGTTCGGACTCGTCGGCTTCTTCGACCTTCGGGTTTTTGCGCGTCACAATGACCACTCCTCGGCTGCTTCCTGGTCCCCATGAGCCACGGCGTCCGCCGGCGGACCAGCTTCCTCCACACTTGTGCGTCACGTCACGGAAGTCAAGGGAAGGACGACGCCGGCGCACGGCTGGCGTAGGCTGGTTGCCACGGCTGAAGCAAGCGGCCGCGGGACCAACTGCGCGGAGCTGCCCATAATGTCCGACGATCTTGACCTCGCCGCCCTGGCGGGTTCCTCCTTCTCCCTGCCCGCTTTGCGGGCCGGCCAACTGGCCGGAATGGAAGCCCTGGTTGCTGGCCGCGATGTGCTGGCCGTTATGCCCACCGGCTACGGCAAATCCGCCATCTACCAGGTGGCGGCACAGCACCTGCACAACACCACGGGACGTCCCGCCGTCGTGGTGTCACCCCTGATCGCCCTGCAGGAGGACCAGCTCGAAGGCCTGGCGGGGGACCTTGGCGGGCAGGCCGCCGTCGCCATCAATTCCTCCCGCACCGATTCGGAAGTGGAGGCTGCGTGGGAAGCGGTTGAGGCGGGCAAAGCCACCTTTGTGTTCCTTGCACCCGAGCAGCTGGCCAAGCAGGAAACGGTGGACCGGCTCGCTGCCCTTGATGTTTCGCTGTTCGTGGTGGATGAGGCGCACTGCGTCTCCTCCTGGGGCCACGACTTCCGCCCCGACTACCTCGGCCTGGGCAACGTCCGCGGGCTGCTGGGCAACCCGCCCGTCGCCGCACTGACCGCCACTGCAGCCCCGCCCGTCCGTGACGAGATCGTGGAGCGGCTGGAGATGCAGGACCCGCTGGTGCTGGTCCGCGGCTTCGACCGGCCCAACATCTCTTTGGACGTGGTCCGCCACCAGGAGGACAAGGGCAAGCGGAAGGCACTGCTGGAGCAGGTGGCCGGGCTTGCCCGCGACGGACAGGGCCTCCTGTACGCCGCCACCCGGAAGGACACCGAAAAGTACGCCGCCAAGCTCGCCGCCGAAGGGCTGCGGACGGAGGCCTACCACGCAGGGCGGACCTCCGCGGACCGCGAACGGATCCATGAACAGTTCCTGGCGGATCAACTGGACGTGGTGGTGGCAACCACCGCCTTCGGCATGGGCATTGACAAGCCCAACGTCCGGTTTGTGGTCCACGCCGACATCCCCGAGTCCTTGGACGCCTACTACCAGGAGATCGGCCGGGCCGGGCGTGACGGGGAAAAGGCGGCAGCAGTCCTGCACTACCGCGCCGAGGACCTGGGCCTGCGCAAGTTCTTCACCACCAGCACGCCGGACCCCGAGCGGCTGCTCGCGGTGCTGAAGGTACTCAAGGACGCCGGCGGCCCCACCCCCAAGTCATCGCTGGCCGAGCTGCTGGATGTCCCTGTCCGCCGCGTGACCGGGCTGGTGAACCAGCTTGAGGAGGCGGACGCTGTCACCACCGGCAAGCGCGGCATCCGACTCACCTCGAGAGCCAAGCTGTCCGCTTTGGTGGAACGCGCCGTCGAACGTGCCGAGTCCCGGCAGCGGGTGGAGCAGTCCCGGCTCACCATGATGCGCGCCTACGCCGAAACGGACGGCTGCCGGCGGCAGTTCCTGCTGGGCTACTTCGGCGAGGACCTGCCGGAGCCGTGCGGCAACTGTGACGGCTGTGCTGCCGCCGCTGCCCGGCCGGAGCCTGCGGCGGCAAAGAAGCATGACGACGGCGGGCCGGCCAAGAAGGGACAGGCCGGCAAGAAGGCGGGAAAGAAGGCCGGCAAGAAGAAGCACGACGGCGGGACGCTGCCGGGTGCTCCCGACCCGGACGACCCGTTCCCGCTGCAGTCCGCCGTGGTGCACAAGGAGTGGGGTCCCGGCCTGGTGATGCGGCACGAAGACGACATCATCACTGTCCTGTTCGAACAGGAGGGCTACAAGACGCTGTCCCAGTCCGCCGTCGTCAAGCATGAACTGCTGAAGCCTGCTTAGGTAAGCATGCTTAGGTAGGCTGGAAGGACACTCCAACGAAAGGCCTGCCGCGTGGAAGTACCTTCAGTTGTCTGGACCCTGACCGTCATCGGGATTGTGGGCCTGCTGGCTTTCGATTACTTCTTCCATGTCCGCAAGGCGCACACACCATCGCTCCGGGAAGCGGCCACGTGGTCCGCCATTTACGTGGGCATCGCCCTGCTGTTTGGCCTGGGGGTTCTGTGGTTCGGCGGGCCGACCATGGGGGCGGAGTACTTCGCCGGCTACATCACCGAAAAAGCGCTGTCCGTGGACAACCTTTTCGTGTTCCTGATCATTATGGCCAGCTTCCGTGTGCCCCGTGCTGACCAGCAAAAGGTGCTGCTGTTCGGCATCGTCTTTTCACTGTTCGCCCGGACGGCGTTCATCTTCCTGGGCGCCGCCCTCATCAACAGCTTCGCCTGGGTGTTCTACATCTTCGGCCTGATCCTGCTCATCACCGCCGGCAACCTGCTGCGCCCCAATGCCCACGACGACGAGTCCGAGGGCCTGGTGGTGCGGCTCGCGAAGAGGTTCCTGCCGGCGTCGGAGCACTACGACGGCGACAAGCTCTTCACCGTTGAGAACGGCAAGCGCGTCCTTACCCCGATGCTCCTGGTGATGGTGGCCATCGGCGGCACCGACATCCTGTTCGCGCTGGACTCGATTCCGGCGATCTTCGGCCTGACGCAGAACGTGTTTATCGTGTTCACCGCCACCGCATTCTCCTTGATGGGCCTGCGGCAGCTGTACTTCCTGATCGACGGCCTGCTGGACCGCCTGATCTTCCTCTCCTACGGCCTGGCCGTGATCCTGGGTTTCATTGGCGTGAAGCTCATCCTGCACGCCCTGCATGAAAACACGCTGCCGTTCATCAACAACGGCGAGCATGTCAACGTGGTGGAAGTCAGCACCACCGTTTCGCTGAGCGTGATCCTGGGCGTCCTGCTGGTTACCGTCCTGGCCTCCATCTTCAGCCCCAAGGGCAAGGCCAAGAACGCGGTGTCCAATGCCCGGCGCCACGCCGTGGAGTACCTGGACCTCAACTATGAGACGGACATGGTGGAGCGGGACAAGATCTTCGCCAACATGTGCCGCGAGGAGGATCAGATCCGCAAGCTGCCGGAGAAGTACAAGAAGCTCATCCGCAACGAGACCGAGTTCCTGGACCTGCTGCGCCAGGCCCATACCGAGCACGACAAGGCCCAGGTGCGGGCTGACGCGGAGAGCTGACCTTCCCCTCCCCAACCAGGTAGCAGCAACTGTCGTTTTCAGGAGTCAAACCGGCAGTTGCTGCTACCTGTTTATTTGTGCCTGCCGGATTGTCAGGACCCCTTGCTAGGTTTTAATCGAGGCCAGGGGAACCCTTCCCCGGGCCGGCTGTCGATGGGGAGGCCCCGTGTTCCTGCTCGAAGCTGCCGGTACTGATGCCGGCGCCGCTCCGGACCTGGTGTTTTCTGCCAGCGACCTGGTGGCCGCCAGCGAGTGTGAGTACCGCATGCTCCGGATCCTTGACGAGAAACTGGGGCGCGCCGCAAAGGCCGAGTTTCCCGCCGACGAGATGCGCGTCCGTGCCGGCGAACTCGGTGACCAGCACGAGCAGGCAGTACTGGCCAGCCTGGTCCGCAAGTACGGCATCTGGGATGCCAGCCGCGGCGCCGGCGTCTACTGCCTGGAACGGGGGCAAAATCTTCGCGGCGAGCTGCAGGTCAGGCACGCCGAGACGGAACTCGCGCTCCGGTCCGGGGCGGACGTCGTCTTCCAGGCCACGTTCTTTGACGGCGAGTTCCTCGGCTACGCCGACTTCCTGGTCAATGAGGCTGCGGGAACGGGAAGCCCGGGCCGGTACGAGGTGTGGGACACCAAGCTCGCGCGCCATGCCAAGGTGGGGGCACTGCTCCAGCTTGCGGCCTACGGCGACCAACTCCTGGGAATGGGGCTGGATCCCTCCCCTCTCGTGACCCTGGTGCTGGGTACCAGGGTTGCCGATGGCTGGCTCCGCAGCAGCCACTCCCTCCCTGACCTCCTCCCCGTCTTCCGCGAACGACGCCGGCGCTTCCGCCAGCTGGTTGCCAGCCACCGGGCCGCCGACGCGGCGGTGCAGTGGCAGCAGTCCGGGGTTGTGCACTGCGGCAGGTGTGACTACTGCGCGGAACAGGTGCAGGCCCACCGGGACTTGTTGATGGTTGCGGGAATGTCCGTGGTGCAGCGCAAAAAGCTCCTCGGTAAGGGCATCGCCACCATCGACCAGCTGGCTGACCTTCCGGAGGCCGAAGCCCGGAATTCTGTTGCCCGGCTGCGATCCCAGGCGCGGATGCAGCTGGGCCTTGACCCTGTTGCCGGTACCCGGACATTCAACAAGGACGGCCAACCGCACAGTGTCTCGTACGCCGTGCTGCCGGACAACACGATAGGAGCGCTTCCGGCCCCCAGCCCCGGCGACATCTTCTTCGACTTTGAGGGCGACCCCCTCTGGCAGGATCCGGCCACCGGGGTGTGGGGCATTGAATACCTCTTCGGCGTCGTCGAGGCGCCAGCACCGGGCGATGAGGGCAGCCCCGTCTTCCGTCCGTTCTGGGCGCATTCCAGGTCCGGGGAACGCCGTGCCTTCCTCGACTTCCTCGAATACGTGGAGGAGCGCCGTGCCCGCTACCCGGACATGCACGTTTACCACTACGCGTCCTACGAGAAGACGGCCCTGCGGAACCTGTCGCTCGCCCATCAGGCGGGGGAAGACATCGTGGACGACTGGCTGCGCAAGGGACTTCTCGTGGATCTGTATGCCACCGTGAGGCATTCGCTGCGCATCTCCGAGGCTTCCTATTCCATCAAGAAGCTCGAACCGCTTTACATGGGGGACAACCTCCGTTCCGGTGACGTCAAGGACGCAGGGGCGTCGGTGGTCGCCTACGCCGCCTACTGCGCCGCGCGGGATGCCGGCCGCCAGGACGAAGCGGACATCATCCTCGCCTCCATCTCGGACTACAACCGGTACGACTGTCTGTCCACCCTCCGGCTCCGCGACTGGCTACTGGAAATCGCACCGCAGGCGGAGGCGAAGGGCCAGCCCGCTGAAGCAGCCGGAGATGGACAGAACGCCGCCGAACCGGTCAGGAGACCGGCAGAGCAGGCGCAGGATGACGCCGCCGAGGGAACGCTGGAGGAGGCCCGGCTTCGCGAGTACCTCAGCAGCTTGCCTGACAACCGGCCCTGGACGGACGATGAACGGGCCATTGCCATGGTGGCCGCCGCCCTGGGCTACCACCGGCGCGAGCGCAAGCAATTTTGGTGGCAGCATTTTGACAGGGTGGAAGCGCCGCTGGAGAACTGGTCGGACCAACGGAACGTGTTCGTAGTGGAATCCGCCGAGGTCGCCTCGGACTGGGCGCTGGTGAAGCCCCGGGAGCGGATGCGCACCCGGGTCCTGCGGCTGCGCGGGACCATGACCGACGGCTCGGACTTCCGGGCCGACTCCAGTTGGTGCAGGCTGTATGACGCTCCCCCGCCGGACGGCATGGCGTTACCCGGCGCGGCCCCCGGCACCAGGGCCTACTCGTTCGGCACCAGGATCAGCGAACTGTCCCCGGCGCCTGACAACCCGGAGCAGACGCTGATCACCATCGCGGAGCGCGAGTCCGGCAAAGTGGCCGCCTACCCGCACCTGCCGATGGCCCTGACCGAGGACCAGCCGCTGGCCACCGCCAGCATCGAGGCGGCCATAGCGGACATTGCCCGCGCGGTGGGGGCATCAGTTCCGTCCCTGCCCGCCCAGCCCGGGCTGGACATCCTGCGGAAGCAGCCGCCCCGGTTCCGGAACCTGCCGGCTCCGGTGGAGGTCCGCCGCCGCAGTGACGGCTCCGCGGACTATGCCACCGCAATTGCCGGTTCACTGCGGGACCTTGATCACTCGTACCTGGCTGTGCAGGGGCCTCCGGGCACGGGCAAAACGTACGTTGGTGCACATGTGATTGGCCGGCTCGTGGCCGAGGGCTGGAAGGTCGGGGTGGTGGGGCAGTCACACAACGTGGTGGAGAACCTGCTGTGTTGCGCCATCGCCGCCGGCGGTGTGGATCCGGACTTGGTGGGCAAGAAACTCAATTCCGATCACGAGGTGCCGTGGGCGGCAACGTCCGACGGCGATGTGGCGCGTCTGTTGGGAAGTGCCGGCGGGTGCCTGGTGGGCGGGACCGCGTGGACCATGACGGGGAAGGAAGTTCCCCCCGGGTCCCTGGACCTGCTGGTCATCGACGAAGCGGGGCAGTTTTCGCTGGCCAACACGCTGGCCGTGTCCCGCTCGGCCAAACGGCTGCTCCTGCTCGGCGACCCGCAGCAGCTGCCGCAGGTGAGTCAGGGGGCGCACCCGGAGCCGGTCGATGAATCCGCTCTGTGTTGGCTCGCCGCAGGCCACGCCACCCTCCCGGCCCGCCTGGGTTACTTCCTGGCGGACAGCTGGCGGATGCACCCGGAACTGTGCGCTGCCGTCTCGCGGCTCAGCTATGAGGGAAAACTGCAGTCCGCCCCGGCGCCGTCCCTTCGCAAGCTCCAAGGCCTTCCGCCGGGTGTCGAAACGATTTTCGTGGAACACAGCGGCAACGCCACCAGCTCGCCCGAGGAGGCGGCTGAGGTGGTCCGGCAGGCAAGGCGGCACCTGGGCTTGAAGTGGATTGCGGGGGCCGACACCGACGCGCGGCCGCTGGACCAGCAGGACCTCCTGGTGGTGGCTGCCTACAACGCCCAGGTCCACCTGATCCGTAAAGCCCTCGAGGAGGCGGGCATGCCCCACGTCCGCGTGGGCACGGTTGACAAGTTCCAGGGGCAGGAGGCACCCGTGGTCATCGTTTCCATGGCGTGCTCCGCTGTAGCCGAGGCTCCGCGCGGCGCTGAATTTCTGCTGAACCGGAACCGCATCAACGTGGCTGTGTCGCGCGGCCAGTGGCGGGCGGTCATCGTCCGCTCTCCAGAGCTCACCAGCTACATGCCGCACAAACCGGCGGCGCTGGAAGAGCTGGGTGCCTTCATCGGCCTGAGCCCACGGGAGTAGCCGCAAGTCTCAAACCCTGGTGTCGGTTGACTTTTGTCAGAGCGCCCGGAAGCCGTGGAAGCTGCCGTCCGCCGCGGACAGATCGTCCTCCACCCGCTCCACCCGCCCGGGCGTGCGGCCGGAGTTCAGCCAGTCGAGCAGTGCCCGGACCTGCGGCTCGGGACCTTCGGCAACCACGGCCACCGAACCGTCGTCGAGATTCCTTACCTCGCCACTCAAGCCCAACTCTTCGGCTTTGCCCATGGTCCAGAAGCGGAAGCCCACGCCTTGCACCACGCCGAACACCCGCGCGCTCAGCCGGACCGCGTAGGGCGACGCTTCGCCGTGGCTGGCCATGGTGCTCCTTCTGGACTCCCGCTCCGGCCGACCCAACCAGGTAGCAGTAACTGCCGTTATGAGGCCCCATGACGGCAGTTGGCGCTACCTGGTTGGGCGGCGGGGCTAGTTGATGGTGATGTCGCGGGTGGCGTGGTTGTACCGGATGGTCACAGTGCCACCGGCGTGGTGCAGTTCGTGGTTGGGGCCATCAAAAGTGCCGAACGCGCCGTAGTTCTCGTCCCAGGACCGGTTCAGTGCGATCTTGAACGTGTAGTAGCCGGCAGGCAGTTCGGCGCTCTTCTTCCACAGCTGGTCCAGGAAGTCGAACTCCATCTGCGCTTCGTCGTACTGCGGCGCCCAGTTCTCCGGCGCACCCAGGATGGTGTTGAAGTCACCGGCCACCGCAACAGCTTCGGGCTGCGGGTGCGTCTCGACGTCCGGGCCTTCGAACGGTTCGGATGCGGCAGGTTCGGCCGCGGTGGCAGCCTTGTCCGGGGTCTTGGTCTTGCGCACGGCCTTGACCACGGGTTCCACGGCTTCTTCCAGGACCTTGGCTGCCTTGCCCACGGCTGCGGCGGCCTTCTTGGCAGGTGCCTTCTTTGCAGCCGGCTTCTTGGCCGCTTCCTTCGCCACCGGCTCGCCGGGTGTGGCGAGCTTCAGCGTGAATCCTTCGGGAGCGGTGGGAACCGGGGTGCCGGCAGGAACAGGAGCGCCGGCGTCGAGCGCTGTTGCAAAGGAAACCGGATCCGGGAAGGCAACAGTGGCGCGCATGCCGTCCTCGGTGATGGTCCAGCCCGAGCGGCCCTTCACAAGCCAGCCGGTCTTCACCAGCTTGGCCGTGGCGGACGTGAGGGTCTTGTGGCCGCGGGGAATACCGCCGCTGAGCAGTTCGGCCTCGTGCTCGTTGAAGGGAACCCTGGCGGTTGCTTCCCCGAGAACCTGGCCGGCGTTCAGCGCTTCGCCTGCCCACACACCTTCGGTCAGGACATCCAGCACGGTCTTGAGTCGAAGGAACGTGTTTTCTGCGGTGGTCTTGGCCATGATTCCCCTTTTTATGAGAGCGATCCGTCTTAGGCATCTTGCCAACTGCTCGTGAAATCGCGCGACTTTGATTGGTTAATTCTGCGTGTCGTGACCGACTATGAAGCCAATACCACAACAACTGAGGCGCCGGTCTCGGGTACGAGGGCTGTCTGCATAACCCTGAAGCGCTGGCATGGGCGCCGCCCTGCACTCCCGGAACACGCCTGCGGCACTTAGTTTAGCCGCACGGGGACGTGCTTGTTGCCTGGCACACAGCACCGTCAGGGCGTGGCGTCCCCGCCGTTAAGCTCTTCCAGCAGTTCCGCCTTCCGTTCCTCTGACGCAAAGGACGAATGGATTGAGTTTGCAGCAAGCCGGGCCCTGTCGAAATTGGACAGTTCGAAGACCGCCTGCAGCTGCGCGAAGTTGTCATCCACGTAACCGCCGAAGTACGCCGGATCGTCTGAATTCACGGAGACGTTGAGGCCGGCGGCGAGCATGGCCGGCAGCGGGTGGTCCGAGAGGGTATCGACCGCCCGCAGCCGCACGTTCGATAAAGGGCACACGGTCAGCGGTATACGTTCCCGCACGAGGCGCTCCACCAGGTCCGGGTCATCCATGCAGCGGATGCCGTGGTCGATACGCTCCACTTTGAGGATGTCCAGGGCTTCGATGATGTACGACGCCGGGCCCTCCTCGCCTGCGTGTGCCGTCAGCCGCAACCCTGCCCCGCGGGCTTTGGCGTAGAGCCGCTCGAATTTGGCCGGCGGGTTGCCCACCTCCGCAGAGTCCAGTCCAATAGCCCCGATGGGTGCGTCCATGGCCAGCAGCCCGTCCAGGACTTCCAGGGCGGAATCCTCGGGGAGGTCGCGGAGGAAGGCTGCGATCAGCATTGTGCTGATCCCGAAGTCCTCCTTGGAGGTGGCCAGCACAGAGGCCACTCCGTTGACGCAGGTTTCAAGGGAAATTCCGCGTGACAGGTGCGCCTGCGGGTCCATCATGATTTCCGCGTGCCGGACACCCGCGGCCGCCGCTCGTTCCAGGTACGCGTGGGTCATGGCCGCAAAGTCCTCTTCCGTCTGCAGTACGGCCATGTTGGCGTAGTACAGGTCGAGGAACGACTGCAGGTCAGTGAACTCATACCGCCGCCGCAGCTCGTCGATATCGGAATACGGGAGGGTGATGCCGTTCCGCTCAGCAAGGGCGAAGATCAGCTCAGGTTGCAGGGTTCCTTCGATATGCAGGTGCAGTTCGGCCACCGGAAGGAGCCGGGCAGGAATGCCTGCTTCTGATTCCACCGCTGCAGTTTCGGGCACGGCGCTGGTGCCGGCAAAGTTTTCCATCCGGTCAGGATAGTCCTCCCGCTGAATTCCCGCCCATGGACAGTTCCATAAGGGTGCAGGGCGGACACGCACCGCGTCTGCTCCAAACCTGCCCCTCCCTGTGCAGCAGATCTCGATTTGATAACGGCCCTGCTATCCCCTAGCGTGAAAAGCAGGCCCGCCAATGCGGGTGCAGGAATGCCCGGTGCTGCCTCCACCAGAACTGCCCAATGGCAGCCACCGAACGTGACCTCTATTCGTCAGGGGCGGGCAGTGGCGCGATGATCTCCGGGGACGGAACCAGCGCCGGTGGCCTTCAGGAGCATCACCACAATGAAAAACACCACATTCCGTACTGTCGCGCGCCGTGGAGCAACCGTGGCCGCAATTTCAGCCGCTGGCCTGGCACTTTCCGCCACTGCGGCCAACGCAACCACCAGCACCTCCACGTGGGATGCGCTGGCGCAGTGTGAAAGCGGCGGCAACTGGGCCACCAATACCGGCAACGGATACTCCGGCGGCCTGCAGTTCAGCCCCAGCACGTGGTCCGCATACGGCGGCACCGGCTCCCCGGCGGATGCCAGCCGCGAGCAGCAGATCGCAGTTGCCGAGCAGGTCCAGGCCTCGCAGGGCTGGGGGGCCTGGCCTTCGTGCGCCGCGCAGCTTGGCTTGAGCGGAGGCGGCACCGGAAGCGTTCCGGTCCAGCAGGCCCAGGCCTACCAGGCGCCTGTCCAGCAGGTCCAGGCCGCGCCGGTACAGGCCACCGTCCACGTTCCTGCCGCGAGGCACGCCACGGCCGTCGCCCTCAGCGGCGAGACCTACACACTGCAGGCCGGCGACACCCTGAGCATCGTGGCCGACAAGCTGGGCATTGCCGGCGGCTGGCAGCACCTCGCCGACGCCAACCTGGATACCATTTCGGACCCGAACCTCGTCTTCGAGGGCCAGGTCCTCAAGCTTCCTGCCTAGAAGCTCACCTGCAGCTGAAGCAGCTGCCCCAGCCCTCGCAGGGGCTTTCCGAACAGGTCGGCGATAGACAAATTCCGTTGACCAAAAACGACGCCGGCCCGCCCCCACGAGGGGAGTGCCGGCGTCGTCCTTTAAACCTGCAAGCCCGCGATCAGGCAGCAGGCAACTCTCGGACTATCCGCACCTTCCAGGCGGATTCGTCGCTGGTGTCCAGCAGGGCGACGGTGCCGTGCGCCAGGTTCAGTGCCACGCGCTTGACGGCGAGGAGCTCCAGGTAGAGGTGCTCGTTCATGCGGCTGGGGGTGTCGATCACGTACTTCACGGCGTCGCGCACCTTACGGTAGTTGGCGCTGCGTTCACGGTGCATGTGCAATTCCAGGGCCGACTTCTGCTGGATCCTCGGCTCGTGCCTGTTCAGCAGGGTGACTGCGGTGTGCACGCCCACCACGAGGGCAAGCGAAACGACATAAATCCACCAGCCGCTGGACAGCAGGAACAGCGGCAGGTTACCGATGGCGACGATCGCAATCACAACCCGGAGGGCGGCGATACGGCGCATGGTCTTGGCGACGGCGGCGATGCCGTCGCGGAAACGGTGCTGTTCCTTGCGGGCCGCATGGGGATCGATGGTGAACTCGTCAAGGACGAGGACGCCGTTGGCCTCCGGGCCCAACATCTGGCCGAAGCGGGGTGCGGACGAGTGCGTTTTTCCGGTGGTCTTTTCAGGTGTTAAGGTCATGATAGTGCTTCCAGAACGCTGGGGTGGTTGCGGAGATCTTAGTGGTTTTAGCACCTGCCCGTATGCATCTGTCCACTATCCGGACGCCTCTACGGATCCGCCTGTGGCTCCCGGCACTGTAATTGGAACATCAGCACGCTGCCGTCAGACTGAATAGATGCAAACATTCCTCCCGTATCCCGACTTCCGGCAAAGCGCCGCAGCCCTGGACACCGCCCGGCTCGGCAAGCAGCGGGTGGAAGCCCTCCAGACACTCCGCGCCCTGGTCATTCCCGGGTACGGCTGGCAGACCCATCCGGCCATCCGGATGTGGATGGGCTACGTGCCGGCGCTGACCATGTACGGGCTCGCAATGGTGGACGAGTGGACCAAGCGCGGCCATCCGGACAACACCCGCGCAAACATCACCGAGTTCGCTCCGCAGGCGGCGCACCCGGACTACGCCTCGAAGATCCCCATGCCGCCGTGGCTTGGGGATCCCGACCTCCATCTCAGCCACCGGTCCAAGCTGGTCCACAAGGCGCCCAAGATCTACAGCTCCGTCTTTCCGGACGCAGTCCCGGACATGGCCTACGTCTGGCCCGAGCCCAAGCACGAATTCCTGCCGCAGGAACCCGAGGGAGACCTGCTCTGGATCCTTCGCGATCCGCACGACGACATCGACCCGCAGACCCTGGATACGGTTGCCCTGCCGCCCGTCAACGGAATAATGCCCGCCGCCACAAGCGATGAGTACGCTCCGGTCTACTTGGAGGAAACCTCGCGGCGCCCGTCCCGGGAGCCGCGCAAGGCGCCAGCCAAGCCGCAGGTCAAGAAGCCCACGCGCAAGCGCATTGCCCAGGAGGAGGCTTTCGCCACCCTTCCGGGCAAGACGCCGTTGGCAGTCCCGTTTGAGCACGGCAGCAAGTTCGCCGTGGGGCAGGTGATGGGTCGGCCCATCACCCTCGAGGACGGCAGGTTTGGCCGGCACTTCACCGTCACTGAAATCATCGACCGCTCCGCTTTTGCCTACCCCGCGCTCCTTCAGGACCCCCGGGTGTTCTTTGCGGTGGAGGCTCCGTAGCCCATGACCATCCTCATGGCCGGGTGCGGTGACTTGGGAACAGAAGCGGGCCTGCGGTTCGCCGCGCTGGGGCACCGAGTGGTGGGATGGCGCCGCTCCCCCGCCATACTGCCGCCGCAAATTCAGGGCGAGGCCGCTGACCTTCGTTCCGGGAACCTGCCGCGGATCCCGGCGGACACCGCCGCCGTCGTCATTGCCGTTGCTGCCGACTCGCCAACGGAGGAGGCTTACCGTGCGGCGTACCTTGACGGCGTCACGCATGTGTTGGACGCGTTGGAGCGCGACGGCGTGCGGCCGGGGCGGGTGCTTTTCGTCTCCTCCACTGCTGTCTATGGCGACGCCGGCGGCGGCTGGGTGGACGAAGGCACGGCACCGGAGCCGGGCGGCTTCTCCGGGCGGGTCCTGGTTGAAGCTGAAGACCTGTTGCTGTCCAGGCTTGCGGGGACCGGGACTTCGGCGGTGTCCCTGCGGCTGGGCGGGATTTACGGGCCCGGCAGGACCAGGCTGATAGACCAGGTACGGAGCGGGTCAGCAGTGGTTCCCCAGGATGTCCGCTACACCAACAGGATCCACCGCGATGACGCCGCGGGTGCCATCGTGCACCTTGTTTCAATGGCTGCTTCGCCCGCTCCTGTTTATATCGGCGTGGATGACGATCCTGCTGATCTCGGTTCCGTGCTGCGGTTCCTGGCGTCCGAAATGGGACTGCCTGAGCCACCTGTCGGTGACGCCGGGCCTGCGCGCGCCGGAAATAAGCGGTGCCGCAATAGTCTGCTGCGCTCAACGGGCTTCAGCTTCACTTTTCCGTCTTTCCGGGAAGGGTACCGGGACATCTTCGCCGGAAACAGCGTCCGCCATCCCTGACTCACGCTGCCGCGCGCCCTCCTGCCCGTCGGCTGGCGCTTAGGCTGGCAGCCTAGGAATTCTTTGGCGAAGCGGACGGAGCACGGGTGGACTTTCGGCACATCATCGAAACTGTTGGTTAGCTCGTGGACTTCGCCGGGGTGGCGGTCATGGTTTTTGGCGCCCTGGTGTCCATTCCGTTGGCTCTACGCGGGTACCGGCCACGGAGGCTGCGGGGCGGCAACGAGGAACTGAGCTTCATGTTGCCCTTGCGTACGTAAGCCGTGCGTTGAAGACTCGAGTCACCAGCCAAACCCCCGCGGGAAGAGACGGCAGTGGACGAGACGCAGAACGCAGCAGCGCTTTGGCCAGCCCCTCCTGCGCTGCGTCCGCCAATCTTCACGGAACAGCGGTGGACTCGCGCGGTTTTCCTTCATTGGCGGTTATCGGAAGCAGTGGCGGCGCGCTACATACCGCCGGGGGCTACGCCGGACACCTTCGACGGGACAGCGTGGGTGGGCCTCATTGGTTTCCGAATGAAGAATGCAGGGATTGGGCGGGGGCCTGGAATCCCGTACTTTGGCAGCTTTAATGAGGTCAATGTCCGCCTCTACTCCCGGGAGCCGGACGGCACCCGGGGAGTGGTATTTCTAAGCCTCGACGCGAACCGGCTCCCCGTTGTCCTAGCGGCCCGCGCGGCAGAAGTGCCCTACGTCTGGTCCCGGGTTAGTCAGTATCGCTTGGCACCTCAAGCTCCGGGCGGGGCCGGAGCGGGGACGGACAATTTACATTCCCAACTCCCACGAGCCGTGGCCGCTCTACACCGCCGAGCTCCACGGCTTCGAGGACGGCCTGGTCGCGGCCGCCGGAATCGGGGTCAACGGGCCCCCGGAGTCAATCCTGTTCTCGCCGGGAGTGCGCGCCCGGTTCGGCCTGCCGCGGGTTGTGCCAGGCGAAGCTTAGGCTCAGGCGTCGCGCCAGCCTTGGCCTTCGCTGAAGGTAGCCACGAGTGTGCCGACGCCTGGCTGCAGCGAGTTTGACGGGTCGAAATACAGCGAAGCCTCCGACGCCCGGCTGTGCGTGATCAGTTGCTCCGCTTCCACCTTCGCTTCAGGGACAGTGGCCCCAATGATCCCGGTCCGGGCAGGCAGTTCCGAGGTGTGCACCACATCGGTCGCCGTCTCGCTCAGCGGGATGGTGGTGCCGGAGTTGATCTCATCGTGCGGGAAAGCAAACTCGCCATCCTCGGGTGCTGCAGGAATGGTGTACTCCAGGAAATAGGTCATCACCCCACCTTCGCAGAAAGCCCGCATGGCCGAAAGTCCAAGGTCATGATCTGCGTATTCCCACGTCAACCCCGCCCTCCTATACTTACCGCATGTTGATGTCGCTGTGGTTCGGCGTCATAGCATCCAGTGCTCTCATCCTGGGTGCCCTCATCGGTGTCCGGTTTGAACTTCCCAAGCGGCTCCTCGCGATGCTTTTGGCCTTCGCCGCAGGATCACTCATCACGGCCCTGGCTTTCGAACTGTTCGAGGATGCCTACGAACACGGCGGTATTATCCGGGCCGCCCTGGGCTTGATGGTCGGGGCTATAGTGTTCACGGTCCTCAGCGCGCTCCTGGACCGGTGGGCGCAGGCGGGCGAACAAAAACATGCCAAGCCGGCCGACGAGTTCGAAGGCAGCGCCAAGCTCGACACTGACGCAGCCGCGAGCGACATGCGCGCCACTTCGGCATCAACCAAAGGCGCCGCCGGAATGGCTCTCCTGGCGGCCGTCACCCTTGACGGTGTCCCGGAAAACGTGGCCTTGGGAATCTCGCTCGGTGAAGGGACCGGCGGCCTGGCCCTGCTGGCGGCCATCTTTGTCTCCAACCTGCCCGAAGCCCTCGTCGGATCGGCCTCGATGCGCAGCCAGGGCCGTTCCACCGGCAATATCCTCGGGCTCTGGCTGGCGTGCGCTGCACTGCTGGTGATCGCCGTCGTAATCGGGGCAGGCCCGCTCAGCGGAACCGACCCGGAGGCAATCTCCCTGCCGCTCGCCTTTGCTGCCGGCGCCGTCATCGCCTCCCTGGCGGACACGTTGATGCCCGAGGCGTACGAGCATGGAGGTCCCGCAGTGGCGCTCAGTACTGCCGGAGGTTTCGTCCTGGCCTTCGTCCTGTCACTCGCATAGCAACTTTGCCGTACAGGAGCCGCGCAACCAGGGTCCCTATTTCCCCAGCCCGGCCCTCCGCAGGGCGTCCGCCAGAGCCGTGTCCGCCGGGACAGGCCTTGGAGCAGAGTTGTCCCTGCCCCCCGCTCTGGCAGCATTCCTGCCTCCGGATGTCTGCGGTTCCTGCCGCCGGCCACGACCGGACTCCTGCCGCCCGCCACGATCAGGCGTCTGCTGCCGCCCGCCCAGGCTGCCGCGCCCGCCTGACGAGGGTTCGTCGTCGAGCCTCAGCGTCAGGGAGATCCTCTTACGTTCCGGATCAGCCTCCAGGACCTTCACGCGGACCACCTGGCCCGACTTCACCACCTCACGGGGGTCGGACACAAAACGGTTCGCCAGCGCAGAAACGTGGACCAGGCCGTCCTGGTGGACCCCGACGTCGACGAATGCCCCGAATGCGGCAACATTCGTCACCGTTCCCTCCAGCACCATTCCAGGCTTGAGGTCCGAGATCTTCTCGATACCTTCGGAGAAGGCAGCGGCCGTGAAGGCAGGGCGGGGATCACGCCCGGGCTTATCCAGCTCGGCCAGGATGTCCGTGACAGTCGGCAGGCCGAACGTATCATCGACGAAGTCCCGGGGATTCAGGGAGGAAGCGGGGGCAGACCCGGCAGCAACCAGGATCTTCCGCGCCACAGAGTAGGCCTCGGGATGGACGCTGGAGGCATCAAGCGGCTCCGTTCCCCCGGTGATCCGCAGGAAGCCTGCGCACTGTTCGAACGCCTTGGCTCCCAGCCGCGGGACTTTCTTGAGGTCGGCGCGCTTTGCAAATGGACCATGCTCGTTCCGATAGGCCACGATGTTCTCGCTGAGCAGGGGTCCGACGCCGGCCACCCGGCTCAGGAGCGCCGGCGACGCGGTGTTGACGTCCACGCCTACGGCGTTCACGCAGTCCTCCACTACGGCATCCAGGCTGCGGTCCAGCTTTGATGCCGTCACATCGTGCTGGTACTGGCCAACGCCGATGGACTTCGGATCGATCTTGACCAGTTCGGCGAGCGGATCCTGCAGGCGACGGGCAATCGAAACCGCGCCGCGAAGGGAAACATCCATGCCCGGCAGTTCTGCGGCTGCCAGCGCGGACGCCGAGTACACGGAAGCTCCGGCCTCGGACACCACCAGTTTTTGCGGCTTCCGGTCCACGTCCGGCAGCAGCTTGATCAGCTCTGCTGCCAGCTTGTCGGTCTCGCGCGACGCGGTGCCGTTGCCTATCGCTATGAGTTCGACGGCGTGCTGCCGCGCGAGCCGCGCCAGGGTCGCCAGGGCCTCATCCCATTTCCGGGCGGGGGCGTGCGGGTACACAGTGTCGGTGGCCACCACCTTTCCGGTGCCGTCAACCACCGCAACTTTGACGCCAGTGCGGAGACCGGGATCGAGGCCGAGCGTGCCCGGTTTCCGGCCGGAGCGGCAAGCAGGACATCACGAAGGTTCGCTGCGAAGACGCGGACTGCTTCGTCCTCTGCTGCGGCGAACATCCTGCCGCGGAGGTCTGCGGTGAGGCGGGCGAGGACGCGGGAGCGCCAGGCTGACTGCGCGGTCTGCATCAACCAGGTATCGGCGGGACGGCCGCGGTCGGCGACCCCGAGGAACCTGGCCACTGCGGACTCGTAACGGGAGCGCGCGGCGGCCAGGGCGTCGTCGTCGGCGGGATCTGCCTCCGCGAGGTCGAGTTCAAGGACGCCGTCCTTCTCGCCGCGCAACAATGCCAGCACCCGGTGGGAGGGCATGCCGGCGGGTGCCTGCGCGAACTCGAAGTAATCAGCGAACTTCTGGCCTTCCGCTTCCTTGCCCTTCCTGACACGCGACACCATGCGGCCCTGCGTCCAGAGCCGCTCCCGCAGGGTCGCGGCCAGGTCGGGGTCCTGGGCCACGCGCTCCACAAGGATGGCGCGGGCGCCGGCGAGCGCTGCCGCGGGGTCACCAATGGCATGCTCCGTGTTGAGGTATTTGGCCGCTTCCCGTTCCGGGTCAAGGTGCGGGCGCTTGAGCAGTGCATCGGCCAGGGGTTCCAGTCCTGCTTCCCTGGCGATCTGGGCCTTCGTCCGGCGCTTGGATTTGAAGGGCAGGTAGATGTCCTCGAGCCGTGATTTGGTGTCCGCGGCGAGGATCGCCTTTTTGAGCTCCGGCGTCAACTGGCCTTGCGCTTCGACAGCTTCCAGCACCGTGCGACGGCGGTCTTCGAGTTCGCGCAGGTAGCGCAGGCGGTCCTCGAGTTCCCGGAGCTGGCTGTCGTCGAGCGTCCCCGTGGCTTCCTTTCGGTACCGGGCGATGAAGGGAACTGTCGATCCGCCGTCGAGCAGTTCAACCGCGGCCTTAACCTGCCATGGCTTGACGCCGAGTTCGGCAGCGATCTGGGCGTAAATGGCATCGTCCGGTTTGGGAGCTGCGTTTAAAACGGAAGGGGCTTGCGGCAGTTGAGTCACCAGAACATCTTGCCCTACCTCCCTGCCCGGCTCCACTGGGCGGAAGGCCGCTTGCGCACACAGCTCCCGCAACCCAGGCAGAGGTATTCCGCTGCCGCCCGCAAAGTGCTGTAGTGGAGGTGCCGCCAGGCATCACGCTCGAGGAAGAGGCCGCCATGCGGGAACTGCTGATTGTGTTTCAGGAGGGGTTCGAGGAAGCCAACATCACCGTGACGGTAAACGGAAAGCAGGTCCGGCGGGACCTGGATGTCTCCACCAACCCGCACCTCGGTATCGCGTCCGAGGTCTCCGTCGAACTGCCGGCAAAGGGCGCGCAGGTGGGTTTGAGGTCACCAACCGCGGGCTGAAGGCAATCACGAAGGTGACCGGCAAGCCGAAAAGCGTGCTCGTCTCCATCGAGGACGGCAAGCTCATCATGAAGGAGGGCACGGGCCGGGAGGCGCTTTTGTAGCAGGCCCATCCTGTTACAAAACAGACCCTAGTAAAAGTAAATTCGATGGAGTACCATCGTCTCACCGCCGGCTTTCAGGGGGTCCGGCGGGCCAAATTGGACCGTCAGCCGGAAGCCGTCGGATGGCTTTCGGCGGTCGCTGCCGGTTCCAGCACACCGCGCAGCCAACAACGACGGCGGCACCCAAAGCCGGGTGCCGCCGTCGATACTTTTGTTGGTGCTTAGCCTTGGTACGCCGGGTAGTCGGTGTAACCTTCGGCGCCCTCTGCGTAGAACGTGGAGGGGTCCGGCTGGTTCAGGGGAAGGCTTTCCTTCCAGCGGCGGGCGAGGTCCGGATTGGCGATAGCGGGCCGGCCCACCACCACCGCGTCGGCATGCCCGTCGGCAACAAGCGTGACTGCTTCCTCACGGGTGGTCACGACATTGAAGCCGGTGTTCACCAGGAAGGCGCCGCCGAATCGGGCGCGGAGGTCCTGCACGAGTTCGCCTGTGGGCTCGTGGTGCAGGATGCTCAGGTAGGCGAGGTTGAGCGGGGCGATGCTGTCCACCAGGACTTCGTAAGTGGCCCGGACGTCTGCGGGATCCGTTTCCGCGATGCCCTGGACGTTGTGCTCCGGGGAGATCCGGATGCCCACCCGGTTGGGGCCAAGGGCCGCGACGACGGCGTTCACCGCTTCAATGACGAACCGGGCCCGGTTTTCCGGGGACCCGCCGTAGCTGTCGCTGCGGATATTCGAATTGGGCGCCAAGAATTCGTGCAGCAGGTAGCCGTTGGCGGAGTGGAGTTCCACCCCGTCGAAGCCGGCCTCGATGGCGTTCAGCGAAGCGTTGACGATTTCCTGGATCACCATGGGAAGTTCATCGGTGGTGAGGGCGTGCGGGACCGGGTATGGCTGCTTCCCGGACGGGGTGCGGACCTCACCCTCGATGGCGACGGCGCTCGGAGCCACAATGCGGTGGCCGCCGGTGATGTCCGGGTGCGAGACCCGTCCGCCGTGCATGATCTGCGCGAACATCCGGCCGCCTTCGGCGTGAACGGCGTCAGTGACCTTCTTCCAGCCTGCCACCTGGGCCTCGGTGATAATGCCCGGCTGCCCGGGGTAGGAGCGGCCGGCCGGGCTGGGGTAGGTCCCTTCGCTGACGATGAGCCCCAGGGAGGCGCGCTGGCGGTAATGCTCGACGACGAGCGGTCCCGGGACTCCTTCCTCACCCGCACGCAGACGGGTCAAGGGGGCCATGACCAGCCGGTTTGGGAGTTCAAGTTCGCCGAGGGTGAGCGGGGAAAACAGCATGCACAGGTCCTTTCAAAGGCTGATAACGTACTGCTCATGCCAACTGGGGCGCGCGTGCAACTATTCCGGATGCGATGCGAATCACACCGGCGGCGGTTTTTTGGCCCGCGACAGCGGCGGCGCTATCGGGTGATTGGCGCCCCGGGACAGCCTTGGCCTTGCGGGCTTGTGTTGCAGTCATCCGCGTAGTTGCGGGTCAACGAACGCCAAACGCTGATTGTTAGGGGCTGCGTACTGAACTGGCCCTGTCCGGGGATGGGCAGCGGCGGCCCGTTGTTCACGGAGTACGTTCCCTGGAAGGAGGTGGTCAGGACGACCTGGAAGTCGCCTGTCTCCCCGTAGGCGTGGCTTGTCCTGGTCTTTTCACCCCACCGATCCTGCGGCAGGGGACCGCCCATCGACGGCTGGGGCCCGAACACTGTACCGTCACCGTAATTCCAGGTGTATTGGACGGGTGTGGCCACAACATGAACCGCTTGGCCGAACATGGTGATGTCGAACTGCTGCTCAACGGCTTCCGCATAGAAGTTGGTCTCGGCCCCTCGCAGCGTATGGGGACTGGGTTGTGCCGTTACCGTTCCCGCGTTGATCGGCAGGTTCTGGAACTCCCGCTGGATATCGGCCGCGATCCGGGGCAGGAGATCCTCGGGGCGGGCGTCGAAAAGGCAGGTGGGACCGGAATGGTAGGCCCACACCGCACCCGGAACTCCCCGTGGCCGCGAGAGCCAGGTAACGGGAATACCGTCTTCGCCGTCGGGCCCGTCCGTGCATTCGAGCTGACGGCCGAGGCAATCGGTGTCGAAGTCTCCACCGCCCAGATGGCACTGAAGCTCGTACTTGTACTCGTTGGGGTCCGTGGAGACGGCGCCAGGGGTCGGTCTTGAAAAATCGCCGCTTGATGGATCCAATACCCACGAATCGATGTCAGCAGAATTCGAACCCCATTGCCCCTTAACGGGAGGAGGTTTTTCCGCCGCCACCGCATCAGGTGCGACAGTGGCTACCCAGACGAGCATTACGACTAGAAGAACACTCAAAGACAGGACGAGTCGGCAAGCGCGAACCAGATAGATGGACATACGTTAGCCCGCGATAGGTTCAATAGTGTTCACAAACCAAGCGCCATCCCTGTACACCGCGAGCATGAGGCTCCCAGTATTCGCAGTATGGGGATCAGTACCGTCCAGAGTACCGTCGGGGTTGTAGTAGGAAAGTGGCTCCTGTGAGACTTGCACCGCAACCTGATAGTTTCCGTTCGCCCCTATTCTGAAGTTCGTACTGACAGCTGGCGTGGTAACTTTGCCCCCGCCCAGCCAACGACCCTCCTCGTGCCAACCTGTTTGGACTTCCTTTGCCCGTTCGCACATTGTGCAAGAGGGGCTTGTTATGGCGGATAAATGCGATACGTCGCCGGTCTCATAGCCATAACTCAAAAGCTGGAACCAGTAACGTGCAAACGCCTCGAGGCCTTCTTTCGTCTCCGTCTTTGCCACTTCAGGCAGCACCGGCACCGGGACGTTCTGGGCGGGGCCTGAGGCGTCGGCGGGTTTGTAAGCGGCAGTCGGCGTGGGAGTAGGAGTCGGCGAAGCGCTGGCGGTGGCCAAGTTAGTAGCGGAGGGAGCCGCAGTCGTGCCTGGTCCCGGCGAATCACCGGGATTACAACCCGCCAAGGCAAGAGAAGCAGCGACAGCCAGCGCTGCCCCACCGGTACGCAGGGCAAGGGGCGTGAGAACGTTCAGTGATGCCATGGGCCGCTATTCCCCCAGTAGTTTCAAGACGGCTTGCTCCGGACAGTGCCTTAAGGGTAGCCCACGTCACAATTCCTCAATTAAACTTATCCACAGGCACTTTCCGAGCTCCTGCCACCAGCCGGGAAGCAGAAGTCCAAATACAGCGGGCATAAGGAAGGCCGGTACCTTCAGGCACCGGCCTCCTCATCCCGGCAACTCCTCGACAACCGGACCTATCGTTGCGGGGGCAGCACCAACTCACCCGTCTTGTCGGTAGACAAAGCAAGGGACGAAACGTACTGCGGGCCGCCGTCGGGGGCGTTCCGGGCGGAACGCATCATGTCCGGCCGCTCGAACTCAAGGCCCGTGACATGGCAGAGGAGCTTGGCGTCGCTGGGGTTGCCGTCGGCGTCGAACATGGGGAGGTCGATGCCGTCATCGGTGCGGCGCAGGTAGTACCGGCCCCGGGTCAGCATCGCCAGCAGCGGCGGGAGAACCAGGGCAAGGCCCACCGCGAAGATCGGCGAGTACGGCTGGATGGCGGAACCGAATACTCCGAAGAAGACGGCAATCGAGATCCCGGCGGAAACCAGCATCGACACAAAACCCACAGGGTTCACCGAGTACAGCATGCCGCGACGGAACTCGGGCACTTTGGGCGAGATCTTCAGCAGGTACTTGTTGATGGCGATGTCGGACGCCACGGTGACCACCCACGCCATGGCACAGTTGGCGTAGAAGCCGAGGATGGTGTTGAGGAAGTCGAACATGTTGGCTTCCATCAGGATCAGCGCGATCAGGAGGTTCACCACCACGAACACCATCCGCCCCGGATACGTCTTGGTGATGCGGGTAAACGAGTTCGTCCAGGCCAGTGAACCCGAGTAAGCGTTGGTGACGTTGATCTTGATCTGTGAAATGACCACCAGCACCACCGCGAGCGCCATGGCCAGCCAGGCGGGCATCATCTCCCGGTAAACACCGAGGAACTGGTGCACGGGCTCATTCGCCGTTGCGGAGGCAGCCGGGTCCAGGGTGGCGATGAGGTAGATGGCGATGAACAAGCCCACGATCTGTTTGATGGCACCAAAGATCACCCAACCGGGACCTGCCAGGATCACAGCGCGCCACCAGGCACCGCGGTTCTCCGCCGTGCGCGGCGGCATGAAACGGAGGTAGTCGATCTGTTCGGCAATCTGCGCCATCAGGGACAGGCACACGCCGGCGGCCAACATGACCGACGCCAGATTTGGGCCGCCGTCGCCGGACGCTCCGGTGTACGCAAAGAAGCTGTCGATGCTCTCCGGATGCGAAACCAGCAGGTATCCCACAGGCACCACCATCAGGAGCAGCCACAGCGGGGTGGTCCAGACCTGCAGCTTGGCGAGCGTGTTCATGCCGTAGATCACGAGCGGAATGATGATTACGGTAGACGCGAAGTACCCCAGCCACTGCGGTATCCCCAACCCCACTTCGAGGCCCTGCGCCATGATGGAGCCCTCCAGGGCAAAGAAGATAAACGTGAAGGTGGCGAAGATGACGTTCGTGACCACCGAGCCGTAATAGCCGAAACCGGAGCCCCGGGTAATCAGGTCGAGGTCGATGTTGTAGCGTGCCGCGTAGTAGGCCAGTGGAAAGCCGGTGGCGAAGATGATCACGGCAGCAACCAGGATGCCGAGGATCGCGTTGACCGTCCCGTAGGCGATGCCGATGTTCGCGCCAATCGAGAAGTCGGCCAGGTAGGCAATGCCGCCCAATGCGCTGGTAGCCACCACCCCTGCGCTCCACTTGCGGTAGGACCGCGGGGCAAAGCGCAGGGTGTAGTCCTCGAGGCTTTCCTTGGTGGCGTTGAGCGCCGCGGCGTTGCCAGCCGCTGTACTTTCCCGGGCAGTCCCGGCGACGGCGCCGCCAGGCGGTGCGGATGCCTGCACCAGTTGCGTGATTTCTGTGTCGTTGCTCATCGGGTGTGTCGCTTTCATTCGGGAACCGGTCCGATGCGACGCTATCCAGCAGGAAAGACGACCCTGTCACGGGGGTGTTTCGTTCTAGTTAAGTCATGACTTGGACTGTTAACAGCCCGGGCGCCCGGGTCGAAACCTGTGCGATGGTCAAGGCTGCGGGCATGCTGACCACCAACCCGCCCTCGAACTCAACGATGAGCAATCCTGGCGGCTTTTGGAAGTCACCACACACGGACAGCTGGTCGTTTCCGTGGCCGGGAAGCCTGACATTTTTCCGGTGCACTATGTGACGTCGGGGCGGAAGAGGACTTCTACGTGGAAATTGATCCTGTCTCCGGCAGCGGCCGGTATTTTCAACTGGGCGAGCAGCCTGAGCTCTGACCCCGGCTTCCCGGCACCGGTCCGGAATCCCAGGCTTGCGCTCCTAGACTTGAACCATGGCGGACAAGCTCACACCGGAGCGGCGCAGCTGGAACATGTCCCGAATCCGGGGCAAGAACACCAAACCGGAACTGTTGGTGCGCCGGCTCCTCCACGCCAAGGGCTACCGCTACCGGCTGCACGGCAGGTCCGGCACATCGCGGCTACCCGGCAACCCGGACCTGGTGTTCGCCGGCCGGCGCAAGGTCATATTTGTGAATGGGTGCTTCTGGCACTTCCACGACTGCCGGGTAGGCCAGCATGCACCCAAAGCGAACGCGGAATTTTGGGAAGAGAAGCGCTCCCGGACCAGGGAACGCGACGCCGGCCAGCGCCGTCTGCTCGAAGACGCGGGCTGGGATGTACTTACCGTGTGGGAATGCGAGCTCAAGGACGGCTCGGCCCTGGAGGCGCTGCTGGTCCAATTCCTGGAAAACGGCCCACAGGCCTAACTGCGCCGGGTTAACAACGCATGACTCGGCGCGGCCGCGGAAGATTCCGCTGCTGTTGACGCGCCAGTCGGCCTCCTTCTGCAGGTGGAACCAGACGAAGCCCATAAGGTCCGGCTGGGCGGCCAAGTAGGACACGGCTCCGTGTTCCACACAGCTTTGGATCCACCCAGTTCGCTGGAGGCGGTTTCAGCGATCAGGACAGGCTTGCCTGCGGCCGCAACCGCAGCCGCAACTGTTAGGTACTAACCCACTAGGAGTAATTATTGGGGGGAGGATTCCCGCTCCCATCAAGAAAGCCGCAATTCTGCCCTGAAACCCTGCCGGACCCGGGCGCCGGACCTACCCTGAAATGGACATAAGCCCCACCCTCCCGTGACGTTCCCCGAGAGGTATTACCGGCCGAAAGGAGCGTCATGGGCGCCTCAAATGATGCTCCCCCGCCGCTGGTGGACCAGTCCGTGCTCGACCGTCTCCGGGAAGAGCTGGAAGAGGATGAGGGGTACTGCAAGGTGTTTGTAGGCAACTTCATCGAGTGCCTGCCCCAGCGAATCGGGCGGCTCCGGCTCGCGCTGACAACGGGAGACCTGGAGGGTTCAGTGGATGCCGTCCTCAGCCTGAAGACATCCAGCCAGATGGTGGGGGCCGAACGGTTGGCGGGCCTGGCCCTGGACCTGGAAGGCGAAATCCGCATCGAGGCACACCAGGCGGATATCGCCGTCGTGCTTCCCCAACTTGCCGCAATGTATCTGCGGCCCATCAAACAGTGCAGCCGGCAGACGATGCACCGGCTGCAGGCTCAGTGCTCCCCTGGCGCCAGCCGGTAGCCCACGCCGCGGACCGTCTGCAGCCAGCGAGGCTGCTGCGGCGAATCCCCGAGCTTCTTGCGCAGGTTGCCCATGTGGACCTCGACGGAACGCTCGTCCGCCTCGCTGATGTAACTGCCGACGTCGTAATCCTCGTCGCGCAGCCGGCGCACGAGGTCAGCCTTGGTCCGGACCGTCCTGCCCGCCTCCAGCAGTGCGTGCAGGAGCTCGAACTCCGTACGGGTGAGGTTCATTTCCCTGCCGTCCACAGCAACAGTGCGCGAGGCGTAGCTCAGCTCCAGGCCGTTATGGCTGTAGTTGCCCCGCTCCGCGTGTCCGTTGACCTCGCCGGCGGCCTCCGCTGACATGGACTCGGCTTCAGTCGCGGAGCGTGGCCTGCGCATCATGGCGGCAATGCGGGCGCGCAACTCGCGCGGCCTGAACGGCTTGGTGAGGTAGTCATCGGCGCCTGACTCTAGGCCGATCAGGGTGTCCAGCTCCTCCGTGCGGGCAGTGAGCATCACGATGTAGGCGTCGGAGAATTCGCGGATCTGGCGGGACACTTCGAAGCCGTCGATGTCCGGCAAACCAAGGTCAAGGGTGATGACGTCCGGGTTCAGGTGCTTGGCGATAAGGACGCCCTCAGCTCCGCTGCCGGCAACGGTTACGTCAAAACCGGCCTGGGTAAGCACCGTACGGACAAGTTCGCGGATGTCATGGTCATCCTCAATGACCAGCCCCACACGTGCATCACTCAAAGCGCCCCCTCAGCAGCCATCGTCAGAAGTATAGCTGGCTCCGGATATCCTGCTGGTATGGACCTGCACACCCCACACGTCTTGGCCCGATGACCAGCCCCGCAGAATGGTCCACGGGGCGGTTGTGGTTCTTCCGGCGGCCCTTCCACGAATACACCCTGCGGCACCGCGTGGCGCTGAGTCAGATGCCGCTGTTCGTCACCACGCTGCTGACCGTGTTCCTGGTGTGGGCCTTCTTCCCCGGCACCGTAACCAACCCGCTGTTCGCTGTGTTCGTCATCTCGCAGCTGGTGATCATGGCTCTCTGCTACGTGATCCCGTGGGAACGGCTGCCCTACACGAGCTTCTTGGTCATCCCGCTGCTGGACTTCGTATCAATCGGGTTCGGCCGGGAGGCTGGACAGGAAAGCCTCACCAGCATGGGCCTGTTGTCCGTGTTCCCGGTGATCTGGATGTGCGCCTCCGGCTATCACACCAAAGCTGCGTTGTGGTTGTCCTTCCTGGCGCCGCTGGCCATCATCTGGGTGCCGCTCGTCATCAAGGGCTCAACCAATGCCCAAGACTTCACCCGGGCCCTGCTCCTGCCGTTGATCATGTTGGGCATCGGTGTCTCCGTAAGCGTCCTGACAACGAGCATGATGCGGCAGCAGCGCGAGCTGGAGGAAAAGGACGCACAACTCCAGGCGAACCTTAAGTCCAGCCAGCGTCAGGAAGCGCTCCTGAACACCGTGCTGGACACGGTACACCTGGGTGTCCTCGCCGTCGACGCCGACGGGCACGACGTCCTCATGAACCGGAAGCAGCGGGCCAACCACGTCCTGGCAAGCCCCAAGGACAATGCGGATCCGGACGAATCCCAGCTCCTGGTGTTCGGCTCCGACCGGAAAACACCGGTCCCGGTGGAGGAACGCCCCGTCCGCCGCGCAGTGCTGGGCGAAACCTTCACGGACTATCTGGTCTGGCTGGGAGAAGGCAGGGACCAGCGCGCATTCGTCACCACAGCGCGCCCCATGAAGGACGCCGACGGGAAGTTCGCCGGATCCGTCATCGCCTTCAGCGACGTGACGGACCTGGTGAATGCGCTGGCAGCAAAGGACGACTTCGTCTCCAGCGTCTCGCACGAGTTCCGCACGCCTCTGACATCCATCCTTGGCTACGTCGAAATCCTGCTGGCCGATGACCAGGACGAATCCGACCGCGAAATGCTGGAAATCATCCGCCGCAACTCGGAACGCCTCCTGACCCTGGTATCGGACCTGCTGGCCAGCCGGAACGGGCAGCTCATCGTCACCCCGCATACCGTGGACGTGGCGGAACTCGTGCGCTCCAGCGTCGCATCGGCACTGCCCAAAGCCTCCGCTGCCGGTGTGGTGCTCGAGGCGGCGGTGCCCGAGAAGCTGGAAGCCCACGTGGACGGTGAACGCATCTCCCAGGTCCTGGACAACCTGGTCTCCAACGCCATCAAGTACTCCCCCGGCGGCGGGAACGTCCTGGTGAGCCTGGCGCAGGAGGATGGCCACCTCACCTGCCGGGTGAGCGACACCGGCATGGGGATGACCCAGGAGGATGCGTATGAGGTTTTCGCCAAGTTCTTCCGCACCAGCAGCGTGCGGCGTACCGCCATTCCCGGCGTTGGGTTGGGCCTGCCCATCAGCAAGGCGATTGTGGAAGCACACGGCGGAACCATCGAGGTGGACAGCGAACTGGGCAAGGGCACCACATTCACGTTCCGCGTGCCGGTCTGAGCCGTGCCGCTCTAAACGGCGCCGGCCTGCCGGACCACCTCGCCCCATGACTGCTCCGCAAGCCCACGGACGGACGCGAGGATTTCCGACGGCGGCTTGGCCAGGTCCAGCGGAAACTCGACGATGTCAATGTCCGTATTGAGGATCCGCCGGAGCTTGACCTCCCCCGCGCCGGCGTAGACCAGCCAGGCTGTGGGCACCGCCAGTGCGGTGCAGTGCGCCAGCATCTGGTAATGGTCGGCGGTCAGTGAAGCAGCCGCATCCGAGGCCGCCTTGTACTTGGCGTTGTAGACCACCACCGGGCGGCCGCCCAGCAAGTGCACGGCGTCAGGACGGACCTGCAGCCGGTCTGCGTCCCGGACGGCTTCGCTGAGCAGGGCGTTGTACCGCAGCCGCAGCTCCCCCGGGTAGGCGGCCATGGCTTCGCGCAGGGCGGTGCCGACGAAGTCTTCAAACACCTGGGCCATGTCCACCACGAACGAGGCAGTCTGCTGCCTGCCCTCCCCGGTTTCCGCGGACGCGTTGCGCAGGATCAGCTCCGCCAGGCGGAGGACCGAGTGGTAGCGCAGGTTCATCCGCGTTGGCTTCCACGACGGCAGCGGAGCGCCGGCTGGAAGGCGCGTGACGCCGTCGAGCTTTCCCTTCAGCTGGCGCAGCCGGCTCAGTACTTCCGGCCGCACCCGCGGGACCTGTGCCATCCGCTCGAGCGCCGCCCGCAGGATGCGGTTCTCGGCGATGTCCTCGGTGAACTCGTCGTAGGAAACCTCCAGCGGCACCAGCATCCCGGGCCGCCGGGAAATCTGGTCCGAAATCCGGATCCGCCCCTTCACGGTCCGCAGCGACTCATCCACGGTGAGGTAGCCCTGCAGGACGCCGCGGCCAAGGGCACGCTCGGCAAGCTGGGCCAGCGACTCGGCCAGGGCGCTCCACAGCTCGCGGTCCTCCAGGGCGGCAACGGTATCCGGACGGAAACCCTGCTCCCCCGCGTAGCTGAGCAGGAACAGCAGGCGGTTCAACCCCAGCCGGTCCTTGGGCCGCACGTCCAGCTGCACGGTGGGCGTGCGGACGGACCCCACCTTGCCCACCGGCTCAATGCGGTACAGCCCCATGCCCATGGGGGAAGCCTTGGCCAGCCCGCTTGAGTTCACCAGGGACGCACTGGCGGGGTCCAGCCGTTCCACCAGGCCCCGGGATAATTCGTCCAGGACCAGGTGCCGGACCCCGGCACCGGGGTTAGCGGCCCGCAAGGCGTCCCAGCAGCTGGTCCAGCCCGAAGCGCTCCTCCAGCTGCGCCCGCGTGAGCTGGCCGTGGTAATGCTCCTCCAGGAGCGGCATCAGCTCGTACTTCCAGATGCGGCGCAGGCCCGCGGGCGTTTGGGCGGTGGGCTTCATGAAGTAGGACGGCCCGATCATGAGGTCGCGGTCCCACTCGTCGATGGCAGCGTTCAGGGCGTCCAGCAGCAGTGCCGGAGTGGTGTCCAGCTGGCGGGCGTGCAGGAACCGGAGCAGCGATCCCTTCACCGGTTCGGTCTGCGGGTGCAGCTCGATGAAGGAGAAGCGGCGGCGGATGGCGGCGTCCATCATGGAGATGGACCGGTCCGCGGTGTTCATTGTGCCGATGATGTACAGGTTGTCCGGCAGCGTGAACGGCTCGTTGGGGCTGTACTGCAGGTAGATCCGGTCGTCCCGGTATTCGAGCAGGAAGTACAGTTCGCCGAACACCTTTGCCAGGTTGGCCCGGTTCATCTCGTCAATGATCAGGAAGTACGGCTTCTTCTCGTTGCCCGGTTTGGCGGCATCCTCGGCGAGGCGCCGCAGCGGGCCGGCCACCAGCTTGAAGGAGACCTGGCCGTCGTCGGTCTTGTCCGGCCGGTAGCCCTCGAAGAAGTCTTCATAGGCGTACGAGGGGTGGAACTGGACCAGCTTGACCCGCTCGTCCGTGGTGTCATCGGCAAGTTCCGCCGCCAGGTGCTTGGCCAGGAAGGTTTTGCCGGTGCCCGGCGGCCCGTAAAGGACCAGCTGCCGGTTCTCCTCCAGCAGGTCAGCGATTTCTTGGAGCGGCTCCAGTTCCATGTGCAGCGAGTCAGCAAATTCGCGTGTGAGCGGGCGGAATCCGTCCTGGACGGGAGGTACGACGGCGGCGCTTTCGGTCTCGCTTTCCGGCTCGGCTTCCGCTTCCGCCGGCAGGAGGGCCTGGAGTGCCGGCATCACACGGGTCACGTCCACCACGATGCCCGCGGTGGTCAGCTGCCGCTGGACGTGGCGGGGCAGGCTGGCGGTGGTGTGCCCTTCGTCGAACCAGCGGACCTTCCGGCGCAGCCGCCGGTTGTCGTCGTTGTAGTCGGGCTCGCCCAGCACCCCGCCCAGCCGCACGGTGCCCGCGTGCTGGTACAGCACCAGGTCGCCCGGCTTCATGACGGTGAGGAAGGCGAAGACGGCAGTCTTGGTGTCTTCACGCTCCACGTAGCCTAGGTGCTTGTAGTCCTCGTCCACCGCGTGCTGCACCACCCCGGCGGCAACCCCCGGGTTCAGCAGCCGGAGGTGCTCGACGTCGAGCGTGACCTTTTCCTCGCCCTGCCAGGCATTGAGCAGGTCGGTATTGTCGCAGTGGGTCCGCAGCAGCCAGGCCCGGTGCCCGGGGTCGCCCACCTTGCGCCACTGGCTGACCAGCTGCCGGGAGTACCAGTCGATGCGCTGGCCCGCCTGCTCGTCCAGGTGCAGCCGGATGCGGTGGATATCCGCGGTGATGTCCTCTTCGCTGTCCCCCTTTGCCCCGCCCACCAGGGACGCGAAGGCGTCGCGGATCTCCTGCCGTTCGACATCTGCGACGACGGGCTCAAAGTAGCTGGGCCACACCAGGAACTCAATGCTGCGGCGGATGGCGGGCTGGTCCCCGGGAGTGGCGGCGGCAAGGCGGTGGAATTTCAGCGGGTCCTGCAGCGCCGCGCCGATGGCCGCCGGCGGGTGCTGGTCCACCTGCTGCACAAAGCGGCACAACCAGGTGAGGTGGTCCCAGATGGTCCAGTTGAATTCGGCTGTCCGGTCCCTGATGACACCGTGGTCCGTCATGCCCTGGTACAGCTCTTCGGGCAGCTCGAGCGGGGGCTCAAGCCAGGACGCCGCCTCGGTCACGCGGGCACGCTTGACCTTCAAAGACTTCACCTCATGGGCCAGCGGGAGGGACTGAAGGAACAAGAGCTCCACCGCCAGCTGCTTGGCTTCACGGGAGGCGCCCTCCAGGTTCTGCCGGAGGTTGGTCATCATGGGCGCCTTGGGATCCGGCGCTCCACGCTCCAGGCGTTCCGCCAGTTCCGCAGCGGCCTCAGACGTCCAGGTCAGGGTCCTGCCGTCCAGTGGCGAGGGCCTGCCCTGTAAACCCGGCCCCAGGACAAACCAGGCCGCATCCTCGATCTCGCGTGAGATACCGAGGGCGCGGGTCATGGCAACAGTCGAGGCGGGGGTCATGCATCCAAATTTACAGGGTGAAGCTGGACGGCTGCTTAGAGGCGGCCGGAGGGGCAGGCCCGCCGGACCCCAAGGAAGCCCCTCCCTCCAGCCCTTGTAGGGCCTTATTTAAGTGGCGCTGCGCCTTTCCGGCCGAACGTGAAGTAGCCGACGGGCCCGATGAAGTTGATGAAGGCCGCAGCACGCCAGGCGCCCTTCGGGCCGTTGATAAGTTCGGCGGGGCGGCGGGAGATATCGCGTTGGGCAGTCACCAGCAGTGACACCTGGGCGATGCCCACCAGGATGGTCCCGGCCTTTGAGGCGGGCGACATTTCCTTCCAGGTCTTCTTTTTCCTCGCGACGCGGGACTTGTTCCTGGCCATGGGGTTCCTTTCGCGGTTGGTGATTGCTGTGGTGCGGGTGCGGGCAGCGGCCTTACTGGGTGTAGGGCGACATGCGTTCCTTTTGTTCGGGGGTCAGCCGCTGGACGCGGCCGGTGTTTTCATCCACGAAGGCCAGGTGGCTGCTGGCTTTCACGCAGTCCTCACCTGTGACGGGGTCCTGGATGAGGTAGTGGATATCGAAGCTTGCTCCCTTGACTGCGCCGATCCATACCTGCACGACGGCGGGCACGTTGCGGTACTCGAGGGTCCTGACGTAACGGATCTTGTGGTCCACTACCAGGGCCATGGTGCCGTCCGGGACCGCGTTGAACAGGGAAACCTGCGGTTCGACGCCGGGCAGGCCTGCCCCCTTGGGCGGGCCGAAGGCGCCTATGCGCGCTTCCTCCAGCATGCGGACGATCTGCACGTTGTTGATGTGCCCGTAGGCGTCCATATCGCCCCACCGCATGGGCACCAGGACTCTTATCCGCTGGTGTCCGTTTGTTGTGTTGGTGTCGCCCACGTCGCGGTCTTTCCGGTCTTCCTTGTAGACAACCTTTAGCCTTCCCACTCTACGGAAACTCCTTCCGGGCGGAAAACAGCACTGCAAAAAATTATCCGCGGGGAGTACCCCGGGGGTCACCTGCCCGCGGGGGCGAGCTCCGCCGTCGTGCTTTTCCCCGCCGTCTCCGGCTGGATGTCCACGGTCCGGCGCAGCGGCTTTTCCTTGATGAAGAGCACCGATACCAGTGCCACCACCGCCACCACTGCCGAGATCAGGAACACTTCCGCCGTGGCGTCGCCGTACGCGGCGCGCATGATTTCGCGGACCGGCTCGGGCATGTGGGCGAGGTCCATGCTGCTGCCGGCGCTGCCGCCCTGGACGGGGATCCCGGCAGCGGCCAGCCCCTGGGTGGCGAGTTCGCTGACCCGGTTCACCAACACCGCGCCGAGGACCGAGACGCCGATGGCACCGCCGACGGAGCGGAAGAATGCCACGGAGGCGCTGGCGGTACCGATATCGGCGGCCCTGACGGTGTTCTGAACGGCCAGGACGAGATTCTGCATCAGCATGCCCAGGCCCAGTCCAAGCACGGCCGTGAAGATTCCGGCGTGCCAGAGTTCGGTGGTGTGGTTCATGGTGCCTGCTAGTCCCAGCCCGCCGATCAGCAGGATGGAACCGGCGATGAGGTAGCCCTTCCACTTGCCCGTACGGGTAATCAGCAGGCCGGAGGCCACTGAGCCGGCGAGGTTGCCGGCGATCATGGGCAGGGTGAGCAGGCCGGCCTCGGTGGGCGTGGCGCCACGTGCCACCTGGAAGTACTGGCCCAGGAAGGTGGAGGAGCCGAACATGGCGATGCCAACAGCCACGGAGGCCAGGATCGCCAGCGCGGTGGTGCGCTCGGAGATGATCTTGAGCGGGATGATGGGCTGTTCCACCTTGGACTCCACCAGTACCAGCAGTGCCAGCAGGAGGACGCCGCCGCCCACCATCAATGCGGACTGCCAGGAGATCCAGTCGTAGTACTGGGGGTTGCCGGCGAAGGACACCCAGACCAGGAGCAGGCTCACGCCGGTGGTCAGGAGGATGGAACCGAGCCAGTCGATTTTCGCCGGACGCCGGACATGCTGGATCTTGAGGGTCACCTGCAGCAGGACCAGGGCGACGACGGCGAGCGGCACGCAGACGAAGAACGTCCAGCGCCAGCCGAGCGGGCTGTCCACGATGAAGCCGCCCAGCAGCGGGCCGCCGGCGGTTCCCACGGCCATGACGGCACCCATGTAGCCGGAGTACTTGCCCCGGTTCCGCGGCGGGATCATGGTGCCGATGATGGCCTGGGCCAGCGCGGTCAGGCCGCCCATCGCGATGCCCTGGATGACGCGTGCCACCAGCAGGAGCGGGATGGTTTCCGAGAGCCCGGCCATCACGGAACCCGCCACGAAGACGACGATGCTGAGCTGGACCAGCACCTTCTTGTTGTACAGGTCGGCGAGTTTGCCCCAGATGGGGGTGGTGGCGGCGTTGGCGAGCAGGGCGGCCGTGATGACCCACGCGAAGTCGGTCTGGGTGCCGTGCAGGTCGGACATGATGGTGGGCAGCGCGTTGGCCACGATGGTGCTGCTGAGGATCGCGGTGAAGAACGCAGCGAGCAGCCCGGTGAGCGCTTCCATGATCTGCCGGTGCGACATCTCCTGTTGTGCCTGCGGGCCGGACTGTTCCGGTGCGGCGGTTTGGCTTGCCATACAGCTTCTCCTACGGGGTTGTGGTGGTGCCGGCCGCCTTTGCCCGGGCTGATTTCTTGAGCGATTCGGTGAGTTTCTGCAGGGTTTGCGCCGCGCTGCCGGCATCTTCCTCGCTCCAGTCGCGGAGGTAGTCCTGCAGGACGGCGGTGTGCTGCTCCTCGATGTGGCGGAGCTTCTCCGCGCCTGACGCCGTGAGGGCAACCAGCTGGGCCCGGCCGTCGTCGGGATCCTGCCTGCGGACCACAAAGCCCTGCTCCTCCAGCTCGGCGATGTGCCGGCTGAGGACAGGAGCGCTGACGCCGAGCTTTTCGGCAAGTTTGGTTGCGCGCACCTCCCCCTCCCCCACGAACCGGAGGACGCCCTGGAGGGCCACCCCGGTGTCCTGGCCGCGCACGTTGGCGGTGGCAATGCACCGTACTGCCCGTTGGAGGTCGAAGATCTGGTACACGAGACCGGCTGCCGTGTCAGGCGCTAAAGCCATCCTTCAACTGCTCCTTACTTGTTTGCCTAAAGCAACTATACGCCATATTGGTTGCTTTGGGAAACTATCGCGCTACTGTCACTTCAAGTTGCCGCCCCCTTAAACGCCGAAGACCCCGGCTCTTGGGAGCCGGGGTCTGGGAGCGTGATCCAGTTTCTTGTTATGTAGCCAGATGGGTGGGCGCGAACATCTTCAGGAGCGTTTCCACCACGACGACGTTGGGACCGTCGGCCGCGAAGCCGGCCTTCAGCGCGTCCCCCACATCCTCGGGGGCCACCTTGACGGCAGGCACGCCAAATGCCTCGGCGAGCTTCACAAAGTCCGGCCGGGCCAATTCCGTGGCGGTGGCTTTGCCGAAGGCGCCCACCATGTATTCGCGCAGGATGCCGTAGCCGCCGTCGTCGATGATCAGCCAGGTGACCGGCACATTGTGCTGCTTTGCCGTAGCCAGCTCTGAGATGGAGTACATCGAGGACCCGTCGCCGGAGACCGCGAGCACCCTGCCGGGTTTGCCCTGCGTCTCCAGCCCGACGGCGGCACCGATGGCCGAGGGGAAGCCGTAGCCCAGCCCGCCCGCGCCCTGGGCGGAGTGGAACTGGCCTTCGCGGGCGTCCCAGCAGGACCAGCCCCAGTACGCGGCGATGGTCATGTCCCAGAACGTCTGCATATCCGCCGGAACGGCCTCGCGGATGTCCGCCATGAACCGCAGCTCTTTGCCCAGGTCCTGGGATTCGAGCCGCGACCGGACCTTCGCCAGCGCGTCCTTGACCAGTTCCTCCGGCGGCTGCCCGTGCCAGTCCGGTGCTGTGGACCTTCCGGCCTGTAGAGCCTCGTCCAACGCCGCCAGGGCCTGCCCGGCGTCGGCACGGATACCCAGGCCGGGCCGGTTGGACTCGAGCACGCGCGGTTCGGCATCGATCTGGATGATCCGGCCCCGGGGTTCGAAGGTGAAGTAATTCGAGGTCACCTCGCCCAGCGACGACCCGATGACCAGCAGCACGTCGGCGTCCTCGAGGACGTCGGTCATGTAGCGGTCCTCGATCCAGGACTGCAGGGACAGTTCGTGGTTCCACGGGAACGCGCCGTTGCCGCCCGGGGTGCAGATCACCGGGGCACGGAGTTTTTCGGCGATGGACAGCAGAGGCTTCTCGGCCCGGCCGCGGCGGGTGCCGCCGCCGGCGATGATGGCCGGGCGTTCCGCTGCTTCCAGCCACTTCACGGCCTCCCGGACCAGCTCCACACGGGGCGGGTTGTCCGCGGCCTCGGCCAGGGCGTCCTCCACAGGCGGAACCATGATAGGGTCCAGCAGCACGTTCTGCGGGATCTCGATCCATACCGGACCCTGCGGCGAGGAGATGGCCTCGGTCCAGGCGTCCTGGATGGCCGACGGGATGCCGGAGGCGTGCTGGATAAGCCGCTGGCTCTTGGTCACATTAGCCGCGGAAGCTTTTTGGTCATCGAGCTGGTGCAGCATGCCCTTGCGCCGGGCGCCGAGGCCTTCCAGCGGAATCTGGCTGGCCACCACCACCATCGGAACGCCGGTGGCATAGGCCTCCTGCAACCCTGCCAGCGACGTGAGCGCACCGGGTCCGGTGGAAAGGAACAGCACGCCCACCTCACCGGTGGCACGGGAGTACCCGTCGGCGGCGAAGGCGCTGTTGTTTTCCACCCGTGAGGAGACGAACTGCAGCTTCCCCCTGCCCATCGCGTCAAAGAGCCCCAGGGCGTGCTGGCCGGGGATGCCGAAGACGGTCTTCGCACCGAGCGCCTCGAGCGTTTCGACGACGAGGTCCCCGCCGTTGCGGGTCCCCGTCCCTTTGGTGGGGGCTGCTGTTCCGGGATCGAAGTCGATCACGGCTACTCCTTGCCGGCCACAGCGAACCCGGCGGGCCGGCGTACTTCCTGGCCGAGGGCCTGGGCGGCGTAGCCCGTTGCCGCGCCCAACCGGTCGCCGGGCACGGCGTTATCCGCCATCAGGGTCACCAGCTCATAGGCCACGTGGCTTGCGGCGACACCCGTGAGTTCGGCGTGGTCGTAGGCCGGAGAGACCTCCACCACGTCCGCGCCCACCAGGTTCATGCCACGGAAGCCGCGGATGATTTCGAGGAGTTCCCGGCTGGTAATGCCCCCGGCTTCGGGGGTGCCGGTGCCCGGCGCGTGGGCCGGGTCAAGGACGTCGATGTCCACGGAGATGTACAGCGGGCGGTTGCCGATCCGGTCGCGGACCTTGGCCACGGTTTCCAGCACGCCCTGGTAGTAGACGTCCGCGGAGGTGACGATGCCGAACCCAAACCGGTGGTCGTCGTCGAGATCCTTCTTGCCGTACAGCGGGCCGCGCGTGCCGATGTGGCTGATCGCTTCGGTGTCGAGAATGCCTTCCTCGACCGCCCGGCGGAACGGGGTGCCGTGGGTGTATTCGGCACCAAAGTAGGTGTCCCAGGTGTCCAGGTGGGCATCGAAGTGCAGCATGGCGATCGGTCCGCCGGCACGTTCGGCTGCGGCGCGAAGCAGCGGCAGCGCGATGGTGTGGTCGCCGCCGAGGGTCACCAGACTGCTGCCGCCGGCTGTGAGGTCGAGGGCGTTCTGCTGGATGGTCTCGATGGCCTCGTTGATGTGGAAGGGGTTGACCGCCATGTCGCCGGCGTCGGCCACCTGCACGTTCTCGAAGGGGCTGACGTCCCAGGCGGGGTTATAGGGGCGGAGCAGGCGGCTGGCTTCGCGGACGTGGTTGGCGCCAAAGCGTGCGCCGGGGCGGTACGAGACACCTGAATCGAAGGGGACGCCCACAACCGTGACGTCGGCCTTGGCCACCTGGTCCAGGCGCGGAAGGCGGGCGTAGGTGGCGGCGCCGGCATAACGGGGAATACGGGATGAATCGATGGGGCCAAGGTTGCCGTTGGCTTCGATGCGCAGCTCTTCCACTGGAGGCTCTCCTTCTAGGAGTCGATGAGTGATGTGACTCCCATCATACACCCGGGTTTTCCTATGCGCATCAACTGTTTACCAAAAGCACGCGCAGGCCCATCTGGGTAGCACTAAGTGTCGTTATGGGGGTCCATAACGACACTTGGTGCTACTTAGTTGGGTCGGGTCAGCGGCTGGCGGCGGGGACCAGGACCCAGAGCACCTCGACAGGCTTGTCCGTGGGGTTGACCCAGGTGTGCGGCTCCCGCCCGGGGAAGGTCACGGTGTCCCCGGTACCGAGGTCGTACTGCTCATTGGTTAGGATCAGGCGGATACTGCCCTTGACGACGTGGAGGACGTCCACATCACAATCGACGGCGTAAAGCTCCGATTCGCCGCGGCCGTGCGGCTCGATGCATGCCTGGATAATCTGGATGCGGCGCTCGGAGCGGGCGGTCAGCAGGCGCTCCACGATGCCCTGGCCCCCAAGGGAGATTTTCGGGCCCTCATTGCGCCGGGTCAGATGGGTCTCCGGCGCTGCAAACAGGTCGCCGATGGATATGGACAGGACCTGGCACAGCGTGACCAGCGAGGCCACGGACGGGGACGTCAGGTCCCGCTCGACGCGGCTCAAAAAGCCCTTTGTCAGCCCCGTGGCGTCAGCCACCTGCTCGATGGTGAGCCGCTGGGCCTGCCGGGCCGCCCGGATCCGGGAGCCTATGGCAACAGGAACATTGCTTGGCTCAACTGGCAGTGCCTTCATCACGAACCTTTCATGGCCGGCGGCCCGGCCCCGCTCTGGAGCAATACTAATGGCCCGCTTCTTCTGTGACGCCTCCATGGCGCCCGCGGCAACGAGGTGAACCGGCCCTTGACTGTTACTGCCGTCACAGCCTAACCTTTGGAAAACACTTGTTGCCTATAGGGCAATTTCCGAGAGTTGTCTCTCGTCCCCGAATGTCGCAGCACAGGCCGGTCTTCCCATGTAGGACAGAGCTGCAAGCTGCCAACCCGCTCCAAGGAGCCAAATATGGACGTAAGCGTCATCAACATCGCCATCGTGGTGGTGTACCTGCTCGCAATGCTGGCCTTCGGCTGGTGGGGCAAATCCCGCACAAAGAACAACAGTGACTTCCTGGTCGCCGGCCGCCGGCTCGGCCCCTTCCTGTACACGGGCACCATGGCCGCCGTCGTCCTGGGCGGTGCTTCCACCGTGGGCGGAGTGGGACTCGGCTACAAGTTCGGCATCTCCGGCATGTGGCTGGTGGTGGCTATCGGCGCAGGCGTCCTGCTCCTGAGCCTGCTGTTTGCCGGAACCATCCAAAAGCTGAAGATTTACACCGTCTCCCAGATGCTGACCCTGCGCTACGGCAGCCGGGCAACAGAGGCCTCCGGGATCGTGATGCTCGCCTACACGCTGATGCTGTGCGCCACCTCTACCGGCGCCTACGCCACCATCTTCGTGGTCCTGTTCGGCTGGGACCGCGCCCTGGCAATCGCCGTCGGCGGTGCCATCGTGCTGGTCTACTCAACCATCGGCGGCATGTGGTCCATTACCCTGGCGGACCAGGTGCAGTTCGTGATCAAGACCGTAGGCATCTTCGTTCTCATGCTCCCCTTCACCCTTAACGCCGCCGGCGGCATCGACGGCATCCGCAGCCGCGTTGACGAAAGCTTCTTCCAGATCGACGGCATCGGCGTCCAGACGATCATCACCTACTTCGTGGTCTATACCCTTGGCCTGCTGATCGGCCAGGACATCTGGCAGCGCGTCTTCACCGCCAAAACACCGGGCGTCGCCAGGTGGGGTGGTGCAACGGCCGGCATCTACTGCATCCTCTACGGCGTGGCCGGCGCCCTGATCGGCATGGCCGCGAGCGTGGCACTGTCCAACACCGAGATCGCCGCCAAGGATGACGTGTACGCGGAAGTGGCACAAAACCTGCTGCCCGCCGGCATCGGCGGCCTGGTCCTCGCAGCCGCCGTCGCGGCCATGATGTCCACCGCCTCCGGCGCCCTGATCGCCGCCGCCACCGTGGCCCGCGCCGACGTCCTGCCGTTCGTGGCCAGCTGGTTCGGCAAGAAAATCAACACCGAAGACACAGACAACCCCGAGCACGACGTCAAGGCGAACCGCGTCTGGGTCCTCGCCCTGGGCATCATCGCCATCGTGATCGCCATCATCACCAAGGACGTGGTGGCCGCGCTGACCATCGCATACGACATCCTCGTCGGCGGCCTCCTGGTTGCCATCCTGGGCGGCCTGGTGTGGAAGCGCGGCACCGGCCTGGCTGCCGCCGTCTCCATGGCGGCCGGTTCCGTGGTCACCCTGGGCACCATGATCATCCTCGAGATCAACGCCAAGGCGCCGTTGGACGGCATCTACGCGAACGAACCCATCTACTACGGCCTCCTCGCCTCGGCCGTGGTGTACGTCGCCGTATCGCTCGCCACCCCGCCCACCGATCCGCAAGTGATGCGCACCTGGCAGGCCCGGGTGTCCGGCCAGGAACGCGCGGACACTCCGGCCCGGGAAGTAACCGCCCCCTGACGGCACTGTCCGGAACGTTCGCAGCTTCCGGAATGACAACGTACGACGGCGGCGCCTCCTTCCGCAGTTCAGCGAAGGAAGGCGCCGCCGTCGTTTGTCCTATTCGGCCTCGCGGACCTCGTCCGGGTCCTCCAAGGGAACCACCCGGTCCTCGGCGTCGATAATCACCGGCGGTGCCTGGACAACGGGTTCTTCCTCGTCCAGGAACTCGTCCTCCGCGTCCCAGTCGTCCTCGACTACCGGTGCATCCTCCGCGTAGTCGTAGGCGGGGTCCGCTTCTACGGAGTCCAGGTGCGGCATGTCCGGGTGCTGTCCGGTGGTGCTCATGATTCAACCTCCGTTTGTTCGCCTGACGTGCTCTTGTCGACGGGGCGCCGGCGGCGCCACACGTTCATCACAACACCGGCAGGCAGGCGGGTCAATAGGCTCGGGCAGCCGGTGGAGGGTGCCCAAGGAGGCCGCTGATTAAGGTGTGCCGAAACCCTTGAGCGAGGCCGGCCAGCCAAAAAACCGCGGAAATCCGCAGTAAGCTGGCACCTGCAATGGGGCCGCAGCATGCCCTACCAGCCCAGGAGTTTCCGTGTCACAGCACGCCCAGCCAGACCATCCACCGTCTGCTTCCACCCCCTCCAGTGCCGCCCCCGCCGGCAGCGGGCCTTCCCGCTCCCCCGGCGCCGGGAGCCGCGTGTCCGCCCCAACCGCCGCGGACATCAAGCGGTGGCGGCAGTACCTGGCCGATGAGCGTGCCGAGGCCGCGGTCTACCGCGACCTTGCCCAGAACCGCCAGGGCGAGGAACGGGAAATACTCCTTGCCCTTGCCGAGGCCGAACGCCGGCACGAAGCCCACTGGCTTGCCCTGCTGGGCGACCAGGCCGGCAAGCCGCGGCAACCGTCCTTCCGCAGCCGCTTCCTCGGCTTCCTGGCCCGGCACTTCGGTTCCGTGTTCGTGCTGGCGTTGGCGCAGCGGGCGGAGGGCCGCTCACCCTACGCCAAGGATCCCAACGCCACCGATGCGATGGCGGCCGACGAGCAGATCCACGAGGAAGTGGTCCGCGGCCTGGCCACACGGGGCCGCAACCGCCTTGCCGGAACGTTTCGTGCCGCGGTCTTCGGCGCCAATGACGGCCTGGTCAGCAACCTGTCGCTGGTGATGGGCATGGCCGCCTCGGGTGTGGCCAGCAGCGTGGTGCTGCTGAGCGGCATCGCCGGCCTGCTGGCCGGGGCCATGTCCATGGGCGCCGGCGAGTTCATCTCGGTCCGGTCCCAGCGGGAACTGCTGGCCGCCACCCGTCCCACCCAGGTCACCCTTGCCGCCGCGCCCAAGCTGGACATTGAGCACAACGAACTCCTCCTGGTCTACCTGGCCCGGGGCATGTCCCAGGAGGCGGCCCAGCACCGGGTGGCGGAGCGGATGGGGGTGTACTCGTGCGACTGCGATCCCAGCCTTTCCCTGCACCCCGAACTGCCCGGCGACGAGGACCAGCACGAGGCCGTGGGCACAGCCTGGGGCGCTGCCTTCTCCAGCTTCTGCTTCTTCGCATCCGGCGCGGTTGTGCCCATCCTGCCGTTCATATTCGGCATGACCGGAGTGGCCGCCCTGGTGGTGTCCGGCGTGCTGGTGGGAATCGCCCTGCTGGCAACCGGCGGCATCGTGGGCCTGCTGTCCGGCACCTCACCGCTCACCCGCGGCCTGCGCCAGCTGGTCATCGGCCTGGGCGCCGCCGCGGTGACCTACCTGCTGGGGCTCGTCTTCGGCACCGTGGTGGGCTAGTGACGGCGGCCCGCGGCGCAATGCCGCAGGTTTCCTGATGGACAGCCGGCCGCCGCGCCACGCCGGCCCGCGTCCGCGCACCGGGGTGGGGTACCGCTCGGTGCTGACCGGCGCGCTCCTGCTGGCAGCAGTCTTTGGTGGCGCCCTGGTGCTGGACGACCCCCGGGTCAAGCAGCTGTTGGACGTCCGCATCGGCCCCGGCAACGCCCGGCAGGAGGACGGCGAACGCGCCGCTCCATCGCACGACGCCCATGGGGGAGCGCAGCCCGGTGTGGACACTCCTCCCCCGGGCTATGAGGAGGCAGACGCTCCCTTGGGTACGCCGGACCCGCCTGACGTGGGCAGTGACTCCTACCGGTTCCTGGCGGTGAACGGTGATGGCAGCCCTGTGGGCTATTCGCCCTGCCGGCCCCTGCATTATGTGGTCAACACCGGCCTCGCCCCGGCCGGTGCCGGGCAGCTGGTCGCCGAAGCAATCGAAACCATTTCTGCCGCGACCGGCATCGAGTTCGTGTACGACGGCACAACGCAGGAGCAGCCGTCACCGCAGCGCCCGCCGTACCAGCCGGACGCCTACGGCGAGCGCTGGGCGCCCCTGCTCATCGCCTGGACCACGCCCGAGGTGGCGCCCCAGCTCAAGGGGAAAGTCATTGGTACCGGCGGCAGCACCCATTTCAGTTACGGTGATGGCCCCAAGACCTTTGTGACCGGCGGCCTGGACCTGGACGCCCCGCAGATCGCCAACGAGCTGGCCAACCCGGACGGCCATCTCTACGCCAGGGCCGTGATCCTGCACGAGCTCAGCCACGTGATGGGCCTGGACCACGTGGAGGACCCGCGGCAGCTGATGTACCCGGAGATCGGGCTGCCGGAGGGGCTGGCCGACGGCGACCTGAACGGCCTGTACGAGTTAAGCAAGGCCCAGTGCCGGAAGGACCTCTGAGCGGGAAGGAACCGGTCAACCCTGCAGTACCGCCACGGCTTCGTCCACCGTATCCACCAGGAAGATCCGCTCCGCCATATCCCGTCCCGCTGCCATGGTGTGCAGCAGCGGCCAGGCGGGGTAGTCGTGTTCCCAATGCCGGCGGCCCACCAGCACCATGGGCGTGACCTTTTCCCTGGCGCCGTAGTAGTTTTCGCAGGCGTCCTGGAAGATCTCCTGGACGGTGCCTGCCGCGCCGGGCAGGAAAACGATGCCGCCCTGGCACAGTTCCAGCAGGATGGCCTCGCGGATCGCGTTGGCAAAGTATTTGGCGATGGCTGTAGCGAAGTAGTTGGGCGGTTCATGTCCGTAGAACCAGGTGGGGATGCCCAGCGAGGGCGTCCCGTCCGGAAAGCGTTCGACGACGGCGGCGGCCGCACGTGCCCACGCTGACACGGAGGGACGGAAGCCAGGGACAGAGGCGAGCATGTCCAGCGCGGCCTGCAGGACGCCGTCGTCCGCCTGGCTGAGGTATGCCCCCAGGTTGGCTGCTTCCATGGCGCCCGGTCCCCCGCCAGTCGCCACGGCAAAGCCGTTGCGGGCCAGCAGCCTTCCCAGCTGTGCGGCCTGGGCGTAGCTTTCTGTCCCCCGCTGCGCCGCGTGGCCGCCCATGACGCCTACCACGGCCTTCCCCGTCCAGGGACGGGACAGGAGCAGTCCGTCCAGGGCATCGCCGATGGCATGATCGTGGAGTGCGGAGGCCAGCGTGGCGTCAAGGCGGTGCCGCTGCCCGGGCTGGATGCTCCACTGGTAGATGCGGGCGTCCGGGAGTTCCTCGTACGGCTTGCCGGCCAGCCCATCATAGAGTTCGGCCGGCGAGTACAGCCTGGAACGGTAGGGGTTGAAGGGGACCGTCTCAAGCCGGGGAAAGATCAGCGCGCCGCGGCTGCGGAGGCTGGTTTCCATGCCTTCATCAAAGGTGCAGCCCAGGAAGATGGCGCCTTCCACGTCCAGGCTTCCCAGGGCGGCGGATCTGCCCCGCAGGTCCAGGGACTGCGCGTGCCAGCCTTCCAGGTGCACCGCGCCGGCCGCCACCAGGCTGTCGAAGGCCTGCAGGTCCTGGACCTCGAGGCTGCGGGGTGTGGGGCCGAGGTTGGTCATGCACCTAGCCTAGCCACCCGCCGTCGTCCCCTCCGCGGTTCTGCGCCGCCGGCTGCACAGCTGGATACAAACTCAGAGACGCAGGGCGTCCGCTGCCTCCACCGGCGCTTCTGCCTGCACTTCCGTGCGGGCGGCACTCTGCCTGGCAGCCGCAGCCGCGTACGCCATGACCGCCAGGCCCAGCAGCGTGATGGCCGCGCCGGCCCAGATGGGTGAGGTGTAGCCCTGGCCCGCCGTGATGGTGACCCCGCCCAGCCAGGCGCCCAGCGCGTTTCCCACGTTGAAGGCACCGATGTTGGCGCCGGATGCAAGCGTGGGCGCCTCCGGGGCGTACTTCATGACGCGCATCTGCAAACCCGGTACGGTGGCGAACCCGAAGCCGCCCATCAGGACAAGGGAGATAACGGTCAGGATCTGGTTCCCGGCTGTCACCGCGAAGGCCACGAGGACCACGGCCAGGACGGCAAGGACCACCAGGAGCGTCCGGTCCACGTTCCGGTCTGCCGCCTTACCGCCCAGGGTGTTGCCGGCAAAGAGTCCGATGCCGAAGACGATGAGCAGCCACGGGACGGTGGAGGCGGCGAAGCCGGAGACCTCCGTGAGCGTGTAGGCAATGTAGGTGAACGCGCCAAACATGCCGCCGAAGCCCAGGATAGTGACCACGATGGACAGCCACACCTGGCCCGAGCGGAACGCGGTCAGCTCCGAGCGCAGGCTTCCTGCCTTCTCAGTTTCACCTGCGGACCTGGGCACCAGTGCGAGGATTCCCACGAGCGCAGCAACACCGATGGCCGTGATGGCCCAGAACGTGGCCCGCCATCCGGCGGCCTGGCCGAGCAGCGTGCCAAACGGAACACCGAGGACATTTGCTGCCGTGAGCCCGGTGAACATCAGCGCGATGGCGCCGGCCTTCTTGCTGGGCGGAACCATTCCGGCCGCCACCACCGCCCCGATGCCGAAGAAGGCACCATGGGAGAGGGCGGCGATGATACGGCCGAGCATCATCGGCCAGTAATCCGCCGCCGTCGCGGACAGAAGGTTGCCGGCAATGAAGAGGACCAGCAGGCCGGCGAGCACGGGTTTGCGTTCCAGCCGGGTCACGGCCGCCGTCAGCCCGAGCGCGCCAACCACCACGGCAAGGGCGTAGCCGGAGATGAACCATCCGGCCGATGCCTCACTGACACCAAAGTCGGCTGCCACATCAGGGAGAAGACCGGCGATAACGAATTCGGTGAGTCCGATTCCAAACCCGCCAAGGGCGAGGGCTATCAGGCCAACAGGCATGGCAATGCTCCTTTTGAGCTGTGGGTGTCAGGTCTAGGCGTCAGCTGTACGCGGCTGGAAAAGCCGCCTAAAATAGTTGCAGGCGCGGGATTTATTGTTGCACATGCAAGTATGCCGCGCAAGCAACTATTTTATGCCCGGTCACGCGGTCCACTCTTCCTAGAGGCCGCGTTCCGCGAAAGGAGCATTCATGGGTATCAAGGACGACGCCATCGAAGTCCGCGCGCAAGGCTGGCGCACCCTGGCGGCCCTGCACGGATTGATTGAAGGAGAGCTTGAGCGGTCCCTGCAGGCAGAGTTCAAGCTGTCTGTCGTGGAGTATACGGTGCTGGACGCTTTGAGCCGCCAGGACGGCTGGCACATGCGCATGCAGCAGCTCGCCCGGGCCTCCGCCCTCAGCCCCAGCGCCACAACCCGCCTGGTGAACCGGCTGGAGGACCGCGGGCTCCTGACCAGGATCCTGTGCGACGACGATCGGCGCGGCATTTACACGGAGCTCACCCAAAGCGGCATCAGGCTGCTCGTGGAGGCCCGGCCGGTTCACGACGCCACGCTGGAACGGGCCCTGGCCGAGGCTCGGAACATCCCTGAACTGGCACCTCTGGTGGATGCTTTGCCCCGGCTCCTCGCCCGGACCTAGGCGGCAAGAAGCTCGTGGTCCCGCTGTTCCCGGCCATAACCAGAATGCATTGCGGTTGAACCAGCACAGGCGTACTTTTAAACAATCGACAGGTTGATAAAGCGATAGGTTGATTAACGAGGCCGTCATGATTTCCAACAGCGAGGCACTGGACTTGGCCTTTATGGCCTTGGCAGACCCCGTGCGGCGGAGCATCATTGCCCGGCTTAGCCGGGGTCCGGCCACAGTGAATGAATTGGCTGAACCGTTTGAGATCAGCAAGCAGGCTGTCTCCAAACACATCCAGGTGCTCGAGCAGGCGGAACTGGTAACACGCACCAGGGAGGCCCAACGCAGGCCCGTACACCTTAATCCGGCGCGGCTTGAGGCGCTGACCGCGTGGATCGACCAGTACAGGCTGGTCCGCGAAGGTCAATTCCGCAGCCTCGACGCCTTACTCAGGTCAAACGCCGATCCCAGCGGCGACTAACCAAGAAGGAGTCACCATGAGCAATCCCCTGAAACTCAGCGTTCCCGAAGGCGTTCCTTTTATCGACTACGAGCGTGAGTTCGATTTTCCTGTCGCGGATGTTTTCCGGGCCCATAAGGAACCGGACCTGATCGTCCAGTGGCTGGGCCCGCGCGGGTACAAGATGGAGATCGACCACTACGATTTCCGGACGGGCGGCAGCTACAGCTATCTGCACACCGGTCCTGAAGGTGTTCCATACGAGTTCAAGGGCATCTTCCACACCGTCCGTGAAAACGAGTTTGCCATTCAGACCTTCGAATTCGGCGGATACCCGGACGTGGTCAGCCTGGAGTTCATGACATTCGAGGACCTTGGGAACGGCAGGACGCGCCTCCGCGGCCACTCCGTCTACCCCAGCCAGGAAGCCCGGGACGGTATGGCCCAGTCCGGAATGGAGGGCGGCATGAGCGAAGGCTACGAGCGGCTGGACGAGCTGCTGAGCAGCGCCATGGTCTAGGACTCAGGGCCCAGCCCAGGTAACTGGCACTTAACGTCGTGAACCTGCGATTTTACGACGCTAAGTGCCACCCAGTCGGGCCGCCTCCCGCCGTCGTCGTACTTAAAGCAAAGCGGCACCGCGTGCCGTCCCAAGGAACAGCAGGCGGTGCCGCTTCCTGCAGTGCTAAAGGGCTGCGTAGACCTCGCGCAGCAGCTTAGCGGTCTCGGATGGCGTCTTGCCCACCTTGACTCCGGCTGCCTCGAGGGCTTCCTTCTTGGCCTGTGCCGTACCGGCCGAACCGGACACGATGGCGCCGGCGTGGCCCATGGTCTTGCCTTCCGGCGCGGTGAAGCCGGCCACGTAGCCGACAACCGGCTTGGTGACGTTGGCCTTAATGAAGTCGGCGGCACGCTCTTCGGCGTCACCACCGATCTCGCCGATCATCACAATTGCCTTGGTCTCGGGGTCGGCCTCGAACGCGGCCAGGGCGTCGATGTGGGTGGTGCCGATGATGGGGTCGCCGCCGATGCCGATGGCGGTGGAGAAGCCAAGGTCCCGCAGCTCGTACATCATCTGGTAGGTCAGGGTGCCCGACTTGGAGACCAGGCCGATGGGACCCTTGCCCGTGATGGTGGCGGGCGTGATGCCCACCAGGGACTCGCCCGGGGTGATGATGCCGGGGCAGTTTGGCCCGATGATGCGGGTGACCTGCTTGCCGTCGGCGTCCACCTTGGACTGGGCCAGTGCCCAGAATTCGGCGGAGTCCTGGACCGGAACGCCTTCGGTGATGACAACAACGAGGCCGATGCCGGCTTCGATAGCCTCCACGACGGCGGCCTTGGTGAAGGCCGGCGGAACGAAGACGATGGAGACGTCCGCACCGGTCTCGGCCATGGCTTCCTTGACGGTGCCGTAAACGGTGATTTCCTTGGCGCCGTGCAGGACCGTGGTGCCGGCCTTGCGGGCATTGACACCGCCGACGATGTTGGTGCCGGCCTTGAGCATCAGGGCGGTGTGCTTGGTGCCTTCACCGCCGGTGATGCCCTGGACGATGACCCTGGAGTCCTTATTGAGGTAGATAGACATGATTCTTTTCCTAGATCTCGGCGGGCTCGATCAGCGGGCGGCGTTGGCGAGCTCGGCGGCCTTGTCGGCGCCCTCGTCCATGGTGGCGGCCAGGGTCACCAGCGGGTGGTTGGCTTCGGTGAGGATGCGGCGGCCTTCTTCGACGTTGTTGCCGTCGAGGCGGACAACGAGGGGCTTGTTGGCTTCCTTGCCGAGTTCAGCGAGGGCTCCAACGATGCCCTTGGCGACCGCGTCACATGCGGTGATGCCACCAAAGACGTTGACGAACACGCTCTTGACCTGCTCGTCGCCGAGGATGATGGACAGGCCGTTGGCCATGACCTCTGCCGAGGCACCACCGCCGATGTCCAGGAAGTTGGCGGGCTTAACGCTGCCGTGGTTCTCGCCGGCGTAGGCCACGACGTCCAGGGTGGACATGACCAGACCGGCGCCGTTGCCGATCACGCCAACCTCGCCGTCGAGCTTGACGTAGTTCAGGTCCAGTTCCTTGGCCTTGGACTCCAGCGGGTTGGCCGCTTCCTTGTCCTCAAGCTCTGCGTGGTGCACGTGGCGGAAGCCGGCGTTCTCATCCAGGGAGACCTTGCCGTCCAGGGCAAGGATGTCGCCGGAACCAGTCTTGACCAGCGGGTTGACCTCCACCAGGGTGGCGTCTTCCTTCTTGAAGACGTCCCACAGCTTGAGGATGACGCTGGCCACCTTGCCGCGAAGTTCCTCGGCAAAACCGGCGGCGGCAACAATTTCGTCGGCCTTGGCCTGGTCGATGCCGACAGCGGGGTCGATGGCGACCTTGGCGAGGGCTTCGGGGCGTTCGACGGCGAGCTGCTCGATCTCCATACCGCCCTCGACCGAGCACATGGCCAGGTAGTTGCGGTTGGCTCGGTCCAGCAGGACGGAGAAGTAGTATTCCTCGGCGATGTCCGCGCCCTGCGCGATCATGACCTTGTTGACCGTGTGGCCCTTGATGTCCATGCCCAGGATGTTGGTGGCGTGCTCAAGGGCTTCATCAGCGGACTTGGCAACCTTGACACCGCCGGCCTTACCGCGGCCGCCGATCTTCACCTGTGCCTTGACGACGGTGACTCCGCCGATCTTGTCGGCAGCAGCCTTTGCTTCTTCAGGGGTGTGCGCCACGATGCCGGCGAGCACGGGAACGCCGTGCTTTTCGAACATATCGCGCGCCTGATATTCAAACAGGTCCACGGTTTAGTGTCCTTCTACGTCGAAGTAGTTTCTGTACAGTCGGACACCATCGAAGACGATGACCGGGCTGCGGATTGCACCCCCGGCGGCCTGTCTGGAAACGAGCCACGCGGCGTGATGCTCCTCTGGGAACTTTAGTCCTTTGTGGGGACCGGCCCGTCCCAGACTACCGCTTATGTGAGTAACGACACTATTCTATGAGGCGTAGAAAAACCGCGGATTTACGGGGTTTTTGGGACTTCCCCCGGGGCCGTCGCTGCGCTCCCGGCCTGCCCGTGGAGCAGTTCGTAACGTTCCGGCGAGACGAAGAATGCGACGCCTGCAGAGAGGTTTCCGCACGCCACCCCACCGTTGTAGGCCGAACACCTCAAGCCGTTGCGTTCGAGGTTTTGACCGTCTCTCAAAACGGGCAGCTCGGAGATTGGACCTGCTTTGCTTCCGGCGGGGCCGAACGTTGCTTCCATTTCCGTGACGCCGGACCGGCAGCCGCCGTACGTGGCATTGTCCGGCGTCAGCAGGGCGACGCCGCCCAGATAACCAAGGTTCGTGCCAGCACAGTCGTCCTTGACGTCCCAGGCGGATGGCTCGGGGTAGGTGCCGAGCTGGCAATGGGCTACGGGAACGCTGGCCAGCTTGTTGTTCGCTGCGTCGCTGAAGCTGTTCGCCTCATACGGGAGGTTCAGGTGTTCCCCGCGTGCTGAAGTGAGGGAGCAAACCACCGCCCGGCCCTCGGTGACAAAGGAAAGGACATCCGTGCCGTTGGCAAAATCCTCCCCCGTACAGTTCGTCGCATGGGCTCCATTATGCCCGCGGCGTCACCCGGCCCTGTCCGGGCGCGCCTTCTCGATGACGTCGGCCGCAGCCCCGGGCGGATCTTGGGCAGCAAAGTGATCCCGTATCTGACTGGCGCGGTGCCGCCAGGAAGGGTCGGAAAGGATGGTCCGGACAGCGGCGCGGATCTTGTCCGGTGACGGAGCATCAGTGCGGAGGTTGATTCCCATGCCAGCAAATTCCACTCGGGCGTTGACGTCGTTCTTGCCTTCATTGACTCCGGAAACCACCAACGGGACCCCCTTCGAGAGGGCAAGCTGGACTCCCCCAAACCCTCCGTTGGTGACGAAGACGTCGGTGGTTTCAAACAAAGAACCAAAATCCAGGTAGTCGCGAATCTGGATGTGGGGCTGCCGGTAGCGTTCGCGAAGTTCCTCGGTCCCCCTTCCGCCAGTCGCCACCATGATCAGGGCGCCCTCCATGTCTTTCAGGGCTTCCAGGGCTGGACGGATGAGTTTGTCCTGGTCCGCGTTGTCCACCGTGCCCTGGGTTACCGCGATGGTGCTGGCGTATCCCTCCGGCGGTGGTTCGCCGGCAGTCCCGCCCGGCAGGCGGTAAGGCAGGAGCGCGCCGACGTAGTGGACCTTGGGATTATTGTTGCGCCGTGGAAAATCCAGCGACATGGTGCCGGTCTGGATGACCGCGTCAGAGCACCGGTATGGCTCGTCGGTCAGCCTTCCCCCTTTCGGTACTTCCTGCCCATAAACGGCGTGCTGCCGCCGGTAGCTTTGGCTGGCGGCGCGCAGGATCACCTTGTCCGATATAATACCCGCCATGCCCTGCCAGGCCCTTTCAACCGGGTTGCGCGCCGGCAGGAAACCGAAGAACAGCGGTGGAACCAGCGGGTCGCTCTCCATATTCGGAATGACCACAAAACTCACGACCGTTGTTCCCATCAAGTGCATCACCAGGCGCTGGATGAACATGGAACTGTCCGCCACGAGCACGTCGAAAGCAAAGTCCTCGTCGAGTTCGCGAAGATCCTCAAAAAAATTGCTGATGTTGCTCGCGAAGATCTTCTCGCCGTCGAAGCCGATCGCCCACGGTCCCTTAAGCTTTGCGCGTTCAGGATAGAGCTCAAAGAGGTTGTCCGCCCGATGCTCCACGGCGCGTTTGAAGGGGCACAGGGGAATTCCAAGGTCCTGCAGCTTGCCGGCAAACACCCGGCCCGTGTACCAGCGCACGTCGTGGCCGCGCTCCTTCAACCGCATGGCGACGCCGGTCATGGGATTGAAGTGTCCGTCGATGGCCTGGCTCGCAAAAAGGATGCGCATGGTCCGCTCCGTGCTTTTGGCTCAGCTGCGAAAGTTCCTGAACTCTAGCCCTGCGGCGGAACCCGGGCAAGATTTATCCACCGCTTATGTTTACCTAGGCGTCGAGTTTGGTGAGCGGTGCGTAGCGCAGCAGCAGGCGCTTTTCGCCGGCGTCGAACTTGACCTTGGCAACAGTTTTGTCCCCGGCGCCTTCCAAACCGATGACAGTGCCGTTGCCGAAGCTGGTGTGGTTGACCTTGTCCCCCACGCTGACCGCGATGATCTCCTTCTGCGGCTGTACCCGGTTCCGGGCGATGACCGCGGGAACGTCGGCGTCGAAGCCCGCGGCGGAGCCACGGGCCGTCCCGGCGCCCCAGAACGATCCGCTGTAACGGCCGGATCCAATGGAGCCGCTGCTGCTCCCCCAGGCCGCCTGCCTGCTGGTGCCTTCCCGCTTCCATTCCATCAGTTCTGCCGGGATCTCCTCCAGGAACTGGCTGGCGGGGTTGTACTGGCTCTGGCCCCACATGCTGCGGACCTCCGAGCGCGTGACGTACAGCCGCTTGCGGGCGCGGGTGAGGCCCACATAGGCAAGCCGGCGTTCCTCAGCAAGTTCCTTGGGGTCCGTGGCGGAACGCTGGTGCGGGAAGAGCCCGTGCTCCATTCCAGTCAGGAACACCACGGGAAATTCCAGCCCCTTTGCGGTGTGCAGAGTCATCAGGGTGACCACGCCCAGCCGCTTCGCCTCGGCGACTGCGGCGTCGACGTCGGCGCCCGGTGCGTCGGGAATCTGGTCGGCGTCGGCCACGAGGGACACCTGCTCGAGGAATGCTTCGAGCGACCCTTCGGGGTTGTCGCGTTCGTATTCCCGGACGACGGCCACAAGTTCCGCGAGGTTTTCCACGCGGCTTTCGTCCTGGGGATCCGTGCTGGCGCGCAGCGCTGCAAGGTACCCGGTTTGTTCCAGCACTGCTTCTAGGGCGGCTGCAGCGCCGGAGCCGACCGCCACCTCCGCCAGATCGTCCAGCAGCTTCACGAATCCGAGGACCGCGTTGACGGAGCGGGTGGCCATTCCGGGCGCCTGCTCGGCACGGCGGGCGGCGGCCATGAAGGAGATCCGTTCCCGCTGCGCGAGGGCCGCAACGGCTCCTTCAGCGCGGTCGCCGATGCCGCGCTTTGGTTCATTGAGGACCCTGCGGAGGTTAACGTCGTCGTCCGGGTTCACCAGGACCCGGAGGTAAGCCAGGGCGTCCTTGATTTCCTTGCGCTCGTAGAAGCGGGTGCCGCCCACCACCTTGTATGGCAGGCCCACCCGGACCAGCACGTCCTCGATGGAGCGCGACTGGGCGTTGGTGCGGTAAAAGATGGCGACGTCGCCCGGGCGGAGGTTGTCCTCGTCCTGGAGCCGGTCGATTTCCTTGGCAATGAACTGGGCTTCGTCGTGCTCGTTTTCACCCACGTAGCCGATGATCTTGTGGCCTTCGCCCTCTGCGGTCCAGAGCCGCTTCTCGGGCCGGTTGGGGTTGCGGGAGATGACCGAGTTGGCGGCGCTAAGGATGTTCTGCGTGGAGCGGTAGTTCTGCTCGAGCTTGATGGTCCGTGCCTCGGGGTAATCCTTTTCAAATTCCACGATGTTGCGGATGTCCGCGCCGCGGAAGGCGTAGATGGACTGGTCAGAGTCGCCCACCACAGTGAGCTCGGAGGCTCCCGGCCCCTCCCCCACGATCTCGCGGACCAGGGCGTACTGGGCGTGGTTGGTGTCCTGGTATTCGTCCACCAGGACGTGCCGGAACCGGCGCCGGTAGGATTCGGCCAGCGCCGGGAAAGCGCGGAACATGTAGACGGTCTCGGCGATGAGGTCGTCAAAGTCCATGGCATTGGCCTGGCGGAGCCGCTGCGTGTAGCCCTTGTACACGTCTGCAACAGCCTGTTCGAAAGGATCGTTGTAGTTCGCCGCGGATGCGAAGGAATCAGCGTCGATGAGTTCGTTCTTCAGCGCGGAAATCTTGTGCTGGATGGACTTGGGCGCGAACTTCTTGGGGTCGAGGTCCAGGGCTTTGGACACCTGGGTGACGAGCCGGAGCGAGTCCGCCGAATCGTAAATGGAGAAGTTGGATTTCAGCCCGACGTTGGCGGCCTCCTGGCGCAGGATCCGCACGCAGGACGAGTGGAAGGTGGAAATCCACATGATCTTGGCCCGGCCGCCCACCAGCGCCTCGATCCGCTCCCGCATTTCCGCAGCGGCCTTGTTGGTGAACGTGATGGCCAGGATCTCGCCGTGGTGCGCCCTGCCTGTAGCTATCAGGTAGGCGATCCTGTTACTGAGCACGCGGGTCTTGCCTGACCCCGCACCGGCCACGATCAGCAGTGCGGACCCGGCATGTCTGACCGCTTCCTCCTGCTGCGGGTTGAGCCCTTCGAGGAGCTGGGAGGCGTCCGGCCCCCGCCCCTGGTAGCGCTGCCCTTCAGGCTGGGCGGCGGCGTGTGCATGCCCCTCGTTCCGGCTGCCAGTCCGGCTGTCCGCCTTGGTTTCGGATGGAGTGCTGCCGCCCGGGCCGGCCGCGGTGGCCACGGCGTCAAAACCCGCCTTTGCACGGGCGGCCGACGCGGGAGCAGCCTTGAACGGTCCGTCGGAGTACGGGTCAAACAACATATCCATGATGCCTACAAGTTTAGGCGGTGGGACCGACAGGCACGTGCGGCCTGTGGATTACGCCACGCAGCACCTCGCGTGGCGGCGGAAAATTTCCTAGGCAACCGATCCGGACTCGAGTGCCGCACGCAGCTCACGCACCGCCGTCGTGCCTCCTGCCATAAACCATTCCAGCCCGTTCACCCGGACTGTATCAACGGCGCCACCAGCGGCCCGGACAATTGCCTTGCCGGGCAGCCAGTCCCATTCGGGGCAGCTGTGCTGGAACCAGCAGCCAAGCTGCCCGTCCGCTACCCGGCCGAGGTCGCATGACCCCGAACCGAGCATGCGCAGTGCGGCTGCGGACGTTGCTGCCGCATGCCACGGCATGGCGCACAACGGGTCCATCAGCCAGGTGGGATGGATGTAGGTGGCGGCGCCCAGCTCGGCAACGGCGGTGGCGTTCCGCCCGCCCCTGTTGTCCCGGTAAACGGTGATCCGTTCCCCGTTGAGGGAAGCCGGATGGTCGCGGCCACCAACCCACAGCTTGTTTTCCTCCGGCTGGTAAATCGCGCCGAGCAGCACGTCGGAGCTGTCCTTCAGGGCGATGGCCGAGCACCAGTAGGTGGAGCCGTGCAGGAAGTTGTAGGTGCCGTCCACCGGGTCGATCACCCAGGTCCGGCCGCTGGTGCCCTGGATGGACGCGCCTTCCTCGCCCAGGACGCCGTCCTCCGGGCGGCAGCGCTGCAGCTGCTCCAGGACATAGGCCTCGGCGGCATGGTCGGCGGCTGTTACCACATCCGAGATGGAAGTCTTCTGCTGTGACTGCAGCCCTGCCATCCGCATCAGGAGCGCCAACTGCCCGGCTTCGCGGACCAGGGCCGCCGCGAGCTGGTGGTCGTCCAATGCGGGGTCAAGTTCAACGGCGCTGTGCCGGCCAATGGTCATGGCTTCAGTGTATGGGGCGGAATAATGGTGCCATGGCCAAAACCCCTGCCCAGCGGATCAAGAAGCACGGCGCGAAAGCAGCCGTGCCGCAGCACAAACTGCCGCCGGTCATCAATTCCACCACCGCCCGGACGCCGGAGAAGGCACAAAGCAACAGCAACCTCATTGTGATCGCCGGCGTGGTGGCCAGCCTGTTCCTGTTCTGGTACCTGCACCTGCTGACCCTGAACCAGCTCACGCAGCTGTCCGGCGGGCTTGCCATGCCGGACTCACTCTTCGGCGGTTTCGATGCCGGCTACATTGGCCAGCTCCAGGCAGCGATGGACGCCGACGCGCGCGGCCAGCTGAATTACGTCCACAAAACCGCCGGGACGCTCTTTCCGCTTATTTTCGGCTTCACGTGGCTGCTGCTGATTGGAACGAACGTTGCCCGGAAGGTCCTCCGCCGGGCGTTGTGGGTACTGCCGCTGCTGTTCGTGGTGGCCAGGCTGTGGGGCAACAGTGCCATTGACGGAATGATGTCTTCCGAGGGTCCCAACGCCGGCCAGGTGGCGTTGGCGTCCGGCCTCACCGTCGCAGGCTGGATCCTTTTGGTCCTGAGCCTGCTGGCCGGAGCGGGAGCCGTGCTGCTTAACGCCCGGCGGAAAAGGGCGGCTGGCTGACGCCGGCTGACGCGGCCCGCAGCTGCTTCCGGTGGCGGTGCACGCGCTGTGCGATCACCAGGCCGGCCGTGGCCATGCCCACCGTCACCGGGTAGGCCATCAGGCGCTCCAGGGTGCCCGGTTCCGGTACGTCCATCCCCGTCACGCCGCCCGTCACCAGCGCCGTTAGCGAGACGCCGCCGCACACAAGGATGAACCAGGCCATCCGGGATTTCCGCAGCCACAGGATGCCCAGCACCAGCAACGCGGCAGCCCCGGCGAGGAAGTACATCACGGCGCCGGCGAAGTGCCAGCCCGAGCCCACGTCCTCGGGCACCAGCCCCACAATCACGGTGCCGGCACCGGCGGTTCCCGTGAGCAGGCGTACCCAGACGGCGGCCAGCCAGGGTCTCCGTCTGGGTTCAACACCGGCTCCAGCCCGCGCCGCGACGCACAGCAGGCCGGAGCCCAGCAGGAGCGCGCCCAGCAGCATGCCCAGCCCCTGGACCACGAAGGAGATGTTCATCAGCCAGTTCAGCGGAGAACAGACGTCCCGGCCGTCATGGATGCCGCAGTACAGGGCGCCGAGGTCGCTGATGTAGCCGGTGCGCAGGTCGTATGCCCGCGGACCTGCCCAGGCGCCGATCACCGCCGCTTCGGCCGCAAAGTACTGCAGCACACTCAGCACGGACCACGCTCCGATGTACTGCCGGGTGGATGCGGTGTCCGGAATGAAAGCCACCGCGGGGGTGGCGGACGGTGCTGCACTCATGCCTTGAGCGTAGTACGGCCCCGCACCTTGTATGCTGGTAACGGTCTCCGGCCGGAGCGGCCCTGCCGATTCCCGGATGCCCGCCCTCGTAGCTCAGTGGATAGAGCACGGCTCTCCTAAAGCCGGTGTCGTTGGTTCGAATCCAATCGAGGGCACTTGAGCGCTTCTCCCCCGCAGTTCGACCTCCGCGCCTACCTCCTCGGCGCCGGTGCAGACGATCCGGTGCCTGCCGGCCGCTGGACCCTGGAAAGGGACCTGCTGGACCGGACGGACGGCACCCGCGGAACCTTTGCCGGCGTCGTACTATTTGTGCCGGACGGCGACGGCGGCGTGGCCCTCCGCGAGGAGGGCACCATGCGCTGGCCCTCCTTCACCGGTCCCGCCACCCGGGAATACCTGCTGCGGCCTTCGGGGCAGCCCGATGCCCTGGACGTGTTCTTTCCCGACGGGCGTCCCTTCCACCGGATGAGTTTCGCGGCGGAAACCAACCGGGACAACCACTGGTGCGATCCCGATACCTACCGCGTGGCCTACATCCTAGAAGGCCCAGACCGCTTCAGCTACAGCTGGGATGTGACGGGACCGCGTAAGGACCTCTTGCTGGCCTCGCGGCTAACGAGGAGTGCGGCATGAAGGCGCGCATCGTGGTGTCAGCAGTCTGCGTCTTCGACCCCGAAGGCCGACTGCTGACCGTGCGCAAGCGCGGCACCGGGATGTTCATGCACCCCGGCGGCAAGCCGGAACCCGGCGAGACGGCTGTGCAGGCGGCCGCCCGGGAACTGGCCGAGGAAGTGGGCATTGTCATCGATCCGCGGGAACTGGAGTTGATGGGCGTCTGGATCGCCGACGCCGCCAATGAGGCCGCCACGGACATCGAAGCCACAGTGTTCCGCGCCCCCGGTACCTGGCAGGCGCACCCGTCGGCGGAGATCGCGGAGATCCGGTGGCTGGACCTTGCGGAACTTGCCCGCAGCGGCGCCTTTCCTCAGGACCTCGCCCCGCTTCTGACAGAGCACATCCTCCCCGAACTGGACGCCGCGCACGGCCTCCGCTCCGGAGGCCCGGACATTTAGAGTTCCGGAACGGCCTCACGCGCCACCGCACTGGCCTCCGCGAACTGGGTCCTGTAGAGCTCCGCGTAACGGCCCTCGGCGGCCAGGAGTTCCGAGTGGGTTCCGCGCTCCACAATACTGCCCTCTTCCACCACCAGGATGGCGTCAGCGGCGCGGATGGTGGACAGCCGGTGGGCAATCACGACGGCGGTCCGCCCCTCCAGCGCGGCTCCCAATGCCGCCTGCACTGCGGCCTCGTTCGTGGAGTCCAGCGCTGCCGTGGCCTCGTCGAGGATGACCACCCGTGGATGCGCGATCAGGAGCCGGGCGATGGTGAGCCGCTGCCGCTCTCCCCCCGAGAGCCGGTAGCCGCGCTCCCCCACCACGGTGTCCAGCCCGTCGGGCAGGGACCGGATCATGGTTTCCAGCCGTGCCTGCCGGATGACGTCCCACATGTCCTCCTCTGTGGCGTCCGGCTTGGCCAGGCGGAGGTTTGAGGCGATGGTTTCGTGGAAGAGGTGGCCGTCCTGGGTAACCATGCCCAGGGTGTCCCGCAAGGAATCGAATGTCGCGTCCCGAAGGTCCAGGCCGGTGCCGGGGACGGACCCGCCCAGCCGGATGGCACCGGAATCTACGTCGTAGAGCCGGGCCAGCAGCTGCGCGATGGTCGACTTGCCGGCACCGGACGACCCCACCAGGGCTACCGTCTGTCCCGGTTCGACCCGGAAACTGATGCCGTGCAGGACTTCCTCGCCGCCGCGCGTATCCAGGGTAGCCACTTCCTCCAGCGAGGCCAGGGAGACCTTGTCCGCTGAGGGGTAGGCGAAGCGGACGTCGTCGAACTCCACGGACACCGGTCCCGCCGGAACCGGCACGGCGTCAGGCTTCTGCCGGATCAGGGGCTCGAGGTCCAGGATTTCAAACACCCGCTCGAAGCTGACCAGGGCGCTCATGATTTCCACCCTGGCGTTGGACAGCGCGGTGAGTGGAGCGTAGAGGCGGGTGAGCAACAGGGCCAGGACCACCACGTCACCGGCTGCCAGCTGCCCTGTGATGGCCAGCCAGCCGCCCAGGCCGTAGACCAGCGCCAGGGCGAGGGCGGACACCAGGGTCAGCGCCGTCACGAACGTGAACTGGAGCATCGCCGTCCGGATTCCGATGTCCCGGACGCGTCCTGCCCGGAGGGCGAACTCGCGGGACTCCTCCGCCGGCCTGCCAAAGAGCTTCACCAGCGTGGCACCGGGGGCTGAAAAGCGCTCGGTCATCTGGGTGGCCATGGCTGCATTGTGCTCGGCCGCTTCCCGCCGGAGTCCCGCAAGCCGGGAACCTATCCGCCGGGCGGGAAACAGGAACACCGGCAGCAGGACCATGGCCAGGACCGTCACCTGCCACGAGGTGCCCAGCATGACCGCAAGGGTGAGGACAAGGGCCACCACGTTGCTGACCACCCCGGAAAGGGTGCCGGCAAATGCCGACTGCGCGCCGATGACGTCGTTGTTCAGGCGGCTGACCAGGGCGCCGGTCCGGGTGCGCGTGAAGAAGGCGATAGGCATCTTTTGCACGTGGTCGAAGACCCGGGTGCGCAGGTCAAGGATCACGCCCTCGCCGATCGTGGAGGAGAGCCAGCGGTTGACCATCCCCAGCCCTGCTTCAGCTACGGCAACGACGGCGATCAGCGCCGCCAGCCGCACCACCTCATCGGCGCCTGCCCGCGCCACGATGGCGTCCACCACCTGCCCTGCCAGCACCGGCGTGGCCACAGCCAGGAATGCCAGCGCCACGGACAGTGCCACGAAGGCGAGGAGTTTCACGCGGTGCGGCCGGGCGAACCCCAGGACACGCTTGAGGGTGGCCCTGGAAAACGGTTTGGTACCGCTCTTTGCCCTGGTGATGGTGTGAAGGGAGCTCCAGGCAACCCGGCCCATGCTCATTGATCCAGCTCCGCGCTCGAAGTTCTGCCCTGTCCGGCTGTCCGGTTCATACGCCGCCTGCTGGGTGGTGTTCGGTGACCGCGCCGTTGTCCACGTTCCAACGTACATCCAGGCGCACGTTCTCGAGCAGCCTTCGGTCGTGGGTTACCAGGAGCAGTGCACCGTCGTAGCTGTCCAGCGCTTCTTCGAGCTGTTCGATGGCCGGCAGGTCGAGGTGGTTGGTTGGTTCATCCAGGACCAGCAGGTTCACGCCCCGGGCCTGGAGCAGCGCCAGCGCGGCCCGGGTGCGTTCCCCCGGCGAGAGGGAATCAACCGGCCGTCCGGTGTGGTCCGCCTTTAGACCGAACTTGGCAAGCAGGGTGCGGACCTCTGCCGGGGACAGATCCGCCAGGACATTTCCGACGGCGTCCGCGAGGGGCAGGTGCCCGGCCAGCAGGGCCCGTGCCTGGTCGATCTCGCCCACGGCTACGGATGCGCCCATCGATGCGCTGCCGGAATCCGGCGCGGTGACGCCCAGGAGCAGGCGCAGCAATGTTGATTTGCCCGCCCCGTTGGGTCCGGTGATGCCAATCCGCTCCCCGGCATTCAGCTGCAGGTTGACCGGGCCCAGCGTAAAGCTGCCCTGCTCCACCACGGCATCACGCAAGGTGGCAACCACGGAGCTGGAGCGGGGAGCCTTGCCGATGGAGAACTGGAGCTGCCATTCCTTCCTCGGCTCCTCCACCACCTCGAGCCGGGCGATGCGGGACTCCATCTGGCGGACCTTTTGGGCCTGTTTCTCCGAAGACTCGGCGCTGGCGGCCCGCCGGATCTTGTCATTGTCCGGGTTTTTCCGCATCGCATTCCGCACGCCCTGCGAGCTCCATTCCCGCTGTGTCCGTGCGCGGGAGACGAGGTCGGCCTTGGTGGCAGCGAACTCCTCGTACCTCTCGCGTGCATGACGCCGCGCAACGACGCGCTCCACCAGGTAGGCGTCATAGCCGCCGTCGTACACCGCAACGGCGTTCTGCGCCTGGTCCAGTTCCACCACGGTGGTGACGCAGCGGGCAAGGAACTCGCGGTCGTGGCTGACCAGGACCACGCCGCCGCGCAGCCCCTTGACGAAATCCTCCAGGCGGGCCAGGCCGGCAAGGTCGAGATCGTTGGTGGGTTCATCCAAAAGCACAATGTCGAAGCGGCTGAGCAGCAGGGAGGCAAGGGCCGCCCTGGCAGCCTGGCCGCCGGAAAGTCCGGTCATGGGAGCGCCAGGACCGGCGTCCAGGCCCAGGTCCGCCAGGACCGCCGGGATGCGTTCGTCAAGGTCGGCGGCGCCGGAGGCCATCCAGCGGTCGAAGGCATGGGCGTAGGCGTCATCAGCGCCCGGGGCTCCGCTGCCCAGCGCCTCCGCCGTGGCTTCCATGTCCGCTGTTGCCTGTGCACAACCGGTGCGGCGGGCGATGTATGCTGCCACCGTTTCTCCGGGCACCCGTTCGTGTTCCTGGGGCAGCCAACCCACAAACGCATCGGCCGGTGCCAGGCTGACAGTGCCCTCCTGCGGCTGGTCCGCGCCGGCGAGGAGCCGGAGCAGGGTGGTCTTGCCGGCACCGTTGGCACCCACCACCCCTACCACGTCGCCCGGGGCCACGGTCAGGGAAAGCCCGGTAAACAGTTGCCGGTGGTCATGGCCGCCGGCGAGGTCCTTGGCAACCAGTGTTGCTGTCATGGATCGATCCTTTCACCGTGCGGACCCGGCTGCTGCCGGGATATGCCGGGGTTGCCTGCAGGAGCGGCAAAGTGGCCGGAGTGCGGGCATAGAAGAACCCGCTGGTCCGGACTTGGGGGGTGTTCGGACCAACGGGCTCGACCATCAAGCATAGTCGAAACAATGCCGCCGGTAAAATCGGGCGGAACGCGGCGCGCTAAACTCATCACAAGCAACCGTTCTGCAGAGAGCACTTCATGACCCTTCCCGCCAAGGCGTTCCAGCGCTGGCTGCAAGGCATCGCCCCTGATGCCAGCACAGCAGATGTCTGCAGGGTCTCCGGGATCAAGCGGACTACGCTCGCGCAGCAACTGGTGAGGGGCAAAGTCTCCGTGAGCACGGTGGTCAGCATCGCCCGCGCATACAACATAAACCCCCTCACGGCGCTGTCCTACTTTGAGGAGTACCGCGAGCTGGCAGGCCCGCTCCAGCCGCCCACCCGCTGTGAACTGATCAGCCAGATCTCAACGCAGGACCTGATGCGGGCCTTGCTTGCCCGCCCGGCGATGTGCCCCGGTGAGTCTTCCCCCGCACGCCCACCGGCGCTCACCCCTGCGCCGCACGCCACCTCGGTCAAGAACTGGGTGGATGCAATCGACGACGGCGAAGTGCGGCACCGCGTCTCAGCCTCCACCGGCGTGGCACCCCAAAACTATTCGGCACAGCTGACGGCAAACCGGCTCTCCGCAGAACTGGCCCTCGCAACATCCCGGGCGGCCGGTGTGGGGCTGGCGAACGGCCTTGTTGCCTCCGGGCTGCTGACGGAAGAAGAGGCCGGCTGGCCCGCTGATGCCAGGCAGTCCGCGCTGGACGGCCTGTCCGACGGTGATCTCACAGCGCTGGCCGGGGATCGGCTGCAGGCTATGGGTAAAGTATTGCGGCGCCAGGAACAGGACCAGGCGCAAACGGAGAAGATTTGGGAGAACCTGGGATGATCGCAGTCCTTCAATGGACCACACTGGCTATCTGCGCACTGATCGCCATTGCCCGCATACCCAGTGCGCTCCGGGGTGAGAACAGGTCCCTGTTCTACATCTTCACGCTGATGACCCTCGCCATCCTGCTCAGCATCGAAGCGCCCTACGTGGCCATCGACCAGGCACTGGGTGGGATCAATCTCGCCAACCTGCTGCTCCGCTTTGTCATTTTCGCCACAATCTACGTTCTGGGCGTAAAGGTGACCAGGGGTTTTGGCGCCGAGGGCGCATACCGGCTGATCACCGGAAAGGCCGGCATGGGCGTCCTGCTGGTGATTTCCGTGGCCATGGTGGCTGTGTTCTTCATGATGGACACCGCCGGGTCCTCCGCGGGGATGGTAGGTCCGGCAAGGATGAACGCCCGCAACGGGGTTCTGGTGGAATACTATGGCGCGGCCGGGCGGGCGTACCCCGCCTTCGTTTCCCTGGCCTTGCTGCCGGCGATGATCGTCGCTGTGCGGAGCACGCTGCCCGTCCTGATACGGGTGGCCGCCGGGCTGCTGGCGATCGGCGGAGTAGCCATCACGCTCTCCCTGCTGTTCCCGGTCTTTCCCAGATCCTGGGATTCCCTGGAGTTCGTCATCAACTACACTGCCGTGCTCTGCTTCATGATCGGTCTGGCGCTGATCTGGACGGCGAGGGTGAGGAACGGCAGGAATACAGCTGCCAGAAAGACATCTACCGAAAAGTAACCCGGCTGCTTTCACAATTTCATTAGATTGTGAAACAATCATGAATGTGTGAAGGTGGAGCGTGGCACGTTTACGAACGGGGATAAATTCTTGAACGCCCGCCCGCTCCGGGGGCCTTTGCACGCATTGGGGGGATGAGTGGTGGCGGCCGTTGGGGACCGCCCCCACTCAGCCTATTTAACGGCAGTTTTACTGACGCTGTTTTTCTTGGGAGCCTTCCGTAGCCGGGGCAGCCCGGGCTACTCCACCCGCTCCGGAGTCTTTGTTCAGCTGTGCCGGCTTCCGGTCAGCGGAAGCCGACATAGCTGGACAGAATTCCCAAGGTTTTAGCGGCGGGGGAACCTGAGGGTGACCAGCTGGAACGGACGGAGCCGCAGGTCGGCGCCGTCGGCAGCCGGCTCTACACCCGGCGCCGGAACGTCGCGTTCCAGCAGGTCAACGGTACGGACGGCACCCGCCGGGAAGTTGGCGATGATCCGTCCGCACGACCGCTGCCCAAGCGACTCATACAGCCGGACAATGACATCACCGGACCCGTCTTCGGCAAGCTTTACCGCCTCGACCACCAGCGCGTCATTGGTTACTGCAAACAGTGGTTCAGCCGGCGCAGCGCCACGGACGAGGCGGGGCGCCAGGTTGGTCCGGTACCCCTCCTGGACAGCATCGCCGATATCGGCGCCAGGCCGGATGGTGACCGTCAACTCATGCAGTCCGCGGTCCGCTTCAGGGTCCGGGAACTTGGGGGCACGCAGCAGGGACAGGCGCACCGTGGTGGTCGTCCCGCCGTCGGACTCCCTGACGTTCCTGGTGACATCGTGACCGTAGGTGGACGCGTTGGAAACCGCAACGCCGTAGCCGGGTTCGCCCACGTGGATCCACCGGTGGGCGCAAATTTCGAACTTGGCCGCTTCCCAGGAGGTATTGGTGTGCGTGGGCCGGAAAACGTGGCCGAACTGCGTATCCGAGGCCGACCGGTCAGCGCGGATATCAAGGGCAAACCCAAGCTTGAGCAGCTTCTCGCGTTCCTGCCAATCCACCGAAGTCGTGATGGCCAGTGAGGGGCTGCCGCGCTCAAGAACAAGACGCTGGGTCACCGGCGAGCTTCCTGCGAGGCGGTCCACAATAACGACGGCGGCGCCGTCCTGCTCCTCCAGGCGTACAGCAGTGGCGCTTGTCAGGGGTGTGACGGAGCGCCGGTAAAACTCGTCTACATCCCAGGCGTCCCACTCGTTAGGCGTGTCGCGGTGCAGCTCCAGGAGGTTGCCTCGCTGGCCGGGCGCGATGGCTTCGCGGCGGCTGGCATGGTCCTGCAGTGAGGCGATCAGTCCGTCCGAACCGACGACCACACGGATAATCCCGTTGTCCAGGATGTAGCCGTCCGCCTCGGCGGTGGCCCGGACAGGCTGGGAAGACGCAGCGGGCGCCGCTGCCGCGAGCGCCGGCACGTCGTTCCGGGCATGCGGAGCGGCATTCAGGAGGAACTGCCGGTCCCCCTCGCCAAGGAACGCGGCCGCCGCCTGGCCAATGATTGATTCCAAAGCCGTTTCAATGGCCTGGTAGTTGCGCTCGGCGTCCTTGTGGACCCAGGCGATGGAGCTGCCGGGGAGGATGTCGTGGAATTGTTGGAGCAGGACAAGCTGCCACAGGCGCTTGAGTTCGGCTGCCGGGTAGGAGAAGGTGCCGCCCGTTCGAACCGCTGCCGTGGCACACCACAGCTCGGCCTCACGCAGCAGGTGCTCGCTGCGCCGGTTGCCCTTCTTAGTCCGCGCCTGGCTGGTGTAGGTTCCCCGGTGGAGCTCCAGGTACATTTCCCCGACCCAGACGGGCAGCGCCGGGTAGTCCTGCTCGGCCTGCACGAAGAAGCTCTCCGCAGATCCGATCCGGACCTTGGGCGAACCTTCGAGATCGGCTGTCCTGGCTGCCGCAGCCAGCATCTCCCTGGTGGGCCCGCCGCCGCCGTCGCCGTACCCGAAAGGCACCAGCGAGACGGTACCGCGGCCGTGGTCGCGGTAGTTCCGCTCGGCGTGGGCAAGCTCGCGGCCGCTGAGCTCGGAGTTGTAGGTATCCACCGGCGGGAAGTGCGTGAAGAGCCGGGTGCCGTCGATGCCCTCCCAGTTGAAGGTGTGGTGCGGCATCCTGTTGGTCTGGTTCCAGGAGATCTTCTGGGTGAGGAACCACCGGCTTCCCGCGGACTTGACGATCTGCGGGAGCGCCGCGGAGTAGCCGAACGAATCGGGTAGCCAGGCCTCCCGGCAATCGACGCCGAACTCTTTGATGAAGAAGCCCTTGCCCTCCACGAACTGGCGGGCCATGGCTTCACCGCCGGGCATGTTGGTGTCGGATTCCACCCACATGCCGCCGACGGGCACGAATTGGCCGGAGCACACCTTTTCCCGGATCCTGCTGAACAGCTCGGGGTAGAACTCCTTGATCCAGGCGAGCTGCTGCGCGGACGAACAGGAAAAGACGAAGTCCGGGTTCTCGTCCATCAGGGACACCACGTTGGAAAAGGTCCGGGCACACTTGCGCATCGTCTCCCGGATCGGCCACAACCAAGCGGAGTCAATGTGGGCATGCCCCGTGGCCACCAGCTGGTGCGCGGATGCATAGGCAGGACGGGCCAGGACTCCGGCCAGTGCTTCGCGGCCGGCGGCAGCTGTACCTGCAACGTCGTCCGGATCCATCACATCCATCATGCGTTCCAGGGCCCGCAGGATCTCGTGCCGGCGGGGAAGTTCCAGCGGCAGCTGCTCCATCAGGCCCGCCAGGGTCCAGACGTCCTGCTGGAGCTCCCATACGTTCTGGTCCAGTTCCGCGATGGCGATGGTGCCCAGCCGGTACTGGGGCGCTGTTCCGGCCGTGGACTTGTCCCCGTAGGGCGTTGGGGCGAAGGTCCAGCCCTGGGCAACATCCGGGTTGGCAGCAGCTTCCACGTAGAAATCCACTGCCATGCCGCCGCCCAGCAGCTTCAGCGGGATGTACTGGTTCCGCGGCGAAACCGCTTTGATGATGGTGCCGTCAGGACGCCAGGCGATGCCCTCGCACTGGAACCCGGGAGTCTCGGTAGTGAAGCCGAGGTCCACCACCACTTCCACAGTGGTGTCGGGCTCCGTGCCCCACGACTCAGGAACCTCACCCTGCAGGCGGAGCCACTTGGTTCCCCACGGCTTTCCCCACGGCGCACCGTGCTCCTGCGGCGAAAATTCCTGCCTCATCGCCTCCAGCACAGGCACGGGTTCATCCGGCACGTCCCAGCTGCTCAAGGCAAGGGGAAGGGTCCGGCTGTAGACGGCGGGAATGATGCGCTCGCGCACGAACCTCTCAAGGCGGACTTCCGTGATGCGGCGGTCGTCGTGCAATGTATGCCTTCTTTAGAGTGAGAAATGGATCGTCGTGTCCATTCGATGGATAAATCTACCCGCTAGTAGCCTCTTATCCAACCCCTTTCGGCAACATCCGGAACCGTTTCCGGGCGCTTCAGGCGACCGGCTGCCGGACCCCAGGCCGGATGATCCGGGCCTCACCCGCATAGACGTTCATGCTCGTGCCGCGGTTGAATCCCGCCAGCGTCAGCCCGCGCGCTTCAGCGAGCTCCACAGCCAGGCTGGACGGCGCGCTCACGGCGGACAGAACGGGAATCCCTGCCAGTGCCGCCTTTTGGACCAGCTCAAAGGACGCCCTTCCGGAAACCTGCAGGACCGTGCCGCGCAGCGGAAGAAGGCCTTCACGCAGTGCCCAGCCCACAACCTTGTCCACGGCATTGTGCCGCCCAACGTCCTCGCGCAGGCAGAGCAGCCGCACGCCGCCGTCGTCGTCAATCTTGTAAAGCCCGGCAGCGTGCACTCCCCCGGTGTCCTCGAAGACGCGCTGGGATTTCCGCAGCAGGGCGGGCAACGAAGTCAGGACGTGGGCGTCCACCGTCACCGGATCCGACGCCGGGCTGTAGTGCGAGGATTTACGGACGGACTCGATGGAATCCGTCCCGCAGATACCGCAGGAACTGGACGTATAGACGTTGCGCCCCGTGTCCGGCACGGGAACGTCCGGCCGCAACTGGGCCTCCACCACGTTGAACGTCTGGACGCCGTTCTCGTCCTCGCCGGCGCAGAACCGCAGGGAAACAAGCTGGTCAGGGCTCCATATGACACCCTCGGAGACCAGGAAGCCGGCCACCAGGTCGAAGTCGTCGCCGGGAGTGCGCATTGTGACGGAGAAGGACATGCGGCCCAGCCTGATCTCCAGCGGCTCCTCGACAGCCAGGACGTCCTCCCGGTGCCGGACCGGAAATTCCAGGGCCTTGGGTGAGCCGTCCAGCAGATATTTATGCACCTTCCGGCGCTGCGTCACGCGTCCCATGTTCCACCCCGCCTGTTCATAGTTCCATCATTGCAACCACAGGAGACACGCTCAACCGGGGCGACGGCTTCAACCAAGGAGTGCACTCCAGTCCACCGGACCGGCCGCAGCGTTCCTGGCACCCGTCCGGGGAGTCCGGCCGGCGTTTTTCGGTTTGGCCCTGGCTGCGGCATCGGCGGGTTCGGGTATGGGCGGGCCCCAGGGGAGGGCGAAGGCGGGGACGGGCTCGCCCAGCTGCACGCCATGCGGCGGTACAACCATGACGCCGTCCGCGGCGGCCAGTCCGCGCATCATGCCCGGTCCGGCGTGCTGCGCCGGTGACGCCATGCCGTACAGGAGGCGGAACGGCATCAGGCGGGTGCGGCCGGGATCGGGTTCGATCACCGTTCCGGAGGGCACCTCCCGGACCGGGGGCATCGTGCCGTGGCCGAGAGCTGCGAGCAGCGGGGCCGCAATAGTGCAAAGAGCCATCATGGCCGCCAGCGGATTGCCGGGAAGGCCCACAACAAACCGGCCGTCGGGCAGTTCAGCCAGGACGGCAGGGTGTCCGGGGCGCATGGCCACTCCGTCAATCACAAGCCGGCCTCCCAGTTCGGCCACTGCCCGGCGCAGGTGATCAGTGCCGGACCGGCCTGTTCCACCTGTAGTGATGACGACGTCGGCGGGCAGGTCCGGAGCTCCGGGAACATCCGGAACAACGTCCTCGAGTGCGGCAAGCCATTCCGGATAAGAGTCCCCGATCCTTTGCTGTCCGCCCGGGATACCGCCCAACATGGAGACCACTGCCGGCAATTGCGGACCGAACGTATCCCGTACCTTCCCGGGAACCGGGATCCCGTGCGCCACCACCTCGGAACCGGTCAGGAGGAGCCGCACCAGGGGCTTGCCCTGGACCCGCAGTTCGTCATATCCGGCCAGGGCGGCCAACGCCAGGTGTGCCGGATTCAGCACCACGCCCGCTTTGACCAGCACTTCCCCTTCCGCTGCCTCCTCCCCCGCTTTCCGGATGTGCTGGCCGGCCCGCGGTTCCCCCGGCCGTGCGGTTCCGCCGGTGGTCAGCAACGGTAAACCGTCATCGTCCGTGCCGAGCACCGCCGCTTCACTGCGCAGGATGGCTTTGCCGCCGGGCGGGATCAGGCCGCCGGTGACGATGGGGCTGGCCTGGTGCGGGGCCAGCCTGGTCCCCGGCTCCACCGGGATCCAGGGCCCCGTTCCGTTAACTGCCCAGCCGTCCATGGCTGACGAGGCGTAATGCGGCATGTCCTGCAGCGCCACAATATCCTCATCGAGGCGCCGGCCCAGCGCGAGTTCGAGTGCAACCTGCCCGGCGGGGATCGGCGTGGCTGCATCAAAGGCTGCCTCCCGGGCTTCCTGCCAGGTGTGGGCAAGGTGGTGGTGTTTTTCCTGCTCTTCGGATTGGCGGGTTGCCGGCGGGACTTCTTCGGTCATTCGCCGGGAGTCCCGGCGGCTTCAGAGTCGTAATCGGCTGCCAGCGAGCGGGCGATGGAGAGGAATGACTCCACGGACGCGGCGTCGGGTGCTTTGCCCGGGCCGGAAGCCAGTCCTGCGGCCAGCCCCGCAATGAACGTGGTCAGCGGGGCTGCCGGGCGGACAACGGAGTGCGCAGCCACACCGGCCAGGGCCAGGATGGCGTTGATGTCAACCTGGACGTCTTCGAGTTCATAAGCCTGGAGCAGGGACCTGCACCATTCGTCCAGCGTTTCATCCTGGCTTTTCATGAACTGCCTCCCACGTTTAACTTTGGTTACCCCGGCCCTGGAACCCGCCCTGGCGCCCGGCGGCAATGCCGAGTGCCGCGGCATCGTCCCAACTATCCACATCTGCGGTGGTTTCAGCAGGGACGCTGACAAGCTGCACGTCAAGACTAGCAAGGAGGGAACGGACTGAGCCGTTGACCAGGGCTCCCCTGGCCGCAAGCTCACCAACCGCTTTTTGTAGCCCGGCTGTGCGGTAAAACGCGGCGAGCGGTTGGAGCCGGCCTCCCGACGCTTCATCGGCGCTGCGCGCCATCACCGCATCCGGCATCCCGTCGTGCCCTGCAAGCGCGGCTTTCAGGACTTCCACGGCCTCCGCTACGAGCGGCATGTCGCACGCCAGGACAAGGGTGTACGCCGGTTGGTGCCCGTCGCCGGCCAGGGCGTCAAGACCGGCAGCGATGCCGGCGGCGGGACCGGAGAACTCCGGCTGTTCCCTGCAGGAGAGCACACCCTCCGGCAGGAGCGCTACATCAGGCCCCACCACCACGATGCGGCGGGCGCCCGAGGCCGCAGCAAGGGCACGCTCCAGGAGGGTGGAGCCCTGGAAGACCAGGCACTGCTTTGGCGCTCCGCCCAGCCTGGATGACCGGCCACCTGCAAGAATCAGTGCGTTATATTCCGGTGCGTCGTGGTCCACCGTTCCAGCCTAGCGATTCCCGGGAGCCGGCGGGGTCATCCGCCGACGTCAGGGACGATCCTTAGGCAGCGCGCTCCGGCAGCAGGAACGGATCCCATGCCGGTGTGGGCTTTTCCAGTTCCTTGATCTGCCACATGCTGCCGCGCGGCGGCTCGGGTTCAAACCGCAGCTTCCAGCCCATCTCCGCCGGGGTGTGGTCGCCTTTCGTGTTGTTGCAGCGCAGGCAGGCGGCCACCAGGTTCTCCCAGGAATCGGCTCCGCCGCGGGACTTCGGGTGGACGTGGTCAATCGTGTGGGCAGCCTTGCCGCAGTAGGCGCACTTGTGCCCGTCGCGCCGCAGTACTCCGCGGCGGCTCACAGCCGTGGCCTGGTTGTACCTGGGTCGGATGTAGCGGTTGAGGAGAATGACCGACGGCCGGCCCAGTATCTCCTGGGGACCCACCACGGGGTCGTCCCCTTCGGCCACTACGCTTGCCTTGCCCGTGAGCACAAGCACCAGTGCCCGGCGGAAGGTCACAACCGCCAGCGGTTCATATCCAGCATTCAGAACGAGAGTGCGCATGCACGTACCTCTTCACGGCCGCACCCGTCAGGGGCACGAGGGCCGGCTGCCCTCGGCATGTTCGGGCTATGGATCGACACCACAAGAGTAAACAAAGAAGTGCACTATCAGCTAATCGCCCTATCACAGCCTCCGCCGCGTCCCCAAACCCGCAACGCGACGGAGGCAACCCGAGGGCCTTCCCGCGCCGCCGGAGAGCTCCCCTGCGGATCTTAAAGCAAGAGGAACCCTGCCAGTCTGGCAGGGTTCCTCTTGCGTCTCCGGCCGGTGGGGCCTCCGGCCGGGGTACGTGGGCGTTAGTTGACGCGGATGAAGACCGGGCCGGAACCAACGTTGGCGCTGAAGACAACGGTCTGGTTGCCGTTGTAGCCGCCGTGCACGGCCTGGCCGTTGCCTGCGTAGACAGCGACGTGGGCCATGCCGGCCCCGCCGTCGGCGTAGTAAATCAGGTCGCCCGGCTGGGCCTCAGCGGCGCTCACCGTGCGGCCCAGGGACAGGTACCCTGCCGGCCAGTCGTGGAAGTTGATGCCCACGGCGGCGAGGGAGTTGGTGACCAGCATGGTGCAGTCCTGCATCACGCCAAGCTGGGCGTACGCTGCGGACAGGATCGCTGCGCCCTTGCCGCTGGCGGAGGCGGGCGCGGCCGGAGCGGAAGCGGCCGAGACCGTGGCCGTAACCTTCGGCGCTGCAGCAGTCTGCGTTGCAGGGGCCGGTGCGGGCGCCTCCTCCTCGACAACTTCCGGCTCGGGTTCGACGACTGGTGCCGGTGTGGTGGTCACAGCGGGCTTTTCGTACGTGATGGCGATCGTGGAGGCCGCGGAAATCGGGGCTTCGATCGCGGATTCAACTTCGAGGGCCGAGGCGGGGGCTGATTCGCGCTGGATGTTGGCGTCGGCAGCGTTGGCTGCGATGCCGCTGGTCAGGACCAGGCCGGAGGCGGCGGCGATGACCGCGGCCTGGCGTCCTACGCCTCCTGCGTTATCGCCAACAGCCTTGGCGATGATTGCGATGGAGTTGGTTTTGGTGACCTCGGCGCGGTGCCGTGCGGTTGCACGAGTACTCATCAGTTCTCTCTTTCGAATTCCTCGGCGCCTGTGGGCAGCCCGAGAGTTTTGGACGCGCCGGCATCTTGGGGGTACGTCGGCGCGCCCCGAACGGGGATTGTGATTTAGCGGAAAGTGGCGGCAAAGAAATAGTTCCTGGGGCCGAAGCCCCAAGAACTGATTAGCCAGCCAGGGTGTAGAAGGAGGAGCTGCCGGTGGCAGCCACGGAGTGGAGCAGCGTGCCCTGGGAAGGGTTGAGTGCGCTGATCATCATGCCGTTGCCGACGTAGATGCCGACGTGAGCGCCGCCGTTCTGCATGACCAGGTCACCCGGCTGGGGGGTGGAGGTGGGGGTCATGGCGGTCCAGGCATTGACGCGCGGGATGCTGATGCCGGCCTGCGCGTAGACCCACTGGGTGAAGCCCGAGCAGTCCCAGCCGGAGGTGGGGCTGGTGCCGCCCCAGACGTAGGGGCTGCCAATGCCGGTGTAGGCGATGGCTGCGAGGCCGGAGGTGGCTGCGGACGCCGCGGTGGCCACAACCTTCTCAGCAGCTGCGGAGGCGCTGGAGGCGGTGTTCGTATCCTCGTCCTCATTGTCCGTGGACTGGGCCGTCACCGGCGCCACGACGGGAGCGGCAACCGTGGTGACCACGGGGCGCTCGAAGGAAACGGTGGCAGTGGGGGCCGCGGTAACGGCGAGGGCGGTGGCGGGACCGGACTCGGTGGAAGCGGAGACACCAGCGGTGGTGTCTGCAGCGTTGGCCGGCAGTCCCATGCCCAGGACAAGTCCCGAAGCGGCTGCGACAACGGCAGCCTGGCGACCTACTGTCCCGGCGTGGGCACTAACAGCCCTGGACACTGCGTCCAGGGGGTTGGTACGAACCGGTTGCGCACGGTGGCGCGCAGAACTATGGCGTGAAGACACGAAGGTAGCCTCTCCCAATGCCTGCGAGGTGAGCTGTCGGATTCGGATGGGAGTCACCCGGCCGCGCCGCTTCGAAGGAAGCTTTGCGACTTAACCCCAAGGCCTTCGTAACGAAGACCAGAATTGGTTCCCCCGCCCCTGCCAGACGATGAAATGCGAACGGACCTTGAGCGGTGGCAGAGTTAGGCAATCCGCACAAGAGCGTCAACTTCGGAAAAGTTGACGCGAGTTAGACGGTACAGCAGTTTTCCTCGAATGTCACATTCAGGTCACGAGCAGTCATAACGATTCGAGAGTTCGCCGTCATTTGACTAGAGCCAACCGGTCGGGTCAACCACTTCGCCGTTGACCTGAACCTCAAAGTGCAGGTGGCAGCCGGTGGAGGCTCCGGTGGTTCCACTGAGGGCCACAACGTCACCGCGGGAGACAGTCTGGCCTTCCGTCACGCTGAAGGACGACAGGTGGTTGTACGTGGTCTCCAGGCCGTTCCCATGGTCGATCACCACGCGGTTTCCGCCGCCGTACTGGTGCCAGCCCACAAAAGTCACGGTACCGGTTGCGGCAGCAAGGACGGAGGTGCCGCACTGCGCCACATAGTCCTGGCCGCGGTGAAAGTCGCCGGAGCCGCCGGTGATGGGGCTGATCCGGTAACCGAAGGGTGATGCCGTGGTCATGGAGGCCAGCGGCGCACCAAGACTTCCCACGGATGCGGCCCGGGACACGGCGCCTGCGGACTGGGCGCTGAGGAGCTGTTTGAGTTTGCCGTCCGGGTCAGCCTGGGTCACTACAGCAGAGCGGCTGAAGTCGATCTGGGCCCCTGCTTCGGCGGAAATCTGCGGCTGGGGCGTGATGGAGGTGACAGCAACCGGCGCAATGCCGGATTCCTCGGTGGCCATGACCGGGCTGGTGGCAGGAACGGTCACGGTGAGGACCATGCCGGTGGCGGCGAGTGCGATGCCGGCCTTTTGGCCGATGCCGCTGGCGGAGGCGAACTCGGTAATCTGCCGGAACGGACCCCGGCGGCGCCGCGCATCACGGTGGAGATCGCGGGGGCGCTCCGTGTGAATGACTTCGGCCACACGGGGGGCAGAAGCGGGGCCGGCCGCGCGGCGGCGCCCCCTGGAGGTCTGCATGGACAAGAAGGATTCCTCTCTGGAAGCCTGCGAAGTTAGCTGTCGGATTCGGGTCAGAGAGTTCAAAGACCCGGTCCGCCGTAAGCAAGCTTCGGCACAGAGATTTCCCGGAGGGATTCCTTCACTGGAAGAGGCTTGCTGCTGACGGACTTCACCCCAAGGCAGTCCCCCGTCTGCCGCTTGTGGTTCCCCCGCCTCTGCCAGTTAGTGCTCGTGCTCCTGATCCGCTGGCAGAGCTCGGCTCCGGATCAGGTAACGCTTTAGTATCAACGCTTGGTTCAACTATAGGGGCTTAACCCTCAAAGTAACAATTCCGTTATCTTCGCGTAACCAACATCAGGCGGGAGCGAAAAGAGCTAGCTGACGGTCACGAAAACGTGCGCTGCCACCTCGGGCGGAAGCTCCAGCGCGCCGTCGATGCCCGCAACGCGGACAGAGATGTAGTCGCCCACGCGTTCCAGCGCCACTGCCGCACCGGGGCGGATGCCGCCCTCGTCGAGCTGGGCCAGCAGTTCCGGTTCCACCTGGATGGGTTCGGCGAGCCGGCTGACTGTCACCGCCGAAGCCGGGCCGTAGGACTTAATGGCCTCGAGGAGGTTCACGGCGGCGTCGGCCGGGGCCACGGGAACCTCGCCGCCGAGCGCGGCAAGGCCCGGAATCGGGTTGCCGTACGGGGACTCGGTGGGATGGTCCAGCATCTCGTAAATGCGCCGTTCCACCCGCTCGCTCATCACGTGTTCCCACCGGCACGCCTCATCGTGGACGTACGCCCAGTCGAGTCCAATAACGTCCGCGAGGAGCCGCTCAGCCAGCCGGTGCTTGCGCATCACCTCGGTGGCGCGCTTCCGCCCGACTTCGGTGAGTTCCAGGTGCCGGTCACCGGACACCACAACCAGGCCGTCACGCTCCATCCGGCCTATTGTCTGGGAAACGGTGGGCCCGGAGTGCCGCAGCCGCTCCGCTATGCGGGCGCGCAGGGCGATGATGTTCTCTTCCTCAAGTTCCAGGATGGTCCGAAGGTACATCTCCGTAGTGTCGATCAGATCCGTCATCCAGCTCAGCTCCTCGAGCGCAGTACCTTGCGTAGTCCCACCGCATCGCCTTTTACTGCGACGTAGTCCGTTGGCTAGCTTAGCCTATTTTGACTTAGTCCGAATAGTTGGAACGGGTGTGTGGCCGCGTCTCAGAGGCTGGACTATGACGCGTTCGGTTCCCGTGTCAAGAGCTGTTCAGGCAGAATGGGATCGGCCTCAGGTGCAGCCGTTGCAGGCTGCCCGCCAGTTACCGAATACCCGTCCGGACCCAGCCGTGTCCACGCCGAAATTGGAGCCCCTGTGAGCGAACCCAGCATCACTATTCCCGCTGATCTCCTTCCCCGGGACGGACGGTTCGGCGCCGGGCCCTCGAAGGTCCGCCAGGAGCAGATTGATGCGCTGTCCGCCGCATCCAGGAACATCCTCGGCACTTCCCACCGGCAAGCCCCCGTCAAAAACCTCGTGGGCTCGGTCCGTGAAGGCCTGGCACAGTTCTTCCGCGCCCCGGAAGGGTATGAAGTTGTTTTGGGCGTCGGCGGTTCCACCGCGTTCTGGGACGTCGCCAGCTTTGGTTTGGTGGAGAAAAAGGCCCAGCACCTCTCCTTCGGCGAGTTCGGTTCCAAGTTTGCTGCCGCAACCAACAAGGCACCGTTCCTGGATGGCTCCTCGATCATCAAGTCCGAACCGGGTACCCGGCCCGAGCCCAGGGCGGAAGCAGGAGTGGACGTCTACGCCTGGCCCCAGAATGAGACGTCCACCGGCGTGGCCGCCCCCGTCAAGCGGGTGGCGGGCGCCGACGAGGGCTCGCTGGTCCTGGTTGATGCGACGTCGGCGGCGGGCGGCCTTGACGTGGATGTCGCCCAAAGCGATGTGTACTACTTCGCACCGCAGAAGAACTTCGCGTCCGACGGCGGCCTGTGGCTTGGCCTGTTCTCGCCCGCCGCGCTGGAGCGCGCTGCCCGTGTCAAGGAAAGCGGCCGCTGGATCCCGGACTTCCTGGACCTGCAGACCGCCATCGACAACTCGAAGCTGAACCAGACCTACAACACTCCGTCGCTGACCACCCTGGTGACCCTTGACGCCCAGGTGCAGTGGCTGAACTCCAACGGCGGCCTGGACTTCGCCGCCGCACGGACGGCTGACTCCGCCGGACGCGTCTACCAGTGGGCTGAAGCTTCCGAATTCGCGACCCCGTTTGTCACCAACCCCGATGAGCGCTCGAACGTCATCGCCACCATCGACTTCGACGAGTCCGTGGACGCCGCCGTCGTGGCAAAGGTGCTGCGTGCCAACGGCGTGGTGGACACGGAGCCTTACCGTAAGCTGGGCCGCAACCAGCTGCGGATCGCCACCTTCGTTGCCATCGAGCCGGACGATGTCTCAGCACTGCTCGCCAGCATCGATTTCGTGGTGGGCGAACTGCGCAAGTAAGAGCCCGCGGCGCGTCAGCGCTCAAAGCACGACGGCGCCGCCCCGGGTCCTGCCCGGGGCGGCGCCGTTGTTTGACCCTGCCTAAGGGACGTCCACGCCCTGGTCCGTGCCGCCGTCGTCCGCTGACGCCGGCCCAGGGACAGCGGCGGCGTCAGTGTAATCAGCGTCAGCAGCATCGGAGCCGGTGATGCCGCCGGCGTCCGCGTCCGCATCCCCCGGATCGCCACCGGCAACGTCACCCTCCTGTGGCGCGTCGTCCGTCCCCTGGGACTCCTCATCCAGCTGCTGCTCGTCTTCAGGCCGCACGCGCTCGGCCCACGGCACCCACTCGGGGGCAAGGATCGAATCTTCTGACGGCAGCAGGCCCAGCTCACTCACGGTGACCACCTTTGAGCGGGAGTTGCGCGTCAGCACGGCATACCACTGCCAACCCACGTAGCCGGCCAGCTTCGACTCGAACAGGTGCGTCACCAGCCGGTCACCCTCGCTCTTCGCGGCGAGATGTAATCCGATGGACGACGCAGCGGTGATGCCCTCCAGCGCCGTGCGGGCCGTATCCACGGCAGCAGCAAGGAAGGCGTCCGGCTTTCCGGTCCGCCAGACGGGCACCCCGGCGGGGCGCCTGGCAACACTCTTGGGCGCTGCCACAGACGGCGCCGCAGCGGGAGCAGGGGCGGAACCGGATGTTTCCTGTGCCTCCGGCTGTTCAGCTTCCGGGGTCATGGATGCCTAAACGTCCAGCTCGTCGGCAACCTTACGCAGCGCGGCCGCGATGGCCTTGCCCTTGTTGCCTTCCGGATACTTTCCCTTGGACAGCGTGCCGGACAGGTTGTCCAGCACTGTCACCAGATCCTGCACCAGCGGCGCAAGATCACGGGCGGCAGGGCGCTTCGCCTTGGCTATGGACGGCGTCTTGTCCAGCACCCGCAGGCCCAGGGCCTGGGCGCCCTTCCGGCCGTCGGCCACACCGAACTCCACCCGGGTGCCGGCCTTGAGCTCCGTCACGCCCTCGGGCAGCGACGATTTGGGCAGGAAGACTTCCTGGCCGTCCTCGCCCGCGAGGAACCCGAAGCCCTTGTCCTTGTCATACCACTTGACCTTGCCGGTAGGCACGTAATCAACCTTCTTCGTTCTGCTGTCATGACACACGGCCGGCCGCCACCGCATCCGCATTGTTGTGCGGGTTCAAGGTATGGCAGCCACGAACCGTGTTGGTCTGTATGCTTCAAGGTTATCCTGCCCGGTGGCCAGATCCTGCTTTCGCAGGCGCCGGGTAACGCTGTTCACCCGGTTACCCTGCGGTGCAGGCAGGGCGGTAGCGTTACGTCCATGACTCCCTCGCGTTACCGGCGGCCCATCATGATCGGGGCCGCAGTCATTGCCGTGCTTTCCCTGGCAGCAGTGGGAGCGGTGATGGCGTTTGCATTTGCCGGTACGGTGGCGCCGGCCTGGGTCACCTATACGGCGCTGTACGGCCTGCCGGTGGCGTTCCTCCTGATGCTCTTTTTAGTCCTGGACAGTGTTGCCGGGCGTCGCCGGGCGGGAAAGACTGACCAGCGGTAACGTTGGACTGATGTCCCTCATTCGCGCGCTCAGCAAGGACCTGGAGGCACGCAGCGACGATTCGTTGCGGGCGCTGTTCGCCGCGCGGCCGGACCTCATTTCGCCGGCAGTTCCGGACTTTCCGGCGCTGGCCGCCCGCGCCAGTTCGCGGGTCAGCGTCCAGCGGGCCCTCGAACGGCTCAACCGGCCGCAGATGCAGGTCCTTGAGACCCTTCACCTCTGCACCAACACGGACACGGAGCACAGCGCCTCCGCCGCCGGCCTGCGGAAGATGATCTCCGGCGCGACGATCGCCACGGTTGAACAGATCCTGGGCGCGCTGCAGGAGCTTGCCCTGGTCCACCGCGTCCCGCCGCCGCACGGGGCTCCGGCCTCCGCCGCGAAGCAGCGCTTCTACCTCCCCGTTGGCTGCCTGAAGGACGTGGTGGGCCTTTACCCTGCAGGCTTGGGCAGGAGCTACACGGAGCTTGTCCGGCTCCAGCCCGCATTTGCGCAGCGGGCTGTCCAGCTGGTCTCCGAGCTGCACCGCAGCGGTACAGCGATCCGGGACGCCACCACCCCCATGGAAGCTGCCCTGGCGCTGCAGCACTGGACGTCCTCGCCGGAGGCCCTCCGGGACATCCTCGCCGGAGCACCGGAACGGACGACGGCGCTGCTCGCCAGGTTCCGCAACTGGGCCATGGGTGCCGTCCCCCAGGCGCAACGCAAGGCTTCGGTGCTGACGGAAGCGTCCGACGTCGGGCCTGTCGACTGGCTCCTGGCCCGCGGCCTGCTGGTGCCGCTGGACGCCGCCCATGTCGAACTGCCGCACAGCGTGGGCCTGTCGCTGCGCGGCGGCGTGATCATCAATGACTTCGCCCTCTCGCCGCCCGTCCCCGAGCTGGGCAGGACCACCGCGATGCTGCGGCGGAACGCGGCCATGAGCGCCATCTCCGAAACATTGCGGCTGGTGGGTGAGCTGCTGCACTCGGTGCGGGACCAGCCTCTGGCTACACTGCGCAGCGGCGGTGTGGGCGTGCGCGAGACCCGGCGGCTGGGCGAGGTGCTCCGGGTTGACCAGCCGCGTGTGGGGCTGTTGCTGGAACTGTGCGGACTTGCCGGCCTGATCCGCCTGGATGTGGATTCGTCCACCTGGGCGCAGCCGGAGCAGCTTGAGTGGCTCGGATTGCCGCGGCAGGAACAGTGGCTGTGGCTGGTGAACGCGTGGCTGGCCAGCGAGCGGGTGCCGTCGCTGGTGGGCCAGCCGGTGAACGGGGCGCAGGGCGTCCCGGCGGGCCACCGGACCGCCTCCGGCAGTACCATCGTGGCGTTGTCCGCGGAGCCGCAGCGCCCGGACGCGCCAGTAATCAGGAAGCGCGTCCTGGAGATCCTGCACGAACTGACCATGGAGGCGGCAGCTCCAGACGGGGCGGCCCCTGTGCTTGACGCCGCCGCCGTCCTGCAGCGTGCGGAGTGGGCCCAGCCCCGCATGGCACGCCGCTTCAGCTCGCTGATCCGCGGGATCCTCGCCGAAGCCGAACTGCTCGGCCTGGTCGGGTCCGGTGCGCTGACACAGCTGGGCAGCGCCTTCGCCGAGGACAACCCGGATGCCGCACTGGCCATCCTGGGAGAGCATCTGCCGGCAGCCCTGAACCACGTCCTCCTGCAGGCAGACCTGACGGCCGTCGCCCCGGGCTATCTTGCTCCGGGGCTGGCCGAAAAGCTGCAGGTCGTGGCGGACCCCGAAGGCCAGGGACCCGCCACCATCTACAGGTTCTCGGAAGCTTCCGTCCGGCGTGCCCTGGACTCCGGTTATGACGCTGCCGGCCTGCTGGAGTTCCTGCGTGAGCACTCCGCCACCGCCGTGCCGCAGCCCCTTGAATACCTCGTGGAGGACACCGCATCCCGGCACGGGCGGCTCCGGGTGGGGCAGGCCGCCAGTTTCATCCAGTCCGACGACGCCACAGCGCTCCTCGAACTCCTCTCGGGACCGCGCGCGGCGGCTTTGGGCCTGGTCCAGATCGCTCCCACGGTGCTGCTGTCCACGGCGCCGCCGCGGGAAGCTGCCCAGGTCCTGCGCAGCCTTGGCCTCTCGCCGTCGGTTGACGGAGTGGAGGACCCCTCCCTCCGGCTCCGGCGCAGCACTGCCCCGCAGGAAAACCTCCGCCCCGTCTATACCCCGCCCGGCTCCGCGCCGCCTGCGGAGGACGTGGACGCCCAGCTGGCCGTGCTGCGCCAGGCAGGTCCCCCCGTCGGGCACTCCGCCGCCGGGCGCCACGGAAGCGAGACCGCCACCCAGCTGGGACTGGAAGCCCTGCAACGCGCCATCAGGCTCAAACAGCGGATCAGCATGAACGTGGTGGACAGCCTGGGGAATGCCAACCTGGAAGTGGTTGTTCCCATATCGGTAAGCGGCGGGCGCGTGCGGGTTTTTGATCCCGCGAAGGAAACCGAACGTGTCCTGTCCATCCACCGGATCATCGATATCGAGGCTGCAGAGGAACTGCGCCAGTGAAGGACTTTTCGGCGTGAACGACGGACCCCTGATTGTCCAAAGCGATAAGACCATCCTCCTCGAGGTGGACCACGGGCTGGCCACGGAAGCCCGGCACGCCATCGCGCCGTTTGCGGAGCTGGAGCGGGCGCCTGAGCATATGCACAGCTACCGGTTGACGCCGCTGGGCCTGTGGAACGCCAGGGCGGCGGGACTCGACGCGGAAAAGGTCCTGGACACCCTGTTGAAGTACTCCCGCTTCCCGGTGCCCCATTCGCTGCTGATCGACATCGAGGAGACGATGTCCCGGTACGGCCGGCTCCGCCTGGAAAAAGACCCGCAACACGGGCTGGTCATGCGCACGGACGACTATCCCGTGCTGGAGGAAGTGACCCGGGCCAAGAAGATCCAGCCGTTGCTTGGCCCCCGGATCGACGGCGAGACCGTGGTGGTGCACGCGTCCCAGCGCGGCCAGCTCAAACAGCAGCTGCTCAAAATCGGCTGGCCGGCCGAGGACCTGGCGGGCTACGTTGACGGCACCCCGCACCTGATCGCGCTGAACGAGGACGGCTGGCAGCTGCGGCCGTACCAGCGCCTGGCCAGCGAAAACTTCTGGGCCGGCGGCAGCGGCGTGGTGGTGCTTCCTTGTGGCGCCGGCAAGACGCTGGTGGGGGCGGCGGCCATGGCCACGGGCTCCACCACCACGCTGATCCTGGTCACCAATACCGTGGCCGCCCGGCAGTGGAAGGACGAACTGCTCCGGCGGACGTCCCTCACCGAGGACGAGGTGGGCGAGTACTCCGGCTCCGTCAAGGAGGTCCGGCCGGTCACCATCGCCACCTACCAGGTCCTCACCACCAAACGCGGCGGACTGTACCCGCACCTGGAACTGGTGGATGGCCACGACTGGGGCCTCATCATCTACGACGAGGTGCACCTCCTTCCCGCCCCGATTTTCCGCATGACGGCCGACCTGCAGGCGCGCCGCCGCCTGGGGCTGACTGCCACGCTGGTCCGCGAGGACGGCCGGGAAGGCGAGGTGTTCAGCCTGATCGGGCCCAAGCGGTACGACGCGCCGTGGAAGGACATCGAATCGCAGGGCTACATCGCCCCCGCCGACTGCGTGGAGGTCCGGGTGGACCTGCCCAGGGACGAGCGGGTGGCGTATGCGATGGCCGACGACGCGGACAAGTACCGCCTCTGCTCGACCTCGGAGTCCAAGACGCAGGTGGTGGAGCAGCTCGTGGCCCGGCACGCCGGCGAACAGCTGCTGGTGATCGGCCAGTACATCGACCAGCTGGACGAGCTCGGCGAGCGCCTGGATGCGCCCGTCATCAAGGGTGACACGTCGGTGAAGGTGCGGCAGAAGCTGTTTGATGCCTTCCGTGCCGGCGAAGTCCAGACCCTCGTGGTGTCCAAGGTGGCCAACTTCTCCATCGACCTGCCGGAGGCTTCCGTTGCCATCCAGGTGTCCGGTTCCTTCGGATCGCGGCAGGAGGAGGCGCAGCGGCTGGGCAGGCTCTTGCGCCCCAAGAAGGACGGCCGTGCGGCCCGCTTCTACTCCCTGGTAGCCAGGGACACCCTGGACCAGGACTTTGCCGCGAAGCGCCAGCGGTTCCTCGCCGAGCAGGGGTACGCCTACCGGATCATGGACGCCACAGATGTGCAGACAGCGGAGTAGGGCCTCCTGATGGGCCTGTTCAAGGGGCCGGTCCGCGAGGTACCCGGACCCGGCCAGGAGTCGGTGTGGGACTACCCGCGCCCGCCACGGGTTGAGCCTGCCAGCGAACGCATCCTGATCTTCCTGGGCGGCGAGCTGATCGTTGATACCACGGACTCCCTCCGCGTCCTGGAGATGAGCCATCCGCCTGTCTACTACCTGCCCCGGTCGGCGTTCACGCCCGGAGCGCTGGAGCCCGCCGCGGGAAGCAGTTTCTGCGAGTTCAAGGGCTCCGCCCGCTATCTAACCGTTCGGGGCGGCGGCGTGGCCGCGGAACGGGCTGCCTGGTTCTACCCTGACCCTGCAGCAGGCTTTGAGGCCCTGGCCGACCGCGTCACCGTCTACCCGGGCAGGATGGACCGCTGCGAAGTCGACGGTGAACAGGTACTCCCCCAGCCCGGGAACTTCTACGGCGGCTGGATTACCAGCCGCGTGGTGGGACCGTTCAAGGGAGGACCCGGAACTACCGGCTGGTGAAGGTCAGCGCACACCGAATGGATAAATAGGGGGAAATACCGTGGGGTAGGGGGTTTTCCACCCTTGCGGCCGCGCGACGGCACTGCCACCATGATTCGCGAGGCCCTCCGGGCAGCACGCTGGGCTCCATCCACAACGCTGCTGACATCAAAGGAAAGACAATGCGCAAGGTGTTGTTCGGGGTGGCCGCACTGCTGCTGGCCGCCGGAGTACTGCAGCTGTTTTTCGCCGGGTATATGGTCTTTCAGAACAGCAAGGAAGAGATGCACGAGGCCGCAGTCTTCCACTCGCTCAACGGACAGTTCGTGCTGCGGGGTCTGGCCTTGCTGGCCATCATCTTCGCTGCCCTGGCGCGGGCCGGCAAGCGGACAATTTGGCTGGCGGTGGGAATCTTCCTGATGTCCATCGTCCAGCTCCTGATTTTCATCGTGGGCGGGATGCTGACCGGCTCGTCAGAGGACTTCGTCACTCCTGCAGGTTCCTGGGTGGCGTCCATCCATCCTGTGACGGGCATGCTGATAATTTTCATGTCCTACTGGCTCTTCCTCCGTTCGCGTGCCCTCCTGCGGGCTTCCCAGCCAGCCGTCGCCAGGGCTGAGGCCGGCAGCACCGCCCAGGTCTAAGTTGAACCTTCATGGGCGCCTCGCAACTGCTGGGGCTTGACCTCGTCCTGTCGGTCCTGACCGCCGCGGCTTGGTGCGCCGCGGCCTGGTTGCTGCTGGACACCGGCAGGCGTCCGGCGTCGGCAGGTGCGGTAAGTGCCCGGCTGGTACTTCCGTCACTTGCGGCCGCACTGGTCCTCACCGCTGCCAAGGCCGCGGCAGTGGGGGCGCTGGCCGCCACCGGCTGGTGGTTCGCCGCCGAACGTGCCGCCGTCGGACTCCCCCTGCTGGTGCTCCCCGCGATGGTAGGCGGCGTGGCCGGCCTTCGCGCCGCACCCCGCCCAGGCCGGCTTGAAAGCAGGCCGGCACCACCGGCCGGGGGACGATTTCCGGCGCCGGTCGTGGTCCTGTGGGCGGCTGTGGGTGCCGTGTCCTCAATGCTGGTGCCGTTCATCCTGGGCTACACGCCGCATCCTTCCTCTGTTGCGGTGTTTATGGCCTTGGCAGGCTGTGCCGGGCTCGTCTGTTGGCTGCTTTTCGGACCACAGCATGCCGCCCGGCGGACGACGGCGGCCAGTGCGGTGGGTGCCTTGATGCTGGCCACCCTCCTGGGCAGTGCCGGCCTGGCCTGGCTGGGCAGCCGCAGCGCCGAGGGAATGGCGATCGCCGCTGCCGGGCACCAGCACGGCGGCGCGGCAGGGCCGGCGATCCGCCCTGTCACCGACCTCACCGGGGAGCTGCCGCCAGATGCCCCGGTACGCCACTTTGAGCTGACCGCCCGGCAGGAGCGTGTCACCTCGCCCCTGGGGAAGACCGCTGAGGCGTGGACGTTCGGGTCGCTGCCGGGGCCGGCCCTGGAAGCAGAGCTGGGCGACGTCCTCGAAGTGCTCCTGGTCAACAGGGACGTCGCTTCCGGGGTGACGCTCCACTGGCACGGCTACGACGTTCCCAATGCCATGGACGGGGTTGCCGGCACAACCCAGGACGCCGTGCTGCCCGGAAAGTCCATGACCTACAGGTTCCTGGCCCGGCAGTCCGGGACGTACTGGTACCACACGCACCAGATGTCGTCCGAGGGCGTGCGCAAGGGCCTCTACGGCACCCTGGTGGTCCGCGATCCACGGCAACCACAGCCTGCCACGGATCTGGTGGTGGCAGGCCACTCCCTGGGACCACTTACGCTCCTGGGCAGCTCCGACGGCGTCCAGCACCACGCCGCCGAAGCGGGAACAGAGGCGCGGCTGCGGCTGGTCAACACCGACTCGCTGCCGCAGCGGTACCAGATTCTGGGAGCGCCGTACACGGTGGCCGCGGTGGACGGCACGGATCTGGACAAGCCCATCACGGTGCCCGCCAGTAATGCTTCCGGGACCATCCTGAGGATCGGCGCCGGCGGCAGGATGGACGCAACCTTCACCATGCCCGCGCATCCGGTCACGCTGCGCCTTGAAGGCAGCGCCAGCGCCGCCGTCGTCCTTGTCCCTGCAGGCGGAGGCCGCCCGGAGGCGGCGGCAGCGGGCTTCCGCGCCGGCGCCGAACTGGACCTGTTCGGCCCGGCTTCTGCCCCTGTCCAAGAACCAATTTCCGCTTCTGCCTGGACACGCACCGCCGTTATGGTGCTGGACCGGCAACCGCGGTTCGTCAACGGCGTGCCGCGCTACGCCTACACAGTGAACGGCTCCGCATACCCGCACATCGAACCGCTGGTCGTTGACCCTGGCGACACCATCAAAGTGACGGTGGTAAACCGGACCTCCGAACCGCACCCCATGCATCCGCACGGCCATCACGTGCGCGTGCTGGCCAGGAACGGCGAGGCGCCCGAGAGCAACATGTTGCGCATGGACACCTTTGACGTACTGCCCGGTGAGGTCTGGGAGGTACTGCTCACGGCGGACAATCCCGGCATCTGGATGGATCACTGCCATAATCTGGCCCATGCCGCGGAAGGCATGATGATGCACCTGCAATACCGCGGCTACTCCTCGCCGTTCGTACACGGCGGGGCATCGGGCAACCGGGCGGAGTAGACCTTCCTTCCTGCATCCTCCTCCCATGGAACATCCAGACAACTCCCAGTGACTGGGAGCATGATGGGAGCATGAACAAAAACGGCCCTGAAGCGAAGCTCCTTGTCGTCGACGACGAACCCAACATTCGCGAGCTGCTGTCCACCTCGCTGCGGTTTGCCGGCTTCGAGGTAGTCTCCGCTGCGAACGGGCGGGACGCGCTGGCCGCTGCGGACACCCACGCTCCCGACCTGGCCGTGCTGGACGTGATGCTTCCGGACATGGACGGGTTCACCGTCACCCGCCGCCTGCGCGCGTCCGGCAAGCACTTCCCGGTCCTCTTCCTCACCGCGAAGGATGACACCGAGGACAAGGTCACCGGCCTGACCGTGGGCGGGGACGACTACGTCACCAAGCCGTTCAGCCTCGATGAGGTGGTGGCCCGGATCCGGGCGGTCCTGCGCCGGACCCAGCCGTTGATTGATGATGATGCCGTCATCCGCGTCGGCGACCTCGAGCTCGACGACGACGCCCACGAGGTGCGCCGCGGCGGCATAGTCATCGAGCTCTCCCCCACCGAGTTCAAACTCCTCCGCTACCTCATGCTCAACCCCAACCGGGTGCTGTCCAAGTCGCAGATTCTGGACCACGTCTGGGAGTACGACTTCAACGGCGACGCGTCCATTGTTGAGTCCTACATCTCCTACCTTCGCCGGAAGGTGGATATTGATCCCGATGCCCCGGCGCTGATCCAGACCAAGCGCGGCGTGGGCTACGTGCTCCGGACGGCAGAAAAGCGCTGACGTTGCTCGAACGGTGGAAATCGTCCTCCCTGAGGACACAGCTGGTGGCCATGATCATGGCCCTGCTGATGGTCGCCCTGACCGTAACCGGGGCAGGCACGCTGGCCCTGCTGCACAGCTACCTCCAGGGCCAGGTGGACGACAAGCTGAACGCCGCTGTGGGTCTTGCCCGGAAGCAGGGCTCGTTCACCCCGCTGACCCCCAATCCGGCAGTGCCCACCGACTACTCCCTGGTCCTCTTTGTACCGGGCGAGGACCCGCAACCCTTCGGCGGTGACCCGGAGATCCACCCCGACATCGAGTCGATCAGCGTAGTAGAAGCGCAGGGGCGGGGCGTCGTTCCCTATCAGGTCCGGGGCACGGATGGCGAGAACTGGCGGGTAGTCGCGGTTCCCGTACAGACCAACCAGGGTGCAGCCGTGGTGGTGATCGGCCTGCCTTTGAGGAGCGTGGATGATGTCCTGAAGCACGCGACGCTCGTGGTGATCGGGGTCGGCCTGCTCACGCTGCTGTTGGCGTCCCTGATTGCCAGCTGGACGGTGTCCCGGTCCTTCCGCCCGCTCGCCAGGGTGGAAAAGACGGCAGCTGCCATCGCCGCGGGCGACCTGTCCCGCCGCGTTGAGGTGGAGAACCCCGCCACCGAACTTGGCCGGCTCAGCAGCTCGCTGAATGCCATGCTCGCGCACATTGAAACCGCCTTCGCAGCACGCACTGCCTCCGAGGCCAGGATGCGCCGGTTCGCCGCCGACGCGTCCCACGAGCTGCGGACCCCCTTGGTGACCATCCGCGGTTTCTCCGAACTGTACCGCCACGGCGCGTTGACCACGGACGAGGACGTTGCCACCGCCATGGGCAGGATCGAGAGCGAAGCAAAGCGCATGGGGTCCATGGTCGAGGACCTGCTCCTGCTCGCCCGGCTGGATGAGCAGCGGCCGCTTCAGCAGAAGCCGGTTGACCTGCAGCTGCTCGCGCACGACGCCGTAGTGGATACCCAGGCCAGCGACCGCTCCCGCGTCATCTCGCTGACCGGGCTGGACGGCGGCCCGGCCGCGCCTGCACCGGTGCTCGGAGACGAGGCAAAACTCCGCCAGGTGGTGGGTAACCTCGTCGGCAACGCTTTGCGCTACACCCCGCCGGGCAGCCCCATCGAGCTGGCCGTTGGGGTAAGGATGGCGGACGGCCAGGCACGCTCCATCATCGAGGTTCGGGACCACGGGCCCGGCATCTCCAGCGAAGACGCGTCCAGGGTTTTCGAACGCTTTTACCGTGCCGATACGTCCCGCACGCGCGAAACCGGCGGCAGCGGGCTGGGGCTGGCCATCGTGGCCGCGATCGTTGGCTCGCACGCAGGCTCGGTCAGGGTGGAAAACACCGACGGCGGCGGCGCCACACTGGTGGTCAGCCTGCCATACCGGGACGGGAATCCCCTGCAGGCCGACGCGCAGGGCAGCGGCGGCGAGGTTATCCACATATAGCGATTGAGCAGCAGCACGGCTTCAGGGCCGCCCATAGGCTCATTGCAGCAGCCCGGACCAGCCGGGCAGGGCGGTCCGGTCCGCCCACCACCGGGAAAGGGCGCCGCCATGGGCATTATCTCCGTTGATACCGAACTGCTGCAGCTGAAGTCCGCCAACGTGCAGGCAACCATGGACAGGATCAGCGCCGACGTCCAGGTTATGAAGCATGGCCTGGACGAGCTGCAGGGCACCTGGCGTGGTTCCGCAGCCACGAATTTCCAGGCACTGATCGCCGAGTGGACCTTGACCCAGGGCAGGGTTGAGGCGTCCTTGGCGTCCATCAACGCGGCACTGGCGTCCGCCGCCGCCACCTATGCCCAGGCAGAGCTGGGAAACACGCAGCGCTTCAGCTGAGCGGCACCAGAGGCATCGGCCCGCCCTGCGGCTCCGGACGCCGGATTGGGACGCTAGGCTTCCGGGGTGCCCTGGTGGAAACGGAGCCGCCACCGGTCATCGTCCAAGACCCAGAGTGAACTCCGGAGGACTGTCCCCGCGCGCGTAAAACTGCGGTAGGTCAGCAGGACGGCACCCGTTCCGATGCGGTCCGCCCCCAGGATTTCGATGTCGGTCCTTTCCCCCGGATCCTCTTCGAGGGCCATCATCATGGCATCCCGGGTCCAGACCCGGCCCGAACTGCCGATTTCCAAGAAGTCCGGGTGCAGCAGGACGGCGGTCCGCCCGATGTCGCCGCGTACCAGCGGCCCCAGCAGCTCGCGTTCCAGTTCCTCCACAAGGGCTTCGGGCGCCGGGGCCTGCCGCTTGGCGTCAGCAACGTCGAAGGCATCATTGTCCAACTGGCTGAAGAGGTCCGGCTCGTCCAAGCTGCCGGCGGTACCGGCGGGTGACTGCTGCGCTCCCGCTGCTACCGACGCTTGCGCAGCCTGCGGGGCCCGCAGGGCAGCATCGGCTTTTGCAGGGGCCTGGGCAGCGGGGTGGGCACCAGGGAACCCCGGCCCCGACCGCGCCGCGACGCCTTGCTGGTAGGCGGTGGCCGCCGCGCGGGCTCGCTCATCGGCCGCTTCATTCAGGTCGTGGCCCGCATGCCCTTTGACCCACTCGAAAACACACTTCCGGCCGACCAGTTCCCGGTCCAGTTCCTTCAGCAGCTCAACATTCAGGACCGGCTTTCCGTCAGCCTTCCGCCAGCCCTTGCGCTTCCAGCCCGGCATCCACTTGGTGATCGAGTTGATGACGTACTGGCTGTCGCACAAAATACGCAGGTCTTCATCCGGAAGGTGGGCGGTTGCCCGCAACAGGTCCAGCACCGCCATCAGCTCACCCTGGTTGTTCGTGCCATGCGGCCATCCGCCCGCACGCCAGCAATCGTCATTCACGTACCAGGCCCAGCCGGCCGGACCGGGATTTCCCAAGGCTGAACCGTCAGCCGCTGCAGTAATTGTCACCGGTCCATCCTGCCAGACACCGGAGACAATAGGGGCGGGAAAACGGTTACCGAAAATCCTTGACGATGGCGGACGGTTCAGGAAACAATCGCAAGTACCAAACGAGAAAGCGCTTTCTTCAGTCCGTCAGGGTGCGGGACAGGAAGCTGCACCAGGAAGGCACATCAATGACGATTCGCACTGTCACCCGGCGGAAGTTCCAGCTCGGCGCGGCGGCCTTGGCCCTTTCCGTCCTCGCCACCGGCTGCGGTGCCGCGGGCGGCTCCGGCGGAAACGAGCAGGTCACCCTCCGGTTCGCCTGGTGGGGCAACGAATACCTGAATGCGCAGACGGAAAAGGTTATCGCTGCGTTCGAGGCCGAACACCCCAACATCAACATCGAGTCGGAGCCCGGCGAGTGGGCCAGCTACTGGGACAAGCTGGCCACCAAGACCGCAGCCAATGACGCTCCTGACGTTATCCAGATGGACCAGAAGTACATCGCCGAGTACGGCGGACGCGGTGCGCTCCTGGACCTCGGAAAGCAGGACGGGATCGATATCTCGAAGCTGGACAAGGAAGCGCTGGCGTCCGGCCAGTACGACGGCGCCCAGTACGGCCTGAGCACGGGGCAAAACGCCTATGTCATCATGGCCAATACCAAGGTCTTCGAGGCCGCGAACGTGCCTGTTCCGGATGACACCACATGGACCTGGGACGACTTCATGGAAACGGCCTCAAAGATCAGCGCTGCCGGAAACGGAAGCAGCTATGGCGCCGCCTACGGCAGCAACGAAGCCGACCTGATCATCTGGCTGCGGCAGCACGGGGAGAATCTCTACTCCGAGGACGGCAAGCTGGACTTCGACGCGGCAACCGCTGCTTCATTCTGGGAGCGGCTGAAGGAACAGCGCGATTCCAAGGCAAGCCCGCCGGCAACGGTGGCCACGGAGGACGCCGGCGCAGGCCTGGAGGAGAGCCTCTTCGGCACCAACAAGGTGGGTATGGCCTGGTGGTGGACCAACCAGCTCGGTTCCCTTGAATCCACCACCGGCAGCAGCATCAAGATGCTCCGCGCGCCCAGCGTCGACGGGTCGGCCACCAAGAACGGCATGTACTACAAGCCCACCATGTTCTGGTCTGCTTCATCGCGTTCGAAGCACCCGGAGGAGGCGGCCACCTTCATCAACTACCTGGCCAACAGCCAGGAAGCAGGAGAAATCCTGATGACGGACCGTGGGGTCCCCACCAATTCGGAAATCGTCGAAGGCATCACCCCGGCCCTGAAGCCGGCCGACACCACCGTGGTGTCGTTCCTGAAGGACATCGCCCCTGACGTGCAGGAAGCCCCGCCGGTCCCGCCCGTGGGCGCCGGCAGCGTCCAGAATGTGATCAAGCGCTACACGGACGAGGTGCTGTACGACCGCCTCACCCCGCAGGCGGCGGCCGAGGCGTTCAAGAAGGAAGTCGAGGGCATGATTTCCAGCGCCAAGTAGGCCCTTCCTCGGAGTTTTTGTCCAGTTATGCCGACTTCCAGTGCCTGTAGCCCTGCATAGCTGGACAAAAACTCTGCAGACCACAAACAGCTGCGGCCCCCTCCGAAGAGGGGACCGCAGCTGTTTGTATTAGCGGGACATAACCCGGCGGGGAAGCTTAGAAGCCGCCCATGCCGCCCATGTCGTCGCCGCCGCCGACCGGAGCGGGGTTCTTCTCCGGCTTGTCGGCCACAACAGCCTCGGTGGTGAGGAACAGGCCGGCAATGGAGGCCGCGTTCTGCAGGGCAGAGCGGGTCACCTTGACGGGGTCGTTCACGCCGGCAGCCAGCAGGTCGGTGTACTCACCGGTTGCGGCGTTCAGGCCGTGGCCTGCGGGCAGGCCGCGGACCTTGTCCACCACGACGCCGGGCTCGAGGCCGGCGTTGAAGGCGATCTGCTTCAGCGGGGCGTCGATGGCAACGCGGACGATGTTGGCGCCGGTTGCTTCGTCGCCGGAGAGCTGCAGGTTGGCGAATGCCTTGGCACCGGCCTGGATGAGGGCCACGCCGCCGCCGGCGACGATGCCTTCTTCAACGGCAGCCTTGGCGTTGCGGACTGCGTCCTCGATGCGGTGCTTGCGCTCCTTGAGCTCAACCTCGGTTGCGGCACCGGCCTTGATGACTGCGACACCGCCGGCCAGCTTGGCCAGGCGCTCCTGCAGCTTTTCGCGGTCGTAGTCGGAGTCGGAGTTCTCGATCTCGGCGCGGATCTGGGAAACGCGGCCGGCGATCTGGTCGGCGTCGCCTGCACCCTCAACGATGGTGGTCTCGTCCTTGGTGACAACAACCTTGCGGGCCTTGCCCAGGAGTTCCAGGCCGGCGTTTTCCAGCTTCAGGCCGACTTCCTCGGAGATGACCTGGCCGCCGGTAAGGACGGCAATGTCGGCAAGCTGTGCCTTGCGGCGGTCGCCGAAGCCCGGAGCCTTGACGGCGACGGACTTGAAGGTGCCGCGGATCTTGTTGACGATCAGGGTGGCCAGGGCCTCGCCCTCGATGTCCTCGGCGATGATCAGCAGCGGCTTGTTGGACTGCATGACCTTTTCGAGGACTGCAACCAGTTCCTTGACGTTGGAGATCTTGGAGTTGACGATCAGGATGTACGGATCCTCAAGGACCGTCTCCTGGCGCTCTGCGTCGGTGACGAAGTAGGCGGAGATGTAGCCCTTGTCGAAGCGCATGCCTTCGGTGAGCTCGAGTTCCAGGCCGAAAGTGTTGGACTCCTCGACCGTGATGACGCCTTCCTTGCCCACCTTGTCCAGGGCTTCGGCAATCAGCGCACCGATCTCGTCGTCGCCGGCGGAGATGGACGCGGTGGCGGCGATCTCTTCCTTGGTTTCGATCTCCTTGGCGGAGTTCAGCAGCTCGGCGGTGACGGCGTCAACGGCCTTTTCGATGCCGCGCTTGAGGGACAGCGGGTCGGCGCCGGCAGCGACGTTGCGCAGGCCTTCCTTGACCAGGGCCTGTGCGAGCACGGTGGCGGTGGTGGTGCCGTCGCCTGCGACGTCGTCGGTCTTCTTGGCGACTTCCTTGACCAGCTCGGCGCCGATCTTCTCGTAGGGGTCGTCCAGCTCGATCTCCTTGGCGATGGAAACGCCATCGTTGGTGATCGTGGGGGCGCCCCACTTCTTCTCGAGGACGACGTTGCGTCCACGCGGGCCGAGGGTGACCTTAACGGCGTCGGCGAGGGTGTTCAGGCCCCGCTCAAGGCCGCGGCGTGCCTCTTCATCAAATGCAATGATCTTGGCCATAACGGCAGTAGTCCTTTCGGGACAGTCGTTAAGAATGAACCTTCGCTGCAGTGCCCGCGACGGACGATCCTTGGCCGGCGGCCTCTGTATGCCCCCGGGTGCGGATCTCACTCCAGTTAGGTGTTTCTTCGCTCCTCGACCGGTGCGCCGCGCCGCCCGCGGAAGCAGGCTTTGCTTTAGCAGTCGGTACGTCAGAGTGCTAACTCAATAATTAGCACTCCCCACGTGAGAGTGCAAGCGAAAGGTCTTGTGGAAAGGCCGTCCGAGGCCGTCTTCGCCGAGGGCGATCAGCTGCCGGTGAGTCCGGCTGTCTCGCGGCCGCTCAGCGTTGGGAGATTGTCCGGACCGTACGTGAACACCATGAAATTCGCCGTGGTGATGTCTCCGCTGGTGTCGAAGGCAATCGGGCCTGACTCGCCGTCGTAATTGATCCTTGAAGCCCCGCTGGCGACGCATTCCTTATAGGACGTACAGGCGTCCGCAGCGGATGAATCGGCAGGTGCTCCGGTACTGCCGCCGGAAACACTGATCAGGTGGGCGGCGATGGAGCGGCCGGCGTCGTCTTCGGCCTGGGCTGCGGCCAGTGCCGCAACTGTAACGGCGTCGAAGGTCTCAGCTGCGAAGGAAACATCCTGCAGGCCGCCGTCCACCGCGAGGAGCCGGTCCTGGAAGCCCGCGGACGGAAGCTGGCCCTGGACCACAGCGCGGGCGCCATCCAGTGCCTTCGCGCTGAGCCTGGACCCGTAGCGGGCAAAGGCTCCGTCGCTGACGATGATCCGGGCGCCGGCCACACCTGCGTTCGCAAGTTCTGCCAGTGCCCCCCGGGCGCCGTCGCGGGCCACCACGATGACTGCATCCGATGCCGCCTGGCCTGCGGCCGAGGCGGCTGGACCGGCCTCGCCCGCCTTAAATCCCTCGTTGAGGGCCACGTCCAGTCCGGCCTGCTCCGCAGAATCGACGACAGCCGCCGCCACGTCTTTTCCGTAGGCGCCTTCCTGGTGGAGCACAGAGACGGTAACCGCACCGGCGTCCTTAGCCAGCTTGGCCAGCACGGGCGCCTGGGCCACGTCTGCTGCTGCGGTCCGGAAGTAATAGCCGCCGGAATCTGCGGCAGAGAGGCCCGCAGCGGTGTTAGCCGGCGAGATGAGGGGCGTGCGGGCACGGGACAGGACATCGATGGTGGCTTCCGCATTGCCGGAGTCGGTGGGGCCGATGACGACGTCGGCCTTGGCCGCAACAAGGGCATGCGCCTGGGCTGCGGCGTCCAGATCCGCCTCGACCGGCAGCAGTTCCACGGGCCTGCCCTTGTGCCCGCCCGACTCGTTGATTTCTTTGACGGCCAGCCTGGCGGCGGCCAACTGCGGACCGTTGAGAAAGCTGTTGTCACCGGTGTTGTCCAGGACCAGCCCCACCCGCAGGATGCCGTCACCTGCGGCCTCAACGGCTTCGACACGGGCGTTGCCGGTGACTCCGGAACAGGCTGTGGCGGCCAAGAGCGCGCAGGCTGAAAGGGCGAATGCCGGACGGATACGGACAGCGGATACCTGCAACTGCTTCACTCGGCCGGCCGGACGCTTTCGGCCTGGGGGCCTTTTTCGCCCTCACCTACTTCCAACTGCACGCGCTGGCCCTCGTCAAGGGCCCGGTAGCCCTCACCCTGGATGGCGGACCAGTGGACAAAGACGTCGTCCCCGGATCCGTCCACGGTGATGAAGCCGTAGCCCTTTTCCGCGTTGAACCATTTCACGGTTCCCAGTGCCATGCTGACCAACTCTTTCCGTAGAACCCGGGAACTCCGCGCGCCGGTGCCGGATGCCTGGCGCCGCTGCGAAGCTGAAATTCACTCTAGCCAATGCCGGTGCGGCGGGGCAGGATGCCCGAAGCGGAGGGCGGCAATAGTTATTCACGCGTAACCGGCGCCGTTTTGGCGTTGCCTACCGGTACCCAGGGCCGAGCACCACAACCAGGGGAACCTGGAATTCAGTGCTGCTGACCACGGTGGGAATTCCCAGCAGCTGCGCCAGGGCCTGGGCGTTGGCAAGCTGGCTGGCACCCGCGTAGAAGATCACCGAACCCTGCACCGGAGCCCCGGCCCAGTTGCCCACCTGTCCCAGTGCCCAGCCGTCGGCCTGCACAGAGCCGCCGACGCGGCTTGCCAGCCCGGCCGTTCCGGCGCCGTTGTACACGGCCACAGGCTGCGTCTTGTCCAGGAAGGCCCGGGGTTCCCCGGACGCAGTTGGCCCAGGCCCGGCCTCCGCTACGCGGGTAGGTTCAGCGGACACGGACGGTGCGGCTTTCTCCGTGGCAACCATGGAACTCTCCGGGCTGGCCGACGGCGTGGTGCCTGTAGTGGCCAGCGGAGCGGCCTCCTGGCTCGCCGAGGCCTGGACATTTGCGCCGCTGAATCCGAGCTTGGGCAGGATCAGGAAGGACACCAGCCCAATGGCCAAAGCGGCCACGCCAACAGCGAGGATGGGCCAGAGCCGCACGCGTGTCGGCGCGGACGCCGTGCGGTGGACACCTTGTCGCGACGCGGCCTCGGGGACCCTGTCGAATTCATCGCGGGCGTATTTGGTCATGGATGACGTCCTTGTGGGATGGCTGGGGAGGCGGGGGGCACCGGGCGCTGACTTTTAGGCGTCGGACCCCAGGCGCCGTGCGGTCCGCGCACGGTGGCGGGACGTACGTAGTCTACGCAGTCTCTTCACCAGCATGGGGTCGTGGGCCAGCGCATCCTCGCGGTCAATCAGTGCGTTGAGCAGCTGGTAGTAGTGTGTGGCCGAGAGGTCGAAAAGCTCACGGATGGCCTGTTCCTTGGCTCCGGCATACTTCCACCACTGCCGTTCAAGGGCGAGCATCTGCTGCTCGCGTTCACTGAGCGGGGAGTCCCGCGGGGTGAAGCCCGCCAGCGGGGAGTTGCGTGGGTCCTGCTCCGGCAGCTGTTCGGGCATGTGTTCCCGGGCCGGTTCCGCCACGGCTGACTCCTTTGCTGGGTACGGGAAATGTCTCACCCCCATGCTACGGACGAATAACAGCGTTGTCATTTGGACTGCCTGCCCCTGCTCCCCCTGCCCCCGCTGCCCTGCGGAAGCCGCGGACCCCTGCGAGAATAAAACGATGCTTGAATCAGACGCGTTGTTCGAACTGGAGCAGGACCCCGCCACCGGCACTTTCGCGGACCTGGCGCGGCAGCCGCTGGCGGAGCTCGTCGCTCCGGACTGGGCGGCGGCACTGGCGGGGGTGGAAAACGAACTCCGCGGCGTCCTTGCCTTCCTGGCCCGGGAGGAGGCCGCCGGGCACCAGGTCCTGCCGCCGCCGCCGAACGTCCTGCGCGCCTTCCGCCAGCCCCTCGCCGGCGTCAAAGTCCTGCTCGTCGGACAGGACCCCTACCCCACGCCGGGACACGCCGTCGGCCTTTCCTTTTCCGTGGACAAGCGGACGCGGCCCATCCCCCGGAGCCTGGCCAACATCTACCGCGAGCTGGAAAACGACCTCGGTATTCCCGCACGTGTCCACGGCGACCTTTCCGCCTGGGCGGAGCAGGGGGTCCTGCTGCTGAACCGCGTGATGTCCGTCCGCGCCGGTTCCGCCGGTTCGCACCGGGGCAAGGGCTGGGAAAAGATCACGACGGCGGCCGTCACCGCCGTAGCCAACCGGCGGTCCGCGGATGGGTCGCCCGTGCCGCTGGTGGCGCTGCTATGGGGCAAGGATGCCGAAACCGTCCGCCCGCTCCTGGCCGCCGGCACGCCGGTGGTGTCCAGCGCCCACCCAAGCCCCTTGTCCGCGTCCCGCGGCTTCTTCGGCTCCCGGCCCTTCAGCCGGGTCAACCAGCTCCTCCTTGAGCAGGGTTCCCCGGGCGTAACCTGGGAACTGCCTCCTGCCCCTTAGCTTAGGCTTGCCTTATGAGCATTGTTCCTGCTGCAACCAGCGCCACCAAGAAGAGCCGCCCACAGATCAACCTGGAGGTGCTTCGCCGTGAGCAACTCAGCCCCCACATGGTCCGGATCGTTGCCGGCGGTGACGGGTTCAGTGACTTCGTCAACAACGGCTTCGTGGACCGCTACGTGAAGATCGTGTTTCCGCAGCCCGGCATCGAATACCCCTCACCGTTGGACCTGTGGAGCATCCGGGAGACCATGCCGCGCGAGCAGTGGCCCTACACCCGCACCTACACCCTGCGCTGGGTCGATACTGAGGCGCAGGAACTGGCCATCGACTTTGTGGTGCATGGCGACGAGGGGCTGGCGGGACCGTGGGCGGCAAAGGCGCGGCCCGGCGAACTGCTGACCTTCACGGGGCCGGGCGGCGCCTACAACCCCAACCCGGAGGCTGACTGGTACTTGTTTGCCGGCGACGAGGCGGCCCTGCCGGCCATCGCGGCATGCATCGAATCACTGCCTGCCGATGCCACAGGCCAGGCCTTCCTGGAAGTGGGCTCACAAGCCGACGTCCAGCCGATCTCCGCTCCGGCCGGGCTGAAGATCACCTGGCTGTTCCGCGACGGCGTCACGGCAGGTTCCAGTGACCTGTTGCCCACGGCGGTGGCGGGCGCCGAGTGGCCGGCCGGTACGGTGGACGTCTTCGCGCACGGCGAGCGCGGCTACATGAAGGCGTTGCGTGACGTCTTTTTTGTGCAGCGCGGGCTGCAGCGCAGCCAGGTGTCACTGTCGGGGTACTGGGCGCAGGGCCGGGTGGAGGACGTGTTCCAGGCGGAGAAGAAGCTTCCGGTCGGGCAGATCTGAGACCAGCAGCGGGCCGGATCAGCGGCGGCGCGCCCGGCGCCGCTCGTTGCTGGCCAGGCCGCGGGTCAGCGGCCGGGCGAGCGTATCGCCGAGGACGATTCCGCCTGCAGTTCCCAGCACGATCGCACCGGCACTGAGCATACCTCCGGCGCCCAGGAGGATTTCCGCTTCCTCGACGGTCAGTACATACATTGACCGGAAGATGGTGAGGCCCGGCAACAGGATCAGCGCCGCCGGGACGGCCACCACCAGCTGGGGCGCGCCCATCCGCAGTGCCACGACGCGGGCCAGCAAACCAATGACGACGGCGGCGAGCGCCGGCGAGAACCGGTCACCGATTCCCAGCAGGCCGCCGGCCAGCAGGACAAGATATCCTGCCACGCCCACGGCCGCTGTGGGCAGCAGGAGCTGCCACGTGGTCTGCTCCGTGACGCCGATGGCTATCACGGCCACCGCCACAAGGATGACCAGCACCCACAGGTCGTAGGCGGGCGGGAAGGTCTGTGTGACGTCGATCCGCTGCATTCCCGTCAGCTCCCCCACGACGAAAGCGACTGCGATGCCGGCGACGATGGCGCCGAACGTCAGCAGCGTTGACAGGAACCGTCCGGCCGCCGTTACGGGGAATCCGTTGATGGCATCCTGCACCGATGAGACCAGCCGTCCCGTGGGCAGCAGCAGCAGGATGCCGCCCACCACCACGATCGCCGGCGAGTTGGTCAGGCCGAATTGCCACAGCAGCAGTGCCAGCTGGGTCACCAGGAAGGAACTGCTCGCGGTGATGAAGAAGTCCGGGACACGCCACCGGCCCAGCTGGCGGGACACCAGGCTGACGCCAATGTTGGCCACGAACGCGATCGCGGAGGACACCGGGCCGCCGCCCAGCACACCCACGAACGCCGCGGCGAAGACACCGAAGGCGGCAGTGACCATCCACCGGGGATACGGCTTGGGGCTGGTGATGGCCTCGTTCAGGCGGCGGACAGCCTCGTCACGGCCCACTCCCCCGGCCACGATGTCCGTCACCAGCTGGTGCACCTTGGCCAGGCCGGCATAGTTGTTGGTCCAGGAGCGCACGACCCGCAGCAGTGCGATGGGAGGCTGGTCCTTGGGAGCGTAGTTGATCCCCACCGACTGGTTGGTGATGTCCACTTCGATGTTCTTCAGCCCCAGTGCGGCGGTAACAGCGATGATGCTGGTTTCCACTTCCAGGGCACCGGCGCCGTAGCGGAACATCGTCTCGGCCAGGTGCAGCGCGAAGTCCAGGGTTTTCCTGGCCGATGTGTCCACGCCGCCCACTTGGATGGTGGGATTTGCGTAGGGGCTGCCGGCCAGCCTGTCCACGATGCTGAGCGGCGCCGTCGGGGGGTTTTCCCCCTGCACCAGGCGGCGCAGCATCTTGCGGGCTGCGGCGTTCTGGCGCAGCTGGGCCGGCGTCAACGGCTCCGTTTTGGGCAGGGCCTCTGGGTGCTGCCGGGCCTCGGGCCCTGCGTCCCCGCGGCGTTGCTTCCCGGGGCCGCCGGCACCGGTAATTCCTGGCTGGGGTGTCTTGCTTCCGGGGCGCTGCGGCTGGTCGGTCATGGTTCCCTCCTCCCTGTGCGGTGGCGCGGCCGGTTAGGACGGCCGCTTGAGGGGCAGCCTGCCCGCCACTCTGCGGGCTGCGGATACTGCCGCCCGGGCCAGCCGGTTGGCGCGGAAGACGGCAGGCCGGACGGGCATCACGAAGTCGCCCACCAACTGCACTACTTCGCCGCCAAAGCCTTTCTTGAACTCGTAGCCGCCGTGGCCTTCCTGGTCCTGGCCCGAGATGCCGAAGGTGCCGTAGAAGTTGTAGCGCGGGTAGCCCTTTTCCAGGGCGTGGAGCATCATCCTCCAATACAGCGAGGTGGCGCCGTTGAAGTAGATGTAGTCCTGCACGGTCCCGCCGATAACGCACACCACTTCGTCCCCGTAGCAGACAAAGTGGATGGCGGCCACCGTGGCTACGCCCACCGAGTCGGGGAACCGTTCAATGTCCTTGAGGCTGCGCTCGTAGCTGTCCACCAGGTCCTGGACCACCTTGAGCCTGTTGGCCTTCTTCTTGCTGCCGGTCTCCTCCACCTCGCGGCGCAGGTCCGCGGCAGTGGCGGACTCTGCTTCGAGCCGTTCGGTGATGGACTTGCGGTAGGCCGGGATGTCGATCTTGGCCATCATGAGCTTGGTGAATTCCGGCGACGTGGTGCGCAGCAGGTGCTCATAGTAGGCACGCTCGCGGTAGACGAATCCCTTTTCGTCCCCTGCCCGGCTCAGTGCGCCATAGAAGTCGTCCAGCGTGTCCAGCGTGGCCTGTTCGAGGAACACGCCGTTCTTTTCCGCCTTACGGATGGCCTTCCGGGTGCGGTAGCTCGTGCTCATGATCAGTTCTTCAGCATCCCGGATGCCTTCCAGGCTCTTGATGAACATCCAGTTGACGTTGACGAAGTCCATGTCCAGGCCCTGGTGCCGGAAGCCCAGGCCTTCCAACTGCGCCACCAGGGCGCGGTTGTCCTCCACCTCGGGGTGCTCGGCGCCGTCCTCGTCACGTGCGATGTACTTGAGGTTCGGGGAGATCCGCAATTCAGCCGCCTTGCGCCCGGCGGCCCGCTTGCGGAGGAGTACGACGACGGCACGCACCATGTCCGGGTCCGTATAGTCCATCAGTGGCCCCTTGGCGCATTCGCACACCGTGTAGCCCAACCGGGTTGTGGTGTAGTTCAGCTTGCCTGCCGCCACGAGCCCGCCGTTCCGGCGGATCCCGAACAGTTCCACCTGCTGCCCGCGGGAGCGCTGGAAGCGGGCGAATGCAACCGACTGCAGGAAGCTGTTCTGGGGGTGCTTCAGCGCGAACGCCTCGAACTCGGCGTCGCTGAGGACCTCGAACTCAAGGTCTGCGGTGGTGGAAACTGGATTCACGGGACTTCCTTCTGGGGAGTTGTTCCGGGCCTGGCAGGGCAGCCGCGGGCGGGACGGGTGTCAGGTGGGGCATGCCGGTGCGGCACCCCGCTGAGGGGCGGTGCCGCCGCCGATGCTTGCGGTCAGTAGAACTGCTGTCCGGTCCTTGCCGTCTCGATCCGGCGGAACACCCTTTCACCGCCTTTGACCCAGAGGCTGTGCCTGAGGGGCGAAAGGATGTAGTCGTGGCAGCCCACAAAGTCCGTGACGGTCTTGGTGAAGCTGGTTTTGAACATCCCCATGCCGTAGAGGTTGTGGCTCTTGTCCTTGATGCGGTCGGCCGGCGGAGTACCGCAGAAGTCGTACTCGGTGCAGCCAAGTTCCTGCATCCGGCGGATGGCGGCCCACTGCACCAGGTGCGAGTCGCCGTACTGTTTGCGGTTCTGGATGGATCCGCCGTCCTTGTAGGTTGCCTTGGCTCCGTAGTTGATGACGAACGCGCCAACGCTGGGTTTGCCGTCTTCAAAGGTGAAGAAGAAGTTGCCCTGCCCGCGGTTGCAGAACTCGTCCCAGAAGTTGGCGTAGTAGTCATAACTGCGCAGCGGCATGGAACCCTTGGCTTTGACGGTGTCTGCCATGAGGTCGTAGAGCGCCCGGTAGGTGTCCGGGCCCTGTTCCAGGCGGACTACCTCGCACCCTTCGCGTTCAGCGCGGCGGATGGCGTTGCGGGCGCGGGAGGAGATGGCTTTGAAAACGGCCTCTTCCGGTGCGGAGATGTCCAGCAGGGCGGTGGAATCGTTGGACTGGATATTGGGCGCCTTAACCAGGCCGGCGCCGGCCAGTTCCGCCCGCGCTTCAGCGGAGTCCACCATGTCCGGCTCGATCTTGATGGTGAAGACGTTCAGCTTCCGGCTGCGGACGAAAGCGGCGCAGGCCTCCAGTGCTGCCTTCAGCTCTGTAGGCGCAGCCAGGTCGGGGCCCTTGATGAGGTACCAGAGCCTGCCGAGTACGGGGAACTTTTTCTCCAGCACCAGGTTGTAGCTCGCTGTGTCTCCGCATTCGAGAACCAGGAAGCGGACCTTCCAGCCGCTGCCGTTCTTCACCGAGGCGTAGGCGGCCGACTGCAGCATGTTGCCGCCGTTCGGGTTCGCCGTGACGTGCTTGTCCCAGTTTTCAATTTCCTCGGCTGTGGCAAAACGTGCGGTGAATTCTCGCAAGGGGGCCGTGTCCAATCGGGTTGATGCGCGGTTTCGGTACTCGTGGATGTGTGCGGACATGCAGCCTCAAGTCTAAAGCCTGGAACCCTCCATGCCCTGCCGCCTTGACTCGGCGACCGGTGCTGGGAAGGGCGGGAGCCTGCGGACAAGGCACCGTAGACGTCGCCCAACTTTGTGTTCGGGCCGGTACCCCGCGCTGGGCACGCCTGCGTTGTGGCTGGCCCTGGTCATCATTGGTGCCCTGATCTTTGCAGTGGCCCTGACCGTCCTGCGGATCGGTCCGATCAACAGGACGGCGGGCCTGCTGCTGCTTCCGTATGTGGCGTGCCTGGTGTTCGCATCGACGCTGAACCTGTGGGCAGCCGTCCACAACTAGCACCTGTCAGATGGCGTTAATTGGGTTTGTTGGGCCTGGGGTCAGCATTCGACGACGTTGACGGCGAGGCCGCCCATGGCGGTTTCTTTGTATTTGGAGGACATGTCTTTGCCGGTTTCGCGCATGGTGATGATGACTTCGTCGAGGGAGACGCGGTGGGTGCCGTCGCCCCAGAGCGCCATTTTCGCGGCGTTGATCGCTTTGGCCGCGGCGATCGCGTTCCGCTCGATGCACGGGACCTGGACCAGCCCGCCGATCGGATCACAGGTCAGGCCCAGGTTGTGTTCCATCGCGATCTCGGCGGCGTTTTCCACCTGCGCCGGGGTCCCGCCCATCACCTCGGCCAGCCCGGCGGCGGCCATCGACGACGCCGACCCGACCTCGCCCTGGCAGCCGACCTCGGCCCCGGAGATCGAGGCCTGCTCCTTGTACAGGACCCCGACGGCGCCGGCGGCGAGCAGAAACTTCACCACAACCCCGTCCCGGTCGGCCCCGGTGGCCCGGTCCATGCCGGGGGCGAAGTGCAGGGCGTAGAACAGCACCGCCGGGATGATCCCGGCCGCGCCGTTGGTCGGGGCGGTAACCACCCGGCCGCCGGAGGCGTTCTCCTCATTGACCGCCAAAGCGACCAGGTTCACCCACTCCTGCCAGTACCTGGGATCAAACCCCACCGCAGCCAGGTCCCGGTCCGTGTCATCACCGGGGTGCTGGCCGGTCTCCTTCCGGAGCCGGTCAAACCAGTCCGGGGCCCGGCGCCGGACCTTCAACCCGCCCGGCAGCACCCCCTCACGGCGCAAACTGGTCTGCACGCACGCTTCCATCACCGACCAGATATGCAACAACCCCTCCCGGATCTGCTCCCCGGACCGGGAGGCTTCCTCGTTCAGGAGCATCACGTCGGAGATGCCCAGCCCGGTGTCCCGGCAGTGGGCCAGCAGTTCCGCGGCGGTGCGGAACGGCAGCGGCAACTCCTTCTTCGACTCCTCCAGTTCCTGCCGCGCGGTCTCTTCCTCGCCTTCACGGACGATGAACCCGCCACCGACCGAGAAGAACGTCGCCGCATGCAACACCGTGCCCTCAGCGTCCGTGACCGTGAACGTCATCCCGTTGGTGTGCCGCGGCAACACCGTCAATGGCCGCAACACCATGTCGCCCACCCCGTACGGCAGCGGCACTCCCTCACCACCAGCCCCGGCCAGGTTCAACACCCCGGTCTCCGCGATCGCGGCGAGGCGTTCCTCGACCTCGCCGGGCAGGATCAGCTCCGGATGGAACCCCTCCAACCCCAACAAAACCGCCGTCATCGTCCCGTGCCCATGCCCCGTCGCAGCCAACGACCCATACAGATCCACCCGCAACCCCGCCACACCCGGCAGGACCCCAAGACCCCTCAGCTCCTCCGCGAAAACAGCAGCAGCCCGCATCGGCCCCACAGTATGCGACGACGACGGACCAATACCAATAGAGAAAAGGTCGAATACGCCAACGGCCATGACGGGAGTTCCTAACTAGAGAGTTCGTGGCGGGGTTGGGTGCGCCTGGCCGAATTCCTGCACGTGCCTGGGCCCACGCCGTCCGGGTTCCCTGGCCGAGCTTGCGAGGCGAGGGGGACGGTGGGGAGCACGTCTCCGGAATCCGCCCAGCCGCCAACGCCGCTTACCTAGGTGCGGCGCCCGCGAGGGGCTGGCGGAGCCGGACTTTTCGAAAGCGTGCGTCAAAGGCGAGGAACGAGCCAGCACGCGTGAAAATGTCCGGTCCGCCGGTCCCGAAGCCAGCCACGGAGAGGCACCTTATTTAGCGCGCTTGTAGAACGGCAGTTCGACGACTTCGAAGGGCTCCGCCTTGCCGCGGAGGTCTATGTCCAGGGCGGTGCCCAAGGCGGTGTGTTCGACGTCGACGTAGGCCAGCGCGACCGGGTAGCCGAGGGTGGGTGAGGGCTGGCCGGAGGTCACCTCGCCCACTACCGCGCCATCCTTGAGGACCGGGTAGTGGGCGCGTCCGGCGCGGCGGCCGAGTCCTTTGAGTCCGACGAGGCGGCGGCCGCTTGTGGTGCCTGTACCGGCTTCCTTCCGGGCCGCCAAAGCAGCTTTGCCCACGAAGTCTCCTTCCTTGGACAGCGCGACGATGCCGCCCAGTCCCGCGGCGAACGGGTCACCCTGCAGTGACAGTTCGTTGCCGTACAAGGGCATTCCGGCTTCCAGCCGGAGGGAGTCGCGGGACGCCAGGCCGGCGGGCGTAAGCTCCTCGTCGGCAATGGCCAGCAGGGCCTGCCAGAGGGCGGGAGCAGCGTCGTTGGCGACGAAGATTTCAAACCCGTCTTCGCCCGTGTAGCCGGTGCGGGCAACAAGGAGTTCCTGTCCGATACCACCAGCCAGCAGTGGAACCTCCACCGCGGCGTAGTACGGCAGGCCCCTGACGTCGCCGTGCCGGTCGGCCGGCACCAGGCGGAGCAGGAGTTCCTGCGCCTTGGGACCCTGCACTGCGATCAGTGACGTCTCGGCCGAGGCATCGCGGACCTGGACGTTGAACCCGGCAGCCCGCTCCTCCAGCGCGGCCGCAACCACCGCTGCATTGCCGGCGTTGGGAACCACCAGGAATACGTCCGTACCGTCCGGCGCCGCCGGCCGGCGGTACGTGATCAGGTCGTCGATAATCCCGCCGTCCTCGTTGCAAATCATCGAGTACTTCGCCTTGCCGACGCGCATGGCCGAGATCCTGCTGACCAGGGCGTAGTCCAGGAACATCGCAGCCTCCGGACCGGTCACCCAGACTTCGCCCATGTGGGAGAGGTCGAACAGTCCGGCGCCCTTGCGGACGGCGTGGTGTTCGGCCAGTTCTGAGCTGTACTTCAGCGGCATCTGCCAGCCGCCGAAGTCGGTGAACGAGGCGCCGAGCTTCTTGTGTTCGTCGTAGAGGGCTGTGTACTTCTCGGTCATCGCGCGGTCCTCAGTTCTCAAAGTCTGCTGTGTTTTCCTCAAACGCTTCGAGGGGTGGGCAGGAGCAGATGAGGTTGCGGTCGCCTGCGGCACCGTCGATGCGTCCCACGGGCGGGAAGTACTTGTCCTGCTTGTGGTGGGCAGGGAAGGCGGCCTGCTCGCGCGGGTAGGCGCGGTCCCAGTCGGAGGATACGACGGCGGCTGCCGTATGCGGTGCGCGGCGCAGCGGTGAATCCGCGACGGCAAAGTCACCGTTGGCCACCTGGTCGATTTCCTTGCGGATGGTGATCATGGCCTCGATGAAGCGGTCGATCTCACCCAGGTCCTCGGACTCGGTGGGCTCCACCATCAGCGTGCCGGCGACCGGGAAGGCGAGGGTGGGGGCGTGGAAGCCGAAGTCGATGAGGCGCTTGGCCACGTCCTCGGCGGTGACCCCGGTTTTGGCAGTCAGTTCGCGCAGGTCCAGGATGCACTCGTGCGCCACGAGCCCGCCTTCGCCGGTGTACAGGACAGGGAAGTGCTCATTCAGCCGCGCGGCAACGTAGTTGGCGGCGAGCAGGGCGGACTTGGTGGCTTCGGTCAGCCCCTCGCCGCCCATCAGCTTCACGTACGCCCAGGAAATCGGCAACACGCCGGCGGACCCAAACCGGGACGCGGAAATCGGAACATCGGCACCGCCGGTCCAGGACGTGGCATCGCCGGGCATGAATGGTGCCAGGTGTGCTTTCGCGGCAACCGGTCCGACGCCGGGTCCGCCGCCGCCGTGCGGGATGCAGAAGGTCTTGTGCAGGTTCAGGTGCGAGACGTCGCCGCCAAACTTGCCCGGCTGCGCCAAACCGACGAGCGCGTTGAGGTTCGCGCCGTCAACGTACACCTGGCCGCCGGCTGCGTGGATGGCCTCGCAGATCTCGGTCACGTCACCGTCATACACGCCGTGCGTGGACGGGTAGGTGATCATGATGCAGGACAGGACGTCCTTGTTGGCCTCGATCTTGGCGTAGAGGTCTGCGTGGTCGATGGTCCCGTCGGCGGCGGTGGCCACAACAACAACCTTCATGCCTGCCAGGACGGCGGACGCTGCGTTGGTGCCATGGGCCGAAGCCGGGATGAGGCACACGTTCCGCTGCTGGTCGCCGCGGGAGTGGTGGTAGCCGCGGATCGCGAGCAGCCCGGCGAGCTCGCCCTGCGATCCGGCGTTGGGCTGGATGGAGACCTGGTCGTACCCGGTGATGGCGGTCAGGTCAGCTTCAAGTCCGGCGATGAGTTCCCGCCAGCCTTCGGTCTGGGAGTCCGGGGCGAACGGGTGGATGGAGGCGAACTCCGGCCAGGAAATAGCCTCCATCTCCGCAGTGGCGTTCAGCTTCATGGTGCACGAACCCAGCGGAATCATGGTCCGGTCCAGCGCCAGGTCCCGGTCAGAGAGCTTCCGGATGTACCGCAGCAGCTGCGTTTCCGACCGATGAGTATTGAACACCGGGTGCTGCAGGAAGTCGGAGGACCGTTCCACCCCGGCGTCCAGGGCAAAATCACCTTCACCGCCAACGGTGGAACCGAAGACAGCCGCGACCTCGGCAACGATGGCCGGCGTCGTGGTTTCGTCCAGTGAGATGCCAAGCGTGTCTGCGTCGATGCGGCGGAGGTTGATGCCGCGCGCTTCGGCGTCGGCGAGCATACCGGCGGCCCGGCCCGGGACGCGGACGGTCAGCGTATCGAAGAAGCTCTTGTGCTGCACCTCGACGCCGGCTGCGGCGAGCGAGGCAGCCAGAGCGCGGGCGTGGCCGTGCGCGGTTTCTGCGATCGCCTTCAGCCCATCTGGACCGTGGTACACGGCGTACATGGACGCGACGATGGCCAGCAGCGCCTGGGCGGTGCAGATGTTGGACGTGGCCTTCTCGCGGCGGATGTGCTGCTCGCGGGTCTGCAGGGCCAAACGGTAGGCCGGGACACCGGCGTCGTCCTTCGACACGCCCACCAGGCGGCCGGGCAGCGAACGCTCCAGGCCCTTGCGCACTGCCATGTAGGCGGCGTGCGGGCCGCCGAAGAACAGCGGGACGCCGAAGCGCTGGGCGGATCCCACGGCGATGTCGGCACCCTGCTCACCCGGCGGCGTGATCAGGGTCAGTGCCAGCAGGTCCGCGGCGACCGTGACCAGGGCACCTCGGTCCTTCGCGGCGGCGATCACCCCGGACTGGTCCCACACCCGGCCGGAGGCGCCGGGCTGCTGCAGCACTATGCCGTTGATGTCACCGTCGGGCAGGCCCTGGGACAGGTCCGCGACCTCTACCTCGAAACCGAGCGCCTCGGCGCGGCCCTTCACGATCGCGATGGTCTGCGGCAGCACGTCGATGTCCACAACAGTCTTGCCGTCGGCGGCGGGCTTGGCCTTGTTGGCGCGGCGCATCAGCAGGACGGCCTCGGCGACGGCGGTGGCCTCGTCCAGCAGTGATGCGTTGGCGATGGGCAGGCCGACGAGGTCCTGGACCATGGTCTGGAAGTTCAGCAGCGCCTCCAGCCGGCCCTGCGAGATTTCCGGCTGGTACGGGGTGTAGGCGGTGTACCAGGCCGGGGATTCAAGGATGTTCCGGCGGATCACCGGCGGCGTCACAGTGTCGAAGTAGCCCTGGCCGATCATCTGCACGGCGGTCTTGTTCTTGCCCGCGATGCGGCGCAGCTCGGCCAGGACCTCAACCTCGCTCAGGGCGTCCGAAAGCTTCAGTGCCGTCTCCTGCCGGATGACCTTGGGAACGGCGGTGTCAACGAGTGAGTCGACGGTGTCGTAGCCGACAGCCTTGAGCATGGCGCTCACGTCCGCTTGGCGGCGCGCGCCGATATGGCGGTCTACGAAGGTGGTGGAGGCTGAACTAACCGACACGAAGGAACTCCAGGTACTCAGGCGGCGCAGGGTACGCCACAGCGATTCGGGTTCCTCCCCGCTCTGTATTGGACCTGAGAGTTTCCGCGTGCCGGCCGTGTGGCCGCTTCGCTTGCACCGTCGGTGAGCACAACAGCCTGGGATTCCTGTGAGGGTTTCACCGGGGCGGACTGCCTGCTGCTTTCCAGAGGTGCCTCGCCGCGGCGGTACATGGGCCTGTGAGATTCCTGGGGAGGATTTGCTCCTACGGCGCCTGCTGGATGTACCCGGCAGGACTCTCCCGCCGCAGATCAAAGGCTATTCAGTTGGATTTTGCGGGCGCCGGTGACGGCTCCCACAGCGTTTAATTGTCCTACGCCGCAGCGGCTGGAGCAAATGCCCGGCTAGCGCCGCAGGCGCTCCAGTGCAGCCAGCAGATCGTCCACATCCGCCGCCGCGCCCCCTTCCGGCACCGGCCCCACGGACAGCATGGCGTTGAAGTACAGCCCGTCCCCCATGTACAGCACGGCCTTGGCCAGGGCAGGCCCCACATCGGCGGCGATTTCATCAAGCCACCGTTGCTGGATTGCGGCGAAACGGCGGCGGGTCTCCTCGTGCGCCACCTCCGCCAGCCTTGTTGCCGCGACGATGGCACGGTCAAGCGGAGTATCGGCCCAGACAGAGGTCCTGATGAAGTAGGCCGCGGCACCTTCCCCGGCGCGAGCCATGGCCTCGGCGTCGGCACTGGCCAGCTCGTCGAGGCGGTCCAGCAGCACCTGGATCAGGGCTTCCTTGTTGGGGAAGTGGTACAGGAGCCCGCCCTTGGACACGCCCGCCCGCGCTGCGACGGCGTCAAGCGTGGCCGCCCGCTCCCCCACTTCGATAAGGAGGGTCTCAAAGGCATCGAGGACGGCGTCGCGCGCTACAGGCTTCCGGGGCATGCGTTTAATCATGCCTTTTGGGCCGAGTGTTTCCTCAACGTCCTCCCATTCGTAACTATACCGTCCAGACGGTATAGTTACTTTATGACCACTTTTTCCGCCTCCACCCGGACTTCATCGGTTAGTTCCGCCGGCCAGGCAGCCCGGCCACCCTGGCGCGACTGGCTGGCGCTGGGCCTGCTGATGTTCCCGGTACTGCTGGTGGCGGTGGACAACACGGCCCTGACGTTCGCCCTCCCAGCGATCGCGCGCTCACTGGAACCCAACGGCGTCCAGCTTCTGTGGATCGTTGACGCATACCCGCTGGTACTGGCCGGACTGCTGGTGTCCATGGGCAGCCTGGGTGACCGGATTGGCCGCCGGAGGCTGTTACTGACCGGCAGTGTGGGTTTCGCCGCGCTGTCCGCTGCCACGGCCTTTGCCCCCACCGCCGAATGGCTGATTGCAGGGCGGGCGTCGTTGGGGTTCTTCGGCGCGATGCTCATGCCGTCCACGCTGTCGCTGATCAGGAACATCTTTCCGCAACCGAACCGGCGCCGGCTGGCCGTTGCCATCTGGGCGGCCGGCTTCTCCGGCGGCGCGGCACTGGGTCCGATCTTTGGCGGCTGGCTGGTGGAGCAGTTCTGGTGGGGCGCCGTGTTCCTGGTGGCTGTTCCGCTGATGCTCCCCCTGCTGGTGTTCGCACCGGCGTTCGTCCCGGAGTCCCGGGACCCCGCGCCCGGCCGGGTGGACCTTCCCAGCATCCCGCTCTCGCTGCTGGTGATGGTCCCGGTGGTTTACGGCATCAAGGAGACGGCCACCGAGGGTCCGGGCCCCATCGCCCTGGCCGCGGTCGGCTTCGGTTTGGCCATGGGCGTCGTTTTCGTGCGCCGGCAGCTGGCCCTGGCAAGTCCGCTGCTGGACATGTCGCTCTTCCGGAACCGGGTATTCAGCATGGCGATCGGGGCGAACATCCTGGCCCTGTTCTCCTTCAACGGCTTTATCCTCTTCCTGGCCCAGCACCTGCAGCTCCTTGAGGGCATGTCTCCTTCAGCTGCCGGAATCGCAATGATTCCGGCGCTGGTGGCCACAGTGGTTGCAGGTCTCGTGGTGGTGCCGCTGGTCCGCCGGGTCAGGCCTGGATTTGTTGTCGCCGCAGGGCTGGCGTTCAGCGCCGCCGGCTACAGCATGGTCACCTTTGGCAACCACGACGGCGGCCCCTCGCTCCTGCTCGCCGCCCTCCTGGTCCTGGCCCTGGGCGTTGGCACCGCGGAAACCATTTCCAATGACCTCATCCTGGGCGCCGCGCCCCCGGAGAAGTCCGGTGCGGCGGCCGCCATTTCCGAAACGGGCTACGAAGTGGGCGCCCTCCTGGGCACCGCGGTGCTGGGTTCCATCCTGACTGCCTCCTACCAGCGCAACCTCCAATTGCCGGCCGGGCTGGCGGAATACGCCCCATCCGCCGCAGTGCACAACGCGGGTGAAACGCTGGCAGGCGCCATGGAGGCGGCCGCCGCCCTGCCGGCTCCGCTGGCCAACGCTGTACGGACCGCCGCAGCCTCGGCCTTCGACTCCGGCGTCCATGTGACTGCCGCAATAGGGCTGGTACTGATGGCGACGGCGGCGGTCCTCGCCGCTGTCGTACTCCGGAAAGTGCCAAAGGCTGCCTAGCGCCGGGCAGTACGGACAACAAGGCGCCCGGCACCGGAGTGAACCTCCGGTGCCGGGCGCCTGCTGTGCAGCGGTTGCGGTGCCGCCGGGCTACTTCGCGTCCGGGGCCGTCACGCTTGCGGTGGGCTTCATGGTTTCGGCGTTCACCATCCAGGCGAACTGCTCCAGCTTGAGGATGAATTCGTGCAGCAGGTCGGCCGACGTGGGATCCTCTTCATCCACCTCGTCATGGACCTTGCGCATGGTGCCCACGGCAGCCTCAAGGGCAGCAACAATGCGTTCAATGGCATCCTTGGTGCTGATCAGGCCGTCCGGGAAAGGCGCCAGGTGGGTGGATTCGGCAACCGTGGAGCTGCGGCCGTCCGGAAGTGCATGCAGGGCACGCATGCGCTCCGCAGTATCGTCGGCGAACTGCCGGGCGGCATCAACAATCTCGTCCAGCTGCAGGTGAAGGTCCCGGAAGTTGGTGCCCACAATGTTCCAGTGCGCCTGCTTGCCCTGGATGTGCAGCTCAATCAAATCGGTGAGCACGGCCTGCAGGTTGTTGGTCAGTGTCGGTGAAGCTTTCATCAGTCCTCCTCGATCGGTCCGGTATTTGCGACGCTACCAGTCCTGTTCCCAGGTGGACCGGCTGGACCGGGAAATTTCTCAGTAAGCTTACTAACCGCCTTTGCGCGGTCATAAACGAACGTGATTCATATCTCCCCTTGCGCTCGCACGGCGCCACCCTCATACTAAATGAACGCCATTCATATAGTGACCGTGGTCATAGAGTCTTCCAGAAAGTGGTGCCATGACAGAGACACTCCGCACCAGTACGTCCTCCACCGGCTCCGGCAAGCAACCGCCCGGCAGCGGCGGAATCACCCCCAAGGGACTGAAGGGCGGGCAGTTGGGCCTGCTCGCCGTCGTCGTCCTTGGCGTTTCCACCATTGCCCCCGCCTACACCCTCACCAGCGCCTTGGGCCCCACCGTCAATGAAGTCGGACTCCAGCTGCCTGTCATCTTCCTGATCGGGTTCATCCCCATGATCCTGGTCTCGCTCGCCTACCGGGAGCTCAACGCCGACTCCCCGGACAGCGGCACCACCTTCACCTGGGTGACCAAAGCTTTCGGCCCCTGGGTGGGCTGGATGGGCGGCTGGGGCCTGCTGGCCGCCAACATCATCGTGTTGTCGAACCTGGCCGGCGTGGCCGTGGACTTCTTCTACCTCTTCCTGTCCCAGCTCACCGGCAACGAAGGCCTCGCGGAGCTCGCGGACAACAAAGCCCTGAACGTGCTGACCTGCTTCGCATTCGTCGCGCTGGCTGTGTGGGTCAGCTACCGCGGGCTGCACGCCACCAAGGTGGTCCAGTACGGTTTGGTCGGGTTCCAGCTGCTGGTCCTTGGCCTGTTCGTCGCCATGGCCTTCGCCAACTGGTCCGCGTCCGAGACGGCCATCCCGTTCAGCTGGGAATGGTTCGACGTCACCAAGGTCGAAACCTTCAGCCAGGTGGCCGCCGGAATCTCGCTGTCCATCTTCGTGTACTGGGGCTGGGACGTCTGCCTGACCCTCAATGAGGAAACCGCCAACGGCAGGAAGACCGCAGGCGTGGCCGGCACCCTGACAGCGGTGATCGTGCTCGCCATCTACCTCCTGGTCAGCATCGCCACCATGATGTTCGCCGGCCTGGGCGACACCGGCAACGGCCTGAACAACACCGAAATCCACGAGAACATCTTCACTGCTCTCGCCTCGCCGATCATGGGTCCGTTCGCCATCCTGATGTCCCTCGCCGTGCTGTCGAGCTCCGCGGCGTCCCTGCAGTCGACCTTCATGTCGCCGGCCCGCGGACTGCTGGCCATGGGGCACTACGGCGCCCTGCCGCAGCGCTTCGGAAAGGTCAGCAGGAAGTTCGCGACGCCGGGCTTCGCCACAATTGTTGCCGGCGTCGTTTCCGCGGGGTTCTACGCCGTGATGCACGTGGTCAGCGAAAACGTCCTGAACGACACCATCGTTTCGCTTGGTCTGATGATCTGCTTTTACTACGGCCTGACCGCCCTGGCCTGTGCCTGGTACTTCCGGCACAGCGTCTTCAGCAGCGCGCGCAACTTCATCCTGCGGCTGCTGTGCCCGGTGTTCGGCGGCGTGGGGTTGTTCGTCGTGTTCTTCCAGACCGCCGTGGACAGTATGGCGCCGGAGTTCGGCAGCGGGTCCGAGGTCTTCGGCGTGGGGCTGGTCTTCATCCTGGGCGTCGGGATCCTTGTCCTTGGTGCGGTGTTCATGCTGGTGATGTCCCGGGTCCGGCCCGCCTTCTTCCGCGGCGAGACCCTCAAAAAGGACACCCCCGCCCTGGTGGTTCCGGAGTAGACCGGTCCGCCACCGCACAAGGAAAGTGCCGTACCCCCGGGTTCCAGGGGTACGGCACTTTTATGCAATTTTCTGCCCGGGCCCGTTGTCACAGGCCGCGTGTCACCAGAAGTGCGCGACGTCCAGGACCAGCCTCGACCCGGAGCCGGGACCGTCCAGTGTGAACACCCGGAACGGAAGGCGGGCACGGACACCCACGCCAATGTTGGTGTAACCCTCGAAGCTTCCGGCCCAGGCCACCTGGCGGAAGGTCTGGTAGTTGGAAACGTTGGAGAGTTCCGCCTGGTTGGCAGGGTTGTACGTGGGCTGGCCGGTGTCCGGGTTGTAGGCCGGAGCGTTCACCGTGACCTGCAGCCGGGCGCCGCCGCGGACCGGCACGGCGAACCCGGAACCGTCCTGGACCACCTGGGGCACGTACCTTACCGTGTAGCCGGAAGCGGGGCCGTTGAGGTCCACTACCATCCGGTCGAAGCAGTAGTGCTGCCCGGTGCGGACGTTGGTGACGGATGCTTTGCTGAACGTGTTGTCAGCTTTGGACATGGACCCCCAGACCAGTCCGCAATACGAGGTGGTTGCCGAGGCGGGCCCCGGAACCAGGATTCCCAGCCCGATGGCCATAAGGATAGCCGTGAGCCAGATGGAGAGTTTTTTCATTGTGGAGCCACCCAAGGAAGGAGCGATTGGATAGCTCAAGATTAGGAGCGTGGCAGCCGCGAAACGAGGGTTGTAGCCGCTTCGGCACGCAACCGTTAGGCTGCCCGCTGCAGCATTAACGGGACATAAAACAAGCGCTTTTCCAGCCCGTTTCTTGACCTTTTTGGTGCCTTTTCTGCACCCGCCCGTTACCCCTCATAACGGCGGCGCCGGGAGACGAAAAACGCCGGCCGTCCGATGGGCGGCCGGCGTTCCCGGACTGCTGGCCGGGGCGTCAGCCTTCACACTCGATGCAGTACTTCATGCCGTTCTTCTCACGGGCAACCTGGGACCGGTGGCGAACCAGGAAGCATGAGGAGCAGGTGAACTCATCCTGCTGTTCGGGAACGACAATGACCGTCAGTTCCTCGTTGGAAAGGTCGGCTCCGGGCAGGTCGATGCCCTCGGCGGTATCGTTCTCGTCGACGTCAATGACCGCGGTCTGGGCGTTGCCGCCGCGGGACGCCTGGAGGGCCTCGAGTGAGTCGGCAGGAGTTTCTTCTTCCTGCTTGCGTGGAGCATCGTAATCGGTAGCCATAGCCTGTTCACTTTCGTTGCTGCGCAGCGCCATTTCCGGCACCTCAGTGATGCAGTTTAGGGCATCATCCCGCTCCCGGCGCAATAGGGGGTTTAGGCGCGTATCCCGCTGCCCCTGTGCAGGGTTTCGGCGTGCACCGCCCTGGCCTGTTCCGCGCCCGTCGCCACCCCGCTCAGTGCCGGGAGCCAGCCCCAACGGGTGGCATCAGCCATGGCGTCCGCGGCCTCCCCCTGCGGGTCGTAGGTGAGCGTATCAGTAAGCCAGGCGCGGAGCCGGCGCAGGGCATCAGCTGTCATTCCTGAAACGTATGCCGGGATTGTTGTGGGGAGGTTTCCCCGGGGTCTCGCCGGCGTTAATCCGGGCGGCTAAGGCGCTGCCGCGAGGTCCGACGCCGTGTCCGCCTGCGAGCGCTGGCGGCGGCTGAGGAGGATGAACGGTGCGGCCAGCAGCTGCACGGCTCCGCTGATGGCCAGGGACGCCGGGTAGCCGTAAAGGTCCGCGCTCCGGCCCAGCGCCGGCTGGATGACCACGCCGCCGCTGGATCCCATGAGGGAATCGAAGCTGAGGACGGTTGCGCGCTGCTTGGACGCAATCATGTCGTTAAGGTAGGCCTGGCGCACCGGCGTTCCGGCTGCTCCCACCACGGCCCACAGGGCAAGGAGCACCAAAGCAAGCCAGAATGTGGTGGTGAACAGCAGCACCACCAGGATGACTGCGCTGACCAGGTTGCTGGCGATCAGCACGCTGGTGCGCCTCCGGACCAGCTTCCGGACCCGGGGCGCCATCCATCCGCCCACGATGTCCGCGCCGGCCACGATGGCTGCCGCCAGGCCCGCGACGGCGTAGGCGCGGGGATCTCCAAAAAGCTGCAGCAGGTAGGGCTGGAGGGCGTAGAAGACATAGAAGCCCACGCCTTCCGTGAACGGTGCAGCGAGCATGATGTACCGGACCGGCGGATGCTTGAAGCCGCCGTCGATCGAGGCCTTCAGGACCGTGCGGGTTGCCCGCAGGGGGTGGGGCGACCGTTCCGGAGTGAAGCCGACGTCGCGCATGAGCAGGAAAGCCACTGCGAACATCGCCACCAGCACACCCACGCGGAGCAGGAAGGGCACCCCTAGGTCGGTTGCCTGGGCGATCACGCCGCCGGCGACGGAACCTGCAAGCATCGCTACGCCGGAGACCATCTGTCCGCGCCCGAGCACCGCCTCCAGGCCGCCGTCGTAGCCGGAAAAGTGCAGCGCATCCACCAGCCAGGCCTCCACCGCCCCGGAAAAGAAGGTGAAGCCCAGGCCCAGCAGCACTGACACCCCGGCCCACCACCAGAACGGGGCGGACCATTGCCAGAGCAGGTAGTAGAGGAAGGTTGAGGAGGCCAGGGTGATGGTGCCGAGCAGGAACGACACGCGCCGTCCCCAGCCGTCCGCCACCACCCCGGTGGGCACTTCGAAGAGCACCATGCCGGCCGTGAAGAAGGCGTTGGCGGCGAAGGCTTCCAGGTTGCTCAGCCCGGCATCGAGCAGGAAGAGGGTGTTGATTCCCCAGATGAACGAGGTTGCGAGGGTGTTGCCCAACGTCAGCGTCAGGTAGATGCGCTGGATTTTCCGGGCGGCCGGGTTCATCGGGGACGGGGGTCAGGACGGGCTGAAGCTGGCCGGCACGGGATCGTGCCGCAGGTAGCGGCGGGTGAACCGTCCGGTACCCGCCGTCAGTGCACGGAGTTCGACGGCGTACCGCAGCAGTTCCTGGTCCGGCACCTCAGCGCTGATTTCCGTCAGCCCGTCCCCGGTGGAGGTGGTTCCGGTGAGCCTGCCGCGCCGGCCCGAGAGGTCGCTCATGACGGAGCCGACGTGTTCGTCCGAAACGGTGATGCCCACGGCGGATACCGGTTCCAGGAGCTGGATCTTCCCGGCTGCGGCTGCCTCCCGCAAGGCCAGGGCGCCGGCGGCCTGGAACGCGGCGTCCGAGGAATCCACGCTGTGCGCCTTGCCGCCCACGAGCGTCACGCGCACGTCGACAACCGGGAACCCGGCGGAAACGCCCTTTTCCATCTGCGCCCGCACTCCCTTCTCCACGGACGGAATGAAGGTTCCGGGAATCACGCCGCCCACCGTTTTGTCCAGGAACTCGAACCCGGCACCGCGTTCCAGGGGTTCCACTTCGATGTCGCAGACGGCGTACTGGCCGTGTCCGCCGGACTGCTTCACGTGGCGGCCGTGCCCCGCCGACGGCGCCGCGAACGTTTCCCGGAGCGGCGTCACCACATCCACGGTGTGGAGTTTCACGCCCTGTTCGCGGAGGCGGTCCAGCACCACCTCGGCGTGCGCCTCGCCCATGCACCAGAGGACCAGCTGGTGTGTCTCGGCGTTCCGGTCCACCCGAAGCGTGGGATCACCGGCAGCGATCTTGCCCAGGCTCCGGGCAAGGGCGTCCTCGTCGCTGCGTGAGTCGGGTTCCACCGCCACCGGAAGCAGGGGTTCTGGCATGTCCCAGGTGGCCAGCAGAAGGGGGTGGTCCCGGGAGGAGATAGTGTCCCCCGTTTCGGCGCTTCCCAGTTTGGCCAAAGCGCACATGTCGCCTGCCACACTGTACGGCACCGGCCGCAGGGCGGAGCCGAGGGGCGAGTAGATATGGGTAACCCGCTCATCAGTGTCGTGGTCCTGGTGGCCGCGGTCCGCCAGGCCGTGTCCGCTCACATGCACGGGCGTATCCTCGCGCAGGGTGCCGGAGAACACCCGGACCAGGCAGATCCGGCCCAGGAAGGGATCGTTGGAGGTGCGTACCACCTCCGCTGCCAAAGGGCCTGACGGGTCGCAGGCCAGCCGCCGCGCGGGCTGGCCGGAAAGGTCCGTCGCCTCGGGCAGCCCCCGCTCCGTTGGAGGGGGAAACCCGCGGACCAGCACCTCGAGGAGTTCGGCGCTGCCCAGTCCGGTGACCGCCGAGGTGGGAAGGACCGGAAAGAAGGAGCCGCGTGCCACGGCAGTTTCAAGGTCCTCGATCAAAACCGCGGTGTCGATGTCCTCTCCCCCCAGGTAGCGGTCCATCAGGGATTCGTCCTCGCTCTCGGCGATGATTCCTTCGATGAGTTCACCCCGGGCCGACTCGGTACTGGCGAGTTCCCCGGCGTCGGCTTCCCTTGCCGCGGGGGACTCCCCCGACGAATAGTCGGTGACGGTCCCGGACAGCAGTCCAAGGAGGCCGGTGACATCCCCGCCCGTCCGTACCGGGACATAGAGCGGGAGGACGCCTTCGCCGAACGCCTTCCGGCACTCGGCGAGCGCGGCGTCGTAATCCGCCCTTGGGTGGTCCGTCCGGGAGATCACGACGGCGCGCGGCAGCCTTGCGTGCTCACACTCACCCCACAGCGCGGTGGTGGTGGCATCGATGCCGTCCACGGCGGAGACAACAAAAAGGGCGGCATCCGCAGCCCGCAGCCCCGCCCGCATTTCCCCGATGAAGTCCGGATAGCCCGGGGTGTCCAGCAGGTTGACCTTGATGTCGTCCACGGACAGCGGCACCAGCGAGAGCGTAACCGATCGCTGCTGGTGGACCGCGGCAGGATCGGAATCGCTGACCGTGGTCCCGTCGGCAATGGATCCCTTGCGCGTGATCATGCCGTTGGCAGCCAGCAGGGCCTCGATGAGCATGGTCTTGCCCGCGCCTGAGTGTCCTACCAGGGCTATGTTGCGGATCCTGGCAGGCTCCTCGGCAGCGATTCCTAAAGAAGCGTCCCCGCGGCGCTGTTCAGGCCCAGTGCGACCGCCGGATGTCCTCGCTGAGTCCTTGGTGCCTTTCACTGACATGGGAACCTCCTGGCGTCATTGCCGTTCAACCCGTCCTAACGTGTCCTCTGATTCGACACCCTGGAACGCGTTACGGCAAGAGCGCAGGCAGGCCTGGCGGGAGGCTTACTCCCTTGCCTTGCGGGTGGCGGCGACGTTGGCCTTCTGCAACGCCTTGACCAACTCATCCTTGTCCATCCTGGAGCGGCCCTTGACGTCCAATTTCTTGGCGAGGTTGTACAAGTGCTCCTTGGACGCATTCGCGTCCACGCCCCCGGCGGTGGGTTCCGAGGACTTGATGCCTTCCTCGGCACGCTTGTCCGACGGGCCCTTCTTGTCCTTGGGTTCCCAGTGGTCGCCCACCTTCTCGTAACTGTGCTTCAGCGAGGCGTAGGCAGCCCGGGCGGCACGGCCCTCGTCATTGTCATAGGACTCGAGGGCGGAGTCATAGGTTTTGGCGAAAGTGTCCTGGGCTTTCTGGTCCGAGCGCTGCAGCGTGGACGGCAGTTCGTCTTTGCGGGCATGGTTGTTCTTGCCGGTCTTGGGCATGGCACCCATCCTCCTTTGATCAGCAGGCTGATTTTTCGGATGGCATCAGCTTAGCCCCGGCAGGGCTGCCGTGGCTGGCGGAAAGGAGGAGGTACGCTGCTGCGGCCGGCGTGGAGCCCCCTGTCGGATTCGAACCGACGACCCCCGCTTTACAAGAGCGGTGCTCTGGCCAACTGAGCTAAGGAGGCATGCCCTGGCGGGCGGCGCCTGCACGGCGCCAGATAAGCGTAGCCCAAACTCCGGCCGGTGGTAAAAACGCTTCGATAGGGAACTGCCGGGCGGTACTGCCAAACGAAAGGGCCCGCCCCGGAGTAATTCCGGAGGCAGGCCCCTGGCGGAGATCCTGGCGGCCTTAGGCCTTGGCGTCTATCGCAGCCTGGATTTCGGCGTTCAGGTCGGTGCCGCCGTCCCACTGCTTGCCGTCGATGAAGACGGTGGGCGTTCCGGTGATACCGGTGTTGGATGCAAGCTGGGTGGAGTACTTCACGTACGGACGGAAGGTCTTGTCATCAACGCAGCTGTTGATGTCTGCGCCAATTTCGCTGGCCAAGGACTTGAGCCGGTCATCGGAGAGGCCGGCACCACCCTCGGCGGGCTGGTTGGTGAACAGGACGTCGATGTATTCGGCGTACTTGTCCGGCGCCTGGTCCGCAACGCAGGCGGCCGCGTTCGCGGCGCGCGAGGAGTAGTTGGTGCTGGACATCCGGTCCAGGAAGCCAAGCGGACGGTATTCGAGCGAAATCTTGCCCTCATTGCGGAGCCCCGTCAGGGCATCGTTGTAGGTGTCCTCGAAGCGTTTGCACACAGGGCAGATAAAGTCGATGTAGGCGACAACCTTGACGGGCTGCCCTTCTTCGGCCTCGGCGCCGGGGGCCACAACGGGGCTGGGCAGGGTATCCGGCTTGGCGGGGACATTGGCGATGTCCACTGAAGCCGGTTCCGTATCCTTGACTTCGGTGTTGGCCAGCAGGGTTACCCCGCCATTGACGTTGCCGTTTGCCGGCACCGGACCCTGGTCCGCGATGGGGGTGTTCTGCCGGATGCTGGTGGTGACCACCAGGGCCACGACCGCAAGGATGGCCACCACGGCCGCCACGATGCCCCAGCCGATCAGCAGCTTGTTGCGCTTGTCCTTCTTGAGCTGCGCTTCCCGGATCAGGCGGGCCTTTTCGCGCGCCTCCGCGGTTCGCTCAGCCTTGGACTTGCGTACTTCGTTTGCAGGGCTCATGTGTTCCTTGGGTCGATCGACGTGGGGGGACCACTTCGTGGCACTTCCAATATTTTAGGGGAGAAACCTGAGAGCTTGCCTCTTCAAGTATTGGCCCCTCTTGACCAACGGACGAATAGCACCGATGATTCCGTCCCGTTAGGGTGGGCTAAGAGGCACAAGCAACCCCAGGGGGCCGCAATGCAAACACCCGTCCAGGAAAAAACCGCTGACACGGACACGGCAGCCGCCGCCGGCAGCCAGGCAGGCGAGACGAAGTACGAGTTCATGGTGGTGTCCAACCGCCTGCCGGTAGACCGCTGTGCGCCGGGCGAGGACGGGGACGACGGCTCCGGCTGGCGCCGCTCCCCCGGCGGGCTGGTTACAGCACTGGCGCCCATGATGACCCGCACGGACGGCGCGTGGGTGGGCTGGCACGGCGCCCCGGACGAGACGGTGGAACCATTCAGCCACGGCGGGATGGACCTGGTGCCCGTACAGCTCAGCACTGACGACGTTGAACTGTATTACGAAGGCTTTTCCAACGCCACGCTATGGCCGCTGTACCACGACGTCATCGCCCCGCCGGAATTCCACCGGACCTGGTGGGAGACATACCGCAAGGTCAACCAGCGGTTCGCCGACGCCGTCGCACGGCATGCGGACCGGAACGCCACCGTCTGGGTCCAGGACTACCAGCTGCAGCTGGTGCCGCGGATGCTGCGCGAAGCCCGGCCGGACCTGCGCATCGGGTTCTTCAACCACATTCCGTTCCCCCCGCCGGAAATCTTCGCGCAGCTGCCGTGGCGCCGCGCCATCATTGACGGTCTGCTGGGCGCGGACCTGGTGGGATTCCAGCGGCCCAGCGACGCCGGCAACTTCATGCGCTCCGCACGCCGCTTCCTGGGCGCCAGCGTCAAACAGCAGCAGGTCCACGTCAAGGACCACAACGGCGACCTCACCCACATCGCCCGCGCCCAGGCGTTCCCCATTTCCATCGACGTCAAGCAGATCACCGAGCTGGCGCGCAAGCCGGAGATTATCGAACGTTCGCGGCAGATCCGCCAGGACCTGGGCAACCCCAAAACCATCCTGCTGGGAGTGGACCGGCTGGACTACACCAAGGGCATCCGGCACCGGCTCAAGGCCTTCGAGGAGCTCCTGGCGGACGGCAAGCTCTCGGTGGGCGAGGCCACGCTGATCCAGGTTGCCTCCCCCAGCCGCGAGCGCGTGGAGCAGTACCGCCTGCTTCGTGAGGAGGTGGAAGGCACGGTGGGCCATATCAACGGCACCTACGACACCATCGAAAACACGGCCGTCCGCTACCTGCACCACAGCTACCCCGTTGAGGAGATGGTGGCGCTGTACCTCGCGGCGGACGTCATGCTGGTCACCGCACTGCGGGACGGCATGAACCTGGTGGCCAAGGAGTACGTCACGGCCCGGACGAATAACGACGGCGCCCTGGTCCTGAGCGAGTTCGCCGGCGCCGCGGACCAGCTCAAGCAGGCCCTGCTGGTCAACCCGCACGACATCGCCGGCCTCAAGAACACCATCATGAACGCCGTAGACATGTCCCCGCGCGAAGCCTCACGCCGCATGCGCGCCATGCGGAAACAGATCCTCGAGCATGACGTCGACCACTGGTCTGCCGACTTCCTGCGTGCACTGAAGGAGAAGGTGGTCCGGGATGACTCCTGACCGCCACACTGCAGGTCAACTGGCGTTGTCACCGGAACTGCGGGAAGCCATCCGGAACATCGCCCGCACCGGCCACCTGCTGGTGGCCATGGACTTTGACGGCACCATGGCGCCCATTGTGGCGCACGCCGACGACGCCCGTCCCCTCCCGCGCGCAGCGGCGGCTTTCGCGGGGCTCGCGGTGCTGCCGCGCACGACGACGGCCCTCATCTCGGGCCGCGCCCTCGCCAGCCTGCGCGCCGTCGCGTCGCCGCCGGTGGACTCGCTGCTCATCGGCAGCCACGGCGCGGAAGCGTGGCTGGGACCGGGATCCGCCGGCCTGACGCTCGATGAGGACCAGGAGGCCCTGCTGGCCGAGGTCCGCGCCATCCTCGCGGAGATCGTGGCGGAAGCCCCCGGCACCATGCTGGAGGACAAGCCTGCAGGCGTCGTGCTGCATACGCGCCAGGCAGCAGACGACGTCGCCGAGGATGCGGTGGCTGCTGCCCGCTCGCTGCTGCAGGACCGCAAGGGTGTCTTCCTCAAGAACGGCAAGCGGGTCCTTGAAACGTCGGTGGTGAACGCTTCCAAGGGCGAGGGGGTCACGTTCCTGCGGCAGGTCACCGGGGCGACCGCTGTCCTGTTCGCCGGTGATGACACCACCGATGAAGACGCTTTTGCCCGCCTCGAGCCGGGCGATGTGGGCGTGAAGGTGGGCCTGGACTTCACCCAGGCCCAATACCGCGTGGAAGCGCCCGTCCACGTGGCGGAACTGCTGGAAACGCTCCTTCAGGAGCGGAGTGTCGCCGTGGCGGAGGAAGACCCGGCAGCAGCGTCCGGCTAGGGCCGGAACCGGCGGGCGTGTGACGTCCGTAACATTTGCGACATTAAGCGAAGCGTCTGCCATACTCTTGCTTGTGATGTGGCGCACAGGCAACGTGCGGCGTCACTCGGTGGGTTGCGTCGAAAGTGTGATGCATCAAAACTGAACAAACATGAACCATTCACAACGGATCGTCCGGCACGTACCTGCCGGTGAAGGGATTGACAACTGTGGCTACAGTTACTTTTGACAACGCTACGCGTCTGTACCCGGGCACTGAAAAGCCCGCCGTCGATAAGCTCAACATCGACATCGCCGATGGCGAATTCCTGGTCCTCGTCGGACCCTCCGGTTGCGGTAAGTCCACCTCGCTGCGCATGCTCGCCGGCCTTGAGGACGTCAACGCAGGCCGCATCCTGATCGGCGACCGCGACGTCACCGATGTTCCCCCGAAGGACCGCGACATTGCGATGGTTTTCCAGAACTACGCGCTGTACCCGCACATGACCGTGGCCGACAACATGGGCTTCGCCCTGAAGATCGCAGGCGTTTCCAAGGAAGAACGCGCCGAGCGTGTCCGCGAAGCCGCGAAGCTCCTGGACCTCGAGCAGTACCTGGACCGCAAGCCGAAGGCACTCTCCGGCGGCCAGCGCCAGCGTGTCGCAATGGGCCGCGCCATCGTGCGTAACCCGCAGGTCTTCCTCATGGATGAGCCGCTGTCCAACCTGGACGCCAAGCTCCGTGTCCAGACCCGCACCCAGATCGCGTCCCTGACCCGCCGCCTGGGCGTCACTACTGTCTACGTCACCCACGACCAGGTCGAGGCCATGACCATGGGTGACCGCGTTGCCGTGCTGAAGGACGGCCTGCTGCAGCAGGTCGACACTCCGCGCAACCTCTACGACCGTCCCAAGAACGTCTTCGTTGCCGGCTTCATCGGCTCGCCCGCCATGAACCTGCTCGAACTTCCCGTCGTCGACGGCGGCGTGCAGTTCGGCGGCACCGTTTACCCCGTGCCGCGGGACGTCCTCGAAGAGGCACACGGCTCCACCGTTACCCTGGGCAGCCGTCCCGAGGACCTCGAAACCGCTCCGCACGGCGAAGGCCTGAAGGTGGAAGTTGACGTTGTCGAGGAGCTGGGCGCCGACGCCTACGTCTACGGCCACACCACGCTCGACGGCAAGGACCACGACATCGTGGCACGCGTCGACGGCCGCCGTCCTCCGATGAAGGGCGAGGCCATCTACGTCCGTCCGCAGTCGGGCCACGTGCACCTGTTCGACACCAAGACCGGCCTGCGCCTGGGCGACTGATAGTAGCCCCCGCCTGACCAACCGGCGGCGGCCCTCCTTGCGGATGGGCCGCCGTCGGCATTTAACCTGCCCGCCGGCAATTTAGCCGCCTGCGTCCGAGTACGGAAGAATTGAGCCATGACAGAGGAACACAGCGCCCAGTGGCACGACGAACCCACCGACTACGCGCAGATCGGGAAACTGCCGCGTTTCGTGGCCGCCAGCGCCGATGACGGCAAGGCTGCCCCGGTGGTCAGTTCCCTGAACATCACGGCCGCCGCCGCTGACCCCGAGCTGCTGGACCTGCCGTGGCACATCGCCCTGGAGGACTGGCCGGCAGAATACCTGGCGGCGCTCCCACGCGGCATCTCGCGGCACATCGTCCGGTTCGCCCACCTGGGCGGCTCGGTGATCGCCATCAAGGAGACCTCCGAGCACGTTGCCCGGCACGAGTACCACATGCTCCGCAAGCTGGCCCGGCTGGACGTGCCCTGCGTGGAACCGGTGGCGGTCATCACCGGCCGCACGACGCCGGACGGCCGGCCGCTCAATCCGGTGCTCGTGACCCGGCACCTCAAGTTTTCCATGCCGTACCGGGCGCTGTTCTCGCAGATGCTGCGCAAGGACACCCTTACCCGCCTGATCGACGCCCAGGCGCTGCTCCTGGTGCGGCTGCACCTGATCGGCTTCTACTGGGGCGACGTCTCCCTTTCCAACACTTTGTTCCGCCGTGATGCCGGTGCCTTCGCCGCCTACCTCGTGGATGCCGAAACCGGTGAGCTGTATCCGGACCTGTCCACGGGCCAGCGCGAATACGACCTCGAGATTGCCCGGGTCAATATCGCGGGTGAGCTGATGGACCTGCTGGACGGCGGGCTGATCGAGGAGAAGGTGGACCCGGTGGCCACCAGCGAGCTCATCATGGACAGCTACCGCCGGCTGTGGGCGGAACTGACGGAGAAGGAATCCTTCGAGCTCGGCGAACGCTGGCGTGTGGGTGCCCGTATCCGGCGCCTCAATGAACTCGGCTTCGACGTCGAGGAATATGCCATCAAGACCACCCAGAACGGCTCCACCATCCAGCTGCAGCCCAAGGTGGTGGATGCGGGCCACCACCAGCGGCGGCTGCTCCGCCTCACCGGCCTGGACGCGCAGGAGAACCAGGCGCGCCGGCTCCTCAACGACATGGACTCGTTCCGGGCGGACAACAATCCGGGCATGGACGAGGAATACAGCGCCCACCTCTGGGTGAGCCAGGTGTTCGAGCCTATTGTGCGGTCCATCCCGCGGAACCTGTCCGGAAAGCTGGAGCAGGCCGAGGTGGTCCACGAGGTACTGGAACACCGCTGGTACATGTCGGAGAAGCAGGAACGTAACATCCCGCTGGCGGAGGCAGTGCAGTCCTACATCGACTCCATTTTGCGGCACCGGCGTGACGAGGCCGCGATCATGCTGAACCCGGACACCGGGATGCTCAAGATCCTTGAAGCGGAGACCGAGGAGTCGCGGTACGGGGCCGAAGAGTCCATCGATGAGTACCCCGACGCCGACGACTAGCTAGATTGCCTTGCCCGGGTTCAGGATGCCTGCAGGATCGAAGAGGTCCTTGATGCGGCGCTGAAGCTCGCGGAGGGGCTCGGGCTGCTCCTGGCCCAGCCACCGCAGCTTGTACTGGCCCACGCCGTGTTCGCCCGTAATGGTGCCGCCCATTTCAAGGGCTGCCGTGATGGATTCGTCCAGGGCATGCTGGAGCCGGCCCATTGCGCCCGGGTCTACGGCGTTGCCGCGCCGTTCAATCCAGAAGGTGGGATGAAGGTTGCCGTCCCCGGCGTGCGCCACCACCTTGAGGTTTACGTTGTGATGGACGGCCATGTTCTCGAGGGCAGCGACGTAGTCCACCAGGCGTGAGCGCGGCACAGCCACGTCCTCGCCCACCCGGTACTCGTCATCCACCTCTGTTCCCCTGCTGTGCCGCCGGAGTTCCACCAGCCGTTCCGCCTCGGCGCTGGCTTCCGTGGTGACTGCCGCGCCGCCGGCACGCAGGACTTCCCGCACCACGCCCGCTTCCGCCGCGGCGCCAAACCCGTCGGTCTGGACCAGCAGCAGCGAGCCGCCGCGCGAGGTGAGGTCCGAGCCATGGATCCCGTCAAGCTGCGCCAGCGTACCGCCGTCGAGCAGTTCCATAATGGCAGGCTGCACCCGTGCCCTGCCGACGGCCAGGACCCCTGCAGCGGCCATTCGAAAGTCCGGGTAGAAAGCCGCTACGGTGTGCACTTCCTTCGGCAGGTACTTTAGGCGTACGGTGACGCCAACAACGACGCCCAAGGTCCCCTCCGAGCCAACGAACAGTCCGGTGAGGTCATAGCCGGCCACCCCCTTGAAGGTCTGGTGTCCGGTGCGGAGGAGGGACCCGTCCGCAAGTACCACGTCCAGGGCAAGGACAGAGTCCCGGGTTACCCCGTACTTCGCGCAGCGCAGCCCGCCGGCGTTGGTAGCCACGTTGCCGCCGATTGTCGAAGAGCGGAAGCTGGCCGGATCCGGGGCGTACATGAGTCCGTAACCGGCTGCGGCCTCGTTGAGTACGGCGTTGACCACGCCTGGCTCCACAACTGCTGTCTCGTCGTCAGGGTCCAGGGCGAGGATACGGTCCATCCGCTCAAGAGACATGACGATGCAGTTGCTGGTGGCGTGGGCACCGCCGGACACTCCGGTGCCTGCGCCCCGCGGTACCACCGCCACTCCCCGGTCGGCGCAAGCACGCACCACGGCCTGGACGTCTGCCACCGACTGCGGGAAAACCACGGCCAGCGGCAGCTGGAAGTCGATGATCGGAGCCTGGTCCACGGCGTAGCGCCGGAGTGCGGCCTCGCCAACCTCCACCTGCCCGGAAGCGAGGAGGCCCTCGAGCTCATCAACAATGCTTCCCACCAAAGCCTCCACCCGCCGTCGAACATCTTTACCCAGTCTAGGGCCAGGGGCTGGTTGTCCTTCTGCTGCTCACTTCGAGGACGGCTGGCTGGCTTCTTCTTCCGCGTCCTCTGGTGATCCCATGAACCGCGCATATTTGGCCAGGATCCTGGGCCAAGCTTCCACGTACCCGGCACGCGCTGCTTCCGGGTCTTCGGCACCTTCCCAGCCTTCGTGGAACACCCGGACCTCGGTTCCATCCGGCACCGCCTTGAAGACCACCAGGAGTTCCGTGGACCACAGTGCAGTGGAGCCGGGGTGCCACGTGGCGTGGAAGGATAACGGGGGCTGCCAGTCATCGAGTGTGCCCCAGATGCTTGTGCGCCCGTCATCCGCTGTTTCAAGGATCAGGTTCTCCTCGAACTCCACATAGGAGTCAGCGCCGTAGACGCCATGGGACTCAAGGGGCCACCAGAGGTGGGTATGGTCCGTGAAGCCGGCGAAGGCGTGGGCCACGCTTCCGGGGACCACCACTGCACTCACGACGGGTTCCAGCGGGTCCTGGCCGCCGGTGTCGTCGCTTCCAAAGGGATCCTGGCCGTGGCTGAAGAGGCTGCTCATGACCATCAACTCTACCGGTGCGGTTAAAAGCATAGGGCCCTGACATGCACTGTCAGGGCCCTACCTAATTTATGTCCGGCGGTGTCCTACTCTCCCACACCCTCCCGGGTGCAGTACCATCGGCGCTGTGGGTCTTAGCTTCCGGGTTCGGAATGGGACCGGGCGTTTCCCCCACGCTATGACCGCCGTAACCCTTTCACCCGTCACCCTCTTGGGGGTGTGGGAAAACTGTGTTGTGGTTACAAACTAGTAGTGGTTATTCAGTTTGTGGTTGGTTCCCCGTTACAACCCGGGTTGGGTTGTTGGTTGGGAACCACATAGTGGACGCAAGCACTCGATATGGTGTTGTGGTGTAAGTTGTTGGCCTATTAGTACCGGTCAGCTTCACGAGTCGTTAGTCCTCGCTTCCACATCCGGCCTATCAACCCAGTGGTCTGGCTGGGGGCCTCTCACACGCAATGTGTGTGGAAATCTCATCTTGAAGCGAGCTTCCCGCTTAGATGCTTTCAGCGGTTATCCCATCCGAACGTAGCTAATCAGCGGTGCACTTGGCAGTACAACTGACACACCAGAGGTTCGTCCGTCCCGGTCCTCTCGTACTAAGGACAGCCCTTCTCAAATTTCCTGCGCGCGCAGCGGATAGGGACCGAACTGTCTCACGACGTTCTAAACCCAGCTCGCGTACCGCTTTAATGGGCGAACAGCCCAACCCTTGGGACCTACTCCAGCCCCAGGATGCGACGAGCCGACATCGAGGTGCCAAACCATGCCGTCGATATGGACTCTTGGGCAAGATCAGCCTGTTATCCCCGAGGTACCTTTTATCCGTTGAGCGACGGCCATTCCACAATGTACCGCCGGATCACTAGTCCCGACTTTCGTCCCTGCTCGAGATGTCTCTCTCACAGTCAAGCTCCCTTGTGCACTTACACTCGACACCTGATTGCCAACCAGGCTGAGGGAACCTTTGGGCGCCTCCGTTACTTTTTAGGAGGCAACCGCCCCAGTTAAACTACCCATCAGGCACTGTCCCTGACCCGGATCACGGGCCGAAGTTAGATGTCCAAAGTGACCAGAGTGGTATTTCAACGATGACTCCACCCGAACTGGCGTCCGGGCTTCAACGTCTCCCACCTATCCTACACAAGCCACTCCGAACACCAATACCAAACTATAGTAAAGGTCTCGGGGTCTTTCCGTCCTGCTGCGCGTAACGAGCATCTTTACTCGTACTGCAATTTCGCCGAGTTTATGGTTGAGACAGCGGGGAAGTCGTTACTCCATTCGTGCAGGTCGGAACTTACCCGACAAGGAATTTCGCTACCTTAGGATGGTTATAGTTACCACCGCCGTTTACTGGGGCTTAAATTCTCAGCTTCGCCGTGAGGCTAACCGGTCCTCTTAACCTTCCAGCACCGGGCAGGAGTCAGTCCGTATACATCGTCTTGCGACTTCGCACGGACCTGTGTTTTTAGTAAACAGTCGCTTCCCCCTGGTCTCTGCGGCCCCGATCCCCTCCCGGACGCGAAGTCCGTTCAAGGTTGGGGCCCCCCTTCTCCCGAAGTTACGGGGGCATTTTGCCGAGTTCCTTAACCATAATTCTCTCGATCGCCTTAGTATTCTCTACCTGATCACCTGTGTCGGTTTGGGGTACGGGCGGCTAAAACCTCGCGCCGATGCTTTTCTCGGCAGCATAGGATCACCGAATCCCCCCATACGGGGGTCCCATCAGATCTCAGGCACATGAACAGCGGATTTGCCAACCGTTCGCCCTACATCCTTAGACCGGGACAACCATCGCCCGGCTCGGCTACCTTCCTGCGTCACACCTGTTAATACGCTTGCCTCCCAGGATCAGGCCCTGCGCTCCACCAAAACCCTTCCGTCCAAAGGACGGTCGGGCAGGTTTCGGGCAGTTAGTATCCCCTGTTCAACATGGGCGGTTTTTCGCCGGTACGGGAATATCAACCCGTTGTCCATCGACTACGCCTGTCGGCCTCGCCTTAGGTCCCGACTTACCCAGGGCAGATTAGCTTGACCCTGGAACCCTTGATCATCCGGCGGACGGGTTTCTCACCCGTCTTTCGCTACTCATGCCTGCATTCTCACTCGTGTAGGCTCCACCACTGGTTTACACCGCAGCTTCACCGCCCACACGACGCTCCCCTACCCATCCACACTCCTGAACCATGACGGCTAAGAACATGTGTGAATGCCACAACTTCGGCGGTGTACTTGAGCCCCGCTACATTGTCGGCGCGGAATCACTTGACCAGTGAGCTATTACGCACTCTTTTAAGGATGGCTGCTTCTAAGCCAACCTCCTGGTTGTCTGGGCAACTCCACATCCTTTCCCACTTAGCACACGCTTAGGGGCCTTAGTTGGTGGTCTGGGCTGTTTCCCTCTCGACTATGAAGCTTATCCCCCACAGTCTCACTGCTGCGCTCTCACTTACCGGCATTCGGAGTTTGGCTGACGTCAGTAACCTTGTAGGGCCCATCGGCCATCCAGTAGCTCTACCTCCGGCAAGAAACACGCAACGCTGCACCTAAATGCATTTCGGGGAGAACCAGCTATCACGAAGTTTGATTGGCCTTTCACCCCTACCCACAGCTCATCCCCTCCATTTTCAACTGAAGTGGGTTCGGTCCTCCACGACGTCTTACCGTCGCTTCAACCTGGCCATGGGTAGATCACTTCGCTTCGGGTCTAGATCACGCCACTCACACGCCCTATTCAGACTCGCTTTCGCTACGGCTGCCCCACACGGGTTAACCTCGCGACGTAACACTAACTCGCAGGCTCATTCTTCAAAAGGCACGCCGTCACAACTACAAGGCTGCTCCGACGGATTGTAAGCACACGGTTTCAGGTACTATTTCACTCCCCTCCCGGGGTACTTTTCACCTTTCCCTCACGGTACTGGTCCGCTATCGGTCATTAGGGAGTATTTAGGCTTATCAGGTGGTCCTGACAGATTCGCACGGGATTTCTCGGGCCCCGTGCTACTTGGGATAACCTCCACAGGCTGCATCACGCATTACGGTTACGGGGCTAACACCCTCTCTGGCCGGCCTTTCAAAACCGTTCACCTATACGCACACATCACCCCACTGCCCCGGCAGAGACAGTACGGGAAGTCCCACAACCCCGACCATGCAACGCCCGCCGGCTATCACACATGGAACGGTTTAGCCTGATCCGCGTTCGCTCGCCACTACTAACGGAATCACAATTTGTTTTCTCTTCCTGCGGGTACTGAGATGTTTCACTTCCCCGCGTTCCCTCCACGCACCCTATGAGTTCAGGTACGGGTCACCAGATCACTCGCGCGCCTGGCGGGGTTTCCCCATTCGGACACCCTGGGATCACAGTCCGGTTATCGACTCCCCCAGGCTTATCGCAGATTCCTACGTCCTTCTTCGGCTCCTAATGCCAAGGCATCCACCGTGTGCCCTTAAAAACTTGACCACAAAAATCAAGAACAAAAACACTCGAGAGAACCACGGAAACCAACCACACCAAAACGATGCGGCCAGATCCAGGTTCATGTCTTGGAAATTGCTTCTATAAAAGATGCTCGCGTCCACTATGTAGTTCTCAAACAACAACCCCACACCACACACCCCACACACAGCCCCCAACAAAGGAAGCCACCCGTGCATGACCGGTACGGCAGGGAAACCAGAAACAACGCCCCGCCACCAACCCCCAAAACGGGGGCCGCCAACAGTCCTGTTGCCTCAGGACCCAACAGTGTGCCAAACACTAAACCACCCATCCCCGCCACCACCGTTCCAAAACCACCAGGGTCCGTACTAGGAAAGAAAAGCAGAAACAAGCAGCCGCTATTTGTTGATATTCCACCCATGAGCACCCGCCACAAAACACTCGTCTGTGCTGCGGGCTGCTTCCTGACAACACCCACCACCAACATGCGCTGGCAGACGGTTGTTGTAGGCGCTCCTTAGAAAGGAGGTGATCCAGCCGCACCTTCCGGTACGGCTACCTTGTTACGACTTAGTCCCAATCGCCAGTCCCACCTTCGACGGCTCCCTCCCACAAGGGGTTAGGCCACCGGCTTCGGGTGTTACCAACTTTCGTGACTTGACGGGCGGTGTGTACAAGGCCCGGGAACGTATTCACCGCAGCGTTGCTGATCTGCGATTACTAGCGACTCCGACTTCATGGGGTCGAGTTGCAGACCCCAATCCGAACTGAGACCGGCTTTTTGGGATTAGCTCCACCTCACAGTATCGCAACCCTTTGTACCGGCCATTGTAGCATGCGTGAAGCCCAAGACATAAGGGGCATGATGATTTGACGTCGTCCCCACCTTCCTCCGAGTTGACCCCGGCAGTCTCCTATGAGTCCCCACCATCACGTGCTGGCAACATAGAACGAGGGTTGCGCTCGTTGCGGGACTTAACCCAACATCTCACGACACGAGCTGACGACAACCATGCACCACCTGTAAACCAGCCCCAAAAGGGGAAACCACATTTCTGCGGCGGTCCGGTCCATGTCAAGCCTTGGTAAGGTTCTTCGCGTTGCATCGAATTAATCCGCATGCTCCGCCGCTTGTGCGGGCCCCCGTCAATTCCTTTGAGTTTTAGCCTTGCGGCCGTACTCCCCAGGCGGGGCACTTAATGCGTTAGCTACGGCGCGGAAAACGTGGAATGTCCCCCACACCTAGTGCCCAACGTTTACGGCATGGACTACCAGGGTATCTAATCCTGTTCGCTCCCCATGCTTTCGCTCCTCAGCGTCAGTTAATGCCCAGAGACCTGCCTTCGCCATCGGTGTTCCTCCTGATATCTGCGCATTTCACCGCTACACCAGGAATTCCAGTCTCCCCTACATCACTCTAGTCTGCCCGTACCCACCGCAGATCCGGAGTTGAGCCCCGGACTTTCACGGCAGACGCGACAAACCGCCTACGAGCTCTTTACGCCCAATAATTCCGGATAACGCTTGCGCCCTACGTATTACCGCGGCTGCTGGCACGTAGTTAGCCGGCGCTTCTTCTGCAGGTACCGTCACCTTGCGGCTTCTTCCCTACTGAAAGAGGTTTACAACCCGAAGGCCGTCATCCCTCACGCGGCGTCGCTGCATCAGGCTTGCGCCCATTGTGCAATATTCCCCACTGCTGCCTCCCGTAGGAGTCTGGGCCGTGTCTCAGTCCCAGTGTGGCCGGTCACCCTCTCAGGCCGGCTACCCGTCGTCGCCTTGGTAGGCCATTACCCCACCAACAAGCTGATAGGCCGCGAGTCCATCCAAAACCACAAAAGCTTTCCACCAACCACCATGCGATGGAAGGTCATATCCGGTATTAGACCCAGTTTCCCAGGCTTATCCCAGAGTCAAGGGCAGGTTACTCACGTGTTACTCACCCGTTCGCCACTAATCCCCCCAGCAAGCTGGAGATCATCGTTCGACTTGCATGTGTTAAGCACGCCGCCAGCGTTCATCCTGAGCCAGGATCAAACTCTCCGTTGAAGTAAAACAGACACAACCAAAACCAGCGGAAATAACACCGGAAAAGGCTGCACAAAATTTGAAACCAGCCAAAAACACCAGACCACACCACAGGGGCGGCATGACCCGGCAAATTCAACCAATCAATAAAACAATCGGTATCAACAAACTTGGCACACTATTGAGTTCTCAAACAACAGACACACCCGGCACCACCCAAACCAACATTCAGGATCGCTCCGGAGCAACTTTCCAAACTTACCCGCTGACTTCATCTTTGTCAAAGCGGCGTCCGCGACCTTCATCAGCTTGAAGCTTCGTTTGGTCGTTTTCCGCCTGACTCAGTGGATCAGCGCGGAAATAAACTCTACCATCACTTCCCCCGGAAGGCCAACCCGACTCCGGGAGCAGTCCCTCCGCCATACAGGCAGGACGGGGAAAGGCCCGGAATCCCAAGGATTCCGGGCCTTCCCAGGACTGCGGATCGATCAGGAAGTCGCAGCTGCTCCAGGCAGAACACCACGGACGGCACCGGCCGCTGGCTTGAAGTACGCCGCACCCAGCGGAGGCAGCGTCACAGTCAAAGTGGCGGGCTGTCCGTCCTGGCCTTCGTCAACGGCCTTCAGGGAACCGTCGTTCAAGACACCCGATCCGCCGTACGTGGTGTTGTCCGTGTTCAGTACCTCGCTCCACTCCCCCGCAACGGGGACACCCAGGGTGTAGCCAACGTGGGGTCCGCCAGAGAAGTTGATGGCGCACACCACCGGGTTGCCGTCCATGTCCCGCCGGATGAAGGACAGGACGTTGCGGTCCGCATCCCCACCGTTGATCCACTGGAATCCGCCGGGTTCATTGTCACGGGTGTAGAAGGCTGGGGTGGACTTGTACAGCTCGTTCAGGTCCTTGGTCAGCAACTGCAGGCCCTTGTGCGCAGGGATATCCGCGAGCCACCAGTCCAGTCCGTGCTGTTCGGACCACTCAGCCTCCTGGCCGAATTCCGTTCCCATGAAAATCAGCTGCTTCCCGGGGTGCGCCCACTGGTACGCAAGGAATGCGCGCAGGTTGGCCAGCTGCTGCCACCGGTCACCAGGCATCTTGCGCAGCATCGATCCCTTGCCGTGGACAACCTCGTCATGGCTGATGGGCAGGAGGAAGTTCTCCGTGAAGGCGTACACCATGGAGAACGTGATCGTGCCGTGGTGCCACTTGCGGTTGATCGGATTCTCGGAAGCGTACTTGAGGGAGTCGTGCATCCATCCCATGTTCCACTTGAGGCCGAAGCCCAGGCCGCCGTGGCTGGTCGGCGCGGTGACACCGGGGAATGCCGTGGATTCCTCGGCAATCATGACCGCACCCGGGTGCGTCTTATACACGGTGGCGTTGACTTCCTGCAGGAACGAGATGGCCTCCAGGTTCTCCCGTCCGCCGAAGCGGTTGGGCTGCCACTGGCCGTCCTGGCGCGAGTAGTCGAGGTAGAGCATGGAGGCAACGGCATCCACGCGCAGGCCGTCGATGTGGAACTCTTCGAGCCAGTAAAGGGCGTTGGCCACCAGGAAGTTGCGTACTTCGGTCCGGCCGAAATCGAAGATCAGCGTGCCCCAGTCGGGGTGCTCGCCAAGGTTGGGATCGGCATGTTCGTAGAGCGCCTCGCCGTCGAACCGGGCCAGGGCCCAGGAGTCCTTGGGGAAATGCGCGGGGACCCAGTCCAGCAGGACGCCGATGCCGGCCTGGTGCAGTGTATCCACCAGGTACCGGAACTCGTCGGGGTGACCAAAGCGGGATGTGGGCGCGAAGTAGGAGGTGACCTGGTAGCCCCAGGACCCGCCGAACGGGTGCTCCGCCACGGGCATGAACTCCACGTGCGTGAAGCCCAGCCACTTGACGTACTCCACCAGTTCCTTGGCCAGTTCACGGTAGCCCAGTCCCAGGCGCCACGAACCAAGGTGCACCTCGTACACGCTCATCGCCGAGTTGTGCGGATCCCGCTGGGCGCGGGCTTCCATCCACTCGTCATCCTTGAACGCGTAGGACGGCTCGACGACTTTGGACGCAGTCAGCGGCGGAACCTCGGTGCCGAAGGCGAGGGGATCAGCCTTCTCCACCCAGTAGCCCTCGCGGGTCCGGATTTCGAACTTGTAGCACGCACCCGCTGAGACACCGGGGACAAAAATTTCCCACACCCCGGAAGAACCGAGCGACCGCAGGGAGTTCTCGCGGCCGTCCCAGCCGTTGAAGTCGCCCTTGACGCGGACGGCCTGCGCGTTGGGGGCCCAGACCGCGAACGAGACGCCGTCCACATCCCCCAGCGACGACTTGTAATGCTGTACGTGCGCGCCGAGCACCTGCCACAGTTTCTCGTGCCGGCCTTCACCGATCAGGTGCAGGTCAACTTCACCCACGGTGGGCAGGTAGCGGTAGGGTTCGTCGACGGTCACGGGCTCCGCGCCCGGGTAGGTTACCGACAGCCGGTAGTCAGGCACGTGCCCGCGGTCGAGGGGCTCCATGACTGCCACCCACACGCCGTGTGCTTCGTGTTCCATCGGCACCTCGCCGGCGGCGGTGATGACAGTGACCGCTTCCGCGAGGTGCTTGACGGTACGGATGGTGACGTGGCCGTAGTCGTCCAGATGCGCGCCAAGAACGGAGTGCGGGGCGTGATGTTCACCGTTCGCGATCTTGCCCAGGGTGCCGTCATCCACATGCAGCGGTACCCCTGGCCGGTCAGTTCGTGCTGAGCCTGAGCCTGTCATTTCGTTACCTTCCGATGCTGCCCCGGCCTGGTGGCCGGCGCTGTTACCGCTCAGGAGCCGCCTGGAGGCGTTCACCGGGATCGCCAGCCAGTCGGGCCTGTTACGCATTTCATAAACTACTTCGTACAGTGCCTTGTCCAGCCACAATGCCACAAACAGGGGCGAATTCCGGTCCACGGTTCCGGGCGTGATGCCCGCATACCCGGCCAGGAACGCCTCCGCGCAATCATCCACCCAGGAGTCCGGCACCTGGGCGCCCTCCTGCTCACGCTGGGCGGCGCCGGCGGCGTAGTCAAAGGACCGCAGCATTCCGACGACGTCGCGCAGGGGAACGTCCGGGACGTTTCGTTCTGCGATGGGACGCAGGGGTTCGCCCTCGAAGTCGAGGATGGCCCAGCGGCCAATCCCCCCGTTGTGTCCGGGAACCTGGAGGATCTGGCCCAGGTGCAGGTCGCCGTGGATCCGCTGCAGCGGTCCGGCCGGTGCGCCGTCAAGGCCGGCAAGCAGTGCATCCAGCGCTTCGTCATAAGGCCCGACGGCGGGACCGGCTTCCGCCCATGCCTGCCGGACACGTTGGGCCACTCCCGGCCCGATCACCTTGCCCGGTTCGCTTTCAGCTGATTGCCCCAGGGCTTCTGCGAGCCGCCGGTGAACAGTCGCGGTGGCGGCGCCAAGGGCCCTGGCCTCCGCGGTGAAGTCCGTGCCGGACCGCGCTGCATCCACGGCAAGGCGCCAGGCATCCCGCCCGCCGGCCAGAAACTCATGCGCCACAGCCAGCTCCCCCTGAACCTGGCGGGTGCCCTTGCCGCTTGAGTCCGTACCCCCCTGCGCCAGCCATTCTCCACGGACCCAGCCCAGGGTGGCCGGCACCTCCGAGGTGCTGCCGGACGTGAGGGCCGCACCCACCTCGATTTCCGGATTCGTCCCTTCGGACAACACCCGGAAGAACTTGATGATCGCGGCCGATTCGCCGTCGTCAACAATGACGGAACTGTTGGACTGCTCTCCGGACAAGACCTTCACAACGCCCCGCGCGGTGGGGAGCCGGTAGCTTCCGGGGACTTTGAAGCCTGCGGCGGTTCCGGTGGATGCTTTCGCTTCCTGTCGGATCAGTTCCAGCCACGCGCCAACGAAGTCGGGGTCATGGACGGCGTCGTAGACCCAGGGCCGGGACGGATCCGTGCCTGCGGCTTCGCCCACGAGGGCGCGCTCCATTCCCGCCGCGGGTGCCGGCCGGAAGCTCAACGGGACCTGCACCACGGCAGTCCGCCTGCCACCGTCGGCATTCCGCGTGGTGACGTTCAGCAGGAACACGGACAGGGCAGCGTGCTTGGCTGGGTCTTCAAGGCCCAGGCTGCCTGCCTGGCTCATCTCGAACTCGGGCGTCTTGACAGGGAACCAGCGCTGCCTGGGAAGCCATTCCTGCAGGAGCGCGGTCAGGGCGGGGGTAAGGATCGGCTGGTTCATCTCAGTTCTCTATCGACAGGATGGGCATGGCCTGGGTGTACGGCGACGACGGGTTGGAGGCCGGAGACCGGACACGGAGCCAGAAGAAGTCATGGCTGCCCAGGGTCAGCGTCAACGTGCCGTCGTCATTGATTCCGGGAAACACCTGTCCCCCGAAGACATCGCGCAGCCCCCGGCCGGCGTACGCCGGCACCCGCAACCGGGCTGCCACCGGGTGCTGCGAAAGGTTGAAGGCGCACAGGACGGTTTCTCCGTCCACGCCGGCGGTGTTGCCGTCCGGCAATTCGCGCAGGTAGGCAAGGACGGCGTCATGGTCGGCTTCCACGTGCTTGAAGCCGCCGAGGCCGAAGGCAGCGTGGTTCTTGCGCACGCTCAAAATCTGCCGGGTCCAGCGCAGCAGCGAACCCGAGTGCGCGGCCTCGGCTTCCACGTTCGCCATGCTGTAGTTATAGACCAGCGACTGGATGGGCGGCAGGTACAGCTTGCCCGGGTCCGCGCTGGAAAAGCCCGCGTTCCGGTCCGGGTTCCACTGCATCGGCGTACGGACCGCGTCCCGGTCCTCAAGCCAGATGTTGTCGCCCATGCCGATCTCGTCACCGTAGTAGAGGAACGGACTGCCCGGCAGGGACAGAAGCAAGGCGTTGATCAATTCGATTTCCGCGCGGGAGTTGTCCAGCAGCGGGGCAAGCCGCCTCCGGATGCCGATGTTGGCCCGCATGCGGGGGTCCGGCGCGTACCAGCCCAGCATGGCGGCACGTTCGTCGGCCGTGACCATCTCCAGGGTCAGTTCGTCGTGGTTGCGCAGGAACGTGCCCCACTGCGCACCCTCGGGAATGTCCGGGGTGTCCTTCATGGTGTCGATGATGGGTGCGGCCTTTTGGTCCCGCAGCGCGTAGTAGAGCCGCGGCATGATGGGGAAATGGAACGCCATGTGACATTCCGGCTCTTCCTCGGTCCCGAAGTATTCCACCACCTCGTTCGGCGGCTGGTTGGCCTCTGCGATGATCACCCGGCCGGGGTAGCTTTCATCCACCATTGCCCGGAGTTTCCGCAGGAACTCGTGCGTTGCGGGGAGGTTTTCGCAGTTGGTGCCCTCTTCCTCGTAGAGGTAGGGAATGGCGTCCGCGCGGAACCCGTCAATTCCCTGGTCCAGCCAGAACCGCACGACGTCGAAGAGCGCCTCGATGACCCGGGGGTTCTCGAAGTTCAAGTCCGGCTGGTGGCTGAAGAAGCGGTGCCAGAAGAACTGCCGGCGGATGGGGTCGAACGTCCAGTTCGATTCCTCGGTGTCCACGAAGATGATGCGGGCGTCCTGGTACTTCTCGTCGGTGTCGCTCCACACGTAGAAGTCTCCGAACGGCCCGTCCGGGTCCTTGCGGGATTCCTGGAACCAGGGGTGCTGGTCCGAGGTGTGGTTCAGGGGCAAATCAATGATGACCCGCACGCCGCGGGCGTGCGCTTCTGCCACCAGCCGCTTGAAGTCGCTGATGGTGCCGAACTCGTCCAGGACCGAGTTGTAGTCGGAGATGTCGTAGCCGCCGTCGCGCAGCGGCGACTGGAAGAAGGGCGGCAGCCACAGGCAGTCCACCCCCAGCCACTGCAGGTAGTCCAGCCGGTCGATGAGGCCGGAGAAGTCTCCGGACCCATCGCCGTTGGCATCCGCGAAAGCCCTGACCAGTACTTCGTAGAACACGGCCTTCCGGTACCACAGCGGATCATGCTGGAGGCCCGGGGCGTTGAGTTCAAACGTGCTCTTGGGAGTGAAGTGCTGGCCCGAACTTTGCGGATTGAAAGTCACTGATGCATTCTCCTGACGCTCAGGATGTGCGCGGGCTCAACATGCGGGTCCAGGCGGACGTAGTTGTACTCCCCCCATTCCCAGCTTTCCCCTGAGACGAGGTCGTCCACGTGGAAGCCCCCGTTGGCGGTCAGGTCCTGGGGATCGAGTTCCAGCGCCGCCAGGTCCAGGGTCACCGTGCATTCCCTGGTCACGTGCGGATCCACGTTGACCACCACGATGAGCGTGTCCTTGGAGCCGTCCGGAAGGGTCTTGTGCTTTGAGTAGACCACCGTCGCGTCGTCCGTGCTCTGGTGGACCGTCAGGTTCTGCAGGTCCTGCAGTGCCGGGTGGTCGCGCCGCAGGTGGTTGAGCCGGGTAATGAACGGGGCCAGGGTGCGCCCGGACTCCGCTGCGGCGTCCCAGTCGCGTGCCTTGTACTCGAACTTCTCATTGTCAATGTACTCCTCGGCGCCGGGCCGGGCCACGTGCTCGTACAGTTCGTAGCCCGCGTAGACACCCCACAAGGGGCTGCCGGTCGCGGCCAGCACGGCCCTGATCCGGAACGCGGCGGGGCCGCCGAACTGGAGGTAGGGGGTGAGGATGTCAGGGGTGTTGACGAAGAAGTTGGGGCGGAAGAAGGCCGGGGACTCGTGGCTGACCTCGTGGAAGTAGTCCTCGATCTCCTTTTTGGTGTTGCGCCACGTGAAGTAGGTGTACGACTGCTGGAAACCGGCGCGGCCCAGTGCGTGCATCATGGCGGGCCGGGTGAACGCCTCGGCGAGGAACACCACTCCCGGAACTTCTTTATGGACTTCGGCAATGAGCCATTCCCAGAACCACACCGGCTTGGTGTGCGGGTTATCCACGCGGAAAATCTTCACCCCGTGGCTTACCCAGAGCAGGACAATCCGCAGAATTTCATTCGAAAGGCCCTCGGGGTCATTATCGAAATTGAGGGGATAAATATCCTGGTACTTCTTTGGCGGATTTTCGGCGTAGGCAATACTGCCGTCAACACGGGTTGTGAACCATTCCGGGTGTTCTGTCACCCACGGGTGGTCCGGGGCTGCCTGCAGCGCCAGGTCCAGTGCAACTTCCAGGCCCAGTTCATTGGCCCGGGCTACGAAGGCGTCAAAGTCTTCAAAAGTTCCGAGGTCGGGATGGATGGCATCATGGCCGCCTTCCGCCGCGCCGATGGCCCAGGGTGACCCGGGGTCGTTCGGACCTGCCACCAGGGTGTTGTTCGGGCCCTTGCGGTGCTTCACACCTATGGGATGGATGGGCGGCATGTACAGGACATCGAAGCCCATAGCCGCCACGGCATCGAGCCTCCTGGCGGCGGTACGGAAGTTTCCGGAGGTCCAGGTACCCGTGGAGTGGTCCTTGACGGCTCCTTCGGACCGGGGAAAGAACTCGTACCAGGCGCCGCGCCCGGCGCGGTCGCGTTCAACATTCAGGGGGAACTTTTCCGAGACGGTGACCAGTTCGCGGATGGGCTGGCGGGCCACAATGTCGGAAACCGCAGGGCCGAAGCCTGCTCCCAGCCGTTCCTCGGTGCTCAGCGACTGGTTGGCGAGGGTGTCGGCCGCCCAGCGCAGGGTGTCGCGGTCCGCAGCGCTGCGTGACTCGTCGCCGGCGGCTTCGGACAACAGCGCCGCACCTTCGGCCAGCATCAGCTCAACGTCGATGCCGGCGTCGATCTTTACTTCGGCGTTGTGGTGCCAGGTGCCGTAGCGGTCGTGCCACGCTTCGATGACGAAGGACCAGTTCCCGGTTTCCGACGGCGTGAGGATGCCTTCCCAGCGGTCGGTGCCCATGCCGCGTTCCCCCCGCGGCGGTGCGAGCCGGACGCGCTGGCGCTCGGCGCCGGACGGATCCAGGAGCACGGCGCTGACGCCGAGCTGGTCGTGGCCTTCCCGGAAACAGGTGGCACCCACCACGATTCCTTCGCCCGGCAGGGCTTTGGCCGGGAACTTTCCACCCTCGACGACGGGCTGCACGGCAGTGATCGGAAAACGTCCGAACCGCAGTCCCTCGGTGATGGCTCCCTTTGGCATTACGTCTGTTGCGGCACTGGTTCCTGAGTTAGTCGTCACAGGCTCGACGTTAGCGACAAATGCCGAAGATTGCTAAGCCTGCGCACTAATTTCGTTGCGGCGCGTGTCATTTCCCGCAGGCCCCTGTCATTTACGCAAAAGAAACCTAAAGCTGGTTCCGGCTGCCGATGTTGTCCGTTAGTGTGACGCAGGTGAAGGCAATCCGCAGGTTTACGGTCCGTACAGTCCTCCCCGAACCCATCCGGCCGCTGGCACGGCTGGCAAGCAACCTGCGCTGGTCCTGGCACCGGCCCACCAGGGAGCTCTTTGCCGGGCTGAACCCGCGCATCTGGGAAGAGAGCGAGCAGGACCCCGTCAGCTTCCTGGGCATGGTGAGCCGCGAGGAACTCCAGCAGCTCGCCGCCAACCAGTCTGTGGTGGAGCGGGTGCGCGCCGCCGAGGAAGACCTCGACCGTTACCTGGAGGAGCCGCGCTGGTACCAGGGCCTGGGCCCCGAGGCGCCGGTTTCCATTGCCTACTTCTCCCCCGAGTTCGGCATCACCGAGGTCCTTCCGCAGTACTCCGGCGGCCTGGGCATCCTGGCCGGCGACCACCTGAAGGCCGCCTCCGATTTGGGCGTTCCCCTGGTTGGCGTGGGCCTGCTCTACCAGGCCGGCTACTTCAAGCAGTCACTGTCCCGGGACGCCTGGCAGCAGGAAACCTACCCCGTCCTGGACCCGGACGGCCTGCCGCTCACCCTGCTCCGCGAGCCCTCTTCGGACGGCAACGGCAAGCCGCTGCAGATCACCCTCCCGCTGCCCAACGGCCGCCGGCTGCTGGCACACATCTGGCGGGCCGACGTCGGACGCGTTCCCCTGCTGCTCCTGGACTCCAACGTTCCCGGCAATGATGACGCTGCCCGCAGCATCACGGACCGGCTGTACGGCGGCGGCGGCGACCACCGGCTGCAGCAGGAACTGCTGCTGGGCATGGGCGGCGTCAAAGCCCTGCGCGCCTACCAGCAGCTCACCGGCGCGCCCGCCCCCGAGGTGTTCCACACCAATGAGGGCCACGCCGGCTTCCTGGGCATTGAGCGGATCCAGGAACTCATGTCCGGTGAGCAAGCCCTGACCTTCGATGAGGCCCTGGCTGCCGGGCGCGCCTCCACGGTCTTCACTACGCACACACCTGTTCCGGCCGGCATCGACCGCTTCGAAATCTCCCAGATCAGCCACTTCTTCCAGGCGGGCCTGGCTCCGGCCGTGCCGCTGGACCGGATCCTGGAACTGGGCCGTGAGAACTACGCGGACGGCAACCCCGCGGTGTTCAACATGGCCGTCATGGGCCTGCGGCTGGCCCAGCGCGCCAACGGCGTGGCCAAGCTGCACGGCGAGGTGTCCCGCGGCATGTTCTCCGCGCTGTGGCCGGGCTTCGACCACTCCGAGGTGCCCATCACCTCCGTGACCAACGGCGTGCACGTACCCACCTGGGTGGACAGCCGGATCGCCAAGCTGGCCCGCGACCAGTTCGGCAGCGAAGCCGAAGCCAACGGGCGCTGGGACCTTGCGTACAACGTCAGCGACGCTGATGTCTGGGCGCTGCGCCGGGAGATGCGGTCGGCGCTGGTAGACGACGTCCGGCGCAGGCTGCGGGCCGCGTGGAAGAAGCGAGGCGCAGCCGACGCCGAGCTGGGCTGGACGGACAACGTCCTGGATCCGGACGTGCTGACTATCGGCTTCGCCCGGCGCGTCCCCACCTATAAGCGACTGACCCTGATGCTGCGGGAACCTGAGCGGCTGAAGGCACTGCTCCTGCACAAGGACCACCCCATCCAGCTGGTCATCGCAGGCAAATCCCATCCGGCGGACGACGCCGGCAAGAAGATGATCCAGGACCTGGTCCGGTTCACCGACGACCCCGAGGTGCGGCACCGGATCGCGTTCCTGCCGAACTACGACATCGCCATGGCCCGCACCCTGTTCCCGGGCTGCGACGTCTGGCTGAACAACCCGCTGCGCCCCCTGGAAGCGTGCGGCACATCCGGCATGAAGGCGGCGCTGAATGGTTCGCTGAACCTGTCCGTGCTGGACGGCTGGTGGGATGAGATGTACGACGGCGAGAACGGCTGGGCGATTCCCACGGCCAATAACGGGGCCTCCCCGGAGGAACGGGACGATATCGAGGCGGCCGCCCTGTACGAGCTGCTCGAAACCCAGGTGGCGCCGCGGTTCTACGGCAGCACGGTCTCGGACTCGGCAGGCGCGGCCGGGCCGTCGACGTCGGAAGCCGAGAAGGTGCCCACGCACTGGGTGTCCATGATCAAGCACACCCTGTCCCACCTGGGCCCTGCCGTCTCGGCCGAGCGGATGCTCCGCGACTACGTCAACATCCTGTACTGCCCGGCGGCCGGGGCCGGCCGGAGTGCCGTGGCCAACTCGTACTCCCAGGCCCGCTCACTCGCATCCTGGAGCGCCAAGGTGCGCGCGGCCTGGCCGCAGGTGCACGTGGAGCACGTCGATTCCGTGGGCGTTGCCGAGGACCCGCAGATCGGCGACACCCTGCAGGTCAATGCGTACGTGGCCTTGAACAGCCTCACGACGGATGACGTTTTCGTCGAGGTGGCGTACGGCCGGGCGGAGGAAAACGACACCCTGGCGGACATCACCCTGATGGAGCTCCAGGTGAAGGAGGACCTCGGCAACGGCCGCCACCTGTTCAGCGGCTCCCTGGTGATCGACCGTTCGGGTCCGTTCGGTTACACCGTCCGGGTACTGCCGCGGCACGAAGCACTGGCTTCCAAGGCCGAGCTGGGACTGATCGTCAACGCATAACACCCCAGTCAGGCGGGTAAGGCTTCCGACAGGCAGGCAGGCAGGCAGCACCGAGTACAGGGGATTCCATGACCGAACGTACAGTGTCCGACGTAATCGTGGACAGGCTCGGCGCCTGGGGCGTGGAGCGGGTTTTCGGCTACAGCGGTGACGGGATCAACGGCTTTATGGGTGCGCTGCGGCGTGCCGGCGGCAGGGTCGAGTTCGTCCAGGCCCGCCACGAGGAGACCGCAGCCTTCATGGCTGTTGGCCACGCCAAGTACACCGGCGGCGTGGGAGTGGTCACCTCCACCCAGGGCCCGGGCGCCGTCCACCTCCTCAACGGACTGTACGACGCGAAGCTGGACAGTGTTCCGGTGGTGGCGATCGTGGGTCAGCAAAGCCGGACGGTGCTGGGTTCTGCGTACATGCAGGAGATCGACCTCAGCAACCTGTTCAAGGACGTGGCGTCCCAGTTCGTCCAGCTGGTAAGCGCCCCGGAGCAGGTTCCCATGGTCCTGGACCGGGCGTTCCGTACCGCCAAGGCCACCTCGTCACCCTGCGTGGTCATTGTCCCGCACGATATCCAATCAGCGCCCGCGCCGGAGCTGGAACAGCAACACGGCATCGTCGTCACGGCGCCGTCCTGGAGTTCGGCCGCAAAGACCCCGCGGGAACAGGACCTGGATGCTGCCGCTGCCCTCCTGAACTCCTCTGAGAGGGTGGCCCTGCTGGTGGGCCAGGGGGCCCGGCACGCAGCCAGGGAGGTGGTGGCCGTCGCCGAGAAGCTCGGTGCCGGCATTGCCACGAGCCTGCTGGGCAAACCGTATGTGGACGAGACGCTGCCCTTCGCCGTCGGAACCATGGGACACCTCGGCACTACCGCCAGCGCGCATCTGCTGGGCAACTGCGACGCCCTCCTGATCGTTGGATCCAATGATCCGTGGACCGAGTTCTACCCGCCGCCCGGCGCGGCCCGTGCCGTCCAGATCGACATCGACGAAAAGAAGATCGGGAACCGCTACCCGGTGGAGGTGGGCCTGGCCGGAGACGCCGCGTCCGCCCTCGCCGCGCTGGACAGCAAGCTGGAGCACCGGACCCGCCGGGAGTGGCGTGCTGACGTGGAGCACGAAGTCAGCCGCTGGCGCATCCTCGCGGCCGACCGTGCCGCCGTGCCTGCCTCGCCGGTAAATCCGGAGCGTGTGGTCCGGGAGCTCAACGGCAGGCTCCCCGGGAACGCCCAGCTGAGTGTCGACGTCGGAAGCTGCGTCTACTGGTATGCCCGGCAGCTGGTCCTGCCGCCGGATGTGCCCGCCCATCTTTCCGGGACGCTGGCAAGCATGGGCTGTTCGATCCCGTACGGGCTGGCCGCCAAGCTTGCGCACCCCGACCGTCCCCTGGTGGCGTTGGCCGGGGACGGCGCGATGCAGATGGCTGGGGTAGCAGAACTTGCCACGGTGGCGCACCGCTGGCGGCAGTGGCGTGACCCGCGGTTCGTGGTGTGCGTTTTCAACAACCGGGAACTGACGGAAGTCACCTGGGAACAGCGGGAGTCCGAAGGCGAGCCGCGGTTCGCAGCAAGCCAGGAACTGCCCGACTTCCCGTTCGCCGGCTACGCCGAACTGCTCGGCCTGACGGGCATCCGCGTGGAGGATCCGGAGCTTTTGGGCGACGCATGGGAGCAGGCGTTTGCCGCGGACCGGCCCGTGGTGATCGAGGTGCTGACCGATCCCGAGATCCCGCTCCTGCCTCCGTTCCCGGCGGGAAAGGAAAAGGCGGAGAGTATGCGGAAAGGACTTGCGGCAGAGGACGACGGCGGCCGCGCGGCCGGGCTGCTGGACACCTACCTGTCGCACGAGGAACGCCCCGGGCAGTAGCTCCCGCTAGAGCAGGACGGCGGCGACGGCCAGGTCCTTTCCGGCGTAGCTCTCGGCATCCTGGAGGATTTCGCAGATGACCCCGAAGGACCGGTCGCTCCGGAACTGCGCGGCAACCTGCCAGAGCAGGGTGACCGGGGGGTTGCCGTTGTCCATGATGGCGTCGGCGAAATCGTGCAGGGAGTCGTTGAGGGCGTCGAGGTTCACGCCGTAGTGTTCGGGAAAGCTGAGGACCTCGCCGAAGGTCTCCAGCACCGCGCGCTTGCCCTCGGCAGGAGGGACCACCAGGCTTCGGCGTCCGGCGTCAGCCACCTGCTCCTGCAGTTCCTCGAGTGTCCAGGTATCGCCGGAGTAGATCTTCATTGGTGTGCCTAGCTGCCTTCCGCTATGAACTTGAACGATTCGTAATGGTCTTCGGTGTAGTACTTCTCGCCGCCGCCACCGGCAACGATGCGCCGGGCTCCCCTGTCCGGCTCGCCCGGCGTGGGGACGGTGTATTCGCGGTAGTATCCCCGGTCCCGCCGCGGCAGGATGCGTTCGAAGTTGCCGAACGTCTTGTCATCCTGGCTGTACTGGTAAGGCCCGCCCGCCCGGATGAGCGACAGGACCCTCCGCCCCTCCGCCGGCAGTTCCGACTCCCGGATAGCGGGAAGCCCGGAGGGGTTGTCCGCCGCCGGTGCCGGGGCTGCCGGCGCCGGCCCGGACGGTGCGGTGCTGCCCGGTGCTGCCGCGGCGCTGGAAGGAGGTGCCGGCGTCGTGGTGTCCGCCAGCTGGCCCAGCAGGTTTGACCCGCCAAAGGCCAGCAGGGCCAGGACCACGAGCGCGCTCAGCAGCAGTGGCAGGAGGGAACGGTTGCGCAATCTGGAAGTCCCTAGGTGCGGTAGATGCTGATGGAGTTGGCTTCGGCAAGGTCGGTCTCCCCGGAAACGGCCACTCCGCCTTGCCGCAGTTCGTGCAGCGGCGAGGTGGTCAGCCGCAGTTCGAAGGTGCGCGGGGCGGTGCCTGGGCCGGTGACCCGGGGCAAAGTGATCTGGACGTCCGAGGCGCTCCCGTTGACGACTATCAGGCCCGCCAGGGCGCCGTTGTCGGATCCGAGGAGGAGCTGGACCACGCGGTTCCGCGGATCGTTCCAGCGCTCGAGGGACATGGGCTCACCGTTTTGGTCGAACCAGTAGAGGTAGGACTGCTCGTCCCGTACCGGAAAGTCGTGGGGCTGGGCTGCCAGGAATTCCTTGCGGAGCCGGATGTAGCGTTTGGTGCTGCGCAGCATCTCGTGGGATTCCGGGGTCCGGGTCCAGTCCACCCAGGTGATGGGGTTGTCCTGGCAGTATGCGTTGTTGTTCCCCTGCTGCGTCCTTGCCAGTTCATCGCCGGCGGTGATCATGGGTACGCCGAGGGAAATCAGCAGTGACGCCATCAAGTTCCGGCGTGACTGGGCACGCCTGGCAAGAATCCCGCCGTCCTCGGTGGGCCCTTCCACTCCGTGGTTGTAGCTGCGGTTGTCGCCGTGGCCGTCGCGGTTCTGCTCACCGTTTGCCTCGTTGTGCTTCCGGTCGAAGGACACGAGGTCATTGAGGGTGAAGCCGTCATGCGCTGTGACGTAGTTGATGGAGGCCAGCCGGGAGCGTCCGGAGGCCTGGAAGAGGGCAGCGGAACCGGCCAATGAATCGGCAAGCTTGGACACAGATCCGCCCTGGCCGCCGTTCTCGATGGCCAGCCGGTCCGCGAGCCAGAAGGAACGGAGCGAATCGCGGAAATGGTCGTTCCAGTCCGCCCAGCCGGGCGGGAACCGGCCGGTCTGCCATCCGCCGTAGCCTATGTCCCACGGTTCAGCGATCAATTTCACGTCGGAGAGCACGGGGTCCGCCGCGATGTCGATCAGGAACCGGTGGCGGGGATCGAACTCGTTGTTGCCGTTGCGGCAGAGGGTGACTGCCAAGTCGAAGCGGAAGCCGTCGATATGGAACTCGTCCACCCAGTACCGGAGCGAGTCCAGGACAAGCTGGACGACCTTGGGCTCGGCGAAATTGAGGCTGTTGCCGCAACCCGTGGTGTCCACGTACTTGCCGTGCCCGTCGGTCCGGTAGTAGGCGGCCTCCCCCAGTCCGCGGAAACTCACGGTCTGGCCGTCCGGGCCGCCTTCGGCAGTGTGGTTGTAGACCACGTCCAGGATGACTTCCAGCCCGGCGGCGTGAAGTGCTTTGACCATACCCTTGAATTCGTCCTGTACCGCCTGCGGTCCGGACTCCTGTGCGGCACGGGTGGCATAGGCCGGGTGCGGGGCGAAGAACGCCGCGGTGTTGTAGCCCCAGTAGTTGGTCAGTCCCAGGTCCTGCAGGTGGGGTTCATCGATGTGGAAGTGCACCGGAAGCAGTTGCACCGCCGTGACGCCGAGGCCTTTGAGGTGCTCAACGACGGCGGGGTGCGCAAAGCCGGCGTAGGTGCCGCGCAGCTCGGCCGGCACATCCGGGTGGAGCATGGTCTGCCCGCGCACGTGTGCTTCGTAGATGATGGTGTCGCGCCACTTCAGGCGCAGGCGTTCATCGCCCGCCCAGTCGAAGTCGCCCGCCATCCGCACGTTGGCAAGAAAACCGTCGCACTCGTCGACCGCGCGGCCGTAGGGGTCGAGCAGCAGCGGCTGCCCGCCGTCGTCGTCCGCTTCTTCCCTGGCGGGCACGGCGGGCGGCAGGGCCTGCGCAGCTGCTGTGGGCCGGAAGCCGTACCGTGAACCGTACGGCAGGCCTTCGACGATGCCGTGGTGGACGCCGCCGGTGATGTTGGGCAGCGCCTGGACGCGCCACTTTCCGCCGGGGGCACGGTAGGCGATTTCGAGGCTGGCGACACCCGGGGCGTAGCAGGCCACGTTCACCCGGCCGCCGGGACTTTGCGGGGGCCTGCCGGAATCCGCGCGCGGAACGCTGACACCGAGGGGAACTGCCGATGAGGCGTCCATGGTGGAAGCGGTGTCGAAAAGCGGCATGACCATCACCTAAATAGTAGCGGCCATCGCCGCCTGACCTGCCGCGACGCCGGCTGTGTGACGCTGGCCCCGCAGGTCCGCGGCCTTACTTCGTTGCGCGCTGGCGGGAAACCTCGTAGAGGGAGATGCCAACGGCCATGGAGGCGTTCAGCGATTCCATCGCCGAATCGATCGGAATGGAGACGATCTGGTCGCAGTTTTCCCGGACCAGGCGGCTCAGTCCCTTGCCCTCGGAACCGACCACGATGCACACGGGCTCGGTGGCCAGGGTGAGGTCCGGCAGCGAAACGTCACCGTCGGCGTCGAGGCCCAGGACGAAGATGCCCATGTTCTTGAACTGCTTGAGTGCACTGTTGAGGTTTGAGGCACGGGCGACGGGCACGCGGACAGCAGCGCCGGCGCTGGTCTTCCAGGCTGACGCGGTGACGCCCACGGATCGGCGCTCGGGGACGATGACGCCGTGGCCGCTGAAGGCGGAGACCGAACGGATAATAGCGCCGAGGTTGCGGGGATCGGTGATCCCGTCAAGGGCAACAAACAGCGGAGCATTGCCGATGTGGCCCTTCTTCCACTTCGCCACCGTTTCCTCGGCCAGCTCGTACGCGTCGGCATAGTCATAGGGCGGAATCTGGAGGACCAGCCCCTGGTGGACGGCGTCATCGGTCATCCGGTCCAGCTCGGGCTTTCCGGTTTCGAGCAGCGGGATGCCGCGCTCGGCCGCGAGCTTGAGGGACTCCTTGACCCGGTCGTCCATCTCGATCCGGATGGCGACGTGCAGGGCCTTGGCGGGGATGCCGGCGCGGAGCGCCTCCACCACGGAGTTGCGGCCGGTAACGACTTCCTCCGTTGCCCGGCCTTTGGGTCCGGACTTGCCCGCTCCTGCGCTGCGGGCACCGGCGTTGCGCTTCGCGGCGGACCGCTCGGCGAGCTGCTTGGCCTTGTGGGCCTTGTGGTAGACGCGGTCCTCAGCCTTGGGCGTGGGGCCCTTGCCTTCCAGGGCCTTGCGGCCGTGGCCGCCGGTTCCGACGGTTGGGCCCTTCTTCGCTTTAACCGACCGGCGACCATTGTTGGCCATGATGTTCCACCCTTGATTGTTTCGACTGAATCTGCCTACCAGTCTATCGACCCGGAAAAAATCGGGTGACCGGGTGGAAAGGGGCCGCGCCCGCCCGGGCTAGTCGCGCTTCAGGCTCCAGGAGGCGCCGTCCGGGCCGTCCTCGACCACAATCCCGGCGTCCTTCAGGGTGTCCCTGATGGCGTCCGAGGCCGCCCAGTCCTTGTTGGACCGCGCTGTTGCCCTGGCTGCCAACTGGGCCTCGACCAGGACAGCGAGGGCTTCCGCCTCCCTGGTGCCGGCCGCCCCGGACCCGCCTACGGCGTTGAGTCCGAGGACCTCGGTCATGGTGGCGACGGCGGCCATCGCCTTCCGGGCGGAGTCGTCGTCTCCGTCAGCGAGGGCCGTGTTGCCGGCACGGACCGTCTCGTGCAGGGCCGCCAGCGCGCGGGGCACATTCAGGTCGTCGTCCATTGCCTCCGCGAAGGCTGTAAGGCTTTCGGCGGGGCTGCCGTCCAGTGCGACGTCGTGGCCGAACCGCGCTGCCCCCTTCGCCAGGAAACCATCAATGCGTTCGACGGCGGCCCCGGCCTCCTGGAGGGAGGTGGGGCGGTAGTCCAGGACTGAGCGGTAGTGCGCCTGCCCGAGGTAGTAGCGGACCACACGGGGCGGAGCCAGTTCCAGCATTTCGGCGGGGCTGATGGTGTTTCCCACGGACTTGGACATTTTTTCGCCCTCGTAGGTAACCATCCCGTTGTGCATCCAGAAGCTGGCGAACTGGTGTCCCGCAGCCTGCGACTGCGCCATCTCGTTCTCGTGGTGCGGGAACCGCAGGTCCAGGCCGCCGCCGTGGAAATCAAACTCGGTGCCGAGGTACTTGGTGACCATGGCGGAGCATTCGAGGTGCCAGCCGGGGCGGCCTGCTCCCCAGGGGGAAGCCCAGCTCGCCGTGGCGGGTTCGCCCTCCTTGGAACCTTTCCACAGGGCGAAGTCGCGGGGGTCCTTCTTTCCGCGGGGATCGGCGTCAGGAGCGGCCTGCATGTCGTCGATGTTCTGCCGGGTCAGGGCCCCGTACTTGCTCCAGGACCGGACGTCGAAGTAGACGTCGCCGGAGCCGTCCAGCGCCGGGTAGGCGTGGCCGCGGTCCATCAACTGCTGGATGAGTGCATGCATTTCCGGGATGTGCCCGGTGGCGCGGGGCTCATAGGTGGGCCGGGAAACACCCAAGGTGTCGTAGGCCTTCAGGAATTCCTGTTCGTAGCGGTAGGCGAGGGCCCACCATTCCTCCCGGGGCACCTCCCCCGGTTCCGGCGAGAAGTCCGGCGCGAACGATGCCTCCGATTTGGCCAGGATTTTGTCGTCGATATCCGTGACATTCCGGACGACGGTTACCCGGTAGCCCCGGTAGGACAGCCAGCGGGTCAGCTGGTCAAAGGCGATGGCCGAGCGGATGTGGCCTACGTGCGGCATGCCCTGCACGGTGGCCCCGCAGTAGTACAGGCTGGCCTTGCCCTCGATCAGGGGAACGAAGTCCCGGACTTCGGCGGAGGCTGTGTCATAGAAGCGCAGGGTCACCGCTCCAGACTAGCCGATGGCGCCGGAGGGCCGCGGGTAGACCAGGGCGGTGGCAACCGCGGAGATGCCTTCACCGCGTCCGGTGAATCCCAGGCGGTCGCTGGTGGTGGCCGTGACGCTGACCGGCGCGTCCGCGGCGTCGCTGAGGACCTGCTGCGATTCCTCCCGCCGCGGACCAAACTTGGGCCGGTTGGCGACGAACTGGACAGCTACGTTGCCGATCTCGAACCCGGCGGCACGGACGATCCGTGCCGCTTCAGCCAAAAGTGCAACGCCGGAAGCGCCGGCAAATTCAGGCCTGTCCGTACCGAAGTGGGTGCCCAGGTCTCCGATGCCGGCTGCCGAAAACAGCGCATCCGCTGCGGCGTGAGCCACGGGGTCGCCATCGGAGTGGCCGGCGAGGCCGCGCTCACCAGGCCAAAGCAGTCCGCCCAGCCACAAGGGGCGGTCTGCATCGTCGGCGGCGTAAGCGTGGACATCCAGGCCGATGCCGGTACGGGGGATGATCATGTACGGGTTTGCCATGTTTAGCCTTCCACCCACCGGGCGCCGAGCGGGCCTTCGAGCAGGCCTTCGGCGAGGATCAGGTCCAGCGGCGTAGTGATCTTCAAGGACTGCGTGGAACCTCGGACCACGTGGACCGCCGTGCCGGTCATCTCCACCAGCATGGCGTCGTCAGTGATGGCTGCCGCTTGCCCGGAGTCAAAGGCCAGTGCTGCCTGGTGCGCCTCCTGCAGCGTGTTGGTCCGGAATCCCTGCGGTGTCTGCACGGCCCGCAGGTTCTCCCTGGGCGCAGTTCCGGTGACCACTTCCGGAGCCAGCGCTGCGTCTCCGTTAGACGTTGGCGCGACGGTCTTGACTGTATCCACAACAGGGATGGCAGGAATGACAGCATGGGCACCGGCCGCGAGTGCGTCGGTAACGCGGTGGAAGACAGCTTCGGGCGCCAAAGCGCGGGCGGCGTCATGGACCAGGACGGCGTCCGTCCCCTCCATCAAGGCATCCAGCCCCGCCCGGACGGACTCTGCCCGGGTGGCGCCGCCGTCGACAATGGTGAGTAACGGGCCGCCGTCGGCAAGTTCGTCCCTGAAGTCGTCGCACTGGCGGCGCAGGCCGTCATGGCCCGCCGGCAGCGCAATGCACACCTGGCTGGCGATTCCGGACGCAACGATGCCGCGGAGGGCATGCATCAGGATGGACTCCCCGCCCAGCGGGACCGCCGCCTTGGGCATGCCATACCCGAGCCGCTGCCCGGAACCTGCCGCCACCAGGATCACCGCGGTGACCAGGCGCTTAGCTGTTTCGCTCATGCGGACTAGCCTACGTCCCTGCGCTCCCTCATGCCGGAACCTGCCACGACGGGGCAGCGGGCAGGGCATGATGCCAAGGCAAAAAAGAAGCCCCGGCTGCACTTTCGTGCCGCCGGGGTTCAATTCTTAGGAAGCCAAAACCTCGTCGAGAACGCTTGCCGCCTTCTCTTCGTCGGTCTTTTCGGCCAGCGCCAGTTCTGAAATCAGAATCTGCCGGGCCTTGGCCAGCATTCGCTTTTCGCCTGCGGAAAGGCCCCGGTCGTGATCGCGGCGCCACAGGTCACGGACGACCTCTGCGACCTTGATGACGTCACCGGAAGCAAGCTTCTCCAGATTTGCCTTGTACCTTCGCGACCAGTTGGTGGGCTCTTCGGTGAACTCGGCGCGAAGCACATCAAATACGTGCTCCAGGCCATCCTTGCCCACTACGTCCCGGACCCCAACAAGGTCAACGTTTTCTGCTGGAACTTCAATGGTCAGATCACCCTGAGCCACCTTGAGCTTGAGATACATTTTCTCTTCGCCCTTGATGGTGCGCATCTTGATTTCTTCAATCTTCGCAGCACCGTGGTGAGGGTAAACTACTGTCTCGCCGACCTCAAATACCATGTGGACATTTCCCCTTTCCCGCAGACCAGTTTATCACGATGCAGGCATATGACCGGCCGCGGAATGGCCCCAGAACCGCATAAATACGCGGAAAATAGGCCAAAACAACCCCCATGGACCCCTTGACGGATGCGGATAATAGTGCATCCCCGGGGTGCTGCCAAGGTCCGTGTGACGCCCCCGAATCCTCGTTTGGGGGCCTTTCTGGATAAGCTATGCCTGAATAATGTTTCAAGACTCTCGAGGAGTACGTGACGTGCGTTCCACTGCGATGAACCGGGCCCTGCGCGGCAAACTGGCGCTGACGGCTGCCGCCCTTGGCGTCGGACTGCTGGCGTCAGGCTGTAGCGTCAACAATTCCCAGCAGACAACTGCCCAGTACCAGCAGTCGGACGGAATCAACACCGAGGTCGGTCCGCTCGAGCTGCGCAACATGATGATCGTTTCCGCAGGCGAGGACCAGCCCGGCCGCGTCATCGGCGCCGTCTACAACTCCTCCTCCGAAGATGTGAAGCTCACGGTCAACGGCGCCGAAGGCTCGCAGACTGAGGTTCCCGTCAAGGCCAACTCCTACACCCTCCTGAACGAAAGCTCGGATGAAGCCATCCTGAGCACCACCGGCGATGTTCCGGGTTCACTGGTTGACATCACGATCACCGAGGACGCCACCAACGTCAGCAGCACGGTCAAATTCCCCGTCCTCGACGCAACCCTGCCCGAGTACAAGGAATACCTGCCGGCCGGCAGCACCCAGTCGCCGTCCCCCACCCCGTCCCCGACGGCCTCGGAACTCGGCGGCTCGAACCACTAGGCCAGGCGCAACAAACACATAACAGGAGGGAGGGGCCGCGGCCCCTCCCTCCTGTTATGTCCGGCGTCCTGCTATGCCACCAAGCGGCAGGCTCCGGTCACGGTTCGAATTTGTACCCCAGGCCGCGGACGGTCACGAGATACCGGGGCGCGGAGGGGTCGGGTTCAATCTTGCCGCGAAGTCGCTTGACGTGGACGTCCAGCGTCTTGGTGTCGCCCACGTAGTCGGAGCCCCATACGCGGTCGATCAGCTGGCCGCGGGTGAGCACCCGGCCGGAGTTGCGCAGCAGCATTTCGAGGAGTTCGAATTCCTTGAGGGGAAGCAGGACCTGTTCCCCGTCCACGCTCACCACGTGCCGTTCAATGTCCATCCGGACCGGGCCTGCATGCACGGTGGATGAGATGAGTTCTTCCGGTTCTCCCTGGCGCCGGAGCACTGCCCGGACCCTGGCCACCAGTTCACGGGACGAGTAAGGCTTGGTGACGTAGTCGTCGGCCCCCAGCTCCAGCCCCACCACTTTGTCGATCTCCGAGTCCTTGGCGGTCAGCATGATGACCGGGACGCTGGAACGCTGGCGGAGCTGCCGGCATACCTCGGTTCCCGACAGTCCGGGGAGCTGCAGGTCCAGCAGCACCAGGTCGGCTCCATTCCGGTCAAACTCGGTGATTGCGTCGAGGCCGTTGTCCACGACCTCCACTTCAAAACCCTCTTTGCCCAGCAAATAGGACAGGGGATCGCTGAACGATTCCTCGTCCTCCACTATCAAGATCCTGCTCAAGCGCTAGCTCCTCGTTCTTTTGCGCCGGCGGCGCGGGGTACCTGGGTGACTGACGGCAGCTCGGCCCGCTGCCCTGCCTGCTCCTGCGCAGGCTGGGCGGCAAGCGGAAGGTCCTCGTCGCCGTCGTGCCCTTCCATCTCGGGAAGGCGGAGGGTGAAGGTGGATCCCTGGCCTGGCTGCGACCAGAGCGTCACCTCGCCACCGTGGTTCGACGCAACATGCTTAACGATGCTCAGGCCCAGCCCGGTTCCACCGGTGTGCCGCGAGCGGGCGGAGTCCACGCGGTAGAAGCGTTCAAAGACCCGCTCCTGGTCCTCGGCGCTGAGGCCTTCCCCCTGGTCCGTCACTGAGATGGAGATCAGGCCGTCCTTTGAACGGACTCCGATGCCCACACGGGTGTTTGCAGGAGAGTAGCGGATGGCGTTGTCGATGAGGTTCCGCAGGGCCGTGACCAGCAGGTCCTGGTCGCCGAAAACCTTCCCCTCAGTGCGGCCGCCCACCACGATGGTGATGTTCTTGCTCTCCGCCGGCAGCTGCGACCGGTCCACCGCGTCCGCGATGACCGCGTTGATGTCCACCGGTCCGCCCTGGGTTGTGACATTGGCTCCCTGCAGCCGGGAAAGCTCGATGATGTCCTGCACCAGGGCCGCGAGACGGCCGGATTCCTTGTGCATGCGCTTGGCAAAACGGCGGACGGCCAGTTCGTCGTCCGCAGAGGATTCGAGTGCCTCGGCCAGAAGCGAGATGGCTCCCACCGGGGTTTTCAGTTCGTGCGAGACGTTGGCCACGAAATCGTTGCGGATTTCCTCGGTGCGGGTGATCTCCGTCCGGTCATCGGCGAGCAGGAGAATGTATTCCTCGCCAAGCATCGCTGCCCGGACCTGGACGATAATGGTCCCCTGCCCCAGCGGACCGCGGGGCAGCTCCAGCTGCTTTTCCAGGATGACGCCATCGCGGCGGACGCCGGCGGTCATGTCCAGCAGTTCCTTGTGGACCACGGTGTGGCCGCGGACCAGGCCATAGGCATAGGCAGCGGGGCTGGCCCGGACCACGCCGTCCACGGCATCCACCACCACAAAAGCCCGTCCGACGACAGCCAGCACCTCGGCCGCGCCCGGCGGCAGCGCGACCTCGTCCGGGTCCACGTCCAGCAGCCGGCGCTGCTTCTCGCTCACCCGGTAGGCAAGCACGCCAAAGGTGCCGAGCGCCAGGCCGACGAGGCCTGCGACCAGGCCGATGAGCATAGGATCCACAGATCCACCTTATGCTCTGGCTGCGGCCGATCCGGCGCGTCCTGCCCCATTGCACGAACGATTCAACTAACGTTCACCTGCACAAGCCTTACCGTTTACCGGATACTGGCAGAGTAACGAGTTGGACTGCCCGCGGGCGACATGATTCCTGCTGCCCTGGTGCGGACCGGCAGGAGTTCAAAGGAAAGGACGCCTAGTGCGTAAGGTTTTTCAGGAAGAGCTCACCCACGTTGGTGAAGAGCTGGTGCAGATCTCCCGGCTGGTCAGCGAAGCAATGGACAAGGCCACCACTTCCTTCGAAGTGGCAGACGTGGACCTCGCACAGGACGTTATTGCGGCCGATGCGCGCATCGACTTCCTGCAGAACAGCCTCGATGAGCGGGCCATCGACATCCTTGCACTGCAGGGCCCGGTAGCGAGCGACCTGCGCATGATCGTCGGTTCCCTGCGCATGAGCGCGTCGCTGGAACGCATGGGCGACCTTGCCCGGCACATCGCCCAGCTGGCCCGCCTCCGCTTCCCGTCAACGGTCATTCCGGCTTCCATGACGGAAACCTTCAAGCAGATGGCCGAACTGGACAAGGTGATCGCGGACAAGGTCACCGTGTTGCTGGAAACCAGGGACCTGGAAGTCGCCCGGGACATCCTCAAGGCGAACACCGCCATCAACGACCTGCATTTGAGCGTCTTCAAGGCCATCGCCGCACCGGAGTGGGCCGAGTCCCCGGCCACCACGGTGGATGTTGCCCTGGCCAGTCGCTACTTCGAGCGGTTCGCCGACCATGGAGTGTCCGTGGCCCAGAAGGTCACCTACCTGGTGACCGGGGCGTGGCAGCCGAACGGCATCGAACACAGCTAACCGCCCGGAGTTTTTGTCCAGATGTGCAGGCTTCCGGGGCGTTGATCCCGGCATATCTGGACAAAAACTTTCAGGGAACGTACGACGGCGGGCTGGTCGCCTCAGGTGACCAGCCCGCCGTCGTACGCGTTAACGCCTTATTTCTTGCCCTGGTTGGCGACCGCCAGGATGGCCTGTTCGGCAGCCTCGGGGTCGAGGTAGGTGCCGCCCGGCTTGACCGGCTGGAAGTCCTCGTCCAAATCGTAGACCAGCGGGATGCCGGTGGGGATGTTCAGGCCGGCAATGGCCTCGTCGCTGATGCCGTCCAGGTGCTTGACCAGCGCGCGCAGGGAGTTGCCGTGGGCGGTGACCAGGACGGTCTTGCCGGCCTTGAGGTCCTCCTTGATGTCCGATTCCCAGTACGGCAGCAGGCGGACCAACACATCCTTGAGGCATTCCGTGCGCGGAAGGGCATCGCCGAGGCCGGCATAGCGCGGGTCATGGGCCTGGGAGAATTCGGAGCTGTCATCCAGGGGCGGCGGCGGGGTGTCGTAGGAGCGCCGCCATTCCATGAACTGTTCCTCGCCGTATTCGGCCAGGGTCTGTGCCTTGTCCTTGCCCTGCAACGCACCGTAATGGCGTTCGTTCAGGCGCCAGTCGCGCTTAACCGGGATCCATCCGCGGTCGGCCTTGTCCAGGGCGATGTTGGCAGTGTTGATGGCCCGCTTCAACAGCGAGGTGTAAAGCACGTCCGGCAGGACGTTGTTCTCCACCAGGAGCTCACCGCCCCGTGCTGCTTCCTCACGGCCCTGGTCGTTAAGGTCGACGTCCACCCATCCGGTGAACAGGTTCTTGGCGTTCCATTCGCTGTGGCCATGGCGCAGCAGAATCAGCTTGTAAGTCATGATTTTCATCCTAGCTGAGCGCTGTTGCGGCCCGCCCAGCGTTACAAACCGGGCCCGTTTCGCTGCCGCGGGGATAAGGTGGGGCGGTGGTGCAAAAGGCTGAACGGGTGACCGCCCCGCAGATCACCGGCAGGAACCCTGCAGGCAGGCAGGGCAGGCCGGTGGGAAACGTTACCCGGGGGACCACGAATCCCAACCGGATGCGCCGGCTGGACCGCTGGCTGACCGGACCGCAGGCCTGGCGCCTTCGCGCCGCCACCGACCCGCTGGTGGTGGACCTTGGCTATGGGGCCACCCCGGCAACCGCCGTCGAACTTTTTGAACGGCTGTCAGCCGTCCGCCCGGATGTCCGGGTGTGCGGCATCGAGATCGAGCCCGAACGCGTGCGCGCTGCCCTTCCCCTGGAGCGGCCGGGGCTCAGCTTCCACGTGGGCGGGTTCGAGCTGCCCGTTCCCGGCCGGCCGGTCCTGGTGCGGGCCTTCAACGTGCTGCGGCAGTACGAGGAGGCGGACGTGGCGGGGATTTGGCAGCTGGTTCAGGGCCGCCTGGCGCCTGACGGGCTGTTCATCGACGGCACGTGCGACGAGATCGGCCGGCGGGTGGCCTGGGTGGCGCTCGACGCCGGGCGGCCCCTGTCGCTGAGCATCTCGGTGCGCTTCGGCAGTTTCACAATGCCGTCTGACGTCGCGGAGCGGCTGCCGAAGGCGCTGATCCACCGCAATGTTCCCGGCGAGCGGGTGCACACGTTTATGCAGGCGATGGACCGCGCCTGGCTGGAAGCTGCACCTTTGGCGTCGTTCGGCAACCGGCAGCGCTGGCAGGGCATGTGCCGGATCTTGCGCGGCGCCGGCTGGCCGGTTCAGGACGGACCCGCGCGGTGGCGGCTCGGGGAGCTGACCGTGGACTGGGAGGCCGTAGCACCGCTGGAATAGAAGGTACGACGGCGGGTTGCCCCCGGCGCTTGCAAGCCCGGGGGAGCATCGTGGTCACCAGGGGCCGTACGGCCCCATGTTGCGGCTGCCGCCGCGGCCGGCGTCCTTGACGGCGGGACGCACGTCGGCGAGGTAGACAGACGCTGCGACCACCGCGGCAAGTCCGAACAGGCCCAGCGTGCCGAAGAAACCGCCGCCGCTGCTGAACAGAGAGATGACGCCGACCAGCGCGGCACCGCCTGTCAGCGCCAGCCAGAAGGTTTTGGTCCTTTTGCCTGTGGCCTCGAAGGCGTTGGCCCGGTGCCGTGCGCAGTCCGCCACGGCCCATAGCTCAAGGCCCAGAGCCACGATGGCAAGGATAAAGAACACTGCCTGTTCAACAGGCCGAATAATTAGTTCAGCGTCCACAGACCAAGCCTAGCCTCCCAGCGTGTCAAGCGCCTGCTTGAGGTCGGCCCAAAGGTCTTCGACGTTTTCGATGCCGACACTCAGGCGGACCAGGTTTTCCGGCACGCTCACCGGTTCCGCGGCGTGCCGGCGCCGGCGTTCGATCAGGGACTCGACTCCCCCGAGCGACGTGGCGGGCAGCCACAGCTGGAGGGCCCGGACCAGCTTGTCTGCAGCGCCGGCGCCGTCCAGCCCGCCGGCAGGGGCTACCTCGATGCAGATGATGGACCCGAATCCGTTCATCTGCGCCTTGGCACGCTTGTGCCCGGGGTCCGTGGCCAGCCCCGGGAACCGGATCGACTCGATGGCGGGGTGCGAGCTGAGCCGCTGCGCCAGGACCGCGGCTGACTGCTGCGACCGTTCCACCCGAAGCGCAAGCGTCCGGAGGCCCCGCAGGGCGAGCCACGCTTCGAAGGGGCCGGCGATGCCGCCATGGATTGTCCTGTTGTGCAGCAGGGCGGAGCGGATGTCCGGGTTGGAGGTGACCAGGGCGCCGAGCACGACGTCGGAATGGCCCGCAAGGTACTTGGTCACCGAGTGAAGGACGACGTCGGAACCCAAGGCCAGCGGCTGCTGCACCAGGGGTGTGGAAAAAGTATTGTCCGTGACCACGATGGCGCCGGCGTCATGCGCGGCGCCGGTCAAGGCAGGGATGTCGGCGATGCCAAGCATGGGATTGGTGGGGCTTTCCAGCCACAGCATGGAAGCCGCCCGCCTGTCGGGGCCGGCCGGCGCGAGCGCTGCCTTGACGGCCTCTGTATCTGCGATGTCCACAGTGCGGAGCTGGACAAACTCCTTCCGGGCCAGTTCCGACGCCATCACTAGGGTGCCCGAATAGCTGTGGGTGGGCATGACCAGCACTCCCCCGGCGGGAATCAACGACAGGGCGGAACTGACCGCAGCCAGGCCGGACGCGTAGAGAAGGCCGGGCAGTTCAGCACCCTCCAGCTGGCCAATCGCCTCTTCGAAAGGATCCCAGGTGGGGTTGGAGTACCGTCCGTAGCCCCGGTCGCCGGTGTCAAGCGCGCCGGTGCCGAAGTAGGTGGAGGAGAGGACGACCGGCGGGTTGACGGGCTGGTCCCGTTCCCGCGGCGGGCGTCCGGCTGCAACCACAACGGTTTCTGCTGACAACCCGGCCGCCTGCTGATCAGAAAGACTCATGGTGAAAGCGTACTGGTCCCGCCGACGACTGCCGGCAGCGGGCAAACGCGGATCGGAGACTGTCCACATATACATCTCCCGGATCAGGATCCCGGCTTCCGAATCGGTAGGGTAAAGGGGTGAGTAAACAGGGGCCCGGACTTTTCATCGCGTTTGAGGGCGGCGATGGTGCCGGCAAGTCGACGCAGGCAGCCCGGCTTGGAGAAGCGCTTGAAGCCCGGGGATTCACCGTACTTCGGACGCGTGAACCCGGCGGCACCCCGATTGGCGAGAAGCTGCGCTCCCTGGTTCTGGACCACGGCCATGGGCATATCGATGCCCGGACCGAAGCGCTGATCTTTGCCGCCTCCCGTGCGGCACTTGCTGCCCAGGTGATCCGCCCGGCGCTGGACCGGGGGGATATCGTCCTGACCGACCGCTATATCGATTCCTCTGTCGCCTACCAGGGCGCCGGGCGCGGCCTTGGTCAGGACGCGGTCCGGTCCCTGAACGAGTGGGCCACCTCCGACCTGCAGCCCCACCTCACCGTCCTGCTGGATGTGGACCCGGCCGTGGGGCGCCAGCGGCGGGCTGCCGGCGATGCCGCCGAAGACCGGCTGGAATCAGAGGCAGACGAATTCCACGGCAGGATTCGGGATGCATTCCTGGAACTGGCTGCGGCGCGCCCCGACTCCTACCTTGTATTGCCTGCGCACCTGCCGGTTGAGAGCTTGGCCGCGCAGATCCTCGGCCGGGTGGATTCGCTCCTTGTTGCGCAGGAGGCGGAATCTGTGGGCACCGCCCCTTCCGTTGGTGCCTCCGGCGGCGGTAACGCATGACTGTGTGGGATGATCTGCAGGGCCAGCCCGCCGTCGTCGAGCAACTGCGCCTGGCATCCCGGGGCGAAGGCCTGACGCACGCCTGGCTGTTCACCGGGCCGCCGGGTTCGGGGCGGTCCAACGCGGCCAAGGCCTTCGCGGCGGCATTGAACTGCGACCAGGAAGACGTGGACCGGCGCGGCTGCGGCCACTGCCAGGCGTGCCGGACCATCCTGGGTGAAACCCACTCGGACGTGACGTTCGTACGGACCGAGAAAGTCACCATCACCATCGACGAGGCCCGCGAGCTCGTGGCAACGGCCGGAAACCGGCCTTCATCCGCCCGCTGGCGGATTATCGTGGTCGAAGACGCCGACCGGATGGCCGAGCGGACCACCAACGTGCTCCTGAAGGCGATCGAGGAGCCGACGCCGCGGACTGTGTGGATGCTGTGCGCCCCCTCCCCCGCGGACGTGCTGGTCACCATCCGTTCACGGTGCCGCAGTATGGCGCTGCGGCTCCCTCCCGCCGCGGATGTCGCCGCCCTCCTGGTGAAGCGCGACGGCGTGGACCCGGCCCTGGCGGAGCAGGCCGCCCGGACGGCGCAAAGCCATGTCGGGATAGCCCGCCGCCTGGCCAGGGATGCTGCTGCACGCGAACGCCGCCTGGAGACCGTGAAATTCCCGCTGGGGCTCCGCGGCGTCACTGCGGCCGTCATGATGGCGGACAAGCTCGTGAAGATTGCTACTGCCGAGGCCGCCAGCTCGAACGAGGAGCGCGACGCAGCTGAGAAAGCCGCGCTGCTCGCCACGCTGGGCGCGCCGGAATCAGGCACCCTCCCCCCGGCCATGCGGAGCCAGGTGAAGCAGCTGGAGGAAGACCAGAAGCGCCGGGCAAAGCGTTCCATCACGGATTCCCTCGACCGCACCCTCACGGACCTGCTTTCGTTCTACCGCGACGTCCTGATTATCCAGCTTGGGAATGCTGTGGAGCTGGTAAACGTTGAGTTGAGGGGCGAACTGGAGGAGTTCGCCAGGCGCTCCACTCCGGAAGCCACTCTTGCCCGGATGGACGCCATCAACAAAGCCCGCGGACGAATCACCACCACCAACGTTGCCCCGCTGTTGGCCATTGAGTCCATGGCAGCCAGCCTGATCCAGCCTTCCAAGGAGACCCGATGACTGCCCGCCCCCTGCCCGCACGCCCCCGGTCCTTCACGGTCGGTGTCCGTGCCGCCGGCGCCTTGGTTCTGGCCATGGTCCTGGCCTCGTGCAGCCTCCTCAACGGCGGAGACCCCAACCAGGAGACCGCCACGGCAAAGGCGGATCCGTCCATCGTGGCGTCGGCCCCTGCCGGTCTGGAACGGTTCTACTCGCAGGAAGTGGTTTGGGAGCCGTGTGAGAGCCAATTCCAGTGTGCCAAGGTGACCGTGCCCATGGACTATGAGGCTCCAGCCGGCGAAACTATCGAGATTGCCGCGCTGCGGGCGCCCGCCACGGGCACAAGGACCGGCAGTTTGCTGGTCAACCCCGGCGGTCCCGGAGCATCCGGCTACGACTTTGTAAAAGACGCCGCGGCAACGCACTTTTCGCAGTCCGTCCGCGACGCCTACGACCTGGTGGGCTTCGATCCCCGCGGCGTAAAGCGCTCAGCTCCCGTCACCTGCCTGAGCGATGCGGAGCGGGACGAGGCGAGGGCACAGATCTACGACCTCGAAACAGATGCCGGGCTGGCAGCTGCGAGGGCCGACAACAAGGCGATCGCCGACCAGTGTGCCGAGAAGACAGGTGAAGTCCTGGGTCACATCGACACGGAGAGCGCCGCCAGGGACCTGGATGTCCTGCGCGCCGTGGTCAACGACACCAGGCTGAACTACCTTGGCTACTCCTACGGCACTCTCCTCGGGTCTACCTACGCCTCCCTGTTCCCCGACAACGTGGGACGCATGGTCCTGGACGGCGCCCTGGATCCCTCCATCAGCAACGAGGAACTGACCAGCGGCCAGGCCCGTGCTTTCGAGAAAGCCATCAGGGCATACGTCGCCAGCTGCCAGCAGCAGGAAAACTGTCCGCTCAGCGGCGATGTCCATTCCGGGGTTCAGCAGATCCGCGACCTCATTGCAGCGGTCCAGGAAACGCCGCGCACAGCCAAGGACGGACGCCTGGTCAACGCCACCATGTTCGTGAGCGGCCTTATCACGCCGCTCTACAACGACCAGAGCTGGCCGGCCCTGACCCAAGCGCTGGACGCTGCCATGACGGGTGATGTCAGCCTCATGCTGCGCCTTGCGGACCTTGGCGCTGACCGTGCATCCAACGGCTCCTACACATCCAACTCGACGTTTGCCTTCAACGCCATCAACTGCCTGGACTATCCGATGGAGTCCGATCCGGCAGCGATGCGGGCGGAGCAGCAGCGCCTGATGCAGGAATCGCCCACACTGGGCTACTTCTTCGCCTATGGCGGCACCAGCTGTTCCGACTGGCCCTACAAGAACGTCCGGACGCCCGGACCGGTCGAGTACACCGGTGAGTCCCCCATCGTCGTTATTGGCACTACCGGCGATCCCGCCACCCCGGTTGAATGGGCTGCCTCCCTGCGGAAGCAGCTGGGGAATGCCACCCTGATGACCTGGGAGGGCGAGGGGCACACCGCCTACGGACGGTCCAACAGCTGCCTTGAGGATCCGGTGGACCGGTACCTGCTGAACGGCGAAGTTCCCGCCGACAACACAGTGTGCTGAACGCCTCAACCACAGGGGGCGCCTCATTTTGACCGGGGCGCCGGGACTCTATTACAGTTGACTCTTGCATGAGGCGCCCGGTTCCGCCGGTGATTTCATGCAGTGCTTCCTTAGCTCAGTCGGTAGAGCGTTTCACTCGTAATGAAAAGGTCATCAGTTCGATTCTGATAGGAAGCTCGGGATAAACCCCGGACAGCCCTTGTTTCCAAGGGTTTCCGGGGTTTTTCGCTGGTTAAGCGGTGGGCACTAAACCTCTTGCCGGAGGCTATGGCGAGGTTATGAGCCTCACTGAATGGGCTGACGATCTCGCCTACACCCTCAAAAATTCAGGTCAAGGCATGGAGCAGATAACTCTGGCGTCAGTCAGAGACCCCAAAATTGACGAGCTCGTCCTGGATACCGCTCGCAGAACTGCAGCCCTTGCCGGATAGCCAGTCATCGAATTGTCAGCGGAGGATTTGCGATGAGTTGAGCCACTTCCAAGGCACGGCTACCTGATTATCAGGGTCGGGCAGACTGGCTCCCGAGGTACCTGTAGCCGTAGCCGGGTTTCAGCACTTGGTCGGCGACATTTGCAGAGGCACTACTGGTCGTGGGGGCACCAAAAGTCATCCAGGCACTACGGCGAGACCCTGCCCTTGGGTGGCTGAGTCGAATATATCCTCTAGACGTACTGAGTTCCAGTAGAGAGCGCCCCGGGCGCTACTGGGTCAGCTCGCGTAGCCTAAGGGCAACGACCAATGGGGGAAGTCCATGAACTTGAGTCCAGCCTTCAGCATTCTGGGCACACTGTACGCCGTCTTCACTATCGTGGTGGCCGGCCTGGCCGTGTACGCCCTGATCCTGGGCATAGTGTTCCTCCGGCTGCGGATCGCAGAGCTCAAGCGGACTGTGCCACCAAAGAATGGCCCGCTGCGCTGATGACCCGACCCAGGCCATGGACCTTCGCCGGGGTGTGCGTCATGGTGCCGGCACTAACGCTGATGCTGTACAACCTAGCCGATCCGGCGAAGCTGCTGCCCTGGTACGCGGCCACTTACCTGCTGATCGGGGCTTGCATCTTCGTACCGCTGGCTCTGACGAACCTTGGTTGGTGGTGTGGTGGCTGGTTGCTCGGACTGCCGGCCTGGGGATTGCTCCTGAGCCGATGGATGCCGGAGAACCCACTCCCGGCCGTGCAGGTGCTGAAATTCCTTGGGTTGTTATTGCTGGGCATGACGATCTACACGCTGAACATCATCTACCCGATTCCCAGCCTGGGCCTGTTCCTGCTCCCGATCATTCCCCTGGTCCGGCTGGCCTACCCTGAGTACCGGGCCAAAGCGCTGCAGGCGGCCGTGGAGGTTGTTCTGGCCGTGGCCGCCGTTGTGATTGCCTTTGCGATTCCCACCCCGGAAGGGTCATGGTCTTCGCCCTGGATCTACGCCGGCGGGGCCGCAACCGCAGGGCTGATGATCGCGTGGTGGGCCCGAGGACTCCCTCGCCGCAGCCGTCGTACCCGAGTCAACGACGGCGCTGTCGTCTAGGCGTTTCCTTAGCGCGACCGTAGTAGGTCGAGTACAGCTGGAAATTTTGTAACCCCATCTTTGGCCATGAAGTGTCCGGCTTCCGGGTGGACCTGCACGTGTGCGTTGAGGCGTTTAGCGAGCTCATCCGATGCTGTCGGCGGAACAAATGGGTCCGTCTCAGACCGGATCACTGTTCGTGATCGGATGCTTTTTGCCAGGCGTTCCACGTCAACTCCAGTTGAGAGGTAGCGGTCCAGTTCCGGCAACGACTCCAGCGGCTCAACGAAGCCTGCCACCAAGACGATGCCGCCCAACTCCCACGGTTCGGAAAGGGCGGCCAGTACGCGCAGAGCGGTGATTGCACCGAGGGAATGCGCAACTATCACCGTTCCCGCGTCCGGCACTCCTAGTGCTGCGCCGACAGCGTTCTCCCATGCTGTCGCTTCGGGAGCGTCTGGATCCGGGAGGGGAACGGCAGTGACACTAACGCCTTCAGCCTCCAGGGTGTTTTGAAGCCAAGGGAACCAGTGCGCGTCCGGCGCCGCCTCGTATCCGTGGACAATGATGACGCGCTGAAGGGCATGAGTCGGGCCGGCGGTCGTTTTATCGCTCATAAACAATGACCCTATGGCTTAGTAGCTGCCAGGAAGAAGAGGGCTTGCAACCCACCGCGATACTTGGAGGAGCGATCTCTGGTGGGTGAGTCGAGGCAGAATAATAAGCAATCCTAAGCATGCTTACTATAGATGAAGTCGATTAGGAGACGGCTGCATGGGGAAGCGGAAAGGGTGCGCTCAGTGAACGGGCGCACCTTTTCCGCGCCCCGATATCTTGGAGCTGCGCCGCAGTCATCCAGTCACACGTCCTAGACTTTCGCCATGCACCCCTTAGTGGCGATCAACCTGGTGTTCCTCGCTGTGCTTGCCTGGACGATCACCGTCCTGACCTTGCTGATTGCCCTGGCGAAATCCCCACCACCGGCACGGCCGGAGGGGCGAGCCGCGCGTTCGGGACGAGGAGACCAGAGCCGGTCTGATTAAGATTGCCTACGGGTTGCCATCTAGCTCCTCGCCTGTTTCCTTCGGCGACTGCAGCAGCCACGAGCGAAAAGTGATTGCCGGGAGGTTCGTGAATACTTCCACCGGCGAATGCCGCTAGTTCCTGGCGAAATAGGAAGCTCGGGATAAACCCCGGACAGCCCCTAATTTAGGGGTTTCAGGGGTTTTTCGCTGGTCAAGCGGTGGGCACGACCGGAGGACAGGGCGTACTTTGAGCATCCATTTGAGCGCTCCCTGCCTTTGAGCCTGCGATTCGGCTCCTGGCGATTGTTTTTGCCCGCGCCGTTGCCCAGTATGGAACCGTGGGAACGGAACCCCAGCGGCACTGGCACGCGCTTGCCCTGTGCCTGTTCATCCCCCTTGCCGGGACGTCCGGGTGCGTCTATGACTATCCTGAAACCGCGGACACGGTAACAGCCCGGCCTGTGGACAGTGCAGCAGCCGGGCGAACAACCGGTCCGGAACCGAAATCGGCTTCCGCACGCCCATACGACGATCAGCGGATCCTGGCCCGGGAGGCTGAGAACTACGCTGAGCTGGACCGACTCCTGAAGGCAGTACCGGGCCCGGCCCTCCTCACCGAGGTAGGTCCGCTGGATGGTCCCCTCAGGGGGTTCGGCACGATGGACAAGATAGAATCGGCCGGCGACTACACGGTCACCGCCGCCTGCGTCGGTGCTTCCGGTGCGACGGTGTCCGTTGGGCAGGAATTTCCGGGTGCCCCCTTCCAGCCCGTGGAGCTTACCCTGAATTGCACCGGCAGTACTTCACAGGTGATTTCACTTCAGCAAGGGTACGTTTTCGCCCATCTGCGGTTGCCCGGGCCGGGCGAGACCCCGTGGACAGGGGCGGTAGGCGGCGTCCGCCTGACCCGGTGAACGCGGCGCCCGGACGCTCGCCATTTTTGTCACGTTTGGACACCAGGGGCCGTTCGCCCAACCCCAAAATCATGAATGGGTAACGGGCCCAGCCGTGTCATTACGTGTTAGTAACCCTTGGAGCCACGGGCTCTGCCCCGTCCCTACACTTAGCCATGGACACGATTCCTGCGATGATCCTCATTTTCGGTGCCGCCCTCGTGTGGATCGGGCTGACGGTCTTTGCGGTCCTGCGGTTGCGCCGCCGCTGGAACGGTTCCTCGCTGGTGGCCTCAGCGCCCGGGAAGGCTGGTCCGGGAACCAGCCGTTCCCACGGCCCCTGGCGCCGCGGGGGGCGGCTGGCGGGACAGGTTACGCGCCGCCGTCATCGCAGGCTGCGGCTTAGGAAAGTCCGCGGGTGAAGTCCTGCACCCCGCCATTCCTTACTCGCTTTGCGGGCGTCGGGAATGCCGCTGGGCGGAGTCCGTCCCGGGTTCAACCGGGCGGTGACCGGCTACTGCCGCACGCACTTCCCCTTCTTCGTGTCCGCCCTTCTTCTTGCCGAACGGCAGCACCTTCAACAGCGGACCGACGATCGCCATGATGACAAGACCCCACACGATTCCCACAACGGCGGAGCACAATGTGTTGACGAGCCACGCCAGGAAGCCGCCCACCACCGCGATATCGGCGAAGGGATGCTCAAGGGCATGGACAAGGTCGTACGGACCGTGCCAACCGAGGTCGTAGGCTCCCTGCAGCATGATGTGGCCGCCCACCCACAGCATGGCGATGGTTCCGACGAGGGTTATTGCGGCCAGGACGGCAGGCATCCCCTTCACGAGCATCTCGCCTATGCGCTTTGAGCGTGCGGATTCCCTGGCTGCCAGATGCAGGCCGAAATCGTCCATCTTGACGATGAGTGCGACGGCGCCGTACACCGCCACCGTGATGACAAGAGCAACGACAACCAATATGAGGGCACGGGCCCACAGGTTCTCCTGGGCCACCTCGTTCATCGAGATGACCATAATCTCGCAGGAGAGGATGAAGTCCGTGGTGATGGCACCCTTGACGACCTTGGACTCCGCCTCCGGGCCCCGCTCGACTGCGGGGGCCTCATCCTCGTGCGCGTGGTGGCCGCCGCGGAGCTTGTGCCACACCTTCTCGGCGCCCTCGTAGCAGAGATAAGTGCCGCCCAGCATAAGGATGAACGGGATTGCCCATGGCGCGAATGCACTCACCAGCAGCAGGGCCGGCAGGATGATCAACAGCTTGTTACGCAGGGAGCCCCAGAAGATCCGCTTGATTATCGGCACTTCGCGGGACGGGTCGGCCCCGGAGACGTACTGCGGCGTAACGGCGGCGTCGTCAATCACCACACCCGCGGCTTTGGCCCCCGCCTTCGCGGCGCCGGCGGCGACATCATCTACGGAGGCCGCGGCTATGCGGGCGAGGGCTGCGACGTCGTCCAGCAGCGCGACCAGGCCGCCGCTCACTGCTCGCTCCCGCACTGTTCGAGGATTGACTGCTGGGCACGGAGACCATTGCTTAAGCACGTGATGGGCATGCTCAGATTATACGAGCCACCCCCCGGCGGCGCGGGAGGGCGGCAACATGCAAGCATGAACCGTGCACGTGAACATTTATGGGCCCGGGAGCGCACCTGCAGTTCTGCTCCTGCACGGCGGAAGTGTCTCCCCAGCCGGATGTGGGATCCGCTGGCCGGGAGCCTGGCTGGCCGGTACCGCCTGATCATTCCCGATCTTCCGGGACACGGGTGGGCTCGTGAAACAGCCAGCAGCGGCGATCAGCGCAGCCCGGCCGGGCAGCATGCTTAAAACACTGGACGGGTGCGGGCATGGCATACCCTTCGAAAAACCGGAATGGTTCGCCCGGCGCGTCCAGGCCTGGTTGTCGAGCAGCCAGGTTAGGGGCCGCCAAGACAGGCACTAATGCCCCTCGCCCAGGCGCCGTTCCATCACTACCCGCGGCCAGGCACTCAAGCCCTGTGCTGCCTCCACCCGGACCAGCGTTCGGATTCCTTCCGGCCGGGCCGCCTCCGGGACAACCACGAACCCCAGGCGTTCGTAGTACGGCCTGTTCCAGGGGACATCACGGAAGGTCGTCAAGGTCAGTGCCGCGCTTCCCTCCCCCGCAGCCCACGAGGCAACTTCTTCGATCAGCCGTCCGCCGATCCCCCGGCGCGCAAAGCCTGGATGGACGGTAACTTGTGCGATGTGGGCATCGCCGTCAATCCAGTCAACAAGGATGTACCCGACCGGCCCATCTGCTTCGTCCGTATAAACCCAGCAGCGTCCGGCGTCGATGTAGTCGCATAAGTCCTTGGAACCAGGCGGTTCGGCATCGGCGATCGCATCCATCCCTACCATCCGGAAGGCCTCGCCGGCGAGGACTTCAACCTCCTGCAGGCGTTGCACGTCCTTGCCTCTGCCGCTCCTCAACACACCCTCAGTCAAGCACGTTCGGCAACGGCAGCACCCGCTTTGGATGGGCGGAAAGCTGCCGCCCTGCCCGCCTATGATGGCGGACATGGACGAGCAGGCCCTGGCAGACATCGCGAGCGGGCTGTATGCCGCGCCCCTTGAGGACTTCGTAACGGCGAGGACAACAGCGGCAAAGGAAGCTGCCGGGCAGGACAAGGAGCTCGGTATGGCCGTGAAGGCCCTGCCCAAGCCCTCCGTGGCGGCCTGGGCGGTCAACATGCTGGCCCTGCACCAGCCGGACGTCCTTGCCGGCCTTGCGGACCTCGGCGCCAGGATGCGTGACGCACAAGCCTCACTTGATGCCCCTGCCCTCCGCGAGCTGGGACGAGAGCGCCGCACCATGCTGTCCGCCGCCGTCGACACTGTCCGTACAGTTGTCCAGGAGCAGGGCAGGACCATCAGCGACACCATTGCAAACGATGTGGAGGAGACCCTCCGGGCCATGACGGCCGACGAAGGGGCGGCAGCGGCTGTCCGCAGCGGGCGCCTCCTGAAAACGCTGTCGGCGGACGGGGTGAGCACCGCCGATTTGGAGGGAGCCGTAGCAGTTCCCGGCGTCCTGCCTGCGGCAGTTCCCGCCGCTCCCCCGGCCCGGAAGCCAGCACCGGACAAGAAGCAGCGTACGACGACGGCCCGCACCTCCGAGGCCAAGGCAGCCAAGCCGCGGCTCGAGGCAGTCAGGCAAGCGCCCCGTCCTGTCTCACTGCCGGCCCTTGAAAAGGCCAAAACGGCCTTGGCGGAGGCGCAGGAAGAAGAAGCCCGGACCAGCGGCCTTGCGCAGGAACTGCAGGAACAGGTGGACGAAACGCAAAGCGAGATTGCCGCCCTGGTTGAGGAAACAGCAGAACTCCGGAACCGGCTGAAGAGTGCGGAAGAGCAGCTCGACCGGGCGAGGAAAAGGCTGGCAGCGACTGCTGCCGAGGCGAAACAGGCGGCCCGGGCAGCCGATAAAGCGGGACGGACAGCCATGCTTGCCCAGGAGAGGGTCCTGCGGCTGGGCAACACGCGTGGCTGATTCCGGGAATTGTCAGAGCCCGGTTGCAGACTGGATGTATGGAAAACCAGACGGTACAGGAATTTCACGTCACGTACTTCGATGCGGACTGCGGCCGGTCCCGGGCGGAGGTCTTCGACACCATGGCCGAGGCGCAGCGATTCGCCAACAGGCACTGCCACGGCGAGGACAGCTGGGTTGTCATTGACGCCGTTACGGCGGAACCGGCCCGGATCGCTGCCTGACCCCGAGCGGCGGCCGCTTGGCCGAAACACGGCGGCTTAAATGACGAGCGGCGGCCGCTTGGCCGAAACACGGCGGCTTAAATGACGGAACCCGCACTGCCCTAAAGGGAGTGCGGGTTCCGCGTCCGCTTATTCGCGCAGACGGCTTCGCCTGGCTTAGGCGAAGTCGGAAATTGCAGGGTCAGCCCCGATGCGGCCTTCACCGCTGGCGGTGCGGTCCAGCGCGTCAATCGCTTCGATGTCCTCGGCGTCCAGGGACACCTCCAGCGCCGCGAAGTTCTCGCGGATCCGCGACTCGGTCACGGACTTGGGGATCACCACGTTGCCGATGGCCAGGTGCCAGGCGATGATGACCTGCGCGGGAGTCGCCTGGTGCTTAGCGGCGATGCGCGCCACCGTGGCGTCCTCGAGGAGTTCGCCGCCCTGGCCCAGGGGTGACCAGGCCTGGGTAAGGATGCCCTTGGAAGCACCGAATTCGCGCAGCTCGCGCTGGTTGAAGTACGGGTGCAGTTCAATCTGGTGGATGGCGGGAACCACACCGGTCTCGTCGATCAGGCGCTGCAGGCCTTCGACGGTGAAGTTCGAAACACCAATGGACTTCACCCGGCCGCGCTTCTGAAGCTCGATCAGCGCCTTCCAGGTATCCACATACTTGTCCTGCTTGGGCTGCATCCAGTGGATCAGGTACAGGTCCAGCGTCTCGAGTCCAAGCCTATCCATGGACTCTTCGAAGGCCGCCAGCGTGGACTCGTAGCCCTGGTCCGCGTTCCACAGCTTGGTCGTGATGAAGATTTCTTCCGGCGAGAGCCCGGAACTGGCGATGGCACGTCCCACGCCGGCCTCATTGCCGTAGATCTTGGCGGTGTCGATGTGGCGGTAGCCTGCTTCAAAGGCCTGGCGGACCACCTTCTCCGCCACGTTGTCCTCAACCTGCCACACGCCGTAGCCAAGCTGAGGAATCGTATTTCCGTCATTGAACGTCAGTGAAGGTGAAAGAGTCATTCCTTCATCCTGCCAAATGCCTGGTCCGGCCAAAGGCATAAAGCGCCGATGTCAGCCAGGCGCGTAACGCCAAAAAAGCGGGCGTCGACGGGAATAAACCAGCAGGGTCAGGACGCGGCCTCATGCAGATGCCGCTCGGCGTCGGCCACTTGCTGGAACACGGCCTCGGCACGGCGCCGCACAGAGGCCGCCCCTACCGGCACGGGCCCGACGGCGAGCCGCAGCATAGCGGCCGCTTCGGCCGTGGTGGCCAGGGAGTTTCCGGCCTTGGACAGCGCACGGTGGACTCCCGACAGAGCGGCCGGGATATCCAGGCCCTCGCTGGGCGAGCGCCGCTGCGCTTCCACGCAGACGGCCCTCACGCGTTCGAGGAGCAGTGCCAGGTCATTGGCTATCTCCACCAGCTCCTCGTACAGCTGGTCATCCTCAACGCCTTCCAGCACCTGGTGGAAGCGGTCCAGTCCCCGATGGAAGCGGTCGTGCGCGCGCCGCCACAGCCCCTTCCCCAGTTCCGCATCATCCTTGCGCCCCTGCCTCGCGGCGCTGAAAAAGCCCAAGCGAAAGCCTACAAATACTGTCCGGGACCGTGGTCCGGGTCGTCCCGGCGGCCTGGCTGCACGGGTGTCCCGGGCCGGGGACCGGCCGAAGCGCGCTGCGGCTCGCCGTTTTCCCCGATCACTACTCCGGGAGCAATCATTGTGCCAGGCGGGAGCTGGCGCAGCTGCTGCTGCACCACCGCATGCTCGCGTGCCGCATGCTGGGCAGCGATGGCGGTCTGGATTCCGTGGAACAGGCCTTCGAGCCAGCCCACCAGCTGTGCCTGCGCAATACGCAGCTCCGCATCGGAGGGGGTGGCCTCATCGGAGAATGGAAGGCTAATCCGGTTCAGTTCCTCCACAAGCTCCGGAGCAAGGCCGTCTTCCAGCTCCTTGATGGAGCGCTCGTGGATTTCAGCCAGCCTGCCCCGGGCGGCATCATCCAGCGGGGCAGACTTCACCTCTTCCAGGAGCTGCCGGATCATTGTGCCAATCCGCATCACCTTGGCAGGTTCGTCCACAAGGTCCTGCAGGTTGCTGCCCTTCTTGGCACCGTCCGCGCGGGACGGCTGTGCAGGCACGGGCGCCTGGCTGTCATCGATGGGAGTGCCTTCTACCGGGAGGTCCTCAGCTGCCTGAGTGGGGTTCGGATCGCTCATGCGTTCATACTCTCATGAGCGATCCGCCCGGGGTCCACTCGATGAACCTCCCTGACGCGCTTGTCCGCTGCAGGCAAAATCAGCAGCACCGTCCCTGCGGGTTGCTGTCCTGCCGGTCGGTCCGGTCACGCCAGAATTCCCGTTCCGTCAGCGGCGGTTCCCGGTGCCCGGCCTGGCGGTGGTGCTCCAGGTACTTTGCATAGGCGTCGGCACCCAGGACCCCGCCCAGGTACCGCGCGAAGCCTTTGAACCCGGTGGAAAGGGCTGCGAGTCCGGCGCTCATCAGTGGTGGCCTGCGCGCTCGAACCGGAGATCGGCGGGGACCTTCTCCCATTCAGCCAGCAGCTCCCGCTCGGCCGGTGTCGGGACCAGCCCGGACGGGGCGAAGACCCGCGACGGCCTCGCCGGATCCTCATTGTCCTTGGTGGCGACCCCGGCCGCCCGGGCCCGGAACGCCCTCACGGTGGCGAGTACCGCCGTCGCAATCACGATGATGCTCAGGACCACGAAGATCACGGACAGCCAGCCCTGGATGGCGGTGTTGCGTACCACGGCTTCCATGGCGGTCGCGGTCCTGGCCGTGCCGAATTCGGTCTTGCCCTCGGCCAGGGCCTTGCTGAACGCGGCGTTGTTGGCGAAATACCCCACGGCGGGGACCGGGGAGAAGATCTTCTGGTAGCTGGCGGTGATGGTGACCACCGCGGCGAACGCCAGCGGCAGCGCAACGATCCACAGGTACTTGAAGGTCCCGCGCTTGGCCACGATTGCCAGGCACACGGACAGGGCGATGGCCGCGAGGAGCTGGTTCGCGATGCCGAACAGCGGGAACAGCGTGTTGATGCCGCCAAGCGGGTCGGTGACGCCCATCAGCAGCACCGCGCCCCAGGCGGCGACCATGATCGCAGTGCAAAGCCACGCACCCGGCCGCCAGGAGTGTTCCTTGAACTTGGGGACGAAGTTGCCGATCGAGTCCTGCAGCATGAACCGGGCCACGCGGGTGCCGGCATCCACCGCGGTGAGGATGAACAGGGCCTCGAACATAATGGCGAAGTGGTACCAGAACGCCATCATGGCGGTTCCGCCGATGAACTGCTGCATGATGTGCGCCAGGCCAAGGGCGAGGGTGGGGGCGCCGCCGGTGCGGGACACGATGCTTTCCTCACCCACGTTTTCAGCGGTCTGCGACAGCAGGTCCGGGCTGATGTTCACGCCGGTCAGGCCCAGGCTGTTCACCCACGTGGCGGCCGTTTCCACGGTGCCGCCGGTCAGCGCGGCCGGCGCGTTCATCGCGAAGTACAGTCCGCGGTCAATGGAAATCGCGGCGACCAGCGCCATGATGGCCACGAAGGATTCCATCAGCATGCCGCCATAGCCGATGAAGCGGGTCTGGCGTTCCTTCTCCACAAGCTTCGGCGTGGTGCCCGAGGAAATCAGGGCATGGAAACCGGACAGGGCGCCGCAGGCGATAGTGACGAACAGGAACGGGAACAGCGCGCCGGGGAACACCGGACCGTTCTCCCGACTGGCGAACTCGCTGAACGCCGGAACGTTGATCTCCGGGCGGACCGCGATGATGGCCACAGCGAGCATCACGATCACGCCGATCTTCATGAATGTGGACAGGTAGTCCCGGGGTGCCAGGAGCAGCCACACCGGCAGGATGGCCGCGATAAAGCCGTAGATGATGATGCCCCACGCAATGGTCACCCGGTCAAGGGTGAAGATGTCCGCGCCCCAGGGGGTTTCGGCCACGATGCCGCCGCCGATGATCGCCGCCATCAGCAGCACAAAACCGATGATGGACACTTCCATGACCTTGCCGGGTCGCAGGTAGCGCAGGTAGACGCCCATAAACAGGGCGATGGGGATGGTCATGCCAACGGAGAACACGCCCCAGGGGCTTTCACCCAGGGCATTGACGACGACGAGCGCAAGGATGGCGACGATGATCACCATGATCAGGAGCGTGGCAATCAGTGCGGCGGTGCCGCCGACAACGCCGAGCTCCTCGCGGGCCATCTGCCCGAGCGAGCGGCCGCCGCGGCGCATCGAGAAGAACATCACCAGGTAGTCCTGCACCGCACCGGCCAGGACGACGCCGACGATGATCCAGATGGTGCCGGGCAAGTAGCCCATCTGCGCTGCGAGCACCGGACCCACGAGCGGACCGGCCCCGGCGATGGCCGCGAAGTGGTGGCCGAACAGGACGTTCCGGTCAGTCCGGACGTAGTCCTTGCCGTCCGCCTTGTACTCGGCGGGAGTTGCCCTGCGGTCATCGGGTTTGGTGATGTACCGCTCAATCACCTTGGAGTAGAACCGGTAAGCGATCAGGTACGTGCACACCGAGGCAAACACGAACCACATCGCGTTGACGGTCTCCCCGCGGATCACCGCGAGCATGAACCACGCCACGCCGCCCAGCAGCGCGATCGCAGCCCAGAGCGCGATCTTACCGGGCGTCCATTTCCTTTCTTCTGCCTCCCGGACGTCTTCGTCCACGGCTGCAGGGGGAAGGACCGGATCTGTGGCCACAGCACCCTCCCTCCGGGATGAACCATTCCGACGTTCAGGCGTTTCGGCCATGTCTCCTCCTTGAGATGGGTGCGGGTGTCCCCCTTACTAAGGCACCTTACCAACGCCGGATTCCAATGGGGATGGGTTTTGCTGCCCACCCATCGGCCGTGCGGTAAACGGCAAGCCGGCAGCGCCGAGCGACGCCGTCCGGCTGCTCACCTGCGGCTGTCCGCGTTGAGCGGTGCGGCGGCTTCCGGAACCCCGTTGACCGTCTTGCGGGCCGGGTTTGTCCCCGCCGACTGGGCCTGCTGGACCATCCTGGCCTCGCAGAGGTCCAGCCAGCGGACCTCTGCTTCCGTCTGGAAAATGAGTGAATCGAGGACAAGGAGCCAGGCGGTGTCGCCGCTGCGCTGGCCGGCGGCAGTATCGCGGCGGGCCTTCGTATAGTGCTGCAATGCCCTGATGGAAGCCACGCGCTGGGCCTGGATGATTGCCTGCACGTCGACTCCCGGCAGGGTGACGGCGAGCGCCAGCTTGATGGCCAGTTCGTTCCGTGGCGGGTTGTTGCGTTCCACGGTTGCGGCGAACCATCCCTGCACCTCGGCTCGGCCCTCGTCAGTGATGCTGTAGATGACGTGGCCCTCGCCGTCGTCACCCTTCCTGGCCACCAGCCCGTCCCGCTCCAACCTGTCAAGTGTGGTGTACACCTGGCCGATATTCAACGGCCAGGTTGACCCTGTCCGGTTCTCGAACTCGACCCGCAACTGGTAGCCGTAACGCGGCTGGTCCTGGAGCAGGGCGAGGAGGCTGTGGCGGATGGACATGCTGCTCCTTTGGTCTGTCTTACATGAGCAGGAGGATCTTGCCCACGTGGTCTCCGCTGTCGAAGTAGCGGTGCGCGGCCTGGACCTGGTCCAGCGGGAAGGTCTTGGCGACCAGGGGGCGGATGCGTCCGTCGCTGACCAGGGGCCATACGGCGTCCCGGACGGCATTCATGATGGCGCCCTTTTCTTCCACCGGGCGCGGCCGGAGCGCGGTGGCCACCACCGCGGCCCGCTTCTTCAGGAGCTGGCCCAGATCGAGCTCGCCTTTGGTACCGCCCTGCAACCCGATGACCACCAGCCGCCCGTAGTCAGCCAGCGCGTCCACGTTCTGCGACAGGTACTTGGCACCAACGACGTCGAGGATCACGTCCGCGCCGTGTCCGCCGTTTTGCCGGCGAAGGCTCTCGGCGAAGTCCTCCTCCGTGTAGTTGATGGCAATATCTGCCCCAAGGAAGGCTTTAGCGGTGCTGACTTTCTCATCCGTGCCTGCTGTGGCGGCCACCTTGGCGCCGTAGGCCTTGGCAAGCTGGATGGCCATGGTGCCGATGCCGCCCGTAGCGCCGTGGATCAAAACTGTCTCCCCCGGCTGCAGCTGGGCTGTCATGACCAGGTTGGAGTAAACCGTAGCGGACACCTCGGGGAGCGAAGCCGCCGTCACCAGGTCCACGCCTTCCGGGACCCGCAGCACCTGCTCGGCCGGCACCGCCACCTGCTGGGCGTATCCGCCGCCGGCAAGGAGCGCCACCACCTTGTCGCCAAGCGAAAAAGCCTTGCTGACTCCCGGGCCAAAGCCGGCGATCCGGCCCGACACCTCCAGCCCCGGGATGTCGGAGGCACCGGCGGGCGGCGGGTAGAAGCCACGCCGCTGCTGTACGTCCGCGCGGTTCAGGCCCGCGGCCACGACGTCGATCAGCACCTCGCCGGGACCGGGCACCGGCACCTCGGCCTCGCGGACCTCCAGGACCTCCGGGCCGCCCGGTTCCGAAATGTAGACGGCTTTCATGGACCACTCCCGTTCCTGACTGAATACTGCCTGCAACCAGTGTGCCCCGTACGTGCCCGGGGCCCTGTTTTGTTGCAGGCAAGTGCCTATGAAACACTACTAGTTGAGGAAGGTTGTCCGAGCGGCCGAAGGAGCTGGTCTTGAAAACCAGTGTGCGGTAACCCCGTACCAAGAGTTCGAATCTCTTACCTTCCGCGCAGAAATCCCCTGTCCGCCTGCTGGCCGGCAGGGGATTTTTCGTATGCCGGCACCTCTTGAAAGTGTCAGACCCTCTCAATAGGGTCGGGGTGTTCCATCCCCAAGGCCACCACAGCCTGCCGCGCATACCAAGAGGAGACCGCCATGCCCAGCCCTGTACCCACCCCCGGCGCACCCTGCTGGATCGACCTGGTGTCTACGGACGTTGCGGCAGCCCGGCGCTTCTACGGCGAACTCTTCGGCTGGGACTACGAGACCGGCGACGAGGAAAAGTACGGCGGTTACGTGACCGCCCGGAAGAACGGCAAGCAGGTTGCAGGGCTTCTGCAAAAGGACGAGACCCAGGCTGGCGTGCCGGATGCCTGGTCAACCTACCTTCGGGTGGACGACGCTTCGGCCACCGCGAAGGCGGTGGAAACCCACGGCGGGCAGGTCCACATGCCGCCTACGGAGGTCCCGGACCAGGGGCATATGGCTATCTTCGGTGACGCCACCGGCGCGGTCGTCGGCGCCTGGCAACCCCGGGAAATGCTGGGCTACGAACTCGTCGGGGAGCCGGGAACTGCCGCGTGGCACGAACTCCACGCCAAGGACTACGCCGCGGCCGTCAAGTTTTACCAGGATGTGTTCGGCTGGGAGACCGAAGTCATGAGCGATGCCCCCGACTTCCGTTACACCACAATGGGCTCGGGCACGACTGCCCAGGCCGGGATCATGGACGCCTCAGGCTACCTGCCCGCGGAGATCCCGTCGCACTGGCAGGTCTACTTTGCGGTGGAGGACACGGACGCCACCGTGGAACGGGCCACAGCCATGGGCGCAAAGCTGCAGGACGGCCCCTCCGACACCGACTTCGGGAGGGTGGCACAATTGGCGGATCCCACCGGCGCAATCTTCAGGGTCATTGCAGGACCGGCGGACGAACAAACCACCTGAACCGCCCTACGTTGCCCGAGGCAGCCGCACCGGAAAAATTTCTGACTACCGGCCGTAGCCCAAGGCTACCGGCCGGTAGTCTTTGTGATGGCCGGCATACTCCCAGAAGCCTGCATGCCGCCATCTCCATCGATAGCGTCACTGGAACCGGGCTACGGGGGCTCCGGGCCGGTGGGCAGCACGTTCGCTGGGGAGCGTCCCGCCGAATGCACGCACTAGCCACCTTGCGTTCATTCAACGCTGTTGTGATGTGCCGGAACACCACTTGACCAGGAGCAGGATCCGGGCCACCTGTCCGTTGGTACAACCCGGGCACACTCCATCGGGTCCCCTACCGGGACACCCTTCTGAAAGTAAGAGCGGATGCATCAATCACCTTGGAAACTGGCGCTGGGGACAGCGTTGTCAGCGGGGCTTATCGCAGCACCCCTGGCAGCACTTCCGGCAGCAGCCGATGATACAGTCGCGGTGGTCTCAGCCGCGGCTGGAACCTCACCCGTTGTCATCAACGAGGCCTACCTGAGTGGCGGCAGCTCCGGCGCCGCCTTCAGGAACAAGTTCGTGGAGCTCTACAACACCTCGGACGCTCCGGTGTCCCTGGACGGCTGGTCCCTGCAGTACCGTTCCGCCACTGGCACAGGCGTGCCCACGGGCGTCGCCGCCCTCTCCGGCTCCATCCCGGCAAAGGGCCACTACCTGGTGCAGGGCGGAAGCAACGGCACCAACGGCGCCGCTTTGCCCGCGCCTGACCTGGTAACTTCCCTCAACCCGAGCGGCACAACCGGCACCATCGTCCTCGCCAGGCAGGCCGCCGCCGTCGCGCTTTCCACGGGTTCTCAGGTGGAACCCGCGGGCGTTGCCGACCTCCTCGGCTACGGCTCATCCAACACCTACGAAACGCAGCTTGCGCCAGCACCGTCCGGAAACTCTGACGTCAAAAGCCTGAACCGCACGAACGCGGTGGACACCAACAACAACGCCGCAGACTTCACGCTCAGCGCTACCATCACCCCAACGCCCTCCGGCGGAACCGCCCCGGAACCCGTGCCCACGCCGGACCCGGTGGGCAAGACCATCGCAGAGATCCAGGGCACCGGCTCCGTAAGCCCGCTGGCCGGCGCTACGGTAACCACCACCGGCAAGGTCACCGCCGTCTTTCCCACCGGCGGACTGAACGGCTACTACGTGCAGACCGCCGGTACCGGCGGAGACCTCACGGCCACCGACCCTGCGGCGTCGGACGGCATCTTCGTCTACTCCCCCGCCACTGTCGCCTCTGTCCAAATCGGCGACTTTGTCCAGCTCACCGGAGTCGTGGCCGAGTACTACGGCATGACGCAGCTCAACGTTGGAGCCGCTTGCGGGCTGACCAAACTGGCCGAGGCTGCTCCCGAAGTCAAGCCGACGGCCTTTACGCTGCCAGCCAACGAAACGTTCCGGGAATCCCTGGAAGGGATGCTCCTGGCACCGCAGGGCCCCCTGACCGTCACGGACAACTACAGCCTCAACCAGTACGGTGAAATTGGCCTGGCCGGCGGCACCACGCCCCTGGTCCAGCCCACTGCGGTGGCGCCGTTCGGCACTGCCGGGCATGCCGCCGCCGTGCAGGACAATGTGAACCGCGGAATCAAGCTCGACGACGGTTCCAGCACCAACTTCCTGGGCAGCGACGCCAACAAGGCCCTGCCCCTGCCGTACCTGACCGCCACGGACCCGGTCCGTGTGGGATCACCGGCAACGTTCACCACCAACGTGGTCCTGGGCTATGCCAACAACGCCTGGAAGTTCCAGCCGCTCACCCACCTGACACCCGCCAACGCGGCCACCGTCCAGCCTGCCGCTTTCGGCGGAACCCGCACGGAGGCTCCGGCCGCCGTGGGTGGCAACCTGAAGATTGCTTCCTTCAACGTCCTCAACTACTTCCCCACCACCGGTGACCAGCTTTCCGGCTGCACCTACTACGAGGACCGTGCGGGCAACCCGGTCACGGTGCGCGGCGGCTGTGACGCGCGCGGTGCCGCCAATGCCGAGAACTTTCAGCGGCAGCAGGCCAAGATCGTTGCCGCCATCACCAAGGCGGGCGCCGACGTTGTCACGCTGATGGAGATTGAAAACTCCGCGCAGTTCGGCAAGAACCGCGACGACGCCCTGGCCAAGCTGGTGGATGCCCTTAACGTGGCGACGCCGGGAGTCTGGGACTATGTCCGCTCGCCCGCCAACGCGCCCCCGCTGGCCGACGAGGACATGATCCGCACCGCCTTCATTTACAAGAAGGGCGTGGCCGAGCCCGTGGGCGAGTCCATCATCCATAACGACACCACCACGTTCGCCACAGCCCGCAAGCCGCTGGCCCAGGTGTTCAAGCCCGTCGGCGGCGGTGCCGGGACCGAATTCATCGCGATCGCCAACCACTTCAAGTCCAAGGGATCGGCGGCAACACCGGAGGACACGGACCAGGGCCAGGGCGCCTCCAACCTCGCACGTACCGCGCAGGCCAGGTCGTTGCTGGAATTTGCCGCCCGGCTGCAGGAGGAAAAAGGCACCGACAAGGTATTCCTCATCGGTGACTTCAACGCCTACGCCAAGGAAGACCCCATCAATGTCCTGACCGCCGCCGGGTACGTCAACCAGGACGGGAAGGCGCGCAACCCGGACGGCTCGGCAAAGCACTCCTACCTGTTCGGCGGAATGGTCGGCTCGCTCGATCACATCCTGGCTTCGCCGGCAGCGGATGCCGCGGTGACGGGCGCCGACATCTGGAACATCAACTCAGTGGAATCCGTGGCACTGGAGTACAGCCGCTACAACTACAACGCCACCAACTACTACGCACCGGACCAGTTCCGCGCCAGCGACCACGATCCTGTGGTGGTGGGCATGGACCTGTCCACAGCACCTGCCACCGCCGACCTCAACTTCCTGGGAATCAACGATTTCCACGGCAGGATCGACGCCAACACGGTCCAGTTCGCCGGGACGATCGAGCAGCTGCGCGCTGCCGCGGCTCCGGGCGCAACGGCCTTCCTCTCCGCGGGTGACAACATCGGCGCCTCACTGTTCGCCTCCGCCGTTGCCAAGGACCAGCCCACCATCGGCGTGCTAAACGCCCTGGAGCTCCAGGCGTCCGCCGTGGGCAACCACGAGTTCGACGGCGGATGGGCAGACCTGCGCGACCGGGTCACTGCCGGCGGAGCCAACGCGCAGTTCCCCTACCTGGGAGCCAACGTGTACCGGAAGGGCACCACCGAGCCGCTACTTCCCGAGTACACGGTCCTGGATATGAACGGCATCAAGGTGGCGGTGATCGGCACCGTCACCCAGGAGGTCCCCTCCCTGGTGACCCCGGCCGGCATCGCCGACCTCGAGTTCGGCGATCCGGTGGACGCCATCAACCGGGCCGCGGCGAAGATCACCGCGGAGAACCTCGCCGACGTCACCATCGTGGTGAACCACGACGGCGCCGGCTCGGGAGTGGTGGAAGGCGCCACTTTGGAAGAAGAAGTGGCAGCCGGCGGCCCCTTCGCCAGGCTGGTCACCGAAACCTCCGCCGATGTTGACGCCATCTTCACCGGCCACACCCACAAGGAATACGCCTGGGACGCGCCGGTGCCGGGCGTCGAAGGCAAGACCCGTCCGATCGTCCAGACGGGCAACTACGGCGAGAATGTGGGCCAGATCCAGTTGACGGTGGACACCGCCACCAGCCAGGTGAGCGCGTACAAGGCCGGCAACATCAAGCGCACTACCGCTCCTGCAGCGGACCTGGTTGCGGCCTACCCCCGTGTTGCCGCCGTCGACGCCATCGTGAAGAAGGCGCTGGCCGACGCCGCGGTGATCGGCAACCAGCCGGTGGGCTCCGTAACGGCGGACATCACCACCGCGTTCACCACGGATTCCGCAGGCACCCCCAAGCGCGACGACCGCGGCAGCGAATCCACCCTGGGCAACCTGGTGGCCGACTCGCTATTGGCGTCGCTGCAGCCGGCAGAACTGGGCGGCGCGGAAATCGGCGTGGTCAACGCAGGCGGACTGCGGAACGAGCTGTACTACGCCCCGGACGGCACCATCACCTACGCCGAGGCCAACGCGGTGCTGCCGTTCGTGAACAACCTCTGGACCACCTCCCTTACCGGAGCGCAGTTCAAGACGCTGCTGGAGCAGCAGTGGCAGACCAACCCGGACGGCACGGTGCCCAGCCGCGCGTACATCCAACTGGGCTTGTCGAAGAACGTGAACTACACCTACAACGCCGCCCGCGCCGCCGGTGACCGCATAACCTCTGTATGGGTGAACGGTGAGCCGCTGGATCCGGCCAAGTCCTACCGGGTGGGCACGTTCAGCTTCCTGGCCACTGGCGGGGACAACTTCCGGATCTTCACCGAGGGCACCAACACCCGGGACTCCGGGCTGGTGGACCGGGATGCGTGGATCAGCTTCCTGCAGGACAGCAGCCCCGTCTCACCGGATTTCGCCCGGCGTTCCGTGGCGGTCACCAATACCACCGCCGTCGGGGTCAAGCCCGGTGAGCCGGTAACCCTCGCTGTCTCAAAGCTGGACCTCACGTCCCTGGGCAGCCCGGTCAACACGGCGCTCACGGCTGTGTTCACGGATGCTGCCGGCACCGCCACGGAGCTGGGTACCGTTCCGGCAGCCGGCGGGGCAGCCAGCGTGAACCTTGCTGTCCCGGCGGGTGCCGCAGCCGGCACGGGCACGCTGGTGCTTACCGCCGTCGAATCCGGCACCACTGTCAGGGTTGCTGTCCAGGTAACGGCAGCCACTCCGGAGCCGCCCGCCTGCGTGCAGCCCGCCAAACCCGGACGCGCCGCGGAAGTCAAGGGCCAGGGCAACTACGGCCAGGCCATGGCCGCCTACCGTGCCTGCCTGAAGGCGAACAGGTAGACCAGAAACACAAAGAGGTGCCCCTCCCGGCTGTCCGGCCAGAAGGGGCACCTTCTTTATGTGCGTCAGGAGGCGAGGATGGCCGCAGCTATTTCGTCAGCGTCGCGGAGCGTGCGCTGCCCGCTCCGGTACACCGGCCCCTTGCGCGGAACGGCCTCGGCGGCGATCGCAGTCCCCCACTGAGCAGACGAGAGCTGCAGCCCCAACACGTAGAACCCCTTGGTGACAGCCCCGTTGGCGGCCACGGGCCGGTACGGATGCGGCACTACGTCCAGGCCGGTGGATTGCACCGGGGCTCCCTCCGCCGTCATCATGAGTTTCGGCCGTACTGCGCCGTCCGCCAGCAACTGCCCAAGGAGCGGCGAATCGTTGGCCGAAACCCGGTTTCCGGGCGCCAGGGCTTCCACCATGGTGGCTGCGGTAGCGGGGGGACCCTCGACCCACGGCGAGGCCGCCGTGAACATCCGGTTCCGGCGGTCAACACCGAACTTCGGATCCGGGCCCACGAAGCTGACAACTCCGGCCCTCGCCAGCGCGGCCAGCTGCTCCGCACGCAATGCCGGCGGCCCGCTGGCGAGGCCCTCCACGAACGACTCGAACCAGCCACGCAGCCCGGCGACCCACGACTCGTCGGTGATGCCGCCGTCGGCCACTGCGGTTTTGAGCACGGCCCGCCCGTGGTGGAGTGCGCCAATGGCCATCTTGAGAGGGTCGTCCTCGCCCAGGGCGGACCGCCGCGCGTCATCCAGCAGGTGCTCCACCACGGCGGCGTCGTGCTCCGCCCGTGAGGCGAAGGACCTGCCGGCCAGCGGGGTGGCGAGCCCGGCAAGGTCCAGCCGGTGGCGCGGACCAACGTGGATGGCCAGCACACTTTCCACACTGTCCTCCCAGTTGCCAGCACTGTGGGTATGCGGGTGCAGGGCTTCCTCGAGCGCCGCAAGGAAGGCCGCCCGGTCCGGCACGGCAGCTGGCTGCGAGCGCACAAGGGTGGAGTAGTAGGCCCAGAGGGTGTCGCGCTGCAGCAGGGGCCACAGGTCGTGGTCGAAGCCCGGCTTGATCCCGGCTTTGCGGAACCGGTCCAGCGCGTCCTCCGTCAGGTACCGGAGGCTGATTGACGCCGGGTAGTAGCCTTCCGTCGACGCCTTCGCCCGGTACGGGGTGCCCCGCCGGGACGCCGCGATGATCAAAGGCTCCTGGCCGGACGGTTCGTACTCCAACCGCCCGCCGTTCGGGACGAACTTCCCGCCGCGGCCCTCGGTGAGCGCAACCATGGTGTCGAAGAAATTCAGCCCCATGCCGCGGACCAGCACCGGTTCGCCCGCCGGAATCCGGGACCAGTCGACGTCCGCGGGAACCGCCGGCGGCAGGTACAGCAGGCCAAGCTGCTTCGCCGCGGCCTGCAGTTCCCGCTGTTCGGAATTCAGCCGCGACGGAATGTGTCCCAGCGCCAGGACCACGGACCCGGTGCGGAGCAACCCCCCGGTTGCCAGGCCGACGTCGTACAAGCCGTCTCCTGCCGGGCGTACGGACACAGCGGACGTTTCGTGGAAGTCGATCGTGACGCCGTCGGGCGCCTTGGCCAGCACCTCCTCCAGGGTGGAGCGCAGGTACCTGCCGTAGAGGGCCCGGCTGGGGAAGTCGTTGGGTCCTAGGACGGCGAGCTCCGCGCGCTCATCTTCGCTGAGGGAGGGCAGCGGGTGGTGCAGCTGCCGGTCCCGCCACTGGTCAAAGGAGGTGCCGGCCAGCGGCGGCGGCAGGGAGGGGTCCTCCGGAACCAGCGTGGGGTAGAACGACTGGGTGTTCATCAGGTACAGCCGCGACTGCCCGGGCTGCCAGACGTGCCCCGGGCCGGCCGGATAAGGATCAACGACGTCGATGTGGAGCCGGAGGGCGCGGCCGGCGGAAGCGTTGCGGGCAGCGGCGTGGGCGAGCAGCCGTTCCAGCACGCTGGTGCCGCGGGGACCGGCCCCGATGATGGCGGTCCGGATGCTCTGCGTATTTTCCACGGCATCCAGAGTACGGGCTGATCACGTGACTTGCCCGCCGGCACCGATGTTGTTTGGATGGGCGGATGACCACCACTGCAGCTGATTCAGGACGCGCTCCTGCCGCTATCGCGCCCGAGCCCACCGATGAGAATGTTTGGCTTGAGGACATCTACGGCGAAGAGCAGCTCGCCTGGGTGAAAGAGCAGAACGCCCGTACCGAGAGCCTGCTGGAGGACGCCGCCTACGCGGAACTCGAGGGCAGCATCCTGGAGGTGCTCGACTCCACGGACAGGATTCCGATGGTGGGAAAACGAGGGGATTGGTACTACAACTTCTGGAAGGACCAGCAAAACCCCAAGGGCCTGTGGCGCCGCACCACGTGGGAGAGCTACTGCACTGACTCCCCTGAGTGGGAGGTCCTGCTCGACGTGGACGCGCTGGCCGCCGCCGAAGGTGAGGAGTGGGTGTTCCACGGCGCCACGTTCCTCCGCCCGCCTGCCGGCGAACCGTACCGGCTGGCCCTGCTGGCGCTCTCCCCCGACGGCGGTGACGCCAACCGGTACCGGGAATACGACGTTGAGGCCCGGGCCTTCGTTGACCCTGCGGGTGGGGGTTTCGACCTGCCGACGGCAAAGGGCAATGTGTCGTGGCTGGATGCGGACACGCTGCTGGTAGCTTCCACCGCGGACGGGCTGCCTAGGACGGCCTCCTCCTATGCGCGGACCGCGGTCACCCTGAAGCGCGGTGAAAGCCTCATCGCCGCTCCCCGGCTGTTCGAGGTCCCCGAGGACCACATGATGGCGGTGGTTGCCCACGATTCCACTCCGGGCTTCGAGCGCACCTTTGCCGTGGACTACATCGATTTCTTCAACCGGACCAACCTGGTGCTGCGGGACGGCTCCTGGGTGGCTATTGACGTCCCCACCGACGTCAACGTCAGCGCGCACCGTGAGTGGCTGTTGTTCCGTCCGCAGCAGGACTGGGTGCTGGACGGCACCACCTACCCGGCCGGCTCGCTGCTGGCCGCGGGCTTCGAGGACTACCTTTCCGGCGGCCGGGACCTCGCGGTCCTGTTCACGCCGGACGCCCGCACCTCCCTGCAGTCCTGGAGCTGGACGCGGAACTTCCTGCTCCTGAACCTCCTCAAGGACGTCTCGTCAGAGATCCGGGTCCTGGACCCGTCCCGGTCCGCGGAAGGTCCGGACGGCGCCTGGGCGTCGACTCCCCTGGACGCGTGCCCGCCCCTGCACGACGTCAACGCGTACGCGGTGGACGATGAGGACGAGTCAGCAGCCGACGGCGGTGCAGGCAACGACTTCTGGCTGGTCGCCACGGGCTTCACCACGCCGAGCACCCTGATGCGGGGAACGCTGGAACCCAACCATAACGACGGCGCGGTCCCCGGCGTGGGGAGCCGGCATGCGGTGGTGAAGGCCTCGCCGTCGTTCTTTGCCGACAGCGACTATGAGGTGCAGCAGCATTTCGCCACCTCCGACGACGGCACGCGCGTCCCGTACTTCCAGGTGGCCGCCCGGAACCTGCCCCTGGACGGGCAAAACCCCACCCAGCTGTCCGGCTACGGCGGCTTCGAAATTTCCCGCACTCCCGCCTACAGCGGCACCGTGGGCAGGGCGTGGCTGGAACGCCGGACCGCCGGCATCCCCGGCAATGACGGTGGGGGCACGCACTCCCGCGGCGGTGTCTACGTGGTGGCGAACATCCGCGGCGGCGGTGAGTACGGGCCGTCCTGGCACCGGGCCGCGCTGAAGGAAAACCGGCACAAGGCGTACCAGGACTTCGCCGCCGTGGCCCGGGACCTCATCAACCGCGGAGTCACCTCGCGGGAGCGGCTGGGCTGTGTGGGCGGGTCCAACGGCGGCCTGCTGGTGGGCAACATGCTGACGCAGTACCCGGAGCTTTTCGGCGCCGTCTCCTGCGGCGTTCCGCTCCTGGACATGCGCCGGTACACCAAGCTGTCCGCCGGCCACTCCTGGATTGCCGAGTACGGCGACCCGGACGTGCCCGAGCAGTGGGAGTACATCCGGACCTTCTCCCCGTACCACCTGCTTCGGGACGGCGTGGATTACCCCAACACCTTCATTTGGACGGCCACCTCGGACGACAGGGTGGGACCCGTTCAGGCCCGCAAGATGGCCGCGCGCATGCTGGCAATGGGCATCCGCAATGTCTGGTTCCATGAGGCATTGGAGGGCGGCCACGCCGGTGCCTCGGACAACCGGCAGGCCGCAGCGCTGCAGGCCCGCAGCCAGCATTTCCTGTGGAAGGCACTGGCGGACGGGAACTTGTGATGCCGGAACTATCGGTGCGGCGCGCGGCTGCAACCGATGCGGAACGGCTCGGCGCCCAGGACGTTCTTGCCGCGTGGGAGAACCCTCGTAAGATCCGCATGGTCCGCCCGGCGCAGCATACTTCCTGATCGGTGCCCGGCATCTGGCGCGCCTCAGGAACGGATCGTGCCGTTTTGCACAGAATGCCCGGATCTGCGTATCCTTGGTGGGCTAGGAATAGCAACTGGAGACGTGCCAGAGCGGCCGAATGGACTTCACTGCTAATGAAGGGTCGGGGTTAAACTCGACCGGGGGTTCAAATCCCCCCGTCTCCGCGTTTGGCCCCGGTTTTCGGACCGGGGCCTTTTGCGTATCCGGGTGCGCGGCTCCCCTGCACTAAACCTGTCCGGGTAACGGACGCCACCCTGCCGCCGCGTTGCTGCGGTGGCACGATATTCGAATGGCACCAAGCACCCCCGCCGGCAGTACGGAAAGCACCACGCAGGTGTGGAACCCGCGCCTTGCCCTGCTGGTCGCGGCAACGTTTTTCATGGAATTCCTGGACGGGACCGTCCTCACCACCGCCATCCCCAGTATTTCCGGGGATTTTGGCGTCCCGGCCGCCGACGTCAACATCACCATGACGGCGTACCTGCTGACCGTGGCCGTCGGCATCCCCATCAGCGGCTGGCTCGCCGAACGCTTTGGGGCAAGGCGCGTCTTTTGCCTTGCCATCGCCGTCTTCACAGCCGCGTCACTGGCCTGCTCGCTCAGCCAGGACCTCACCATGCTGACCCTGAGCCGCATCGCCCAAGGCACGGGAGGCGCCATGATGGTCCCGGTGGGAACCTTGGTAGTGTTGCGCGGAACACCCAAATCCGAACTGCTCCGGGCCACCGCCTTCCTCGTGTGGCCGGGACTCCTGGCTCCGGTCCTCGCTCCACTGGTGGGCGGTGCGCTGACCACATACCTATCCTGGCGCTGGATCTTCCTGATCAACCTGCCCCTCGGTGCGGCCGCCTTCCTGGCAGCTTTGCGGCTGGTGCCGTACTCGCCGGGTGAACGGAGCCGCCGCTTGGACTGGCCGGGGCTGTTCCTCACCACGGTCGGCGTCGGTGCCCTGGTGGTTGGCCTGGAACTGGCCAGCGCTCATCCGGACACGCTATGGGCGGGAATCAGCGCGGCATCGGGTGCTGCTGCCCTGGCGTTCGCGGTGTTGTGGATGCGCCGTGCCAGGAATCCGTTGTTCGATCTTGATGTCTTCAGCGCCCGCACGTTCCGGGCCATGGCAATGGGCGGGTTCGTTTACCGGCTGACCATCAGCTCCGTGCCGTTCCTGCTGCCCCTGATGTTCCAGGCGGGCTTTGGCTGGTCCCCCATCCAAGCCGGCATCATGGTGGCTGCCGTGTTCATCGGAAACATCGGCATCAAGCCGGCCACCACACCGCTGATCCGGCGCTTTGGCTTCAAGGCAATGCTGGTATTTGCGTCCCTTGCCTCCGCTGCCACTTTTGCCGGCTGCGCTCTCCTGACCCCCGAAACACCCCAGGCGTTGACGTTCGCCCTCCTCGTCTGCAGCGGCGCCTTCCGCTCCATCGGATTCTCGGCCTACGCCTCGGTGCAGTACGCGGACATCGCACCGGGGCAGCTCACATCAGCAAACACCGTCTCTGCCACGCTCGTGCAGCTGGGCACGGGCACGGGAATCGCCGTCGGAGCCCTGCTGATCCGGCTCTTCAACGGGTGGACTGCTTTTCCAAGCGATGCTGCCGGTCCCTTCCGGGGCGCGTTCCTTGCCATGGCCGCGCTGATGCTGGCCGCCACACTGGACAGCCTCCTCCTTCCGCGGGACGCAGGTGCGGAAGTCAGCCGGCGTGGGCAAGAACGAGGGGAAGAACGGCACCAGCCCCGGCCTGCCGAAGGGCGCGGCCCGCGACCGTGAGCGTCCACCGGCTGTCCGCCAGGTCGTCGATGAGCATCACGCTTTGCCCTTGGGCTGAAGCCAGTGCCGCTTCCAGTTCGGGGCCGGCCACGATCCGGTCCCAGACGCCGGCCAGCCGGTAGGCACTGTTGCCGCCGCGGCTCCCCGTGGGCCCCCCATGCGCAAGATGCAGCTCGCCGAGGTAGGGGATGCGGCCGATCTCCGAGATGCCCCTGGCCAGTGAGCCCACCAGCTGAGGTTTGCTCCGGGACGGGACACTCACGATGGCGGCCGGCCTTCCCGCGCCGCTCCAGCCCGCAGCACGTGAATCGCCGGCACCCCACTCACGGAGCACCTGGACGCACGCCTGCAGCATTCCCGGGTCCACGGGCCGGTCCCCGGCGCCGGCGGCAAAGAGTTCCCGCAAAGCACCGCCCCAGCCCAGGTCCGTCAGCCTGGCCAGAATCCTGCCCTCCGCGAGGCCTTCACCGGGCTTCAGCTTGCCCTTGACCGGAACGCCCAGGCGGTTCATGCCGCTGGGCCACTGCAGGCGCGGTTCAAGGATGCCGCCGGCCCGGCTAAGCGTCTGGCCGGCGGCTGCCGTGGCATCCTCCGCCACGTCCACCGGAAACCAGCGTCCGGCGCAGTTGTCGCACCGTCCGCAGGCGTGCGCGGTCTCATCGTCCAGGACCGAGGTGATGTACTCCATCCGGCACCCTGCCGTGTCCTGGTAGATGACCATGGAATCCTGCTCGTCCACCCGGGCCTGGGCGATCCGCTGGTACCGTTCGGCATCGTAGATCCACGGCTGCCCGGTGGACCGCCAGCCGCCGCCCACACGCTCCACGGCGCCGTCCACGGAAAGGACCTTGAGCAGCAGTTCGAGCGGGGTCCGGCGGAGGTCCACACGCGCTTCCAGGGCGACGGTGGAGAGGGCCGTGCCGGCCTCTTCCAGTGCGGTGAGAACGGCGGCTGCCTTTTCCTCGGAGGGCATGGACGCAGTGGCGAAGTACTGCCAGATTTCCCGGTCCTCGGAGCCGGGAAGGAGCAGGACATCCGCGTTGGCGGCGCCGCGGCCCGCGCGCCCCACCTGCTGATAGTAGGCCACGGGTGACGAGGGCGCGCCCAGGTGGACCACGAAGCCGAGGTCCGGTTTGTCGAACCCCATGCCCAGTGCCGAGGTGGCCACCAGCGCCTTCACCTGGTTGTCCTTCAGCAGTTGCTCCGCGCGTTCCCTGTCCGCAGGATCGGTCCGGCCGGTGTAGGACAGTACCTGGTGTCCGGCTTCGGACAGGAGCCGGGCGGTGTCTTCCGCGGCCGACACAGTGAGGGTGTAGATGATGCCGCTCCCCGGAAGGTCGGCCAGATGTGTCAGCAGCCAGCCCAGGCGCTGCCTGGAGTCCGGAAGGGACAGCACCCCCAGCCGGAGCGAATCCCGGCCCAGGGCGCCGCGGATGGTGAGGACGCCGGCCCCCAGCTGTTCCTCGATATCGTGCACCACCCGGGAGTTCGCCGTGGCAGTGGTGGCAAGCACGGGGACCGCTTCAGGCAGCCGGGTGATGAGGTCAGCGATCCTGCGGTAGTCAGGCCGGAAGTCGTGCCCCCAGTCGGAGATGCAGTGCGCTTCGTCGATGACCAGCAGTCCGGTCCGCCGGATCAGTTCGGGCAGCTGGTTCTCCCGGAACGAAGGGTTGGTAAGCCTTTCGGGAGACACCAGCAGCACGTCCACCTCGTCCGCAGCCAGCTGTTCGCGGACGGTGTCCCACTCCAGCTGGTTGGCGGAATTGATGGCCACCGCTCGGACGCCGGCCCGCGCAGCGGCAGCCACCTGGTCCCGCATGAGGGCAAGCAGGGGCGAGACAATCAGCGTTGGACCGGCGCCCCGCCGGCGCAGGAGCAGGGACGCGACAAAGTACACGGCCGATTTTCCCCAGCCGGTGCGCTGGACCACCAAGGTCCGTCGCCCGCCGTCGACCAGTGCCTCGATGGCTTCAAACTGCCCCTCGTGGAAATCCGCCCCGGGATGTCCCACCAGTTCGCGGAGAACATCCAGTGCCTGGCGGTGTGTGGCTGAACCGGTACCGGAAGCCGCGGACGCCGTGCCGGGTGAAGGAGGTGCGTCGGTCAGGCTGGCTGCATGCTGGTTATCGACCATTGGTTCAGTATCCCAGCCGCCTCCGACAGCGGGCATCCTCCGGTCCCATATGTGGAAACTCCCCGGATCCACGGCGTTTCCCACATGTCGCTGGACGCCGCCACACCGGAGTACCGGCTTGCCCGTAAGATAAAGCCCGTGACTAGCGAACAGACAACGACTTTTGATCTCTCGGCATCCTTCAAGGCGTACGATGTCCGCGGCATTGTGGGCGAATCCATTACCGCCGAAATCGTCGAAGCCGTGGGGGCAGCGTTCGTGGATGTCCTGCAGCTCGAAGGCGAAACCATCCTGGTGGGCGGGGACATGCGTCCGTCCTCCCCCGAATTCAGCAAGGCCTTCGCCAACGGCGCATCAGCCCGCGGCGCAAATGTCGAGCTGCTGGACCTGATTTCAACTGACGAACTGTACTTCGCGTGCGGCTTTTTGAACCGCGCCGGCGCCACTTTCACGGCCAGTCACAACCCGGCCGGCTACAACGGCATCAAGATGTCCAAGGCCGGCGCCGTCCCCATCTCCTCCGAGACCGGCCTCAAAGATATCCAGGCCCTCGCCGAGCAGTACCTCAACAGCGGCACCATCCCGGAAGCCGCCAGCCGCGGCCTGATCAGTGTCCGCGATGTACTCAAGGACTACGCGGAGTACCTCCGCAAGCTCGTTGACCTGTCCGGCTCCCGCCCGCTCAAGGTCGTGGTGGACGCCGGCAACGGCATGGCCGGCCTCACCACACCCGCGGTCCTGGGCGACGCACTGCTGCCCAAGCTTCCGTTCGACATCATCCCTCTGTACTTCGAACTGGATGGTTCCTTCCCCAACCACCCCGCCAACCCGCTTGAACCTGAAAACCTCCGCGACCTGCAGGCTGCGGTGATCAAGCACGGCGCGGACATCGGACTGGCTTTCGACGGCGACGCCGACCGCTGCTTTGTTGTTGATGAAAAGGGCGAGCCCGTGTCGCCGTCGGCCATCACGGGCATGGTGGCGCGCCGCGAAATCGCCCGCGCAAAGGCCCAGGGCGAAACCACCCCCACGATCATCCACAACCTTCTCTGCTCGCGCGCCGTCGCCGAGCTGGTAGAGCACGACGGCGGCCGGGCAGTCCGCACGCGCGTCGGCCACTCCTTCATCAAGGCAGTCATGGCCAAGGAGGGGGCGGTGTTCGGCGGCGAGCACTCGGCCCACTTCTATTTCCGTGACTTCTGGAACGCCGACACCGGCATGCTGGCCGCGATGCACGTCCTGGCTGCCCTGGGCGAGCAAGACGGCCCGTTGTCCGGGCTCGCCCGCGAGTACGAGCCCTACGTCAGCTCCGGGGAGATCAATTCCGAGGTGGACGACAAGCCGGCCGCCGTCGAGCGCGTACGGGAAGCCTTTGCCGGCGAGGACATCACCATTGACACCATGGACGGCAGCACGTTCACGGCCAAGGACGGCAGCTACTGGTTCAACCTGCGCCCGTCCAACACCGAGCCGTTCCTCCGCCTTAATGCGGAGGCCACGGACCGCGCCACCATGGAACGGATCCGCGACCGCGTCCTGGCACTGGTCCGGGCCTAGGCTGCCATGGCTGACGCCATCCAGCCTGGTGCTGAGGGACAGTCCGCCTGGCGGGACTCGGTTCCCGAGGCGACGGCAACTGACCTGGAAAACCTCCTGGGAACGGGAATCAGCGCCGCCCAGGAGCAACTCGAGCGCAGCGGCGGCTTCCTGCCGTTCGCGTTGACGGTCCAGAACGACGGTGAGGTTCGTCTTGTCGCCGTGTCTCCCGCCGATGCACCTGAGGGAACGGACGCAGACTTCGATGCCGACGCCATGATCAGGGATCTGCAGGCACTGCTCCGGCAGAACCGTGCGGACTTCCGCGCGGCCGCCGTCGTTTGCGACATCCTGCTGGTGGAAGAGGACTCGGATGCGATCCATGTGGCTGCCGAGCACCGGGACGGTTCAGTGTTCGCAGTCGTCCTGCCTTACGCGGCCAACACCGCGGGCAGGACCTTTGAGTTCGGCGAATTGGGAGCCGACACGAACGCAGCCACTATCTGGGTGGACTAGACCGCATCCGGCTTATGAAGATGACGCCCTGCGGGAGCCGGACACCCGGATCGACCCGGCAGAGTGCCTAACCGCCACAGGGTCCCGGACCTAGCTTGCAAGGTCAGGGAGCCCGGTGCGGGCTTGCGAGGTTAGTGATCGGTGGGACGCCGGTGGCCCCGCACCTTTTCACGCAAGGTGCGGGGCCGCCGTCGTACGCCAGCTTGTCAGTCCTCTCAGGAGAGGCGTTCCTTCAGGCCTGCCAGTTCGGACTGAAGCGCCTGCGGTAGGGATCCGCCGAAGTTGGCGAACCATTCCTCGATCGAGGCGAGTTCGGCGGCCCATTCGGCGGGGTCGACCTTGACGGCCTCCTCGACCTGCGCCGGGGTCATGTCCAGGCCCTCGAGGTCGATGGAGTCACCGGTGGGAACGAAACCGATGGGGGTTTCGATGGCGTCAGCCTTGCCTTCGAGGCGCTCGATGGCCCACTTTAGGACACGCGCGTTGTCACCAAAGCCGGGCCAGGCGAAGCCGCCCTCGGAGTTCCGGCGGAACCAGTTGACCAGGAAAATCCTGGGCAGGCGCTCCGGGTTGGCCTTGGCGGACAGGTTGACCCAGTGGTTCAGGTAATCGCCGGCGTCGTAGCCGATGAACGGCAGCATCGCCATCGGGTCGCGGCGGACCACACCTACGGCACCGGCAGCAGCAGCGGTGGTTTCGGAGGACAGGGTGGAGCCCATGAAGATGCCGTTGGACCAGCTGCGCGCCTCGGTGACCAGCGGAATGGTGGTCTTGCGGCGGCCGCCGAACAGGATGGCGGACAGCTCCACGCCGTCCGGGTTGTGGTACTCCTCTGCCAGCATGTCGATCTGGTCGATGGGGGTGCAGAACCGCGAGTTCGGATGGGCAGCGGGCTTGCCGGATTCCGGCGTCCAGGAGTTGCCCTGCCAGTCGGTCAGGTGGGCAGGCACTTCATCCGTCATGCCCTCCCACCACACGCCGCCGTCATCGGTCAGTGCAACGTTGGTGAAGATGCTGTTGCCCTTGGCAATGGCGCGCATGGCGTTGGGGTTGGTGCCCCAGCCGGTACCGGGTGCAACACCGAAGAGGCCAGCCTCCGGGTTGACGGCGCGGAGCTCGCCTTCCTTGCCGAAACGCATCCAAGTGATGTCGTCACCGAGGGTCTCCACCTTCCAGCCCTTGATGGTGGGATCCAGCAGGGCAAGGTTGGTCTTGCCGCAGGCGGACGGGAAGGCCGCAGCGACGCAGTACGTTTTCTGCTCCGGGGAGGTCAGCTTGAGGATAAGCATGTGCTCGGCCAGCCAGCCCTCGTCCCGCGCCATGACGGAGGCGATGCGCAGGGCGTAGCACTTCTTGCCCAGCAGGGCGTTGCCGCCGTAGCCGGAGCCGAAGGACCAGATGGAGCGCTCTTCGGGGAAGTGGACGATCCACTTGTCCGGGTTGCACGGCCACGGAACGTCTTCCTGGCCGGGCTCCAGCGGCGCACCCACGGAGTGCAGTGCCGGGACGAAGAAGGCATTGGTCTCCGTGATGCGGTTCAGCACATCGGTGCCGATACGGGCCATGATCCGCATCGAGGCAACAACGTAGGCGCTGTCCGTGATCTCGACGCCGAACTTCGGGTCCTCGGCGTCGAGGTGGCCCATCACGAAGGGGATGATGTACATGGTCCGGCCGCGCATGGAACCGGCAAAGAGTCCGCGCAGCTTTTCCTTCATTTCGGCCGGGGCCATCCAGTTGTTGGTGAAGCCGGCATCGCGCTTGTTCTCGGAGCAGATGAAGGTCTGCTCCTCTACCCGGGCCACGTCAGCGGGGTCCGAAAAGGCTGCGAAGGAGTTGGGGAAGAGCTCCTGGTTCAGCCGGGTCAGGGTGCCGGCGGCAACGAGCTCATCGGTGAGGCGGGTGTTTTCCTCCTCGGATCCGTCAACCCAGTAGATGCAGTCCGGCTGCGTGAGCTCAGCAACCTCTTCGACCCATGCCAGCAGGCCGGCATGTGTGGTGGGTGCTTTCTCAAGCAGCGGCTTCTGCGCCAGATCGCCCATTGCAGTTCCCTTCCTCGGGGTTGATCGGTGTGTGCTAAATGCTATGGTCCGGACCACTGCTGATTTTTGGCAGTTTGCTGGCTAAAACGTGCTGATGAAATCGCAATCCGCGGAAATACAAGGAACATTTGCGGAAAAGTCTACGATTAAGTGATAAAGGTCACCTGTACCGGTCTAGTCGCGCAGATTACACAGCTTCCGATTTGGCACTGCGGCCAACCTCGCGTAAAGTAATTCGAGGTTCAGGGAGAGCGGTTCTTCTCCAGGAACACGAGATGCGCCCATAGCTCAGCTGGATAGAGCGTCTGTCTACGGAACAGAAGGTCAGGGGTTCGAATCCCTTTGGGCGCACGGACAAGGTCCGCACCGGTTCGCCGGTGCGGACCTTTTGCGTTAAGCATTGTTACCGCACTTCCCGCTTCCGTCCGCAAGCGTCACTTGGCTGTCGGTGCCCCGGCGTAGGCTTTCCCCATGACGCCGGATGCCGTAAAGCACGAGTTTGACGTAGTGGTGATCGGCGCGGGCGCCGTTGGGGAAAATGTTGCCGGCAGGGTTGTGCAGGGCGGACTGGCGGCGGTGCTGGTGGAAGCGGAACTTGTAGGCGGCGAATGCTCATACTGGGCCTGCATGCCGTCCAAGGCCCTGCTTCGCCCGGGCACCGCATTGCATGGAGCCCAGACCACACCCGGCGCCAAGGAAGCTGTCACGCGGACCCTGGATGCACCGGCAGTGCTGAAGCGCCGGGACTACATGACCTCCAACTGGCAGGATGACAGCCAGGTGCAGTGGGTCAAGGACACGGGAATTGAACTGATCCGCGGGCACGCCCGGCTGACCGCACCGAAAATTGTGGAGGTGGCCGGCCTGGACGGGACAACTCACCGCATCCAAGCCCGGCACGCTGTTGTCCTTGCCACCGGTTCCACACCGAACACTCCCCCAATTGAAGGACTGAAGGACCTTCCGGTGTGGGGCACACGGGAAGCCACGTCCGCGGAGGAGATCCCGGGGCGTCTCGCCGTCCTGGGCGGCGGCGTGGCGGGCACCGAGCTGGCGCAGGCGTTCGCGCGCCTGGGATCAGCCGTAACACTTGTTGCCCGGAGCGGACTGCTGGGCAACTTCCCCGTGGAGGCTGCGCACCTGGTCGCCGCCGGCTTGCGGGCAGACGGCGTGGAACTCCGCCTCAACACCGCCACAGATCGGATCACCGGAAACGAAGACGGCACCTTCAGCCTGTTACTGGGCGACGGCACCACCGTCACCGCCGACAAGGTCCTGGTTTCCACGGGCCGCCGTCCCGCACTGGCAGGCCTGGGCCTGGAAAGCGTCGGATTCGAAGCGGACGGGGAGGGCCGGCTGGCCCTCACTACGGACAGTTCCGGTCTGGTGCAGGGTACAGCGGGCGATGAACCCTGGCTCTATGCCGTGGGGGACGCTGCCGGCCACAACCTTTACACCCACCAGGGCAAGTACGAGGCCAGGGCGGCGGGTGACGCCATCGCTGCCCGGGCTAAGGGTGAACTTGCGGGCAGCCCTGCCGCTTGGAGCCGCTACGCCCACACAGCCAATCAGCATGCAGTTCCCAGCGTTGTGTTCACCGACCCCGAACTTGCCTCGGTTGGCCGCACTTTGGAGGAGGCGCAGAAGGACGGGTACAACGCCTCGTCAGTTGAGCTTCCCATCCAGGTTGCGGGTTCCTCGCTGCATTCGGAGAACTACGAGGGGTGGGCCCAGCTGGTGGTGGACGAGGACCGGAAGGTCCTGCTCGGCGCCACTTTCGCGGGCCCCGACGTTGCGGAACTGCTCCACGCCGCCACCATCGCGGTAGTGGGCGAGGTTCAGCTGGAACGGCTCTGGCATGCGGTGCCGTCCTACCCCACCATCAGCGAAGTCTGGCTCCGGCTGCTGGAGAAATATGGCCTCTAGCTTTTACTTGCACTGACCGGTCAGTTTATTTCGGCTGGAGGCAGCTGCGTTTTCCTGTGAGAGGCCATCCTGCTCTCAGCGCACCAGCTTCATGTCAAAGGCCGCCGCGATCCCCTCCTGCCTCCCGCGTCATTCCGGGTGAACCGTGGGGAACTGCTCCTCGTTACTGGTACGCGCCAGGACCAGCGCACCGCGCTTGCACTCACCGTCAGCGGCAGGATGAAGCCAAGCGGAGGCATGGCCAGCCGGGACAGCCTCCACCGGCCCCGGAAACTCCGGCTCGCGGCGCCCTGGTCGATTCCCCCGGCGTCAACGAGCCGGAGGCGGGACGCGGTTTTGTCCTTGAGGACGGACAGCCCGCTGCTGAGCTGCCCGGCGCCGTCGGTCAAGCTACGCTGCTGACCCTTGTGGTATACCTCGCCCTCGGCCTGAATCCCGTCCACCCGGTCCTGATGTGGCTCTTTATGCTGGCGGCCATGGCGTTCAGCGCCCTTATCCAAGGCATCGTGGCGCTGCTCGCTTCCCCCGGCAAACTGGTGGTTCTGGTCCTGCGGGTGCTCCAGCTGGTGTCCTCCGGCGGCACGTTCCCCTGACAGACCGCTCCGGCAGCCGCTCCATGTGGTGCTTGGGATCCTGCCCATGGGCCATGTGGTCACGGGAACGAGGCATCTGGTGTACGGAGCAGATCTGTCCATGGTTGTCCCCACCGCCATCGGTCTCCTTGGCTGCACGCTGCTGGGAACGGCGCTGTCCACGCTTGCCGTGCGCAGGAACAAGTACTGGACGCTAAAGTCCCTCAAACCGGAGATCGCGGTATGACCTCCGGACCGCCGGGGGCACGGGAGCGCCGTACAGCGGAACCATTGCCGACCCAGGAGCGGCGGCAGCAAAAGTACTGCGACCGGCAAGAACCACCGCTACCCGCCAACAGCTCTTTGACGCCTCCATGGAGCTTATCGGCGAGCGCGGCGCCGCGAACGTCACAGTGGACGAAATTGCCACCGCTGCAGGGGTCTCCAAAGGCACCGTCTATTACAACTTCGGCAGCAAGTCCGAACTCGTGGCACAGCTCCTGCGGCACGGAGTGGACATCCCCAAGGAACGCCTGCTGAGGCCAGGGGCAGGGCCGGCAAAGGACCCGCTGCTGGCCATGGAGGACATGATTGGCCAGGCCATGGACTTCATGGCTCAGTACCCTTCCTTCGCCCGCCTCTGGGTGAGCGAAAACTGGCGCACCCCGAGTGGATGACAGGGAACCTTCACCGTGCTGCGGAGCGAACTGCTCGCGGTCATCGCCCACGCGGTGGAGAACGTGGCCAAGGCCTACCCCGTGGATCAGTCGGTGTCCCGCGGAAGTCTGGAAACCGCCATTTTCGGTGCCTGCTTTTTTGTTGGCCTGGACCGCCAGACGTACAACCCGGAGCGCACCCGTGACCAAAGCGTTGCGGCAATTATGGCAATCATGCGCGGCTACGCGCTCCGGCCGGACGCCCCTCAGGAATGATGGTGGCCATGAGCCATATGGGGAGCAGCGGAAAACTGGCGGTCATCGCCGGCATCGTGGCAGCGGGCCTGTTGGTCCTCACCGGGATGACCCTCGCGATGCCGGTGTTCGTCGCGTTCGCGGGCGTCCTGGCGCTGGCCTGCCTGTCAGCCCTGGCCGAGGTGCTGGTGCGGGGAAGGCGGGCAGTGCTGCTGGCCGCCGGCGCCGGGACGAGTCTCACCCTGGGATGCGCCCTCGCCTTCCTCGGAACCTGGGAGCTCTCCTATGACGGGCAGTCGTCGTTCCTGGGGACGCCCCTGCCCACTGACGACCCCGACCATTACTTCATCGGCGCCGCGGCCTCCGCTGCAGGGACCCTGCTGGTCCTGTTCGCCGGGGCTGCCTGGCCTTCGGGCAAGCCATTGACATCAACGCGCGGACGGGCCGCCGCCAAACAGCGGCCTGCCGCACCCCGGACTGTAACCAAGGCGGCACCTGCCCGGCGGACTTCCGGTTCCCGCGCCCCCTCGCGCCTGCCGGCGGCAGCCAAGCGGCCGTCGTCGTCCGCTGTCACTGCCCGTAAGCCCGCGGCAAAGCCGGGCACGGCTCCGCGCCGCTGACCCGCCATACCGGCATTGGACGGGCATGGCAGCATTGGGCGGGCATGGCAGCTAATGGGCGCGGGGGACCTCGAATCTTGTGATCCTGGCGTCCTGGCCGTCCAGCTCGGCCCAGGGCTTCTCAGTTTCCAGTACGGTGAATGCGCTGGTGGGGAACCGCGTGGCTGCGTCCATGTAGGCGCCATGGTCCGAGTCCCGGGACGCCAGGTGCATGGCAAGATCCTGGACGCCCGGCAGGTGCGCGATGAGCATGAGGGTAGTGACGGTATCGGGAACATGGTTGATGACGGACAGCATCCGGAGCGCGGAGGCGGCGTACAGCCCGTCCTCAAGCTTCGGCGTGGGCGCCTTATCCCCCAGTTCGGAGCAGACCCAGGTACAGGTCTGCCGGGTGCGCAGGGCGCTGGAGCAGAGGATGAAGTCGGGAACGATGTTGTGCTTGAGCAGCCAGCGGCCTGCCAGCGGCGCTTCCTGGTGCCCGCGCTCCTCCAGCGGACGCTCGTGGTCCGCCACTCCGCCCGGCCAGTCGGCCTTGGCATGGCGCATGATCACTAGCCGGCGAAGATGGTGCTCACTCATGGGCCAAGCTTAACGAACGGCGCCCGCCCCTTGGGGCGGGCGCCCGTGCAGGATCAGATCGAGTACTCCGGAGCGGCCCAGACCACTACCTCCGGGTGCTCGTAGAACCGGTAGCCCTGGCCGCGGACGGTGCGGACGGTGTTCGCGAGGCGGCCCAGCTTGGAACGGAGGCGGCGGATGTGGACGTCGATGGTCCGCTCGTTGGGGACTTCCTCGGCGTTCCGCCACAGCCCTTCGAGCAGTTCGTCTCGGCCCACCGTACGGGTTCCGTTTTCCACCAGGTAGTTCAGGAGTTCGAACTCCTTGAACGTCAGGTTGAGTGATTCGCCGTCGAGGTGGACTTCACGCCGGGCAAGGTCGATCAGGACGCCGGACGGACGCGGCTCCTGCGGCTGCTGCGGGCGGGGCGTCTCGGTGCGCTGGCGGGAGTTCACGGTTGGGTCGCCAAAGGTGGAGCGTACGACGTCGAGCGCGGAACCCGGGGTGCCGGCCGGGGCAACGGCGACGGCGGCATAGCTCTCTGCGCCGGTCACGAGGGACTGCGCGTAGGCGCGGATCTCCTGCGCAAGCTTTGCGATGGAGGTGCCTGCAGCTGCCGCGGTTTCCTCGTCAATGCCCATGTAGAGGACAAAGCCCCGGGCAACGTTGTCATTGGCGACAGGGCGCACGGCGTTGGGTCCGGCCACCACGGGCGTGGGCGCCGTTACGGGAGCGGAGTCCGCGGCGGGAACAGCGCGGAGCTGGCCGTAGGAGCTGGGGTTGTATCCCTGCGGCGCATAGCCCTGGGCTGGATAGCTGCTTCCGGAGGACGGCGCAAGCGAAGGACGGGTACCGAAACCGGGGCGCAGGCCGGACGACTGGCCTGCCTTGGCGGCGTTACGGACGGAGATGTGGACGTATCCGGATGCAACAGACATGGAATGCTTACCTCAATGTGAAGGCCGTCATCGCGGCTCGAATGCTGGTTGCCCGCAATGCGAACTGGGGGGCGCCCTACGCTGGGCCGGGGGCGAATGCCTAGGAACTTCGAAGGGTGGGAAGGTTCAGGCGTGCATTCGACAACAGCGCATGTCGGCAGCAGCTGGTGTGCTGGGCCAATATTCTGCGGCTGCAGGTGCTGTTGAGTTCTTGTTCACATTGGAAGTGTGCAGCGTAACAATGGCAACTTGCAAGTAACAATGGACCGAATCGTCCGTATCGTGAGACAGAAAGTGCCATTGTGGCGCAGATCACGATTTTGTCAGTAGCAAAAGAATAACGCTCGTTATCCCGCAACCGTCTTCCGAGACCGTCATTTTCTGAACATTGTTCGGTTGGCCGCCAATCACCTTTACTTTTCTTCAAGGCTGCCAATTTTTCGCTCGTAAGCAGACTGACTAATCCCACTTGTCCACCCGATAGTAAAAACTCGTTAAAAAATTTACCGGCATGCCCGCCTTCAGGTCCACCAGGCTGAGCTTCAGCTTGGAATAGCGGTGCCAAAGTCCGGGCATGGACTGCAGCCCCGGGAGGACGCCAGCGGCCCAGGCTTGTCCATTCTGCAATCACCCCTAAACGGGCACGTGGGCGTGGGTCACGGCAACGTCACGGCGCGGGCCTTCATCCCAACTCTGGGTCTGCCAACGGTCCGCCACCTTCCGCAAGACGACGCGCCGCCCTCGTGATGTCCGTTACCTAAATGTGACTTAACCGGGGCACTCCTGTACCTTCGATTAAGTGCGGTTTACGTTCGGACCGCATATCCGGATGACGCCAAGCTCTGCCACTTCCCGGATTCCGCTTGAACAAAGGCAGAGGCGGGGGACCCACCGTCCCGGGCACTGATTGCCCTTGGGGTTAAGTCAGCACGTGATTTTTTCCGTGTGGCCGGATGCCCTCATCCGAACCCGACAGCTAACTCCGCAGGTGTGAGAGGCGATTCATCATGTTCAAATTCCCGGTTGAACCGCGCCCGAAAAGCGGTTCCAACAGTCATGCCCCGCGTCCTGAAGGCAAGAAGTTCGGCTTCGGCCAGCGCGCCGCAGTCCTTGCAGCCTCCGCTGCGCTGCTTGTAGGCGTCGGCGCTGCAGGCCAGGCCACCGATGCACTGATTCCGGCCGCATCCACGTCCGCTACGGACACGGATGCGCAGATGAGCATCGAGAAGAGCGAGATCCGGTCGAACCCGGCCGAATCCCCCGCTCCGGCTCCCATCAACGTGGTTCCGCAGGCCGCCGAACCCGCCCCGGCAGCTGCGCCCGAACCGGCACCCGCTGCTGAGCCGGCTCCTGCGCCCGCGCCGGCACCCGCCCCGGCCACGGCACCCGAACCGGCCACGGCACCCGAACCGGCTCCGGCACCCGAACCGGCTCCCGCCGTCGCGGTCAACGACCCCGCCGGTGCTCAGGCCTACGCCGCCGGACAGCTCGCTTCCTATGGCTGGGCCCAGGACCAGATGCAGTGCCTGGTAACCCTGTGGGACAAGGAATCAGACTGGACCACCACGGCCACCAACCCCAGCAGCGGCGCGTACGGCATTGTCCAGTCCCTGCCCGCGGAAAAGATGGCGAGTGCCGGTCCGGACTACCTCACCAACTACCGGACCCAGATCAACTGGGGCCTGAACTACATCAAGGAGCGCTACCAGTCTCCGTGCGGCGCGCTGAACTTCCACTACGCCAACAACTGGTACTAAACCTGGCTTGAGCAAGGCACTGTACATCCCCGGCCGCATCAGCGTCCGGGGTGTACTGTACCGCCCACCTGTTGCCGGGCGTGCCGCACATTGCGGAAGGCTTGTGTTTACGGAACCCGTCAAGCACCTGCCGCCGGGCGTTCAGCCCGCGATGCCGTAGAGGCGGTCGCCTGCGTCGCCCAGCCCGGGAACGATGTAGGACTTGTCGTTCAACTTCTCGTCGATTGATGCCAGGACAATTGTCACGTTTGCATCAGACAGTTCCTCTTCAAGCTTTGCCAAGCCCTCGGGTGCGGCCAGCAGGCAGATGCAGGTGACGTCCGAGGCGCCGCGCTTGAACAGGAACTTGATAGCTTCGCGGAGGGTTCCGCCTGTGGCCAGCATCGGGTCCAGTACGAAGATCTGACGCCCCGTGAGGTCTTCCGGCAAACGCTCGGCATAGGTGATGATGTCCAGCGTCTCCTCGTCCCGGGCCATGCCCAAAAAGCCCACCTCAGCGGTAGGCACCAGTTTGGTCATGCCCTCAAGCATCCCGAGGCCGGCGCGCAGGATGGGAACAACCAGAGGGGTTGGCTTGGTGAAGGCGGTCCCCACGGTGGTGCTGACCGGGGTTTCGATGGTGACGGGTTCGGTGCGGACCTCGCGTGTCGCCTCGTAGGCGAGGAGTGTCACAAGCTCTTCGGTCAGCTGGCGGAACACCGGGGACGGGGTGTTCTTGTCCCTCAGGACGGTCAGCTTATGGGCGACGAGCGGGTGGTCCACAACGAGAGTGCGCATGCGTAAAAACTATCACCCGCCGTTGTTGGCCCCTCCCCCGCTGCTGCGGTCCGCTGGCCGGTCGTGATGCATGGCCTCGGCCACGACGTCGCGCACCACCGGATGCTCGAACGTGGGCGCGGGACCTGCATTTTCCCTGCGTCTGGTCAGGTGGAACAGCCTGTGCGCAAGGATCACCATGCCCACCCAGGCAAGGCCCAGGAGCCAGCCGGCCATTACGTCGGTGAGCCAGTGGTGCCCCAGGAACACCCGGCTAAGTCCCATTGCGATGATAAAGATCACGCCGGCGGTGATGGCGGTGATCCGGGCCCAGAGCATCCGGAACTGCAGACACATGATGTACAGGAGCACGCCGATCACCACGGTGGTGTTAAGTGTATGGCCGCTGGGAAAAGACGGCGTGCTTTCGAACGGCGGTACGGCTTCGGAGTGGTCCGGGCGCTCCCTGCCCACCAGCCGCTTGCCGAGGGTGGTGGCCGTTGTGGACACCGCGGCTGCCCCGCCCACCAAAATGATGGGCCGCCACGATCTGCTCAGGAACGTCAGCCAGGCCGTGAGAATGCTTGCAAGGATCGGCATCCCCACGCCGCCGCCAATATTCGTGAAGCCGGTGACGAAGGCGTCCGTCTCCGGGTTGCGCAACGACTGTGAGTAGTCCAAAGCGGGGATGTCCAGCCTCGCGAGCCCCTCCTCGTCCACCACGTCCGAATACACCTCGGCGCCAAGCAGCGCCATTGCAAGCACCAGGACCCCGCCGATGATCATGGTCAGCCACAGCGCGGCATACGGCTTGAACCACTTATCCACACGGTCTTTGACGGTGCTCATAGTGCCTCCCGGCGATGGTGGTCACGGGCTCTAAGTTTCCTCCGAAACTATCATTGAGCCATGGTCTCCGATGGAAAACACCACATCTGGATGGGGCTTGCCCTCACGGAAGCCCGGCGCGCCCTCGCAACTGAGGACGTGCCGATTGGTGCGGTGGTGTTGGGTCCCGACGGCGCGGTGCTGGGTTTCGGACGCAACCAGCGGGAGGAACTTGGAGACCCCACGGCCCACGCCGAGGTGGTTGCGATCCGCCAAGCGGCAAAGCGGCTGCGCGAACGCGCTGTACGGAATGGCGGACAGGCGGACGGCTGGCGGTTGTCCGACTGCACGCTGGTGGTCACGCTGGAACCGTGCGCCATGTGCGCCGGGGCGATTGTCCTTGCGCGGATTCCGCGGGTGGTCTTTGGTGCCTGGGACGAAAAGGCCGGCGCCGCAGGCTCGGTGTTCGACGTCCTCCGGGAGCGACGCCTTAATCACTGGGTGGAGGTCTACCCCGGCGTGCGCGAGGAGGAGTGCGCCGTGCTGCTGCGGGAATTCTTCGCCGGCCACCGGACCCGGTTGTAGCACCGTCTCGTTATCCGGCAGTGCCCTCCACCGCAGCCAGCACCGCCGCGGCCGTCCGGTCCCAGCCGGGCAACCGATCCCGGGCGGCCAGCGCGGCGGGGGCATCCGGGTGATCAGGTGGCAGCGGCACCGCCATACCTGGAAGGCGAGGGCCGCCGTCGTCATTCCTCAACCCGGCCAGTCCCAGCGCCTCCACCGCGCCTGTCCCCTCGCGCACCACAACTGAAATTCCGCGGGCAAGCGACCGGTGACCACCATGCCGAAGGCTTCGGCCTGCGACACAAGGAGGCCCAGGTCTGCCGCACCCCAAGCACGTTCCAGGGCCTCGCCGAGCAGCTCGCCGGTAAGGCGTATCCACAGGGCCAGTCCGTTATCCGTGACGGCGGCGCGCACCCTTGCCTCGTACTCCAAATCCGCCTGGTCCGATCCCACCAAGGCAGCCGTCCACTCCAGGTTTTTGAGGAGCGCAAGGGCCGCCACAGTGAGCAGTTGGTCCTTTAAGGGGAAGGGGCGCCGCCACGAGAGGAACTCTTGGTATAATCCCGCTCTACACCACGGTACGAGTCGCCTCCGCTGCCTTATAACCTCCGCTCCTAATGACTCATCCATTCCGTGCTTGTGCCGCAGGACAACGAGCGGTCCATCCAAGAGGTAGCGCATTCAAAGTTGGGTCCTGATTGGAGGACATCATGAAGCGTCTACTCAGTGTTCTGGTTGCCACAAGCCTGATGATCCTGGGGGTGATGGCTCCCGCCGACGCCAAGCCCAAACCGCCCCCGCCGGATGGATGCACCTTCGCCAAAGGCATGACGACGTGTACCGATACCACCCAGACAACCGGGCCCGGTCCCCAGGACGGCATGGCATGCACCACCAGTAGCGGGCTACCGGGCACATACAGCCAGGAACGCACCACCACCACGACAACCACCACGACCTACAAGGGCAAGTCAACATCCGGCACGCCAACCAGCACGCGGACCACGACCTCGACCTCGGATGGCCCGGTGACATGCGAGGCCACGCCGGTCTCGACGGGCACCCTGGTGGTCGTGGTGGACCGGACGTTCGAGCGTTGCTACAACGACCCGACTCCCGTGCCCCGCGATGACAGCGACGCCTGCTACCGAGTTATCGGAACGGGGCTGGAGCCGGGCAGCCTCGTCATGAAGACCGTTACTCATACCCCTCCGGGCGGGACTCCGATCACGAGTAGCAGCGGTTTCCGGTACGTCACCAACGACGACGGCACGTTCAACGAGGAGTACGGGAGCCTCTGCACCGCTGGGGACTTTGACGACCTCTACTTCACCGGCACTGGAGCTGACGGGCTGCCGGTGACGTCAAACACAGTGGACCCCTGCACACAGTTGGGTTAGCAGGTCGTGCGACAACTTCCCGGGCCGGCACAGGGCGGAGACAGCCACAAGCTGCAGGGCGGCGCTAATCACCACCACACTCGGCGTCACCATGAGCACCGCAGCCCACGGGCTGGGTCAATGGCCTTCCAGGATCTCTCCGGTGCCGGTCGCAGCGGAGTTCCCCTCGCCGCGCAGGACTACTTTGATGGCCGAATCGACCTGAATGCACACCTGATCAAATACGTCACCAGCACTTACGTCGTGCGGGTGTCCGGGGAGTCGATGACGGGGGCCGGGATCAGCGACGGGGATGAGCTGATCGTGGACCGGGCACTGGAGCCGCGCGACGGGTCCGTGGTCGTGGCTGTCCTGGACGGCGAGTTGACGATCAAGCGGCTGAGGATCACTCCGAAGGGAGTGATCCTCCAAGCGGAGAACCCTGCGTACCCGAATATTGAAGTGCCGGCCCTGGCCGATCTGACGATTTTGGGGCACGGCTGTCCGGTGCTTGCGTCATGTCTAAGCCGGCCCTGATGCGGCACATGCCGCAGATCGCTCACGTGGACGTGAACTGCTTCTACGCCTCGGCGGAGCGTGCGTAAGCCCCTTTCCTTGAAAGGCAAGCCCGTGATCGTGCTGTCCAACAACGACGGCTGCGCGGTCACCCGCTCCCCCGCAGCCAAGGCGCTGGGCATCGGCATGTGCGATCCCTGGTTAAAGCTGGCCCCGAGGGCCAAATAATGGGGCCTGGTCGCACTGTCGAGCAACTACGAACTGTATGGCGATATCAGCTCCCGGGTGATGGAACTGCTGAGCCGGTACTCGGCCTGGCTGGAGGTTTACAGCATCGACGAGGCCTTCCTCGGCGTCAAAGGTTCCCCTGCAGACCTGCTGGCGATGGGCCGGTTGTTGAAAGCGGCCGTCCGGCGGAATGTCGGCGTGCCGGTTTGCGTCGGCATCGCACGCGACGAAGACGCTGGCGAAGCTGGCCAACAAGTGGGCGAAGAACAACAAGGCCTTCGGCGGGCTTTGCCGCTGGGACTCCGTCCCCGCCCCGGAACGGGAGACCCAAGTGGGACGGGTACAGGTGCGTTGCAGTCCGGGATGACCGCGGCGCCACGCTGTGGTCCCGGCAAGGGAAGGAACTGACGGGGTACTTCCCTGAACTCTGTTCGGCGCCAGTTTCGGCCGTTCCGCCCGGGTGTGTCCTAGACTAGGAGGCTGCGCTTTGGACTGCCGACAGGCTCGATTTTGACCTCGAAGCGGGCCCTATGGTCATCAGCAGCGTTCCCATCGAACTGTCCGCCGCCGGCGGAGAAGGATCCCGACGAGGGTGGTTTTCCGGGTGGTGCAGGGTACCGCCACTATGGCTCCTTCGGCATCACCAACGCAGTGGGCTGCGACGGGCGGGCGTGCGGGCTACGCAACATAGGCCGTGGCCTGCCGGAGCGTGCACTTCCGCAGCGTTACGGAGGGCATCAGCACAACAGGGCCGATGGGTAGAGCGATGCTCACTGTCATGTCGGCGTTCGCCCAGCTTGAACGCGACCAGCTGGTCGAGCGAACCCGGGCAGGCCTGGCCGCGGCCGAGCTCGGCGATCTGGTCGATGTGGCCGCCGTCCGGGGTGGGCCAGCTGCGCCACTGGACACCGTACACCGGACCCAAACCGCCGTCCGCGTCCGCCCATTCGTTCCAGATGGTCACGCCCTGGCCCCTCAGAGTCCGTAATCCGCGTCCCGTTGGCATGGTTCCGGTGTCCGCTGCTGGGCCGACGTCACCGCGCCTGCTGGGGCCAAAGGTGGGCTCTTGAGGGAATGATGCACCCATAAGCCTTTGCATTTTCTCCAGTCCTGGGTCGATTTCCGTTGCTGGCTCCCCCTGAGCTGGGTGCTCGGGTTTTGCTGCGTCAGCCATGAGTTGGTCGATGCGGGCGGAGTTGGCTTGGGCGGCTTTGAGGGCGTGGGCGTGCTCGAACGGCTCCGAGAGTCCATTTTCTGCTTGTTCGACCCGTGAGAGAGCTTCCTTCCGTCGCACTTCGACGTCGGCGGCGAGCTTGGGCACGGAGGCCACCCTGTTTTCGAGTTGTCGGATGGTGCCTATGTCAGCGGACAGTGGGCTCCGGCGCGCGATTTGGTTGTTGCCCTAGGCACTCCTTCGATCCGCACTTTCACGGTGGCGTGGTCGGGGTCCCTGGCGGGCACGAGCTTTGCGCGGAGTTCGTGGCCGCCCAGCTGTGCGATGGTCCCGAGCTCGTCGTAACCGTAGAGTTTTGTGAGCATGTGGCCGTGTTTCCCGGCCCATGCGCAGAGCGCTTCGGCGGCGGCTCCGCGGTTGTCGATATTCTTGCCGTCGATGGTGGCTCTGAAGGCATCGGCGGTGGTGTCCACGGTCCGCGCTGCGGCCGTTTGGATGAGGGGCAGGTCTGCTTGCTGCGTCGGCGGCTGCTTGTTCCCCGCGTTTGGTGTGGGCTACAGCGACCATGTTGCGGTTGACGACGAAGTTCGGCGGCCGGGCACCCTGTGCGGCAGGAGCGGGATCCACGCCGGGCAGGGCGACCCGTACGCCGCTCAGCCCATGGCGTTCCTTGAGGGCGTATGCCGTACTGGAGCAGGTGCAGATGACATCCGGCCATTCCCCTTCCACGGGGAGGACCTCGACGTCGGCGCCCATGCTTTGCAGGCCGCGCACCAGCCGCGCGTCGTACGCATTTCCACCGGAGTTGTGGTGGATGTTGCCGGGCACCAGCAGGCGGATGGGGAGCATGGGTCAGGCGGTAAGGTCCAGCGAGAAGGTGGCCCAGGCGTCGGGGTTTTCGCGCAGGGTGACATCCACGCCGTCAAGGTGCCGGCCGTCGTCGTGATCCTTGAGCTTTTCTGCCACGGCATGGGCAATGTACTGGGCAAGTACTTCGGTGGTGCTGAGTTTGCCGGCGAAATCCGGATGTTCATCCAGGTTGCGGTAGTTCAGTCCCGCGAGGATTTCCTCAATTACATTGCCGGCGGCGCCGATGTCCAGGACGATCGCGTCATCGTTCAGGGCACGACGGCGAAAGGCCACTTCGGCGACGAAGGTGGCCCCGTGCAGGGCCTGGGCCGGTCCGAATGATTCGCGCGGCAGGCTGTGGGCGATCATGAAGTGGCGGCGGACGGTCAGGCTGAACATTCGTTTCCCTTACGGTTGGCTGGCGCTTTTCTGTGGCGTTTAGTCTTTGTCCGGGTACTCAATCACGTGGCAGAGGGCGTCCAGGGTGCCGTGTGCCAGGCCCTGGACGACGTCCGGCAGTTCTTCGAACGGGGACGAGCCCGTGAGGAAGACGTCGAACACCGGGTCTTCCAGCAGGGAGACTGCGAGGTTGAGTCGGTCTGCGTTGGTGCGGCGGTGGCGGCGGGCGCGGGCGACGACCCCCACTTGGCTGGCCCTGATGGACAGGCGGCGGGCGTGGAAGTCCTCACCGAGCGGCAGTGTGACCTCGCGGTTGGCGTACCAGGACATCTCGATGACGGCGCCTTCATCACCGACCAGCTGGAGGCTGCGCTCCAGGCCTTCCTGCGATGCGGAGCAGTGGAAGACGATGTCGCAGTCTGCGAGGGCCTCATCCGGGTGGGTGAAATCAACGCCAAGAGTGTCCGCGAAATGTTTCCTGCCCGGATCCAGATCCACTAACTGCAACCGGGCCAGCGGGAACGTGCGCAGGAGGGTCGCCACCATGCCGCCCACCAACCCGGCTCCGACTACGGCCACCCTGTCCCCCAGCCGCGGCCCGGCTTCCCAAAGCGCATTGACTGCGGTTTCGACTGTTCCGGTAAGGACGGCGCGCCTTGAGGGGACGGCGTCCGTAATCCGGGTGAGTTCCGTGACCGGGACGACGTAGCGGTCCTGGTGCGGGGTCAGGCAGAAGACGCGCTGACCCTTCCAGTCCTCCGGCCCTTCTTCAACCACACCGACCGAGAGGTAGCCGAACTTCACCGGCCCGGGGAAGTTCCCCTCCTGGTGTGGTGCCCGCATCTCCTCGGCGACCCGCGGCGGAACGGCACCCTTGTGGACCACCATCTCCGTTCCTTTGCTGATTCCGGAGTAGAGCGCACGGACCAGGGCTTCGCCGGGACCCGGAGCCTGGAGTTCCTGTGTGCGGAGCTCCCCGTGTTCGCGGGCGGTAGTCCAGTAAGCGGTGGCGTAAACGGGATTCTGCGAGGTAGTCATCTTGCTGACGAATCTAGCGGGACGGGCAGCCGGGTGGAAAGTTTGGCGGCGGGCGGTGGGTCGCGCATACGCAAGTGCGACTGAAGGTGGCGCACGTGCCCGTACCGAAGCCCCGGGCTTGGCGCCGCGAAATCACCTGGCAAACGCGGAATCACCTGGCGAACAAGTGCTCCTCCAATATCTCTTCTAAGAAGCTTCTTTCCGAGGGCAGGATGTCGGGTGGCCAGTGGGGTGGTTCCCAGTCCTGGTGTTCGCTGGTGTAGCGGCGTCCGGCCGGTGAGATCCAGCCGGGCGGCTCGTTTTTAGTGGCCGGGGCGGGTGTCCAGGCGCTGGTGTGTTTCAGTTTGTGGTGTTTGGGGCAGGGCTGGGCGAGGTTGCTGATTCCGGTGGTTCCGCCGTGATGCCAGGCCAGCAGGTGGTCCGCTTCGTTATCGAGGGAGTGGTTGCTGCAGCCGGGAAACGGGCATGTACCGTCCCGGAGCCTGAGCCAGCGGCGCATCGCTTCCGGAATCCGGTAGCTCTTGCGCCCGATCTCCAGCGGCGCCCCGCCCCTGGGATCGACCAGGACCCGGTAAAACGAGTCCGCCCCGCCGGCGACGAGTCTGCGTGCCATCGACGCCGGGATCGGGCCGTGCCCGTCCAGCACCGCAGGTTCCTCCGTTAGGCCCAGGAGCGAGAACACCGGCACGGTGACGAGCACCTGCGCCCGCGGCACCGGGGGCCCGGCCAAAGCGGCGCCGGGTCCGTGCACGTGAGGGCCGGCAGAGGCAGCGCCGTGGCCGGTTGTGTCGTTCCGCGCGTCAGCATTGGGGGCGTGTCCGGTGGCGAGGAGGGCTGTGGCGCTGATGTCTGCCATGAGTTGTGGCAGGGTGCGGGGTTCGTTGGGTCCCTGCAGTCCGCGGGCCAGGGCCCGGGTCCGGTTCCAGGCCGCGTTGGCCTGGTCCGCCGGCAGGTAGATGGAGATCCAGGCCATCGCGTCGCGGTCCGGGGCGTATTCCATCCGCCGGGCCGCGACACCCCTGGCGTGGCGCTTTTCGATCAGCTCGGGGTGGTGGCGTTCCCGCCACGACCGCACCTTCGGCCGCAACCTCGCCGGCGGCAGCACCCCTGCTACACCGCCCGGGCCGGCGCCCGGCGCGTCCGGGTTCAGGAAGTGCTGTTCCAGGGCTGTGGTGGCGGCCGGGTCCAGGCCCGTGCTCTCATCAACCAGGACCCTGGTGTTTTGCCACGACACCTCCCCGACCCGCAACGCATCCAGTGCCGCCGGCAACGAACTGGTCAAGGCTTGGGCTTCTCCGATCAGGGTACTGGCGGCGCGTTCCCCGATGGTCAGGACGCAGGCGACCTCGGCCACGGAGGCCATCTGGCGGCCCTTGGCCCATTCCGGCCCGGCCGCCGGGTCCTCCATCGCGGCGACGGCACCGATGTGCCCGTCCACCAGCAGTACCTTCACCGCGGCAGCGGCGGCCTCAAGCTTGCGCTGGACCGCCAAGCCGTCCAGGCAGTCACCGGCAAACACCCGCAACGGATCACCACCACCGGCCAGAGCATCAGAAGACCCCGCATCAGAAGAACCCGAAACAGCGGAACCACCGGCAAAAACGCGGACCAGCTCATCAACGAAACCAGCCACCGACGCAACAGCAGCCAAAATCCCCGCCCTGCCTCCCACGCCCCAGGTCGCCTCGCTCCCGGCCGCTTCGCTTTCCATACCCCAAGCATGCCAACAGGGTCCGACAAAACCCGGTCAGACGCCGGAGCATGGAAAATGGGTTTCGACAAGCTCAACCACCAGGGTTTCGATGAGCCCAACCACCGGGGTCCCGGCAAGCTCAACCCCGCTTTTAAACCTCCCGTTTTGGGGATGTGCACGTTACTCCGGTACCCTATTGAGGTTGGTGACGTGTCCGAGCGGCCGAAGGTGCAACACTCGAAATGTTGTTTGGTGTAACAGCCAACGTGGGTTCAAATCCCACCGTCACCGCCATGTAGCAAGGCCCTGGTTTTCCTGAGAGATAAATGGAAGCCAGGGCCTTTTGCTTTGTCGAAGATCCCAAAGCCCTGCGTAGGCCTCCCGCTTTCCGGGTCCCGCCCTTTCTCGTAGAACTGGACCGAAACGGCGCCCCGGACGTTCCCTGGTTTAGGTCGTCAACCGAAAAGCCAACTGTGATTTAGGACCTCATCACATATTTCGGCGCTTCCACGCTGGCTACCATGATGTGACCGGACAGAGCCGTCCGGTGTGATTAACGCAAAAGGAAGCCAATGGCCGTGGTTAGGGTGGACGACATTCTCTCGAATCTTCCCCTCGGTTTCGCCAGCCTCATCGTTCGGCCTGTTCCTACCGTTTCCGCGATCGAGCGGTTCCTCATCGTCGACGCGGACGACGACGCTCCCGTCGGAACCGATGCCTTCGTCCTGCTGATCGGAGTCCGCGGCCGCTCAGCGTTGCCGGCACTGCGCCGGCTACTGAAGAACACACCTCCCCCTGTTGTAGCGCCGTGCAAGAGATTCAGCACCGCCCTCAAAGGAATCCCGTCAAACCCTCGAAAATTGTTGAACAATCCTTGGTTGTCGTGCATCCTTGTATGACCACTAAAGGAGACGGGAATCACCATGGCCTTCATTGACCTCAACAGCGACGTCGGGGAATCCTTCGGGAACTGGACGATGGGTGACGACGCTGCCATCTTCCGTTCAGTGTCCAGCGCCAACGTCGCATGCGGCTTCCACGCAGGCGATCCGTCCACCATCGCCCAGACTTGCCGGGACGCGGTGGCGGCGGGAGTAACCATCGGTGCCCACGTCGGATACCGGGATCTTGCCGGTTTTGGCCGCCGTTTCCTCGACTGTTCCCCCACTGAACTAGCCGATGACGTCCTCTACCAGATGGGAGCCCTGGACGCCCTTGCCCGTTCAGCCGGCGGCAGCATTCGCTACGTGAAACCCCACGGCGCCCTCTACAACACCATCGTCACCCATGAAGCGCACGCCCGGGCTGTTGTGGACGGCGTCAAGGCGTTCGGCGGCGACCTGCCCATGCTTCTGCTGCCCGGATCCGTGGCACTCGCAGCCGCCGAAGCGGCCGGGCTCCGCGGCGTAGCCGAGGCCTTCGCCGACCGCGCCTACAACCCGGACGGGACCCTGGTCTCGCGCAGGGAACCCGATGCTGTTCTCCATGACGAGGACGCAGTGGCGGCGAACATGGTCCGGCTGGCCACCGAGGGCACCATCATCGCCCGTGACGGGTCAGCCATCCGCACCCCGGCGGAAAGCATCTGCGTCCATGGCGATACGGCCGGAGCCGTTTCCATGGCTGCCGCCGTCCGCCGTGAACTCCAGGCCGCCGGCGTGGAGATTCGGAGCTTCGTGTGAGCCAGCCGGACATCCGCTGGGCAGGACCGCGGGCCCTGCTGATCGAGGTTGAGTCCCTTGACGCGGTGCTGGCGTTGCACTCGGAACTGCTGGAAAATCCGCTGGCCGGACAGGTGGATGTCCTGGCGGCGGCGCGCACGGTCCTGGCGGTTTTCGACTCCCGCGCTGCCGCGCGTGCGGCCCGCTCCGCCGTCGCCCTGCTGGATGCCGCCGCCTCGTTTGACCGGGCGGCCTCCGGCGACCCGGTCAGGATCGAAGTTGTGTACGACGGCGAGGACCTCGTTGAGGTGGGGCAACTCACCGGGTTGGGGCCGGAGGGCGTGGTGGCCGCGCACACCGGGCAGCTCTGGACCGCTGCGTTCGGCGGATTCGCTCCTGGCTTCGCCTACCTGGTGGGCGAGAACACTGCTCTTAACGTACCCCGGCGCAGCACGCCGCGGACTGCTGTGCCGGCGGGATCGGTGGCCCTGGCGGGCAACTTCTCTGCCGTCTATCCCAGGAATTCGCCCGGCGGCTGGCAGCTGATCGGGCGCACGGCTGCGCGCATGTGGGACCTGGACCGCGAACAGCCCGCCCTGGTGAAGCCCGGGACAAGAGTCCAGTATGTGGCTGTGCGGGAACTCGTGGAACTCCCCGCAGGGCCGTCCGAAGGCGCCGGCGCCGGGAGCCCGTCCCCTCACACGGCAGCCCAAGGCGTTAAGGTCCGCGAGACTGCAGTCGAGGTGCTTGATCCCGGGCCGCAGTCACTGATCCAGGACCTTGGCAGGCCTGGTCTCGGGGATCTGGGTGTTTCACCCTCCGGCGCCGCCGACGCGGCAAGCGCCAGGCAGGCCAACCGGTTGGTTGGCAACCCGCCCGGTGACGCGGTGGTGGAGAACGTTTTTGGCGGGCTCACCATCCGCGCCCGCGGCCAGCTGACAGCCTCGCTCAGCGGCGCCCCGGTCCCCGCGGAGATCGAAAGTGGCAGCGGAACCAGGACTGCCCCGATGTACGCCCCGTTCGCCCTGCACGACGGCGAGATCCTCCGCCTTGACCGGCCCGTGTCAGGGCTGCGGACTTACCTCGCGGTACGTGGAGGGATAGTCGTCCCGCCGGTGCTGGGGAGCCGTTCGACGGACCTGATGTCCGGCATCGGCCCGGCACCGCTGGCCGCCGGAACGGTGCTGCCCGTTGGCGCAGTTGAGCACGGCCGGGTGGTGGGTACGCCGGAACCACCCGCGCTGCCGGACTTACTGCTGTCCGCCGTCGCCGGCCCGCCCGTCGTTTTGCGGATCACTCCGGGCCCGCGCCAGGACTGGTTCATTCCTGCATCGCAGGAGGCCTTGACCGGGCAGACCTGGACCGTCACCGCGGAGTCCAACCGCATCGGCGTCCGGCTCGACACCAACGGAACCGGGTCTCCGCTGGAACGGGCGCGCACGGAAGAACTCCCCAGCGAAGGTGCGGTGGCAGGCTCACTGCAAGTACCGCCGTCGGGCCTTCCCGTCCTGTTTCTGGCCGACCACCCGGTGACCGGTGGCTACCCCGTCATTGCCGCTGTCATTCCGGAGGACCTGCCGGTGGCAGCCCAACTTTCGCCCGGCACTGCCCTGAAGTTCGTTGCGGTGGATCCCGAAACGCTGCAGCCCCTGACCTCCTCCACGAGCCTGTGAAAGAAGCACCGATGAAAAAAGTTTTGATCGCCAATCGCGGTGAAATCGCCGTCCGGATTGCCCGCGCCTGCGCCGACGCAGGGTTGGTCTCGGTGGCCGTGTACTCCGACCCCGACGCCGACGCCCTGCACGTACGGCTCAGCGACGAGGCCTATGCCCTCGGCGGCGCGGCCAGTTCAGACAGCTACCTGAACATCTATAAACTCCTGGCGGTGGCTGAAAAGGCCGGCGCCGACGCCGTCCACCCGGGCTACGGCTTCCTGTCCGAAAACGCGGACTTCGCCCAGGCAGTGCTCGACGCCGGACTGACCTGGGTGGGCCCGTCGCCGGAGGCCATCCGGAGCCTGGGCAACAAGGTCACCGCCCGCGAAATCGCGGTCCGCGCAGGTGCGCCCCTGGTTCCGGGGTCCGACGGTCCGGCCGCCGACGCCGATGAGGTGCGCGCCTTCGCTGAAAAGCACGGGGTGCCGGTGGCCATCAAAGCCGCCTTTGGGGGCGGCGGCCGGGGGCTCAAGATCGCCTACCGGCTGGAGGATATCGAGGACGCCTTCGACTCCGCCGTGCGGGAGGCAACGGTGGCGTTTGGCCGGGGCGAGTGCTTTGTGGAACGGTTCCTGGACAAGCCGCGGCACGTTGAGGCGCAGGTCCTGGCGGACACCCACGGAAACGTCGTGGTGGTGGGCACCCGGGACTGCTCCCTCCAGCGCCGCAACCAGAAACTGGTGGAGGAGGCACCGGCGCCGTTCCTGACCGCCGAACAGCGCAGCCGGATCCACGAGTCCGCCCGCGCGATCTGCCGCGAAGCCGGCTACACCGGGGCAGGCACGGTGGAGTACCTCGTGGCCCCTGACGGCGTGATCTCCTTCCTGGAAGTCAACACCCGCCTGCAGGTCGAGCACCCGGTCACGGAGGAGACCTCCGGGATCGACCTCGTGCGCGAGCAGTTCCGCATCGCAGCCGGAATGCCCTTGTCCATCATCGAGGACCCGGCCCCCGTCGGCCACGCCATCGAGTTCCGCCTCAACGCCGAGGACGCCGGCCGCGGCTTCCTCCCCTCCCCCGGGCCGGTCACAGTGTTCGAGGCGCCCACCGGCGCGGGTATCCGCGTTGACTCCGGCGTCCGTTCGGGTTCGGTCATCCCCGCAGAGTATGACTCCTTGATTGCAAAACTGATCGTGCACGGCGAGGACCGGGCCCAGGCGCTGCGCCGGGCGCGTGCCGCCCTGGATGAGCTGCGCATTGAGGGCGTCCCCACGGTGGTGCCGTTCCACCGTGCCGTGGTACGCGATCCGCACTTCACCGCCACCGACCGGCTGGGCGTGTACACCACGTGGATCGAATCGGAATTTTCCGGACCGTTGGCCGCCGCACTGGAAAGCGGGGTGGCCGGTCCTGTTGCCCGCCGTGAAACGCTGACGGTGGAGATTAACGGCAAAGCCGTCCAGCTGGGGCTGCCGGCCGCGGTGTTCAATGCACTGATGCACGGCGGCGGCGGAGCAACAGAGCCTTCCGAAGGCGGCCACACTGCTGCCGAAGACGGCGCGGTGACCGCTCCGATGGGTGGAAACCTCGTCAAATGGCTGGCCGACGACGGCTCCGAGGTCACTGCCGGCCAGCCCGTTGCCGTGCTGGAAGCCATGAAGATGGAAACCGTAGTGTTCGCCTCCGTTGCCGGTACATTCACCCGCGGCGGCCAGGAGCCCGGGGCTGCTGTGGCGCGGGGGGAAGTGCTGGGCTCGGTCGGCTAGGATCGGGAGTCGTTGCGAAGGGGAAGGGGATGGACGCTGTGATTGATGGAGGGGCGGCACCGGCGGGTGCTGCCGAACACGCCCATACCACGGCCTGGATCGCCTCAGTCCTACGCAACCGCATTGCTGCCGGTGAGCTGGCCCCCGGCGCCAAGCTGTCCGAGCAATCATTGTCGTCCGCCCTCGGCGTCTCACGCAACACGCTCCGCCAGGCCTTCACCACGCTTGCCGAGGAATCAATAGTGCGCCGTATTCCGAACCGCGGGGTTTTTGTTGCATCGCCTGGCGCAGAGGATGTCCGGGAAATCTATCGCGTGCGCAGGACCATCGAGCCGGCGGCCGTCCTGTGGGGGCACATCACTCCCGAAAAGCTGGATGCCATGGAAGCCGTGGTTCTGCGGGCCCAGGCCGCCCGGGACGCCGGGTCCGTGGCAGAGATGGCCGACGCCAACCAGGCCTTCCATAAAGAAGTGGTGGACCTGACGGGCAGTGAAACCCTCAGGACGCTCATGGACCGCGTGCTCGCGGAAATGCGGCTGGTCTTCCATGCCATGTCCGCCGCCCCGGACTTCCACAGCCACTACGTGGACCGCAACGTGCTGCTGGTGAGGCGGCTCCGCGCGGGTGAGAACGAAAAAGCCGCCGCTGAGCTGCGTGAATACCTAGACGCTGCCGAGGCGGAACTGCTGGAACACCTGGCCTCACTGGCAGCCTCCAGCTAAAGTCCCGGTCCACTTAACAAGCCGGTGCCTGCACGGAAGGCGGGTACCGGCTTGTTCAGCCGGGCGTCGGCGCGTTACGGAACGAGGTAGTCGCTGTCCCGTGCGTCAGTGATCAGCATGTGGCCGGGCGCGTGGCCGATGGCCAGCGGCGGACGGGACTGCATTACGGCGGCCTGGGGCGTGACACCGCAGGCCCAGAACACCGGAAAGTGCCCGTCCGGGATGTCCACCGCGTCGCCGAAATCGGGGCGGGCCAGGTCCCGGATGCCGAGTTCTTCCGGATTGCCGATGTGGACGGGCGCGCCATGGACAGCCGGGTACCGGGAAGTGATCCGCACTGCGTCGGCCACCTGCGCGGCGGGGACAGGCCGCATGGAAACAACCAGCGGACCTTCCATCGACCCTGCAGGAGCGCACTGCCGGTTGGTTCGGTACATGGGGACGTTCACGCCCTGATCGATGTGTGCGATGGCGATGCCGCTGTCCAGCAGCGCGGATTCGAAGGTGAAGGAGCAGCCGATCAGGAAGGTCACCAGGTCATCCCGCCAGTACCCGGAGATGTCGGTAGGCTCGTCAACCTTTTCGCCGTCCCGGTAGACCGTGTACTTGGGTATGTCGGTGCGGATATCACCGCCGGCCAGCAGCGGACCGGAGGTCTCCCCTGCTTCCAAAACCCCGAGGATGGGGCAGGGTTTGGGGTTGCGCTGGGCAAAGAGCAGGAAGTCGAACGCGTGCTCCCGCGGAATGGCCAGCATGTTCGCCTGGGCGTACCCTCGGGACCAGCCTGACGTCGGTTCCACGAGCCCGTTCCGGAACGCCTCGCGTGCCGCACCGGGCAGGGCCGAGGGCTTGTTGGCGATCATGCCCACAGCTTTGCCAGGCCCAGGAGGGAGTTCCAGCCGAGGAACAGGGTGAGCAGCCAGGTAATGACACCGACCAGGAGCAGCCACTTCGGGTAATCGTAGCCGTGCATGAGGTCGCGGCGGCGCCAGGCCACCCAGAGCAGGACGGCGAAACCAACGGGCAGGATCAGTCCGTTGAAGGCGCCGGCAAAAATCAGCAGCTGCTGCGGGGCCTGGCCAAGGAACACGTATACGACCGCGCAGGCGGCGATGAAAACAACGGTGATGAGGTTCCGCTTACGCTCCGGAGTCCGCGAGGAGGTAATGAAGGAGACAGAGGTGAAAGCGGCACCAATGACCGAGGTGATGGCAGCGGCCCACAAAACGACGCCGAACATCCGGGTACCGATTTCGCCGGCAGCCGCTCCAAAGGCCTCGGCAGCCATGTTGTTGCTGGTAAGGACCGTGCCGCCTGCCACTACGCCAAGGATGGCCAGGAAGAGCAGCACGCGCATGATCCCGGTAACCACGATGCCCAGGATGGAGCTGCGGGTGATCTGCTGAACGTGCTTGACCCCCGTGGCACCGGAGTCCAGCATGCGGTGGGCCCCGGCGTAGGTGATGTAGCCGCCCACCGTCCCGCCGACCAGGGTGGTGATGATCAGGAAATCAACCGTTTCGGGCAGGAACGTGTTCTTCAGGGCTTCCCCCACCGGCGGGGCGGCGACAATGGCCACGTAGATCATCAGCAGGATCATGACGGCGCCCAGGAGCACAACGATCCGGTCCAGGGCCATGCCGGCCTTCTTGCTGAGGAAGATGAGGATGGCGATGACGGCCGAAACGGCACCACCGACCTTCGGGTCAACTCCCATCATCGCGTTGGCCCCCAGCCCGGTCCCGGCGATATTGCCGATGTTGAAGACCACGCCGCCAAGGAAGACCAGGGCTGCCAGGAACCAGCCGACGCCGGGAAGAACTTTATTGCCGAGCTCCTGGGCGCGAAGCCCTGTCACCCCGATGACGCGCCACACATTCATCTGGACGGCGACGTCGATCAGGATGGAGGCCAGGATGGCGAAGGCGAAAGCTGCCCCGATCTGGACGGTGAAAACGGTGGTCTGTGTGATGAAGCCCGGCCCGATGGCACTGGTGGCCATCAGGAACATGGCGCCCAGAAGGGCTGTTCGCCGGGCAGAGGAACTCAGGGTCAATTTTGTGCCGGGGTCTGCCATGGGTCCGTCCGTTGCTAGGGGTGACTGGAGTCACAATGAGCGTTGTGACGACTGTACAGGTTGTTCAACAATCTTGGCAAGACATTGTTGAACAATTCCCCCAGCAAAGAATCGACGAAACGGAGACATAACATGACCGCCTGCCCGAGCTTGTCCCGCCGTCTTGAACTGGCCGGCGCCCCCCACACCGGCCAGTTCCACTCCCAGGCCTGCACCCGGCCCGGGAACGGCCCCTAGATCCGGTCGGTCCGGTCCTCGCCGCCGCCCTTGTGGCCTGCCCCGCGCAGGTTCTCCTGGACCTTGCCGAACAGGTCTTTGATGGTGGATTCAGCGTTGCTGATCACGTCCACCGGCACGTACACATCGTGCGCGAGCGGCAGGTCGTATTCATCCTTCAGGTGGGTGCCGTTGCCCACGCCCTGCAAAGACAGGTAAACCATCGCCTCCGTGCGGGCGATTCCGGCGAGCTTTCCAAAGACGACAGTGAACTCGTTGGGCTGGAAGCTGATGGTCTGGCCGATATGGCTGCGGCCAAGTTCACCAGCGGGAACAACCTTTTCTGACTGGCTTCCGGTGTAGTCCATGAACTTCTCCTTAGATCGCCGACACATACGCTGGCAGTCTAACGCCGTGGCTCCGGCCGGGCCTACAGCCGGCTGGAGGGCTGCACAAGGAAACTGACCCTGCCGTGGTCACTCCTCCATTGATGCCACATGGGCTGGACCTGTTTGATGGCAGGACCAGCACAACAGCGCATCAAAGGAAACCGTGAATTCGATGGTGAACCGCGTCAAAAGCCCCGTCCGCTGGGACGAAGTGGAAATCGGCGACAGCGTGGAACTGCGGCGGAACGGCGCCCGCATCCACGCCGGACACGTTGATGCGCGCACCGCGGACGGCGACGTTGTGTGGGTCATTGCGCCCGCAGCCGGCCGCCGCATGTTCCACATTGCCGACGGCTACGACCTGGCCGGGCCGCCCCCAGCCGGCTGACGGGTCACGGGGCCCATACCTGCGAGACTGGGTACCTCACCGTGCAGGCCCAGCCAAGGAGAGCCATGACCGCGCCAGACCGTCCCGCACCCCGCTCCAGGCGGCTCACCGAGCTGCTGGGGATCGACGTTCCCGTGGTCCTTGGCCCGTTCGGCGGGGTTTCCTCCGTACAGCTCACCGCAGCGGTGAGCGACGGCGGCGGGCTGGGTTCCTACGGCCTGTACGGGTACGACGGCGGCGCGGTCGAACGGACGGCAGCGGAACTTCGTGCCGCTACAGGCAGGCCCTTCGCACTCAATCTCTGGGTGCCCACCGGCGACGAAGCCACGGACGTGGGCCAGGCCGACTTTGACAGTTACCGCAATAAGCTGGCGCCGTACTTCGAGGAACTCGGCATCCCCCTGCCGGACGCCCCCGCCCGCTACATGCCCGACTACGGCGAACAGGTGGAGGCCACGCTGGAAGCCCGGCCCGCCGTCGTCAGCTTTGTCTTTGGCGTCCCGGCGCCGGACGTGGTGGAGGAAGCCCACCGGCGCGGCATTAAGGTTTTGGGCACCGCCACCACCGTTGATGAAGCCGTCGCGCTGGAGGAAGGCGGCGTGGACGCCGTCGTTGCCAGCGGGATGGAGTCCGGAGGGCACCGCGTTTCCTTCCTCAAGCCCGCGGAAGAGTCCTTGGTGGGCACCTTCTCCCTTGTCCCCCAGGTAACGGATGCAGTGCGTGTCCCGGTGATAGCGGCGGGCGGCATTGCGGACCGCCGCGGCTTCGCCGCTGCCATGGCGCTCGGCGCTGACGCAGTGCAGGTGGGGACGGCGTTCCTGGCCACCCGGGAGTCCGCAGCCGTGCCTGAATACCGTGCCCTCCTGCACAGCCCTGCCGCCGGGCACACCGTTTTGACCCGGGCACTCAGCGGAAGGCTGGCCCGGGGCATCCCCAACCGGGTTGTGCGGGACCTGTCCGATGCCCGGAGCATTGCGCCGTTTCCGGTCCAGAACTGGCTGACGGGACGCTTCAGGCCCCAAGCCGCTGCCCGGGGGAACACGGAACTGATGTCCCTTTGGGCAGGCCAGTCCGCTCCCCTGCTCCGGTACGGGACAGCCGCCGAAGTCCTCACCGAGCTGCTGGCCGGCGGCAGCTGACAATCCCATCCTGCTCCTGCCGCGCTGCGAATCACCGATAGAATCTGGACGGGCAGGCCCAATTGGAGCCGCCCGCCACTGCACCGGGGAGGAGATACCGTGCCTACGCACCGCCGCACGCCGTTCCACCTCGTCCGGTCCTCCGCCCTTGCCGGCGTCATCCTTACCCTTGCGGCAGGGGCCCACGTGGCAGGCGGCGGCCAGCTCCCGGCCCCCGGCATCCTGCTGGCCGTCCTGGCCCTTACCGCGCTCGTCAGCACCGCAGCGACCCGGCTCCGGCTGTCCTTCCCGGCTATCGGAGCCCTGCTTGGTGCCGGGCAACTGGCGCTTCACGAGCTGTTCTCCATGCTGAGCACACCGGCCCTGGCAGCCGGTCCGGCGGCCCCCCACCACGGCCATCAGCATGGCGGCGCGCTTCCCGAGCTGGTTTTCGTAGCCGGCCACACCGCGCCTGCTGAGTCCGGTCCCGCACAGCTGATGCTTGCCGCCCACCTCCTGGCCACACTGGCCTCCGCGTTCCTGCTGGCCAAGGGCGAAGACGCACTGTGGGCACTGGCTGCCTGGCTTCGTCCCCTGACCGGTCTCCCGCGGGCAACAACGCCCGACGCCGTTCCCCCTGTTTCCGCTATATTCCCGCCTGCCGCGCCGCCCCGCTCTCCCTGGCGGAACCTGCGGCAGGACAGCCGACGCGGCCCGCCTTCCGCCGTCGCGCTTTGTTCCTAAGCCCCGCCGGGCGATGGCTCCGGTGCAGGCACCAACACTTTGCACCCCGATCCGGGTGTGCGCCAGAAAGGCAACTCCATGAACACCTTTGTCATCCGCCGTTCCCTGACCACCGCTGCCGCCGCCGGCGGCGCCGCTGCCCTGATGCTCGCTGCGGCCGGCGGTGCCGCCGCCCACGTCGGCGTCACACCGGACAAGACCTCCGCCAACTCCTACGCCCTGCTGACCTTCGCCATCCCGCACGGATGCGAGGAGTCCGGCACCACCAAGGTGGCCATCACCCTGCCTGATGAGCTCGATGACGCCCAGCCCACAGTCAACCCGAACTGGGCGGTGGAAAAAGTCACAGAGCAACTGCCTGAACCCAAGAAGCTGGCCGACGGAAGCTCCGTCACCAAGCGGACCAGCCAGATCGTCTACACGGCGAAGGCCCCCCTCCCCCACGAACTCCGGGACACCCTGGTCTTGTCCGTGAAACTCCCGGACGTGGCTGGATCAACACTGCACTTCCCCACGCTCCAGACCTGCGAGACCGGACAGACTGACTGGGCCCAGATCGCAAAGGACGGCGAGGACCCGCACTCCCTGGAGGCCCCCGCTCCGTCCATCACCGTCACGGCGGCGGAGAGTGCCGACGGCCACGGTGCGGCCGAGACCGCCTCGCACTCCACGAAGGCACCCACCGGGCAGGTGTCCGCCGTAACTGACAGCGGAGCCGAAGCCCGCAGCTGGGCCGGCCTCGCCGCGGGCCTGGGCGGACTGGTCCTGGGCGGTGCGGCCCTGGTGCGCGGCGGGTCCCGCCGTAAAGCTGCCGGGAAGGCAAGCTAGCCACTGCATTGTGACGCCCGGATCATCACGATCCGGGCGTCAAATGCTGTCCGGGAACGCGCCATCGTTGACGCCGGCAACGGCTGCCGCGAAGGTGGTGGCATGAGGTCTCAGAAAATTTTCCAGGGGATAGCCATGTCGGCAGCGGCCGGAGCTGCTGCCCTGACACTTGCCGCCTGCGGTAGCAGCCAACCGCAGGCAGAAACCACGACGACGGCACCGGGCACCAGCCCGGCGGGTCCCACTGCATCGCCCGCGCCGCCTGCCACGTCCGCAGCGCCGTCGGCCACCGCGCCTTCCACCTCTGCTGCGCCCGCAGCCCCCGGTCTGTGCAAGGCAGCGGGACTTTCCGCCGCTACAGACGCGACCGGCGGAGGCGCAGCAGGCAGTGTCTACATGACGCTCAGCCTCACCAACACCGGCACGGAACCCTGCATCCTCAAAGGCTTCCCGGGGGTTTCCCTGGTCGCGAACAACGCCGGCGCCCCCATCGGCGCACCCGCCACCCGTGACGGATCCGCTCCCGTGACGGAAGTCCTGCTGGCACCGGGCCAGGCCGGTTCGGCAGTACTTCGCTATACCCAGGCCGGGAACTACATGGATTGCGGCATGGTAGATGCCGCAGGCTACCGGATTTATCCTCCCGAGGACACGGCCTCGCTGTTCCTGCCGCAACCCACGAAGGCGTGCACCAATGCGGCCGTCACTTTGCTGAGCATTGGCACGTTCCAGCCGTCATAGGAGCCCGTCATCCCGCTTTGAACACAACCTCGGAGACGGCTGCGGGCGGTCCGGCAATTGCCGGACCGCCCGCAGCTTCCTTTTGTGTTCACCCGGCCTGTGGCAGGCGGCACGAGGGTGTTCGGTTGTGTGCTTGCTTAGTGGGCCGTGGTGGGGCGTCCGGCGCGGGCCGTGCCGCGCGAGAGGGCAAGCCCGAGGCCGAGCATGCCAACGCCCAGGATGAAGTGCAGCCAGTTGTCCGCCATGTTCACAGGCACAAAGTTGGCTGCGGTATCCAAACCGATCAGCAGACCGTAAAGCCAGAGCACCAGATAGATCGCGCCACCGATGACCAGGTAGTTCCGGGACTGTGCGGCACTGCGGGCCATGGCTATGCCGGCCGCGCCGAACAGCAGGTGGACGATGTTGTGCAGCACTGATACCTGGAAGATGCCCAGCAGCAGGGCTTGGGACTCATGTCCGGCAAAGCCCATGGCCTCGTACTGGGAGGTGATGCCCGGGATGAACCCCAAAACACCGACCAGAAGGAAGACAGCTCCCACGGCAAGGGCTGCTTTTTGAATGTTTGTCCGGCCTACCGTACGACCGTCGGAACTCATGCTCGTCATGATCACTCCTGCTGTTGTCGTTAGCGTTTCCATGTGCCGGGCTGCGCCTGACCATAGACATAAACCCAGACAAGCTAAGTATACTTAGCAAATGCGGCGCTGAAAGGGGCGGGACTGTAACAGACCCATTACAAAAATGGGCCCCACCAGCGCAAATGAGACCGGGAGGCAGGTTGTGTTGGGATGACGTCACTTTGGTTGGACCGCAGCGGGGCATTCACTTCTGATCCCTTCGAGCCCGACACCAAGTACGACACCGTGGTGGCCGGCGCGGGACTCACCGGCCTGGTGACGGCGCTCCTGCTGGCACGCTCCGGGCAAAAGGTACTGGTCCTCGAAGCACGCTTTCCCGGTGCCGTAACCACCGGAAACACCACGGCAAAGGTCACCTTGCTGCAGGGGACGTTCCTCTCCCAGCTCGCACGCCAGTACTCGCAGAAACAGGTACGGGCCTACGTGGACGGCAACCTTGAAGGCCAGGCGTGGCTGCTCCGCTACCTGGATGATCACGGCGTCCCCTACCAGCGCCGGGATGCCTACACGTACGCCACCACGCCGCAGGCGACGGAGAAGCTGCGCGAAGAGGTCAGCGCCGGAACCACTGCCGGGCTGGCCATGGAGTATGTCCGCGACGCCGGCCTGCCGTTCGCAGTGCACGGCGCGGTGCGCCTTCCGGACCAGGCGCAAATCCACCCCATGGAGGTGGTGGACACACTGGTGGCGGACATCCGTGGCCGGGGCGGGACGGTGGTCAGCGGCGTGCGGCTGCGGGACGTCACCGGAGACCTCCCTTCCGCAGTCAAGACGAACCGGGGCAGCGTCAGGGCTGACAGGGTGGTGATCGCCACCGGCATCCCTGTCTTGGACCGTGGGCTGTATTTCGCCAAACTGAAACCGAGCAGGTCCTATGCCGCGGCCCTCGAACTGCAGGAAGGGCAGGCGCCCCCTCCAGGCATGTACATCTCCGTGGAACAGCCCACCCACTCCCTGCGCGACTACGAGCACAACGGCCGCAGGCTCCTGCTGGTGGGCGGCCACGGCCACCACGTGGGCCGCGCCACATCGGAACGGGCCCACCTCAACGGTTTGCTCGACTGGACCCGGCAGCACTACCCCGGCGCGGTGACCACCCATGCATGGTCGGCGCAGGATTACATGGCCACCAATCTCATGCCGTTCTTTGGCAAGATGCCCCGCGGAAAGGGGCACATCTACTTCGGCACCGGCTACAACAAGTGGGGCATGACCAATGCGGTCGCTGCCGCCCTGGGGATCTCCGCGGACATCCTGGGCGGCCATGTGCCGTGGGCCGACACCATCCACCACCGCGTCACCTCCCCGTCCGGCGCATTTTCCGCTGTCGCCCTGAATGCCGGTGTGGCGGCCAAGATGGCCTCGGGCTGGGGGCAGCTCGCTGCCGAGGGCCTGAAGAAGGAGGGCGCCAAGGCCCTGAAGCGGGGCAAGGACCAGGCTCCCGCTCCCGCCCCGGCTCCCGTTATTCCTGCCGAGGGTGAGGGCACGGTGTACCGGGAAGGCACCCGTCCGGTAGCGGTCTCCACCGTGGACGGAACCACCTGCAAGCTGTCAGCGGTGTGCACCCACCTCGGCGGCATTGTGCACTGGAACGACAGCGAACGGACGTGGGACTGCCCGCTGCACGGCTCCCGCTTCACCAATGAAGGCAAGCTCCTGGAAGGCCCGGCAACCAAGGACCTCCCGCGGGACGGAAAGGCTTGAGCGAAGGTTCCGGAGGCACGGCCGTCCTGTCGGTGCCCTGGGGCATGATGGAGGCATGAGCCAGGAAAAGTCCGGAACGGGTGCGGCTGGCGCAGCGCCCCCTGTACCGATGGCACTGTCTGCACCGATGGCACAGTTCAGCAGGCCTACCCGTGAGTGGTTCCTGGGCGCTTTCTCCGAGCCGACGCCTGCCCAGTCGGGTGCCTGGAATGCCATCTCCTCCGGCTCCCATGCCCTGGTGGTTGCTCCCACCGGTTCCGGTAAAACCCTGGCTGCGTTCCTCTGGGCACTGGACCGTTTGCTCACGTCCGCCGCGGCAGTTCCGGAACCGGCTGCCGCTCCCCCGGCTGCAGCGGGGAAGGCCAAAGGCCGGCAGTCCCGGGCGCCGAAACGCAAAACCCGGGTCCTCTACATCTCACCGCTGAAGGCGCTGGGTGTCGACGTCGAGCGGAACCTCCGTTCGCCGCTGATCGGCATCACGCAGACAGCCAAACGGCTGGGTCTGCCGGCGCCCCTTATCAGCGTTGGCGTGAGGTCCGGCGACACCACGGCAGCGGACCGGCGGGCCCTGCTCAGCAACCCGCCGGACATCCTCATCACCACCCCCGAGTCACTGTTCCTGATGCTCACATCCAGGGCACGCGAGACCCTGGCCGAGGTGGACACCGTCATCATCGACGAGGTGCACGCCGTGGCCGGGACCAAGCGGGGGGCGCACCTCGCCGTCTCCCTGGAACGGCTCGATGCCCTGCTGCCCAAGCCTTCCCAGCGAATAGGGCTTTCCGCCACAGTGGAGCCGCGGGAGCTTGTGGCCCAGTTCCTTGCGGGGTCGGCGCCCGTGGAAATCGTGGTGCCGCCGGCCAAGAAGAACTGGGACCTCACCGTGTCCGTGCCGGTGGAGGACATGTCCGATCTCCAGGGGGCCGCGGGCGCCTTCGATTCAGGCCCAGCTTCCGGCCTCCAGCCCCAGGCCTCCATCTGGCCCCACGTTGAGGAAAAGATCGTGGACCTGGTGCTGGCCAACCAGTCCACCATCGTGTTCGCCAACTCCCGCCGGCTGTCAGAACGGCTGACGGCCCGGCTCAATGAGATCTACGCCGAGCGCCAGCTGGTGTCCGTTGGGGGCGGCTGGGACGATCCCGGCGCGGGAGGGCAGGAAGCTGACTGGGGCTCCGCGCCCGGTGTCCCGGCGTCGGGCGTTCCTGTTTCAACTGCCACACCGGCGCACATGATGGCGCAGGCGGGGAGCACGGCCGGCGCGGATCCGGTACTGGCGAGGGCTCACCATGGTTCTGTCTCCAAGGACCAGCGCGCGCTGATCGAGGATGACCTGAAATCCGGACGCCTGCGCTGCGTGGTGGCAACGTCCTCGCTGGAGCTCGGAATCGACATGGGCGCCGTGGACCTGGTGGTGCAGGTTGAATCACCGCCGTCGGTGGCCAGCGGCCTGCAGCGTGTGGGACGCGCCGGCCACCAGGTGGGCGAAGTGTCGCAGGGCGTCCTGTTCCCCAAGCACCGGGCGGACCTGGTCCACACCGCCATTACCGTGGAGCGGATGCTTGACGGCAAGATCGAGCGGCTCAGCATCCCGGCCAATCCCCTGGACATCCTGGCCCAGCAGACCGTCGCCGCTACCGCGCTGGGAAGCATCGACGTGGAGGAATGGTTCGCCACTGTCCGGCGTTCCGCGCCGTTCGCGTCGCTTCCCCGCTCGGCCTTCGAGGCGACCCTGGACCTGCTGGCAGGCCGCTACCCGTCGGATGAATTCGCGGAGCTGCGGCCCCGGATTATCTGGGACCGCAACGCCGGCACCATCGAGGGCAGGCCGGGATCCCAGCGCCTGGCGGTGACCTCCGGCGGGACCATTCCGGACCGCGGCTTGTTCGGCGTCTACATAATCGGCACCGAAATCGAGGGTTCGGCCTCCCCGTCCGAAGACGGAAAGCCGGCTCCGGCGCCCAAGGGTGGCCGGCGCGTGGGCGAACTCGACGAGGAGATGGTGTACGAGTCCCGCGTTGGTGACGTCTTCGCGCTGGGCGCCACCAGCTGGAAGATCGAGGACATCACGCATGACCGCGTCCTCGTCTCCCCCGCCTTCGGCCAGCCCGGCAAGCTGCCGTTCTGGAAGGGCGATTCACTCGGCCGGCCGGTGGACCTGGGCCGCGCCCTGGGCGCGTTTGTCCGGGAACTGTCCGCTTCGGACCCCGGTCCTGCCACCGAACGGTGCAAGGCCAGCGGCCTGGACGAGTTTGCTGCCAACAACCTCATCCAGTACCTGACGGAACAGAAACAGGCCACGGAAGTGGTGCCAAGTGACACCACGCTGGTGGTGGAGCGGTTCCACGACGAACTCGGCGACTGGCGGGTCATCCTGCACAGCCCGTTCGGCATGCCTGTGCACGCGCCCTGGGCCCTCGCGGTGGGGCAGCGCCTCCATCAGAGGTACGGCATGGACGGCTCCGCGATGGCAGCCGACGACGGCATTGTCCTCCGTGTGCCCATGATGGAGGATGAGCCGCCGGGGGCGGAGTTGTTCCTGTTCGACCCCGAGGAGCTTGAACAAATTGTCACGGCGGAGGTTGGCGGCAGTGCGCTGTTCGCTTCGCGGTTTCGGGAATGTGCGGCACGCGCGCTCCTGCTCCCCCGCCAGACCCCAGGCAAGCGGCAGCCGCTGTGGCAGCAGCGGCAGCGCTCGGCCCAGCTCCTGGACGTAGCCCGAAAGTACCCCACCTTCCCGATCGTGCTGGAAACCGTACGTGAGTGCCTGCAGGACGTTTACGACCTCCCGGCCCTGAAGGACATCGCCGCGTCCGTTGAACGCCGGGAGCTGCGGATTGTGCAGACCACCACGTCCCAGCCCTCGCCGTTCGCCAAGTCGCTCCTGTTCGGCTACGTGGCGCAGTTCCTGTACGAGGGCGACTCCCCGTTGGCGGAACGGCGGGCCGCCGCCCTTGCCCTGGATTCCACACTGCTCAATGAGCTGCTGGGGCGCGTGGAGCTGCGGGAGCTGCTGGATGCCAAGGTCATCGAGGCCACCGAGCGGGAGCTGCAGCGACTGGCGCCGGACCGGCGGATGCGGGGCCTTGAGGGTGTGGCAGACCTGCTGCGGCTGCTCGGTCCGCTCTCCCCGGAGGAAGTCGCCGCACGCCTGGCGCCGGCAGGTGAGCCGGACGTTGAGCCCGTTGAAGCCCCGGCGGTTGGGCCTGGGGAAACCGATGCCGAAACCGAGTCCGCCGGAACCCGGAACCTGAACTCCGCGGCAACCATCACCGAAACTACCGCCCACCTGGCTGCCCTGCAGCGCGCCAACCGGGCCATCAAAGTGAACATCGGCGGCGTGGAGCGGTTTGCTGCCGTAGAGGACGCCGCCCGGCTCCGCGATGCCTTGGGAGTGCCACTGCCGATGGGCGTGCCACTGGCGTTCATCGAGCCGGTGGCCGATCCCCTTGGCGACCTCGTCTCCCGCTACGCCCGTACCCACGGCCCCTTCACGGCCGCCGAGGCGGCAACCCGGCTGGGGCTCGGTGTCGCGGTGGTGGGCACGGCCCTGAAACGGCTGGCCGCAGACGGGCGTGTGGTGGAAGGTGAGTTCCGGCCGCACCCCACCGTGCCCGAAACGGCACCGGCCGGCCAGCCGGCAGACGCCGCCGATGCGGATACCGGGCTGGAGACCAGCCAAGCGGTTCCTGAGCCGGCAGGAACTGCAGGCGCGGCACCGGCACCGGAGCCTCCGCATACTGTTGCAAGCGAATGGTGCGACGCCGAGGTCCTTCGGAAGCTGCGCCGTCGTTCCCTTGCAGCCCTGCGTGCCGAAGTTGAGCCGGTGGATACCGCCGCCTACGGGCGCTTCCTGCCTGCCTGGCAACACGTGCGGGTTCCGGGCGGCGGACGCGGCCAGCCCTCGCTTCGCGGACTGGACGGCATCGTCACTGCGATCGACCAGCTCTCCGGCGTGCCCGTTCCCGCATCGGCGTGGGAACCGCTCATCCTGGCAAGCCGCGTGTCCAACTACCAGCCGGCCATGCTGGACGAGCTGATGGCAGCGGGCGAAGTTCTCTGGTCCGGGGCCGGGGCCTTGCCCGGAAACGACGGCTGGATCAGCCTGCACCTGGCCGACTCAGCGGAACTGACCCTAAACCCGGTTCCAGAGTTCCAGCCGGGCGATGCCGGGCAGCGCCTGCTGGACCATCTGCGGAACAACGGCGGCGGCTACTTTTTCCGGCAGTTGACGGATGTTGCCGGCGGCATGGATGCTGTGCTCAGCGACCAGGAAGTGGTCACCGCCCTCTGGGAGCTGGTGTGGGCGGGCCGGATCACCGGAGACACGTTCGCCCCTGTCCGGGCCCTGATTGCCGGCGGCCACACCGCTCACCGCCAGGTGGCGCGCGCCCCGCGGGCAAGGTCACCCCGGCTTAGCAGGCTGGGGCGTTCCCACGGCACCGGACTTATGGGATCGCCAGGGCTGGCCGGCGGCCGCCATGGCAGCGCCGCAGTGGCAACTCCCCCCATGGCTGCCGGCCGGTGGTCCGCACTTCCGGAGCCGGAACTCGATCCCACCATTCACGCACGCGCCACGGCAGAGCTCCTGCTGGACCGCTACGGCGTGGTCACCCGGGGTTCGGTGATGGCCGAGCAAATCCTTGGCGGTTTCGGCCTGATGTACAAGGTGCTGGCCCGGCTTGAGGAAGCAGGACGCTGCCGGCGCGGCTACTTCATCGAGCATCTGGGGGCGGCCCAGTTTGCCGTGCCCGCCACTGTGGACAGGCTGCGCTCCTACTCGGAAGACACGCAGCTTGCCAAACCGGAGCCCGTGGCACTGGCCCTGGCCGCCACCGATCCTGCCAACCCGTATGGCGCGGCGCTGCCCTGGCCTGCCCTGCAGGACGACGCCGGCACCGGCCACCGTCCCGGACGAAAGGCGGGGGCGTTGGTGGTCCTGGTGGACGGAGCGCTGGTCCTCTACGTGGAACGCGGCGGCAAGACCCTGCTGGCCTTCACTGACGACGAAGCCGTCCTGGCTGCCGCAGCTGCCGCCCTGGTGGGCGTTGTGACGCGCGGGGCAGTAGACAAGCTGGTCATGGAAAAGGTCAACGGGCACGACATCCTTGGCACCCCCGTGGCGTCCGCCCTCAGCTCCGCCGGGGCATACTCCACTCCGAAGGGGTTGAGGCTCCGTGCCTGAAGGGGATTCCGTCTGGCGTGCCGCAAACCAGCTGCACAAAGCCCTGGCAGGGCAGAGACTTCTTGCCTCCGACTTCCGGGTTCCGCGCTTCGCCACCTTGAACCTGGCGGGCTGGACCATGGAGGAAGTGGTGCCCCGCGGCAAGCACCTCCTGATGCGCGTGGTGGGGCCCGACGACAAAAGGCTCACCATCCATTCCCACCTGAAAATGGAGGGAGCATGGCAGATCTATCCGCCCGGGGGCCGGTGGCGCAAGCCGGGCCATACGGCAAGGTGCGTGCTGCGCACGCCGGCGGCGGACGCCGTCGGATTTTCCTTGGGGCTCCTGGAAGTGGTGGCCACGGCCAACGAGGACTCGGTCGTAGGGTTCCTGGGGCCGGACCTCCTCGGCCCGGACTGGGACCTGGACGAGGCGGAGCGGCGGGTGCGGGCATCCCCGGACGTCCCGGTCGGCGTCGCCCTGCTCGACCAGCGGAACCTTGCCGGCATCGGCAACATCTACCGCTGCGAGGCGTGCTTCCTCTCCGGCGTGCACCCGGCCACCCCGGTATCGCAGGTTGCCGACGTCCGGACCATGGTCACTGACGCCAAGCAGCTGCTGGAGGTCAACCTTGGCCCCGGCCGCCGGGTGACCATCCTCAACGCCCGCGGCATGCCGGTGGGCAGGATGGCCGGCCGGCCCGGCTACTGGGTGTACGGCCGGGAGCACAAGCCGTGCCTGAAGTGCGGAACTCCCGTCCGGCGCGGGCTGCTGGGGAAGCCGAACGGTGACGAGGAACGCGACATCTACTTCTGCCCGCGCTGCCAGCCGGCGCCGGTGTAGGCGCCGGCTGCCTGACAAACGGGTTTAGGGCACGGCCGCAGGAACCGGCTTGGCTTCTGTTCCGGCGGCCGGGACCGTGAACAGCGGCAGGAGGAGCTGGACCAGCGGCCCGATGGCCAGCGCGTAAACAACCGTCCCCACGCCCACTGAACCGCCCAGCAACCATCCGATGGCCAGTACCGATACCTCGATCAGGGTGCGGGACAGCCGGACTGACCAGCCGGTGCGCCGGGCCATACCAGTCATCAGTCCGTCGCGTGCGCCGGGGCCGAACCGTGCGCCGATGTAGCAGGCCGAGGCGATGCCATTGAGCAGGACGGCGCCGGCAAGCATGCCGACCTGGCCGGCAAGGTGGGACACCGCAGGAACCACGGCGAGCCCGAGATCTGCAAAAACACCCACCAGGACCGCATTGCAGAGGGTGCCGAAGCCGGGGCGCTGGCGCAGTGGAATCCACAACAGCAGCACCAGGAAGCTGACGATGATCACCACTACGCCGATGCTCAGCCCTGTCCGGCCGGACACACCCTGGTGAAAGACATCCCACGGGTCGAGGCCGAGCCCGGCTCGGATGAACAAGGCCAAGGAGATGCCGTACATGGCGAGGCCGATGAAAAGCTGGATGAGTCTTCGGGGCAGCATGCATCCAACCCTCCCATGCAACTGGCCTTGGATTACATAGCCAGTCTGAAATACTGGCTACATGGCCAGCTCCCTTCCCGCACCAGCATTGTCCCGGCTCCTGGGTCCATGGAAGCGTGGAACCGGACCGGGCTACCGCGAACTCGCTGAGGTGGTCCGGCTCCTCATCCTTGACGGCCGGCTGCCTTTGGAAACGGCACTACCCAGCGAGCGCGCCTTGTCCGAAGAACTCGGCGTCAGCCGGACCACCGTGACGGCCGCCTATGCAATCCTTCGGGAGCAGGGGTTCCTCAGCAGCGGCCAGGGCAGCCGGGGACGGACACGCATTCCCGACCTGAACGGGTTTGGACCCAGCCTCTCCGGCCTGGCAGGCTTCGCCACCGGGTTCTCCGGTGCCCGGTCCTCCGGCACCGGTCCGGCATCCGGACCCGCAACCATGACTGCGCCCGGCCTCGCCGCCCCGGAAGGACTGATCGATCTGGCCTACTCCGCCCTGCCGGCCAGCGGCGAGATGGTGCACCGGGCCTTCGCCGCAGCGCTGACGGAACTTCCCGCACTGCTGCCGGGGTTCGGGTATGACGCCATCGGACTGCTCCCCCTCCGGCAGGCGATCGCGGACCGTTACACCGCGGCCGGAGTCCCCACGCGGGCAGCACACATCATGGTGACCTCCGGCGCGCAGCACGCGCTGACGATCATTTTGCGCACCCTGGTGGAACGCCATGACCGGGTGCTCGTGGAGCATCCCAGCTATCCCAATGCACTGGACGCGATCCGGGCTGCACGATGCAGGGCCCTTCCGGTCGCGTTTACGGCAGAGGGCTGGGACCTGCCCGCCCTGGAAGCAGTCATCGCGGAGCAGCGCCCCCGGATCGCCTACCTTGTGCCCGACTTCCACAACCCCACGGGCATGATCATGCCGGATCACCAGCGGCGGCGGCTGGTACGGGCGGCGGACGCGGCGGGGACGGTGCTGGTGGCTGATGAAACGCTCCGTGAGTTGAACCTCGACGGCGTTCCCACCGCTCCGCTGGCAGCCTTCAGTTCCGCCGTGGTCACCATTGGATCGCTCAGCAAATCCCACTGGGCCGGTCTGCGGACCGGCTGGATTCGCGCCGCCGAACCCATGATCCAGCGGTTCACCGCCGCGCGCAGCGTCCTGGACCTGGGCGGCCCGGTCATGGACCAGCTTGCCGCCGCCCATCTGGTAAGGGCACTCGACGAACCGCTACCCGCCCGGCTCGAGGATCTGCGCAGCAACCGGGCGGCGCTGCTGGAGCTGCTGCGGCAGCATCTGCCGGAATGGGAGCCGACCTATCCCGTGGGTGGACTCTCCGTCTGGTGCCGGTTGCCGGCACCCTCAAGCACCGCCCTGACGGTTTTGGCACCAGAGTTTGGCATCCGCCTGGCGGCCGGACCGCGGTTCGGGATTGGCGGCGCCTTCGAACGCAATCTTCGCGTGCCGTTCACCCTTCCGCCTGAAAAGCTCAAGCTTGCCGTGCTGGCTTTGCGCGCGGCCCAGGAAAGGCTGAATGCCGCTCCCCAGCTCCGGCGGACCCTCAGGGATCCGCCTGCTACGGCCATCGCCTGACGCCCCACGTTCCCTGCATTCAGCCCGGGCTTTTCGACGCGGCACTTCATCCCCGACGCGCAAACTACCTGACGCGGCCCCCATACCAGCCGCGCCAGGTAGTTTGCGGGTCGAACCCGGTTTTGCGCGTCGACCAGCGGTCCGTTACACGTACACGCGCTCCAGGAAGTCACCCCAGGCCTTGGCGGTGGTTTCGGAGTCACCGGCGCCGCTGAAATCATGCACGGTCATCCCTACCGGCGCACCCCAGGCGTTGCGGCCGAAGAAGCGGTACATGGTGTCGGCCGTCCGCAGGCCCAGGAAGTGCTCGTTGGAGAAGTCCACTTCGCCGGTAAGCCGCCCTACGCCGTCGAGCTCCACGTCCACCCGGGAGCCCTGCGCCGCGGATTCAACGCCCAGCGCTTTGCGGAGCTGCACGAACCCGTCCGGGACCTGGGACGCGGCCGGACCCTGGATGTCGGTGAAGACCACCGGCTTGCCGTCGAAGTGCTGGAGGTACTGCCCCAGCGTATGCAGGTAGAACTTGGTGTGGCGGCTCGCGCCGTCGTACTGCTGGTCCCAGTTCTCGGCGAAGATGCCGCTGTGGACGTAGTGCAGCCGGGCCCGCCCGCCTTCAAGCGGTTCCAGGACGTGCTCCAGCTGGTTGAACCAGCCGTCAGGGCCCTCGATCCGGGTGACCAGGTGTGAGGGGTACTCATTGACCGTCTTCACGTCCGGCCACTCATCGGTCGGGAACATCCAGGCCGGCGTGCCGGTGGTGACGGCCTCCCACACCCGCTCCGGTGTGCCGGGAAGTTCGGTGTCGTAGACGATTTCGAAGTTGCGGTTGTCAGCCATTGTCCTGCTCCTTGCTTGTGGGTGTTTGGTTGGTTGTCTTGAGTGCGGGGTGCAGTGCCACCACCAGCCGGTGCCGCCTTCCGCCTGAGGAGGACGCGCCGTCGTGGTACTTGTCCACCAGGCGCGTCACCGCCACGCCGAGCTCTTCGGCGAAAGCGGCACGGTCGGCCGCCGTACGGAACGTGATGTCCCCGTCGATGGCGAAGGTGGCCAGTTTCTGCCGAACCGCTGCGGCGCCCGTGATCAGCTGTCCCATCTCCTGCACCATCCGGCCGGCGAGCGCAAGCAGCCAGAAGGCGGAAAACCTGTCGGCGAAGCGGCGCGGATCCGGGGACACCGATGCCAGAGCTGCGGGAGAGATGAGGTAGGACGCGGCGGTGGCTTGCAGGACGCGTTCGTTCACGTTGCCCTTGCGGCGCTCCTCCACCAGCTCCACCAGGCCGTGCCGCTCCAGTGCCTTTAGGTGGTAGTTGACCTTCTGGCGGGGAAGCCCCACCTTTGCCGCCAGCTGGGTGGCCGATGCGGGCTCGGCCAGCTCGCGGAGAATCCGGACGCGGATCGGGTCCAGCGACGCTTCCGCCGCGGCCGGGTCCTCAATCACTGCAATGTCTTGCATGGTTCAAGTATCAGTACCGACAACTTTTCTTGTCAAGAACTTTTTTCTCGTCGGCGAGAGCCGAAGAGGGAAAGGTCAAAGGAAGCCCGCAAAGTAGTATGGACCGGTGATGCAATGTCCCCTCCCCGTCCGCGACGGCGTTAATGCCACCCGCCTGCGCCTGCCGGACGAAGGACCCTGGGATACCGCCATGGACTACATGATGCACCGCTGGGGCCACATTGACCCCCAGGGCATCGAGGACAGGTTCGACGCCGGCGAGATCGTGGGCGAGGGCGGTGTCCCGCTGCACCGTGGCACTCCCCTGCAGGACCACACCTTCATCTGGTACTACCGGACGCTGCCGCCGGAGACGCGTATTCCGGTGGAGATCGGGATACTGCACCAGGACGAACACCTGCTGGTGGTGGACAAGCCGCACTTCCTGCCCACCACACCGGGCGGCACCTACATCCAGGAATCGGCCCTGGTGCGGCTCCGGAACCAGCTGGACCTGCCCGACCTCATTCCCATGCACCGGCTGGACCGCATGACCGCCGGCGTGCTGTTGTTCTCCACCAACCCGAAGACCCGCGGCAGGTACCAGGTGCTCTTCGAGAAGCGGCAGGTGCAGAAGGAGTACGAGTGCGTGTCCGCCGCCGAGCCCGCTCCCGGGCATCCCGCCGTCGAGTTTCCCGTGGTGGTTCGCAACCGCATGACCAAGTCCCGGAGCTACCTCCTTGCCGAGGTGGTCGAGGGCGAGCCGAATGCCGAAACCCGGATTGAGCGCCTGGAAACGTTCGACGGCGGGCCTGCGGCAGGTGCCCCCGCCGCCGCGGATGCGGCTTCCGGTGGTCCTGCCCGCCTTGCGCGCTACCGGCTGGAGCCGCACACCGGAAAGACTCACCAGCTGCGCGTGCACATGGCGTCGCTGGGCCTGGGCATCATCAATGACGCCTTCTACCCGGAGCTGCTGGACAAGGCACCGGACGACTACTCGAAACCCCTGCAGCTCCTGGCCCGCGGTATCCGGTTTGTGGATCCCATCTCCGGGAAACCGGTGGAGTACCGCAGTGCGCTGGAGCTGAGTGAGGCAGCAAGGGACCGGTCCGCCCAGTCGGTATGACTTAGAGGCCCCGCACCACTGCTGCAGCTGCCTGCAGCCAGGCTTCCCGGGTTGCCGGCTGCAGCGCCTGGTAGTTCAACCGGGCGCCGGACACCAGGGAGCGGTCGTACGGAACGCCCAGGACTTCCCGGGTCAATCCCGCAAAGTGGCTGCGGGCCCTCCGCAGCAGATCCTGGTCGATCTGCGGGGACGGGGCAGCGAGGAGGGTGACGGCGTTGCCGACTTTCTCTTGGTATCCGCGCTCGCGCAGCCCATCGATGAGCCATACCGCACTTGCCACCGTGTCCTCACGAAGGGTGGAGACAATCACCAGCTCGTCAGCAGCGGCCACGGCAGCCTCCCAGTTGGAGGACCGCATGTTGTTGCCCGTGTCCACCATGATGATCCGGTAGAAGCGCCGCAGCGCCGAATGAAGCCGGTCAAACTCCCGGCTGCCGATCGTTGCGGCCCCGGCGGCGTCCTCGTCCGAGGCCAGCACGTCGAACTGCGTGGAGCCCTGGTAGCGCACGTATTTGTCCAGATCCCCGATCCGTCCCAGGACCGGGTCCTCGAACCGGTCCACCTCCTGGAGCAGGTCAACGGCCGTCCGGGAGTGCCCGGCCAGGGGGGCACGCCAGCCGAGGGTTCCCCGGGTTTCATTGTTGTCCCACGCCAGGGTGTAGCCGCCGCGCTGGATACCCATCGTGGCGGCGAGAAGCAGGGTGGCTGTGGTCTTGTGGGCTCCGCCCTTGGGATTGACCACCACCACCGTGCGGGGCCCGTCCAGCCGGCGCTGCACGTCCTCAATCGCGCGCAGATGCGCGCGTTCCCGGCGGCCGGGGGCAGGGTTGATGGAGCTCCCGGTCAACCGGCGCAAGGCACCCTGCCAGCCATCCTCGGCGAGGACCGACGGCGGTGCAGGCCTCTCGGTGAGGAAGTCCTGGAGGGTGGGGACGGCGTCGCGCGCTCCAGCGGACGGGACATCGATGGCCATGGCCGTACTTCCTTTCTGTGATGGTTCCCCCGCCCGGCTGGCCAGAGCATTGGGGCCCCTCGGGGCTGCCCCTGCCCGCTTCCAAACCCGGCCTGCCAGGGGGCGCAGCACTGTGAGCACCATCAGCAGCAGCCGGTAGAGCAGGATCGCCAGGCCGGCCAACGGAAGGGAAAGCAGGAGGATGGACAGGATTGCGAGTGTGGCTGCAGCGGGATCCCCGGCCCCGGCGGCCGTTCCGGCATGCCCGGCGTGCTGCCCGATGGCACCGGCGGTCTGCTCCAGGATCAGCGGCAGGTTCAACAGCATCCAGCCCAGCGCCAGGAGCAGCAGAGGCACCACCGTGATGACCCAGGCGGTAACGATGCGGCGGGCGAAGGGCCGCAGTTCCTTGACGCGAGGATCCGCCGGACGGCCCGGCAGGAAGCTGAGCAGGACCGGTCGGATCCGGTTGAAGAGGTCCGGGACCCCGGCGATGTCCGCCAGGACAAAGTAGCCGTCAAACCGCAAAGTGGGAACCAGCTGCTGGACCATCTCGAGATGCATCAGGGCGGCGGCCAGGAGGAAAAAGCCCTCGCCCGTGGCCAGGTAAACGGTGCCGAAGGCCAGCAGGCACAGGCAGTTGAAATACAACCCGCCAAGGTCGGTCCGGATCCGGCCCGACCTGCCCAGCCTGTAGGAGTCGGTCACATTGGTGAAGAAGGCCGGGAAGACCAGGTAGACGCCGCAACCAATAACCCCCGGCCGGGCACCGCCGTACCGGCAGGCCGTGGCATGCCCGAGCTCATGGAACACGGCTCCCGCCGTCAGGAGGGCAAAAAGGCCAAGGAGCAGCGCAGGTGTTAACAGCACCTGCTGCAGGGACGCCGCGAAGTCGCCATGGAGGACCATCAGGATGTCGACGGCGGCCAGGGCAAGCACGACGCCGACAACCACCGGAGGCCAGTAGAGCGGAGACAGGATCTTCGCCAGGACGTTAACGGCCGCCTCCGGAAGGAGCGTCCCGCGCATCCGGAGCGCCAGCAACGGGTCGGCCTTGGGTGGATCGGCAGCCGCATGGGCTTCCAGCGAGGCATCACGGACAAGCCCCATGGGCGCCAGCCTGGTATTGAGGAGGTGGTGCAGCCCGCTGACGTCCAGCGTGCGGCCGTAGGCTTCGCTGACCTCGCGTGCAGACTGCTTAAGGGGCTTGCCGGCTGAGATGGAAACCATCACCAGGTTGAGCAGCTCGGAGAGCTGGACGATCTGCCCGTCGCCGCGCCGCAGCAGGTACGTGCGGTCTTTGAGTCCGGAACCTTCAACCTGGCCCAGGAAGACCAGCCCGGCTGTCGGGACCCAGCGCTGGCCATGCGCTGTGCCTGGTGCTGTTTCCACTGTCACCACCAAGATGTAGACCATCCGGACGGTGGGCACGCTCCGCCGTGGAGCATGCCCACCGGATGGGAGTTTCTGCCGGCCTAGTGTTGCAGGACCAGCAGTTCCTGCACGGCAGCCGAATTCGCCACAGAATTTATCGTGCCCGCGTTAATGGCGAACGACAGGTTCACAGCTACGACGGGAGCGACATTGATGTTGATGCAGAGCGTTTCCCTGGCGGGAAGCAACTCCAGGACTTCGGCGTCGAGTTCCCCAGGTAATAGCGCGGTAGAAGTGGTCATTGCACTTCATCCCTCTCCCCCGGGCATTACCCGGGTCCAAAATTCACATGGTTACCGGACGACTACTGCGTGACGTTGATGCTCTGCAGTGCAGCGCTGTCAGCGTGTGACCACAGGGAAGCGAGGTTCAGTGCCATGGATGTGTTGGTAGCTTCAACAGCTGCCAGGTTGAAGCTCAGGCTGTCGCCTCCGTAGTAGGTCAGGGTTTCCCTCGCGGGCAGCAGTTCCACCTGCTGGCCGTCCAGGTCCTGGATGGTGAGTTCCGTCATGTTAATCACCCCCTCCCGACGTCTCGCCAACAGTCAACGCGGAACCCCGTGGCAGCGTCATCACCGGAGCGTTATTTTTGCGTTGTTCAGCCAAGAGCGCTTTCCCGGCCGCCCGTTTATGGCCTAATTCGTGCGTTTAGGATGGGTGATACCGGGCAGTAACGTGTCCGAGGACAATTCTTCTGACTCACCAGGAAAGCAGGCGGCCGCGTATGGCGGACAACGAAGGCACGATGGTAATCCGCGCGTGGACGGAACCTGCGCAGGGCCACGCAGTCCGCGCCCGCCTGATTTCCAGCCATCCGGGCAGTGACAGGGAAACAGTGGAGGCTGCCGGCGACGCCGAGCAAATCCTCTCGGCCGTACGGCGCTGGCTTGACCAGCTGCAGGCAAGTGGCGGCACCCGCGCCTGAAGTGTCTTGGCGAGGAGGCCCGTTGGGGGATGTCCCCTCCCCCCTATGTTTGTAAAGCGTCTTGACATGACGTGACCAAGTGTCACGATGGGTGTCTGGGGGTCAAGTGTTCGCCGTTTGAAGGGGAATGGCATGACTGTGGCACTGGCACAGGAATGGCACTTGAGCCTGTTGGGGGCTTGGCGGTTGCAACGGGGCAACACAACCATGGCAGTGGCCTGCCGGGAGCAGCGGTTGATTGCTTGCGTCGGCCTCCTCGGGTGCCGCCGCCGCAGTTTCCTGTCCGGCCTGCTGTGGCCCCGAAGCAGTGAGACGCAGGCAGCCGGGAACCTGCGCACAAGTGTCTGGTGCATATCGCACTCATTCCCGCACCTACTCCATGCCACGGCCGACATCCTGGAGTTGGATGAGTCGGTCAGCGTGGATGTGAGGGCGCTGCAGCGGCACGTGGCAATGCTGCGCGAACAGCCCGGCATCCAGATCCCGGACGCCTACCTGGACCACCTGAGCCGCGCCGAGCTGCTGCCCGGCTGGTACGACGACTGGGTGATATTCGAACAGGAGCGGCTGCGGCAACTGCGGCTCGGCGCGCTTGAGCTCATGGCCAGGCAGTATCTCGCCGGAAACGAGCCCGGGCGGGCGGTGATCGCGGCGCTGTCTGCGGTCAGCATTGAGCCGCTGCGGGAATCGGCGCATCTCCTTCTCGTCCAGGCGCACCTGGCGGCAGGGAACCGGGCAGCAGCGGTGCGCGCCTATTCAATGTTTGCCAGCCGGCTGGACGCGGAACTCGGCGTCCAGCCTTCCCGCCAGCTGACGGAGCTGGTGTCCGCCTTCCACCCGCGGTGACCTCCCCTAGCAGGCGGGAATCTTGACGGAAATCTCCGTTTCGCAGACGTGAAAGTGCGGTAATTTGTGCCCATGGACTTCGGCAGCGCTGACAGCTGGGGGGCCGCGATCTACTTCTGGATCATCCCCATAGTCCTCGGTGATGCCATTTTTCCGCCTGTCCCGTCCGAGATGGTGGTCATCACCGGCGGGGCACTCTCCGCGGACGGGCGCGCGAACGTCTTCCTGGTGACCGCACTGTCAGCCCTCGCCTCGTGGATAGGCGACATGCTGGTCTTCCAGCTCTTCCGGCGCCGGCTCAGCCACTTCCTGGACCGCTGGCGGTATGGCCGGCGGGTCCACCAGGGCATCCATGATGCGCTCGCCAAACTTGGACGGTCATCTACGTATGGCGGCATTATTGGCCTCCGTTTCATCCCGGGCGGCCGGCTGGCCACATCAGCGGCAGCCGGCATCGCCAACGTTTCCGTCCGCGGCTTCAGCCTGTGCGCCGGACTCGGCGCCGTGCTGTGGGCCTGCTGGCTGGTGGGCCTCGGCTATGTCACCGGCTCGGCCACCAAGCTGCCGTTCTGGGCCAGCTCGCTGATCGGGGTGGCGCTGGGGCTGGTGGTGGGCGCCGTCGTCGGGATTATTGTCACCCGCCGCCGCGGCAACCGCTCCCCCGTGGAGGAACCGGGCCCGTTGGGCTGAGGAGGCTAGACGGGCAGCCACTTGCCGCGGCTGCGGCGGAGCACGCTCAACGTGCCGGTCAGCGCAACGCGTTCGACGGCGTCGCGCATCATGGCTGCCGATTCCCGCGCCTGCTGGTCCTCGCCGCTGTCCTCCGTCGCCTCCACGAGGAAGCGCAGGTTCAGCTGCGGCACCCCGCCTGAGATCTGCAGCTGGTGTGACTCAACATGGTGGCGTGTCCCAAGGACCTCGACGGCAGTATCCATCACGGACTCGGGAGCATACCCCGGCCGCAGCCCGGTGATCTTGAGGCGGGTCTGGAACGAAGGCATGCCCTCCACCCTATCCAAACCCCGGATGCGCTATCACTTTTGGTCCCTATCCGGCCAGTTTAGGGACCAAAAGTGATAGCGCAGCTGCAGGGTTTAGCCGGTGTTGCGGAGGCCGGCGGCCACGCCGTTGACGGTGATGAGCATGGCCCGCTGCAGCCGCTCGTCGATCTCGCCGCCGCTGATGGTTCCGCTTTCGGTGCGGATCCGGCGCAACAGTTCCACCTGCAGGTAGCTGATCGGGTCCAGGTACTGGTCGCGGACCTCCAGCGAACGCTTGAGGGTGGGCTGTGCGTCCAGGAGGACGTGCTCGCCGGTGAGGTTCTGCACCTCGGCGACGGTGAGCTCGTATTCCTCCCGGATGGTCCGGAAGAGGTGGTGCAGTTCCTTGGGCACCAGGGTGTCCACGTAATACCCGGCGATATCCAGGTCCGTCTTGGCCAGGGTCATCTCCACGTTGGACAGCACCGAGCGGAAGAAGTGCCAGTGCTCCATCATCTCCGCGAGCTGGTCACCGTTGCCGGCTTCGCGGGCGGCCTTCAGCCCGGACCCGACGCCGAACCAGCCGGGCACGATCTGCCGGGACTGGGTCCAGCCGAACACCCACGGGATGGCGCGCAGGCCGCCGAGCCCGGCGCCGGAATCGGGCCGCTTGGACGGGCGGGACCCGATGTTCAGGGAGCCCAGCTGCTCCACCGGGGTGGACGCCATGAAGTAGGCCGGCAGGTCGGGATGGTCCACCAGGTTCCGGTAGCGGTCGAACGCGGCGTCGGAGATGATTTCCATGACCTGCGCATAGCGTTCCCGCTGGTCGTCCGAGGTGCGGGGGTCGCGGTGCAGCGCCGAACCCTGCAGGACGGCGGCCAGGGAGAGCTCGAGGTTTTCCCGGGCCAGCTCCGGCAGCGAGTACTTGTCCGAGATGACCTCGCCCTGCTCGGTGAACTTGATCTCGCCTTCCAGGACGCCGTTGGGCTGGGCCAGGATGGCGTCGTAGGTGGGCCCGCCGCCACGGCCCACGGAACCGCCACGGCCGTGGAAGAGGCGCACGCGCACGCCGTGCTTGGCAGCCACATCGCGCAGCTTCCGCTGGGTCTTGTGGATTTCCCACTGGCTGGTGAGCACGCCGGATTCCTTGTTGGAGTCCGAGTAGCCCAGCATCACTTCCTGGATGTCGCCGCGCAGCCGCACCAGTTCGCGGTAGGACGGGTCGGAGAGCAGCTGGTCGATGATCTCGGCCGAGGCGCGCAGCTCCTCCACGGTCTCCAGCAGCGGCGCGAAGCCGAGCTTGGCGTAGGGCTTTTCGCCGAAGAGGTTCACCAGTCCGGCTTCCCGGGCGATGACGGCCGCGGCCAGGACGTCGTCCGCACCGCGGGTCATCGAGATGATGTAGGTCTCGATGACGTCCGGCCCGTACATGCGCAGGGCGCGCCGGATCTCACGGAAGACGTCGTAGGTGCCGTCCGCGGCGCCGGCGAGCTTGATCGGGTGGCCGGACAGCGGGCGGCGGGAGGCGAGTTCCGAGCCCAGCACCTCGAAGCGCTGCTGGCGGGAGAGCTCGGCGTAGCGCACGCCCGGGCCGCCGAGCCGGTCCATTAGCTGGCCGACGGCGTCGTGGTGGTAGTCGGCGTGTTCCCGGATGTCCAGCGTGGCCAGGTGCAGGCCGAAGGAGGCGATGGCGCGGCGGACCCGCGCCAGGGCACCGTCGGCGGCCAGCGAGGCGGAGTGGTTTCGCAGCGAGAGCTCCAGGAGTTCAAGGTCCGCCAGCAGTTCGTCCGTTCCGCTGTAGTCGCGGCCGTGCTCGTGGTTGGAGTTGACCGCCACCCGCTTGCCCGTGTTGATGAGCTTGGCTTTGATGCAGGTGAGCTTCAGCCGGTACGGCTCCTGGGCGTTGAGCTCAAGGACCCGCTTGTCCAGGCCGGGAAGCTTCTCCAGGTCGGCATCGATAGATTCCAGGAGTTCCTTGTCCGCCCCGGCGAGCGCCGTGGAGTTGGACAGGATGGAAATCAGCTCATCGATCATGCCGATGCTGATTCGGATGGCGTTCTGGTTCTGGATCTGCAGGATCTCGCGGGTGACTGCGGCGGTGACGTTGGGGTTGCCGTCGCGGTCGCCGCCGATCCAGGAACCGAACCGGATGGGTGCGTCCTTGGAGGCGAGGGTGACACCATGCTCGCTCAGCAGTTCAGACAGCTCGGTCAGCATCTCGGGCATGGCGTCGGTGAGGATGCCGCCCAGGTAGTAGATGGCGTTGCGGGCTTCATCAACGGGGGTGGGCCGGACCTGGCGCAGTTCGTCGGTCTGCCACATCTGGTCGATGATTTCCGCGAGCTGGCGGTCCTGCCGGCGCCGGGCGGTGGTGCCCTCTGCGGTGGGCTGCGCCAGGACGTCGGAGAGCTTGCGGATCTTGTCCAGCACCGAGCGGCGGGAGGCCTCGGTGGGGTGGGCGGTGAAGATGGGGCGGACGTCCAGTCCGTTGACAACTTCCTGCAAGACGGCAGGACCGGCCTGGCCGGCGATTTCGGCGACGGTCCTGGCCAGCCAGCCGTCCTTTTCCGTGCGGGTCCGCAGCCCGCGGACCCGGTGCACCTGCTCCGCCGCGTTGGCCAGGTGGAAGTAGAACGCAAAGGCGCGGACCAGGTCGGTGGCCTGCTCAATGGGCAGGGAGCCGAGGAGCTCGCGGACCTGGGCAACGACGTCATGCGCGCTCCACGGGCCGGTGGCGTCCGCACCGCCGCGGGCGGCCTCCTTGGATTCCTTGGTGAGGAGGCGGACCTGCTCCACCAGGTCCAGGAGTTCCGGCCCGTGCTGGCGGACCAGGGACTCGCCCAGCAGGGTGGACACCCGCCGGACGTCTGCCCTCAGTTCGGCGGCAAGGTCAGTTTCGGGATGCGTTGCAGTGTGAGCCATGGAAGCAATCTTTCGAGGGTTTCGGACTTGGCTCGTACACTGCGCTGGATACTGTGAGCCACGTTACTGATCAAAAATGGTACCCGCAGGGCGGCGCCACCGGGGAATTTGTCTCAGATAATGTCATCCGCCGGGTAACCTACGTGACGCTTGACCCGCTCGAGCTCGGCCCGCAGCTGTGCCACCTCGGCTACCGCGGCAGCGGCCTCAGCGTCACGCCGCCGCGCCCTTGCTGCGCCGATGGCCGCGGAAAACAGGCCCAGCGGCACCAGGACAACCAGCGCCCACCCTGCGGCGGTAAAAAATTCCAGGGCCACGGGAAGCGCGGCGCGGAAGTCCACAAACTCGTTGACGCCGTCGGCCATTCCGTTCAGTGCCCCCTCCAGCGGGACCAGGAACTGCCCTACCATCGGTGTTTCAGGGAGCGGCGGCGGGTTGAGCCTCGCCTCCTGGTCGCCGCCCCAGCGCCCGTCCCCCAGGTGGTTGAGGACGTAGATGCCCGCCCCGACGCTGGCTGCCATAAATACGACGACGGCGGCGAGCGCTGCGAGGTCCGGGCGCCGGCGGCGCTACAGCAGGACAGCCGCCCCGCACACCAGCGCCGCGATCCATGTCAGCGCCTTGAGCCAGTCACTGCCGACCCCTGCAAAGATGTCCACAGCACCTATTCAACCGTGCGCACCACATTTTGATGGTGCCAAAGGCGTTAACCGCCGAAGGCTGACAGCCCGGTGACTGCCCGGCCGACAATCAGGCTGTTGATCTCATACGATCCTTCGTAGGTGTAGATCGCCTCGGCATCCAGGAAGATCCGGGCCATCCGGTAGTCGGCCAGGATGCCGTTGCCGCCCAGGATGGACCGGCCCAGCGCCACCGTTTCACGCGTCCGGGCGCTGAGATAGGACTTGGCGAGCGCCACCTGTGGCATGTCGGCCATCCCCTGGTCCTGCAGCCGGGCAAGTCCGGCCATCATTCCCATGCTCGCCACGGCGTTGCCCAGCATGGTCACCAGCTGCTGCTGTATGAGCTGGAACTGGGCAATGGGCCGGCCGAACTGCCGGCGATCAAGGGCGTACTGCCGGGCGACGTCGAACGCCGCAAGCTGTTGCCCAACAGCCTGCCACGCCACACTGATGCGTGAACCCCGCAGCAGTGCCCTGGTGTCATTGAAACTGCTGATTGGCGCGAAGCGGTCCGCCTCCGCCACCCGCACATCCTCGAACACGATGTCCGCGTTCTGCACCGTCCGGAGAGCTGTCTTGTTTTCGATCCGGGTGCGACGGATGCCCGGAAGATTGGCGTCCACGATGAAGCCGCGGACCGCCCCGTCTGCCTCGTCCCGTGCCCACAACAGCATGTAGTCGCAGAACGTCCCGTTGCCGATCCAGCGTTTGGCGCCGTTCAGCACCCAGGCGTCCCCGCCGCCGTCGGGCCTTCCCGTTGCGGAGGAAATCCTGCGCGCCCGGGTTTCCATCCCGCCTGCCACGTCGGAGCCGTGTTCCGGTTCGGTCAGGGCGAAGGCGCCGGTGATGCGCAGCTCCGAGGCGTCCGCCAGCAGCCGCTGTTGCTGTTCGGGGCTGCCAAAAGTGTGGAGCGCCTCAACGAAAAGGCCGTGGTGGACCAGGAAGAACGTTGCTATGGAGGTGTCCGCGCGGGTCATCTCCGCGATCATCAGGCCCGCGAACAGGTTGCTGTACCCGCGCCGGGCGGGTGCGTCCAACTCGAGGGCCGCGAGTTTGGGCAGGATGTGGACCGGGAACTCCGCGTTGTTCCACCATTCCCCCGCGCATGGCGTGATTTCGGCGGCCAGGAAAGCCCTGAGCTCGGCCAGCTTGTCCCGTTCCGGCTGGGTCAGCAGGGATTCGTAGGAGTAGAAGTCCGCAGTGGGCAGGTCCAGTGCCTTGCCGGCGGGGCTCATTTCGGCCCCATCCGGATGGCGCCGTCCAGGCGGATGGTTTCCCCGTTCAGCATCGCGTTGTCCACGATGTGCGCCACCAGCTTGGCGTATTCCTCCGGCTTGCCCAGCCGGGAAGGATGCGGGACCTGCGCGCCCAGCGAGTCCTGCGCCTCCTGCCGCAGGCCGGCCATCATGGGGGTTTCGAAGATCCCCGGGGCTATGGTGACCACCCGGATCAGCGAGCGCGCCAGTTCCCTCGCGACGGGCAGCGTCATGGCCGCTACCGCGCCCTTCGACGCCGCGTATGCCGGCTGGCCAATCTGGCCTTCGAAGGCCGCCACTGAGGCCGTGTTGATGATGACGCCCCGCTCGGGACCACCAATTTCCGTAGTGGCCGGTTCCGTGGCCACCATCGCCGCGGCGGCCAGCCGGAGCACGTTGAAGGTGCCTACGAGGTTGACCTGCACAACCCGGTTGAACGCGTCCAGCGGCAGGACCCCTTCGCGCCCCAGCACCTTTCCGGGGGTGGCAATTCCGGCGCAGTTCACTACAACCCGCAAGGGTCCCAGGTTGGCAGCGGTCCCGACGGCGGCCTGCACGTCGGCCTCGCTTGTCACGTCGGCGGGGGCAAAGACGGCGGTGTTCCCGTCCGCCCGGCTGTTGAGCTCGTCCGCGAACGCCGCCCCGCTGGATGAAGGGAGATCCAGGAGCACAACGTTGGCGCCGACAAGGAACAGTGTGCGGGCGGTGGCGGCCCCCAAACCGGACGCACCTCCGGTGACGAGCGCGACGCTGCCTGTGATGTCCATCCATCCTCCTTGATGTGGCGCCTCACCGCGCTGGCAGCAGCGGGGTATCAGTTAGTGAATGTTAACTGAAATGGACCCGCTCCGCACTATCCCTGCTCCCCGGATGCGGAAGTCGCCGCGGCTAGGGTGGATTCCATGATCTCCAGCCGATCCAAAGTCGACCTCTGGCAGGACCGCGCTAACCACGCCGCACAGTCCGTGACGGCCCTCTTTGGCCGGAAACTGATGTTCCTTCCGGGCACGCACCTGGCCGTCGTCACCCACGAACCGCTGCAGCCCATCGCGAACTGGCAGGCGGCACTGCAATGGCTAAGCTCCCGGGCCGCCCTGCAGTTTCCGTGGCACTACTGGTGGCAGGCCCACTATGCCGACTGCCTGGTGGACAGTGGCGAACGGGAACGGGATGGCGGCACCCCGCTCTGCCTCGACAGTCCCGCCCGCCCCGACGCCGGGCGGCTGGCATCCCGGCTGCTGACGGGGATCCGGCTGCGGAACGCCAACACCTACGTCAACAACTACTACGACGACATGGCCTGGCTGGCCCTCGCCGCGCTCCGCCTGGACAAACTGGCCGAAGCTATGGGGAACCGGGGCGGCGGCCGGAACGCTGCTTTCTTCAGGTCCCTCACGCTGCAGTTCGATGCGGCCAGCACCGGCGATATGGGCGGCGGCGTGTTCTGGAGCAAGAAGCGGGACTTTAAGAACACGCCCGCCACCGCACCGGTTGCCCTCTTCTACGCCCGCACGGGACAGCGCGCCAAGGCACAGTCCCTCATCGACTGGCTGGACCGCACGCTTTACGATCCGGCCCAGCCGCTCTACCTCGATGGCGCCCGGTGGGACGCTACCGGCAACGTCACCATCGACCGGACGGTGTACACCTACAACCAGGGCCCCGTGCTGGGAGCCCTGCTTGAGTTGGGCGGGGACGCCAACCTCGCCCGGGTGGCGGAGGTGGTGGCGGGAGTGGACCAGCTGCTGACGGTGCCCGCCCGGGTTGGCGGCGCGTCCGACGGCGGAAGTTCAGACCGCACGCAGGTCCTCCGCTGCGACGGCACGGGCGACGGTGGCCTGTTCACCGGAATCCTGTGCCGGTACCTGGCGCTCGCGGTGCGCGATGCAAGGCTTCCGCAAGCAACCCGCGATACCGCCGCCCGCCTGGTCACGGACACGGCGCAGGCGCTCTGGGAAGGACGGCGCAGCCTGGCCGCCGGCGAAGCCGCCCGGCAGCACAAGGACACGAGCATTTTCTCCATCCATGCCGTGCAACCGGCTGTCGCGACCTATCCGGAGGGCGCCGTCGTCGAACTCTCCACCCAGCTGCAGGCGTGGATGACACTGGAGGCAGCGGCGGCCATCAACCGGTAAGCGTGCGGCTGGACGGGGGCAGGCGGACTGCAAGCGGGTCTGCCTAGCGGATCCCCGCGAGCGGCGTCACCGTGCCGCCCCTAAGCTTCACTTCCCCGCCGTCGGCGACCAGCCGGGCTTCCTTCTTCCCCCCGTGCGGAAAAACAAGCGAGGTCAGGCTTTGGCCGCCATCCACAAACACCTCCACGGAAGACCTGTCAACGTAAGCGGTAAGGCGGACAGTGCCGGCGCCCTTCGGCCCTTCCACTGCGCGGGCGTCACGGTACAACGGGTCCACCTCTTTGCCCCTGCCGGCGTCCGCAACGGCGTCGCCGTCCCGGACCACAAAGGCCTTGCCGGTGCGGAAGTCGTAGCCCACAGTGGCGTAGGTCCTGCCGCCGCTTTGCAGGAGCAAGCGCCCCTCGCCGGCGCCGGATTCCGGCCGCTCGAATTCCAGGTCCACCTTGTACGCACCGCTGTCCGGGACAGCCAGGGCGCCATCGTCCGACCTGCCTCCTGCCGCAGGCACCGGGCCGGCAGGCAACTCCACGGGCGGGCCCTCCAAGCTCTGCAAGGCGGGGGTGGGTGTGGAGACCAGAGCCGGCCTGCCGCCGTCGGAGGTCAGCCGGAGGTCCCGCACCACCGAAGCCGCTCCAAACCACGTGCCGGTAGGCAGGTTCCGGGCGTAGGCCCAGTTGTTCATCCAGCCGATCGCATGCCGGGTGGCCTTCCGCTGGCCGTCCGTCAGCCGCGGGTCATCCCAGGTGACGGCCGCGTAGAAGTCTGAACCGCCGTCGAGCCACTGGTGGCCGCCGTCCGCCGTGAAACCCTTGCCGTCGAAGGTTCCCGTCCAGTACGCCAGCCCCGTGGTCCGGCCCTCCTCCGCGCCGTTGGCGCTGGCAGCCAAAACCCAGGTCCGCTTGGCGGGGTCGCCGTCAACGTCCATCTGAAAGAAGTCCGGGCATTCCAGGATGCCCAGCTCGTCCCGTTCGAACGCGGACAGGTACGTCCACTGCTTGAGGTCCTTCGAAGTGTAGAAACCGATCTTGTGCCCCTCCGCGAGCAGCATCAGCCACTGGTTGTTGGCGTCGTCGCGCACAATCCGCGGGTCACGCCAGTGCCCGGCCCCGGGGTTTTCCGTCACAGGGTTCCGGTCATAGTTCTGGAACGAGTAGCCGTTGTCCGTGGAGTAGAACAGGGACTGCCGCTGGACGCCCTCATGCTGCTGCGTCAGGACCGCGATCACGGCGCCCTTGCCGAACCCCGCGCTCCCTTCGGTGTCCACCACTGCGGACCCGGTCTCGATGTCACCCAGGCCGTTGCGGAACTTCTCGATGGCCACGCCCTCGTTGTTCCAGTGCACCAGGTCTGTGCTGGTGGCGTGGTACCACTCCGTGCCGTTTCCCTCGGGGTAGTCCACGTTGTAGAGGTAGTAGTAGTGCCACAGCCCGTCCAGGAAGAACGGCCGCTGCGGATCATTCATCCAGCGCTGGTCCGGGGTGAGGTGGTAGGCCGGGCGGAAGCCGGGGTCCTCCGCGGGCCCCGCCAGGCTGGCCGCATCCGGCGCGGACCAGGCCTTCTCCACGCCCAGGTCGGTGAGCAGGGCGTCGCGGGCTTCTGCGCTGATGCAGTCCGGAAGTTCGACGGCGGCGGCGTCCTTTTCCATGCTCGCGTCCACGCTGCTGCGGAGGAAAACCGTCCCCTCCACCCGGGTGGCGGCCAGCCAGCCGGTACCGCATTCGATGCTGCGCAGGTCCTCGGTGCCTTCCGTTTTGATGCTGCCGCCGCGCTCAACCAGGGTGGAGTCGTCTCCCTTAAGCCAGAGGGACGCGTACCCGCCGCTTTGGTCCTTCGCCACCGACTGGGCTGCCGCCACGCTTTCCAGGGCACGGCCGGCAATCCCGACGGGACCGGACCGCATATTTCCGGCCAGGACCAGGGGCACTGCCAGCACCAGTACAACGATGGCGGCCACCGTCCAGAGGAGGACGCGGTTCCGGCGGGCGAAATTATGAAGGGCGGGCAGTACGGTACCGAGGGGATTCCGGGTCATGGCTACATTTCCGTCGCTGAACGCACAAGTGCCGTCCCCCGGGATGGGGAACGGCACCAGCGCAAATGAACCATAGATTTTACCGGTCCCTTATCGGGATCCCGAATCCCCCTTGTCCCGCCTGAAGAGTTTTTGTCCACATATGCAGACTTCCAGCGCGTTTATCCCTGCATATCTGGACAAAAACTCTGGCGGGGAAGGTCAGCGAGGATCCTTCGGGCGCTTCTTCTGCGGATGCGGGGTCTCGCCGCGGGCCAGCATCTGTACGAACTCTGCGATCCGGCGCTCGCGGGTGGCCGCCTGCTTCGCGGCATTCGTGCGGTAGATCAGGGCGAACCGGTTGGTCCTGGTGAGCACGTCAAACATCGCCTGGGCCGCGGGAACCGCGGCGATCGCTGCGGCAAGGTCATCGGGGACCTCCGCCGTCGCCTGCCCGGCATAGGCTTTGTCCCACCGCCCGTCGGCTTTCGCCGCCTCCACAACTGCACGCCCGGCGTCGGTCATCTTTCCGGCTTCCTCCAGCCGGGCGATATACGTGACGTTCCTGGCGGACCAGGCACTGCGGGGACCGCGCGGCGTCATGCGCTGGCAGGAGCTTTGGTCGTCCCTGCGCCTGGCCTGGCCGTCGATCCAGCCAAAGCACAGCGCCTCATCCAGCGCGGCCGCGTAGTCCAGTCCGGTCACCTTGCCGCCCTTCTTGTGCAGGACCAGCCATACTCCCGGACTGGTTTTGTGGTTGGCTTCCAGCCAGGCCCGCCAGGCGGCGGCGTCAGGCACCAGCAGTTCCTCGAGTTCCACGGCCATGTGGCCTATTCTGCCCCTGCAGCCGCAGGGCACAAGTTCCGCCGCCTTTCGGTTCCGCCCGTGGCATCATGGCCTTACGTCCCGTTGCCGAGATGAAGGTCAGTGCCATGCTCCGCGTCCGTCCCCTCCATTTCACGTCGAACATTGAGTCCTGGGAGCGGCTGCTCACCGCATTGGGGCTGGTCCTGACCGAGGGCGACGGCGGCTTCCGCGTCTATGATGCCGGGGCCGGGCGGCTGGCAGTCCACGAGGTACCGGGCGGGGCGGCCGAGGACGGGACCACGGCCCTGGCCGTTGAGGTTGGCGACCTGGCCGAGTTCGCCCGCCGCACCAACCTCGCCGCGCAGGAGGAAGGGACCACGCCAGCCGAACTGGTCACCGTGGATCACGGCGATGCCTGCCGGATCACCGCTCCGGACGGGTTCAGCTTCCTGGCTGACAAAGCCGCGGCAGGCACGGAGGGCGGCGGTGCGGACCCGGCGCTGGCCGTCGTCGGGGTCTGGTTCACCGAGGACGCTGACGCGGCCGCCCGAACGCTCCGCCACATCGGCGCGCGGCCGAGGCCCGTGCCGGACAACGACGAAACGGCGGACTTCACGGCCAAGAACGGCGGGATCCTGCTGGTGCGGCCGGCAACCGGGCCGTCGCGGTCCGGCCTGGGCTTCGAGTACGACGGCGCCCTGGAACCGCTGCGCGACCGGCTCGCCTCAGCGGGGTTCCAGGTCAGCCTCACCGAGGAGGCATTCGGCAGCACGCTTCACGTCGCCAACCCCGACGCGACCGGGGACGACGCGCCCCCGGTGCCTGCCACGGTCTGGATCTCCCGGCACCTTCCCATGGGGTAGAACTTAACCATGAACGTGCGCACCCCTGACCCGAATCCCGGCTGGCTTTCAGAAGAAGACCTCTTTGAGGCTCGCGGGCGGCTGCCCATGGTGTACGTGGAGGCCGTCCCGGTCAGGCTGGATCCCCTGGGGTACGTGAACGAGGTAGGCACCCTGCTGCAGGCCGACGCGGACGGGACCATGGTCCGGTCGCTCGTTTCCGGCCGCGTCATCTACCGCGAAACCATCCGCGCCGCCCTGCTCCGCCACATGGAAAAGGACCTGGGGCCGCTGGCGTTCCCCCAGCTGCCCATCAGCCCGGTTCCCTTCACAGTGGCCGAATACTTTCCGGCACCGTCCCAGACCGGTTTTACCGATGAGCGCCAACACGCCGTATCGCTGGCCTACGTCATCCCGGTCACCGGCGAGTGCGAGCCGCGCCAGGACGCGCTGGAACTGACGTGGATGACCCCTGAAGAAGTCCTAAGCCCCGGCGTCCAGTTGGAGTTTTCCGGCGGCCGCGGCAGCCTGATCCGCCAGGCCCTGGCCTTCGCCGGCGTAGGATCCTAAGCCGCTCCGGGAACCTGGGGGTCCCCGGTTTTGTCAGCCCGCCTTTGTAGACTGTAGGGCGGACCGCAAGAGAACGTAAGGACTCCCATGACCGAAACACCAGCCGCCCCGAACCATAGTGAACAGCAGGCTGGAACCCTGTCCACCGGTAGCGTCATCCTGCTGCCTGACGGCCAGCGGACGGCGGAGATCCACCAGGTGGAGGTGGAGCGGGACGATTTCGGTGCGCCGGCGCTGGTGCTGGCCAGCCTGTCCGGAGGCGGTACCTTGCGGATTGCGGTCGGCACCGCGGTGACGGTCGTCGCCGAAGCGCCCGACGGCGTCACCCGCCTTCCGCTCGCGGCCGCACCGCCGCTTCAGGGCGGGCAGCCGGCTGAAGCCGGGCAATCAACGGATCCACGGCAGGGGCAGCCCGTTGAAGAGGCGGCCAACGCGCCCGCGCCCGCCGCCGTCGTCGTGCCTCCCCTGCCGCCTGTCCCGCCGGCCGGCACCGGGCCCAGCGAAAAGGAACTCGCCCTGATCCCGGCGCCGGAGGGCACCCCGGAGTCGGTGGTTGAAGCCGCCGCCGCTGTACATCCCGATGCTGTGGGTGTCCTGCTGCTCGCGGACAGGCTATCCAAGGGCGTGAACTTCAAGTCGGGCAGCTGCCTGAAAGACCTGACGGACCTTGCCCACGAACTCTTCATCACACTTAAGGATGCGGACCACGCGCTGGCCGTGGCCGACCTCCTGACCGTCCTTCCCTATGACGGCAACCCCGGGCGCTGGGCTTCAGTGGAGGCATCGCTGGCCCTCGCCAGCTACATCTGCCGGCAGGACGGCCAGAACGAACGCGCTGCCGTGTACGAAAAACTGATCCGGACCCCGGAGAACCAGGAAACGGACCCCTTCAAGGCCCGGATGGCGGCCAAGGTCCGGCAGCGTTCGCTGAACGAGCCCAACCTGTACGACAAGGAAATCTTCCGGTCCATCGACAACTCCAACCAGGACGCCGAGCGGGAATGGCGGCTGCTGCGCCTCGAATCACTGCTGTTCCTGCGCGCCCACGGAGGCTCGGAGACCATCGGCATGACCGAACTCGAGCGCCGGATCACCAATGAGCTTGAGGCTGTCCGTTCGTAGGGAAATTCCCCCTACCCGGGGCCGTGCCGGAGTTGTACATTCGGGGCTATGACCAACAACCTCAGCGTACTGATCAACGCCGACGCACCGCAGGTCTGGACCATGCTGCGCGAACCGTCCAAGGTGGCCCAATGGCACGGCTGGCAGGCCGAGGACCTGGACGCCGAAATCAAGGAGATCTACTTTTCGGGCGACGTGGAGGAATCCCCGGACCACACCAGCCTGACCGTCCACGGCGGCGACACGTTCGAACTCCGCCCCGTTCCGGGCGGCACCCAGGTCAGTGTGACACGCGGCGCCCTGGACCACGACTCGGAGTGGGCCGCCTGGGATGAGGACATCACCCAGGGCTGGCTCACGTTCCTGCAGCAGCTGCGCTTCGCGCTCGAACGCCATCCGCACGGCAGGCGCCACACCCTCTTCCTGCACCTGACGGAAGGGCAGGGCTCAGCGATCGAGAAGCTTGGTCTCGCCAACCTGCCGGCGCCGGGTGAGCCCTACAAACTGACCCTGGGCACCGGCGAGGAGATCAGTGGAAAGGTCTGGTACCGCACCAGCCACCAGGTGGGGGTCACGGTACACAGCTATGCCGAGCACGGCGAAGGGCTCCTGGTGGTGGCCGACCATCCCGCCATCAAGGACGTCCGGGCGGAGGGTGACGGGTCCTTCATCATCGCCTCCACGTATGACCTGGGCGCCGCGAAGCTGGATGCCATCCGCTCGTCCTGGGACTCCTGGCGGGAGCAGCACTACGCCTCGTCGCCGCCCGTAAGCTGACAGCCCATTTCCCGGGGCCGGGCCGATTGCTGGCACACTGGTACGGTGCCAGCCAACCCCGCTTCCGTCCCCGCAGCCGCTCCCCCCGCAAGTCCCCTGCCGGCCCAGTCACAGTTTTCCTTCACCGTGGGCACCCGGCTGGCCGAATCCTGCCCGCCGTCCGCCATCCAGGTAGAGGAGAACGGCGGGGAGTTCCTGGGCCGAACCGGCACCATCACCACACCGCACGGTGAGATCCGGACGCCGGCGTTCATCGCCGTCGGGACCAAGGCCACCGTCAAGGCAGTGCTGCCCGAATCCATGGCAGACCTCGGCGCGCAGGCACTGCTGGCCAACGCCTACCACCTCTACCTGCAGCCCGGCGCGGACATCCTGGACGAGGCCGGCGGCCTGGGCGCCTTCATGAACTGGCCCGGCCCCACCTTCACGGACTCCGGCGGATTCCAGGTGATGAGCCTGGGCTCGGGTTTCAAGAAGGTCATTGACATGAAGTCCGTGGATGCGTCCGGCCCGGACGACGCCGTGGCGCCGGGCAAGGAGCGGCTGGCGCACATCGACGACGACGGCGTCTGGTTCAAGAGCCACCTGAACGGCGACCGTCACCGCTTCTCCCCCGAGATCTCCATGCAGGTCCAGCACCAGATCGGCGCGGACATCATGTTCGCGTTCGACGAGCTGACCACGCTGCAGAACTCGCGCCGCTACCAGGAGGAGTCCCTGGAGCGCACCCGGCTTTGGGCTCTGCGCTGCATAGAGGAGCACTTCCGTTTGACCGGGTCCAGGGTGGGCAAGCCGTACCAGGCGCTGTTCGGCGTGATCCAGGGCGCCCAGTACGAGGACCTGCGCCGGAAGGCCTGCCGCGACCTTGGTGCCATGCCCTTTGACGGGTTCGGGATCGGCGGTGCGCTGGAGAAGGAGAACCTGGGCACCATTGTCCGGTGGTGCAACGAGGAACTCCCGGAGGACAAGCCGCGCCACCTGCTGGGCATCTCGGAGCCGGACGACATCTTCACCGCGATCGAGAACGGCGCCGACACGTTCGACTGCGTTTCCCCCACCCGGGTGGCCCGGAACTCCGCGTTCTACACCCCGTACGGCCGGTTCAACCTGTCCGGGGCGAAGTACAAGCGCGACTTCGGGCCGCTGCAGGACGGCTGCGACTGCTACACCTGCGCCAACTACTCCCGCGCGTACATCCACCACCTGTTCAAAGCCAAGGAGATGCTCTCCGCCACGCTGATCTCCATCCACAACGAGCGGTTCGTGGTGAAGATGGTGGACGATGCCCGCCTGGCCATTGAGGCCGGCATGTTCTTCGACTTCAAGGCTGAGACCCTGGGCCGGTACTACTCCTGACGCACCTGGGCGGCCTCCCGCCGTCGAATTCGCCGGAACGGTGCGGGGACGCTGAACCGGAACAGCGTCCCCGCACCGTTCCGGCGTCCCCGCCGTTTTCCACATGACGACGGCGGCATCTGGTCATCAGCGGCGAGTTCGTCCGACTGCGGCACGGTTGCTACATCCGCGCTGCCGTGTGGGAGAAACAGTCCCCCGCGATGCAGAGTCTGCAACTGATCCATGCGCATGCCTACGGGACGTTGACGACGTCGGCAGGCGGCTTTATCTACAGCCACACCTCGGCGGCGCGGCTCCACGGCCTTTTCCTGTGGAACGTGGATGACCTGATTCATCTTTTGTTCCGGGTGTCACCGTCCCGTCGGCGCCTTGGCAAGGATGTCCGCGGCCATACCCAGCCTTATACGGACGCAGATGTCACTACCCGCAGCACGCTCCCGGTGACCAGCCTGGAACGCACAGTGGTGGACTGCGCCATGATGCTCGACTACCGGCAGGCGCTGATTCTTGTGGACAGCGCACTCCGGATTGGTGCGGATGCCGCCGTCATGCACGCTGCTGCAGCCGGGCTGTCCGGGTACCGGGGAGTACGAAACCTCCGGGCGGTCCTCGCCAATGCGGATGCCCGGGCTGAATCGGCGGGTGAAACGCTGACGCGGGACCTCATTGCCCGGCTGAAACTGCCAAGGCCGGACGCCCAGGTGGAGATTCGGAGCCGCTTGGGCCGGCACCGGCTGGATTTCGCCTGGAAAGAGAAAAAGGTGGCCCTCGAATTCGACGGGAAGATCAAGTACTTCGACTACAAGCCAACGAACGAGGTCCTCTTTCAGGAGCGGCGGCGCGAGAAGGCGCTCACCGAAGATGGCTGGCTCTTTGTCCGGGTGGAATGGAAGGACCTGTTCCGCGAGCAGGAATTCAAGAACCGGATCCTGGCGGCCCTCCGACGTCAGCCAGGTGCCGCCGTCGAAATCGCTGGAACGGTGCCGGCGACACAACGCTCCTAGGCGGCGGCTCCGTAGCTGGGTTCCCGCCTCTTCATCCAGCGGATCACCAGCGCGGTCACCGGCACCAGGATGAACTCCGCGAGGGTCTTGTAGACGAAGCCCGCAACCACGTAGTTCACGAACGTGCCGAAGTCCGTGATTCCGATGACGGACGCGGCGAAGCTGCAAAAAATCAGGGTGTCCACGACCTCGCCGGCGACCGAGGACCCCATGATGCGGGCCCACAGGGACTTCTCCCCGGAACGGGCCTTCATCTTCACCAGGATCCAGGAGTTGATGGTTTGGCCGGCAAGGAATGCCAGCAGCGACGCCAGCACGATCTGCGGAACGGGGCCGAGGGCACCCTCAAGCGCCGCCTGCTTGGAAACCCCGAACTCGTCATCGAACCCGGGCAGGAGGATGATCACCCAATAGCAGAGGGACGCGAAGACGGACAGTGCGAAGGTGGTGAAGATTGCCTTGCGCGCCACCTTGAAGCCGTACACCTCGCTGATGACGTCACCCAGGATGTAGGCCAGCGGGAAGAGGAAGAATCCGCCGTCGGTGACGATCGGTCCCAGGACCACGCCCTTGGAGGCACCGATATTGGACAGGATCAGCACCACCGCCATGAACGCCAGCATGATGCCGAAGTACGGGGACCCGACGGATGCGAAGCGGGCAGCGGCATCCGGGGATGTGGTTTTGGGCAGGGCGTCGCGGCCTGATGCAGATGACACGAAGGAAGTCCGTTTCAAAGTGGTTCGCTCGATGCCCGTCACTGATGAGGGCGGCCGGCTGTATTAGCACTGGTCGGGCCATTCTCCCACCGGCCCGTCCCGCCAGCCACCTGAAAGCGGCCTTGTGGCCCTGAACACCCCGGCTCCGCTGCCGCTGTACGGCAACACAAGGAAAACATCCGACGCCGGATGGCAGGATGGGAACATGACTTCCGTTTCCGTTGACCCAACTCCGTCCGCGGCCGGCCCCGCCGTCGTGCTCACCATCGCCGGCTCCGAGGCGACCGGCGGCGCCGGCGCGCAGGCCGACCTGAAGACCTTCCAGGAACTCGGCGTTTTCGGCATTGCCAACCTGACGTGCATCGTCTCCTTCAACCCGAACGACAGCTGGAACCACCGCTTCGTGCCGGTGGACCAGCAGGTGATCGCGGACCAACTGGAGGCGACCACGGCGGCCTACGGTCCGGCGTCGGGAGCGCCTTCCGTGCTGGACACCGTGAAGATCGGCATGCTGGGCAGCCCCGCCACCATTGCGACGGTGGCCGGCGCCCTGAAGAACAACAGCTTTGGCAACGTGGTCCTGGATCCCGTGCTGATCTGCAAGGGACAGGAACCGGGACACGCACTGGACACGGACCAGGCCCTCAAGGCGCAGATCCTGCCGCTGGCCACCTTCGTGACGCCGAACCACTTCGAGGCGGAATCGCTGTCCGGTATGGAGATCACGGACGTCGAGTCACTCAAGGCCGCCGCCGTCCGCATCCACGAGCTCAGCGGCGCCGCAGTCCTCGCAAAGGGCGGGGTGCGGCTGGAAGGCCCGGACGCCGTCGACGTCTTCTACGACGGTGAGACACTCGAAGTCCTGGCTGCGCCCAAGGTCGGCGAAGTGGCGGTCTCCGGTGCAGGCTGCTCGCTCGCAGCTGCCGTTACCGCGGAACTGGCAAAGGGCTCTTCTCCCCTCGAAGCCGCCCGGACCGCCAAGGAATTTGTCACCGCCGGCATCCGGAACCGCCTGGCGTCCGGGGCCCCGTTCGAGGCCCTGTGGCAGGGCGGCGCCCGCTGACCCCACCCCGCCACGGTAGAGCGGACCGTCCAGCTGCTGGTGCACCATGCCGGCGAACTGATCCCGCAGTCCAGCCTGGGCGTGCAGTTCCTGAGCCCGGAAACGCTGATCAACACCGCTGGCGTGCCCCTGCATCAGGCCGCCGCGGACGCCTACCGGGCCCTCCACGGCTAGGATGTCGGGCCGCTGAATTACTCAGCCGCCCGAGTGCGCCTGCAGGAAGCTGTACACCTCGGTCTCGTCCACGCCGGGAAACGCACCCGGCGGCATGGCGGCGAGAAGATGCGAGTGGGCGCGGGCTGAGGGCCACGCATTTCCGGCCCAGGCGTTGGCGAGCTCTTCCGGCGGGCGTTTGCAGCAGGTGGGGTCCGGGCAGTTGGAGGTGGCCCGGGCCATGGTTTCCCGTCCGCGGAACCACTTCACGTGCTGGTACGGCACCCCGATGCTCAGCGAATACTCACCTGTGGCGGAGCGTTCCGTGCGGGCGGTGCACCAATACGTGCCCGACGGTGTGTCAGTGTACTGGCTGTAGGCACTGAACTTGTCCGGCACATCGAACACCGCCCGGGACGTCCAGGCTTTGCAGGACGGCTGGCCCTCGATGGCGCCCGTGTGGTCCTGCGGGAAGTTCACGCCGTCGTTCTCATAGGCCTTGTAGATGATGCCGCTCTGGTGCGTCTTCTGGAAATGCGTTGTGATGCCCAAGTGCCTGGTGGCCAGGTTGGTGAAGCGGTGCGCCGCCGTCTCGTAGGAAACCGCGAAAGCGTCCCGGATGTCCTCCACCGCGATTTCCTTGGCCGCCTTGGCTTTTTGCAGAAATTCCACGGTCGCCTGCTCGGGAAGGAGCAACGCGGCGGCGAAATAGTTGGTGGCCACCCGTTGGGCGAGGAAGTCTCCGTAGTTCCGTGGCGTTTCATGGCCCAGGACGTAGTGGCCGAGCGCCTGCAGCAGCACGGACCGGGGATCGTGGTCCTGCCGCTGATTTTGGGTCAGGTAAATTCTGCGGTTCTTCAAGTCCGTCACGGAACGGGTGGAATGCGGCAAATCGCCCACGTGGTGCAGGGTGAATCCGAGATGCGCGGCGATATCCGCGATAACGTGCTGGCTCAGCGGGCCGGTGGTGTAGCCCACCTCCTTGAGGACCTTCTGCGCTTCAACTTCGTACTCCGGGAAATAGTTGCCCCGCTCACGCATCATGGCCCGCAGTTCCCCGTTGGCGCGGCGGGCCTCCTCCGGCGTGGCCACCTGCTCATTCATCTTGCGTTCCAGCTCGTGGAGCAGCCCCACCTGGGCCTCGAGCACATCAAGAGGAAGGCGCGAACTGATGCGGATTTTGGGCAGGTTCAAGGACTCGTAAAGCGGTCCGCGCTGGTACCGCTCCAGTTCGATTTCCAGGGCCGTGCGGCGGCTGGGCGGCTCAGCCCCGAGCAGCTGATCAATGCTGATGTTGAGCGCCCCTGCCAGGTGCTGCAGCAGTGTCAGCTTGGGTTCCCGCTTGCCATTCTCAATCAGGCTCAACTGGCTGGGGGCGGTCCCGACGGCGGCGCTCAGGTCATCGAGCGTCATGCCGGCATGTTTGCGCAGATGGCGGACGCGGCGGCCCAGTGCGATGACGTCCAGTTCAGACGTGGACCCGGAGGGCAATGGCCGTGAAACTTCCCTGTTCCAGCTTGCAGGCGACATTTCTGAAGAATACGCGAAGAAGTGCGTTTCTTTCCACGGTTTTTATCTGGAAAGGGGGTTGAAAGTGCTGAAAAGTAGTTGTCACGGAAAAGTTACCCGGCACCGGAAAAGCCGGTGGGAACCCCAAAGGCGAGGTTCCCACCTACCGAATCCGGAGCTCAATCAAGGAGATCAACGATGACTGCAGCTTTTGAGCCCACCTCGCAGACGCCCGAACAGCAGGCCGCCGCCCTGGAGCTCGAATGGTCCGCCAACCCCCGCTGGGAAGGTGTGACCCGGGACTACTCAGCTTCCGACGTCGTCCGCCTCCGCGGCCGCGTCTCCGAAGAGCACACCCTGGCCCGCCGCGGTGCCGAGAAGCTGTGGAAGCAGCTCAGCGAAGAACACAAGACCGGCGGCTACACCAACGCCCTCGGCGCCCTGACCGGCAACCAGGCCGTGCAGCAGGTCAAAGCCGGACTCCGCGCGATCTACCTCTCCGGCTGGCAGGTCGCCGCGGACGCCAACAACTCCGGCCACACCTACCCGGACCAGTCCCTCTACCCGGCCAACTCGGTCCCCACCGTGGTGCGCCGGATCAACAACGCCCTGCTGCGCGCGGACCAGATCGAATTCGCCGAAGGCATCAAGTCCGTTAAGGACTGGCTGGTCCCGATCGTCGCCGACGCCGAGGCCGGCTTCGGTGGGCCGCTGAACGCCTACGAACTGATGAAGTCCATGATCCAGGCCGGCGCGTCAGGGGTTCACTGGGAGGACCAGCTCGCCTCGGAAAAGAAGTGCGGGCACCTGGGCGGGAAGGTCCTGATTCCCACGCAGCAGCACGTCCGCACCCTGAACGCGGCCCGCTTGGCCGCGGACGTCGCCGGCACCCCCACCGTCGTGATCGCCCGGACCGACGCCGAGGCAGCAACCCTGATCACCTCCGACGTCGATGAACGGGACCAGGAATTCATCACCGGTGAGCGTACCGCTGAGGGCTTCTACAAGGTCCGCAACGGCATCGAACCCTGCATCGCCCGCGCCAAGGCCTACGCCCCCTACTCGGACCTGATCTGGATGGAGACCGGCACCCCGGACCTGGAGCTGGCCCGCAAGTTCGCCGAAGCGGTGAAGTCCGAGTTCCCGGACCAGATGCTCTCCTACAACTGCTCGCCGTCGTTCAACTGGAAGAAGCACCTGGACGACGCCACGATCGCCAAGTTCCAGCGCGAACTCGGTGCCATGGGCTTTACCTTCCAGTTCATCACCCTGGCCGGGTTCCACGCCCTGAACTACTCGATTTTCGACCTCGCCCACGGCTACGCCCGCGAAGGCATGAGTGCCTACGTCGAACTCCAGGAAAAGGAATTCGCCTCCGAATCCCGCGGCTACACCGCAACCAAACACCAGCGCGAAGTCGGCACCGGCTACTTCGACACCATCTCCACCGCGCTCAACCCGAACGCATCCACCCTGGCCCTGGTGGGATCCACCGAAGAAGGCCAGTTCCACTAGTCCCCAGCCGCCCCTCCCCAAGTAAGTAGCAGTAAGTGTCGTTTTGGAGGGTCATAACGACACTTACTGCTACCCAGTTGGGACCTTTCAAGGAGAACTCCCATGAACAGCTTTACTGACAGCTTCACCATCAACGGCATCACCATGACCGCGCAGCCCGTGTGCCGGCAGGACGAGGTGCTGACCCCGGACGCCCTGGCCTTCATTGCCAGGCTGCACCGGGCCACCGCCGACCGGCGGCAGGAACTGCTGCAGGCACGTCGGACCCGGCGTGCAGAGATTGCAGCAGGTCAGGACCCGCGCTTTCTCCGGGAAACCGAGCACATCCGCAACGACCCCTCCTGGCGGGTAGCTCCCCCGGCCCCCGGGCTGGAGGACCGGCGGGTGGAGATCACCGGCCCGGTGGACAGGAAGATGACCATCAACGCCCTGAACTCCGGCGCGAAGGTGTGGCTGGCGGACATGGAAGACTCCTCCACCCCCACCTGGCGCAACGTCATCAAGGGCCAGTTGAACCTCACCGACGCCCTGGAACGCCGCATCGACTTCACCACCGACGAGGGCAAGGAATACAAGCTGAAGCCAGCCGGCGACCTGCCCACCATCGTGGTCCGCCCCCGCGGCTGGCACCTGCCCGAAAAGCACATGCTCATCGACGGCGAACCCATCGCCGGCGGCATCGTGGACTTCGGCCTGTACTTCTTCCACAACGCCCGACGCCTCCTGGCCCAGGGCAAGGGCCCCTACTTCTACCTGCCCAAGATCGAAAACCACCTCGAAGCCCGGCTCTGGAACGACATCTTCATCCTCGCCCAGGACCTCCTGGACATCCCGCAAGGCACCATCCGCGCCACCGTCCTGATCGAGACCATCACCGCAGCCTTCGAAATGGAAGAGATCCTCTACGAACTGCGCGACCACGCCTCCGGCCTGAACGCCGGCCGCTGGGACTACATCTTCTCCATCATCAAAAACTTCCGCACCCGCGGCCCCCGCTTCGTCCTCCCCGACCGGGCCCAGGTGACCATGACCGCACCCTTCATGCGCGCCTACACCGAACAGCTGGTCCGCGCCTGCCACAAACGCGGCGCCATGGCCATCGGCGGCATGGCAGCAGCCGTCCCCAACCGAAAAGACCCCGAGGCCAACACCAACGCCCTCGACAAAGTGCGCGCGGACAAAACCCGCGAGGTTAACGACGGCTTTGACGGCTCCTGGGTGGCCCACCCGGACCTGGTGCCCATCTGCCGCGAGGTGTTCGACGGCGTCCTGGGCACCAGGCCGAACCAGCTCGGAAAGCTCCGCGAGGACGTCACCCCGGACGACCGCGCCCTGATTGACATCGCCTCACTGCACGGCAACATCACCGAACAGGGCATCCGCAACAACATCGAAGTGGGCATCCGCTACATCGAATCCTGGCTCCGCGGCAACGGCGCGGTGGCCATCCACAACCTCATGGAGGACGCCGCAACCGCCGAGATCTCCCGCTCACAGCTCTGGCAGTGGATCTACGCCCGGGCCATCACCGACCACGGTGAAATTGTCACCCACGAGTGGGTCGAGGAGCTGCTGGACGAGGAATTCGCCCGGCTGGAACGCTTCGACGGCGACCGCTTCGAGGACGCCCGCGACATCTTCGAAGAAGTCACTATGGCCCGGGACTTCCCCACCTTCCTCACCCTCCCCGCCTACGCCCGCTACCTCACCGAAGCACGGGAAAGGACAACAATGGAGGAACTCGCCGCAGCCTAACCAGATGTCCGTCACCGGGCCGGCACGCCCACTCGCAACAGGCACCCCCAAAATCCGGGGCGCCGGCCCGGCGGCGGAACCCTCTCCCACAGTGTCTAGCGCCCCTTCGGCACCTTCCGCACGGAGAGGGTGGTGGCGATGAAGAAAGTCAGCACCGAGGCGAGAATGACCAACAGGGCAGGGGTCCAGGAACCCGATGCGTCATGGACAAAGCCAACCAGGGGCGGCCCCACGGCAGCAAGGGCGTAACCGAGTCCCTGGACGGTGGCGGACATCCGGCCCGCCGACGCCTGGTCGCTTGCCAGCCGGATGATGGCGATGAAGATGACGGTGATGCCGCCGCCCTGCGCGATGCCGCCTGCCACGGACCACAGCCACCACAGCTGCGGCGCGAGCAGCAGCCCGGCCGGCACGGCCGTCCACAACGCTCCCACGGTGATGGCCACCGCCGTCGTACTCATGAATTTGGCGGCGAAAGGCACCCCCAGGGCGCCTACGATCGCCAGGATCTGGAAGATCGAGGAAGCGGCGCCGGCCTCGGCGGCGGTCATGCCCAGCTCGTCGTGCAGGTAGCTGGGCAACCAGGCCGTCACGCCGTAGTAGGAGAATGCCTGTCCGCCAAAGCCGGCAGTCAGTCCCGCGGTGATCCAGCCGGTTCCGGCCAGGCGGTGCCGGCTGCTGTTCCGGCCGTCCTCCGCCGATGCCAGGAATGCGCTCCGGGGCCCCACAGCCAGGGTCCAGACCACGACGGCGGCTACGGCCACCACGGCAACGGAACCCAGCGCGAACCGCCATCCCGCAACGGCTGCCAGTGGCGCTGTGAGCACAGACGTCAGGAACGAGCCGATATTCAGGGCTGCCGTGTAAATTCCCATCGCGGTCCCCTGCCGCCTGGGGGCGAAGTCGCGGCGGATGATCAGGGGCGCGGCAATGTTGCCCACCGTAATGGCCACCCCGATTAACACCGTTCCTGCCACCACCAGCACCGGCCCGCCCGCGGAGCGCACCAGAACCCCCGCCAGCACTCCGAGGATGGTCAGCGTCACCGCGAACTCGGCCCCGAACTTCCTCGCCGCCAGGGAAGCCAGCGGTGCCGCCAGGGAGAAGCAGAGGACGGGGATGCTGGTCAGCAGCCCCAGCATGACAGGTGAAAAGGCCAGCTCCGCCTGGATCAGGCCAACCACGGGCGCAACTGCCACGAACGGACCGCGCAGGTTCAACGCCAGCAAACCGATGCAGGCAAGCAGGATCCAGCTGTGGGGAAGTCGGGCGAGGGACCGGCCGCTCATGCGGCGAAGAGCGGGATACGGAGTTTTCATCAGTTCCATTGCTATCACGCTTACTGCTGCGGGGTTCCGCATTCCTTACGGGCACCTGCCATACGATAAACATCACGCAGGAACTCCGGGACGAAGGACACCGCCATGCAGCACCGCCTTGCCATCCTCGACGACTACCAGGCCGTGGCGCACGGCTTCGCGGACTGGGCGGCACTCGAGGCCGAGGGCGTCACCATCACCACGTTCCGGGAACCCTTTGCCTCACAGGACGCCCTGGTCTCGGCGCTGGCGGACGTGGCCATCGTTGTCGCCATGCGGGAACGCACCGCGTTCCCCCGGGAGGTTTTTGAAAAGCTGCCGGCCCTCGAACTGCTGGTGACCACCGGGATGGCCAACGCCTCCATCGACCTTGCCGCCGCTGCAGAGCATGGAGTGACAGTTTGCGGCACTCCCGGGTCCCCCACCGCCGCTCCGGAACTGACCTGGGCCCTGCTCCTCGCCGCGGCGCGGCATCTTCCCGCTGAAGAGAACTCACTGCGGGCCGGGACCTGGCAGTCCACCGTCGGCTTCGAGCTGTCAGGCAAGACGCTGGGCATCGTGGGGCTGGGGAAAATTGGCCGCCGGGTGGCCGGCTACGGGCAGGCATTCGGCATGGAGGTGGTGGCATGGAGCCAGAACCTGACGGCCGAGGCAGCAGCGGAGGCTGGAGCCCGGCTGGTGTCAAAGGAGGAACTGTTCCGGCTATCGGACGTGGCCACGCTCCATCTGCGGCTCTCCCCACGCTCCGAGAACACTGTGGGCGAAGACGAGTTGCGGCTGCTTGGCCCCGAAGGCATCCTGGTCAACACGGCCAGGGGACCGCTCGTAAACCAGGACGCGCTGATCCGCGCACTTAGCCAGGGCTGGATCCGCGGTGCAGCCCTGGATGTGTTCGACCAGGAACCCCTGCCGGCCGGGCATCCGCTGCTGGCGGCGCCGAACACGGTCCTGTCCCCGCACCTCGGATATGTCACCCAGGAAAGCTACCGGCAGTTCTACGGCGGCGCCTTTGAGGACGTAACCGCATGGCTGGCGGGCTCGCCCGTTCGCACCATTTCAGTCTGACAGCACAGCACAAGCAGGCCAGGCCCCCCGGGCAAGCAGTCTTGGTGGAGGCGTGCCTTGTATTGCTGCCCGAATTCACTAATGTCGCGCGCTTCATTGCCGCTCCGAAGCCCAAGCTATCAGTGTTTGCTCCGGACCTGCCGGGCGACGGCGGCCCGTCCTCGAAATTGCCTACGTTGACGTGGCTTCTGACTTGCACACTATTTCCGGTTTTGTTGCCTTCTGAGCGGAAGTCTAAGGACTATGAGAAACAAGTTCGACCCTAACCTGCAGCGGCACCGGATAACGCCATTACCATGGCGTCGATGCGTTGCGGGGACATGGCATGATGAATCGCCAGCATGCTAGCGCCAAGTACGCCTGCATCCAATCCGGAGGTGGACTGCACGATCTGGAGGTGCTGGGTGGCCAGCGGGATTGTTCGGGAGTAAACCACCTCGCGGATGCCCGCTATGAAGTGTTCGCCCGTTAGGGCCATGGACCCGCCGATGATGATCACAGACGGGTTGGTCAGGCTGATGCAGGCTGAAAGGACCTCACCCACATCCCGTCCCGCTTGGCGGACAGCGTGCACCGCTTCTGTCGCCCCGGCACCGACCAGCCGCACAACGTCCTCGCTGGTGTTCGCTTCCAGGCCCAGCGCGCGGAGCTTCGTCGCCACCGCAGGCCCTGACGCCACTGCTTCGAGGCAATCCTTATTTCCGCAATGGCAAGGGATCCCGGAACCGTTATGCACCCGGATGTGTCCGATATCCCCGGCAACTCCGTCTGCGCCGCGCTGCAGCATGCCGCTGGAGACGATGCCTGAGCCGATGCCTGTCGCAACTTTCACGAAGATGAGGTCGTCCACGTTCGGCCAGGCAACATTTCGCTCGCCCAACGCCATTATGTTCACGTCGTTGTCCACGAGGACTGGAACCTGGAAATGGCCCTGGAGGTAGCCCGGGACGTCGAAGCCGTTCCAGCCGGGCATTATCGGAGGATTGATAGGCCTGCCTGTCCTGTGCTCCACTGGCCCGGGCAGCCCGATGCCAATGGCAAGGAGGTCTGCCATGTCCCTTCCGGAGTCTTCGAGGAGTTCGGCAGCGAGCTCAACAACGGCCTGCAGGACGACGTCAGGGCCCTTGGTTACCTCGATGGAGCGCCCTGCCTGCTTCAAGCGGTGTCCCGCGAGGTCCGTAACAGCAAGGCGCAGGTGGGAGGCGCCGATATCCACTCCCAGCACAATTTTGCTGCCCGCCTTCAGCGCGATCCGGGAAGAGGGGCGGCCCCCCGTCGAGACGGCGTCGTCCACAAAGCCGACAAGCCCCAGTTCCATGAGCGCCTCGATACGGAGCGTGATGGTGGACCGGGCTAGCCCCATCTGTTCCGCCAACTCGGTCCGGGTGCGCGGGCGTCCATCACGAAGAATCTGAAACAGCTCGCTTGCCCCCGACGAACCCAATCCATTGAAGGTACTTATGTCACTCATCGACTAATTACAGCACACCTTTCGACGAAACAGGCCGGTATCCGAGACGGACGGAACCCCGGGCACGCAGTCTCGGCATTGTTCGCTTTAGCCCCTCCCCTCCGGTTCTCATGGAGAGGGCCGAGTCAAGGGCACGTTCTCCCCCGACCGCGGGTTCCGGGGGGTGCGCAGCAGCGTCTGGATCCGCCAACGCCGCGAGGACGAGAATCCGCAGAAGTCTCGAGGACAATCAGGGAGAGATTCGGCAGGGAGACGACGCTCCCTGCACTGCGGCACTGGAAAAGTCCGTTCCGCCGAGGTGGAGGTAGGCCGGGTCCACCGAGACGGCCCGCAGCTTGGCGTCAGCGAAGAACTGCTGCAGCGTATCCTCGACGAGCCCGAGGTCCGCGCTGCCGCTCGGTGCGTAGTCCGCGTTCAGGAATCCCACTTCAGCCCCTCCACTTCGTCGCCCCCGGCCCAGGCCCTACGCCTTACGCGGCCGTCCGCAGGCCTGGCTTTTCCCTTTTGCGCGGCCCGCGCGCTGCAAAACGCTGCTGCAGGAGGACTGCCACCACGATGATCAGGCCCTTCGCAAGCGCCTGGACGGAGGTGTCCAGGTTGTTCTGGGTGAAGACGTTGGTCAGCGTGCTGAAGATCAGCACGCCCAGGACTGTGCCCATGATCGTTCCCCGCCCGCCGATGAGGAGCGTTCCGCCAACAACGACGGCGGCAATCGCGTCGAGTTCGTAAAGGAGGCCGTGCGTGGAGGTGCCCGCTGTGGTGCGGCCAAGCATCATGACGCCGGCGATGCCTGCTGCGAGTCCGGCAAGCACGTACAGGTAGACGAGGTGGCGCTTGACTTTGATGCCGGCCAGCCGGGCTGCTTCCAGGTTTCCGCCGATGGCAATTGTGCGGCGCCCGAAGGTGGTGCGGTTGAGGAGGAACCATCCCGCGATTGCCACGATGACGAAGATCCAGATCAGGAGCGGGACGCCCAGGACTTCGGCGCGCATGACCCGCAGGAAGTCCCGGTTGGTTACAATCTGGGTGCTGCGCCCGGAGATGAGTTCGGCAAGTCCTCGTGCCCCTACCAGCATGGCGAGAGTGGCGATGAAGGCCACCACGTTGCCGTAGGCGATCACCACTCCGTTAATAAGGCCGGCGACCACGCCAACGGCGAGTGCGACAAGAACCATGAGGATCCAGGACGATTGAGTGGCAGCCATCTGGACGCTGGTCAGGCTGGCGATAACGGTGGTCAGGCCCAGGACCGAACCCACGGAAAGATCGATGCCGCCCGCTGTGATGACGAATGTGACGCCGATGCTGATGACACCAATGATCGAGGCGTACCGGAAGATGGTGAGCATGTTCTCGAAGTTGAGGAACCGGTCTCCACTGGTGACGGCACCAACCACGAAGAGCAGCGCAAGGGCGATCACCAGCCCCAGGCTCCGGCCGGCGGGCCCCTTCAGGAAGCTTTGGAGGGGGTTTGCCTTGGATGTGGTGTGGCCGGCCGGGGCCTTGATGACCGGCTCAGCCACTTTGGTGTTCTGCTCGCTCACGCGGCACTTCCCTTCATGACGAGGTCGAGCACTCCGTGCTCGTCGATTTCGCTTGCTTTCGCTTGGGTGAGGACTTTGCCGTCGTCGATGACCAGGACGTTGTCAGCGAGGCCCAAAACTTCCTCTATTTCGCTGGACACTACGATGATCGCCGTTCCGGCTGCCGCAAGTTTGCGGATGAGGGCGTAGATCTCAGCGCGTGCACCCACGTCCACACCCCTGGTGGGTTCGTCCAGCAACAGCACCGAGGTGCCGTGGACCAGCCAGCGGGCGAGCAGGATCTTTTGCTGGTTTCCGCCTGATAGCGTGCGGGCAGGACGCTCCGGATCAGCCGGGCGCAGCTCCAGCGCAGCGATTTGCTCACGGGCTGCCCCACGCTCAGCAGACTCATTCAAGTACCCGCCGCGCGCGAACCGCTCGAAGGTCGAGAGCGTCACGTTCTTGAAGATTGGCTCATCCAGGATCAGCCCCTGGCTCTTGCGCTCTTCGGGTGAAAGGCCAATCCCGGCGTTCACAGCGGACGTCACCGAGCCGGGCCGGAGCACCTTGCCCTGTACGGAAACCTTCCCCGACGAAGCCTTGCGCGCACCGTAGATGGTCTCGAGGATTTCGGATCGCTTGGAGCCGACAAGTCCCGCGAAACCAAGGATTTCACCGGCCCGCACAGTGAAGCTCACTTTGTCGAAGTGCCCAAGAAGCTCCAGGTTGTCCACTTCGAGCACTACCGGGGCATCCACCGGGACCGGTTTCCTCTCCGGGAACACGTTCTCGACGTCGCGGCCCGTCATCAGGCGGATGAGTTCGGACTTTGGTGTATCCGTGACGCTCAGGCCGTTTGCCGTGCTGCGCCCATCCTTGATCACGGAGATGCGGTCGCCGATCTGGCGGATTTCCTCGAGACGGTGGGAGATGTAGACGACGGCGATGCCCTGCGCTGTGAGTTCACGGACCACGCGGAACAGGTTGGAAACCTCTCCGGAGTCAAGGATGGCGCTCGGCTCGTCCATGATGATCAGCTTGGTGTCCCGCGACAGTGCGCGGGCCATGCTGACGATCTGCTTGTTGGCCGCGGACAGGGTGCCCACTTCGGTGGACGGCGACAGGCCGCCATGGCCCAGCCGCTTGAGGAGGGTCCGGGCAATGGCGTTCGCCTTTTTCACATGGAGGACGCCGCCGGTTGCCCGCTCGTGGCCGAGGAAGATGTTCTCGGCCACAGAAAGCCCGTCAACGACGTCGAGCTCCTGGTACATCGTGGCGATGCCCAGGTCGAGAGCCGCTGTGGGGCGGGGAAGTGTAATCGCTTTGCCCTCCCAGCGGATCTCGCCACTGTCGGGCTGGTGGACGCCGGAGAGGGTTTTGATGAGGGTGGATTTGCCGGCTCCATTCTGTCCCATAACGCAATGGACTTCTCCAGGAAGCACCTGCAGATCGACACCCTTAAGCGCCTGCACTCCAGCAAATCCTTTGGTGAGTCCCCGGACTTCGAGCAACGGCCGTGGCTGATCTTCTTCGAACATGCGATGAACCTAACACATTATGTCGGCGATCGGTACAAGGTCGTCGATTTATGCCAATCTTCTGTTATTGTGACAGCAGTCACGCACACTAGCGGGCATGAAAGAGCATGCTGCAGCAGGCGAAGACGCACCTAACTCATTGAGGAGAAACACATGCTTGCAGTTCGTACGGGCCGGAAGATGCTCGTCACCACCGCTGCCCTTCTTGCTGTCGGCGCCCTTGTTACCGGATGCACGGAAGGTGACAGCGGTACCAACGCGGGGCCCACCAATGCATCGGTCGAAGGCAACCAGGCCCAGGGTGACACCGTAGTCATCGGCTTCTCGGGACCGGCGGCTGACCACGGCTGGCTTGGCGCCATCAACTCAGCAGCTATTGCGGAAGCAAAGAAGTACGGGGACATCGACCTGCGGGTCGCCGAGGGCACCAACGACGCCAACCTGCAGATCAGCCAGGTGGAGCAGTTCATCAACGACCGGGTGGACGCCATCGTGCTGCTGCCCACCGACGGCGCCGCGCTGACGCCGGTTGCCACGCAGGCGATGGAAGCCGGCATTCCCGTGATCAACGTTGACCGCGAGTTCTCCAGTCCGTTCGCGGCGCGCACCACCATCCTGGGCGACAACTATGGAATGGGCGTCAGCGCCGGAACCTACATTTGCGAAAAGCTCGGAGACAACAAGAATGCAGTCGTGGCGGAGATCGCCGGCATCGACTCACTGCCGCTGACCCAGGACCGGAGCAAGGGCTTCGCCGACGCCCTGGAGTCATGCGGCCTTAACGTGGACAACCGCGTTGCAGCCGACTTCACCGTCCAGGGCGGCGAAGCGGCCACCTCGCAGCTGCTGTCCGCAGCCCCGAAGATCGACGCCATCTGGAACCATGACGATGACCAGGGCATCGGCGTGCTGGCTGCCATCGACAATGCCGGCCGCAAGGAGTTCTTCATGGTGGGCGGAGCCGGATCGGCCAACGCCATGCGCGAGATCCAGTCCGACGAGAGCGTCCTGGACGCAACCGTGATCTACCCCTCCACCCAGGCCGCTGACGGCATCCGCCTGGCCCGTCTGGTAGTCCAGGGCAAGGCCATGAGCGACCTTGTGGAAGTGGAAGTTCCGAAGCGCATCGTCCTCAACGCGCCGGTTGTCACCAGCGAGAACGTTGAGCAGTACCTGCCCACCGGCTTCGAGTCGTAGGACCGCCGGGTGTGGGGCTCCCTGCCCCCGGCAGGGAGCCCCACACCCATCCAACTGCTTCACCACCATCCGCCGGACAAAGAGGAAACAATGCTGAACGACGTACCATCCCTGAGGGTTGCCCTGATCGGGAACGGATTTATGGGTGCTGCCCATTCACAGGGATGGCGGGTTGCCCCGCGGTTCCATGACCTGCCGGCCAGGCCGGAGATGACCCTGCTGGTGGGACGCAATGCCCGCGGTGTGGAGGCATCGGCGGGGAAATGGGGCTGGAAGGAGTGGGACACCGACTGGCGGGCAGCCATCGCCCGTGACGACATCGACGTCGTCGACATTGTGACGCCCGGCGGCTCGCACGCGGAGATCGCCATTGCCGCCCTGGAAGCGGGCAAGCACGTGCTCTGCGAGAAGCCGCTTGCAAACACGCTTGAAGAAGCCGAGGCCATGGCTGCAGCCTCCGACCGGGCCGGGAATGACGTCTTCGCCATGGTGGGCTTCACCTACCGCCGTGTTCCTGCGGCGGCTTTTGCCAGGGACCTGGTGCAGTCGGGAGCGATTGGCGAGGTCCGCCAGGTACGTGCGGCGTACCTGCAGGATTGGCTGGTGGACCCCGGAGCGCCGCTGACCTGGCGGCTGCAGAAAGACCATGCCGGGTCCGGAGCGCTCGGGGACCTCGGCGCGCACGCAGTGGATCTCGCACAATTCATCACGGGCCAGAAGATCACCGGCGTCAGCGGCCTGCTGAACACCTTCGTCCATGAACGCCCCCTGCTTGGGCAGGCTTCAGGGCTGGCCGGCACTGCCTCAGCCGGGCGCGGCCGGGTCACAGTGGACGACCTCGCGCTCTTCACTGGCCGTTTCGACGGCGGCGCGGTGGGTTCGTTCGAAGCCACCCGGATGTCCACCGGCCGGAAAAACGCGCTTCGTATCGAGGTTGCGGGCTCAACCGGCGCCGTCTCCTTCGACCTCGAGAACATGAACTCACTCGGTTTTTACGACGCCACGGCACCGGACACCCGCCAAGGGTTCACCAACATCATGGTCACCGAGCCCGCGCACCCCTATTTGTCCGCCTGGTGGCCTGCGGGGCACACGTTGGGTTACGAACACGGATTCGCCCACCAGGCAAAAGACTTCGTGGAAGCCATCGCGGAACGGCGCCGGCCGGAGCCGTCCTTTGCCGACGGCCTGCAGGTGCAGAAGGTACTGCACGCCGTGGAGCGCAGCGCGGAGGCGGACAGCGTCTGGACCAAGACGATCTAGTCCCACGTGCACGACTTATGCTTGACCGTCCGCGAAAAGCCCTCCTACCTTTGCAGAGGATGGACATGCACCGGACGGCGCATGCCAACGACGCCAGGAGACATATGTCCTACGCACTACAGCTCTATACCCTCCGGGACGCCATCGCCGGGGACCTGCCCGGAACCATCCGCAGGGTGGCCGATATCGGGTTCGGACAGGTGGAGCCCTACAACTTTGTGGCCATGGCCAAGGAACTCGGAGCAGCGCTGAAGGAAAACGGGCTCACCGCTCCGTCGGGCCACGCGCCCCTGCTCAGCCAGGACCAGGACGGGATTTTCGCTGCGGCGAAGGAACTGGGCATCACCACGGTCATCGAGCCGTACGTCCCGGCCGGGCAGTGGCAGAACGCGGAGGACATCCAGGAAACCGCGGCCCGGCTCAACGCCGCGGCACGGAAGGGTGCCGGGTACGGCATCCGGGTGGGGTACCACAACCACCAGTGGGAACTGGAGTCCACGATCGAAGGCCGGACGGCGCTGGAGTATTTCGCGGACCTGCTGGATCCCGGGCTGGTGCTGGAGGTGGACACGTACTGGGTGGCTGTGGGCGGCCAGGACCCGGTGGACCTCCTCACCAGGCTGGGTGACCGGGTGAAGCTGATCCATATCAAGGACGGCCCCCTGACCACGGACACCAAGGCACAGCAGCCGGCGGGCCAGGGCCGGCTCCCGGTAACGGAGGTCATCGCCGCGGCAACGTCACTCGAGGTAGGCGTTGTGGAATTCGACGACTACTCCGGGGACATCTTCGAGGGCATCACCGAGAGCCTGTCCTTCCTCACCGCCTCCGGCGAAGGAATCAAGGCATGAGCACCCCCGCACCATCCACCCGCAAGGGCCCGGTAGGCGTGGGGGTCATCGGCGCCGGCAACATCAGCAAGCAGTACCTGGACAACCTCACCACCTTCCCGGACCTTGAGGTCCATGTGGTCACCGACCTCTTCCAGGAGGCCGCGGAGGCACGCGCCAAGGAGTACGGCATCGCGGAATGGGGCGGGCCCGAAAAGGCACTGCAGCACCCGGACGTCGAGATCATCGTCAACCTCACCATCCCCGCCGCGCACGTGGAGGTCGCCACCGCTGCCGTGAACGCCGGCAAGCACGTCTGGACCGAGAAGCCCTTCAGCCTCGACCGGGAATCCGGCCTTGGCCTGCTTAAACTGGCTGACGCCGCCGGCCTCCGCCTGGGCACCGCCCCGGACACATTCCTGGGCGCCGGACTGCAGACCGCACTGCGCCTCATCCAGCGCGGGGACATCGGCACCCCGCTCACCGCGATGACCACCTTCCAGACCCCCGGCCCGGAATCCTGGCACCCCAACCCCGCATTCCTCTTCCAGTACGGCGCCGGGCCGCTGTTCGACATGGGTCCGTACTACCTCACCACCCTGGTCCAGGCCTTCGGCTCCATCCGCAAGGTGGCCGCCGTCGGATCCAAGGCCAAGGACGTCCGGATGATTGGCTCCGGCCCCAAGGCGGGCGAGGAGTTCACGGTGGAGGTGCCCACCCACGTTTCGGCGATGGCGCAGTTCGAATCCGGCGCCTCCTCGCACAGCGTCTTCTCCTTCGAGTCCCCCCGGGTCCGGATGGGCTTCGTGGAGATCACCGGCACCGAGGCCACCATCTCCCTGCCGGATCCCAACATGTTCGACGGCGACATTAGGCTATGGCGCGCAGGCGACCAGGACTGGACCAGCATCCCGGCCACCGGACCGGCGAACGGCCGTGGCATGGGCGTGCTGGACATGGCCCGCTCCCTCCGTGCCGGTGTCCCCCACCGTGCCACCGGAGAACTGGCCTACCATGTCCTGGACAGCATGGTCTCCATCGCCGAATCCATGGAATCCGGCACCTTCGTCGGGGTCGCAAGCAACGCCCCGGCCTCCCCGGCCCTTCCCGAAGACTGGGCACCGGAGACACCCACCCTTGGAACGGACGCATGAGCCCGCGCACGGGCAACACCAGTCCGCTGGGCGTCGCGATGATCGGCTACGCCTTTATGGGCAAGGCACATTCGAACGCGTGGCGGAACGTAGCCGGTTTCTTTGACGTCCCTGCCGTGGAGCAGAAAGTGCTGGTGGGGCGGGACGCCGCCGCTGTGGCCGAAGCTGCAGGGAAGTACGGCTGGGCTGATTCAGCCACGGACTGGCGTTCGGTCATCAGCCGGGACGATATCGACATTGTGGACATTTGTGCCCCGGGCTGGATGCACGCCGACATTGCCGTCGCCGCACTCGAAGCCGGCAAGCACGTCCTGGTCGAAAAGCCGCTGGCCAATACGCTGTCCGAGGCTGGACTCATGGCAGGCGCAGCCGCAAAGGCGCGGGCGGCAGGCATCCAATCGATGGTCGGCTTCAACTACCGCCGCGTCCCCGCCCTCGCCTTGGCGAGGAAACTGATCGCCGATGGCCGGGTGGGCACCGTCCGGCACGTCCGCGCCGCCTACCTGCAGGACTGGCTCATGGACCCCCAGGCTCCCATGACCTGGCGGCTGCGGAAGGAAACCGCCGGCTCCGGGGCCCTGGGCGACATCGCCTCGCACGCCGTCGACCAGGTCCTGTTCCTCCTTGGGGACCAGGTCACGGAAGTCAGCGGCAGGCTGCGGACCTTCGTGGACCGGCGACCGGGCCCGGACGGCCCGGAGGACGTAACGGTCGACGACGCCGCGTGGGCAACCCTGTCCCTCGCCTCCGGAGCAATCGCCTCAGTCGAGGCCTCCCGGGTGGCCACCGGCCGGAAGAACAGCCTCACCATCGACATCTACGGCGACAAGGGCGCCATCCTGTTCGACCTGGAGAACCTCAACGAACTCCGCTTCCTCGATGCCACCGCCCCGGCCCGGGAACAGGGCTACCGCCGGATCCTCGTGACCGAACCTGACCATCCCTACCTCGAGGCATGGTGGCCGCAGGGGCACATCATCGGATGGGAACACACCTTCACACACCAAATCCGGGACTTCCTCACCGCCATCAAGGACGGAACCCCGCCCTCGCCGTCGTTCGAGGACGGACTGAACGTCCAATACATCCTGGACGCCGTCGAGGAATCCGCCGCCGCTCAAAGCACCCTGATCAAACTGCCAGCCGAAGGAGCCTGAAATGCCCCGCCCGTTCACCCTGTTCACCGGCCAGTGGGCCGACCTGCCGTTCGAGGAAGTCGCAAAGCTGGCGTCCGGCTGGGGTTATGACGGACTGGAGATCGCAGTGTCCGGCGACCACCTGGATGCCTGGCGCTGGGACGAACCCGGCTACGTGGACTCCAGGCTTCGGATCCTGGACAAGTACAACCTCAAGGTCTGGGCCATCTCCAACCACCTCACCGGCCAGGCCGTGTGCGATGACCCCATTGACTTCCGGCACCAGGGCATCGTCCGCTCCCGGGTCTGGGGTGACGGCGACCCCGAAGGTGTCCGCACCCGGGCCGCCGAGGAAATGAAAAACACCGCCCGGCTCGCCAGGGCGCTCGGCGTGGATACCGTCGTCGGCTTCACCGGTTCCTCAATCTGGCAGTACGTCGCGATGTTCCCGCCCGTCCCGGAAAAAGTCATCGACTCCGGCTACCAGGACTTCGCCGACCGCTGGAACCCCATCCTGGACGTCTTCGACGAATGCGGGGTCCGTTTCGCCCACGAAGTCCACCCCTCTGAGATCGCCTACGACTACTGGACCACCATCCGCACCCTCGAAGCGATCGGCCGCCGCGAGGCGTTCGGCCTGAACTGGGACCCCTCGCACATGATGTGGCAGGGCATCGACCCCGTCTCCTTCATCTGGGACTTCAAGGACCGGATCTACCATGTGGACTGCAAGGACACCAAGGTCCGCCAGACCGGCCGCAACACCGTCCTCGGCTCCCACCTGCCCTGGGGCGACCCCCGCCGCGGCTGGGACTTTGTCTCCGCCGGCCGCGGTGATGTCCCCTGGGAAGCCTCCTTCCGCGCCCTGGCCGCCATCGGCTATGAAGGCCCTATCAGCATCGAATGGGAAGACGCCGGCATGGACCGCCTCCACGGCGCCCCCGAAGCCCTCGCCGCCCTCAAAAAGTACGACTTCCCCGCCTCCACCGCCAGCTTCGACGCCGCCTTCGCAAGCAAGGACTGACATGCCCAACCACAACAGCGGCACCTCCGACGGACAGCTCCGTTGGGGGATCCTCGGCACCGGCTTCATCGCCGGACTGCAGGTCCAGGATCTCCTCGACAATGGATTCACCGTCCAGGCCGCCGGTTCGCGGTCCCTCGAAACAAGCAGGGCGTTCACCAACAGGTACGGCATTGCCACCGCCTACGGCAGTTACGAGGACCTGGTTGCCGACCCCGACGTGGACGTGGTGTACGTGGCCACGCCGCACGTCTTCCACCACGCCAACGCGCTCCTGGCCCTGAATGCCGGCAAGCACGTGCTCGTGGAGAAGCCCTTCACAATCAACGCACGGGAAGCCCGGGACATCGTGGACCTCGCGGCGGAGAAGGGGCTCGTGGTGCTGGAGGCGATGTGGACCCGGTTCCTGCCGCACATGGCGCACCTGCGGAAGATCCTGGCGGACGGTTTACTGGGAGAGGTCCGCAAAGTGGTGGCCAGCCACAACCAGGACCTGCCCAAGGACCCGGCACACCGGCTGAACGATCCCGCATTGGGCGGCGGAGCCCTGCTGGACCTTGGCGTCTACCCCATCTCGTTCGCCTTCGACGTTTTCGGCGCCCCGCAGCGGATCCTCACGAGCGCCGCCATGACAACCACCGGGGTGGACCGGCAGACCGCGGCGATCTTCGAGTACGCGGACGGGCAGCAGGCCCTCGTGGACTGTGCACTGGACTCGGCCGGGAACAACCGCGCCGCCATCATCGGTACAGCGGGGTGGGTAGAAATCGAGCCCGTTTGGTACAACCCCGCCCCGTTCACCCGGTACGACATCTCGGGCAACGTTGTGGAACGGTTCGACCAACCCGTCAAAGGCAGGGGCATGCAATACCAGGCGGCTGAACTGGAAAGGCTGGTCCGCGAGGGGGCCACGGCGCGTGACCTCCTGCCGCCCGGCGAAAGCGTGGCCATCATGGCTGCCATGGACGGGATCCGCCGCCAGATCGGCCTGGTTTACGACGCCGACCGGCAGCTTTAGGGGACACGGCACCGTGAGCCATACCATCCGGAAGGCAACAGCGGACGACGCCGCGGCGCTGGCTGCCCTCGCGGCCGTCACCTTCCCGCTCGCCTGCCCGCCGTCGTCGTCGCCGCAGGACATCGCGGACCATCTGGCCAACACGCTTAGTAAGCGGCAATTCCGGCACTACCTTGCCGACCCGGACGTCACCATCCTGGTGCTGGACTCCGGCGGCCGGCTCAACGGGTACAGCCTGCTGGTGAACCGGGAGGCATCGGACCCGGACGTGGCAGCCGTGCTGACCTTGCTGCCGTCGGTGGAGCTCAGCAAGTGCTACGTGCATCCCGACTACCACGGCCTGGGCGCTGCCGCCGAGCTGATGCATGCGAGCCTGCAGGCGGCTGCGGAGGCCGGCGGGGCCGGGTCCTGGCTGGGCGTCAACAGCCAGAACGCGCGGGCCATCCGGTTCTACGAGAAATCCGGCTTCCGCAAGGTGGGCACCAAATCGTTCCAGCTGGGCAGCACGGTCGAGCATGACTTTGTGCTGGAGCGTGCCCTTCCCTGAACGGCGACCGTTAGTTCCCGGCCCGGGCTGGACTGCCGCCCGCGGGGTGGTCCAGCAACCAGTCCAGGGCCGGACGCGGTTCGGCCAGCAGCTTCAGCCCAGGGGGCAGTCCCTCGATGCCGCCTTCGGTACCCGAAGCATTGATGGTGACGCGGGAGCTGTCCAGCAGGACGTTTTCGGCCCGGAAATCCCCGGCATCGCCAGGCAGGATCGGGGCGAGATGGACCACCTTCCGGGTGAAATCGGGATCAAAGCGCAGCAGGATCCGGGCCAGCTGCACCGGCGCAGCCGCCGCCCAGGCCTGCGGGGAACACGCTGTCGGGTAGGGAACGGGCCCGTGAAACTCGCCGCGGTCGAAGCCGCAGAACAGCTCGGGCAACCGGCCGTCGAAGTGCGCGGCCGCTTCAAAAATACCGTCCGCCACCCGCCGGGCCTCTTCCACGAATCCATACCGCATCAAGCCGGTGGCTACCAGGGCGGTGTCATGCGGCCACACCGAACCGTTGTGGTAACTGACGGGGTTGTAGGCGCCCATATCCGAGGCCAGTGTCCGGATCCCCCAGCCGGTGAACATCTGCGGCGACATCAGGTGCTCCACCACCGAGGCGGCCTTGTCCTCGTCCACGATGCCCACCCACAGGCAATGGCCGATATTTGAGGTCAAGGCATCCACCGGGCGTTTGTCCTTGTCCAGCGCAACGGCGAAGTATCCCTTTTCCGGCAGCCAGAACTTGTCGTTGAAGGCGGCTTTCAGCTGGTCGGCGCGTTCCGCCCAGTGGTTCTCCAGTTCGGTGTCGCCGCTCCACCGTGCCAACAGGGACCGGCCAACGTAGGCAGCGTAGACGTAAGCCTGGACTTCGCAGAGGGCTATCGGCGCCTCAGCCATGGTCCCGTCCGCGAAATTGATTCCGTCCCAGGAGTCCTTCCACCCCTGGTTGACCAGCCCGTGGGCATTCGGCCGAAGGTACTCCACGAACCCGTCGCCGTCGCGGTCGCCGTACTTGTCAATCCACTCAAGTGCCCGGTCGGCGTGCGGCAGCAGGGAGTTGATGATGTCCTGGGACAGCCCCCACCTGCTCAACTCACTGAGCAGCGCCACAAACAGCGGAGTGGCGTCTGCCGTGCCGTAATACGCGGTCCCGCCCAAGGCGAGGCCGGCGGTCACGCCAAGGCGTACCTCGTGCGGGATCCTGCCAGGCTCTTCTTCGGAGTCCTGGTCAACGGTCTTTCCCTGCAGTCCGGCCAAGGTCTGCAGCGTACCGGCGGCGAGGTTGGGGTCGACCATCAGGCTCATGTAGGAGGCCAGGAGCGAATCCCGGCCAAACAGGGCCATGAACCAGGGAGCGCCTGCAGCGACGGCGGCGCGTTCGGGGTGGTGGGCGTCGAAGATACGCAATGAGCCCAGGTCGCTCTGGCTTCGGTTCAGGAGGTTCTGCAGGTTTGCATCCGCCACGGTGATCCGCGGAACGTTCTCTTCCCAGGCCCGGTGCCTGCGCACGCCCTCCCGGTGATGCGGCGCTCCTGTCTCCGAAAAGGCTCCATCCGGTGCTTCGCCGTTGACCAGCGGCACGACGATCAGGCTGGTGGTCCATTTGCCGCGGGCAGGGATGCTGGCCGTAAACCGCAGTCCCTCCGCCGTGGCAACGGCGCCGCGTGCACGGACAGCCGTACCGCGCTGCTGGCCGTTGCGCACCGTCTCGATGATGAGCTGGTCACCCTGTGCAGTGCGGGCGGCTTCCACCCCCCGTGTGGTGCGTCCGCCCTTGACATCGAAGAGATCGGCCTGGTCCGCGTCAACGATGAGTTCGATTTCGCAGTCAACATGCTCGCCCGAGTAGTTCTCCAGGGTGATGTCGTCCTGCAGCCCCGGCCCGATATGCCGCACCTGCCGGACCACTAGTGGGCTGTCGAACCTTCCGTCAGGCCACTTGGCCCGGCCTACGAACGTCGCCTGGAACGGATGCGGACGCTGGGCGACCAAAGGCTCCCTCAGGGCACCATTGATGCGCAGCACCCACTGGGAAATGATCCGGGTGTCCTGGAAGAAGGCTCCGTTCGTGCCGCCGTCCGGTGTGATGTCACCGGTACCGGAGGAGATGCAGAACGAGGAACCCTCCACCACCGTGACGGAACCGGATTCTGATGCGGCTGCCTCAGTGTCTTCATTCCAAGCGGTCATGGATTCGGCTCCCTCCCGGCGGGCAGATGCTGTTTACGGACCCGGTTGCCGGGCCCGCCGTCCCCTATAGATTCTGGTGCACGGCAACAGCATGCGGAAGTCCCGCCAACGTTCGCCTTTCCAGCAGGTCGCGGTACAACTGCAAATGCTCGTCCACCATCCGTTCCGCGCTGAACCGTTCCTCAGCAGCCCGCCGGCAGGAGGCACGGTCCAGGGCGGCAGCGGCCTCGACATAGCCCGCAAGTTTCACCGTGTCGCCGAGGAACCCGGTCCTGCCGGGTTCGATGATTTCCGGGGCGGAACCGATAGGCGTGCCGATAACGGGCGTGCCCGTGGCCAGCGCTTCGATCATGACCAGGCCAAAAGGCTCCGACCACTGGATGGGGTTGAGGAACGCCACAGCCTCACCCATCAGCCGGTACTTGGCCGCGTTGTCGATCTCCCCTACGAATTCCTCGTTGGAACCCAGCATCGGTTCGATGACGTCGCGGAAGTAGCTGACCTCGTCGTCCTCCCGCATCTTCACCGCAATCTTCAGGGGCATGCGTGCCCGGCGCGCGATGGTGATCGCTTCGAGCAGGCCTTTGTCCGGGCAGGAGCGGCCCACAAAGCAGAGATAACCCCCGCGGCCCGATCCCACGGGTACGGCCGACATATCCATCCCATGGTGGATCACCCGGGTGACCGGAACTTCAGGGGCGTGCAAGGCCTGGTCCCGGGAAATGGCGATGATCGCACCCTGCCGCCCGACAGCACGGTAGATATCAACGGCGTCCTCGCCAATGAGGTTGTGGATGGTGGTGACTGTGGGGACGCCCTCCGGCCGGTGGAGGTACAACGGCCCGGCGAGCGTGTGGTCGTGGATGATGTCCACGTCCTGCAGCCCTTCGTAGGCACGCGCCACATGGCTGAGTTCCGAGAGACTGAAGTTTAAGGCGTCCGGCGAGGACGGACGCATTCCCGGCACCCTCGGCACCGGGCAGGCGCTGTCCGACGGCGCCGCCAGCAGGACCTCGTGCCCGGCAGCCGCAAAGCCCCGGGCAAGCGTGTCCACAACCCTTTCGGTTCCCCCGTACGTTACCGGTGGAACAGGAATCCATGGTCCTGCAACCAGCCCTATCCGCATTCCTGGCCTCCCAGGTTCGACAGGCCGGGCTCCCCAGCTGGCCGGGCATATTCCAGCCGCGGGACCAGGCCGGTCCGCGGAGTGTTGAAAGTATTGGCGTCTGCTTCACCTAAATCCGACTATTACCCAAGGATCCGCCGGGCCACAAGGGTTGCGTGTGAGGTTTCTAACAGCGCCTCCCGGAATGGCTCCCGGAACCGGAAAGTTATCAACCACATGAAGATCGAGATCTGGTCCGACGTTGCGTGCCCGTGGTGTTACATCGGCAAGCGCCGCTTCGAAGCCGCCCTGGCCGCCTTCCCCCACCGCGGTTCAGTTGAGGTCACGTGGCGGAGCTACCAGCTGGACCCTTCCCTGCCCGGGCACTATGACGGCACGGAGCTCGAATACCTCAGCAACCGCAAGGGCCTGGCCCCGGAGCAGGTTGAGCAGATGTTCGGCCACGTTGCGCAGCAGGCCAAGGACGAGGGCCTGGACTACCACTTCGACAAGGTGGTGGTGGCCAACAGTTTCACAGCGCACCGCCTGCTCCACCTGGCAAAGGTGCACGGGAAGCAGGATGCGGCCAAGGAACGGCTGCTCAGCGGCCACTTCGAGCACGGCAAGGACATTGGCAGCCGCGAATACCTGAAGTCCCTTGGCGCCGACCTGGGCATTGATCCGGCCGAGGTGGAAGAACTGTTCACCACGGACAAGTACGCGGATGATGTCCGCTTCGATATCGAGGAGGGCCGGTCGCTGGGCATCAGCGGTGTCCCGTTCTTCGTTATCGACCGCAAGTTCGGCCTCTCCGGCGCCCAGCCCGCGGCAACCTTCACCGCGGCCTTGAACCAGGCCTGGCAGGACGCCAACCCGCTGGTGCTGGTGGACGCTGCCGGCGGGGGCGCCTGTGGCCCTGACGGCTGCGCCATCTGACTCCGGCGCACTTCAAGCAGCCGGTTTACTGACACATAGGGGTAAAGTGTCTGCATGCCAAGGATTTCAGCGGCCAGCAACGCCGAACAGCGCGCCGAAACCCAGCGCCGCATCCTGACGGCCTTCGGCGAACTCCTGTTCTCCCACGGCCTGCCCGGCCTGACCATGACCGACGTGGCGCGGCACGCCGGCGTAGGCCGCACCGCCGTCTACAACTACTTCGCCGACATCGAAGAGCTGCTGATCTCCTACGCCCTGGAGGAGACTGAGAAGTTCCTGGCTGAGCTGCGCGAATCCCTTGAGCAGCTCGATAACCCGGTGGAGCGGCTGGCCCTGTACGTCCGGGCCCAGGTGGTTGACCTCAGCCGCCGCCACCTCCCGCCGGGACCTGCCATGGGCGCGGTCCTCTCGCCGTCGTCCTTTGCCAAACTGGCGGACCACGTGGGTGAGCTGAGCGTCCTCCTGCAGGGCATCCTGCGTGACGGCATGGAGCAGGGGTACCTTCCGGTGGCGGACGTGGGCCAGCAGGCGCAGCTGATCCTGGGCACCCTTTCCTCCAGCGCGGCGCGGGGCAGCGACGAGCCGGAGGAACTTGAGGCGCGGGTGGGCAGGACGGTGAGGTTCATCCAGCTGGGCGCCGGGGCGCGGTTCGACGACGCCGGCCACCCCGTCCGGCTTGTCCAGCTTCCCGCCGCCAGTTGAGTCAGCGGGCGGACGCCGCCGTGGGCATAACGGGCCACGGCTCCGCGTCCGTATCCCGCCGGTTTTCCCGCGGGCAGCTGAGCTTGCCGGGGGTCTGGTCCACGAGGTCCGGCGGCTGGAGGGCGCTGTAGTCCCTGGAAAGGATCACGTCCACGCTGCCGTCCGTGCGGCCGTCCTGGAAGTAGTCGGATCCGGGCAGGTTGCGCTGGACGGTGAATGCGGCGGACTGCCCCGCGGCCCCGGAAATCACCGCTGCCACACCCCGGTAGCCGGACTCGACATTGGACACCGCTGCAACCGCAAACTTGCGGGCCAGGAACTCGTCCGCCACCGAGCGTGCAAGGCCCGCACGGCTGGTGGAGTTGTAGACGTTTAGGCTGACCTGCTCATGCGGCGTGTAGTCGAAGGTGCCGGCGGGGCAGGCGGTCACGGTTTCCTCGGCCGGTTCGGCAGCAGGAATGGTGAACCGGCCGTTGATGATTGCCAGCGCGGTGATGATGCCCGCCGCGATCAGTCCGATGAGGAGGACCAGCACGATCCCGTGCAGGACCCGGCGCCGCACCCGGGCGGTATCGTCGGCATCCTTGGCTGCCGCGTCAAACGTGGCGCGCAACTCCGGCCCGCTCACCACGTGGTGGCCGTGCAGGACGCTGGCGTCCTGGACCTTCTTTTTCCTAGCCATCGAGCACCAGGACCCGGGCATGGATCGCGGTGCGCTGATGCAGGGCCGTCCGCACGGCGCGGTGCAGGCCGTCTTCCAGGTACAGGGTTCCCTGGTACTGCACCACGTGCGGGAACAGATCCCCGAAGAACGTGGAGTCCTCGGCCAGCAGCGCTTCCAGGTCCAGCGTCCGTTTGGTGGTCACCAGTTCATCGAGCCGGACCGGCCGGGGCGGCAGCGACGCCCACTCCTTGGGTGTGGTGTAACCATGGTCGGGGTAAGGGCGGCCCTCGCCCACAGCTTTGAATATCACCCTGCCACCCTAGGCATCCTGCCAAGGGGAGCGAAAGTACCCTGCCGCGCCGCCGTGAGGTTGTAGCCAAACGGTGACCATGTCACAGGCGTTGATTTTCCGTTACCGGTTCAGGAACCTGCAGTTGCTGCTGACAGAATGGGCGCATGACAGCCTCCCAGCACTTTGCCGTGTCCGCACCAGGTGTCCGCCCACCCTCCTCGCCGCCCCTGGCGCTGCTGCTGGACGTGGACGGGCCGGTGGCAAGCCCGGTGACCCGCGACGTCAAACCGGAGATCATCGCAGACCTGGTGGCCCTGGCCGCCGCCGGCATCCCGGTTGTCTTCAACACCGGCCGCTCCGACGCATTCATCCGGGAACAGGTTATGGGACCCATGATTGCCGCCGGAATGCCGTCCGGCACCATCATCCATGCGGTCTGCGAAAAGGGTGCGGTGTGGTTCAGCTTCACGTCAGCCGGGCCCGGCCCCGTCCACGTGGACCGGGAACTGGCCGTGCCTGCGGCCTACGGTGATGACGTCCGGCGCATGGTGGCGGAGGACTATTCCGCGCACATGTTTTTTGATGAGACCAAACGTGCCATGGTGTCCGTTGAGCAGCACATCGGTGTCCCCAGCGCCGATTACCTCGCCGAGCAGAAACTCTTCGACGCCGATGCCATGGACCTCATGGCCCGGCACGGGCTGGGCGTGGTCCGGCTGGACCACCACGCACCGAATTCCGACGACCAGGTGGACTACCGCGTGGACCCCACCATTATTTCCACGGACATCGAGTCCGTTCGGCTGGGCAAGGACCTGGGCGCCAGCCGGGCTGTTGAACTGCTGGCCGCGCAGGGCATCACCCCGGAGGCGTGGCGGACCGTGGGTGATTCGCGCACCGACTACGCGATGGCGGACTGGCTGCACCACAACGACCATGCGGTGAAGCACGTGGACGTGCGCCCCGCGGACGGCGTTCCGGCCAAGCCGTACGACGTCCTCACCGCCGCTGACCTGGGTCTTGGGGCCACAGTGATCCATGACGACGCCGGCGGCGCCTTCCTGCGCAGCTGGCGGGAGGCGCTGGGCGCCTAAGTCCCGGTCAGGGAGCCCGCCGCAACGTCCTGTTTCCCCCGCGCGGATATCATGCAGGTAGACATGCCTACTTCCAGCAGCACGGAGAAAACCATTACAGAAGCACCGGTACAGGACGAGGTCTACTTCGGTGGCCAGGCGTCCGTAGAGGAACAATTTCACGAGGAGGCCACATCCGCGGCTGCGGAGCGGCGCCTCAAGCACCGGCCCGACGTCATCCGTCACCGGGGACGGTACGCGCTGATCAACTACAACAGGACCCACTACCAGGCCATGGTGGAGGACCTGCTGTTCCTGCGCACCGTCCTTGCGGACGCGGGGCTGGCGTACCTGCTGGTCCGCGGCAACAACGACCGGCCCGTCATCGCCCTGGACTGGAAAGACCGGAAGAAGCTCCGGGCCGCCCTGGTGGCGGCGTGCCGGGATGAACCGTTCTATTCCATGACGGTGGACGCCAAGAAGAAGAGCGCTGTCCTGGTGGCCGACGGAGAGCTTTCCACCAGCAAGCAGACGCGCATCTTCCGCCTGTACCGGCCGCGGGTGGAGCCCGGGGGCGGCTTTGAGTTCGGCGCCTCGGCCGGCGTCCAGCTTGAGCTCTGGTCCTTCGACGGCGAGGAAATTATCCTGCCGATCGAAAACTCGCTGACCCGCAGGACCCTGCTGCGCCAGGACGCCGTCCGCGGCACCGTTGAACGTTACGGGCACACCTGGCCCACCATCGAGAACATGTTCGCGGACCATGCCAGCGACATCAGCTTCGACATCGATATCGTGTTCTCCTGGGTGGACGGAAGCTCGCCCGAGTACATCGCCGCCCGGCGCGCCCAGCAAAAGGGCCACGTACTGGGCGAAGGCGACGACCACGAAGCGCGCTTCCGGCAGATCAACGAACTCAAGTACGCCCTGCGGTCCGTCTACATGTTTGCACCGTGGATCCGCCGGATCTTCATCGCCACAGACTCCCCCGCCCCCGCCTGGCTGGCTGACCATCCCTCCGTGACGATTGTGCGCAGTGAGGAGTTCTTCTCCGATCCCTCAGTGTTGCCCACCCACAACTCGCAGGCCGTCGAGTGCCAGCTGCACCACATCGAGGGGCTCTCGGAGCACTTCCTCTATTCCAACGACGATATGTTCTTCGGCCGCCCGGTCAGCCCGGATGTGTTCTTCACGCCCGGCGGGATCACCAAATTCATCGAGGCGGAGACCCGGATCGGCCTGGGTGAGAACGCGGCGGAGCGGAGCGGGTTCGAAAACGCGGCCCGAGTGAACCGCAAGCTGCTGTGGAACCGGTTCGGCCGGATCACCACCCGCCACCTGGAGCACTGTGCCGCCCCTCTGCGCCGCAGCCTCGTCTCCAAAATGGAACAGGAGTTCCCCGATGAGTTCCGGAAAACGGCAGCCAGCCGGTTCCGTGCGGCGGACAACATCTCCGTCACCAACTCGTTCTACCACTACTACGCGCTGCTGACCGGCCGGGCTGTCACCCAGACCGCCGCCAAGGTCCGCTACGTTGACACCACCATGCGGGCCGGGCTCAACTACCTGCCAAAGCTGCTGTCCAAGCGGAACATGGACTTTTTCTGCCTAAACGACGGAAGCTTTCCCGAAGTGCCGGCGGACGAACGGGCAGAGGTGGTCACCGACTTCCTGGAGAAGTACTTCCCCGTCAAGGCGCCGTGGGAGAAGTAACCGGCAGCGGGTACCACTGACATGGCCGGGGGCCGGTTCCGCATGGAACCGGCCCCCGGCCATGGTTGCTTCCTAGCGTCCCGTGGAAACGCCCGCCCTAGCGTTGCTGCGCTCCCTGGACTCGGGGATCCGGATGCCTGCCGCTTCCAGCCGCCGTGCTGTCTCGTCCGCGGTCACATACTCGCCCACCGTCGTCGACCTTCCCATCGGGACAACAGAGTGGACAATCGTGTGTTCGTAGACGTGGACCAGGTTGAAGGCCTGGCCGCTGTCCTGTCCGCGGGTGCCGCCTACCGGAACGTTGAGGTCCTGGGTGTAGCAGCTGGCCGAGGCCACGGACACGGGAATGCCGGCAAACGTAGCCGTGGTGGAGTAGTGCAGGTGGCCGGCCAGGATGGTCCGGACATCCGAGTTCCGGACCACTGCCGCCAACGATGCCTGGTCGCGCAGCTCCACCAGCACGGACAGGTCCAGGACGGACGGGACCGGCGGATGGTGCAGTGCCAAAATGGTGCCGTCCGGCGCCGGGGTCTCCAGCTCGCGGGCCAGCCACTGCAGCTGCGGACCGCTCAGCTCGCCGTGGTGGAATCCTGGTACAGACGTGTCCAGGGTGATGACGCGGAGGCCGTTAATGAAGTAGCTGTTGTCAACGGGGGCGTCGCTGCCGGCCTCGTCCAGGAGGCCCTGCCGGAAGTTGGCACGGTTGTCGTGGTTGCCCATGGCCCAGATGATTTGCGCGCCCAGCTCCTCGCAGGCCGGGTCCACGATGGCCCGGAGCTTCACGTAAGCTTCGGGGTCGCCCTTGTCGGCGAGGTCGCCGGTGAATATGACAGCCTCGGGCCTGGCGCCGGACGCCCTGACTTCGTCGAAGAGCTGGGCGAGGCGGGCCTCGCTGTCCACAGCCCCATACAGGGGATCTTGGCCGCCCACCAAGTGGGTATCGCTGATGTGTAGTAGGAAGTGGCGTGGCCGGGGGTGCTCGGCCTCGATGTGCTCCATTGCTACCTCTGTGGTCGGTGGGAAACGGCGCTTCCCTTGTACCCTTCAGTAATATTTATCCAATCAGACATTTGGCAAACTTTGGGCGAATCGCCGTAGCCGATGAGGAAAAAGATAAAAGAACTGCGCCTGTGCTGATTTTGTTCGGCGAGGGCGCGCTTTCAAGCAGGGCTATCGTCGCGCCGTTCGGTGACTGTCCGCGCTTCACCCGCGAGGCAAAGTTCCAAACTGCCGGAAGGCTGCAGCTTCCGGCAGAATTCGTCCTGCTTGCTCCAGGGCCCTAGAAGCTTGGCTCCGAAGTTGGCTCCGCCGGTGCTGCCGGTCCGGTAACCGGTGCGGCAGGTTCGGTGGTGGCAGTCGGCGCCACCGGAAGCGGGTCGGTTGTCGGGGTGATTGACGGTGCCGGGGAGGGCGCCGTTTCCACGGGGGTAGGCGCCGGGTCAACCGGGGACGGTGCCGGGGCAACCGGGGACGGCGCCGTTTCCACGGGGGTAGGCGCGGTTTCTACGGGGGTAGGCGCCGGCTCAACCGAGGACGGTGCCGTTTCCACGAGGGTAGGCGCCGGTTCAACGGGAGTGGGTGCCGGGTCAGTTGAAGGCGGCACTGGTTCGGTTGCGGGGGGTGTCGTTTCCGTCGGTGACGGCGTGGAGCCAGGCGGAGTGGGCGTGGCTTCCGTGGGCGGGGCTGTTGACTCCGTGGGGGTTCCGGCGCTGTCCGTAGGTGACGGGCTTGGCTCATCCGGAGCCGGTGAGCTCGGCGGCGTGGTAGCGGACGGTGATGGTGTGTCGGGCGTATCAGAAGCCTGGGCGGAGGGCGTCGACGAGCCTGCCGGCGAAGGAGGGGGCGGCGTGGATGCCGTTCCCGACGCTGCCGGCGAACCCGCCGTCGAGATTCCTGTTTCCGCTTCGGGCAACAAAGGTGCCATGCTCTTGATCCCGGGCAGGGTCCAGTTCAGCCATTCATCCTCTGGACTGCCGGACCCGGGGGTGTAGGAGTACAAGTCAGGGGTTCCGCCACTGGCGAGGGCCTTGAGGCTCAGCAGTCTCCACTTGAGGGGACTTACATGAGCGCCGTTCAGGATGGTTTCGAAGTGCAGGTGGCAGCCTGTTGACCAGCCCGTGCTGCCCACACGTCCGACGATCTGGCCCACCTGGACGTCGTCGCCCCGGCGCACGGCCACGGATTCGAGGTGGTTATAGGTGGTTACCAGTCCGTTGCCGTGATCGATCTCCACGCGGTTTCCGCCGCCCCATGGATGCCATCCCGCGGCCCGCACAACCCCTGAATCGGCGGCGTAGACACTTGAACCGCAGGGGGCCGCGTAATCCTGCCCCAAATGGAAGTCGCCGGCCGTACCGGTCAACGGGCTGATCCGGAATCCGAACGGTGAGCTGGGATTAAGCATTTGAAGAGGAGCCATCAGGAACCCGGCGGCAGGCCTGACAATTCCGGACAACCCGACTGCCGGCAGTGCCTGCGTGGCCGGGGCGGAACCAGTCACCATGGAACGCGGGAACTGCACCACTGCGTGCGGGTCGCTGGGCACCGCGTGCGGCTCGGACCCGAGGTTGAATCCGTCCGGCGCGCGGAGTACCACGCCGGCTGCTTCGGGTGCCGGACGTGCGGGTTGTGGAGCGGTGTGCCCCTTCCCGGAGGCAGGAGAGGTTCCCGCCGTCGACCCGGCGGCCGACGACACCTGCCGCTGCTCAAGGGTTCCGGGCAGGTTGGCTACGGAAAACGACACGGCTAAAGCACCGGTGGCGGCAAGAAGGCGCGTGGCCGGTAGGGGACTCCTCCGGGAGTTTTTGCCCAGATCCCGGCCCCGATGCATGTCCAACAGAATGACTCCAACAGGCGTCTACCCGCACCATTTCTAGACGGTTCTTCCCATGTGACCACACGGCTTCGACGCATGTGAAGGTCCGCAGTGCAAATTGCGGGTTTTTATGGGAGTCCACTTCCCAATACCTAGCCCTTCCGGGATCTCCCTAAGGGGATTCCGCCCACCGGTAGGGCGACAATGGGATATGGACGGTTTCCTCCGGAAATGGCAGGACGAGCTCAAAAAGACCTTCACGGGTAAATCAGACGCGCCGCCCGACTGGGCACTCCGGCTGGCGGATGGCGACGACCCCGGATACCACCTCCCGGGGTCGGCAGTCTGGGCGGTGCATGGTTCCATGTCCCCCATCGTTGCCGGCATCCGGACCCTGCTGATGCAGTCCCTGCACCCGGGCGCCCTTGCCGGAGTACATGAGCATTCAAATTTCCGCGATGATCCTCTCGGCCGCCTGGCCCACACCATCCGCTGGATCTTTACGGTGACCTACGGTTCCAGGGACGCCGCACACGAAGCCTCGCGCAGGGTGCGCCTGCTCCACGAAGCGGTGCAGGGTGACTACAGCGACGGGCGCGGTGCCGTACGCAGCTACAGCGCGAACGATCCGGAACTGGCCAGCTGGGTCCACCTCACTTTCACGGATTCCTTCCTGGCGGCGCATTTGCTCTGGGGCCATGCCATCCCTGGCGGACCTGACGCCTATGTGCGGGAGTGGGCCCAGGCCGGCAGGCTGATGGGCGTGGCCGGTCCGCCGCTGACCGAGTCGGAGCTGCGCCAACAACTGGACGCCTGGTACGCCAGCGGCGAACTGCGTGTTGACGACCGCGTGGCCGAGACCGTCGCGTTCATCCGCGACGCACCGCTGCATCCCATGCTGCGCCCTGGCTACCGGGTTCTTTTCGCCGGGGCTGTGTACAGCCTGGAGCCAAGGTTCCGGGAGATGCTGGGCCTCAAAGTCCCCCGGCTGGGCCCGTTTCCCCTGCCCGTGAGATTCGCCACCAAAGCCGTTCTCGGCGTCGTCCGCCTGGCTTTGGGACCCAAGGGACCCAGCGAGCTGGCAGCAAGGTCGCGGCTGCGTCGGCTGGGCCTGCCCGGGGCGGACCTGGAATAGCCGGCCCCGCTCTGTGGGCCACCATTGCACCGGCACCGCAGCCGGAAACGCAAGAACCCGGCCCCGCCAAGGCGGGACCGGGTTCTCGACCGGCGGAGAATGGGGGATTTGAACCCCCGAGGGCGTTAACCCAACACGCGTTCCAGGCGTGCGCCATAGGCCGCTAGGCGAATTCTCCATCTGCTTCTGAATCAAAAGCAGGTACTAGATTACCTGATGTTTTGCCCATCGCCCAATTGGGCCGGCGCAAACCGTCTCATAAGCCCTCAGTTGCGACCCTGCACGGCGGATTTCCGGGCTTAACGAGAAATGGACGCCCCCAACGCGCCCATTCCCTTGGTACCCGTTGAGCTGCCGGGTCCGGCCCCGTTCAGCCAGGCCACGCAGCTCACAATCTGGAGATTGCCCCAATCGGTGTACATACCCATGATCATTGGTGGTGCGGGGATAAGCAATGGAAATCTGCCGAATAATCGGAAGCTTGCGGCACAGTTGGATCCATGACATTGCTGCATGCCCTGGTTGTCTACTCCCCCACAAGCCACACTGCGGACGTTCTGGCTGCTATCGGTGACGCCGGAGCAGGCAGGATCGGAAACTACTCCCACTGCTCCTTTGTCACACCGGGCACCGGACGCTTCATCCCCGGGGAGGGAGCTGATCCATTTGTCGGAGAGCCGGGCCGGGCGGAAGAGGTGGCCGAAGACCGGATCGAATGTGTCGTGGAGGAACATCTTCTGCCGGCAGTGGTTGCCGCTTTGCGTGAAGCCCACCCGTATGAGGAGCCTGCCTTCATGAGCTGGGCCGTGCAGGGCTGGCGGCACCCGGCCGATTCGAGTCGCGCCGGATGATCGGGTAAAGTATCTGACGGCCCCTCATGTGGCGTCATCCTGTTGAACTCCCCCAGGACCGGAAGGTAGCAAGGGTAGACGGGCTCTGGCGGGTGCATGGGGGGTCTTTACTATTCCCCCACAGGGCGGCAGGATGTCAGCCCGGATTGGTAGGGTTTTCTCCGTGACAGTTACCACCGCCCTTTACCGCAGATACCGTCCCGATTCGTTCGCCGACGTCATCGGTCAGGAGCATGTCACCGAGCCGCTCATGACGGCTTTGCGGAAAAACCGGGTCAACCACGCCTACCTGTTTTCCGGCCCCAGGGGCTGCGGTAAAACCACCTCCGCCCGCATTCTTGCCCGGTGCCTCAACTGCGCCGAGGGCCCAACGGACATCCCCTGCGGCCGGTGCCCCAGCTGCATCGAGCTGGCCCGGGGCGGGTCCGGGTCCCTGGACGTCATCGAAATTGATGCCGCCAGCCACGGCGGCGTGGACGATGCCCGGGACCTCCGGGAACGGGCCACCTTCGCCCCTGTCCGCGACCGCTACAAAATCTTCATTATCGACGAGGCCCATATGGTCACCTCGGCAGGATTCAACGCCCTGCTGAAGATTGTCGAAGAGCCGCCGGAGCACATCAAGTTCATTTTTGCCACCACCGAGCCGGACAAGGTCATCGGCACCATCCGCTCCCGCACGCACCACTATCCGTTCCGGCTCGTCCCGCCGGAACCCCTCATGGCCTACCTTGAGCTTCTGTGCCGGCAGGAAAACGTACCGGTAGCCCCCGGTGTCCTGTCACTCGTCATCCGCGCCGGCGGCGGCTCCGTCCGCGACTCCCTCTCCGTCCTGGACCAGCTCATGGCCGGCGCCGGCCCCAGCGGTCTTGATTACGAGCTCGCGGTCGCCCTGCTCGGTTACACCCATGCATCCCTCCTGGATGACGTTGTTGATGCGCTGGCCGCCTCTGACGCCGCCACGGTCTTGCGCGCCGTGGACCGGGTCATTCAAACCGGCCACGATCCCCGCCGCTTTGTGGAGGATCTCCTGGAACGGTTCCGCGATCTGATCATCGTCAAGGCCATGCCGGAAAGCGCACAGGCCATCCTGCGCGGCATGCCTGCGGACCAGATCGCGCGCTTGCAGGTTCAGGCGCACAACCTGGGGTCGGCCGAACTGTCCCGGGCGGCAGACGTAACAAACACAGCACTTACCGAGATGACCGGCGCCACCTCCCCGCGGCTGCACCTCGAACTGCTCTGCGCCCGCATCCTCCTGCCCAGTTCCGAGCAGAATGAGCGGGGCCTTGCCGCGCGGATCGACCGTGTGGAACGGCGCTTCAACTATGCAGGGAACGACGTCGGTGCTCCCGCTGCCCAGGCGGCCGACGCGCCAGCAGCCGGGAAGGCCGCAGGTACCTCCGGCCCCCAGCAGCCGCACTCCCCGTCGGCGGAACCAGCCCAACCAGCAGAGGCAAGGCCGGCAACCGGCACACCGCACCGGGAGGCGCCGGCTGCTGCCGCCGGCGCAGCTTCGGCTGCCCCCGGCAGGGCTTCCATCAACCCTCCCCGCGTCAGCACCAGCGACTGGCCGGTGGAGGACTCCTCCTCCTCGCGGCCACCTGCAGAACGGCCGGCACCCGCTGGCCCTGGTGCCGGCAACGCAGGCAACGCCCAGGAACCCGCTGCCCGCGGACGTACGGCCCCTCCATCTGCCGCTCCTGCCGCCCAGCAAGCCTCCGCACGTCCCGAACCGCACGCCGTTTCCGGCGCTGCGGCGTCCGGTCCAGCGGAATCCGGTCCAGCGGCGTCCGGCCCTGCCTCCCAGGCGGGCACTGCAGCCGGCGGACAGACCGCTGCTGCCCCTGAGCAGCCCGCGGCTGCACCCCCGGGCATGGGAGACGTCGAGGTCCTGCGGCGTGCCTGGCCCGACGTCCTGCAGACGCTGGCCAGGATCAAGCGCAGCACGTGGGCGCTGGTGGAACCCAACGCCCAGGTGGCATCCTTCGACGGAACCGTCCTCACCTTGTCATTCACAACGTCGGGACTCGCCGGCGCCTTCGGCAGGGCCGACCATTCAGAGAACCTCCGGCAGGCCATCCATAAAACCGTGGGCATCGACTGCCAGATCAACGCAGTTGCCGGTGGCGCCAGCCAGTCGAGCTCTGAACCAAACCCAAAAGCACCGGCCAGCCCGCTGGCGGCGGCCACTTCAGCTGACGTCGCGTGGGGACTTGCCCCTGCGCCGCCCGCCACCACCGCACCGGCCCAGGCTCCCGTCTCCACAGAGGTGAAGGCACAGCCGCAACCCGCGGCCAGGGTACAGGCAGCTCCAGCCTCGGCTCCGGCTCCGTTAGCCCGCGAAGAAGCTGCCGCGCCGCAGGCACGTTCCGGGGCAGTTCCCCCTTCCCCGGTCCGCATGCAAAGCCCTAACTCCTATCCGGATCCGGGTGGCGACTATTCATACTCGGATGACGACTGGGGTCCACCGCGTGATGAGGACGCTCCCCCGCTCGATGAGGAACCACCTGCGGACTGGGAGCCTTCTTCCGCTCGCAGTGGGACCCGGCTCCCGGCGGCGGACCGGAATACTGACGTCGTGGGTGGGCGGAGCCAGCAGGCCGGCCGCATGCAGAAAGTCGCAGCGCCGGAGCCTGCACTTCCGGCCCCGGCAGCACCCGGGCAGGCGGGCGCGAAAGATACGTTGCACGATCCCTGGTCCCGTGCGGTGGAACAAGCACCGGGCGTATGGGTGGTCGGCACTGAAAGCAACGTCGGCCGGGACACCACTGTCGCCGCCATCGCCGGTGATGCCGCCGGGGCTGCTACCACGCCGCATTACGAGCCCGCCACAGCCCAGGTACCACCATCGATTCCGGTCACATCGCTGGCAGCCGCAGCCGAACCGGACTGGGGGCTGGCCCCGAATGGGGCGGCGTCCCCTGGACCCGGTCCGGCATCTACGCCGCAACCGGAGCCTGCCCAGGTCCGGGAACCCGAATACGCCATGGCCTCCGCCGCCCCTGTGGCCGGTCAGGCCACGGGCACGCCCACACGGCCTGCTCCTTCCGTTTCTCCGGCGCCGGCGCTGCCCAAGGGAGGTCTATCCGCACCGGCGGCCGCCCCCGTGGCAGGAACCAGCGGTGCCCGGCAGAGCCTCTATCAGAGGCTGACCAACAGCCCGGAAGCCGAGGCCGGACGCGCCAAAGCGCCCGCGCGGGCAGCCGCAACCGCAGACAGCTACTTGCAGGACATCCCGAGCGCCGACGACGAGACCATCGAGGAGTCAGGCGTGTTCGGCCGCGCAGCGGTGGAGCGTATTCTGGGCGGAAAGCTGATCGAGGAGCGTGCCGCCGACGGCAGCCCCCTGCCGCCGCGGTACTGACCGGCCTGCCCCACGGGCTACCGGTCCGGCCACTCCGGGACCTGGCACCTAACCCGCTATCCAAACCAAGCTAAAGAGGGAACTGTGTACGAAGGTGCTGTCCAGGAGCTGATCGACGAGCTCGGACGCCTTCCGGGCGTCGGACCGAAGTCCGCCCAGCGGCTGGCGTTCCACATTCTTGAGGCGGACCCGCAGGACATGAAGCGGCTGGTGGAAGCCATTACCACCGTCAAGGACCGCGTGAAGTTCTGCACCGTCTGCGGGAACGTCACCGAACAGGAGCTCTGCAACATCTGCCGTGACCCCCGACGGGATCCCGCGGTCATCTGCGTCGTCGAGGAGTCCAAGGATGTCCTGGCTGTGGAGCGGACACGCTCTTTCCGGGGGCGTTACCACGTGCTGGGCGGTGCCATTAATCCCATCGCAGGCATCGGGCCCGAGCAGCTGCGGATCCGCGAACTCCTGACCCGGCTCAATGACGGGGCCATCCAGGAAGTCATCATTGCCACCGATCCCAACCTGGAAGGCGAAGCGACGGCGACCTACCTTGCGCGCATGCTCAAGACGATAGGCATTACCGTCACCAGGCTTGCTTCCGGCCTGCCCGTGGGCGGCGACCTTGAATACGCCGATGAGGTCACGCTTGGCCGCGCCTTCGAGGGCCGGCGCAATGCCCTCACCTGATGCACCGCATTCCCCCGGCCGGGAGCTAAATCCCTGACCGATCACGACGCCGGGCGGCGGCAGCGTGCGCACCGGCCAGGAGCGCGCCTGCCAGGACTGCCTGCAGCAGGAGCCCCACCGCGGCCACGGGCATCCGCACCGCATCCGGGCTGCGCGGTTCCCGGTTCACACAGGGAACCTGCGGCCCGTCTGCCGCTTCCTGGAAGGCCGACGAGAGCCACCACAGCGGCTCAGGACCTGATCCGGACTGCCCGGCCAGCATCACGAACACCACTCCGGGACTTAGGGCAGGCAGCCACATAATCCGCTCGGTGCGGTAGACCTCCGTTGTCCCTGCCGGGATTCCCGAGCATTCATAGGCGGTAAGCGTTCCGTCCGGTGACCGTTGCACATTCAAGGCAACAGTCACCGGTTCTTCCGACCTCACGGCAGGGACCAGGAGGGACCCCGCAACAACGGTTCCAAACACCAGGAACAACGCCAGCAGCCAGCCAAAGATGCGCCGGCCCGCGGCTCCCCGCCCAAGCGCCGCTATCCCTGCCCCCATGCCTCCAACAGGACACCCTCCGCCGCCGCGACGCCGGCTGACACTGCCGCCACCGTTGCTGGCTGGCCAGTGGCGAAGGCCTGGACCAGCAGGGTCAGGAAAATGAGCACCGCGAGCACCAGGCCCTGCAGTGCGGTGGTGAGCACGACAGGAAACATGCGGGCGCCGGGAATCCTGCCGGCCACCCGGGCGTATGAAGTTATGCCCCACTGAACCGCCACCATCGCGGCTGCGGCAGGAGACAGGAACCCCGCCAGCAGGTACATGAGCTCCGGAACAGGCAGCAACTCCGTTGATCCGTCGGCTTCTCCCGGCAGGAGCACAAGGCCGGCCGCCACCACCCATGTGGTGCAGACAGTCCCCACGGCTGCTGCCCAGAAGCGCAGGGTCCGCACGGTCACCGCCCAGTCAGCCGCAGCCATAAGCGCCTCAGGCCGGAACCCGGGGCCGCCACGCCGGGAGGCGCCGTCGTCACCCTCGGACTGGGCCCGTCCGCCCTGCCCCGTACCAATCGGCTCAAAGTAGTGCCCGGTGACCGGGTCAAGAGCGGCATCCCGTTCGTCGGCCATGCGCAGCCCCGCCTTTCCGTGGACAGCCCCCAGCCCCGGTGGCGGCCGGGTCAGACCGGCCCTGATGGTACAACTGCCTCCATGGTGGTCCAGCCCTGCCACCCTGTCCAGACCGGACCGGACCCCGCTTCCTACGCGATGCGGGTGCCGCGGGCCAGGCGCCGGGCAGGGGTCCGGAGCGCGCCAGCCCAGCCACATCAGGAGCCCCGAAACCATCAGTTGAAGGCCCAGGCCGAGGGGCCACAGCGGAGTGTCCTGCCCCAGGTAGGCGGGCTGGACCTTGCCGTTGGCGCACGGACAGGTGCCTTCCGGACCGGCCAGGGCATGCCGGGCGCCCTGGCTGATACCTTCGATGGCGCCGGAGGTGGGGTAGGACTGCTGGTTACTGCGGTCGGGGTAGGGCATGGCGTCTGCCACCACCACGTACGGGTTCATTGCAAGAAGCCATGCCGCCGGCTCAGTCCGGGTCACGGGCTGCTCCCGAAGGGGTCCGGCACAGGTGTACTGAGGCTTCGCAGGCGCATTGGCCACCGGTTCGTAGGCACTGTATTGCGGGCTGCTGGCCATGACAGTTCCCTGCGAAAGGCCACTCCCGAGGACGAAGGCGATCAGCGTGCCCACTGCCAGACCGGCCACGGCCAGGTACGTCACCACAATCGAAAACAGGGGACGGCTCGCCAGCGCGGAGACTCCTCTGCTGCCGCGGCTTCCTCTGTTGTTTGCTGCCGGACGGTCCGCCCCTTGTTCACGAAGACAGCTCGGTCGCCAATCTCGTCAAGCCCGCTCAGGACGTGGGAGGACACCACCACGGCCTTCCCGTCGGCCGCAAGCTGCCTGAGCATGACCCGCAGCTCCACCCGCGAGCCTGGATCCAGGCCCGACGCAGGCCCGTCCAGGAGCAGGACGGCGGGATCGTGGATCAGCGCCCGCGCGAGGCTCAGCCTCTGCTGTTGTCCGCGGAACAGCACCCGGGCAGGCTGGTCGGCAAGCCCGGGCAGGCGGACCCGCTCCAGTATCTCCGCCTACGCCTGCGGTCCTGAAGCGGGGTTTCCTGCCCGCTGGGTTCGGGTCACAATTCCACCCCGCACTGCACGCGGCGATAAACTGTCGGAGGAAGTCCCGCCGTTCCGGCGTCAGGCTGCCTGGCCTCCACACCGATCCAATGAAGGTACGCGCATGAGTACGCCCACCACCGAAGTGCACAAAGCAACCCAGCCGCAGGTGCTGCCCACGGGCCGTGCGGTGACCAAACAGCTCATCGTGCAGAAGTTCGGCGGGTCCTCGGTGGCCGACGCGGACGGCATCAAGCGGGTCGCCAAGCGTGTGGTCGACGCGCAGGAGGCCGGCAATGAGGTAGTGGTTGTGGTCTCCGCCATGGGTGACACCACTGACGAACTCCTGGACCTCGCCGCACAGGTCACCGATTCCGCTCCCGCCCGAGAAATGGACATGCTGCTGTCCGCAGGTGAGCGCATCTCCATGGCGCTGCTGGCAATGGCCATCAACAAGCTGGGCGCCTCCGCGCAGTCCTTCACCGGATCCCAGGCCGGCATGATCACGGATGGTATCCACGGCAAGGCCCGGATTATCGACGTCGATCCTCACCGCATCCGCACCGCGCTGGACAAAGGCAACATCGCGATTGTGGCCGGCTTCCAGGGCATGAGCCGGGCCACCAACGAGATCACCACGCTGGGCCGTGGCGGTTCAGACACCACGGCAGTGGCGCTCGCAGCCGCCCTGGAAGCCGACGTCTGCGAGATCTACACGGACGTTGACGGTATCTTCACAGCCGATCCGCGCGTGGCTCCCTCGGCACAAAAGATCGAGACCATCTCCAGCGAGGAAATGCTCGAGCTGGCCGCATCCGGCGCAAAGATCCTGCACCTTCGCTGCGTCGAGTACGCCCGCAGGTTCGGCGTGCCCCTGCACGTCCGCTCCTCATTCAGCCAGCACGAAGGCACCTGGGTCATCCCCAGCGCCGAAGACAAGATCACCACACAAGAGGGAGTTGCCTTGGAGCAGCCAATCATCTCCGGCGTTGCACACGACCGTTCCGAAGCCAAGGTCACCGTAGTTGGCGTTCCGGACATCCCCGGCAAGGCCGCCGCCATCTTCCAGGTCATCGCCGACGCCCACTCCAACATCGACATGATCGTGCAGAACGTGTCCACGCACGGCACCGGCCGTACGGATATCTCGTTCACGCTGCCAATCGTTGAAGGCGCCGACGCCCTCGCTGCCCTGCACGCGGCGCAGGACCAGATCGGCTTCGAAAGCATCGAGTACAACGAGCAGATCGGCAAGCTTTCGCTGATCGGTGCCGGCATGCGCTCCCACCCGGGGGTGTCCGCCACATTCTTCAAGGCCCTGTCCGACGCCGGCATCAACATCAACATGATTTCCACCTCGGAGATCCGCATCTCCGTGGTCACCCACGCAGACCTGCTGGATGAAGCGGTGCGCGTAATCCATAAGGCCTTCGGCCTGGATGCGGAACAGGAAGCCACCGTTTACGGCGGCACTGGCCGGTAGCCTGGCTACATAATTACGCCAAAAGCCGGTCCGCCGCCCGTTGACACGGGCAGCGGACCGGCTTTTGGCGTTAGTGCGGATGCAGGGCCGGTTGCCTAGGTATACCGCTCAAGGTCCTCGCGGCGGACAGCGTAATGGTGGCCGGCCGAATCGGTTTCCACCACGAAGTGCGAGAGATCCTCCTCGGAGGCCTGTTCGAACTCGTCATGCTTGTGCACTACCGGCGAATCGGCGTCCAGCCGCGTGGCAGGCCCGAAGAAGAACCGAAGCCTCTCCGTAACGTTCATGAACCCGCTGACTACATGTGCCACTGTTTTCCACCCCCTTCCCGGTTATCGGGCCAAGAGCTTGCTGCCTCATGGGGGAGGCAGTGCCCTAATTTTACGCCCCGGGGCAGGAAAAGGAGCCGGGCACAAGGCAAACCGGGGCCTGCAAAGGCTGCCCGGGGAACCGGTTTTGGCGGATCAGCGCAGGGACTTGTCCTCCGGATTGCGGGGCACCACATAAGTACTGCCGTCCGCCCGGGTGATCGTTTCCCACTGCCGGGTTTCCGCCTGGCGCTGCTCCAGCAGCCTGCGGTTCTCATCAGTCATCTCGTGCACCAGGGAGGAGCGGTTGGCCGGGCCGAAGATGGCGCGCAGTTTGCCGGTAGCCCGCATGAACCGCTGTGATGCGCTGCCCTTGTCCCGCGCGTTGCCCTTGCCCATTTGCCGGCTCCTTCCGCTGTCGCTGTTCCGCCTAGAAGTGTACGCTAATAATTAGTGCACTAACACTTGGAGGCGCCATGACGACTGCCGTTACGCCAGCTGCGGGGCAGGAAGAGGACCTGCTCCTGGAACACCAGCTCTGCTTCGCCCTGACAGTGGCGGCCAGAAGCGTTGTGGGGGCATATAAGCCCGTCCTTGAGAAGCTCAACCTGACCCACCCGCAATACCTCGTCATGCTGTGCCTTTGGGAGAGCAGCCCGCGCACGGTGCGGAACATCAGCGAAGCATTGGCGCAGGAACCGGCCACTATCTCACCCCTCCTGCGCCGGCTGGAGGCCGCCGGCCTTATCACCCGCGGCCGGGCCAACGGCAACGAGCGCGCGCTTGCTGTAGACCTGACGCCCAAGGGAGCAGCCCTGAGGCAGCAGGCCCTTGAGGTGCCAGGCACCATGATGGAACGGCTCGGGTTGACCCGGAGCCAGGTCACCGAACTGCACGCGTCCATGATGCGACTTATTGCCGCAACTTCGGAGGGCAATTCCTGACCGCGCCCGCAGGGCCGGGAGGACAACGCTTGCAGCTAGAATCGAAGGATGGGAAAGGCACCCGTCAATGCGTGAGATATGGCCGCAGCTGGCAGCGCTGGCAACCGCTGCCGCATTGTTGTCGTCCTGCTCATCCGCGCCGGTCGGCGGCTCCGCCGCGTCTTCGGCCCCGGCTACGTCCCCGTCGGGGGCAGCCGGTGCCACGCCGTCGCCATCTCCTGACACGGAAACATCCGTCCCCGCGCCGGCCCCGGAAATTTCCGCCCCTCCGGCAGGTCCCGGGCAGGGCAACGCCGAGCTTGCTGTCACCGTCATACCCGCTGAGGGTGAGCCGGAGGTCAGCTACACGCTGGTGTGCGAGGCCGGCGTACCGGCCGCAGAGAGCAGCCATCCTGCACCTGGCGCCGCCTGCGCCGCCATCCAGGAGAAGCCCTCCTTGCTGAGTCCCAACACCCAAAGCACTGCGCAGGCGTGCACCCAACAGTACGGTGGGCCCCAAACAGCCACCGTCTCCGGCGTTGTGGACGGAATGGCGGTGGACGCGGAATTTGCACGTACCAACGGCTGTGAGATCAGCGCCTGGGATGCGGCCAGGGATATTTTGGGCCACGCCGGTGGAGCAGCTTAGGGTCTTGGCGGCGGACGAATGGCGGGCACTTGAGGATGCCCACCAGCAGCGTGTCAGCCGCTACGCCGATCCCTACCTGGCACGGCGCTCGGCCGGGCAAAAGCACCCCGTTGAGGATTTCCTCTTCACCTACTACACCCAGAAACCCGGACAGCTCCGCCGCTGGCATCCCGGTGCGGGCACCATCCTGCTGGGGGACGAGGCGGCAGCCCGCGCTGAATGGAAGCACTACAGAAGGCTCGACGACGGCGGGCTCGCCGCCCTGGGGCTGCCTGCGGGCAGCACTGCCGTTACCGTTGACGTGGCCGGCTTTCTTGCCGACCGCAAGGAAGCGGTGGCGTTTGCCGGGATCATCCTCCGGAACACTGCTGCGCGGCCCGCGCAGTTTGGCTGCTTCGGCCTGCACGAGTGGGCGATGGTCTACCACCAGGACAGGTTCGACCTGCGCCACGAATACCTTCAACTGCGGCTGGGATCCGCAGGAACGGACAAGGTGGTGGAGGACAACCGCATCCGCTGCACGCACTTTGACGCCTTCCGCTTCTACACACCTGATGCCACTGTCCTGAACGAGTTCGCACCGAGCCGTGAAAACCAGCGGCACATGGAGCAGCCGGGCTGCCTGCACGCCAACATGGACCTGTACAAGTGGGCCTACAAGCTGCTGCCCCTGCTTCCAAGTGAACTGGTCATGGACTGCTTCGAACTGTCGTGGCGGATCCGTGCCATGGACATGCAGGCTTCCCCTTACGACCTGGAGGAGTGGGGCTATCCCGCGATTCCCATCGAGACAGCGCAGGGGAAGGCCGCCTACGTGGAACACCAGCGCTCTTTCGCCGCCGAGGCGGCGCTGCTGCGGGAAAGGCTCGCCGGGGCGCTGTCCGCCGCAACGGCGGTGGGAGCCCGGTGATCAACCTGACCATCCGGCTTAGGGAGGACCCTGGCGCCGTCGAACGCGTATTCCGGCTGGCGGCGGACGGGAAGTCTGACGTTTTTACGATGTACTGGCCGGGCGGGTGCGGCGGGCCGCACGAAAAAGGGCACCCCGGAGGGCGCCCTGCTCACTGACAGAAGGTCTTTACCAGGTTACTGCCGTGGGGTGCGGACAACGTCGCTGATCCACTGCCGCGTCTTCTCGTCAACGGGGCCGGCCACCCGGTTCTGCCGGGCCAGCCGGTCAGCCTTCACCTTCTGCAGCACCATCCTGCCGAGGCCCGCGAACACGGCCGCTGCGACCATCGGCAACAGGACGGACTTCGATTTTTCTGTCATCCAGCAATCCTAATGAAGCCGCCCCGGCAACTCCAGAACCGGGCCCTGCGAGGCCCCCTTGCGGCGCAGGCAAGCGCAGAAGGAGGCTGCGAACCGCCGAATACAGGTATGGCCATTCCGGCCGGTAGAATGGTATGGCAAGCTCGCGGAGCGCCCGTCCTCACTGTTGACCACCTTGTCCCCAACACCCGGTACGGCGTGAGACGGCATCACTCCGCTGCGCCCTTACCCAAGCTCACGCACAGGAGTTACCGGATGCCCCGGATCGTTGTTGACGTCATGCCCAAGCCCGAGATTCTGGACCCGCAGGGGAAGGCGATCGTCGGCGCTCTCCCCCGCCTGGGCTTTACCAGCTTCAGCTCTGTCCGCCAGGGCAAGCGTTTCGAATTGATGGTCGACGGCGAGGTGACCGAGGACATCCTTGCCCAGGCCCGCGACGCCGCCGAGACCCTGCTCTCCAACCCCGTGATCGAGGACGTCGTCAACGTCGAGGTCATCGAGGCCTGACATGACTGAACTTCCCCTGATCGGCGAGGCCAGCACCGTCGCCGCAGAACCGCCCCTCGCCGGTGCCCGCATCGGCGTCGTCACCTTCCCCGGTACCCTGGATGACCGCGACGCCGCCCGCGCCGTGCGCCTCGCCGGCGGAACCGCCGTCGAACTCTGGCACGCGGACAAGGAACTTGGCGACGTTGATGCGGTCATCCTTCCGGGCGGTTTCTCCTACGGCGACTACCTGCGCGCCGGCGCCATCGCGCGTTTCGCCCCGCTGATGTCCAAAATTATCGACGCCGCCAACAGCGACGCGAAGCTCCCCGTGCTCGGCATCTGCAACGGCTTCCAGATCCTGACCGAATCGCACCTGCTGCCCGGTTCGATGATCAAGAACGACCACCTGAAGTTCCTGTGCCGCGACCAGGTACTGCGCGTCGAGAACAGCAACACCGCGTGGACGGTGGACTACCAGGCCGGCCAGGAGATCACCATCCCACTGAAGAACCAGGACGGCCAGTACATCGCGGACGAAAAGACCCTGGACGCGCTCGAGGCAGAGGGCCGCGTGGTGTTCCGCTACGTGGGGTTCAACCCCAACGGCTCCCGCCGCGACATTGCCGGCATTTCCAACGCCGCCGGTAACGTGGTGGGCCTCATGCCGCACCCCGAACATGCCGTGGAGGCCGGCTTCGGCCCCGAGTCGCTGGACGGAGTCGGCGGGTCCGACACCGACGGGCTGGGCTTCTTCACCTCCGTTTTGACCAAGATTGTGGGAGGCAAGTAATGACCGGGATCTCGACAGGCTCCATCACCGACGGCGGAGGCACGGCAACCGCCGCCGCCTCGCCCACCGCAGCCCCGGGTGCCATCACCCAAGTCAAGAAGTTCAACATCGACACCGTTGAGCATGCCGCGAAGACTCCGGACACCGAACTGCCCTGGGCCGAACTGGGCCTGAAGCAGAACGAGTTTGACGAGATAGTCAAGGTCCTGGGCCGCCGCCCCACCGGCGCCGAGCTGGCCATGTACTCCGTCATGTGGAGCGAACACTGCTCCTACAAGTCCTCGAAGAACCACCTGCGCCAGTTCGGCGAGAAGGTGACTCCGGAGATGAAGAAGGACATGCTGGTGGGCATCGGTGAAAACGCCGGTGTGACCAACCTGGGGGACGGCTGGGCCGTAACTTTCAAGATCGAATCGCACAACTCGCCGTCGTTCGTTGAGCCTTACCAGGGCGCCGCGACCGGCATCGGCGGCATTGTCCGCGACATCATCTCCATGGGCGCCCGCCCGGTTGCCGTCATGGACCCGCTGCGCTTCGGCGCGATCGACCACCCGGACACCGCGCGCGTCATGCATGGTGCGGTGGCCGGCATCGGCGGCTACGGCAACTCCCTGGGCCTGCCGAACATCGGCGGCGAAATGGTCTTTGATTCCGTCTACCAGGGCAACCCGCTGGTGAACGCCCTCGCTGTTGGCGTCATGCGGCACGAGGACATCCGCCTGGCCAACGCCTCCGGCAAGGGCAACAAGGTGGTCCTGTTCGGTGCCCGCACCGGCGGCGACGGCATCGGCGGTGCCTCCGTGCTGGCTTCGGAGTCCTTCGACGACACCAAGCCCTCCAAGCGCCCCGCCGTGCAGGTGGGCGATCCGTTCGCCGAGAAGGTCCTCATCGAGTGCTGCCTTGAGCTGTTCAAGGGTTCCCTGGTGGAAGGTATCCAGGACCTTGGCGCTGCAGGCATCTCCTGCGCCACGTCCGAGCTGGCCTCCAACGGCGACGGCGGCATGCAGGTCGAGCTGACCTCCGTCCTGCTGCGGGACCCCACGCTGACCCCGGGCGAGATCCTGATGTCCGAGTCGCAGGAACGCATGATGGCCGTTGTCACGCCGGAGAACGTGGAAGCGTTCGAGGCCGTGATGGACAAGTGGGCCGTGGAGTACTCCTGGCTGGGCGAGGTCACCGACACCGGCCGCCTGATCATCACCTGGGAAGGCGAGGTGATTGTCGACGTCGATCCCCGCACCGTCGCGCACGACGGCCCGGTCTACGACCGTCCGTTTGCCCGTCCCGAGTGGCAGGACGCCGTCCAGGCAGACACCTTCACCGGCTCCGTGCAGGACGCCGGCCGACCGGCGGCTCCGGCTGAGCTGGCCAAGGCCGTCACCGAGCTCGTGGCGTCGCCAAACATGTGCTCCAAGTCCTGGATTACCGACCAGTACGACCGCTACGTGGGCGGCAACACGTCCATGGCGTTCCCCGACGACGCCGGCGTGGTCCGCGTGGACGAGGAGTCCGGCCTGGGTGTTGCCCTGGCCACCGACGCCAACGGCCGCTACACCTACCTGGACCCGTACCACGGCGCGCAGCTGGCGCTGGCCGAGGCCTACCGCAACGTCGCCACCTCCGGCGCAGTTCCCATGGCCGTCAGCGACTGCCTCAACTTCGGTTCCCCCGAGGACCCGGACGTCATGTGGCAGCTCGCCGAAGCCATCCGCGGCCTGTCCGACGCCTGCCAGGTGCTGGGCATCCCGGTTACCGGCGGCAACGTGTCCCTGTACAACCAGACGGGCACCACCCCCATCCACCCCTCCCCCGTGGTGGCGGTCCTGGGCAAGCTCGACGACGTCGCCCGCCGCACGCCGTCGGGCTGGCGTGAGGACGGCCAGGCAATCTACCTGCTGGGCACCACCGCTGCCGAGCTGGACGGTTCCGAGTGGGCCAACCTGCGCGGCCATCTGGGCGGCCAGCCGCCCAAGGTGGACCTCGAGGCCGAACGCGCCCTGGGCGAGATCCTGATCAACGCGTCCCGCGACGGCATGATCGACTCCGCGCATGACCTCTCTGAGGGCGGCCTCGCCGCAGCCCTGGTGGAGTCCTCGCTGCGCTACGGCGTCGGCGCCCGGATTGCGCTGCAGGATGTCCTCGACCGCGACGGCGTGGACCTGTTCACGGCGTTGTTCTCCGAGTCGCAGGGCCGCGCCGTCGTGGGTGTCCCGCGCTCGGAAGAGGTCCGGTTCACTGACATGTGCAAGGCCCGCGGCTTCGCCCATACCCGCATCGGCGTGGTGGACGCGGCCAGCGGAAAGCTGGAGATCAACGGCGTGGACAGCATGTCCCTCGATGCCCTTCGCGAAGCCCACGAAGGGACTCTGCCGAAGTACTTCGGCTAATCCCCACCGCCGCCCTCGCCTCGCAAGCCCGGCCAGGGAACCCCGGCGGCGTGGGCCCATCCACCGCCGCCCTTCAACCGCGGCGGTCCGGACCTCGCACCCGAACAAGGGTGTTCGGGTCCGGACCGCCGCGGTTTCCGTTTTAATCGTGATATGGGCAAGGTGGCACGGTTCCTGGCAATGCTGGTGCTGCCTGCACTCGTCATGGTCGCTGCGGCGCCAACACCGCAAGTGGGTAGGGACGGCTACCCGCGCAGCATAGCTGCCCTGGGCGACTCCATCACCCGGGCCAACAATGCCTGCTGCGGCCCTGGCGACCGCCCCGATCAATCCTGGTCGACAGGCAGCGGCGCGGATGACGGCGTTATCAGCCACTACGAACGGCTCTTGCAGTTCAGTCCCGGAATCAGGGGACAGAATTTCAATTACGCCGTCAGCGGGGCGAGAGTGTCCGACCTGCCCCGCCAGGCAGCCGCGGCGGCCGCCCAGCAAGCCGAATACGTAACGGTCCTGGCAGGGGCCAACGACCTCTGTGCGGCTTCAGCGGGGAGCATGACTGCCGTTGGTGACTTCCAGGCAAGTGTGGACGAGGCTCTGGCCATCCTGGACCGGATGCGGCCACGCCCGCTGGTCTTCGTGAGCAGCATTCCCAACCTTTACCGGTTGTGGGAAGTCCTGCAGGACGACCCGGACGCACGGGCAGCCTGGTCCGCGGGAATCTGCCCGTCGATGCTCGCTGGCTCCAACACTGAGGAGATGCGCAGGCAGGTCGTCGAGCGCCAACTCGCCTTCAATGCGGTGCTGGCAGAAACCTGCGCGGGGTACGTGCGCTGCCGTCATGATGGCGGGGCTGTCTACGCCCACACATTCGTTGCCGGCGACATCAGCTCCCTCGACTACTTCCACCCGGGGGTCAGCGGCCAGGCCCTCCTTGCCGGGATCACCTGGAACGCGGCCTGGCAACGCTGACAGGGTCAGTCCTCGCTGTGCAGCTCCCGTTGCCGGGCGCTGAGCAGTTCGATCTCGGGGCGTCCGGCCACAAAGCGGTCGACGGCGTCAAGCACCTCCACGAGGTGACCCCGGTCCGCTGCCACCATGCCCACGCCGACTTTGGTGCGCCGGTACTGGTCATGGTCCCCCACCTCGGCGACGGACACATCAAAGCGGCGCTTGAGTTCGGCGAGCAGTGGCCTGATGACGGACCGCTTTCCCTTCAGGCTGTGGACGTCGCCGAGCAGGATGTCGAACTCGATCCAGCCGATCCACATCAGATGGTGAGCTCCCCCATCCGGTCCCAGCCTTCGCCGTCGAGCTGGCGGCTGATGATCCTGGGGGTTTCGGCGAGGGCCTGGCGCATGTCCTCAAGGCCCTTCTTGAAGTGGGCGCTGTTGACGTGGTCGCCGGCGGCGTCGTCCTTGAACGCCTCCACGAGGACGTACTCGTTCGGGTCCTCGAGGCTGCGGGACCAGTCAAACCAAAGGTTTCCCGGCTCCGCACGCGTTGCCCGGGTGAAGTCGGCAACGAGGTCCGGCCACCGCTCCGACCATTCCGGCTTAACCTTGAATTTAACGACGATGAAGATCACGGGGATGTTCCTTCCGAGGCGAGTTGGCGTGCCCCTTCAATGTACCGGGACGTTACGTACCGCTGCGCCGCCCGGGTCACGCGTCCGCCCGTGGCATAAAACCAGTTGGCCGGCTTGCTAAAAGCCGTGATCCGTAAGGACACGTCACCGGCTTTGTTGATGCGGACCTCAAACGATTCCTCACCGCGCGCCGGGTGGCCGGGCAAAGTCCCATAGCCGAAGCCGGCTGACTGGGGCGTGCCGTCCGGCAACGGCTCCCGGACCCACACCACCTGGCATGGGGCAGGCAGCCGGAAGGGTCCGACGCCGAATCCGGACACAACGCGTGCACCCGGCACAACCGTTGGTGAATCCGCGCGCACGCGCAGGCCGGCCCGCCGGTGCAGGTCCCAGCCGAGGATCCCGGCTGCCACGCGACGGTAAACGTCCATCCCGTTGCCCAAATGCGCCTCTTCCAGGACCTGGGCATACCCCTGCGGAGCCGTCCCCTGTTCGGTGCTCCCCGCCCCCGGGTAGTTCAACGCGCCTTTCGCCACTTGCCTGCTAGTCAAGAGCCCCCATCTTCGGAGCCCGCGAGCCGGGCCCAGCCCAGCTGTTCCTGCTGCTTCCGGCTCAGTCCGGCAACCACGAGGTCATAGGAATCCTCCACCATGTCGCGGACCATGCCGTCCGGCAGCGATCCGTCCAGCCGAACGCCGTTCCAGTGGGTCTTGTTCATGTGCCAGGCCCCCGTAATTTCTGGATGGGCGGCGCGCAGCTGCACCGCCAGGGACGGCTCGCACTTGAGGTTCACGTAGAAGTCACGGAAATCCAGAGAGGACAGCGCGAACAGCTTTCCTTCCTGCCCGCCGCGGACGGTCCGGGCGCGTACCTTAAATACAGCCGTCTCCGGCCCAAACGGATAGTCCTCGTAGGTGCCGGGAAACGAGAGGCAGATTGCCCTTAGCGCGTCAGGGTCCATGCAGGACAGCCTATAAAGCGGGCCGGAGCGGTGCTAGTCTGCGAGGATGTCACACGATCAGGGCAGCATACCTGTTCTTGACCTGAGCACCGCACGGCAGCCCTACGGGTCTTTCAGTCCGGAATTCATCGAGCAGTTGCGCTACGCCACCCATAACGTGGGCTTCTTCCAGCTCACCGGTTATGGAGGGTCCCCGGAGCAGGCCGAACACCTGCTGGACGTGATCCGGCGTTTCTTCGACCTGCCCCTTGAGGAGCGCCTGAAGCTTGATAACCGGCTGTCCCCGCATTTCCGCGGATACACGCGCATGGGCACGGAGGTAACCCAGGGCCGGGCGGACGCCCGGGAACAAATCGACTACTCCCCCGAACGTGAACCTGTCAGCGACTACCCGCCGGACCAGCCGTACTGGCTGCTCCAGGGGCCCAACCTGTGGCCTGACGAGGCCTTTCCGGAGCTAAAGCCCGCTGCGATGGAATGGGCGGAGCTGATGTCAACTGTGGGCATGGAACTGCTGCGGGCCATCGCTGTATCCCTCCAGCTTCCGGAAGACTACTTCGACGAGCCTTTCCGTGACGCCCCGGCCTGGATGGGGAAACTCGTGCACTACGTAGGCGGCGTGGTGGAGGAAGCCGGCGACCAGGGCGTGGGCTCGCACGCGGACTACGGTTTTGTCACCCTCCTGCTGCAGGACCAGGTGGGTGGACTTGAAGTGCAACCTCCCGGCGCGTCGGGCTGGCTGCCCGTTGAACCCATTCCCGGCGCCTTGGTGGTGAACCTGGGCGAGATGCTGGAGGTGGCCACCGAGGGATACCTGGCTGCCACCATCCACCGGGTACAGGCTCCCCCGCCGGGCGTGGACCGTTACTCTGTGCCCTTCTTCTGGTCGCCGCGGCTGGACGCCGTCATCGATCCTGTCCCGCTGCCGCCCGAGTTGAAGGCGGCGGCCAGGGGCATCACGGACGATCCCGCGAATCCCCTGCTGGCCACCTTCGGGCTCAACATGCTCAAGGGCCGGATGCGGGCGCACCCGGATGTCACCGAACGCCACTATCCGCACCTGCTGAAGTGATAGGACGCGTTTCCGCCTTGGAGTCAGAGGTTGTACTTCCAGGCCTGCTGTGCCGGGCAGACATCCATCACCACATCCAGTCCGGCGGCCTTTGCCCGCGCCACAGCAGCTTCGTCGATCACACCCAGCTGAAGCCAGACGGCCTTCGCACCCACCGCAATCGCCTCGTCCACCACGGCACCCACCCGTTGGGAATTAACAAAGCAGTCAACGACGTCGATGGGGTGCTTTTCAGCGGGAATGTCATGGAGGCTGCGGTACCCCTGTTCGCCGTGCACGGCATCGCCGGGCAGGTTGACAGGGATGATTTCCATCCCCATGCGGTCCCTGATGAACAGTGAGGTGTCGTAGGCGGCGCGCCATTCGTTGGTGGTGAGACCCACGATTGCCCACCGCCCCTTGGTCCGCATCAGGCGTTCGATAACAGCGGGATCGTTAGTGTGCGGCATGCGCCCAGCCTACCTGCGGGAGACGTGGGACTTGCCAAATGCCCGCGCGCTTCCTGAACTATCGCTGGAACTTCTGGAGCCAGGCATCCACGGGCGTTCCGGCAGGACTTCCGGGAGCAGCCCCGGCCGGCCGGAGAACTTCCGCCAGGGGCTTCACCAGACGCCCGACCGTGCCGTCACTTTCCCCGGCGGCGGCGCTGGTGACTGTGTCCGCTTCGGCCGGGACGGCAGGATCTGCGCCTTGCGGCTGCCCGGCACTTATAGGGGCCGGAGCCGGACCTTTCGCGCCGGCTCCGTTAGGCACCCGCGCCGCGCCCTTCCTGCTGCTGTCGGGGTTGCCGGCCGCGGCGTTCGGTGCCTGCGAAGGCGGGTTCCCGGACGCCGCAGCGGGCACTCCGGGCATCGATTCTTCGGCTACGGCCAACTGCCCGCCTGCCGGTTCGGGAGTATGGCTGCCGGCTGGTTCAGGATCCACTACCGGAGCAGGCGTGGAAGGGACCCCAACCACCGATGACACGGCAGCGGGGTCCGGGAACCCGGGTTCCGGCAGCTGTGCCCGGATCGTCCAGGAGGGGGTCCAGTCTTCGAGCATGTCCTGCACGGAAAGGCTGCTGCCTGCCTGGACGGGAGCGGCTGAACTGGCAGCCACGCCGCCAATGCCGGTCCCCATCCCGGCCAGCAGGGCAAGTCCCAGGGCAGTGGGATGGTTGAAGGGACGGCGACGACGGCGGCGCGCCAGTTCGTCGGCGGGCGCGGCGGCGGCGGTAATCAGCCTGGCGAGGTCACCGGTGGGTTCGGGGGCAGGAAGGGACGAAAGCGATCCGATCGACAGAAGGGCCGTACGCAGCTGTGCGTCCGCTGCCTCGCCGGCGTCGAGAAGCATCTCGTCAACCAGGACGTGCAGCGTGTCTTGGGACGTCATGGCTTCAAGTACTCCTTCACTGCCGCAAGCTCGCGGAGCTTGAAAATTGCCCGCCTCTGAAGCTGCTAGATTGCCCCGGCGCTCTTGCCCATGGCCTCTGCTGACTGCTCCACGGTGAGACCGGCCACGAGGCGGAGCGACAGGGCCTCCCGCTGGTCGTCCGCAAGGCCGTCCAGGAGACCGAGGACCTCCTGCAGCGCTATGCGTTCCAGCACCTCCGTTTCCGCCGAGAAATCCTCGCGCCGGTCCAGGTCCGGTTCAAAGGGCAACTTCACGGGGGCGCGGCTTTGCCGGCGGTGGTCGTCCACCATGCGCGCGTGGGCCACCGAGAAGAGCAATGTGCGCAACCCCGCTACGCCGCCCTGGACTGAGTCGAGCCGCGGAAGGACGGCCAGGAATACTTCCTGCATTGCGGCCTCCGGATCCTCGACTCCCCGGGCCGTGAGATAGCCCAGTACCTGTGATGCATAGGCCCGGTAAACGAGGCTGAAGACGGCTTGGCGGGGTTCGTCCCGCAGAGCCTCGTCAGTCAGTGCATCGGTCACGGACGTAGTGCTTTCAACCAAGGAGGGATGCTGTGGCCGGGTTGGCAGCCCACCGCGGGAATGCCTTTGCCCCGCCTTACTTTACCCTTCAGTAACTGGCGCGTCCGGAACCGCCACGGGCGCTACCGGTCCGGCACATCGCATCTGTCCCTGCCGCCGGCATTGAAAGAGCCGGCCTGGAACGTGATGGGGGACATGTTCCAGGCCGGCGCTACATATGGGTAATCGCTGCGGAGGCCGAAAGGGTTACGCATTTTTGAAAAACTTTTGAGAAAGTTTGAACGCCGCTGCGCTCAGGATGCCAGGACGCGGATCCAGCGTGGGGTTGCGGCAAGTTTCCGGGACCCGGCGGCAAGGGCGGCCGGGTGTGCTTTCACAGGCATGCGCAGGCGGCAGTCCGGCCGGGCAACGGATACGGCCTCAGCGGCAGGAGCCGGGCGGACAACCGCACCTGGGGGGCAGAGGTCCGTGACGAGCCCCGTGCCGGCGCACTCGCGGACTGCGGCGATCCCGGCTGCCACCGCGGTCTTATCCTCGAAGGCCCGGGAAACGGCCATAACTGTGCCGTCCGGGCCCAGGAGGCGGAACCTAAACAGTGACTCCGAGTCAACAAACACTTCAAAGTTCCCGGCCATAGCGAATCCTTCCGGTCTGCGGGATCCTGCTGGCGACGTCATCGTGCCGGATGGGCCGGTCGCATCGCTGCGTTGTCTTCCGCGGGTTGTGGGTGGAACCGTCTGGTGAGCAATTCACCTGGTGATTAAAGAGTGTGCGGCGCGCACCCCACCCCCAACAAGACAGGGCAGGTAAAGCCTGTGTAAATTGCAGCCACTCGTCGCCCTCCTTACCCCAAAGGCAAGGCAACGGCGGGCCACCCGCAAGGGTGACCCGCCGTTGTCCTTTCCAAAGAACCGCTGGTGTCAGTCGTTGATGAGGTCGTTCACCACGATGGTCTGGTCCCGGTCCGGCCCCACCCCGATTGCGGAAAAGCGGGTACCTGACAGCTTCTCCAGGGCAAGCACGTAGTTGCGGGCGTTCTCCGGAAGGTCGGCAAGAGTCCGGGCACCGGTGATGTCCTCGGTCCAGCCGTCGAAGTACTCGAAGATGGGCTTGGCGTGGTGGAACTCGGTCTGCGTCATGGGCATTTCGTCATGGCGGACGCCGTCCACGTCGTAGGCCACGCAAACGGGGATCTGTTCGATGCCGGTGAGGACGTCCAGCTTTGTTACGAAGTAGTCCGTGAAGCCGTTGACCCGGGAGGCATGGCGGGCCAGGACGGCGTCGTACCAGCCGCACCGGCGCGGGCGGCCCGTGTTGACGCCGAACTCGCCGCCGGTCTTCTGCAGGTACACGCCCATGTCGTCAAAGAGTTCCGTGGGGAACGGGCCCGCGCCGACACGGGTGGTGTACGCCTTGATGATGCCTATGGAGCGGGAGATGCGGGTGGGGCCGATGCCGGAGCCCACGGACGCTCCGCCGGCGGTGGGGTTGGACGAGGTCACGAAGGGGTAGGTGCCGTGGTCCACGTCCAGGAAGGTAGCCTGGCCGCCTTCCATCAGGACAACCTTGCCTTCATCCAGGGCGGCATTCAGGACCAGGGTGCTGTCGATGACCAGGGGGCGGAGGCGCTCGGCGAAGGACAGGAAGTACTCGACGATCTCGTCCACCACCACGCCGCGGCGGTTGTAGACCTTGACGAGCAGCTCGTTCTTCTGGCGCAGCGATCCCTCCACCTTCTGGCGGAGGATGGACTCGTCAAAGACGTCCTGTACGCGGATGCCGAGGCGGGCCACCTTGTCCATGTAGGCAGGACCGATGCCGCGTCCGGTGGTGCCGATGGCACGCTTGCCGAGGAAGCGTTCGGTCACCTTGTCCAGGACCTGGTGGTAAGGGGCAACCAGATGCGCGTTGGCGGAGACGCGCAGCTTGGAGGTGTCGGCGCCGCGGGCCTGGAGGCCGTCAATTTCCTGGAAGAGTGCTTCGAGGTTCACCACACAGCCGTTGCCGATGATCGGGACGGCGTTGGGGCTGAGAATGCCTGCCGGCAGGAGTTTGAGTTCGTACTTCTCACCGCCTACGACGACGGTGTGCCCGGCGTTGTTGCCGCCGTTCGGCTTGACGACGTAGTCAACGCGGCCGCCCAGCAGGTCGGTGGCCTTGCCCTTACCTTCGTCGCCCCACTGGGCTCCTACGATCACAATTGCTGGCATGGGATCCTCCCCCATTCGTTCGGGCTGCCCGGGGCCGGCCTTTGCGTGGCGGTCCGGCGCTGCGCCGTTCATGAGAATGCCCCGAGTGGACCGGCTTTCCGCCGTTCCGCAAGGAAACAGCAGCGCGACGGCCCCGGGGCTCTTACCACCCAAGTTTAGCGGATGGCGGACTTTGTCCACCGGATGCGCCGTCGCGCTCCTCTTTACGGAAGGTAAAGGAGCGCAACGGCGGCACGCCGCGGTTTTACTCGTCGTCGGCTTCCCCACCCGGCCGGGACGTCTGCTCGGCGAGGCTGTCCCAGAAGGAGGTGTCGGCGTCGGCGATGGAACCGTCAGCGATCGCAGCGGCAGTGGCCGTCAGGGTGGTCACCGTCTGCTTGATCAGGTAGCCGTTACTGCGCAGGCCCAGGGCGTAGCCGTCCAGGGGCTGCGGGTGCCCTGGTGGTGCAGGTCGATCATGTAGTCGATGCGGTACTTGCTCATGACGTTGTTGTGCAGCGCCTGGGTTTCGGGCTGGATCTTGGCCACGTGGTCCCGGTTGAGGTCCACGCCCTGGGCGTTGTAGCGGGTCATGTTGCGGTCGCCCTTGGCGATGTAGTCCTCCAGGGAGAAGTTCACATCGCCCATGGCGCCGTCCGCGTTGAGCATGGGTACGACGAGGATGTTCACGCCGTCCAGGATGCCCGCGGACTTGCCGGTGCCCAGGTGCTTGATGAACTCCAGCGCGCCCTCGGTGGTCAGCTGCTCATTGCCGTGCTGCTGGGTCAGGTACAGGATGGTGGGCGTGGCCGGGTCCGAGATGTACTTGACCAGGTGGATGTCGCGGCCTTTGACCGTCTGTCCGATTACTTCCAGCTCCATTGCTGGCTGGCGGGCGTCCTGGTCCTTCAGGAAGGAGATTATCTGGTCATAGGTGGCCAGCTTCGAGTTGGTGATTTGGCCGTTGCCGTCATAGTTCGGCCCCTCGCCCACGGCGTGCGCCAGCGGAGCGGGACAGGCCAGGACGGCCAGTGCCAGGGCTCCGGAAACAGCAAGGGTGTGGAGGCGCTGAACTACGCCCTGCGGGGCCTCCCTGAAGAGCAGGTCCGCTTCCATCTCTGCTGGGGCTCCTGGCACGGCCCGCACATCACGGACCTTCCCCTCGCGGACCTGGTGGACACGATGCTCCAGATCAACGCCGGCGGTTACTCCTTCGAGGCTGCCAACGTGCGCCACGAGCACGAGTGGCGAGTCTGGCAGGACACCAAGCTCCCCGAGGGCAAAGTCATCATCCCCGGCGTCGTGTCCCACGCGACCAACGTGGTAAAGCACCCTGACCTTGTGGCGGACGGGATTGTCCGTTTCGCCGAGGTTGTGGGCCGGGAGAAACGTCATCGCCTCCACGGATTGCGGGCTGGGCGGAAGGGTCCATCCGCAGATTGCCTTCGCCAAGCTCGAGTCGCTCGGGGAAGGAGCGCGCCGCGCCACCAAGCGCCTCTGGTAACCAGTCACCTGCTGAAGCCGGATACGCCGGTTGTGCCTTCAATCACCGGAAGGGGCAGCCGGCGTATCACTTCCCGGGGCTTGCTAGACTGGACAAGGCCGGCCAGGAGCCGGCCCACCCCAAATCACCGCCGCTGATGCGGCGCGCCTTGGCGCGCCCAACTCCGCCGGCGGGAAGCACCGCCAATCCCCGCAGGAGAACCAGCAGTACATGACAGCCCTGGCCCCCGAATCCTTCCATGAGCAGCTCCTGAGCCGCCGCTACGAACCCAACGTCGCCGCCGTCAACGAACTGTGCGATTCCCTCCAGGAAGCCAGGCCCGGCAGCGTGGTGCCATATGTGGATCCCATGCACGACGTCGAAGAGTGCCGGATCGTCAGCCTGTTTTCCAACATCGGCGGGGCGGACCAGTCCGGTTTCATCACCGCAGGCGACCAGGACGCCGCCACCCGCATGCTTGGCATCCAGTGGAAGCTGGGCCTGCGCCCCGAGTACGTTATGCCGTGGAACGTGCACCCCTGGCACATCCCGGGTGAGCCGAACGGCAAGTTCACCCCGGACCAGGTCCAGGCCGGCCTCAAGCCGCTGCTCAAGTTCCTGGCGCTGGTTCCCCGTGCCTCCGTCATTGTCGCGCACGGCACCGAGGCAAACCGCCTGGCCAACCTGCTCCTCAAGACCGAAGTGCCGCTCCTCTGGCGGCGCGGCCTGAAGACCTACAAGGTCCGTTCACTGAGCGGCCGCGCCTTTGCCGGTTCGCCGGCCCGCCAGGAGGAGTACCTCCAGGAAATGCGCGTTGCCTACGCCGACGCCATGGCCCGCACGGGTCTGCAGCGCGCCGTCTAAACCGCTCCTGCCAAGGAGCCACCGAACCTGCGGTGGGAACGACGGCGGGCGGTCACCTTCCCCGAAAGGTGACCGCCCGCCGTCGTTCTTTTACTTGCCTTCGATCGCTGCCTTGGCCGCGGGGTCTGAGTCCTGGAGGAACTTTGCGATGCGCTCCGGTTCCTCCGCCTCGCCGATGGCGGCCGAAGCCCGGCCCAGCGAGTACAGGGCGCGCAGGAACCCGCGGTTGGGCTCGTGCTCCCACGGGATGGGACCGGCGCCCCGCCAGCCGTTACGGCGCAGGGAATCCAGGCCGCGGTGGTAGCCCACCCGGGCGTAGGCGTAGGAGTCGATGGTGCGCCCCTCCATCCACGCCTCTTCGGCGAGGATGGCCCACAGCAGGGACGACGTAGGATGCTTGGCCACGAGGTCCAGCGGCTCCTGGCCCGCGTCCAGCTGCTGGTAGACCTCGGTCTCGGCAGGCAGGAGCGTGGGCTCGGGGCCCATCAGGTTCCTACGGAACTCGTCGGACATTCCTAGAAGGTCTTTCCGGCGGAACCGAGCTGCTTGGTGGCTTCCACCACGCGGGCTGCCAGTCCGGCTTCGGCCGAGGCGCCCCAGACGCGGGGATCGTAGGTCTTCTTGTTGCCCACTTCGCCGTCAACCTTCAGGACGCCGTCGTAGTTCTTGAACATGTGGTCGGCCACCGGGCGCGTGTAGGCGTACTGGGTGTCGGTGTCGATGTTCATCTTGATGGTGCCGTAGGAGACAGCGTCGGCGATTTCCTGGTCCGAGGAGCCGGAGCCGCCGTGGAACACCAGGTCGAACGGGTTTTCCTTGCCGATCCTGGCGCCAACCTGGGCCTGGATGTCCTTCAGGATCTCCGGGCGGAGCTTCACGCCGCCGGGCTTGTACACGCCGTGCACGTTGCCGAAGGTCAGAGCCGTGATGTAGCGGCCGTTCTCGCCTGCGCCCAAGGCCTCGACGGTGGCCAGGGCGTCCTCGACAGTGGTGTACAGCTTTTCGTTGATCTCGTTCTCAACACCGTCCTCTTCGCCGCCCACAGTGCCGATCTCAACCTCGAGGATCATCTTGGCGGCAGCGGTGCGCTCCAGCAGTTCGCGGGCGATGCGCAGGTTCTCCTGCAGCGTCTCGGCGGAGCCGTCCCACATGTGGGAGTTGAACAGCGGGTTGCGGCCGGCCTTGACCTCGGCCTCGGAGGCGGCCAGCAGCGGCAGGACAAAGCCGTCCAGCTTGTCCTTGGGGCAGTGGTCCGTGTGCAGGGCGATGTTCACGCCGTAGTTCTTGGCCACCTCGCGGGCGAACGCCGCGAAGCCCAGCGAACCGGCGACCATGTCCTTGGTGGAGGCGCCTGACCAGTAGGCGGCACCGCCGGTGGAAACCTGGACGATGCCGTCCGACTCGGCCTCGGCGAAGCCGCGCAGCGCCGCGTTCAGCGTCTGCGAGGACGTCACGTTCACCGCCGGGTACGCGAAGCCGCCCGCCTTCGCGCGGTCGATCATCTCGGAGTAGATCTCTGGGGTTGCAATGGGCATGCTGACTCCTATGCTGAGTTTCGTCTGAGGGCTGGAGACCCGAAGACCGCTGTACGGCTAGCACCCATCCTAGCGATATCCGCCACAGCGCCGGACGATCCGCGTCTGCGGGCGGTAACACTCCCGCTAGTTGGCATTCGGCGCCGGATCAGCACTGGACGTGCTGGTTGAAGACGTGCCGGCGCACCCACGCGTGCATGGCGATGGCCGCGGCGGAAGCGGCGTTTATGGACCGGGTGGAGCCGAACTGCTCAATGGATAAGGTCGCCTGCGCGGCCTGGTGCACCTCCGGCGTCAGCCCGGGGCCCTCCTGCCCGAATACCAGCACGCAGTCCCGCGGCAGGTCGTAGGTCTCCAGCGGCACCGAGTCCGGGAAGATGTCCACCCCGATGATCGCCAGCCCTTCCCCCTGCGCCCACGCCACAAAGTCCTCCACCGTGGGGTGGTGGCGGACGTGCTGGTAGCGGTCGGTGACCATGGCGCCGCGCCTGTTCCACCGCCGTCGTCCGATGATGTGCACTTCCTTGGCAAGGAAGGCGTTTGCGGTGCGCACCACCGTGCCGATGTTGAGGTCGTGCTGCCAGTTTTCGATGGCCACGTGGAAGTTGTGCCGGCGCGAGTCCAGCTCCGCCACGATCGCCTCGTGCTTCCAGTAACGGTACTTGTCCAGCACATTGCGCCGGTCGCCGTCGGCCAAAAGGTTCGGGTCCCAGTGGTCGCCTTCGGGAAGCTCGCCTTCCCAGGGCCCGACGCCGACCTCCGCCTTGGGTGCCCCGGCCTCCTCGGGCTGCGGGTTGGCGGGGTCAGGCGTGCCGGGCGTTTGGTTCACACCTCAACACTAGACTGGCCACTGGACCAATCATCACCGGTGGAGGCAAGCGTGGCAGAAGCAGACCAGGTAGTTAGCAACCCGGCGGTTTACCGCAGCGGCCAGGAGATCGAGTGCTGGCTGACGGACATGGACGGTGTGCTCGTGCACGAAAACCAGGCCGTTCCCGGCGCCGCGGAACTCATCCAGCGGTGGGTGGACACGTCGAAGCGTTTCCTGGTGCTCACCAACAATTCCATCTTTACGCCCCGCGACCTGGCCGCCCGGCTCCGTGCCTCCGGCCTTGAGGTACCTGAGGAAAACATTTGGACCTCCGCCCTGGCCACCGCACAGTTCCTGAAGGACCAGGTGCAGGGTTCCGGGTCCGGCAACCGCGCGTACACCATCGGCGAGGCAGGGCTGACGACGGCGCTGCACGAGGCAGGTTTCATCCTCACGGACCAGGACCCGGACTTCGTTGTGCTCGGCGAAACGCGCACGTATTCCTTTGAGGCGATCACCACCGCCATCCGCCTCATCCTGGCCGGGGCACGATTCATCGCCACCAACCCGGACGCCACCGGGCCGTCCAAGGACGGCCCCCTGCCGGCGACCGGCGCCATCGCCGCCCTCATCACCAAGGCCACGGACCGGGAACCCTATGTGGTGGGCAAGCCCAACCCGATGATGTTCCGTTCCGCCATGAACCAGATCGACGCGCACTCAGAGACGACGGCCATGATCGGCGACCGCATGGACACAGACATAGTGGCCGGCATGGAGGCGGGTCTGCATACCGTCCTGGTCCTGACCGGCATCACCCGGCGCGAGGACATTGGTGCGTTCCCGTTCCGGCCAAACCAGGTCCTGAATTCCGTGGCGGACCTTAAGAACCAGATTTAGAACACGCTCACCCGCGAGCCGCCGCGTGGCAGCGGGAAGAACCCGTCCAGCAGCTCCTCCAACAGCGGGTTGTACACGTTGGGGTTCCAGCCGGGGCTGGCGTGGGCGGGGGCGGCGCCGGTGGTCTGCAAATCCGTGGACACCATGTTGTCCTTGTACGCCACCGCCCAGGCCTCGGCCGCCGTCTGGTAACGGACAGTGCGGTCCCTGGGGTTGCCGATGTACGCCATTTTCGCGTCGCCGATCTTCCCGGCGAAGCGGGCGCCGTCGAAGTGGTAGATGTATGCGGACTCCGTCTGGATCAGCACGCTGGACGGTGCGATCGGCGACAGCTGTTCCAACGTCTGGTCCAGGATTTGCCGCCAGCTCCGCTCGTCCTTGTGGATCACCCGCTCACCCAGCTCATAGCCGCCGCGGAGGGTGGACGGGAACCGGAAGCCGCGCTCGTAAAGGAACACCACGCCGTCGAACCAGCTCTGGTCCAGGACGTCGTGCTTACTGTAGGGGCTGGAATCCAGCACGATGAACTCAACTTCCACGCCGTGGATCTCCAGCAGGCGCGCCGCCACCTGCGTGGCCACCATGCCACCGAAGCTGTGGCCATAGAAGTACAGCTTGGTGAGCTTCTGGGCCCGGACGTACTCGATCACCGCGATGACCACGTCGTCGATGTCCAGCCCCTGGTTTGAATACCCTACGGCTGCCAGCCGTGCCCGCTTGTTGAGGGAGCCGCGAAGCGAATTCAGGATCCACTGCGCTTCTTCCCAACTGGTTTTGTAACCGGGAAAGAGGAACCAGCTGGCATCCGGGTAGTACAGGTCCGCGAACTGGTCGGAAACGGGAAGGATTTTTTCCGTCTGGCGCTGCGACTGGACCTGCCGGGTGAGGAGCATGTCCGCGGCAAGCAGGCCGGAGGAGCCGGCCCAGGTGAGGAAGGCGCGGCGCGAGAATTGTTTTAGGGCAGCGGCTTCCGTCAGCAGGCGTGCGGCGGGTGCCCCGCGCCGGTCCTGCGGATTTACCTCCCCCTCATACGGCACGCCACTACCGTAGGCACAACCGAAGACGCCCCCGCAAGGACCGCGGTGTAACCATTCAGTGACGCCGGGTCAGCTGGCCGCCTGCCCTTCCGCTGCCGGGAACGGTTCCTGTGGATCCTGCTGGCGGCGCAGGATTTCCTGCCCGATGTCGTTGTACCGCCCCAGCAAATCCGGCCCTCCGAACGCACTGGGGTTGTCCAGCAGCGCGAACAGGCAGTCACTGGCGTCCAGCAGTTCCTCGTCCGAATACTCAGCCAGCTGCCGGCCAAACAGCTCTTCAAGCCGGGATGCCGGCAGGTCCGGAAACCCGTCCATCCCGTCCAGCAGGAAAGGGCCGTCATCGTCCACGAGGACCAGGGGCCGGGCCAGCGGGGCTGCGGGTCGTATCGCAATGTCAGCGGCGGGTGTGAGGTGAAGCGACACACCTGGGCTGGAAATGCCCGGAGTGGCATGGACGTCCATGGCGGTCAGGTCGGCCCGCAATCCTGCCAGGGCAGGGGATTCGACCAGTGCGGCCTGGGAGAGGTCCACCCGGATGTGCGAGCGCAGCCCCATTCGCCTGATGCGGCGGATGATGTGGATAAGGTCGGGGCGCGATTCGTGGGTGAGGGTTCCCCGGACGTCGATGCGAACGGTGTCGGCGGGGACATCCAGGTGAACGAAAGCGTTCAGGGCCCGGTCCATAGGTACTCCAAAAGAAGGTCTATGGCTGTCGGCTCAACCTCGGCAAGCCTAACCCCCGCAGGAGCCGGGCACAACCCGCCGGTAACCTAGGGCTGCATGGCCAGGCGGCCGGCGGTTCCCGCCCCGGCAGGGAGCCAGGGCGGGAACGGCCGGCTAACCGGGACCGGCTAAGAGAGTCCCAGTTCGTCCTTGCCGAAGGCGAACAGGTAGGGGACGCCCGCTTCGGCTTCGATCTTTTCCTTGGCGCCGGTGTCACGGTCCACGATCACGGCCACTGCCACAACGTTGCCGCCGGCTTTGCGCACGCCCTCCACTGCGGTCAGTGCCGAGCCGCCGGTAGTGGACGTGTCCTCCAGGACCAGCACGTTCCGGCCTTCCACGGAGGGGCCTTCCACCTGGCGGCCCATGCCGTAGGACTTCTGTGCCTTACGGACCACGAAGGCGTCCACCGTCCGGCCGGCGTCGGCGGCGGCGTGCATCACTGCAGTGCCGACAGGGTCAGCACCCATGGTGAGCCCGCCGGCGCATTCGAAGTCGATGCCGGCCTCGTCCGCCAGCGCCAGCATGACCTGGCCCACCAGCCTGGACGCCTCATGGTGCAGGGTGATGCGGCGAAGGTCGATGTAGTAGTCGGCTTCCGCTCCGCTGGAGAGGATGACCCTGCCGCGGACTACGGCAAGCTCCTTGATCAGTTCGAGCAGGCGGGCGCGGGCGGCTGCAGAGTGCACTGCAGTCTCACTGGGGGAAGTCATGCGCTCCAGTTTAGTGGGTCAGCGGCGGGCGAAACCGGGGGCGTGTTCCGGACGGGGGCCGAACGCGATGAGCCGGGGCAGGGCACGCCTCACCACAGGGGCGTGGCGCACGATGAACCCCGCTACCGGCTGGACGGCAGGCGTCCTTCCGGAAAACAGCGGAACGAACACTGCCCGGTGCATGACACGCTGAACGGTTTGCATAACAACAGTGGGCATCCGGCGCCGCCGTTCCACAGCGGCCAGGCTCTTTACGGGCACCTTCCCCCGGCGCAGGTCCGGCACCAGGAGCGCAGCGGTGGCGACGGCATCCTGGATGGCCAGGTTGATCCCTACGCCGCCTACCGGGGACATCGCGTGGGCGGCATCGCCAATACACAGGAAGCCGTCCACGTACCAGCGCCGTAGCCGGTCCAACCTGACGTCCAGCCAGTGCAGGTCGTCGAGGGAGCGGATGGCGTCGACGCGGTCCGCGAGGTCCGGGCGCAGCCTGGCGATACGTTCCCGGAAGCGTTCGATGCCCTCGGCCCGGATTCGGGCGTCGTCGCCCTTGGCGCGGACGTATCCCATTTGGTAGTAGTCGGTCCGCGTCAGGGCGATCATTGCTTCCCGGTCCCCGAAGGCAGGCACGACTCCGGCCACCACTCCCTCTTCCGAAGCACGCCTCGGCAGCTTGAACCACCAGGTGTCGAAGGGTACCGGGAACTCTCTTGGCCGCAGCCCTGCTGCCCGGCGCAGGACGGACTTTCGCCCGTCGGCGGCTACCACCAGTCCGGCCCGCAGCACTCCCCCGCCGTTCTGCGAACCTCCGCCCTTCCGGTAGCGCACTCCTGTGACGCGCCCGCCGTCGAACTCCAGGCCCGTGGCCTCATGCTCCATCAACAGCGTGAAGGTGGGCTCTGCAGCCGCTTCGGTAGCCAGGAAATTCAGGAAGTCCCACTGCGGCATCATGGCGACGTAGTTGTAGGGAGGCTTCAACATCTTGAAATCGCCGAGCGTGACCGGTTCCGCTCCTGGAACGGGAAGCGCCACCCGGTCCAGCCGGCTTTGGGGCAGTTGACGGAAGCCCTCCCCCAGCCCCAGCTCGTCGATCAGCCGGATGGTGGAAGGATGGACCGTGTCGCCGCGGAAGTCCCGCAGGAAGTCCCCGTGCTTTTCGAGGACAACAACTTTGACCCCGGCCCTGGCCAGCAACAGCCCCAGCACCATGCCCGCCGGGCCGCCGCCCACAACAACGCATCCCGCCTGCTCCATAAACCCACGCTACGCCGGGCAGCACCTGCTGCGCAGCAGCGGGCGCGGCGGCTAGTGTGGACCACATGCGCGAACTTCAGGCGAAAATCATCGAAGAAATGGGCGTTCAGCCCCGGATCGATCCCGCAGGGGAGGTGCGCAAGCGCGTCACATTCCTCAAGGACTACCTTAAGGCCACGCAGACCAAGGGCTTTGTCCTGGGTATCTCGGGCGGCCTGGATTCCTCCCTGGCCGGGAAGCTCGCCCAGCTCGCCGTTGAGGAGCTGGAAGCCGAGGGCGTGGAGGCCAATTTCGTGGCCGTACGGCTGCCCTACGGCGTGCAGCATGACGAGGAGGATGCCCAGGCGGCGCTGGACTTCATCCAGGCCAAGACCGAATGGACCTTCAACATTTCCGCAGCGGTGGACGGGTTCGAGGATGAGTTCGAGAAGACCGTGGGCACCGAGATCTCAGACTTCCACAAGGGCAACACCAAGGCCCGTACCCGCATGATCGCCCAGTACGCCCTGGCCGGCGAGCACAACTACCTGGTGCTCGGCACGGACCACGGCGCCGAGTCCGTCACCGGCTTCTTCACCAAGTATGGCGACGGTGGCGCGGACATCCTGCCCCTCTTCGGGCTGAACAAGCGGCAGAACCGGGAGCTGCTGGCAGAGCTGGGCGCCCCTGCCCGGGTATGGGAAAAGGTGCCCACCGCCGACTTGCTGGATGACAAGCCCGGCCGCACCGATGAGGACGAGCTTGGCCTGAGCTACGACCAGATTGACGACTATCTGGAGGGCCGGGAGGTTCCGGAGCACGTCGCTGAACTGATCGAGGAGAAGTACCTGCGGACCCGGCACAAGCGCACTGTTCCCGTCACCATCTTCGACACCTGGTGGAAGCACGAGGGTCCCGAAGAGCCCCGGGCAGGCCTGTAAACCTAAGGCCGGCACCAGCCGCCGAATCAGCCCACTTTTGGGGAAGCACGACGGCGCGACGCACCGGAAAGGTGCGGCGCGCCGTCGCCCTTTTCCGGCAAAGTCGGGCTACTTCAGCGTGCTTCCCCGCCGCCCAGCTGCTGGGTGATCCGGTATGCCTTCGCGCCACCACGACGGCGTGTCCGCAGCAATGTGCCCCTGCACGGAAGGGTACGGGCTGCGGCAGTCGCAACTGCCATACGCCGGGAAGGCATGCGCTGAAAGACGCCATACCGCGCAAAACCCTTGCAAGCAGGGCGTTGTCCCCGTACTTTGGGGACTGCGGGGGACGTTCTCCGCGCACTCCGGCCTGACGCGCCGGGGGGAGAATCAGAGTCACATGAAGGAATGCAGCCATGGCAACAGGCACAGTTAAATGGTTCAACGCCGAAAAGGGTTTTGGCTTCATTGCCCCCGATGACGGGTCCGCTGACGTTTTCGCCCACTACTCGGCAATCGCCACCAGCGGTTACCGCTCCCTGGACGAGAACCAGAAGGTCGAATTCGATGTGACCCAGGGCCCCAAGGGCCCGCAGGCAGAGAACATCCGCCCGCTCTAAGGCTTGAGATCTCCGGCCCTAGCCGGAGCACCCCTTCAGCGGCCCCTCCGGTTCATGCCGGCGGGGCCGCTGTTTCATGCCCGGACACCAGGCGGCCGGCGCCCGTTTTGGGATAATAGAAGCATGACCGGAGATGCCCGGGACAAGGATCCCTGGGAAGAGTTCGATGCGCTCGGGCCTGCCGCGCCTGACCGGGTTCCCGGCTACCCTGGCGGGGAGCCCCAGGGTTTCGGCTTCCGCACAGGCGTGCGGAGCGCGCGTGTCGCCGTCGGTTTCGCCGCCTACACGCTGGCACTGGGCACCATCCTGGCCCTGACCGGCTGCATTGTCTTCATTGCCCAGGAGCAGTGGCTGCTGGTGGGGCTCATGCTCCTCATCGAAGCAGTTTTCATCTTCGCGTTCACCCGGCTCGTTGCCCAGGCCAGGACGCGCTCGCCGCGGCACCGGCCCGCCCGCTGACCATACGTTCGCTGTCCCTTGACCTTGACGTTGCGTCAACCCCTAGGCTCGAAACCATGGAAGACAACACTGCCCGGCCGGGAAGGGACTGGTCAGTCCAGGACGTGGCCCGGATGGCCGGCACCACCAGCCGCACGCTCCGGCACTACGACGATATCGGGCTCCTGAAGCCCAGCCGGGTGGGTGGCAACGGCTACCGCTATTACGACGGCGCCGCCCTCCTCCAGCTGCAACGGATCCTGCTCCTTCGCGGGCTTGGGCTGGGACTGCCGGCCATTGCTGAGGTCTTCCAACAACAGACGGACACGGTGCAGGCCCTGTCACGGCACCTGGAGTGGCTGCGGCAGGAAAAGGAGCGGCTGTCCCGGCAGATCCGGTCCGTCCGGCAAACGATTGAAACAGTACAAGGAGGAGGCGAGCTGATGGCAGAGAAGATGTTTGACGGCTTTGACCACACGCAGTACAAGGACGAGGTGGAGGAGCGCTGGGGCAAGGAGACCTACGCCAAGGGCGATTCCTGGTGGCGGGGCATGGGTGATGACGAAAGGCAGGAGTGGAAGGCCCGCTCGGAAAAACTGGGGCAGGACTGGGTGGCTGCCGCCGGATCCGGTGTCGCAGCGGACAGCCCTGAAGCGCAGGTCCTGGCCAAACGGCACGTTGAATGGCTGATATCCATCCCGGGTACCCCGGCCGCGGAAAGGGGCGGCGATGTCAAGGGCTACGTAACGGGCCTCGCTGACATGTATGTTGCCGATCCCCGTTTTGGGGTGAACTACGGTGGAGAGTCTGGCGCCGGATTTGTCCGGGACGCGCTGCGAGCCTACGCGGAGCAGAACCTCTAGTTGCCGGGCCCCAGTTCCGGGCGCACGGAATCCCGGCTCACCGGAATCTTAGATGGGCCGGGAGCGTGCACTGGGTCAGCGCAGCCGCTTTCCTGCGGCCGCCGCGGCCCCGGCGAGCGCGGCTGCCGCCAGGATCCTGCGCTGCGCGGTCCGGCGCCAGCCGTGCCAGTTGCCGCCGATGGACCCCTTCCTGATTGATTCGGAGGTCCGGTGCAGGTTGCCGGAGGTCACCGGGGCCGGTTTGCGGCGGGGCAGCTGCTTCCTGTCCACCTGCCGGGCCGCGGCCGCTTCGACCCTTTTCGGCGTGACCTTATGCTGCAGGACCAGCAGGCGCCCGGCCAGGCCGCCCACCACCGTTTCGCGGCGGGGGCGGGCGATGACGTGGACTATCGCCTTCGCAACCCGTTCCGCGGTGTAGACCGGGGGCATGGCGGCAAGCCGGCGCCCGCTGTAGTTGGCGGCGTGCTGGTAGAACGGGGTGTCGATCGTGGCGGGCAGGACTGTGCACACCTTCACGCCGGACACACCTTCAAGTGCCAGTTCCGAGCGCAGGCTGACGCTGAGTGAACGGACCGCGGCCTTGGACATGGAATAAGCCGCGTTGTAGGGCAGCGGCGTTTCCCCCACCACGGACGCCACGTTGACCAGGACGCCCGTTCCTTGCCCTGCGAAACGGCTGAGGGCGGCACGGGCCCCGTTGACGTATCCGGAGATATTGACGTCCAGTACACGCTGGAAGTCCGCGGGCGGGATCTCGGTCAGGCGTCCGAAGGCTGCGACCGCTGCGTTATTGACCCACACATCCAGGCGCCCGAACTCCGCCACCGCACGTGCCGCCAGGTCGTCCACCATGGCCGGCTCCGTCACATCCGTGACCACCGCGATGGCCTTCGCGCCGCGTTTCCTGCATTCGCGGGCAACAGCTTCAAGCGCCTTCCCTCCGCGCGCTGCCAGCACCAGCCGCGCGCCCTTATCAGCGCAGCGGAGGGCGGTGGCGCGCCCGATCCCGCTGGACGCACCGGTAATCACAATGACTGAATTTTTGACGCGCATCCGGCTTCCCTTCCTGCCTCCCCATCGGGGAGGACAGAACAGTAAGTATGCTTACCGCTTCGATGCTAGCGAGGCCGGGCCCGGAGGACAACGTTCCAACCGTTGAGCGTCCCGTATGTGGGGTTACGAACTCAGCGGCTCGCTTTCGCGCGCCGAAAGCGCCGGACCACGAGCAGCACCACCGTGAGTACCAGTGCCGCGTACACGGCGTAGTTGAGGAACCGGGAGTACTCCTCGATCAGCCTGTACTGGGCACCCAGCAGGTAACCGAGCCCGATCAGCGCCCCGTTCCACACGCTGCTGCCGGCCAGGGTGTACAGGCTGAAGGTCCCCAGCGGCATGGCGGACGCGCCGGCGGGAAGCGAAATAAGGCTGCGGACCCCCGGGAGCAGGCGGCCGAAGAAAATTGATGGCCTGCCGTGGCGGCGGAACCACGCCGCAGCGTGCTCAAAGTCCTCGCGGTCCACCAGCGGCAGTTTGGACAGCCCGCGGATGGACCGCTCCAGTCCCAGCTTCGCCCCCAGCCAATAAAGCAACAGGGCGCCCGCGTAGGCGCCCAGCGTGCTGGTAACGAAAACCAGGACCAGGTTGAGGGCACCCTGCCGGGCAAGGTAGCCGGCCAGGGGCAGGATCACCTCACTGGGTATGGGCGGGACCACTGTTTCGGCCAGGGTGAAACCGCCTACGCCCCACTCGCCCAGCCTGTCAATGGCCCGGGCGGCAACGCCTACCAGGCCTCCAAGTCCGTCAGTCGGACTGGCCGGCTCCGCGGCTGCTCCCCACATGATGTCTCCCCAATGTCCGCGGCATCGCCTGTGCGTTTTCCTGCGGTCCTGTCTACCTTACGGGCCTGAACGCAACCTGACAGCCCCGCGATGCCCCCTATCGTCCGGAGGAAGGCCTGGCCCTGACATGCATCCGCTCCCCCTGGGTGCCAAAAAGGCTAAGGAACTCCACGGCCTTGCCGTCCGCCCTGCCGAACCAGTGCGGGATGCGCGTATCGAACTCCGCCGCCTCGCCCGGCCCCAGGATGAGGTCCTGGCTGCCGAGCACCATGCGCAGCTTGCCGTTCAGGACGTACAGCCATTCGTATCCCTCGTGCACCTTGGGGCTTGGTTCTTCAGTCCGGCCCGCCGGAAGGATGTGCTTGTACGCCTGGATGCCGCCGGGTTTCCGGGTGAGCGGGATGATGGTCATGCCGTGGGCCTCGATGGGCCGCAGGTGCACCCGCGGATCACCCGTTTCGGGGGCACCCACCAATTCATCCAGCGGCACCTGGTGGGCCTTGGCCAGCGGCAGGAGCAGTTCGAGGTTCGGCCGCCGTTGCCCCGCTTCGAGCCGGGACAGCGTACTGACTGAGATCCCGGTGGACGCGGCCAGCTCTGCCAGCGTGGCGCCGCGCCCCACGCGCAATGCCTTGAGCCTGGGACCGACGGCGGCCAATACGTCGTCGAGGTTTTCATTCACGGCTCCAGTTTGCCAGAACAGCAAAATACTTTGCCAGTCGTGCTTAGCAGGATTCAGCATGGAGGCATGACTGAACGAACTGGAACCCTGTATGACGTAGTAATTGCTGGCGGCGGGGCGGCCGGCCTGAGTGCGGCCCAGCTGCTGGGGCGCACCCGCCGATCCGTAGCGGTGGTGGACAGCGGCGAGCCGCGCAACGCCCCGGCCGAGGGAGTTCACGGTTTCCTCTCGCGCGACGGGATCAGTCCGGCGGAAATGCTGGCCGTGGGGCGGGCAGAGGCGGAACGATACGGCGCGGCCGTTGTGCCGGGAGAAGTGGTCGCGGCCGCCGGCGACGTGCACCGCGGCTTTGAGCTAACGCTCGACGGCGGCGCGCGGCTCCGCGGGCGGCGACTCCTGATCACTACCGGGCTGAGGGACGAGCTGCCCGATATCCCCGGGCTCCGTGAACGCTGGGGCAAAGACGTCCTGCACTGCCCGTTCTGCCACGGCTGGGAGGTCCGGGACCAGGCAATCGGCGTGCTCGGCACCGGGCCATGGTCAGTCCACCAGAGCCTGCTGTTCCGGCAATGGAGCAGCAACATCACTTTGTTCCTGAACAACACCGTAACCCCCGGCGACGGGGAACTCGAACAACTGGCGGCACGGGGAATCAAGGTGGTGGAAGGGGCGGTGGAAAGCCTCAGGGTGGAGGGCGGCTCCCTCCGCGGCGTCGCATTGGCCGGTGGCCCGGAGGTGGCTGTGCAGGCCGTGGTGGTGGGGTCCCGCGTCCATGCCCGCCTTGGCGCATTCACCGGCCTGGGCCTCAGAGCCACGCCGCACCCGATGGGCGTCGGCGACTACCTCGAAACCGATGCCGAGGGCGCCACCGCCGTACCTGGTGTTTGGGCTGCCGGGAATGTCACTGACCTGCGGGCCCAGGTCCTGGCGTCCGCCGCCTCCGCGGCGTGGACCGCCGTCGTGATCAACAACCACCTGATGGCGGAGGAACTGGAACGTGACCTCCGGAGCTACCGGGCTTCCGCGGCCCTTACCGGTGCCTGAACGCGGGTTCCCGCTTCTCCGTGAAGGCCGCCATGCCTTCCTTCTGGTCCTCGGTGGCAAACAGCGAATGGAAGAGCCGGCGCTCGAACAGCACCCCCTGGGCGAGTCCGGTCTCGAAGGCGGCGTTCACGGCTTCCTTGGCCGCCATGGCCACTGGTTTCGACTTCGAGGCAATCACCCCGGCGGCTTTGAGGGCTTCATCCACCACGTCCTCGGCAGGAACAACACGGGATACCAGGCCGCACCGGTCGGCTTCCTCCGCCCCGATGAACCGGCCGGTGAGAATGAGGTCCATCGCCTTCGCCTTGCCTATCGCCCGGGTGAGGCGCTGGGATCCGCCCATTCCGGGGAGCACGCCCAGGTTGATCTCCGGCTGCCCGAACTTGGCGTTGTCGCCGGCGATGATGAGGTCGCACATCATCGCCAGTTCGCAGCCCCCACCCAGCGCGAAGCCGGACACGGCGGCGACAGTGGGAATGCGCAGCCGGGTGAAGTCCTCCCAGCCGCGGAACCAGTCGGCCGCGTACATGTCCATGTAGCCCTGGGACGCCATTTCCTTGACGTCGGCCCCTGCTGCAAACGCCTTGCCGGATCCGGTGATCACCACCGCGCCCACGCCGGGATCGGCGTCCATGGCGGTGGCGGCGGACACCAGTTCCTCCATGGTGGCCTTGTCCAGTGCGTTCAGGGCATGCGGCCGGTTGAGGGTCACCAGCCCCACCCTGCCCCGCTGCTCCACGAGGATGTTGGCGTACTCCGTCATTCAGGACTCCCGTCGTCGTGCGCTGTTGCGGCGTGGTGATGCCCCTGGACCCGAATGCCGGGCGCCCCTGGTTCCATCTGCCCGGCGATCTGTTCCGACTTCTTCCGGATGTCCGTGATGATCGCGGAGAAGTCCCGGCCGGCACCGCCTTCCGCGGCAAACGTATCGTAGATTTCGGCGGCGAGCGGCCCCATCCGGCCCGCCACCCCGGCGCTGCGCAGGGCGTTGACCGCGAGATTGAGGTCCTTGGCCATCAGGGCGCCCGCAAAGCCGGGCTGGTAGTCGCGGTTTGCCGGGCTGCCGGGGACTGGCCCGGGCACCGGGCAGTTGGTGGTCAGGGCCCAGCACTGCCCCGAAGCTGCTGATGCAACGTCGAACAGGGCCTGGTGGCTCAGGCCCAGCTTCTCGCCGAGCACGAAGGCCTCGCTCACCGCGATCATCGACACACCCAGGATGAGGTTGTTGCAGACCTTCGCCGCCTGGCCGGCGCCGTGTGTCCCGCAATGCACCACGCGTTTGCCCATCACCTCCAGCAGCGGCCGGACGGCGTCGAAGTCCGCTTCTTCAGCGCCCACCATGAAGGTGAGGGTGCCCGCTTCCGCACCCACCACTCCGCCCGAGACGGGTGCATCCACCGAGCGGTGCCCGGCGCCGGCTGCCAGGCGGGCAGCTTCCCGCGCCTCATCCACATTGATGGTGGAGCAGTCCAGGAACACGGTCCCGGCAGCCGCCGCGGCCAGGAGCCCTGGCTGGCCCGCAGTCCCGCGGTAGGCGTCGAGCACCTGCCGGCCGGTCTGGAACATCGTCAGCACCACATCGGCGCCGGCCGCCGCTTCCGTTGCACCCGGTGCCACCGGTTTGCCGTTCGCGCGTGCCCGGTCGAGGGCTGCAGGAACCACGTCGAAGCCGGCAACGGTATGACCCGCCTTGACAAGGTTCGCGGCCATGGGTCCGCCCATGTGCCCCAGTCCCAGGAACGCCACGGTATACGTCTTAGACATGGCCGGCCTCCCTTACCGGCAGGTCCCCGCCTGCCCGCAGGTCCAGTTCCCTGCCGCCAGGCTCGAAGAAGCGGGAGACGTGTTCCGGCAGCACGCCGCCAAGGCCGGGCGGATTCCAGTGCGGCGTGCGGTCCTTGTCCACCACCTGCGCACGGATCCCCTCCCGGAAATCGGGATGTCTGAGGAAATGCAGCCCGGCCCGGTATTCCTGCGCAAGGCACTCGTCCAGCGTCAGCATCCTGGCCCGCCGCAGCGATTCCAGGGTGACCTTGACGGACGTCGGTGATTTCGCTTCTATGCTGTCGGCGGCCGCGGCAGCCTCGGCCGCGCCGTCGCCCCGCCAAGCGCGGAGCCTGCGGACGATGTCGCCGGCGTCGTTCCCGGCGTAGCAGGCATCAATCCACTCTCCCCGCCCGGCGAGCGCGGAAGGCGGCGCCTCCCGGGCCCAGCGTCCGACGGCGGCTTCCGCGCTTTGGTCCTCCAAGGCGGCCACCAGGCGGGGCAGCTCCGAGGAGGGGACAAAGTGGTCGGCAAGCCCCAGGTACAGCGCGTCCGGTCCGTCCAGGTGGGCGCCCGTCAGGCCTGCATGCGTCCCCGTTTCTCCTGGTGCCCGGGCCAGCAGGAAGGTGCCGCCGACGTCGGGAGCGAAGCCGATGGTCGTCTCGGGCATCCCTGTCCTGGTGCGTTCGGTAACCACCCGGACCGACCCGTGCGCGGAGATCCCCACTCCCCCGCCCAGGACCAGGCCGTCCATCAGCGCCACGTAGGGTTTGGGATATCGGGCGATCAGGGAGTTCATGCGGTACTCGGCCTGCCAGAACTCCGCCGTGCGTGCCCCGCCGTGCGGAATGTCCTGGTAGATGGCCACGATGTCGCCGCCCGCGCACAGGCCCCGCTCCCCCGCGCCCTGCACCAGGACCGTGGCAACGCCGTCGTCGTCCGCCCATGCCGCGAGTTGCCCCAGCACCGCCTCGACCATGCCGGCGGTGAGCGCGTTGACGGCCTTCGGCCTGTTGAGCGTGATAACCGCCAGCCCGCCCCGGCGCTCAAAGAGCACCTCGTTTCCGTTAGGTGCAGTTTCCGTCATCAGCTTCCTTCCGGCATGACGAAGCTGGAACCCTGCCGTATCCCGGAAGGCCAGCGCGTGGTAACGGTCTTGGTTTTCGTGTAGAAGCGGAAGGCGTCCGCACCGTGCTGGTTCAGGTCGCCGAAGCCGGAGGCCTTCCAGCCGCCGAACGTGTAGTAGGCCAGCGGAACGGGGATGGGGACGTTGATGCCCACCATGCCCACGTCCACCCTGGTGGCAAAGTCGCGGGCGGCGTCACCGTCCCGGGTGAAGATGGCCACCCCGTTGCCGTACGGGTTCTCCGTGCACAGCCGGAGGGCATCCTCGTAGCCCGCAGCCCGCACCACGCTGAGGACGGGCCCGAAAATCTCGTCCCGGTAGACGGCCATCTCCGGGGTGACGTGGTCGAAAAGGGTGGGGCCCAGCCAAAAGCCGTTCTCGTGGCCCTCCACCCTCAGGCCGCGCCCGTCGGCAAGGAGGGCTGCGCCGTCGTCCACGCCTGACCGGATATAGCCTTCGATACGTTCCTTCGCCGCTGCGGACACCACCGGCCCGAAATCGGAGTCCGGCGCCAGGCTGTGGCCCACCCGGAGTCCCTTGACGCGGTCCTGCAGCTTCGCCACCAGCCGGTCCGCGGTTTCTTCACCCACCGGCACGGCCACGGAAACGGCCATGCACCGCTCGCCGCCCGAGCCGTAACCGGAACCCACCAGGGCGTCCGCCGCCTGGTCCAGGTCCGCGTCCGGCATGACCACCATGTGGTTCTTGGCGCCACCAAAGCACTGGGCCCGTTTGCCGTGGGCAGCGGCGGTGGCGTAGATGTACCGGGCGATGGGGGTGGATCCCACAAATCCCACCGCTTTGATCCACGGGTCCTCCAGCAGCGCGTCCACGGCTTCCTTGTCCCCGTTGACCACGGTGAAGACGCCGTCGGGAACGCCTGCCTCGCTGTACAGCTCGGCCAAACGCAGCGGCACCGACGGGTCCCGCTCCGAGGGCTTGAGGATGAAGGAGTTCCCGGCGGCCAGCGCGGGCGCCGACTTCCAGAGGGGGATCATGGCGGGGAAGTTGAAGGGCGTGATACCCGCCACCACCCCCAGCGGCTGGCGGAGCGAGTGGATGTCGATGCCCGTGCCCGCGTCCGTAGAGAACTCACCTTTGAGCAGGTGCGGAGCCCCGGCAGCAAACTCCACCACTTCCAGGCCGCGCTGGATGTCCCCCTTGGAATCCGCGAGGGTTTTGCCGTGTTCCGAGGACAGCAGCCGGGCCAGCTCTTCCATGTTCCGGTTGACCAGGTCCACGAATTTGAGCAGGATCCTGGCCCGCCGCTGCGCGTTGGTCCCTGCCCATCCGGCCTGGGCCTCGCCGGCGGCGGCTACCGCTTGGCGCACCTCGTCCTGGTTGGCGAGCGGGACCCGGGCCTGGACGTCGCCGGTACAGGGGTCGAAGACGTCACCGAAGCGTCCGGAGGTGCCTTCCACGAGCCGGCCGCCGATGTAGTGGGAGAGCCCGCGCACCATGGCTGATGCTCCTTCGCATTGGTCCAGTTGGATGTGGCCCAGGTCATGCCTGGTTGCGAATATACCCGGGCTTTTCACCAACTTCCATTGACCCGGCAGGGGCCGCACCCTGACGGCCCGGAGCGTTCCGCGTTGCTTTACCCCCGGCGCGGCCGTCACGGTAAGTTAGGAACTGTGAAGATTGCTACCTGGAATGTAAATTCGCTCCGCGCCCGCGCAGACCGCGTCGAAGCCTGGCTTCAGCGCAGCGACTGCGATGTCCTGGCCATCCAGGAGACCAAGTGCAAGGACGACAACTTTCCGTGGGAGCTCTTTGAGCGCATGGGCTACGAGGTGGCCCACTTCGGTGTGAACCAGTGGAACGGTGTGGCCATCGCTTCCCGCGTGGGGCTTGAAGATGTGGAGCGCACCTTCCTGGACCAGCCCTCCTTCGGCAAGGCCGGCAAGGACCCTGTGCAGGAAGCCCGCGCGATGGCTGCGACCTGTGCCGGGATCCGCATCTGGAGCCTCTACGTACCCAACGGCCGCTCCCTGGACGACGAGCACATGCCCTACAAGCTGAAGTGGCTGGAGAGCCTCAAGACGCACGCGCAGGGACTCGTCGCCGAGAACCCGCAGGCACAGGTGGCGCTGATGGGTGACTGGAACATCGCGCCCTTCGATGAGGATGTCTGGGACATCGACCTCTTCGTCAACAACCGGTACACCCACGTCAGCCCGCCTGAACGCGCCGCGTTCCACGCGTTCGAATCCGCCGGTTACACCGATGTTGTCCGCCCCTACACTCCCGGGCCCGGTGTGTACACCTACTGGGACTACACGCAGCTGCGTTTCCCCAAGCGCGAAGGCATGCGGATTGACTTCGTCCTTGCCTCCCCTGCTTTGGCCAGCCGGGTGACCGGCGCGTCCATCGACCGCGAGGAACGGAAGGGCAAAGGCGCCTCGGACCACGCCCCCGTGCTGGTGGAACTGGCAGACTAATGGCAGCCACCTGGACCCAGCAAAGGAGACCGTAATGACGGGAAACCTCTACCGGGGCCAGGCGGGCCTGCCGTTTTCTTCCACCCTCCGCGTCTACGAACCGCTGGAGGCATTCCCGGAGGAACAGCGCCCGGCCATCCAGGCGGCCGGCGCGCGCACCGCCTCGCGCGCCGCCGTCGAGAACGCCGAACTGCTGGCCTCCTTGGGGCGCATCACCCGTTCGGGCGGCGATCCCTTCCCCACCGGGCGCACCGACCTGGTCCGCGTCACTACTGCCCCTGCCGCGCAGGACGGTGCGTCCGACGGCGGCGCTGACGCAGAGCCGGTGCTCCTCTACTGTCCCAGCCAGTTGGTCCTCCGGGCCGGGCTGGCCGCCAACGCGCTGATGGAAGGGATCCACGGTCCGCTCGCGGAGCTGCTGATCCCTGAGGAACAGCGGGACAAGCACCAGGAGCGGATCGACCAGGTCAAGGCCCGGGACGGTTCCATCCGCGTGCACACCCGCGCCTCCACCTGGGGCATCCCGTTCAGTTGGTTCTCCCTGTTCATGGAGTCGGACCACAAGGACGTTGTGGAAGCCGCCGGCCGGATCCTCACCGTCCGAGTGTGGGCGCCCATCACCGAGGCACTGGAACGCGCCCGCTACGCCGTGGCCAACCTGGCCCTGGCCGCTCCCGACCTCGACATGCTGGACGATCTTGCCCAGCTCACGGAGTGGCTTGAGCAGTTCCATATGGAATCCATGGTGGAGCTGGACTACGGGGCCGTGGCAGACAAGGTCTACCCGGACGATTCGCCCATGGACATTCGGCTGGGCATCGAGTGCCTGGCGGAAGGGGACATGACCGGCGCCGCAGCTGCCTACCGGCGGCTCGCGTCCCGCTGGATTCCCATCCGGCAGCTGGCCCGCGCGTCCTGAACCGGGCCTGCTCCCTGCGTGACCGGGAAACGCCCTGACTCAGGGGCGTTGGTTCATGGGCGGCGCCGTGGTTCGGCGCACAATGAGCTCGTGGGGTGCAACTGCTGACTGCACCGATCCGGCCACGCCGTCCAGTTCGTCCAGGAGCATCTTGGTGGCGAGCTCCGCCTGCTCGTCAGGCCGCTGGCCGACGGTGGTGAGACCCATGGCGCCGGCAAAATCATGGTTGTCAATCCCCACCACCGAGAGGTCCTCCGGGACGCGGACACCGATCCGGGCCGCCTCGAAGATGACGCCCATGGCCATCTCATCCGATGCGCAGAAGATGGCGGACGGCTTGGGACCGGGCTTGGACCAGAGCCGGCGGAAGGCTTCCTGCCCGCTGCGGACGGTGAAGTCGCCCCATTCGTCCCACTCCGGCGGGGTGGGAAGGCCTGCCGCCGCCATCACGTCCTTGAAGGCGAGGATCCGGACCCGGGGAACATCGAAGTTCAGGTCCGTCTCGTCGTCGCCGTGCAGCAGTGCGATGTCCCGGTGGCCCAGGTCGATCAGGTGCCGGACCGCCGTTGAGGCGGCGGCGTAGTCATCGATGCCGATGTAGGCGCATTCCTCCACGTGGCCGCCCACCACCACCAGCGGGATGTCGATCTTCTGCAGGTGGTCCAGTTCTTCGTGGGTCAGTGCCATACACAGGACAAGCAGGGCATCGATCTGCTTGTAGACCATGGTCTTGCTGAAAAGCCGTTCCCGGTGGCTGCCATGGCCGCCCAGGTTGAAGAGGGAAAGGTTGTACTGCCGTGCATGAAGCTCGCGGTCGGCCCCCTCGATGGCTTTGGAGAAGAACCACCGGCTAACGAACGGGGCCAGTACTCCGATGGTTTTGGTGCGGCCCGTTGCCAGGCCGGACGCCGAAGAGGAGGCCACGTAGCCGAGGTTCCCTGCCACCTCAAGGATCTTTTCCCGCGTGGCCGGCGATACCCGGGGCAGTCCCCGGACTGCGCGGGACACGGTGGCAGTGGATACACCCGCAGCCGCAGCCACGTCCTCGATGCTGACTCCGTTGTGGCCGCCCCGTTGAGATCTTTCTGTTGTGCGTGCCACGGCGTCCCCTCAATTACTCCTTGCAGCGTAAGGCTGCTTGCCCCTCGTAGCCCCCCGGGCGCTTCGTATTTTCGCACTCCGCGGCAGTGCAGTGTTAACTGCGACAGGACCGCCCTGCACTGTTACCTGCGGTCCGGGAGTTTCCGGCGCAGCCGCACCATGCCGTACAGGGCAAGGAGCGTTGCCAGCAGGCCAAGGGCCCAACCAAGGGCAGGCTGTGCTGTCACTTCCATCCAGACAGTGACCACCAGGAGGACCAGGGCCCAAAAGCCGAGGAACCCGATGATGATGTCAAAGTCCTCGCCGGACCGGACCCGCCGGCGGTCGCTTCCCGCCCCCGGGTTCCGGGAGCGGGAAGCATCGCCCGTCACTTGACTGCACCGGCTGTCAGGCCGGCCACAATCTTGCGCTGGAAGACGAGCACCAGGATCACCAGCGGAATGGTGACGATGGTGCCCGCGGCCATGATGGCGGTGTACGGGATCTGGTTGGGTTGTGCACCCGCGAAGCTGGCGATCGCAACCGTGACCGGCTGGGTGGCCTCGTTGGACAGCTGGCTGGCGATCAGGAACTCGTTCCACGAGGAGATGAACGCCAGGATTGCCGTAGTGAAGATCGCCGGGGCGGCAAGCGGCATGATGACCTTCCGGAACGCCTGCCCCTGGGTGCAGCCGTCCACGCGGGCAGACTCTTCCAGCTCCCACGGCATCTCGCGGAAGAAGGACGTCAGGGTGTAGACGGTCAGCGGCAGCACGAACGAGATGTTCGGGATGATCAGCGCCTGGTAGGTTCCCATCCAGCCGATGTTGGTGAACAGCTGGAACAGCGGCGTGATGAGGGCAACGCCCGGGAACATGGAAGCGCCCAGGATGAAGCCCAGCACCAGGTACTTGAACCGGAAGTTCAGCCGGGCCAGGGCATAGGCCGCGAAAACACCGATGATCAGCGAGATCACCGTGACCGTGACGCCAATAATAATGCTGTTCAGCAGTGCCTGGCCGAACCGGTTGCCGAACGAGGTATCGAACGCGGTGAGGAAGTTGTCCAGGGTCACGTGGGTTGGCCACGGGGTGGTGTCGTAGGTGAAGCCCACCTCGCGGAACGCGGTCACCACCATCCAGTACGCCGGGGCCAGGCACCAGATCAGGATGACGGCCGCACTGATGTACGTGCGGACGCTTGCCCACCTTTCCCGGCTCTGCGATGCCCTGCTTGCAGTGCCCTGTTCGGCACCAACGCTGGAGGAAGCAGTTGCAGTTGTCATTTCTTCCCCTTACCGGTTGCCCCGCTCTGTTCCACCACGTTTGCCCCAAGGAAGCGGACAAAGATGAACGCGACCAGGAAAATGATGAGGAACGTGATGGTGGACAGCGCGGCGGCTGAATTGAAGCCTTGCCGGATCTGGTTGATGACCAGGATGGACAGGGTGGTGGTGTTGTTCGCGCCGCCGGTGAGGATGTACGGAAGATCGAACATCCTCAGTGCGTCGAGCGTACGGAACAGGATGGCCACCATGAGTGCCGGCTTTACCAGCGGCAGTGTGATCAGGCGGAACCGCTGCCAGGCGCTGGCGCCGTCCACCTTGGACGCCTCGTAGACCTCGGCAGGAATCATCTGCAGGCCGGCAAGGATCAGCAGCGCCATGAACGGCGTGGTCTTCCAGGTGTCGGCGATGATGACCGCCCACTTGGCCGGCCATTCGCTGCCGGTCCACAGGATGGACGCGCTAAACACCTTGTTGATGATGCCGTTGAAGTCGAACATGAAGAGCCACAGCTGGGCCGTGACTGCGGTGGGGATGGCCCACGGAACCAGCACAGCTGCGCGGACCAGGCCGCGGCCTTTGAAGCTGCGTGCCATGATCAGGGCCATCCAGAAACCGAGGACGGTTTCCAGGGCCACTGTGATGACGGTGAACAGGAAGGTTGTTCCGGTTGCCGACCAGAACTGGCCGCCCAGGGTGCCGGGCGGGCAGGCGACCGTGCCGCCACCGGGAGCTGCGCACTGCTGGCCCAGCCAGTTGACGTAGTTCTGGATACCCGCGGGCCCGCCTGCAGTGAACAGGCCCGTTGCCGGGTCCAGCCCGGCGTCCTTTTGGAAGGACATAATGATGGCGCTGATGATCGGGTAAACGATCACGACGCCCAAGGCGATGATGGTTGGAGCCAGCAGCCAGGAAGCCCACTTGCCCTGGCTCAGGATCCGGTTGTCTTCACCTACGCCCTTGGGGCCGTGATGAACGGCGGGGGCGCCCGACGCCGGCTTGACCGGCGTCGGGCCCAATTCGGTAGCCATCGCCTACTGCGATCCTGCGCCGGCCGACTCGATGGACTTTTGCATGTCTTCAAGGGCCTGCTTGGCGCTCTTCTCGCCCTTCAGCGCCGCGTACGAATTCTCCTGGATGGCCTGGGTGACGGCCGGGTAGAACGGAGTGACAGGACGCGGAACTGCGTTGGCGATCGACTCCTGCAGCACGGTGAGGTACGGCAGCTTGCCTACCAGTTCCTGGTCCTCGTACAGGGAGCTTAGGACGGGGGCCAGGGAAGCCTGGTTTGCGAAGAACTTCTGCTGTTCCTCATTGGTGAGGAACTTGATGAAGTCCAGGGCTGTCGCCTTGTTCTTGGAGTAGACGCTGATGGCCGCACTGTGGCCGCCGAGGGATGAAGCACCGGGTCCGTCCTTGCCGGGCAGGGGCGCCATGCCAAACTTGTCCTTCACCTGCGAGGAACCTTCGGTGCTGATCAGGCTGTAGATGTAGGGCCAGTTGCGGTGGAACAGCAGCTTGCCTTCCTGGAACGCGCGGCGGCTTTCCTCTTCCTGGTAAGTGATGGCTTCGGCGGGGATGTTGCCGTTCGCGAAGGCCTCCACCAGGTTATTCAGGCCCTCCTCGGCCTCCGGAGTGGTCAGGCTCGGCTTGCCCTCGTCATCCAGGACGGAACCACCGGCGGAGTTGATCGCTTCCGAAGCGTTCACGGTAAGGCCTTCATACTGCTTGAACTGTCCTGCATAGCAGCCGATGTTGTTTTCCTTGGCGATGGAGCACATCCCCATCATTTCGTCCCATGTCTTGGGCGGCTCGGGGACCAGGTCCTTGCGGTAGTACAGGATACCGCCGTCCGAATCCTTGGGGGCGGCGTACAGGGTGCCCTTGTAGGAGGCCGACTCGACGGGCGCCTCGAGCATGCCGTTGGTGTCGATGGCCATCTTGTCCTTGAGCGGCTGCAGCCAGCCCTTTGCGGCGAATTCCGCCGTCCAGACCACGTCAACACTCACCACGTCATAGTCGGTGCTCTTGGCCTGGAAGCGCTGGACCAGGTCATCGTGCTGCTGGTCGGCCTGGTCGGTCTGCTCCTTGAACGTGACCTTCTCGTCCGGGTGCTCGGCGTTCCACTTCTCAATCAGCGGACGCACCACATTGTTGTTGTCCTTGCCCTGGACATACGTAATGGGACCCCGGTTATCGAGGTTCGCCTCGGCGTCGCTCCCGCCGCCTGTGGTCCCGCCGCCTCCGCCGCCGCCACAGGCGGTCAGCGTCAGGGCCAGGATGCCGGCAGTGGCTGCCGGAAATAGGAATTTAGGGGTTTTCATTAGCTTGAAGCTCCTCGCTGAGTAACAAGTAAGTCGACAGTGCGCTTGCTAGTGAGGTTGATGTGGTGACTGTCACACTAGTAAGGTTGCTGCGTTCGGTGCAAGCGTTTACATCAAAAAGTTATCTGAGGGGAACCAAATGTCCAAGCAGACCGTTCCGGTTTCCGGCCAGCCTCCTCAATGGTGGGCCGATGCCGTCGTGTACCAGATCTACCCGCGTTCCTTTGCTGACGGGAACGGCGACGGGATGGGCGATCTCCGGGGCGTTATGGACCGCTTGCCCTATCTTGAAAAGTTGGGCGTGGACGCGATCTGGTTGTCGCCGTTCTACAAATCGCCCCAGGCCGACGGCGGGTACGACGTTGCGGACTACCGCCAGGTGGACCCGCTCTTTGGGTCCCTGGCGGACTTCGACGCGATGTTGCTGGATGCTCACCGCCGGGGGCTGAAGGTGATCGTGGACCTCGTGCCCAACCACACCTCGGACGAACATGTGTGGTTCCAGGAAGCGCTGGCGGCGGAACCGGGCTCGCGCGCCCGCGACAGGTACATCTTCCGGCCCGGCAAGGACTCGGTTCCCGGCTCCGGCGACGGCACCAGGCCGCCCAACAACTGGAAGTCGATCTTCGGCGGTCCTGCCTGGAGCCGGGTGACGGAGGCGGACGGTTCACCGGGCGAGTGGTACCTCCACCTGTTCGACACCAAGCAGCCCGACCTCAACTGGGAAAACCCCGAGGTCCATGAAGAGATGCGCTCCGTACTCCGTTTCTGGCTGGACCGGGGCGTGGACGGTTTCCGGGTGGACGTGGCGCACGGCATGGTCAAGGAAAAGGGCCTTCCCGATTGGGAGGGCGCAGCAGCCATGGTGGAAGGTGCGTCGGCCGTGCCAAGGGAGCCCGCCCCGCCCGGTGACGCCCCGGGCGCCCATACCGACGCGGAGGAACCGCACCGTGCGGTATCGCCGGTCTATCCGCCGTCGCCCTTTTTCGACCAGGACGGCGTCCACGATATCTACCGTGACTGGCACCGTGTCCTGGCCGAATACGGCAGCGACAGGATGATGGTGGCCGAGGCGTGGGTGGAACCGGCAGAACGGTTGGCCCGCTATGTCCGGCCCGACGAGATGCAGCAGGCCTTCAACTTCGACTTCCTGCTGGCGGGGTGGAACGCCGAGCGCATGGCGGAGGCCATCGACGCCTCACTGGCAGCGGCGGCCTCCGTGGGCGCGCCCTGCACATGGGTGCTGAGCAACCATGACACCGTCCGGCATACCACCCGGTTCGGTCTCTCCGATCCCACCATGTTCCCGAAAGGCATTGCCGCGGACGATGAACAGCCGGACGCAGCACTGGGACTGGCACGCGCCCGCGCTGCCACCCTCGTGTCATTGGCGCTGCCCGGCTCAGCGTACCTGTACCAGGGCGAAGAACTCGGTTTGCCGGAGCACACGACGCTTCCGGCTGACGCCCGCCAGGACCCCTCCTTCTTCCGCACGCAGGGCGCCGAAACAGGACGCGACGGTTGCCGTGTTCCGCTGCCCTGGGCCGCGGAGCTGCCAGGCTATGGGTTCGGGAGTGCGGGCAACGGGAACGCACAGCCGTGGCTTCCCCAGCCCGAAAGCTTCGGTTCCCTCGCCGCCGACGTTCAGGACGGCGAGGAGGGATCCACCCTCGAGCTGTACCGTGCTGCCCTCGCTTTCCGCGCCGAACAGAAGTTGGGCCGTGGCAGCCTGGAGTGGGCGGAGATCAACGCGCCGGAGAGCGGGCTGCTGGCATTCCACAACGGGGACGTCCTGGTTGTTGCCAACATGGGCTTCGCGTCCGCACCGGTTCCGGAAGGGTACGCAGTGGCGCTGGCCAGCGGCCCCGTTCCCGCCGCGGAGCTGGCATCTGCACGCGAAGTTCCGGTGGATTCGGCCGTTTACCTGCGCCGGAAATGAGGTGTCAGCGGACGCGCTCGGCCCTGCCGAAGCGCGTCCGCGCTCCGGCAGCGATGTGGATGAGCACCGGGGTTTCCCTGCCAACCACCGCTTCAAGGGCGGACAGCAGTCCGGAAACCTCGGCCGCCAGCAGGTGCGGTGCCACCCCCTGCCGCGGCAGGAGCCGCACCTTCAAGGCGGGCGAGCCATTGACGCTGTACGTGGTGACGCTTGCCCCGGCCAGATCCGGGCGCCCGGCAAGTGCGTGCTTCACGGCCTGCTCCGCCACTCCCCCGCCAATGTGGACATCACCGGGTACCTCGCCGGGGTCGTACTCGGCGGCCAGCAGGTTGTTCCGGCCCTTGCCCTGCTGGGCGATCCAGGCCACCATGAGCCCGATCAGCAGCAACAGGGCCAGCGCCACCAGGATCCAGAGCCAGCTTTCGCCCCGTCCAGGGAACCTGGTGGCGTTAAAGGCCTGGTTGATCCCGGCCCATACTCCCGGGGACCAGGATTGCCACCAGCTTGCGACCGCCGGCGCGGTTGCCAGGAGGATGAGCAGGAGACCGGCAGCCAGCAGCACCAGCCCCAGCAGCGTGACCAGGATGCGGTTGAGGAGGCTTGGGGTGCTGTTCATGCGCCCACCACTCCTGCCGCCGTCACGTTGATACGTGCTGAGGGCGCCGGCTCCAGTGCCATTTGCCCGAGCTCGTCTTCAATGGCGGCCAGGACCGTTCCTTCGTCCACCGGGACTCCGGACGTGGGCCGGACGTTCACCAGTACCTGCCGCTGGGAGACCACCACCATGACCTGCTCGGGGGTCACGTTGGCTGCAAGCCGGGCACGGCGGGCAAGGGAGGAAGCAATGACTTCGTCGTCTACGACGACGGCCGGACTTGCAGCGGTCAGCCCCGCTCCCGGAAGGAGGTGGCGGGCACGCCGCCCCGGCAGGATGCCGTTGAGGAGGAAAACCAGGCCGGCCATGGCTACGACGCCGCCGATGGCGGCCAGAAGCAGCGGTGACATTCCGGCGGGGAGTTCCACAAGCCGTTGCGCTGCCACCTGCGGTTCGATCAGCCACGCGGGCTGGCCGATGGCATGTACCGCTGCTTCAAGGAGGCCGTACGTGGCCAGCACTATGACCAGGACCGCGGCGACCACGGCCACGGCCGCACGTGACGAGTGAGTCTCCCGATGCAGCACCCGGCGCATGTCCGGGCCCTGGCCGCTGCTGCGGCGGTTCTGCCTGCTGCGGGACTGTTTGGTCCCGGCGTCCACGCTGCTGCTCACTGGACCCGGCCTCCTTCACGAATACTGGCGCCGCTGATCCTGATGTCCACGCGGCTGAGGCGGGCACCGCTGAGTTCCGTGACAATCTCCAGAATGCGGGCTTTTGCCTGGACGCTGCGTTCCCAGATGGAACCTCCGAAAGCCTGAACCTGTCCTGGGTCCCGGGCCACCGCCCTCAGCGGCGGGATGCTGATGGGCGTGACGAGGGACAAGGCCAGCAGGCCGTCGTCGTCCGTCCAAATTGCCCTCACATCCTGGGCGTCGACGCCCAGGGCAGAGGCCGCGGCAGCCTTGGCCAGGCTGGTCAACGCCTGCGTGCTGATGCGGTTGTGGCCGCTGAATGCCTGCCCCCGCACGGTCGGGGCGGGCATGCTCATGATGAGGAACGCCGGCCGATGATGGCGTCGAGGACCCCGCGGAGGTCCAGCTTGCCCTCGGCGGCGCGGCCCAGGAGCGCACCTATGGCCATGAAGAGCAGGGACACCAGGAAACCCCACAGGCCGAACTGGAGGGACATAAAAGCCACAAAGGCGCCCATCACGGCACCTGCGACAGTGAGGTTCACAGCAGCGCCTCCCGTTCGGTGGTGCCTGCGGGGGATGGTTTTACGGGAGGAGGCACATAGACGTCGGTGACTTCGACATTTACTTCGATGACCTGCAGTCCCACCAGTTCCTCCACCGCCCGGTAGACAGCCGCCCTCACCTGGTTGGCGAGGGCATGGAGGGGCGTTCCGTAGCTGGCCACGAGGTTGATGTCCACTGCCACCTGGGTTTCGCCTACCTCGGCATGGACGCCCGCCGCGTGGTCTGCGCTGCTGCCCACTGCGTCGCGGATGGCGCCAAGCGCCCGTGACGGACCCGAGCCAAGGGAGTAGACACCCGGCACTGCGCGGGCCGCTATCCCTGCCACCTTGGCCACGGCTGTCTCGGAGATTACGGTGCGGCCCAAACCGGGAACAGGCGCTGCGGCGCCATGGACGCCCTGCCCGGGTTGCGGGTTCTGGTATTCCATCAGGCACTCCCCCTTCTGTTGATCCAACCCTATCCCCAGCATGCCCGGATGTGCTGGTGGCGGGAGGCGTTGTGGTTAAAGGGGCCCGGGCGGGGGCGTCCCCCAAGGACACCCCCGCCCGGGCGGAGCTGCCGGCCTCAACCGGCATGACGGCAGGAACCGCGTTCTATTTGTAGTGGCCTTCGCCGCCGACCTTGACGTTGGTGGGCAGGTAGCCGAACGGGCCGAGGCCGTTCTGGCCGAAGCTGCGGTCCACCTGGGTGACGCCGTTCCTGAAGTTGATCTTCACCGTGGGTGACAGCGACCCGCCCCGGACGCCGTTGACGTTGTCGATGAACGACTGCACCAGGCCATTGGGCTGCACGTAATGCGAGTAGGCCTGGAACTGGCGGCCGTTCTGCTGGCCCGAGATGGTCCCACTCGGGTTGTTGGCCGGCAGGTTGAGGTCCGTCGGGGAACCAAGGGCCAGGCCCGAGTTGTTCACGGGCTGGTAGTCGGAACGGACGCCGTCGCCCACGAAGCCGTAGACGCCGTCGGGTCCGCGCATGCCGGCGGCGTAGGTGAACTGGTGGCTGATCGTGTACAGGTAGTACTTGTTCCTGCCGTTTTCGTTCTGGATGAAGATCTGGGGCCGCTCAGTCTGGTCGTTGACGCAGTTCGCGGACAGGATCGGCGGGAGGAAGGACCACTTGGTCAGGTCCTTGTTGTCCGCCACAGCCAGGCCAACGTTACCGGTCTGGTAGAAGGCGCCGCTGCTGTTCACTTCCTCGAGGGATTCGGCGTTGGCGTCGCCCTCGCGGTAGCCCAGGTCCTCTTTGGTGCACTGGTACTCGCCGCGGTTGCCGGCAGTATTGCCTTCGAAGACCATGAACGTCTTTCCCGGGTGCGCGGGGTCGGCGAACGTGAAGGGGTCACGGAACGCGAAGCCGGCGTTCTGCTCCTTGGTCTGGTACATCTTTCCGTCCGGCTCCAGCAGCTTGGTGTGCTCGAAGCCGTCGAACCAGACGCGCTCGTTGTCGGCGTGGATGTTGCCCAGGGCCTTGGCGATCGCGGCGTCCGGGGCGATTCCGCCGCCGCCGGCGTTACGCTCGGCCACGTCGTGGAACGTGGTCGCTGTGTAGAACACGTTCACGTGGTTGCCCTGCATCAGGCGGGTGGAGCCGGACCATTCTGTATTGCCGATGGACGAGCCGTCCACGAAGAGGTGTCCGCCGTAGTTCCACTTGTCCTTGGCGGGGTCGGCGTTGGTCTTGCGGAAGAAGAAGCCGATGCGGGCGTTCCAGTGGCGCTGGTCGAAGTTGTAGCCGGCGTGGCGGTCAGCAACGAGCGAGAAGATAACGTCATAGCCCTTGTAGCTGATCTGGTTGGCATGCTCGTCCGTCAGGGACCAGGTGTCCCAGACCCAGACGTCCTCGTTCATGGTCGGGAAGTCTTCGGGGATTTCCGGCATGGTGACATCGGGGCTCATGGAGTTCTGGCCGGGAGCGACGCTGCGATCACTCTGCGCCATGATCTGGCTGGCATCGGCGCGGGTCCACTTCGCGGTGAAGTCCGACGCCGGATCGAACGCCTGCTGGGAATGTTCCGTGGGAAGCGGGAACCCGGGGGTGGGGGCAGGTATCTGCTCTGAGGCAGGCGGATCGGCGGGCTCGTTCGCCTGTGCCGACGGCACGGCCAGGAAAGCCGAAGCCGCAACGGATGCCGCCAGTGCCGCGGCGGCAGACCGCCACCGCAGTATCCGGGGTGATTGGGGGTGCTTGTGCATGATTGCTCTTCTCGCGGAGTTGAAACTGTTCGTGGAAGACGGGCGGTTGCCCCGGTTCCTCCGCACTCCGGCGTCCCGGTAACACCGCAGGCGTCATCGAGGACGCCTTCGTGTCGAGGGGGCGGGACCTGGGTGGGGTCCCGATGCGGGCCCTTGCGGATACCGGGGTATCCGGGCCGGGTTACACGCTAGGCAGGCGTTTGGCGCCAATTCAAACCGTGTTTCGCGCGGCGGAGAACCTGGCCGGACCTCGCTGTGCAAGCGCTTACGCATCTCAAGGCGCGCGCGTGCCACAGCGGTTTGCGGCAGTCAAATGTTTCAGAGGCCCCGTGAATATTCACTTGACTGCCCCGGCGGCTGTGGCACGCGCCATAAAATCTTCGATGCGCAGATTCCCTGGCGATCGGGATGTTCCCTGGCGCCACCGGCCTATGGGGCGCGCATGCGTAAGTGCGAGTCGACAAGGCAGGTGCGGGTCGACTAGGCAGGTGCGCGTCGAGAACGGCGGGGCCGCAACGAAAAGGCGGGGCAGCCGTGCCGGGACCCGGAAGTTCCTTAGATGCCGGCGCGTTGGTTAAAGCAGAAAAGCACCAGTTCCATAGAACTGATGCTTCCCAGTGGTGGCTCCGACCGGCGTCGATCCGGTGACCTTTCGATTTTCAGTCGAACGCTCTACCAACTGAGCTACAGAGCCTAGGTGACTAGTCACCTTGAGAGCCGGAATTGCTTCCGGCAATCAGAGCGACCCTGACGGGACTTGAACCCGCGACCTCCGCCGTGACAGGGCGGCGCGCTAACCAACTGCGCTACAGGGCCTTGCGTTTCTTGCTTTAGCAGTACTCCTACTGCTTTTTTCAAGGCCTCCAGCCTACCAGACTTTTTTAGCCTGTTTGACCAGTTCCTTGCGTACCCCCAACGGGATTCGAACCCGTGCCGCCGCCGTGAAAGGGCGGTGTCCTAGGCCGCTAGACGATGGGGGCCAGAACCTGTCCGGAACAAAATAAAAGGCGTAAAGCTAAGCTTTCCGTCTTTGTCCTTTGCGTTTCTCCGAACGGGACTCAACAACTATAGGGCCTACTCATGGAATATCCAAAATCGGCTAAAAACACCGTGCCTGGGCGCGAAAGACAGGTAAAGATGGACTGATGGATGCCGTTGCAGCGCTCAATGAGATTGCCTTCTGGCTGGAGCGCGGACGCGCCGCCACCTTCAAGGTCCAGGCCTTCCGGAAGGCTGCCGCCGCCATCAGCCCCCTGGCTCCGGAGGAAGTGGCGGCGCGGACCAAAACCGGCCGGCTGAAATCCATGAAGGGCATCGGCGACCGGACGTACCAGGTCATCCAGCAGGCAGTGGCAGGTGAGGTCCCGGACTACCTGGCGGACCTCCGCGAAAAGGGAGCCCAGCCGCTGGCCACCGGCGGTGCGGAGCTGCGGCATTCCCTCCGCGGCGACCTCCACAGCCACAGCGACTGGTCAGACGGCGGCTCCCCCATCGAGCTGATGGTCGCGGCCGCCGGGGTGCTGGGGCGTGAATACCTGGCCCTTACGGACCACTCGCCAAACCTCACCATCGCCAACGGCCTGTCCCCGGAACGGCTGCTCAACCAACTGGACGTGGTGGCCGCAATCAATGCCAACGGCCAAGCCGCCGGGGACGGCCGGCCGCACAGGGTGCGCCTGCTGACGGGAATCGAAGTGGACATCCTCGAGTCGGGCGAGCTGGACCAGGAGCCGGAGCTGCTGGACCGGCTGGACATTGTGGTGTCCAGCGTCCACTCCAAACTGCGGGCGGACCGGAAAACCATGACCCGGCGCATGCTGGGCGGAATCTCTGCCCGGCACACCAACGTCCTGGGCCATTGCACGGGCCGGCTGGTCGAAGGCTCGCGCGGGACGCGTCCGCCGTCGGAATTTGATGCCAAAGAAGTCTTCGCCGCTTGCGCCGAGAACAACGTGGCGGTGGAGATCAACTCGCGGCCCGAGCGTCAGGATCCGCCGGACCCGCTGATCCAGCTCGCCCTCGAGGCCGGCTGCCTGTTCTCCATTGACAGCGACGCGCATGCGCCCGGGCAGCTGGATTTCCTGCAGTACGGTGCTGAGCGTGCCGCCCGCAACGACGTCCCGGAGGACCGGATCATCACCACATGGCCGGTGGAGCGGCTGCTGGAGTGGGCAGCAAAGTAGCCGGATCGGCAGCCCATCCGGGCTGGGGAAAAGACTAACCGACGGCGTCGGCCAGCTTCTGCCGGAAGTCCGCCTTGGTGGTGGGAGTGAGTTTCTCGCCGTTCAGGAAGAACGTCGGCGTGCCGCTCACGCCCAGGGCCTTGCCGTCCGCGATGTCCGCCAGCACGCGTTCTTCCGTCCGTTGCTCAGCCACGGCGGCGTCATACAGGGAAAGGTCCAGCCCGAGTTCCGCCGCGTACGTGCGGAACAGCGGCGCCTGGGACTGCTGGCTCCCGGCCCACTGGGGCTGGGTCTCGAACAGCCGGTTGGCCATCTCCTGGTATTTGCCCTGCTGCCCGGCAGCCTCGGCGGCCAGCGCCGCCTGCCCCGAGTTCGGGTGCATGGACAGCGGGAAGTGCCGGTGCACGAACGTGATCCTGTCCCCGAACTCCGCTTTGAGCTCCTCGACCACCGGATGGATGGAACCGCAGGAGGGGCATTCGAAATCGAGGAACTCCACCAGTTGGGCCTTCTCCACGGAGGGCGTGGTGAGGCGGTGGCTGTCCGCCCGGACCAGTTGTTCGGAGCCTGGAACAGGCGGCACGGCCTGCTGCCTGCCCGCTGTGAACATGGCGTACCAGGCAACCCCGCCCACCACAATCACGGCCAGCAGGATCCAGATTATTGCCCTGGCGAGGCGTGCGGGATCACGGGGTGGAGCGGGGCTTGAGACCATAACCCGCATCCTAGCCGAGGGGCCAGGCAGCACCGGCTCAAGGTAGGCGCAACTTTGGCAGGAAGTTGGCCAGACGTGGCCGATTTCCGCCAGCCACCGGCCCCTCCGCCCGGATACATTTGCTCCATGCCATCAACCACCCCCGCCGGTACCACTGAATCCGTCACGCTGTCCGCGCCCGCGCCGGTCAGGGCCCTTGGCGTGGCAGCCATGATTGTCACCGTGGTCCTGTGGGCGTCGGCTTTCGTGGGGATCCGGGCGATCGGGCCGCACTTCTCCCCCGGCTCCCTGACCCTGGGCAGGCTGGCGATTGCCGCCGTCGTACTTTCGCTGCTGGTCCTGCCGCAACTGCTGAAGAGCCGGCACTTGCCGCGCGGACGCGAATGGTGGCCCATCCTGGCGTACGGCGTGATGTGGTTCGGCGGGTACAACGTGGCACTGAACGCCGCCGAGCATGTCCTGGACGCGGGCACCAGCGCCCTGCTGATCAACGTCAACCCCATCCTGGTGGCCATCATGGCGGGGGTTGTCCTGAAGGAGGGCTTTCCCCGCTGGCTGCTGATCGGCAGCATGGTGGCATTCGCGGGCGTGGCACTGATCGCGGTGGGATCATCAGGCCAGGCGGCGGGGCAAAATCCGGGGGCAGGGGAAGGCACGACGGCGGACATGGCGGGCGTTGCGCTCTGCCTCCTTGCCGCCGTGCTCGCCGCGGTCAGCGTGATCGTCCAGAAGCCGGTCCTGCGGAAGGTCCCGGCAGCGCAGGCCACGTGGTTCGGGATCCTGGTGGGCGCGCTCTGCTGCCTGCCGTTCGCCGGACAGCTGGCATCCGAGGTCCAGGCAGCACCGGCGGAGGCGACGGCCGGCCTGGTTTACCTGGGCATCTTCCCGACGGCGATCGCCTTCACCACCTGGGCCTACGCCCTCTCGCTGGTGGACGCCGGGAAACTGGCAGCCACCACGTACCTGGTGCCGGGCACCACTGTCCTGATTTCATGGCTTCTCCTCGGTGAGATTCCCACCACCCTGGGCCTGGTGGGCGGCCTGATCTGCCTGGTGGGAGTGGCCCTGACCCGCCGCCGGACCCGCCCGCGGCCCGGGCACCAGGGCAGGGTTCAGCGCTAAGGTCGAAGTATGCCTGCCAGCCTCCCGCCCGGCCTCCCCATCATCCCTCAAGGCCCCCATGAACCCATGGGCTTCCGTATGTCCCCCGACGAGTTCGAAGCAGCCGTCTCCGATGCCCTGGAGAGCATTCCGGAGAGACTGGCCCGCGCCATGGACAACGTGGCGGTGTTCATCGAGGATGACTATGTGCCCGGGCCGGACGAGGACCCGGACACCGTCCTGCTGGGCATCTACGAGGGGGTTCCGCTCACCGAGCGCGGTTCGTGGTGGGACGCCGGATCCCTGCCGGACCGGATTACCATCTTCCGCGGGCCCATCCTGGAAATCTGCTCGTCCCGCGAGGACGTGATCCACGAAGTGGCTGTGACAGTGGTCCACGAGGTGGCACATCACTTTGGCATTTCGGACGAACGGCTTCACGAGTTGGGCTGGGGCTAGCCTTGTAGGCATGGGACACAACCACAGCCACGGCATCACCGCCACCGCCACGGGCCAGCACAGGAAGCGGCTCGTGGCCGTCCTGGCGATCACCGTTGCGGTGGTCCTCATCCAGGTGGTTGGCGCCATCCTCTCCGGGTCGCTGTCGCTGCTGGCCGATGCCGGGCACATGCTCTCCGACGCCGCCGGGGTGACCATCGCGCTCCTGGCTGCGTGGATCGCCGGCCGGCCCGCCAGCGACGCGCGCACCTACGGCTACCAGCGGGCCGAGGTGCTCGCCGCCCTGGCCAACGCGCTCATCCTGGTGGTGATCTCGGTGGTGATCATCACCGAAGCGGTCCGCAGGATCGGTTCGGCGCCCGAGGTGGAAACCGGGATCATGCTCTTCGCCGCCGTCCTCGGCGCGGTGGCGAACATCGTGTCCCTGCTGATCCTTCATGGTGCGCACCGGGAGAGCCTCAATGTCCGCGGGGCATACCTGGAGGTCCTCGGCGACCTCCTGGGTTCCTTCGCGGTGATCGCCGCGGCGGTGGTGATCATGCTCACCGGATTCAACGCCGCAGACACCATAGCCTCGGTGGTGATTGCCGTACTGATCCTGCCGAGGGCCTGGAGCCTGCTCCGCGATGTTGTTGATGTGCTGCTGGAGGCGAGCCCCAAGGGCGTGGAAGTACAGATGATCCGCGAGCACATCCTGTCCGTGGACGGGGTGACCGACGTCCACGACATCCACATCTGGACCATCACGTCCGGGGTCCCGGTCTTCTCCGCCCATGTGGTGGTGGAGGACGGGGTCCTCAACGCCCGCGGCGCGGACCAGCTGCTGGACAAGCTCATCACCTGCCTGGGCTCGCACTTCGACACCGACCACTGCACCTTCCAGCTTGAACCGGCCAGCCACTCCGAACACGAGGCGCGGCAGCACGCCTAGCAGCACGGCTCAGCTAAGAACGTCCTTGGTCACGAACCGGCCGTATGCGAGCGCCCCGAAAACGGCAATGTAACCGGCCTGCAGCAGCGCGTTGTCGATGAAGGAGTCCCACAGGAGCGGCTGGCGGAGCATGTCACCGAACCCGAGCCAGTAATGGCTGAACAGCCACGGATGCAGCCATTCAAGCTGCGGCAGCTGGTCCAGGACCTGGGACACAACGGAGACCACCACGGTGGCGGCCATCGCCCCCACCGGAACGACCGTGAGGGTGGAGAGGAACAGACCGACGGCGGAGAGGCCTGCCAGCGAAACGGCCAGGTACGCGGCGATCAGGAGGATCCGCACGGCTGCTTCCGCCGGCTCGATGACGTCTCCCGACAACAGCGTGACCGGACCTACCGGGAAAAGGGCTGCACCGATGGCCGCGCCGGCGATGCCCACGGTCAACGGCGCCACCACACAGAACGCGAGCGCACTGGCATATTTGACCAGCAGCAGCCGCACGCGCCCTGCCGGTGCCACCAGCAGGTACCGCAGGGTTCCGTGGCTTGCCTCGCCCGCGATCGTGTCCCCGGCTACCACGCCCACGGTGAGCGGAAGGAACAACGGCACGGACACCAGCATGGCCGTGAACGCAACGAACAGCCCATTCTGGCTGATCCGGTCAAGGAACGCCGGTCCGCGGCCCGGCGGGACCGTGGAGGAGACCCGCACCGCGACCGCCACCAGCACAGGAATGGCGGCGAGCGCCAGGAGCAGCGCCCACGTACGGCGTCGCCCGAAGAGCACCTTGAGCTCGGACAGCATCAGCGAGATCCCGGATTCCTTCGCCCGGCCCGCCTGCTGCGCGGCCTCTCCTGGAAGCTCCGCCGGAATGCTACTGGGCAACGTCGAACCCCTCCCCCGTCAACGCGACAAAGCGGTCCTCCAGGCTTTCTCGTTCCACCGTGAACCCCCGGACCCGGACGCCTGCAGTCACCAGGTGTCCCACAATGTCCTCGGGAAGGCGGCCGCCGTCCGCGGAAGGTGCACCGAGCCCGGCGAGGAGGACGTCGCCGTCGGGCTCAACTGCCCCGCCCTCCGGCACCAGGCCCAGCCTTGTGAGGACGCTGCGCGCGTTTCCGGCGTCGGGAGTCACCAGCCGGATCCGGACGTTGCCGGCGCGGCGCAGGTCCGCCAGCGGCCCCTGCGCCACCAGCCTGCCTGCACTCATCACGGCAGCATGCGTGCACATCTGTTCCACCTCGGCCAGGAGGTGGCTGGACACAAAGACGGTCGCGCCGTCACGGGCCAGGGAACGGACCAGGTTGCGGACTTCGCGGGTGCCCTGGGGGTCGAGCCCGTTGGTGGGCTCGTCCAGGACCAGCAGGTCGCGGTGCGAAAGCAGCGCGTTGGCTATGCCCAACCGCTGCTTCATGCCCAGCGAGTAGGCATGGACTTTCTTGCCGGCGGCGTGTGAAAGCCCCACCCGTTCCAAGGCCTGGTTGACCCTTGCCCTGCGGGTGGCAGGCACCGTGCGGGGGCCTGCGGCATCCAGCCGGTGGAGGTTCGCGGCGCCGGACAGGAAAGGGTAGAACGCCGGCCCCTCCACCAAAGCCCCCACCCGTGGCAGCACGTCTCGGAACCGCACGGGCATCTCCATGCCCAGCAGGTTGACGGTCCCCGCCGACGCCGCCGCAAGCCCCAGCAGCATGCGGATCGTAGTGGTCTTGCCGGAACCATTAGGGCCGAGGAAACCGAACACGGAACCCGGCGGAACAGCGAGATCCACGCCGTCTACGGCAACCTGGTGGCCGAACCGTTTGGTCAGGCCCTGCGTCTCGATAGTCAGCCCGGGCGTCCCGGAGCCGGTACCGCCTGCCGGGCTCACGGAGCCGCCGAGGCGGCAACCTGCAGCCGGTCCGGCGGCACCATGCCGGCAAGGATGCAGCCGTCGTCGGCGATCAGGACATTGAGGAGCGTGGTGGACAGCAGCCGCCCGCCGGGAACGACGACGGCGGCCTGGGACAGCAGCGGATCCTTCAGCAGGGATTCAGCCAGCGTTTGGCCCGCTGCCGCGGCAGGGATCTCCAGCACGGCTTCCCACCCCTTGCCGCTAACAGACGGGCGGGCGGGGTGTGTGCGGATGGCGGCGAGTTGTTCGGGTGTGATGATCATGCCCGGGGTCCGGAAGCTGAGCGGCCAGCGGGGGGAATCGGCCGCCTGCAGTTCCTTCACCGTGCTGCCCGGCGGAGGCACGAAGGTGAAGAGCGAATTCTCCGGCACGTCAAAGGACAGGCTGGTGAAGCCGGCGGTGAAGGAAGGCGCGGCGGTACCCCGTGCGGTCACCTGGACGGACAGTGGCATCCCGGTTTCACCGTCCACGGCGATGGCAACCTGCCCCACCAGGGTTGCTTCCGTGCGTGGCTCAAGCAGCAGGTTGTAGGCGTTGCGGCCTGCCACTTCCACGTCTTCACCCACCGTGACGGCCGTGGTGGGGTCAACCCTGGCTAGGAGGCGCTCCGCGATCTCCCCGGGCGTGGGCAACTCGGCGGCACCCGGTTCCGGGCCGCCGGCAGGCGGGGCGCCGGGGGCCGGCTGGTCCGGGTGGACAGGCAGGGGCAGGTCCTCCCCCGTGGCGGGCAGGGTCACATGTGCCGCGGAGTTGTCCTTGGAGGAGTAGAACCAGACGTCCCGGTCCCGGCGGACCAGGTCACGCTCAGCCAGCCGGTCCACCAGTTGGAGGCGGACCTTGGTTTTGCCGTCCATGTACACGCGCGCAGTGTGCTCGCCCGAGAGGAGTTCGAAGACCGACGCTGCTCCGCCGGCTGAAGCCGGACCGGAAGACGGTCCGGCAGGCAGTTCCGGCAGCCCCGCGTCCGAGGACTGCTCGACGGTGCCTGAGAACGTGTGGGTCTTGTGCTCCTGGACCAGGGCCAGGACTTCTGCGGGTGTTTTTTCGGGCAGGGGGTTCCCGGCACGTGCCGGGATGGTCCCCGCCAGGACACCGGCGGCGATTACTGCAGGAGCGGCAACGGCTGGAACCCAGCGCACCCATGAGCCCATAGCTCAAGATTACGCCTGCGGCGGCGGCTGGACACGTGCCCGATTCCCCTTAGGGCAAGTCCGCTGCCGCCCGGCCGTCCCCTTAGTTCCCGGACCAGCCCGGCGCTGTCCCCTGCACTGGCGTGTCCACGAGTTCCCTGGCGTCCGGGCTGTGTGGCCGGTCAGGCGGCGTCGTCGAGCATGGGCCCGAAACGGGACCGGTCCGCCAGGCGGGGGTCTTCCCGGTCCGGGACCACCATGACGGGACCTTTGGCGTGGTGCAGGACGCCATCCGAGGTGGATCCCAGGAGCATTCCCGTGAAGCCGCCCCGGCCGCGGGTACCCACGACCACAAGCTCCACGTGCCGGCTGGCCTCCACCAGGACATCCACGGGCGAGCCGTCGACCAACCGGGACTCCGTGGGAAGAGCGGGATAGTGGCTGCGGAGCCAGGCCATTCCCGCATCAAGGGTCACCTGGATGTCCGCAAAAAGCGCCTTCCGGTCCATTGGCGCGGGAACCCAGGCCAGCGAACCGCTGTACTGGGGCACGGCGCACACCACGCGGAGCGTGGCGCCGAGGCGTTCGGCCTGTGCGGCTGCTTCCAGGACGGCAACACGGGCTTGTTCGGAACCGTCCACGCCCACCACCACTACGTTTTCGACGCGCTGGTGCCCGGCCTTTGCCTGTTCGGCCTTGATGCGCCGGTCCTCCGTGGTCTCCCCCAGCCGGTCCGAGCAGACCAGCGGCACGGTTACCGTGGGGCATTTGGCGTGTGCGGGCAGGGCACTGCTGACAGAGCCCAGGAGCCTGCCCACGAAGCCGCCGCGTCCGCGGGTGCCGAACACCAGCAGCTCCGCGGTATGCGACATGTCCAGCAGCACACCCGAGGCATCGCCGTTCTCCACGGAAGAAGTCACTTCAATGTCGTAGGCGGACACCTTCTGGAGCGCCTGCCTGACGATCGCCTCGGCGCCCTCGCGGATGACGGAGTCGTCGACGGTGGCGTAACCACCGTCCAAACCGGAGGCGGCGAAAATCGGCACCGAGTAAGCGGTGACGATATGCAGGGGACGACGGCGGCGCTGGGCTTCACGGGCCGCCCACACCAGCGCGCACTGGCCATGGTCGGAGCCGTCGACGCCCACCACGATCCCTTCGGGTGCGGCCGAGGTTCCACCACCGTCCCGGGCCGGGTCCGGATGCAACTCTTGTGCGCCCATGGGGCCGCCTCCTTGCGCTGTGCCTGCCAGATGTTGCGGCTATTCTGCCAGAAGCGGGACGTTTCCCGAGCACCTGGCCAACAGCGGCAAGGCACCCTGCGACACGCCCGCTTCCGCTTCTCACTATTCTCCGTCGCATCCTGCTTAGCAAGCGCGTAACGCGGCTGTGATCCACACGTTATCCACAGCCTTTCCACACCGTTTCCACGGCCCCGCCGGAACCTTTCCACAGGCCGCCGGAAAGCCTGTTCACCTGCAGAAAAATGTTGGTGTTTTGGGCTATCCATGGCTGGAAATGTTCTGTAGTCTTCGAGACATTGTTGGTCGGGGACGCCAGCTTCAATTTCCGTTGGCTGCTGCCCGCCAACGTGCTGCGGCCGGACTTTGGGGAACACGGGACGCGCGCCGGCGAGGATGCCGGCACCTGCCGAAACTTCGAAGGAAGGGAAACTGTGGTGTCAAGCATGCCTGGAAATGCCGGGACCGAACAGACCACCACCGTGATCATAGGGACAGGCCTCTCCGGCCTGGCCGTTGCCGCAGAGTTGCGGCGGCGCGGCATTGATTCCATCGTGGTGGACGGACTGGACATCCTGGGCGCGGCCCAGCCGGCTAATACCACGTCCCTGCAGCGCTGTGATGCGGCCGATTCCGACACCCTGCGGGAACGGAACGAAATCCTCCGGCACCTGCGGAACTACGCGGCCAGCCACCACGTGGACGTGCGCAACACCACCCGTGCGGTGCAGCTGACTATGGCCCAGTCCCTGCCCGAGGCCGCCCTGCCGCAGTGGGAGGTCCACACTCCCACCGGGATTTTGGTGGCGGACCATATCGTGCTGACCCGGTGTGCCCACAGCCAGCTCCGGCGGATGATAAACGACTTCGGCATCGCAGTGGGACGGAACCTGGCGGCAGCCATGCGGGCCATCGGAATTTACCTGGTGGGCGTTGGCGAACTTATTACCCCCTCCCCCAAGGAGGTGCTGCGCCAGGCCAAAACGGTGGGCCAGGCCATCTCGGCCAAGGTAAATCCGGACACGGCGCCAGCTCCCGCAACGGGGAGCTTTGCGATGCTGACCTGTTAGCTTGCCGTCCGGCTACTCACCGCCGGCCTGTTCTTCGCCCCCGGCGGAGAGCCGGCGCCTGGCAATCACGGCCAAGGCCGCGAGCAGGCCCAGGGCCGCCGCGGCGAAGACTACAATGCTCCACTGGAACGGCTCTCCGGAATCTGCCGGCACCGACGGTTCGGCGGTGACCCCAGGCTCAGCCGTGCCCATGCCCGGAACTGCAGCGGGCGCCGTCGTGCCTGTTGCCTGGGGTGTCCCCCCTGCCGCGCCGGCCGCGGTGAAGCCGAAGCTGCCCTCGATGGGGTGCGAGTCCGAGCTGACCACGCGCCAGGACACCGTGTATTCGCCCGCAGGTCCTCCCGCCCGCAACTTCTGCGACGCCACGTTGTCCACGATCTGCACCGGGCCGTCCGCCCATTCCGTTCCTGCGGCGTCCTTGATCGAGATGGAGGCGCCGATGCCAAGCGGGTTGTTGTTGAAGGTCACCGAGACCTGTTCCGGCGGGGCAGGCAGGGAGGCCCCCTGCTCCGGGTTGCTGGATTCGGCAGCGTCATGGGCGGCGGCGGGACCTGCGAAGCCCAGGGCGGCGGCAAGGAAGAAGGGACCGAGCAGGAGGCTCAGCAGGGGGCGGATGGGGCGCATGCGGGACTGCTCCTTGTGTTGGCTTCCTTACAGACTAGGGGAATTTGCCGGCCGTCCTGCCGCCGCCCCCATAGGATGCAGTTATCCCCAAACTTCCCCGGAGGACTAATGCTTAAGCAAGGCTCTGCCCTCGACCGGTATTTCAAGGTCACCGAGCGCGGCTCCAACTGGTCGCGCGAAATCCGTGGCGGCTTCGCCACGTTCTTCGCCATGAGCTACATCGTGGTGCTGAACCCGCTGATCCTCTCCGGGCCCGATTCCAGCGGCAATTCGCTGGGATTCACCGCAGTTGCGGCCGTGACCGCGTTCGTCGCGGGCATCCTGACCATCCTGATGGGGGCCTGGGCCAAGCACCCGTTCGCGCTGGCCACCGGCCTGGGCGTCAACGCCTTCGTTGCCGTCACGGTCGCCACCAACCCCGGCCTCACCTGGCCGGACATGATGGGCCTCGTGGTCCTCGCCGGCGTCACCATGCTGATCCTGGTCCTCACCGGTTTCCGCACCGCTGTCTTCAAAGCCGTTCCGGACGGGCTCAAGACCGCGATCGTGGTGGGCATCGGCCTGTTCATCGCGCTGATCGGCCTGGTCAACGCAGGCTTTGTCCGCCGCATTCCTGACGTCGCCGGCACTACTGTTCCTGTGGGCCTGGGTTTTGAAGGCAAGCTCCTGGGCTGGCCGACGGCCGTGTTCGTCTTTGGCCTTGTGCTCACCATCGCGCTGGTGGTCCGCAAGGTCAAGGGTGCCATCCTGATCGGCATCATCACCTCCACGGTCATCGCCGTGCTCCTGGAGATGACCCTGCACATCGGCCCCAGCGTGCAGGAAGGCAAGCCGTTCAACCCGCAGGGCTGGTCCCTGGTGTCGCCGGCGTTCTCCGGATGGGCTGCCCCCGACCTGTCCCTGATCGGCAAGGCGAACCCGTTCGGCGCGTTCGAGCACCTGGGCTTCGTGGCCGCCACCCTGCTGGCCTTCGTGATCCTGCTCAGCATCTTCTTCGACGCCATGGGCACCATGGTGGGCCTGGCGAATGAGGCGGGCACTGTGGACGAACACGGCAACATTCCCAACGTCGACCGCGTCCTCCAGGTGGACGCGCTGGGCGCAATTGCCGGCGGCGGCGCCTCGGTTTCCTCCAACCAGATCTACGTCGAGGCCGGCGCCGGCATCGGTGAGGGCGCCCGCACCGGGGTGGCCTCGATCGTCACCGGCCTGCTGTTCCTGGTGGCCATGTTCTTCACACCGCTCATCAACCTCGTCCCCTTCGAGGCCGTGGCCCCGGCCCTGGTGGTGGTGGGTTTCATGATGGTCTCCCAGGTAGGCAAGATCGACTGGCAGGACTGGGGCATCGCCATTCCCGCGTTCCTGACCTTCACCCTGATGCCCTTCACGTACTCGATCGCGAACGGACTGGGCGCGGGCTTCATCTCGTTCGTCCTGATCCGCACGTTCCAGGGCCGGGTCAGGGAAATCCACCCGCTGATGTGGGCGGTGGCGGGGGCATTCCTGCTGTTCTTCGCAGTTGGTCCCATCGAGGCCGCACTGGGCATGTAGCCCTAGACGGGAGTGTTCGGGGCGAGGCCCTCGTCCCCGGACACCGCCCGGGCCTTCTGCTCGCGGAGCCGGTCCAGCCGGTTCATCAGTGGAGACGTGGTGGCGCCGTGGATCACGATGGACAGCGCCACCACCAGGCCCACAAACCCCCACAGCCACTCCGCCTGGTCCCCAAACTCTCCCTTGCCCAGCGCGTAGGAGAGGTAGTAAAGCGAGCCGATCCCGCGGATGCCGAAGAACGAGAGGGCGATGCGTTCCCGCGGGCCGGTCTTCCCGCGCAGCAACCCCAGCCAACCCGCAAGCGGGCGCACCAGCAGCAGGAACGCCAGCGCCACCAGCACCTCTGTCCAGCCAATGGCATCGAGCAGGCCGCGCGCAATCGCGCCGCCAAGCAGCACCAGGATTACCACGGTCAGGAGCCGCTCCACCTGTTCAATGTAAGAGTGCAGCACGCGGTGGTAGCCGTGGGTGCGTTCCGCCGCGCGGATGGTCACGGCGCAGACAAACACTGCGATGAACCCGTAGCCTTCGACCATCTCGGTGACGCCGTAGGCCAAAAAGGTGGCAGCGAGCGCAACGAATCCCTCCGAGTGGTTGGACAACCGCAGGCTTTCCTTCCGGGCAGAGAAGAAAATCCGGGACAGCACCTTGCCGGTGAGGAAGCCCAGCAACAGCCCAACGGCCAGCCGCCACAGCACATCCACCGCAAACCACTCCGGAAACCAGGCCGTCGGGGAGGAGCCCACGATGCTGATGGCGATGGCCAGGTAGACGAAAGGAAAAGCCAGCCCGTCATTGAGGCCGGCTTCCGATGTAAGCCCAAAGCGCACCTCGTCCTCGTTCTCGGCGCCTTCAGCCTCATCGGCAGGCTCCCCCACCTGCACTTCAGAGGCCAGGACGGGGTCCGTGGGTGCCAGGCTGGACGCCACCAACAGCGCGGCAGCCAGTCCCAGTCCAAGGAACCACAGCCCCAGCAGGGTCAGGACGATGATGCACAGGGGCATGGCGATGCCCAGCAGCCGCCAGGTGGTGGACCAACTCCTCCGTCCCGGCGGCCGGTCGAGGGCGAGGCCGGCACCCATGAGCGAGATGATGACGCAGATTTCGGAAAAGTGCGTTACGAAGTCACCGTGCGCCAGGGGGTCGGGGTCGGGAAGGGTGGGAATGAAGGCAAACGCCGCCATTCCGGCGCCTAGGAAGACCATTGGCATGGAGAACGGCATGTTGCGCAGCAGCTTGGGCAGCACGGCAGCGATAAATACCGCTACCCCTGCTGCGGCAAACAGGACATTGGGTGCTTCAAACAAAAGTGTTCTCCGGCCTGTGTCGTGGCTCCCGTACGGCGCAGCCAGCGCCCCAAGGGTCCCGGTGAATTGCTTCACCATAGCCCGTACCCTTTACCGCGCTGTTCTTGCATTCCAGACACCGCGACGGCGGCACTGCTGGTTTTAGCACATGGCATGCGGTGAGCTTGAACCATGAGTTCCGTGAAACCTGCCGTTGACCTCCTGCCCCAGCCCTGGACCGGACGCTTTGACGGGGACGGCCCGGAGCACCGCCGCTGGTGGCAGGCGGTGGCGCCGTATGCCTACGCCGCCGCCGATGCTGCAGGCACATGGGCGCCTCCCAAGCCCCGGGAACCCTCCCGGCCGGCCGCCCTGCTGGGCTTCGCGAGCGATGAAGGCGTGCGCCGCAACAAAGGCAGGACCGGAGCTTCCGCCGCGCCGGCCGCCATCCGTAAGGCTCTGGCACCCCTGGCCTTCCACCTCGACCGGATCGTGCTGGATGCCGGAGACGTGGCGGTGTCCGGCGGCAGGCTCGAGGATGCCCAGGCGCGGCTCGGGAACGTGGTGACGGAGCTGCTCGACGCCGGCTACCTGGCGGCGGTCCTGGGTGGCGGCCACGAAACCGCCTACGCCAGCTACCTGGGGGTGAGCGCATGCCGGGCGGTACAGGAGGGCAGCCGGCTGGGCGTGCTGAACCTCGATGCCCACTTCGACCTGCGTGACGAGCCGGTCCCGACTTCCGGAACGCCGTTCCTTCAGATGGCCCGCGCCGAAGCCGCCGCGGGGCGCGATTTCCGTTACGCCGTCGTCGGAATTTCCGAAACCGGTAACACCCGGGCCCTTTTCGAGACCGCCCGCCGGCTCGGCGTGCCGTACCTGCTGGACGAGGACTGCGGGGCTGAGCGCGTGCGCGCGTTCGTGGCATCCTTCCTGGCGGACATCGACGTGCTGTACCTGACCATCGATCTGGATGTCCTGCCGGCCGCGACGGCCCCCGGGGTCAGCGCCCCTGCGGGCTTTGGTGTACCGCTGCCTGTCATCAGCGCTGTGTGCCGGCAGGTGGTGTCGAGCGGGAAGCTGATCCACCTGGACATCGCCGAACTCAACCCGGCCCTCGACATCGACGGCCGGACGGCGCGGGTAGCAGCCCGGCTGCTGGATACCCTGCTGCGCTGAAGACAGCTTCCACCGCGAAACCACGGGGTTTTCCGCATGGTAAGCATGCTGTCTATCATGATGCTCAAGGACATGGTGGAAGGAGCTGCACATGAGGCGGGGCAACATTGTGGTCCTTCTGGTGGCAGCGCTGCTGGCCCTTGCCGGCTGCGGAACCTACCCGGCGGACCCGGAAGGAACCCTGGAAAGGGTCCGCGGCGGCACCCTCCGGGTGGGGGCCAGCCCCAATGGCGACTGGGTGCGGATCACCTCAACCAGCGGCATCCGCCCGGACCGGGTGGAAGGGAGTGAGGCCGAACTGATCCAGCAGTTCGCTAACCAGGTGGGCGCCAAGGTGGAATGGGTGCAGGGAACCGAACAGGTCCTGGCCGAAGAACTCAAGCACGGTGCGCTCGATATTGTGATCGGTGGCCTGGACGACAAAACGCCCTGGACGACGCATGCCGGACTGACCCGCCCCTACACCGAGTCGAGGGACGGACGCGGGAACCTCCGCAAGCACGTCATGCTTGTCCGGCTGGGCGAAAATGCCTTTCTGCTTGAACTGGACAGGTTCCTGCTGGCGCCCAAGGAGTCGCAATGACAAACGTGGACAGCAGCAGCGGCACCCGGTTCGGACATACCAGGCTGCCGGCCGAGCAGCAGGAAGCGCTGCGCAAGGCCAGGAGGATCGAGTGGATAACCATTGGCTTCCTGGCGGTGACCACCACACTGGTGTTCCTGGTGCTGGGCAATTCGCAGGCCATGAAGGCCGCATGGATTGAGGACCTGCTCTCTTTCCTGCCGCCCCTCTCGTTCCTGCTGGCTGCACACGCGATCCGAAAACCGCCCTCCGAAAAGCATCCCTACGGTTACCACCGGTCCACAGGGGTGGCCCACCTGGTGGCGGCGGTTGCCCTGACGGTGATGGGCGGCTACCTGCTGGTGGAGTCCGCGCTGGGCCTGATCAGGGCAGAACACCCCACTATTGGCGGCATCGAGCTTTTCGGCGTCACCATCTGGCTGGGCTGGCTGATGATGGGCGTGATGGTGCTGACGGCGGCGCCACCCGTTTTCCTGGGCAGGGCCAAAATGAAGCTCGCGGAAAAGCTGCACGACAAGGTGCTGTACGCCGACGCGGACATGAACAAGGCGGACTGGATGACCGCCGTCGCCGCCGTTGTAGGGGTGGCGGGCATTGGATTCGGGTTGTGGTGGGCAGACTACGCCGCAGCGCTGATCATCGCCGCGAGCATCCTGCACGACGGTTTCAAGAACACCCGCGCGGCTGTCTCCGCACTGATGGATAAACGCGCCATGACCTACGACGACTCAGAACCCCACCCCTTGGGGCGCCGGCTGGACGACTACCTCCGCAGCCTCGACTGGACCGGGGACGCGAAATCCCGGATCCGGGACGAGGGCCACGTGTTCCACGTGGAGTCCTTCGTTGTTCCCGCGTCGCAGGCCCTGCCAACCCTCGATCAGCTTGAAGAAGCGAGACAGGCCTGCATCGCCATGGACTGGAAGGTCCAGGACATGGTGATCGTCCCGGTGTCGGAACTACCTACCGAATTCCTTCCCGGACCCACGTCCGGCGGCGAGCGCTGAAGCTTCCGCCCGCGCCATCCGCCGCTACGCCTTGAGCAGGTACCTGCGCTCGGGACGCCCCACCCCGTACTTGAGGCGGACCTCCAGGAGGCCTTCGTCGTGCAGGTATTCGAGGTACCGGCGGGCGCTGACCCGGGACGTACCCAACTGTTCGGCAACTTCGGCAGCCGAAAGGTCGCCGTCGGCCTCCTTCAGGGCAGATTCCACCAGCTTGAGTGTCTCCACGCTGCAGCCCTTGGGCAGCGGCCGTTCGCTGCGGTCCAGCCCGAACACGCGGTTGACGTCCGACTGCTCGGCCACGTCCTTGGCGGAATCAAGGCCCTGGTAGGCGCTGCGGTAATGCTCCAGCCGCTCCTGCAGGTCCGTCTGGGAGAAAGGCTTGATGAGGTAGTGCACAATGCCGCCGCGCAACGCCTTCCGCACCGTCTCCACTTCCCGGGCAGCGCTGATCACCAGCACGTCGAGTTCCGGGGCGACGCCGCGCAGCTGCTGCATGAGGTCCAGTCCGTTGATGTCCGGCAGGTGGATGTCCAGCAGCACCAGGTCCGGCTGGAGGCGTTCAGTTTCGACGACGGCCTGGGCACCCGTGTGCGCAGCGCCCACCACGGTGAAGCCGGGCGTCCGCTGGATGAACCCGGCATGGACTTTGGCCACCATGAAGTCGTCATCGACAATCAGGACCTTGATCATTTCCGCGCACCCCTTGTGAAGCGGGCCGTGAAGACGGCCCCGTTGTCATTGTCCACCGTGAGGTCGCCGCCGGAGCGGCGACAGACCACGCGGGAAAGCGCCAGACCGAATCCGCGACCGCCCTCCCGCACGGAATCCTTGGTGGTGAACCCCTGCTTGAAGATGTCCTCCGCTGCCCCTGCGGGTACCCCGGGCCCGTTGTCCCGGACGGTGAGCGTAACCTGGCCGCCGCTGTCCTCCACCAGCACCTGCACGGATGCCGCACCCACCCCGGAGACGGCGTCGAACGCATTGTCCACCAGGTTGCCCGCCACCGTGACCAGGTCGCGGGAAAGTTCGTCGCTGACCGGCGCCAGCCGGGATTCGGGATCCAGCTGGAGCGCGACGTTGCGTTCAGCGGCCAGGCTGGACTTGGCGATGAGCAGCGCGGCAAGGGCGGGATCCTGGATCCGTGCGGTCACCTCGTCATTGAGCCGGGTGCGGTCCACCGTGGCCCCGTTGACGAACTGCACCACGGAATCGTAGTCACCGATCTGGATGAGCCCGGAGATCACGTGCAGCTGGTTTGCGAACTCGTGGGCCTGGGCCCGGAGGGTGTCCGTGGCCGTGCGGGTGGTTCCCAGTTCCTGCTCCAGCTCGGACAGCTCCGTCCTGTCGCGCAGCGTTGCGACGGAGCCTATCTCCCGGCCGCGCGACCGGATGGGAACGCGGTTGAGGACCACCAGCCGCTCCCCCACGAGCACCAGCTGGTCGGGCTCTTGCTGGTTTCGGGTGAGCACCACTTTCACAGCCGGGTCAACTGGAAGGGAGGCGAGCCTCTTGCCCACGCAGTCCGCGGGCAGTCCCAGCAGTTCCCGGGCACTGTCGTTGGCCACGGTGATCCGCTCGTGCGGGTCGAGGGCCACTACGCCTTCCTTGAGCCCGTGGAGCATTGCCTCCCGATTCTCCACCAGGCCGGTGATCTCGCTCGGTTCCATGCCCAGGGTCTGCCGTTTGACCCGCCGGGACAGCAGGAATGACCCGGCGATACCCAGGATGCTGGCCACGCCCACATAGGTCAGCAGGTTCGGGACGGCGTCGCCCAGGCGTTCCAGCGTGGTGGGGTAGTTCCTGCTGATGGCGGCGATACCAATCATCTCTCCGGCGTCGTTCAGGACCGGGACGTGCGCGGACAGCATGGCGGCCCCGGACCCATCGACCACCCCAGTCCAGGCGCGGCCCTCCATGACCCGGCTCTCCCCCAGTTCCAGCTGGTGGCCCAGAAGGCCGGGATCCGAGGAGGCAACGACTGTCCGGTCCTTTTTAGCCAGCGCCACCTGGCTCGACCCGGAAACGGTACGGATGGATTCGGCCACGGCCGGAAGCGCGGCTCCGGTCCGGGGCTCGGCGGCGGGCAGCAGTTCGCGCACGGCCGGGTTGCTGCCGAGGGCCTCGGCGGCAGAGAGCGCACGGCGGCCTTCCACCCGTTCGAACGTGGCGGCGGACTGGGCCAGCGAGATGGCGACGACAGCCACCAGCACCGCCAGGACAATCAGCAACTGCAGCACGAGGTACTGGCCCGCGAGGGACATCCCTCTTCGTCGAGTCACTGCCTGGATTCCTTTTGGTGGTGGTCTTGATACCGCAGGTGGATGCGCACAGTCGCGCGGACTGCGCACCACGCCCGGCGTACCGGAACTATACCCCAGGCACCGCCCGGCACGCGGGGACCCTGGCGGGAGCGCCGGCCCGGCCACGGCGGGGCTGCGGAAACGTGAACGAAATGAACTTAACTTTCTCTGCGTACACAAGAGTGACCGGCATCACGGCGGAACCTAGCATCGAAATACCAAGTCAGTCCTGCCCGTTTTTCAGAGAAGAGGAACACCATGCGCCAGATCCGCGCATTGCGAATCGCCGCAGTCGCCGCCGGCATCGCCCTGATGGCCACCGGCTGCGGTGCCACCGGCAACAGCTCCACGGGTGTGGAGAGCTCCGGCGCCGCCGCCGGCCCCATCACCGGACTCCAGATCATGGTCCCGAACACCCCGGGCGGCGGCTATGACACCACCGCCCGCGCCGCCGCCAAGGTCCTCGACGACGAGAAGATCTCCAACAACACCGAAGTGTTCAACCTCGCGGGTGCCGGCGGCACCGTCGGCCTGGCACGCGTTGTCAACGAAAAGGGCAACGGCGACCTCACCATGCTGATGGGCCTGGGCGTCGTGGGCGCAAGCTACACCAACAAGTCCGAGTCCAAGCTCACCGAGACCACCCCGCTGGCCCGCCTGATCGAGGAGCCCGGCGCCATCATGGTCAGCAAGGACTCCCCGTTCCAGACCATCGACGACCTGGTGAAGGCCTGGAAGGCCGACCCCGCCTCCATCTCCGTCGGCGGCGGCTCCTCCCCCGGCGGCCCGGACCACCTGCTTCCCATGCAGCTGGCAGGCGCGGTGGGCATCGACGCCACCAAGGTCAACTTCGTCTCCTACGACGGCGGCGGCGACCTTCTCCCCGCCATCCTCGGCAACAAGCTCGGCTTTGCCGCTTCCGGCGCGGGCGAGTACCTGCAGCAGATCAAGTCGGGTGAAATCCGCGTCCTGGCCACCAGCGGCGAGGAACGCCTCGAGGGTGTCGACGCGCCCACGCTGAAGGAATCCAACATCGACCTGGTGTTCACCAACTGGCGCGGCATTGTGGCCCCTCCGGGCATCAGCGAGGAGGACAAGGCGTCCCTGATCGCCGCGCTCGAGAAGATGCACGGCAGCGAAGGCTGGAAGGAAGCCCTGAAGACCAACAGCTGGACTGACGCCTTCATCACCGGTGACGAGTTCGAGTCCTTCCTCGCCGAGCAGGACAAGCGGGTGGCGGACGTCCTGACGAAACTGGGCCTGGCGTGAGCTCCTTGCCCACAGGCCTGAAAGGCCGCGCCGAGCTGGGGGTCGCCCTCCTGCTCGGCGCGGCCGGCGTCCTGGTCTTCCTCGACGCCAACCGCCTCTCCGTTCCCTACTCGCAGTCCGACCCGGTGGGCCCCAAGACGGTGCCGTTCATCGTTGCCGGGCTGCTGGTCACCTGCGCCGTACTGCTCGCGGTGAACGTCCTGCGCGGCGGCAAGGGCGAAGCAGAAGGCGGCGAGGACATCGAACTCGGCCATCCGGCCGACTGGAAGACCGTCCTGCCCCTCGCGGGCGCCTTCATCCTGAACATCCTCCTGATCGACTGGGCAGGCTGGGTTATCTCCGGAACGCTGCTGTTCTGGGGCAGCGTCCTGGCCCTGGGCAGCCGCCACTACATCCGGGACGGCATCATCTCCGTGGTCCTTTCCCTGCTGACCTTCTACGGCTTCTACCTTGGCCTGGGCATCGCACTGCCGGCCGGACTCCTGGAAGGAATCCTCTAATGGACGTCTGGTCCTCCCTGCTGGACGGTTTCGCCACCGCCCTGACCCCCATGAACTTCCTGTACGCCGTGATCGGCGTGCTACTGGGCACCGCCGTCGGCGTCCTTCCGGGCCTCGGCCCGGCCATGACCGTTGCGCTGCTCCTGCCCGTCACCTACGCCCTGGAACCCACCAGTGCGTTCATCATGTTCGCCGGCATCTACTACGGCGGCATGTACGGCGGCTCCACCACCTCGATCCTGCTTAACACTCCCGGTGAATCGTCATCCGTGGTGACGGCGATCGAGGGCAACAAAATGGCCAAGGCGGGCCGCGCGGCGCAGGCGCTTGCGACGGCGGCAATCGGCTCCTTCGTGGCCGGCACCATTGGCACCGCCCTCCTGGCTGTCTTCGCGCCCGTCGTTGTTGACTTCGCCGTGAGCCTGGGCGCGCCGAGCTACTTCGCGATCATGGTGCTGGCGCTGCTGGCCGTCACCGCCGTCCTGGGATCGTCCCGGCTGCGCGGCTTCGCCTCGCTGGGCCTTGGCCTGGCCATCGGCCTGGTGGGCATCGACTCCGTCACGGGCCAGCGGCGCCTGACGTTTGGCCAGCCGCTGCTCGCGGACGGGCTGGACATTGTGGTGGTGGCGGTGGCCATCTTCGCCGTTGGTGAAGCACTCTGGGTAGCGGCACACCTGCGCCGCACCCCCCTGCATGTGATCCCGGTGGGCCGGCCGTGGATGGGCCGGAAGGACTGGCGCCGATCCTGGAAGCCGTGGCTCCGCGGCACGGCCTTCGGCTTCCCGTTCGGCGCGCTGCCGGCAGGCGGGGCGGAAATTCCGACGTTCCTGTCCTACGTCACCGAGAAGCGGCTGTCCAAGCACCCGGAGGAATTCGGCAAGGGCGCCATCGAGGGCGTCGCCGGTCCGGAAGCTGCCAACAACGCGGCCGCCGCGGGCACCCTGACCCCCATGTTGGCCCTCGGCCTGCCCACCAACGCCACGGCCGCCGTCATGCTGGCAGCCTTCACCACCTACGGCATCCAGCCCGGACCACAGCTGTTCTCAAGCCAGGGACCTCTGGTGTGGGCCCTCATTGCCAGCCTCTTCATCGGCAACCTGCTGCTCCTGCTGATCAACCTGCCCCTGGCACCGCTGTGGGCCAAGCTGCTGCAGCTTCCCCGCCCCTACCTCTACGCGGGCATCCTCTTCTTCGCCACCCTGGGCGCCTACTCGGTGAACCTGCAGGCGTTCGACCTGGCGATCCTGCTGGTGCTTGGTGCGCTGGGCTTCATGATGCGGCGCTTCGGCCTTCCGGTGCTGCCGCTGATCCTCGGTGTCATCCTTGGCCCGCGGATCGAAGGCCAGTTGCGCAAGACCCTGCAGCTCAGCGCCGGTGACCCGGCAGGGCTCTTCAGTGAGCCGATCGCCGTCGTCATCTACGTCATCGTGGCCCTCATCCTGGTCTGGCCGCTGCTCTTCAAGCTGGTGCGGCGCAACCGCCCGGCCGTAGCTGCACCGGCCCAGGCAGACGGAACCAAAGCCGATGGGGTACGTGCCGTCGAAGGCGAACACGGTCCGCACGAGGTCCACGTCCATCACTCAGACAACAAGGAGCTGCCATGACTATCGTGGTTGGATACGTCCCCACCCCGGAAGGCGAAGCGGCCCTGACCCAGGCCATCGCCGAGGCCCGGAAGAGCAACACCAAACTGCTGGTGATCAACTCGTCCAAGGGCGACGCCCTGGTTGATAACCGCTACGCCCAGGAGCCGGAGATCCAAAGCATTGAGGACCGTCTGGCCACCCAGGGCATCGACCATGTGATCAAGCAGCCGGTCCGTGGACACGATGCCGCCGCCGAGGTGCTGGACGCCGCAGAGGAGAACAATGCGGAGCTGATTGTGATCGGCCTGCGCCGCCGCACTCCGGTGGGCAAGCTCATCATGGGCAGCACGTCGCAGAGGATCCTGCTGGAGGCGGACTGCCCCGTCCTCGCCGTCAAGGCCGGTTAGGCGCCGCCGCCGGCGCGGTACAGTTCCTGGCGCTGGCGGCCCAGCCCGTCCACCTCTACCTCCACCACGTCTCCCGGCTGGAGGTAGGGGAAACGGCCGCTTAGCGCCACACCCTCTGGAGTCCCGGTGAGGATCACATCACCGGGCTCCAGCAGCATGTACTGGCTGCAGTGGTGGACCAGCGTGGGAGCATCGAAAATCAGCTCCGACGTCTTGGAATCCTGCCGCAATTCACCGTTGACCCAGCTGCGCAGGGCGAGGTTGCCGCCGTCGATGTCCTCCGCCGGAACCAGCCATGGGCCCAGCGGGGTGGAACCGGGCAAGGTCTTGCCCTTGGTCCACTGCCCGGCCGCTCCGGGGAGCTGGTACTCCCGTTCAGAAAAGTCGTTTGCCGTGACGTAACCGGCGATGCACGCTTTGGCAGTTACGGTGTCCGGCAGGTAGCTGGCTTCCCTGCCGATCACGATCGCCAGCTCCACCTCCCAGTCGAACCTGGTGGACCGCGGCGGAACCGCTGCCGGATCATACGGGCCGGTGACGGTATTGCCCGGCTTGAGGAACATGACCGGAACTTCCGGCGGCGCCGAGCCTGACTCAGCCGCGTGGGCTGCGTAATTCATGCCGATGCCCACCACGGATCCCGGCCTGACTACAGGGGAACCGACGCGGAGGCCTTCTGCCCCTTCCAGGACCGGCAAGATTCCCGCCGCCAACGCCTCCCGGACACGGCCGATTCCACCGCCCGCCAGGAAACCCCCGTCAACCTCCCCGGCCAGGGACAAGAGGCTGAAATACTGCCGGGAGCCGCCGCCGGCGTCCACCATGACAACCGGCTGTTCCTTGCCGGCGTCGCCCAGGCGCATGATCTTCACGGTGCAGCTCCTTTGGTCCACGGTTCTTTTGCGAACGGACTTCCATCGTGGCCCACAGGGATACTGCGGCAAAATTCCCCGTTTATGACCGGCCGCCATTTGGGCAGGCGCGGTATCGGCTGTTTGAATCATTCCCGTATGGGGTAGGGAACATCAGTTATCTGACATCTTTCCCGCCAGCGGGTAGACTGGTTCGGCCCATTGGCATGAAACACAGAAAGTTCAGCACATGACTACAGCCACTCTGGAACGCTTCGCAGCGCCAGCGGAGTTCCCGGAAGAACCGGTAATCCGGTCCATCGACCTGGAATTCACCAGCGGCAGCGACGTCAACGCCGGGCTGGAAGAGGCGGTTGCCGAGCTGATCGAGGTCGCCAGCAAAGAAGCATCCTGCGGCATCCTGGTGACCCGGCTCAAGCCGGGACGCTACACCGTGGCCCTGGATGAATCAGTTCCGTTCGGCGAAACCTACGAGGCCTTTGCCGCCTGATCCGCCGCCGGCGTCCGGCAGGCTAGACCACGAATCCCCGCCCTGCCTCTCGGCAGGACGGGGATTCGGCGCTTAAGTCGGGGGGGGGTGCTAGCCGCGCCGTACCTGCACGCCGTCAGACTTCAGGAAGAGCTGCTTCTCTGCCGGACCGGCCGGAACAAGCCAAAGAACGTTGCCGCTCTGGGAAACTTCTTCCACCTCCCCGGCGGCTACAACATGCGCATGCTTGATGATTTCGACATGGTCGCCGACCTGGAGGGTCTTCCAGTCGGACACCGTGGCTGAATGGGCATTGCGCCTCGACAGGACTGCCCCACGTGCTTTCATGTGAACTTCTACCCCTTATACGTTCTGCGCCACAGCCTCTTTGATGTGACTTTCACTACAACTTCAGTTCTACTACACTCTCCGGCCCCGGGCGGGCGATGCCGCCGGAAATTCCATTCCTCGGACACAGCCCGCCCGTACACCGAATATTTTTCGGAATCAGGCGAGGGTTCCTACGGCAGATTCCGTTGCCCGGAGCACCTCACCTGACGCAACCAGCCGGTCGGCCGCTTCGAGTTCCGGCGAAAGGAAGCGGTCCGCACCCGGCCCGCCGACGATGTCCCGGAGGGCAGCCACGACGGCGGCGCCCGCCGGCCCGGGCGTCAGGACGCCGCCCGAGAGCTGGGTCCTGATGTCCAGCGCCCGTGCGGCTGTCACCAGTTCAATGGCCAGGACGCGGCGGAGGTTGTCAACAGCCTTCCGAAGTTTCCGGGCCGCATGCCAGCCCATGGACACGTGGTCCTCCTGCATGGCTGAGCTGGGGATGGAATCCACGGAAGCCGGCACGGCCAGCCGCTTGTTCTCCGACACCAGCCCGGCCTGTGTGTACTGGGCGATCATGAGCCCGGAATCCACGCCGGGGTCGGCTGCCAGGAAAGCGGGCAGGCCATGGGACCGGGCCGGATCCAGCATCCGGTCGGTCCGCCGTTCGGCAATGGAGGACAGGTCCGCGACGGCAATGGCCAGGAAATCCAGGACGTACGCCACCGGGGCGCCGTGAAAGTTTCCGTTGGAGCTGACGCGGCCGTCCGGCAGGACTACGGGATTGTCGATGGCGGCCGCCAGCTCGCGGGTGGCCACCATCCCGGCGTGGTCCAGGGTGTCGCGGGCGGCACCGGCCACCTGTGGGGCGCAGCGCAGCGAGTAGGCGTCCTGCACCCGGTTGTCCCCCACTTTGTGGGACGCCACGATCGGCGAACCAGACAGTACGCGCAGCATGTTCTCCGCACTGGCTGCCTGTCCGGGGTGGGGACGGAGCGCTGCATGGAGTTCGGGCAGGAAAACCTGGTCAGTACCCAGCAGGGCCTCGACGCTGAGCGCGGCGGTGATGTCCGCCGTCGTCAACAGCTTGCGGAGGTCCGCGATGGCCATCAGGAGCATGCCCAGCATGCCCTCGGTGCCGTTGACCAGCGCAAGCCCTTCTTTTTCGGCGAGGACAACGGGCGCGATGCCGTGTTCGGCAAGCAGCTCGGCAACAGGCGGTTCTCCGCTCCCGCCGTAACGGACGCCGTCGGGCCCTTCCGCTTCGCCTTCGCCCATCAGGACCAGGGCGCAGTGCGAGAGCGGGGCGAGGTCGCCGGAGCAGCCCAGCGATCCGAATTCACGCACCACGGGGGTGATGCCGGCGTTGAGGACGTCGACTATGGTCTGCAGGACCACGGGCCGGACACCGGTGCGGCCCGTGGCGAGGGTCTTGGCCCGCAGGAACATGATGCCGCGCACCACTTCCCGCTCCACGGCGGGACCCATGCCTGCGGCGTGGCTGCGGATCAGCGACTTTTGCAGCTGCGTGCGAAGGTCGTTGGGTATGTGCCGGTTTGCCAGCGCCCCGAAGCCGGTGGAGATGCCGTAGGCGGGGGTGTCGCTGGAGGCGAGGCTGTCGATGTGCGCGCGGACTTTGGCAACGGTTTCGAGCGCTTCCGGAGCGATGGCCACCTTGACGTTGTGGCGCGCGACCGCGAGCACATCCTCCGGCGTGACGCCGCAGGTCCCGAGGGTGACGGTCAGTGGTTCATGGGTGATCGTGGTCATTGTCTACTTGCTCTCGTTCATCGGGATGCGGACGCCGCGTTCCTTCGCGACGTCGAGGGCACGGTCGTAGCCGGCGTCGGCGTGGCGGATGACGCCCATGCCGGGGTCGTTGGTGAGGAGGCGCTCGAGCTTCTGCGCGGCGAGGTCGGTGCCGTCGGCGACGGAGACCTGGCCGGCGTGGATGGAGCGGCCGATGCCGACGCCGCCGCCGTGGTGCAGCGAGACCCAGGTGGCGCCGGAGGCGGTGTTGAGCAGGGCGTTCAGCAGCGGCCAGTCGGCGATCGCGTCGGAGCCGTCAGCCATGGCTTCGGTTTCACGGTAGGGCGAGGCGACCGAGCCGGAGTCGAGGTGGTCGCGGCCGATCACGATGGGCGCCTTGACCTTTCCTTCCTTGACGAGCTGGTTGAACAGCAGGCCGGCCTTGTGGCGTTCGCCGTAACCCAGCCAGCAGATGCGTGCGGGCAGGCCCTCGAATTCGACCCGTTCTCCGGCGGCGTCGATCCAGCGGTGCAGGTGCTGGTTGTCCGGGAAGAGTTCCTTGATGGCTTCGTCGGTGACACGGATGTCTTCGGGATCGCCGGAGAGGGCCACCCAGCGGAACGGGCCGAGGCCCTCGCAGAAGAGGGGCCGGATGTAGGCGGGGACGAAGCCGGGGAATTCGAAGGCGCGTTCGTAGCCGCCCTTGCGGGCCTCGTCGCGGATGGAGTTGCCGTAGTCAAACACCTCGGCGCCGACGTCCTGGAATTCCACCATGGCCTGCACGTGCCGTGCCATCGAGGCCTGGGCCTTCTTGGTGAAGCCTTCCGGGTCGGCCTCGGCTTCCCGGTGCCATTCGTCCACGGAGATGCCCTCGGGGAGGTAGGAGAGGGGGTCGTGGGCGGAAGTCTGGTCCGTGACGATGTCCACGGTGAGTTCGCCTGCCTTGTGGCGGCGCAGGATTTCCGGGAAGACCTCGGCGGCGTTGCCCACGTAGCCCACGGACCAGCCGCGGCGCTCCTCCTTGGCCTTGAGCACCTTGGCGATCGCGGCGTCGAGGTCGGTTTCCACTTCGTCCAGGTAGCGCTTGCCGGCACGGCGGCGCAGGCGGGTCTCGTCGACGTCGACAATCAGGCAGGCGCCTTCGTTCAGGGTGACGGCGAGCGGCTGCGCGCCGCCCATGCCGCCGCAGCCGCCGGTGAGGGTCAGGGTGCCGGCGAGGGTGCCGTTCCCGTCACCGGTGAGCTTGCGGGCGATGGCTGCGAAGGTTTCGAAGGTGCCCTGCAGGATGCCCTGGGTGCCAATGTAGATCCAGGAGCCGGCCGTCATCTGGCCGTACATCATCAGGCCTTCGGCCTCGAGCCGGCGGAACTCGGGCCACGTTGCCCAGTCGCCCACCAGGTTGGAATTGGCCAGCAGCACGCGCGGTGCCCATTCGTTGGTGCGGAAGACGCCCACGGGCTTGCCGGACTGGACCAGGAGGGTTTCGTCCTTTTCCATGGTTTCCAGGGTGCGGGTGATGGCGTCGAACGCGGCCCAGGAGCGGACGGCGCGGCCGGTGCCGCCGTAGACCACAAGATCGTCCGGGCGTTCGGCAACCTCAGGGTCCAGGTTGTTCATCAGCATGCGCAGCGGGGCTTCGGTTTGCCAGGACCTGGCGGTGAGCTTCGTGCCGCGGGCTGCTTTGACCGGGCGGGCACCGGTGGTGAAATCGGCGGGTGCCATGGTGGCTCCTTTTCATCGTGTGTCTGTGCTGGCGAATAACGTCTGTATCAACTAAAGCCCCTTGCCGGAGGGCCAAACAGGGGTTTGGAAGGGGCGCTGTCCGGTATCCCAGACGTGGTAGCCCTTTTGTTGCGCTATCACTTTTGGTCCCTAAAAGGGGTTTTTAGGGACCAAAAGTGATAGCGCAAGTGGAAGCTATTTTGCGGGGCGCCCGTGAAGCCGGACAGATAACTCGTCGGCGACTTTCTGGACCCGGGCGGCGAGCACCGGCCATTCCGCAGGCTGCAGTTTGTCTTCCAGGAAGGTGACGGCGACGGCGGCCGTCGGCCACCCTACATGGTCCGTCACGGCGGCTGCGATGGAACCGAAGCCCGGGGTCACCTCGCCATGCTCGGTGGCGTAACCGCGCTGCCGCACTTGGTCCAGGTGCGAGGACAGCGCCGAGTACCTCATGATGGCGCCCTCCACCTCGTGCCGCGCCGTGAAGGCGGCAGCGTTGGGGTACAGAGCGCGGACCTGGGATTTGGGAAGTGCGGCAAGGATGGCCCGCCCGCTCGCCGTGAGGTGGCTGGGAAGACGAACGCCGACATCGGTCACCAGGGACGGACGGTTCTTGGCCCGCTCCTCCACGATGTACAGCACGTCCCGGCCGTGCAGGACGGCGAGGTGGGCGCTCTCCCCAAGGGCGTCCACAAGCGAGGCGAGCAGCGGCCTGCCCAGGCGCGAGAGCGGCTCCTGCCGGGAGTAGGCCGAACTGAGCTCAAAGGCGCTGATGCCCAGCCCGTAGCGTTGTTCCTCGTGCAGGTGCAGGACGAATCCGTTGGCCTCCATGACGCCTAGGAGATGGTAGACACTGGACCTCGGCAAGCCCAGCGTTGAGGCGATCTGCGAGGCAGCCATCGGACCCCGCCGCGAGGCCAGCAGCTTGAGGATCCGCAGCGTGTTCTCCGCGGCAGGCACTTTGGAGCCCGCCCGGCCCCCGCGCGCGGCCTCGGGCTGCGCTTCCGCCACCACCATGTCAGCTCCTTCCATCCTCAACCGGCCCTGTCCGGTATCCCGTACTCAAGATTGCCCCGGTCGAGGCGCATCCAGGTTCCGCATCTAAGACGCAATGTCCGGGATATCAGACATTAGCGGAAGTTTGATGTGCCGGGGGTGCGCCGTCGTCATGCCGGCCCACCAAGGGTCGGGACACCGAAATCCCGCGACGTGCCGGTTCCGGCTTGCCGGAGTTAACATCAGACATGGTGCCGCTCTCCAACGTTGTGGCGCCGCTCGCCTCCGTGGTGCTCATCGCCGTTCCCGGGCCCAGCGTGCTGTTCGTGATCGGCAGGTCGCTCGCCTTCGGCTGGAATAGCAGCAGGTGCCCGGCCCTCCAACCCGGGGCCGGGCACTGCCGTCGCCGGGCGTGACTATGCCGAAGCGGCGGCGGACCGGACCACCTCGGCGAGGGACGTCGTCGTACGCCCAATCAGCCGCTGGAGGTCGGCCGTACTGACAAGGAGGTCTCCGCGGGCGATGCCGCAATCGGAGTCCGCCAGGATCCCGGCGAAGGCTTCCGGAACGCCTACCGCCGTGAGCAGGCCCGCATAATCCGCCGCGGGCAGGTTGTTGTAGGCGATGTCCTTGCCGGTGGCGGCGCTGATCTCGGCAGCGAGCTCCGCCATGGTGAATGCTTCGTCGCCGCCCAGCTCGTAGACCTTGCCCGCCTGCCCGTCGGCCACGAGCACGGCCGCGGCCGCGTGTGCGTAGTCCACCCGGGCGGCGCCGCTGACCTTGCCGTCACCCGCGCTGCCGGCAATGGCGCCCTGCGCCAGCGTGCCCGGAAGCTGCTCGGTGTAATTCTCCAGGTACCAGCCGTTGCGGAGCAGGACGAACGGGACGCCCGATCCGCGCAGGATGGCTTCGGTGGCCTTGTGTTCGGCCGCCAGCTTCATGCCCGTGGTGTCCGCGTTGGCGATGCTGGTGTAGGCCAGCAGCTCCACGCCCTCGGCTTTCGCTGCTTCAATGACGGTGCGGTGCTGCTCCACCCGCTGCCCCATCTCGCTGCCTGAGATGAGCAGCACCCGGCGGGCGCCGCGCAGGGCTGCTGCGACGGAGGCTGCATCTGAGTAGTCGATAGCGCGGACGGTCACGCCCTGTTCGGCGAAGTCGGCCAGTTTGTCGATGGACCGTCCGGCGGCCACGACCCCGGCGGCAGGCACGCCGCGCTCCAGCAGCGCCTCGACGACGTGGCGACCCAGCTGTCCGGTGGCTCCTGTTACAACGATGCTCACGATTGTTCCTTTCGGTAGGGGGAAGGCTTCCGAAGGGCATAACTGCCCTCCTTCCCCAATACTTCCCAAGGGAGAGTACGCACTTTCAAGTAAGGTACTACCCTCGCGGTAAGCTGGATGGCATGGAAGCAGTAACGCATCCGTCTCCGCTGCCCGGAAGCTTTGCCGACGGCGTGTTCCCGGCCGGCTGCCCCAGCCGGACGCTGCTGGACCACATCACCAGCAAATGGGGTGTGCTGATCCTTGTCGCACTGTCCGAGGGCGAACAGCGCTGGAGTGAATTACGCCGGCGGGCGGACGGCATCAGCGAAAAAATGCTGGCCCAAACATTGAAGACGCTCGAACGTGACGGCCTGGTGAGCAGGCGCGCGCAGCCGGTCATTCCGCCGCGGGTGGACTACAGCCTCACGGAGAAGGGCTATGAGCTGGCTGAACTCCTGGTCCCGCTGGTTGGGTGGGCATTCGATAATGCCGAGGAAATCATCAACGGCAAACCGTGACACGGTAACGCGCGTACGCAGCGTGTTGAGCGCCCCAAGTACTGCCTGCCCAAAACATGAGTATCTGTTACTGGTGTGACTGATGTGAATAGCGCATAGCTTGGGCGTAAGGTGCCGGCCGGAATAGGAGGACCATCCTCTGCTGGGAGCGTTCAGGCCATCAGCACCGCTAGCGGCGGCCGCCGCCCAAGGAGTTGGTACGTATGGTGAGGAACGAGCTGGAGGACTTATCCACCCTGGGACGCCCCATCAGCCTTGGCGCTGCCGTGGCCAGGACATGGGGCAAGGTGAAGAACGGTTTGCGTCCGCGCTCCCCTTACCGTGCCGGGGAGGCAGTGGTGGGCGACGACCCCTTCAACGGCAGGCGTGAGGGCATCGTCGTCTCGCACCGGGGAACGTCCGTGGGCATCCACACCGCCCACGGCGTTTTCTTCTACGACCACCGGATGGTTAAGCCCCACGATTAGGGGACGGCGGGTTACCTTGCCGACCACCCGCCGTCCATCGTGTAGCTGGCGCCGGTCACCATGCCCGCCCGATCTGACGCCTGGCCGGCGAGCTGCTTTTCCACCAGCGGGATGTACGCCTCCCGTGCCTACCTTGCCGAGCACGGGGGCGCCAGCCACCGTGGAAGAACTCAATGAGCACCCGCTGGTGTACTTCGTGGACTCGATGCTGCAGGTGGTGACCTGGACGCGCCGCGCCGGCTGGTTCCGGCCATGCGGGACGGGCTGACATCCACCAACGTCTTTGTCCATGTGGAGGCCGCGCAAGCGGGTGCCGAAATCGGGTTCCTGCCCTGCTTCAGGGGTGACCTGCACGATGACCTGGTCCGGCTGCTGCCCGGCCGGATCGCGGAGCTGCTCCCCTACTGGATGGTCCTCCGGATGGTCGAGCACCGGGACGCCCTGCCGGGGCGCTGAAAACGGTAACTATGTGGGACCACGCCCGCCGGGTTCCCTGGCCGTGGAGCCGTCCCGGCGAGGGCCCCGGCCCGAGCTTGCGAGGGCAGGGAGCCGGGGTGGACTTGCGAGGTTAGGGTGCGGGCGGGGAGGGTCGTGGCGCACGGGTGATCCTTTGGCGAAGGCGCGGACCTGGGCGTCGTTCCAGATATGGGCCGGCACCGCTCCGCCGAGGAGCCGCCGGGCCAGTTGCGGGTCATCCCCGAACGGCACGTCGCTGCCGGCCATCACCATGTTGCCGTAGCGCCGGCCTTTCAGCATGGCGGGGTCGGCGATGATGACGGTGTGTTCGAAGGATGCCGCGATGGTGGCGGCGTCCTCCCGGGCGCTCTTCAGGTCCGGGGAATCCCCGGAGTTCACCACATACAAGCCGCCCGGGGCAAGGACCCGCCGGACGTGCCGGTTGAACTCCGCGGTGGTCAGGGCGTGCGGGGTCAGGGCGCCGGCAAAGACGTCCCGGATGATGAAGTTTCGGGTGTCCGGGGTGAGGGTCTCGGTGACCGCGCGCGCTTCACCTACGCGGATGCGCAGCAACGGGGCCTTGGGAAGGTCGAACCAGCCGCGGACGTACTCCGCCAGCTTCCCGTCGAGCTCCACCACAACCTGCCGGGCATCCGGGTATACGGCGGCGAAGTAGCGCGCCATGGAGCAGGCGCCCCCGCCCAGGTGCAGGCCCCGCAGCCTGTGCGGGCCGCTCCCCGGAGCGGACGACGGCGGCCAGCGCGACTCGATCAGCGCCGCCATCCACCGCATGTACTCGAAGTCGAGGAACAGCGGATCGGCGAGGTCGATGTGCGAGCTCATTACGCCGTTGATCTTCAGGAGCCAGCCGGTGGAGTTGTCCTGGTCCGCGATCAGTTCGCAGTCACCGGTATCGATGTAGTAGACGCCCTCCACCGGCCCGTTGGCTTTGGTCCCCTTCGGCACTTCCGCAGCGTCCGCCGTCGGACGGGCACCCCGGCCCCCTGACCTTCCGCGTTTCGCCATTACCCGTGCCGCGCCTCAGTCATGGTTCAACCCTAGACGACCGGCAAGGCCACCCGCGGCAAAGGCCTTAGCTGGCCGTCGCTGCCCCCTCACCTTCCCTGATCCGCTTGACGACGGCCGTGGTGGAGCGTTCGGCCACATAATCCAGGATGGCCACCCGTCCGCCGTACTCCTCCACCGCGGGCGTCTCGGCCAGCATCTCGGGCGTGTAGTCCCCGCCCTTGGCGTAGACCTCCGGGCGGAGCTGCCGGATGATCGGTTCGGCGGTGGGGGTATCGAAGACCGTCACGTAGTCGACGCAGCTGAGCGCGGCCACGACCGCAGCGCGGTCGCCCACGGCGTTGATCGGCCGGCCCGCACCCTTAAGCCGGCGGACGGACGCATCGCTGTTGAGCGCCACCACCAGGATGTCGCCGAGCTGCTTTGCCTGGTTCAGGTAGCGGGTGTGGCCGCTGTGCAGCACGTCGAAACAGCCGTTGGTCAGCACGATGCGCTGGCCCTGGGCACGGTGAACCTCGATCTGGCGCTGCAGTTCGTCCGCGTCCAGTGCCGTGTCCGCGAAGGCCTTCAGGTAGCGGCTGAGCTGTTCTGTGCTGCAGACCGACGTGCCCGGCTGGTGCACCACCACGTCCGCGGCCGACTGCGCCAGGTCCAGGCTTGCGGTGAGCGGCAGGCCTGCCGAGCGGGCCAGCGTGAGGGCAGCAACGAACGTGTCGCCCGCGCCGGATGCCTGCTTTTCCGCTGCCGGCCGTGCCCATGTCCGGTGCCGGACGCCGTCGGGAGTCAGCAGTACTGTACCGTCCCGGTCCAGCGTGACCACCACGGCCCGGGCACCGGTGGCCTCGAGCAGCGCGTCGGCGTGCCCGCCCACGGCGTCCACCCGGTCCTGGCCGTCGGGCAGCCGCCGGTCCAGCAGCCGCGCCGTTTCCTGCGCATTGGGGGTCACCAGGTCCGGCTGGAGCTGGGCCCAGGGGCGGGGATCGTGGGAATCGACCACCACCAGCGGCCGCCGCGCTGCAGGATCCTTGGCGCCCAGGGCCTCCGCCAGCCCGTCGTGCACGGGGCCGGCAAGGACACCGTTGCCGTAGTCGCACACCAGCACGGCGTCCTGGCGTTCGACGGCGGTGCGCACCGAGGCGGCCAGCGCGGCCAGGGCGTCGGCCGGCACCGTCCTGGCCGAGTCGTCGAGGCGCAGCATCACCTGGCCGCCGCTGCTGATCCTGATCTTGGTGGTGGTCACCATGTCCGGGTGCAGGTGCAGGTGCCGGACGTCGATGCCTGCCGCCACGAGCTGGTTTCGCAGGTCCACGCCGGCGTCGTCGGTCCCGATGATGCCGGCCACGGCGACCCTGGCGCCCAGGGCGGCCAGGTTCATGGCGGTGTTGGCCGCCCCGCCGGGGGCGGACTCGCGCTCCTGCAGGTCGACCACCGGCGCCGGCGCCTCCCGGCACAGCCGCTCGATGCTGCCGCTCCACCAGCCGTCCAGCATTACGTCGCCGATGACGAGGATCCGCGGTTCCTCGGCTGCGAGGCGCCCGGGCAGCCACTCTGCCAGCGCCCGCTGGGTGGAGAGGTCCACGGCTGACGGTCCGGCGCCCTCCAGGTTGGCAGGCAGGGATTCCGGGGCCGGGGTCATGGCCGGTCCTCGTCCTGCTTGCCGTTAAAAGCGGGTGGCGCAGCGATGTGGACCACCTTCACCTGGGTGAATTCGTCCAGCAGCTCCGGGCCGTAGCCAAACCCGTGCCCGCTCTCGCCGCGTGGCTGGGCCGCGCCGCCCGGGGCGCCGCCAAACACTTCATTGACCTTGACCGTTCCTACCGGGAGGGATGACACTGCCTGCTGGATGTGCGCGATATTGCCGCTCAGGACTGTGGCGGCGAGGCCGTACTTGCCGCTGCATGCAAGGAGCAGGCCGTCGTCGAACGTCTTGACCACCTGCACCGGGGCCACCGGGCCGAAGGTTTCCTCCGTCATGACCTGCATGTCGTCGGTACAGCCGAGCAGCACCGTGGCGGGGTAGAACGAGCCGGGTCCGTCCGGCAGGGCGCCGCCTTCCACCGCCCGCGCGCCCTGCTCCAGGGCCGCTGCAACCTGGGCATGCACCTCGTCCCGCATGCGCAGGTCCACCAGCGGCGCCACCGTGCCGTTGCTGTTCCGCAGCGCTGCTTCGGCTTCCAGGGCCGAGCAGAACTCCGCGGCGATGGCCTCGTGGACGTAGATCCGTTCCACGGCCGTGCAGATCTGGCCGCTGTTGCTGAACGCGCCGATGGCGGCCTGCCCGGCAGCCCAGACCGGGTCCACATCGCTGTCCACCAGCAGGGGGTCGTTGCCGCCGTTCTCCCGGAGCACGTGCGCTCCGGTCAGCGCTCCCGCCTGCGCGATGCGGGCACCGGACGCGCTGGAGCCAACGTGGGCCAGCACGTTCACCTTTGCCTGCGTGAGGAGCTCCCCTACCTTCGCTCCGCCGGACACCGTAAGGAAAACGCCGGGCGGGAAGGCCGGAGCCAGGACCTCGCCAAGCGCCTCGCCCAGCCGCGGGCAGCGCTCGCTGGGCTTGTGGATGACGGCGTTGCCGGTGACCAGTGCTGCGCCGATCAAGCCGCAGGCCACGGCAACGGGATCATTCCAGGGGGTCAGGAGGACGGCCACGCCGCGCGGTTCAGCAACGGTGTAGTCCGAGGCGAGCCGGTTGCCGCGGAGGCTGTGGCCGCGGTGCACCGGGCCCAGTTCGGCGTACTGTTCCAGCGTGGACACGCCCGCCGCGATGCCGGCCAGGGCTTCCTCCACCGGGCGGCCGGTTTCACTGGCATTGAGTCCGGCCAGCTCCCGGGCCGCAGCGTCCAGTGCCTTGGCGGCGGCACGGAGCGCGGCGCCCCGATCCGCAGGAGCGGTGGCTGCCCATTCGCCTGCGGCGCTTCGGGCCACTTCCACGGCTTGGTTTACGGCGCCGGGACCGGCTTCAGGCACGGTCCACAGGACCTCCCCCGTGCGCGGGTCCCGGATGGTAATACCGGAACTGTTGGCGGTTTCCCGGCCGGTAGTGGTTTCGGTGGCTGTTGTGGGCATGATTGTCCTCCCGTCGGTTTGTGCTGGGCCGTTTGCGGGTTTAGGGCCAGGATCCTTCTTCCTCGTGGCAAATCAGCATTTCGCGGACTTCACAGCCCTTGGGCTGGGACAAGGCGAACAGGATGGCCTGGGCCACGTTTTCGGGATCGTTGAGGCGCGAATCGTCCTGCGGCTTGTACTGCTCGGTGCGGTCGTCGAAGAAGTGGGTCTTCATGCCGCCCGGGATCATGGTGGTGACGCCGATTTCCCCGCCGGTCTCCGCGGCGAGCGCATGGCTGAAGCCAACCACCCCAAACTTGGAGGCGCAGTAGGCGGTGGCATCGGAGACGGCACGCTTGCCGAGGGTGGATGCAACCGTGATCACGCGGCCGTGGGTGGACTTGAGGTAAGGCAGTGCGGCGCGGACCACCGAGACCGTGCCCATCAGGTTCACGCCGATGACCTTCTCCCATTCGGTGGCTTCGACGTCGGCCAGCTTGCCGCAGCGGTCAATGCCGGCGGCGGTAACCACGGCGTCAAGGCCGCCCACGGTTTCCGCGGCTTCGCGGACCGCTGCCTCCACGGCAGGCCGGTCCGCGACATCCACTTCAAAGGCCTTCACGCCGGAGACGTTGCTGATATCGCGGTCCAGCACCACCGGGGTGCCGCCGGCCTTGAGCACGGCGTCGACGACGGCGGCGCCCAGTCCGGAGGCACCTCCGGTGATCAGGACGCGGCCGGGGAAAGTGGACTCTGCAGTCATGGTGTTCCTTTCAGAGGGGAAATACAACGTGTGAAGCTCAAGTGCGCCGGTCAGCTCACTTTGGCGAGCGCATCCGCCAGTCCGGTGGTGGAGCGTGCCGGGTGGTAGGGGACGGTGAGGCAGCGGCCGCCCCAGCTTTCCACCAGGTCTGCCTCTGGAAGCCGGGCGCCCTTGTAGTCGCCGCCCTTGACCCAGATGTCCGGGCGCAGGCGTTCGAGGGCGGCTTCGGGGGTGTCTTCGTCGAAGACCAGCACCGCGTCCACGCATTCCATCGCGAGCAGCAGTTCGGCCCTGTCGTGCTGGCCGATAATGGGGCGCTCCGGTCCCTTGAGCCGCCGGACGGAGTCGTCGGAGTTCAGGCAGACGATCAGGCAGTCACCCAGTTCCCGTGCAGCGGAGAGGGACCGGACGTGCCCGGCGTGCAGCAGGTCGAAGCAGCCGCCGGTGGCCACCACCGTGCCGCCGCTCTTCCGGACCGTCCGGGCCAGCAACAGCGGCTCTGTGGAACGACGCCCGGCGGAAGGGCGTTCCGCTGCCAGGCGCAGCCTGGATTCGTTCAGGGAGGTGGTGGAGGATTCCTGGTCCGCAGTCCCTGTCGCCCGGTCAGGCAGTGCGGACACACCGCCTGCGGCGAGGAAGTCGGCTGCGTCGTGGACCGCCAGCGCAGCAGCTTCCTCGAGGTGCCTGCCGGCCAAAAGGTGTACTGCCAGTCCGGCTGCCAGCCGGTCGCCGGCTCCACAGGGATCGCCCGCTTCCACACGGGGCGCGGGGACCGGGTGCGGGACCGGGTTGCCGTTCCTCAGCAGGACAGCGCCCTGTTCGCCCTTGGTGACCAGCACGGACTGGCTTCCCCAGTGCTCCAGCAGGATCCGGCCAGCCTCCGCGGCCTGGTCCTGGTCCCCGCTGCCGCCCTGCGGCGCCTCGTGAGCCAGGGCCTGGGCGGCCTTGACGGCTTCGGACAGATTGGGGGTGACGACGGCGACGCCCGGCACCGGCTCCGGGCCGGCGGGGTGGGGGTCCCAGATGATGGGCACCTGGCCCGCCAGCCGGGACAGGAGTTCCCGGAGCGGGGGGTTGGCCGCCACTCCCCTGCCGTAGTCGGCCACGATGATGACGCCCGCCTCTTCCACCGCCTGGAGCATGGCGGGACTGACCTCGGGAACGGGTGTCTTTTCGCAGCCCTGGTCGAAGCGGACCACTGCGTGCGATCCCGCCCGGACCCGTGTCTTCACCGGCGAGGGGTAGCCGCTGGGCCCTGCCACCAGGCGCACCCCGGCGAGGTGGTCCTGGAGCTGCCGCCCGGCGTCGTCGTCGCCCAGAACTGTCACCAGGGTGACGGGCCAGCCTTCCTCGGCCAGCATCCTGGCCACGAGGCCGGCACCCCCGGCCCGGCGGCGGACGCCCGAGACGTCCACCACCGGCACCGGGGCGTCGGGGCTAAGGCGGGTGGCCTCGCCCGAGAGGTCAACGTCCAGCATGACATCACCAACCACGACAATCCTCATGCCCGGCCACCTCCGTTTAGCAGACCGGCCTGGGGCAGGCCTGCTTTCGGCTGCCCGGCAGCCGCCACGGGCGCAGGGCTGCGGCGGGCGACTTCCAGGTCGAACGCCCGGCACACGGCATGCAGGGCGATCAGGTGGCCTTCCTGGGCGTTGGCGTTGAGCGCGTCGATCATCACTGCCTCGTCGCACGCCTCGGACAGCGGGTTGGGCCCCGCGCCGGTCAGCGCCCACGTTGTGACATTGAGCCGGGACGCCGCCTCAGCGGCGCGCAGCAGGTTGGGGCTCTTGCCGCTGGTCGACAGCAGCATCAGCACGTCGCCCGAGCGGCCGTGCGCCCGCACCTGTCGGGCAAAGACGTCGTCGAAGCCGTAATCGTTGGCGATGGCGGTCACGGCCGAGGACTCGGCGTGCAGGGAAATCGCGGAGAACGGGACCCGCTCGCCGTCGAACCTTCCCACCAGCTCCGCGGTGAGGTGCTGCGCCTCGGCAGCCGAACCGCCGTTGCCGGCAGCGAGGAGCCGCTGGCCCCGCAGCAGCCGCTGGGCCAGCTCAACACCCCAGGCCGCAAGCCGGCCGGACTGGCTGCGCAACGAATCAAGCGCCGGCACCACGTTGTCCAGGTGCGTCCGGACTGCTTCGGCACTGTCCGGGTCCACGAACGCAGCTCCTGGCAGCACGGCGGGCAGTGCAGGGGCGGTGGCGAGCACCCGCAGGTCGGATTCCCTCAGGGACCATTCAGCAGTCACAGCGCTGCTCCTTCCATTGGGACGATGCCGGCGGGGGTTTCCGCCATTGCGGCCTGGTAGGCCTTCTCGGTTTCGGCAGCCACCCGGTCCCAGGAGTACCTGGTCCGCGCGCGGCGCTGGCCTGCTTTCCCCAGCTCGGCCCGCAGGACCGGATTTTCGAGCAGCAGGGCGAGTGCCGACGCGATGGCTTCGGGATCGCGCGGCGGGACGTGGAGGCCGGTGGCGTGGTCCACTACCGTGTCCCGCAAGCCGCCAACGGCTGCCGCCACGACGGGAACACCGCAGGCCATGGCTTCCAGCGGGACGATGCCGAACGGTTCGTACCACGGTGCGCACACCACGGCGTCGGCGCTGCGGAAGATTCCCGGCATTTCCGCACGGGACACCTGGCCCTGCAGCGACACCTGCTCCGCCACGCCGAGTTCACCGGCGAGGTCCAGCAGGCGCCGCACCTCGGGGTCGGCGTGCAGGACACCCGAGTCCCCGCCGCCGCCCACGATCAGGAGCTCGACGTCGTCGAAACCCGCCTCGCGCAGGTAGGGCAGGGCCCGGATCACCAGGTCCACGCCCTTGCGCGGCACCAGCCGGCCAACGGACAGGATCCGGTAGCGGCGCTTGCGGGCCGGGGCGGGTCCGTCGGCGGAGAAGAAGCCCAGGTCCACGCCGCAGGGAGCGATGGAGATCTTGCCCGTGGCGATGCCCATGGCCTTCAGCTCGAAGACCTCGTCGGAACAGGTGGCGATGATGCGGTCCGCTGAGCGGCCCACGCCCGGTTCAAGCCAGCGTCGTTCGGCGGGGCTCGTGTCCTCCGCCCCCTGGTGCCGCCGTTTCACCGTGCCCAGTGCGTGGAAGGTCTGGATGACCGGGACGCGGTACCCGGAGTCGGGGCGCCTGGCGGCATCCAGCGCGGCGAGCCCGGACATCCAGAAGTGCCCGTGCACCACGTCCGGCGGCCGCTGGCCCCAGTCCCTGGCCACGCCGTCGGCCAGCTCGCCCATGTAGGGCAGCAGCTCATCTTTGGGAACGTGCCGGGCAGGGCCGGCGTCGACGTTGACCACCTCGAGCCTGCGTCCCACCCGGACCCGCTCGGGAAGCTCCATTGCATCCCTGCGGGTATAGACGGTGACGTGGTGGCCGCGCTTGGCGAGCGCTTCGGAGAGCGCGGCGACGTGGACATTCTGTCCGCCCGCGTCCACTCCGCCCAGTGCTGCCAGGGGGCTGGCGTGCTCGGAAATCATGGCGATTTTCATGACAACTTCCTTTCTCGGGCGGGGACGAGGATCCGCTCGTCCTGGTGCCCGTTGACGGAGTGCTCCGTGCCGGGGTGCCCGTTGGCGGAGTGCTCCTGGATAAATCGCCCGGCCAGTCCGGGCAGGTCCGCCAGCAGCTCGTCCCAACGGTTTTGGAACGTGGCCAGGCTGTAGCGCTCCAGCGCGGCCTCGCGGGCGGCGAGGCCCCGCCGTCGGGCCTCTTCCGGGTTGGCGACAAGCCGCTGCGCGCAGCGGACAAGCTCGTCCATATCGGCAGAAACGGCACCGGCTTCCGGCGGCACCGCCCGCGGCGCTTCGGTGCTGGCCAGGGCCACCACCGGCATCCCCAGGTGCATGGCTTCGAGCAGGGACAGGCCCAGGGAGGTCCAGCGCATGGGGTGCACATAGACGCGGCAGCGGGCCAGTTCCCGGTGCAGTTCCAGGGTTTTCAGGTCCCCGCGCGCAGTCAGCCGGGCCGGGTCGATACCGGTTGCGGCAGCAAGTCCGTCCGTCTTCATCCCGAAGACCTGCAGCGGTGCCACGGCGGCGAATTCGGCCAGCAGGTCGGTCCCGGTCACGCGTCCGCGGCGCACCGGTTCGTTAATGACCACGCCCAGCTCGGCCAGCTCGCCCGTATACAGCTGCCCGGGGTCCGGAATGCCGTGTTCAATGACCTTGGTGGGGGCGGAACCGTTGTCCCAGGCAAGCCTGTTGAAGTGCGTGACATGGACCAGCGGGATCTTCCGCTGGTCCGCCAGCGGGTGGCTGGTGAAGGGGAAGTTCCCCTTGGGGGTGTTGTGTTCCACGTAGACCGCCGGCAGGTCGACGCCCGGGGTCCGGCCAAGCAGCCGGGCCACCTCCGCGAGCTCCTCGGGGCGCTGGAGGACGACGGCGTCAACGTCGTCAGCGTCCAGGGCCGCCACATCAACCTCCCGCACGGACGCCGGCCAGTCCCTGCCGGCACGGCCCAGTCCCCAGGCACCACCTCCCGGCAGGACAGGAAGCAGGTACTCATGACGGCCGCGGACAAACGCGTCCGTCCAGGAACCGTGAACATGCCAGAGCAGGATTTTCATCTGTTGCGGGCCTTTCTACGGGTGCTGACATGGGTGCTGAGGGAGCTCACTCCGCCGATCAGGCGTTCCACCGCTGCCACCACGTCCTCGGGTGACACGGAGGCCAGGCAGGGATGGCCCGGGACCGGGCAGACGCGGGCGCGGGTCATCCGGCAGGGTGCGTTCTGGTCGCCGAGCAACTCCAGCGGCACGCCATAAGGTGCCCAACGGATGGCCGGCACCACGGGGGAAAAGAGGCAGGCGACGGGCGTGCCGACGGCGGCGGCGAGGTGGGCGGGGCCGGTATTGCCGGAGACCACCGCCTGGGCTCCCGCCATAACGCCGGCCATCGCATGCAGGTCTGTGCGCCCGCCAAGGTCCAGTGCGGACGGACCGGCAACCGTGGCGGTCAGGGAGGTTTCATTCGGGCCTCCCGTTACCACCACCCGGTGCCCGGCACCCTGCAGGAGTTCGACGGCGGCGGCGTGGTGCAGCGGCGGCCAGGCCCTGGCGGGGACGGCAGCACCCGGATGGACCACTATGTAAGGCCCGGTTCCGACGAGGTCCTGCACGTCCGGCACGGAGGCCACGCGGAGCTTGCCGTCATCGCCTGCCGGCAGCCGGAAGCCGGCTGCCTCGGCAATGCCCAGCGCCCGTTCCGCTTCGGGCTGGTCCTCCGGAAAATCCTCGCCCGGTTTCAACCGGACGTCCAGGAGGGAACCGGCGTAGTCGGTGGACGCCCCGGCGATCCGCTCCACCCCGGCCAGCCGGAGCAGCAGCGCCAGCGGCAGCGGTGACTGGTGGAAGGACGTCAGGATGACAGCTTCGGTGATCCTGGAGTTGCGGACGTAATCGATCAGCCGGTCGGCATGCGGGCCGGTCATCTTCGGCGCGGGGTTCATGATCCAGGGGCTGTCCCAGCTGTACACCTCCCCGACGCCGGGCAGCAGCCCGGCTGCAGCCTCCCCCTGCCGGCCGCACAGCATCACCACATGGTTGGCGCCGCTGCCGTCAGGGTTCCTGCCGTGGGCCACTGCACGGACAGCCGGCCCGGCCAGGAGGACGTCACCCATGCTGTCCAGCCGTGCCACCAGGACCCGGCCCATCAGGGCATCCCCTGCAGCAGTCCGACGGCGGATGCCAGGTCCCGGGCCACCAGCCGCGCCGCTGCAACCTCCTCGGTCCGCGTCACCGGGGTGGGAACCAGCACGCCTGTTGCCCCCGCAGCTTCCGCGGCCCGGACATCGGCCCCGATATCACCAATCAGCGCGGCCTCGGATTCGGGGATCCCCAGTTTGCGGCAGGCGCTGTGCACCATGCCTGGCGCAGGCTTGCGGCAGGCGCAGCCGTCCTGCTCTGCGTGCGGGCAGACCTCCCACACATCAAACGGTCCCAGGAGTTCTTCCACCCTGGCGTTCACTTCCGCCACCTGCGCTTCGGTGATGAGGCCGCGGGCGATGCCTGACTGGTTACTGACCACGCCGGTGGCGATGCCTTCGGCCCGGAGGCTGTCCAGCACATCCTTCGCACCTGGCATCGGCGTGACCAGCGCGGGATCACCGTTGTACGGCACATCGACCACCAGGGTCCCGTCCCGGTCGAACAGGACAGCGCGCAACGTGGAGGTTTCGGAGCTTCCCATATCCACCCTGTTCCCTCCTCCTGCTTCTCCTAAACAGGGCCGCAGGCTTTTCTCGGCTTTCGGACCGGGAAGATCCAAGCCGCTGAACAGGCAAGATAGGAAGTTACACGATGCTGCTGCCGCTTTCCGGAGGCCGGAAGCTGCCCTCCTCAGGCTTGATGCGGGTAGGTGGGGTGCGCGCTTTCCAGCGGGTCAGGCGGGGTTTACGGCGCTGCGGGTGGAGCGCAATGCGGCAGTGCCGGAGGTACGGCCCGTCCTGGTTGCGCGCCGGGGCCCGGCGCTGGCGGCATCGGCGCCGCCCAGGCGGGAGCTGTTCTCCAGCCGGCGCTGGAGCTCCACCAGGACCCGGGCCAGCCGCCGTGAAACCTGCATCTGCGACATGCCCAGCCGCTGCCCCAACTGCACCTGCGTCTCCTCGCAGAAATAGCGGCGGTACAGCAGTTCGCGGTCTGCTTCGTCCAGGTCCTGCATCGCCTCACGCAGGCAGGCCAAGTCTTCCAGTCGCTCCAGCGGCGTTTCCGGGCAGGCCAGCACTTCCCCGATGGACGGCGCATCCGAATGCGGGTTCACGGCGTCAAGGGAGTCCGGATGCATGCTGCTCGAGGCCGAAATGGCTTCCTGGACTTCCGCGGGGTCCGTCCCAAGCTCGCCGGCCAGTTCCTCGACGCTGGGGTTCCGGCCCAGCGTCTGCGTCAGTTCCGGCTCGGCCCGGAAGATCCGGGTCCTGAGGTCCTGGATGTGCCGCGGCGGGCGGACCACCCAGGTCCGGTCGCGGAGGTACCGCTTCAACTCACCGGTAATGGTGGGGGCGGCATAGGCGGGAAAACTTTCGCCCTTGTTTTGGTCAAACCCCCGGGCCGCCTTGACCAGGCCCAGGTAGGCCACCTGGTTGAGGTCGGCGCGTTCGCGTCCCCGGGCCTCGAAGCGGCCTGCGAGGGCTTCGGCCAGGTCCAAGTAGCTCAGGACCAGGTCGTTTTCGAAGGTCTCCCGCAACCGTCCTGAGGTGGCGGCCGACGGGTTCCGGTGCGGGAGTTCTGGCTGTTGCCTGTGGTCTGGAGTAGCATCCACGGCAAGCGCGGCGAAGTATTCGGGCATTATCGATGGTTTCCCTCGGTCTGGTTCCGAAAGCCTGCGGCAAGACTTAGAAGTAGGAAATCATAAGGTTGCTTATAAAACAATCCTCGCCGCTATAGGCTCGGGAAGTCAGCAGCACCGCCCGCCACACCCGAGGAGGCCACTTACATGCGCATCGCCATCACCGGAGCCAGCGGAAATGCAGGGACAGCGTTGCTGCGGAACCTTCAGGGCCAGCTGTCCCGGAAACCCGGCAGCCTGCAGGTAAAAGGCATTAGCCGCCGGCTGCCGGACCTGTCCCGCGAGCCCTATGCGGGAGTTGAGTGGCACACCCTGGACGTGGGCCTCGACCGTGACAAGCCGTTATTGGAGGCGGCCCTGCAGGGCGTGGATTCGGTGGTGCACCTGGCGTGGCAGATCCAGCCCAACAGGGACCTGGAGCAGCTGTACCGGACCAACGTCGAGGGCACCCGGAACGTACTGGAAGCAGCCAGGCGGGCAGGCGTCAAGCAGGTTGTTTGCGCCTCTTCCGTGGGGGCGTACAGCAAGGCCCCTAAAGACCGGCGGACGGACGAGTCATGGCCCGCAGAGGGCATGCCCGGCTCGCATTACAGCCGCCATAAGGCAGAGCAGGAGCAACTCCTGGACCGGTTCTCGGAAGCCGAGCCGGGCATTGCCGTGGCCCGGCTGCGCCCGGGGCTCATCTTCCAGGGTGACGCGGGCAGTGAGATCGGCAGGTACTTCCTTGGGCCGGTATACCCGCGGGTCCTGCCGGCCAGGCCACGGGTTCCGCTGCTGCCCGCGCCGGACAACCTCATCTTCCAGGCTGTTCACGCTGATGACGTGGCGGATGCATACTGGCGCGTCATCGACCAGCGGGCCACCGGGGCCTTCAATATCGCCGCCGAACCGGTTCTCACGCCCAGCGAGCTCGCCCGGGTTGTCGGCGCCCGCAGGATCCTGCCGGTTCCCATGGGGCTGCTTCACAAGCTTGTGGGCCTGGCCTGGACACTGCGGCTGGTGCCCACCGATTCGGGGTGGGTGGATATGGCTGCCGGGGCGCCCGTCATGGATACCGGCCGCGCACGCCGGATCCTCGGATGGGAAGCCCGCACGTCATCCGTTGACGCCGTCAAGGAAGTTCTGGAGGGCATGGGAAAGGGGAAGGGCCTGGGCCCCTCCCCCGTCCTCAAACCGCGATGACCAGGTACTAAATTCCGGAGCGCGGGTTGTCCCGGTCGCGGCCGGCATCGGGGTCCACCTCGTCCGCCTTGCGGGTGCGGCTGTCGATATCGGACCGGAGCGACTGGGCCTCCCGGGATGTCTGATCCGCTTCCTGCTTAAGCCGGGCAGCATTCACCTGGGCCTGCTCCGCGTCCGCACGTGCACGTGCTGCTTTCGCCTCGCGCTCCCGCGCGTCGAGTTCCATGTTTTCTGCCTCACGGCGGATTTCCGCCGCTTTTTCCCGGTGCGCTTCTTCCCGTTTTTGCTGCATGGCTTTCCGGCGCCGTCCGGTTGCAAGCAACAGCACAATCAGCACCAGCACAACAATGGCGACCACAACCCAAACCCATGGAGCTGTTTCCATAATTCCCACCACTTTCCACTTCGACGTGACCGGGCAGGCCTTCGCCATTCCGGCTGACACTACTGAATCCGTTACAACTGGTTTAGCAAGGGTACTTACCTTTTATTAGTAATCATGCTTATTATTTTACGGCCAGTATTGCTGGTTCTTGATCAACAACCGGCCTTCTTGGAAAGAGAGAGCGAAGATGACAGAGAACCAATGGCCCGAGGATCCTGCTTACACGGCTCCCCCGGCCTCCACGGGAATTCCGGGCGAGCGGACTGCCACTACCTTTCCAGCCGCCGCCACTCCGCCAGCCGGGGTTACGCAGACCGGTGACACAACAGGCGCGTCCCGGAAGGACGCGGCAAAGGAAGAAGCAGCAGATGTAGCCCGGACGGCGAAAGAGTCGGCCCGGGGCGTGGCGGAAACGGCCAAGAGTGAGGCCGCGAACGTCGCATCGGAGGCAAAGTCAAGCGCGCAGGGCCTGCTGCACCAGGCCAAGCAGGGCCTGAACAGCCAGGCAGGCACCCAGCAGCAGAAGGCTGCCGATGGCATCCGGACCATTTCCAGCCAGCTGCAGAGCATGGCCGAGGCACCGGACCAGCAGGGCGTTGCCAGCGACCTGATTCGGCAGGCTGCCCAGCGCAGCGAGTCCGTGGCTTCCTGGCTGGAGAACAAGCAGCCGGGTGACCTGCTGAACGAAGTCCAGCGCTTCGCCCGCAACCGCCCGGGTACGTTCTTGCTGCTTGCAGCCGGCGCGGGCGTCCTGGCCGGCCGCCTCACCCGCGGCCTCACCGCCGGAGCAACGGAGAGTTCATCCACCGAGGGCCGGCCTGCCGGCCTTGCCGGACAGTACTCGGGCACGGGGTACGGCGACCAGTACAGCGAGTCCTACCAGCCTGCCGGCGGTACCGTTCCGCCTCCCCCGGTCCAGCTTCCGGGTCCGGCCACCACCACGGCAGGATACGACGGCGGCGCGCCAGGCAGCGGCTACGCCGAGCCCGTGCGTCCGGCCAGCCCGATGGACAGCCCCCAGCTTGTGGAAGAGGAGCCCTGGTCCGGAAACCGGACAGCAGAGGACCCCTTGGGTGACCCTCGGCTGGCCGCAGATCCACTGGATGATGATCCCCTCGCTCGGGATCGCCGTGCCGGCGGGCAGGCAGGCGGGCTCTGATGAGTAGTTCCATTCCTGAGGTGCCGCCGGGTGAGGCGCATCAGAAGGCCGATAACACGTCGCTGGGTGATCTGCTCGGTGAGGTGACCCGGGACCTGTCCACCCTGATGCGCCAGGAAGTGGAGCTGGCCAAGGCCGAAGCCAAGCAGTCCGCCACCCGGGCCGGCAAAGGCGGCGGCATGCTCGCCGGCGCCGGCGTGGCCGGGCACTTCGTCCTGCTGTTCCTGTCCCTGGCCCTGATGTTCGCCCTCGGCGCGCTGATGCCGCTGGGCTGGGCCGCGGTCATCGTGGCCGTGATCTGGGCCATTATCGCCGCGGTCCTGGCCTCCACGGGGCGCAAGGAACTCAAACAGATCAAGGGCATGCCCCAGACCGGCGAAACACTCTCCGAAATCCCCCCAACCCTAAAACCAGGTGAGGTAAACCGATGAGCGAGAACCCCGACGCAATCCGCCAAGACATTGAAGCCACCCGCGCACGCCTGGGCACCAACGTGGACGCGGTCGCGGACAAGGTCACCCCGTCCAACATCGTCCAGCGCCAAACCGACAAGGTGAAGGGCAGCGTCAAGGACGCCGTCACCGGCGTGAAGGAGAAAGTCATGGGAGCAGCAGACACCGCCACCACCAAAGTCCAGCACACCGCCTCCTCCGGCGCCGGACACACCACCGACGCCCTGCACTCCACCGGCGAGAGCCTGCACGAGGCCAAAGACAACGTCGCAGCCAAACTCTCCGACGCCGGCACCACCCTCTCCCAGGCCCCGGACCAGGTCAAAGCCAAAGCCCAGGGCAACCCCCTGGCCGCCGGGCTCATCGCGTTCGGCGCCGGGCTGCTCGTCTCGTCCCTGATCCCGCCGAGCCAGAAGGAACGCGAAGCGGCCAACCAGGTCAAGACCGCAGCCCAGCCCCTGGCCGGCAAAGTCACCGAGGCAGCCAAGGACGTCGTCCAGGACCTCAAGGAACCCGCCCAGGAAGCCGTCGAAAACGTCAAAGCCACCGCCACCGACGCCGCCCAAAACGTCAAAACCGAAAGCCAAAGCGCAGCCAGCGACGTCAAGGACCGCGCCACCGACGCCAAAACCAACGTCCAAAACACCTGACCCAGGTTTACGCGGCACCCCAGGCAAGCCCCACGAGACAGGCCGGCCCCGCCCACCCGCGGAGCCGGCCTGTCCGTTATGGACCCTGATCGAGAGGACACGTCATGGCCACTCACGACTCATCCGAAACCAGCACCGCCAAGGCGGGCCAGGCGCCGGATCCAAACGACTCACGGAAACCGGACAGCCCCCGGGACCTGGATAAGCCGAATTGGAAGTACATTGCCAGGAAGACGCTGCGGGAGTTCAACAAGGACCAGTGCCCGGACCTCGCCGCGGCGCTGACGTACTACGCCGTCCTGTCGTTGTTCCCGGCAATCCTGGCCCTGGTGTCCCTGATCGGGATCTTCGGGGACCCGCAGAAGACCACCGATGCGCTCCTCCAAATCGTCAGGGGTTTTGTTCCGGCCGAGACTGCCGACACGGTAGGCGGAGTGGTGCAGGACCTGGCGAACGCCCCGGCAGCAGGACTCACGCTGGTCATCGGTATCGCGACGGCCTTGTGGTCCGCGTCCGGATACGTGGGCGCGTTCGGCCGTGCAATGAACCGGGTCTACGAGGTGGACGAAGGCAGGCCGTTCGTGAAGCTGCGCGGCACCATGCTGGTGGTCACGCTCTTTGCCATTGTTGTCATCGCGCTCCTCGCCGGCATGCTGGTCCTCAGCGGCCCCGTGTCCGAGGCGGTCGGCAACTTCATCGGGCTCAGCGGCGTCGTCCTGACCGTATGGAACATCGCCAAGTGGCCGGTGATGGTGGCCCTGATCATCGTGATCATCGCTGTCCTCTACTACGCCACGCCCAACGTCAAGCAGCCCAAATTCAAGTGGATGAGCATGGGCTCGGCAATCGCCCTCTTCGTTTTCCTGCTCGCCTCGGCGGGCTTCGGTTTCTACGTCGGAAACTTCGGCAACTACAACAAGACCTACGGCGCCCTTGGCGGCGTAATCGTTATGCTGCTGTGGCTCTGGATCCTGAACATGTCCCTGCTCTTCGGCGCAGAATTCGACGCCGAGGTTGAGCGCGGCCGCCAGCTGCAGGCAGGCATCAAGGCAGAAGAAACCATCCAGCTCCCGCCACGGGACACCAAGAAAAGCGAAAAGCTGCAGGAGCAGAAGGAAGAAGACATCCGGCACGGCCGCGAACTTCGCGAAAAGTACAGCGCCCAGAACGGTGACAGCGACGCCGGCCGGTAGGCGCCAGTACCGCAGGCAGGCCTGGGGTTCAAAAAGGCACAGTGCCCATCAGGGCACTGTGCCTCTTTGCTGTGTACACGCCTGCCGCAGGTACTAGGCAGGATCTCCAAGATGGAGGAAAATTGTAGTTAGGTCCAGTTGATGATTCCCGGGTTAAACAAGGGCCCGGGAGCAAGGCGGGGCCGGCGGTGAGATGGCCTCTTCTGAGACCGAGGCCAGTCCCCCCAGTCGCCGTCGGCCCCCTCACTTTGCAGGTTTGCGCGCACACTCAACCCGGACAGGCACCCATAACTGGACAAAGTGATCCGCCCTGCAATACTTTCATGATTACTCTGCCGGTCCCTTTCCGGTGCCGCAGGGCCGCTGAAGCAGATACGGCGGGATTACGGTCAACCCTAAGAAGCGGACATGCCTGCTACCCATTTTGAAGATTTTCTTGCCGAAGCAGTTGTTCCGGACAGGGAGCCCGGCCTGGGCCTCGGACGCGAAGAATTGTATGGGCTCTACACGAGCTGGTGCCTCATCCATAAGGCACAGCTTCAGTCACCCGATGCCCTGTGGGATGCCCTGGAGGAGCGCGGCATCAACCCGGACAGCAACAACCTGTCCATGACCGGTCCTGCGGCCGCAGACTACATCGTGGCCAGCGCCCCTCCCCTGGTCTGATAAGGCATGGCCTGCCAGGCGCCCGCGGCTCCGGCATCTGTTGAAGCGCAGGGCGCGTGGCTAGCATGGGTCATGGCCGGCGGCATACGGTTCCCCGGCCACCAGCCGAAGGGAGCAACGCCATGGGTTTGGACGACAAGATCGACAACGCCGCCGAGAAGATGGGCGGCAAAGCCAAAGAGGCCACTGGCCGGGCAACGGACGACGAGAGCCTCCAGACCGAAGGCCAGATGGACCAGGCGAAGGCTGACCTGAAGCAGGCCGGCGAGAAGATCAAGGACGCCTTCAGGAAAGACTAGTGGCAAGCAAGAGGGCTGCTGCGTTACCGCAGCAGCCCTTTTTCATGCCCGCGGGTTGCGGCAAAAACGCTTACGGCGATGGTTCAGTCACCGCGGCGGTTGGAGACATGTTTTCGGCGTTCACCATCCAGGCAAGCTGCTCCAGTCGCTCGATGGCGGCGTGCAGCAGGTCGGCGCTGGTGGGGTCTTCCTCATCAACATCGTCATGGACATCGCGCATGGTCTGCACGGTGCGTTCCAGCCGGGCGGTGATCAGCTTGACCGTGTCCTTGGTGGACGTCAGACCCTCCGGAAATTCGTCCAGGCGGTTGCCGCCTGAGACCGTGTTGCTGCGCCCGTCGGGCAGTGCGTGCAGGGCGCGCATCCGCTCGGCAGCCTGGTCCGCGAAGAGCCTTGCCGCCGCAATGATCTCGTCGAGCTGCAGGTGCAGGTCGCGGAAGTTTGTGCCGACAAGGTTCCAGTGCGCCTGCTTTCCCTGCAGGTGCAGTTCGATGAGATCGGTAAGCACCATCTGCAGGTTGGTGGCAAGGGTGGGTGACGCTTTCATCATGTTCCTCCTCTGCGGCCCGCCGACTGCCATCAGTCGGCCACTTATTTCTAAGCATACTTACTAATTGGCCCGAGCCAAGTTGAGGTGATGCTGTCGCCGCGCTTGCCCTCAGGTGATCCTGGCCAGGGCGAAGCCGTCCCAGCCCTTGGAGCCCACCGTCTGTATCACGGTGGCGTCCAGCCGGGGGTGCTCCCCCAGCATTTTGAGGGCGTCCACGATACCGGGGGCATTGACGGGGTCCAGGCCCGGGTTCAGGACTGCGCCTTCCCAGACGGTGTTGTCCAGCACCACGGTAGCCCCGGGCCGGCCAAGACGTACGGCCCAGTCCAGGTAGCGGCTGTTGTTTTGTTTGTCGGCGTCGATGAAGATGAAGTCGAAGGGTTCCCTGCCCTCCTCCTCAAGTGCAGCCAGGGTGTCGAGGGCGGGACCGAGCCGGATCTCCACCTTTTCGCCCAGACCCGCAAAGTCGATGTTTGCCCATGCAACCTCCGCGTGCTTGGGGAGGTATTCGCACGTGACCACCGTGCCGTCGTCGGGAAGGCCACGCCCGATCCAGATGGTGCTGAAGCCGGCGAGTGTGCCGATTTCGAGGACGCGGCGGGCACCGGACATCTGGACCAGGAGCTTCAGGAGCTTTCCTGCATTCGGTGCCACTTCGATGGCAGGCATTCCCGCCTCGGCAGCTGATCGGATGGCCTGCTCCATTGCAGGATCCGGATGGACAACCACGCGCGAGAGGAACTCTTCGGTGGCGGTCCATTCCGGCCGGGGTTTGTGCTCGAACATTGCCACAGTCTGGCACGGGCCGGGGTGTGGGTCCAGAGAGTTTTGCCGGCCCCCGGCACCCCAAAGTACCTCTCAGGATCCGTCCGCGAGTGCTTCCTCGAGGCGTTCAACCTTGGCTGTGAGCTCGCCGCTGTAGCCGGGCCTGATATCGGCCTTCATCACCAGCGAAACGCGGCTGCCGTAGCGTCCAACTGCCTCGGTGGCACGTTTGACGACGTCGAACACCTCGTCCCATTCGCCTTCAATGGTGGTGAACATCGAGTCGGTCTGGTTGGGGAGGCCGGAGTCACGGACGATCTTGACGGCAGCGGCAACGGCGTCGTGGACGGACGCGTCACCGGACCGGGACCCTTCAGCCGGAGTGCCTGACGGAGCGACAGAAAAAGCAAGGAGCATGCAGCCAGTTTGCCACGCCGCGCAGCGGGCCGGCGCCGGCGGGAGAACCCGGCCGTCATATAAGCGCCTACCCTTGAGTAACGGTGATCGCCCGCAGCAGCGTTGCTAGCCTATTTGGCATGAGCCTCGCAGTCGCCCGCAAACCCCTCCGCGCCGATGCCGCGAGGAATGTGGACAAGATCATCACGGCAGCGCGTCAGTGCTTCCGCGAGTTCGGGCCGGATGTGCCCCTGCAGACCATCGCGGCCACGGCAGGGGTTGGCCCTGCCACCCTGTTCCGCAACTTCGCTGACAAGGAGGAACTGGTCCTCGCCGCGCTGAACCGCCAGCTCCGGCTCACAGTCGACCCGGTGGTGGACGGCGCACTGGCCGGCATGGACGCCGCCGAGGGGCTGTTCCGAGTCCTGGAGTCCCTCATGGCAGCCTCGAGCGCGGACGCCAACCTGCTGGGCGCCGTGGCCGGACGGCGCGAGCTGCTGACCGGCATCACGGGTTCCCTGATGGAGTCCATCAGCGTGCTCCTGGTGCGCGGCCAGGGCCAGGGAAGCCTGCGAGCCGACATCTCGATGACGGACATGTTCCGCCTGCTCGCAATGCTGATCAGCGTGGTGGACACCATGGAGCCGGGTTCCGATGCCTGGCGGCGGCCGTTGGCGCTGGTGGAAGATGCCATCCGGAGCAAGCGGCCCGAGCGCCCCCTGCCTGCCCATGTGCCCGTGCCTTCATCAGCAGGCATCGGCGCCCAGCCCCTGGTACCGGCCGCGGCGGAACCCCGGCTGGGGTAGTTTCCGCCGCGGTTCCCGGACCACCCCTGCCCCGCCCCCACCCGAATAGGGACCATTGTGGGCGCCGAGGCCGGTGCAATACACTTCAAGAGGGTTACGCAGCCAGCCTCTATACAGTGGATATGGAGCGCCCCCATGACGCAGTTCCTGCAGTTCCGGCACGCAACGGCCGCAGCGCGATGAACAGTTCAAAGCTCTTGCACTTCCTCAATGATCCGCGTGATCCGGAAGAAATCCTCCCCACGTTGACCGCCGGTGCGCTGGCAGACCTGCTGGACGCCCTGTACCAGAACCTTGACACGCCCGAGCCTGAATTCGGCGCACAGGCCTGGTACGAACTCGCTGTCGAAGAGAGCTGCCGCAGGGCTGTGTCGCCGGACGGCGCCGCCCACGGAGTTGCCTGAAACAGGCCCAAGTCCTCCTTGATGCGGCCTTGCCGGCCGGTTAGGCCGGGCGCTGCACCCACTTTCGCGGGTCAGTTGGCCGCCTCTCCCCTCCTCCAAAGCTCCTGCATCACCAGGGCTTGAAGCGACGGAACAGGTGATAACGGGTCCACCTCAAGCCCTTGCCGCAGGCTGCGGGACAGCGCCTCCAGGTCCTCAGGCGGGACGTCGGACAGGCTTGGGTACCGGGTGTAGAAGCGTTTTGCGGGAAGCCCTGCCCAGCGTCGGACACTCTTTCGGGGCCGGCCGGCTCTTTCTCCGGCAGCATGCAGCTGATTATCCATGGTCGCCGTTCACAGCAGATTCAACGGCCAACTGCATAGCCGCTCCCATAGTACCGTCGGCCATGCAGATCCCGCGTGACCGGCGTCACATCTGCTGTCAGTTCCAGCCCATGATGCGAAGCAGCGCGGCAGTGCCGGCGCCGGCAAGCACCACCACCAGGAACGGCGCCCGGAGAACCAGGGCAACGGCCGCAGCCGCCAGGGCGCCAAGGCGGGCATCGGCGGCGAGCGCCTGGCCGGACGCGGCGGCGTTAACCACGGTCAGGGACGCGAGCAACCCGATGGTCATGGTGCCTGCGATGCGTGACATCCGCGGATTCTCCAGGAGCCGGGCCGGCACAAAGTAGCCCACCAGTTTCCAGGCATAGGCCAGCACGCACGCGAGCAGCAGCCAGAACCAAAGGCTCACGTGTCCGCTCCTGATACTGGGCCGCCGTGGCGGCGGTGGCCATGGTGCTCTTGGTACGGCTCCACATCGGGTTCGAGCCCTTCGTCGCTGCGGCCGTGGCTGAACCAGCCAATGAGTGCGGCCACCACTGCGGCCACCAGGATGGGCACGCCGGCAGGTACGAACGGCACGGCCAGCACGGTGGCTACAGCGCATACGACGGCAATGGCGACGGGTTCGCAGCCCTTGAGCCGCGGCCAGAGCAATGCAAGGAACGCCGCCACGGCCGCGCCGTCCAGGCCCCACTGTTTCGGGTCGCCCAGGCCGCTGCCGGCCAGCGCGCCAACCGCGGTGAACAGGTTCCACAGCACATAGATGCCGATGCCCGCGGCCCAGAAGCCACGGCGCTGCTCGTCCGGATCCGCTTGGCCGGTGCTCGTGGCCGTGGATTCGTCGATGGTGACCTGCGCGCCGACGTATTTGCGCCAGCCTTCGGGCCGCAGGAGCGCGTTAATCTGCATCCCGTAGATGCCGTTGCGCATGCCCAACAGCGTTGCGGCGCTCATGGCCGCAATGCCGGACCCGCCGCCGCCCACCACTCCGATGAACGCGAACTGCGAGCCGCCGCTGAACAGCAGCAGGCTGAGGGCCATGGTCTGCCAGAAGTCGAGCCCGGATGTGACCGACAGCGCCCCGAAGGATATCCCGTAGAGGCCGGTAGCGATGCTGATGGAAAGGCCCACCCGCACCGCCGGTGACGCGAGGAGCTCTTTCACGTCCGCATCTCCGGCGCCTGTCCGGGCCGCAAGACGCCTGGTGCTGCGGCGAAGGAAGTCCGGGCACGCCGGCCGGACCTGGGAGAAAGCATGGCTCCACTCAATCACAGGGACGGCCGGCGTTTAAAACCGCCTGCGTTGTCCCTCCCCAGTTCAGGTCCAGGCCAGGCCGGAGCTGCCGTAGGGCGGAGGCGGGCCGCTGTAGTCCAGCGGCTGTCCCGCGGCGGCGAGGGGCGGCGGGACGTAGCGCAACCCGCCAAACGTGCTGGGCATGTTCCGATAGGCGGGCTCAGGGAGCGCCCGCGGTTCCGTCCGCACCGCAGGCAGGGCGCAGAGCTCCTCTGCGGTCCTCGCCAGGGACAGCCGGCCTGCCCCGCCGCGGCCGGTACGACGGCGGGAGGTCAGCAGGGTGATGGCGGCGGCCGCCGCTCCGTACCCGGTGGCGTGGTCCAGCGCCTGGACGGGCAGGGCACCTGGCTGCCAGCCGCCGTCGTCCGTTTGCCGGCCGTAGGCATGCGCTATTCCCGCGGCAGCCTGGACGATGCTGTCGAAACCGCGCAGGCGGCGCCAGGGCCCGGCGGCGCCCCAACTGTCCAGCGTGACCACCGCCAGCCCGGGCCGGAAAGCCTGCAGGGCGTCGGCGCCCAGCCCGAACCGGTCCAGGGAGCCGTGCCGGTAGCCGGTTACCACCACGTCGGCGGCTTTGAGGAGTTCCTGCAGCCTGCGCTGGTTGACCGGACCGGCGATGACCCTCGTCAGGTCCAGGACCCGCACGCCGGTGAGAGGACGGCGGATGTTTTCTGCCGCACCGGGAAGCGGTGTTTCCGCCCTGGGGATTCCCTGCCCGTCCAGTCCGATCCCCACTTCCTTCCGGCCGCCAGGAGCGAGCGCAATCCACGGCCCCTCGCGGGCAGCCCGCCCCATGTCCGAGGCCAGCCACTGGTCCCGTGTCCGGACGGCTGCGGCGATTCCGCCCCGGGCCTGGATGGCAGCCTCGGCTTCCAGGGACGTCATGGTGCGCAGGGCCGGCCCACCAGCGGCGGGGGCCGTCGTCGTCGGACCGGCTGCTCATTTGCGCTGCTTCCCCGGCTAGCGGCCCTGGGGCGAGGCCAGCTGGAGCTGGGCAAGGACCCGGGCCGGCACGTTGGTGGTGATCTCGTGGATGCCGAGTTCCTGGCAGAGCGCCACATCCTCGGCGGAATCCACCGTCCACACCCGGAAGCGCCGCCCCGAATAGAGCCAGCGCTGTACCGTAGCAGGGTGCTCGCGGACGTAGTCGATGCCGGGACCTGCAAGGGATACCAGGCGCGCGTCCAGGATCCGCTCGGCCTCCAGCTGGGTGGCCTTCATCAGGTTGGCGATGGCACCGCCGGTAATCAGCCCCAGGCCAAGGCCGCCACGGATCTCGTGGACGTTGATGTCATCCACCAACTGGCAGACGTACCGGGCGGGTACGGACTGCAGCAGGTGGCGCACAGAATCGGGGCTGAAGCTCATGAACGTGATTGCCACATTGTCCACGGTGGAAGCGGCCGGGTCCCACCCTTCCCGGCGCAGGAGATCGAGCACCCTGTCCTCCAGTTTGAGCTGGTAGGGGCTGGGGTGCTTGAGTTCGATGGCGAGCTTCACCGGCCGCCCAGCGCCGCGGAGGATATCCAGCAGCTCGGGCAGGGTCAGGAACTGTTCCGAGCGGGCACCATAGATTTCCGGGATGCGCACGCCCTTCCAGGACGAGAAGTCCAGGTGCCTCAGTTCGCGCAGGGTTCGCTCCGCCACCGGCCCGGTCCCGTCCGAGGTGCGGTCCAGGTTGGCGTCGTGCAGGAGGACCACGTGCTGGTCGCGGGTGAGGTGGACGTCGCACTCAACGCCGTCGGCACCGTCCGCGAGCGCCTGGAGGTAGGCGGCCCGGGTGTGTTCGGCGAACGCAGCGCTGGCGCCCCTGTGGGCAAAGACCAACGGCCGCTGCGGCGTTGGCTCCTCAGTTGTCATGCAGACACGGTAGCCGACCCGGTCCCCGCTGCGGGGCTAGGCTTGGCACATGCACGTGAACTCTGAGCCAACTACCCAGGAAGCCCCGGCCCAGCCCGCACGCCCGGCGCCGAAGGAAGCGCAGGGAGGGGCCACCGTCGCCGGCCGCGGGTTCGGTGCCGGTGACGCCGAAAAGGCGGCAGCGCTGCGGAGGATGAAGTTTGTGGCGCTGGCACTGCTGGTTGCCATGGCGGTGATTTTTGTCATCGCCTTTGCGCTGCAGGAGGAATACCCGTGGCTGCAGTATGTGCGGGCCGCGGCGGAGGGCGGCATGGTGGGTGCGCTGGCGGACTGGTTCGCGGTGACCGCCCTGTTCAAGTACCCCATGGGAATCAAGATCCCGCACACCGCGATCATTCCCCGCCGGAAGGACCAAATTGGCGCTTCGCTGGGCGAATTTGTGGAAACCAACTTCCTGTCCGAGCAGGTGGTGCAGGACAAGCTGGCGAGCGTGAACATCGCCCGCCGGGCGGGCCAATGGCTGGCCACCCCCCACGGTGCCGACCGCGTGGCGAAGGAGGGCGCGGCACTCATCCGCGGCACGTTCAAGGTCCTGAACGACGACGACGTCCAGGCAGTGATCGAGGGCATGGTGCGCAAGCACCTCCTCACTCCGCCGTGGGGACCGCCAGTGGGCCGAATGGCGGAGCGGATCTTCCACGACGGGCACCACCACAAGCTGGTGGACCTGCTGGTGGACCGGGCCGCCGACTGGGTGGATGACAACCACGAGACGGTCTCCCGGCTGGTCTCGGACCGCTCCCCCACCTGGGTCCCGCAGTTCCTGGACGGACTGGTGGGCGACAAGGTGTACGTGGAAATGCTGAAGTTCGTCCGCGCCGTGCAGGCCGACCCCAACCACCAGGTGCGCCAGTCGATCGACAAGTACCTGAACGACCTCGCGCAGGACCTGCAGCACGACCCCGCGATGATCGCCCGCGCCGAGGACATCAAGGCCCAGGTCCTGGGCGACCCCGAGGTCCGGGAACTGGCCTCGCGCACCTGGGGCACGGTAAAGAACGCGCTGCTGGGCGCCGTGGACGATCCGGACAGCGAACTGACCATTAAGTTCAAGGCGGCCGTCCGGGACTTCGGCTCGCGGCTCGTCAACGATCCCGAGCTGGCGGGCAAGGTGAATGCGTGGATCGGTGACGCCGCCGGCTACCTGGTGCGCACGTACCGTTCGGACATCGCCGGCGTCATCACGGACACCGTTGCCCGGTGGGACGCGGAAGAAACCTCGCAGAAGATCGAGCTCCAGGTGGGCAAGGACCTGCAGTTCATCCGGATCAACGGCACCGTGGTGGGATCACTGGCCGGGCTTGCGATCTTTACGGTGGCGCACCTGATCTTCGGCTAACGGCTGTTTGGCGGCCCCCCGCTCCGCGACGCGCCCTTTCGCCGGGGGATTTGTGTGTCGAAAACTGTCGACGCGGTCAGCGCGGGGTCCGGCTGCCCTCCAGAGTCTGCTTGTCCCCGGCGGCCGCAGGCGTGAGCTCGCCCGGGATGGTTTCCGGCATGGGACCGAAGGCTTCCTTGGCGTTGGCCACCACGGCACGGCCCATCATGAGGTTGCCGGCGCCGCCTACCACCGCGCCGATGCCGAACGGCAGGGCCCGGCCGAACAGTGCGGTGCCCTGGCGCTTGAGCATGTTCTTCAGGAATGCTTTCTGGATCCTGCTCCGGATGGAGCTGAAGCCCGGCATCGGCAGGGACTTGGACAGCATGCTGCCCCAGGCCTTGGTGGGGCTGGCGCCGTTGCCGGCCGCCTGGCCGCTCAGCGTGCCCAGGAGGGTGGTGCCTTCCTCGCCGAGCATCAGGGCCATCACCATGGTGCTGGCCTTCTCCGGGTTGGTCAGGCGGATGCCGTGCAGTTCCGCCATGGCACTGGCGTACAGGGCTGTGGCTTCCAGGAAGCCAACGGTGGCGGCCGCGGACAGTCCCAGCGACGCCACGGTTCCCACACCGGGCACGACGGCGGTGGCCCCCACCGCTGCCCCGCCGCCGGTGACGGCGCGCAGGTAGTCGCGCTCCAGCATGTCAGCCAGCTGCGCCGCGGTGGCGCGGGGATTCTTCTTCTGCAGCCGGCGGATGTAGGCGAGCACCAGCGGGCGCTGGATCTCCACCGCTTTCAGGAGTGCATTGTGCACGCCGGGCTTGGGCTTGCCCTCGGCGTCGAACACCGCGTTGTGGGCCGTTTCCTGTGCGATTCGTACTGCGGGATTGCTGCGCTTGGCCATGGTCACCTTCATTCAAATCGACCTGCAGCGGTTGGCTGCCGTGCTTTTCCCATCCTAAGTGGATCAACACTAAGCATGCTTAACTTTCACGCCTGGCGCAGGACAGTCCGGGCCTGCCCAGGATGAGGAACCAGGCAGGGGGTGACCGGCAGCGCGGCAAGCGTATGGGGCTGGGTGGTCAGCGCCCACAGGACGAAGCCGAATTGGAAAGCTTATCCAGGGTTCGGTGCAGCGCGGATTTGCCATCCGTCTCCACCATGCTGTAGCTTGTGAGCCGAATCACCCATATTTGAATAAGCCTTTCGAGCTGTGACGGGAGAGTCCTCCCGGATCACCACCGGGCAGGCGCCGTAGGAGCAAATCCTCCCCAGGAATCTCTCAGGCCCCTGTACCGTCACGGCGAGGCAACTCTGGAAAGTAACCGGGCCGGCGCCTGGTTCACCGACGGTGCAAGCGGCCCCTGCCATTAGCAGCTACGCGGAATCTCTCAGGTCCAATACAGAGCGGGGAGGAACCCATCCCACGCCGGCCACTTCCGGCCGGCCAAGACCCGGAGTTCCTCATGACGATTCAATCCCACCCGTCAGCTTTTGTTGACCGCCATATCGGCGCAAGGCGGCAGGCCGACGTCGACACCATGCTCAAGGCCGTCGGCTACGACAGCGTGGACAGCCTCGTGGACATGGCGGTGCCCGCCTCCATCCGCCAGGAAACCGCGTTGAAGCTCACAGACGCTCTCAGCGAGGTTGAAGTCCTGGCAGAGCTGCGCCGCATCGCGGGCAAGAACAAAACCGCCGTCCAGATGATCGGCCAAGGCTACTACGACACCGTGACCCCGCCGGTGATCCGCCGCAACATCCTTGAAGCGCCGGCCTGGTATACCGCCTACACGCCCTACCAGCCCGAGATTTCCCAAGGCCGGCTGGAGGCGCTGCTGAACTTCCAGACCATGGTGCAGGACCTCACCGCCCTCCCCATCGCCAACGCGTCACTGCTGGACGAGGCCACCGCCGTGGCCGAAGCGGTGCTGCTGATGCGCCGCGCCAACAAGAACGCCGCCGCCAAGGACGGCAAGACGGTCCTTGACGCCGACTGCCTCCCGCAGATGATTGCCATCGTAAAGGGCCGCGCCGAGGCACTCGGCTTCGAGGTGGAGGTCGCCGACCTTTCCGCCGGGCTGCCCGACGGCGCCATCAACGGCATCGTGCTCCAGCAGCCCGGTGTATCCGGGCATGTGTGGGACCAGTCCGCCGTGATTGCAGCCGCCAAGGAGCGCGGCGCCCTGGTCACGGTTGCCGCGGACCTGCTGGCGCTGACGCTGATCACGCCGCCGGGCGAGCAAGGTGCGGACATCGCCGTCGGCTCCACCCAGCGCTTCGGTGTCCCGCTGTTCTTCGGCGGACCGCACGCGGCCTACATCGCGGTCCAAAAGGGCATGGAACGCACCCTCCCTGGCCGGATCGTGGGCGTCTCCAAGGACAACGCCGGCGCCCCCGCCTACCGCCTGGCGCTGCAGACGCGCGAGCAGCACATCCGCCGCGAGAAGGCCACATCCAACATCTGCACCGCGCAGGCGCTTCTGGCCATCGTGTCCTCCTTCTACGCCGTCTACCACGGCCCGGACGGACTGAAAGCGATCGCCGAGGGCGTCCACCACAAGGCCCGGGCCCTGGCCACCGCCCTCACGGCCGTCGGCCGGGAACTTGTCACGGATTCCTTCTTCGACACCCTCACCGTGCGTGTCCCGGGCAAGGCTGCCAAAGTGATCACCGCTGCCGAAGCACGCGGCATCAACCTTCGCTTCATCGACGCGGACACCGTGGGCGTCTCCATCGATGAAACGACGACGGCGGCAACACTTTCCGCCGTGGCCGTCGCCTTCGGCGCCGGTCCCGTAGGGGACGCAAAGGGCTTCGAACTGCCCGGATCCATGCTCCGCACCTCCTCCTACCTGCAGCATCCGGTGTTCAATACGTACCGGTCCGAGACGCAGCTGCTGCGCTACATCCGGAAGCTGTCTGACCGGGACCTGGCGCTGGACCGGACCATGATTCCGCTGGGTTCGTGCACCATGAAGCTGAACGCCACTGCGGAGATGGAAGCTATTTCCTGGCCGGAGTTCGCCTCCATCCACCCGTTCGCCCCTGACTCCCAGACCGAAGGCTGGCAGGAACTCATCGCCGGGCTGGAAGCTGACCTGGCCGCGATCACCGGGTACGACCAGGTCTCCATCCAGCCCAACGCCGGCTCCCAGGGCGAGCTCGCCGGCCTGCTCGCGATCCGCGGCTACCACCACTCCCGCGGCGACCAGCAGCGCAACGTCTGCCTGATCCCGGCCTCGGCCCATGGCACCAACGCCGCCTCCGCCGTGCTGGCGGGCATGAAGGTGGTTGTGGTGGCCACCGCATTGGACGGGACCATCGACCATAAGGACCTGTACGCCAAGATCGAGGCGAACAAGGACGTCCTGTCCTGCATCATGATCACCTACCCGTCCACGCACGGCGTCTACGACGCAGACGTCCGCGAAGTCTGCGACGCTGTCCACGCCGCGGGCGGGCAGGTGTATGTGGACGGCGCCAACCTGAACGCCCTCGTTGGTTTGGCGCAACCGGGCCAGTTCGGCGGCGACGTTTCCCACCTGAACCTGCACAAGACCTTCTGCATCCCGCACGGCGGCGGCGGACCCGGCGTCGGACCCGTTGCTGCGAAGGCACACCTGGCACCATTCATGCCCGGGGACGCCACCAAGGCCGCGCACGAGGAAGGCCACGGCGTCGCTATCTCCGCATCCAGGTTTGGCTCCGCCGGCGTGTTGCCGATTTCCTGGGCGTACGTGAAGCTGATGGGCGGCGAAGGCCTGACCGAGGCAACCAAGTCCGCACTGCTCGCAGCGAACTACGTCGCGTCCCGCCTCAACGAGTACTTCCCCGTGCTTTACACGGGCGAGAGCGGCCTGGTGGCGCACGAGTGCATCCTGGACCTGCGCGAACTCACCGCCAGGACCGGGGTCACCGCCGAGGACGTGGCCAAGCGCCTGATCGACTTCGGCTTCCACGCCCCCACCCTCGCGTTCCCCGTGGCGGGCACGCTGATGGTGGAGCCCACCGAGTCCGAGGACCTGGGTGAGATCGACCGCTTCATTGAGGCCATGATCACCATCCGCAAGGAAATCGACCAGGTAGCCGCCGGGGACTTCACCCTCGAGGCATCCCCGCTGCGCAACGCACCCCACACGGCAGCCGCCGTCGTCAGCTCCGATTGGGACCGCGCCTACCCGCGCGAACAGGCCGCCTTCCCCGTCCCCGCGCTGCGGCAGGACAAGTACTTCCCGCCCGTGGGACGCATCGACGGTGCCGCGGGCGACCGCAACCTCATCTGCTCCTGCCCGCCGCTTGAAGACTTCGAAAACTAAGGACTTCCCATGACTGAGAACTACACCGCCCTCTACGAGCAGCACAAGAAGGCCGGCGCTTCGTTCACTGATTTCGGTGGCTGGCAGATGCCGCTCAAATACAGCTCCGAACTCGTCGAGCACCACGCCGTCCGCAACGCGGCCGGCCTGTTCGATCTCTCCCACATGGGTGAGGTTTGGGTGACCGGCCCGGACGCCGCCGCTTTCCTGGACTACGCCCTGGCCGGGAGGCTGTCCGCTGTCGCCCTGGGAAAGGCGAAGTACTCGCTGATTTGCAACGCCGATGGCGGCATCATCGATGACCTCATCACCTACCGGCGGGCAGATGACAAGTTCCTCGTCGTGCCGAACGCGGGCAACGCCAAGGTTGTGGCCGAGGCCTTGCAGGAACGCTCTGCGAACTTCGATGTCACCGTCGAGGATGCCTCCGCCGGTACCTCCCTCATCGCCGTCCAGGGCCCGGCGGCCGAAGCCATCCTGCTGCAGCTCGTCCCGGCCGGTCAGCACGCCTTGGTGACGGAGCTGAAGTACTACGCAGCGGTCGAAGTGGAGATTGGCGGTCAGGAGTTGCTGCTTGCCCGGACCGGATACACCGGCGAGGACGGCTTCGAGATCTACGTGCCAAACGTGGACGCGCCGGCCCTGTGGAACGCGCTGCTGGAAGCCGGCGAGGGCGCCGGCCTGGTTCCCGCCGGCCTCGCCGCCCGCGACTCGCTCCGCCTGGAAGCCGGCATGCCGCTCTATGGCAACGAACTGTCCCGGCACGTGAACCCCTACACCGCGGGCCTGGGGCCCGTGGTCTCGCTGGCGAAGGAAGGCGACTTCGTGGGCAGGGACGCGCTGGCGGCCCTCAAGGCGGCCGGAGTGGGTTCCACCATCGGACAGAAGCTGGTAGGCCTCAAAGGCACCGGCCGCCGTGCAGCCCGCGCCCACTACCCCGTCCTCAAGGATGGCGGCCTGGTGGGCGAGGTGACCTCGGGCCAGCCCTCCCCCACCCTCGGCTACCCGGTCGCCATGGCGTACGTCGACGTCGAGTTCGCCTCCCCGGGCACAACCGTGGACGTAGACCTCCGCGGTAAGCCAGAGCGCTTCGAAGTCGTCGAGCTCCCCTTCTACAAGCGCCAAAAGTAGCCCCCTCGGCGCCGGGGCTGACATCCTCTGCGTGCTGCTCCTTCGTCGCTCTGACGCACGCTGCCGGATGCCAGCCCCGCCGCCTTCACCACTTCCAAAGTCGTTAACCAGAAAAGGAACTAGCCAATGAGCAAAGTTGTAGCTGAACTGAAGTACTCCGCCGAGCATGAGTGGGTTGCTGCTGATGGAGCCGGGCCGGTGGGGGTCGGGATTTCCGCCGTGGCCGCCGATGCCCTCGGCGACATCGTGTACGTGGACCTGCCCGAGGTCGGCTCCACGGTAACGGCCGGCGAGACCTGCGGCGAGGTTGAGTCCACCAAGTCCGTGTCCGACCTTTACGCCCCGGTCACCGGTGAGGTAACCGAAATTAACGACGACGTTGTCTCCGACCCCGCCCTCATCAACAGTGACCCCTACGGCGCGGGCTGGCTGTTCAAGGTGGCCGTCACGGCAGAAGGCCCGTTGCTTTCCGCTGAAGAATACGCCGCAGCGAACGGCGGCGAACTGTGAGCGCCGCAGCAACCGGCACCGCTTTCCAGCAGGTGGAGTCGCCGAGCCTGAACTCCGACCTCGCCGTCCTGGACCCGGAAGTTGCGGCAAAGATCGACGACGAACTGGGCCGCCAGCGCGACGGCCTGGAGATGATCGCCTCCGAAAACCACACCGCCGCAGCCGTCATGCAGGCCCAGGGATCGGTCCTGACCAACAAGTATGCCGAGGGCTACCCCGGCAAGCGCTACTACGGCGGCTGCGAACACGTGGACGTCATCGAACAGCTGGCCATCGACCGGGTCAAGGCCCTGTTCGACGCCGGATACGCCAACGTCCAGCCGCACTCCGGCGCGCAGGCGAACGCCTCGGTGATGCACGCCCTGATCAAGCCCGGCGACACCATCATGGGACTGAACCTGGCCCATGGCGGACACCTGACCCACGGCATGAAGATCAACTTCTCCGGCAAGCTCTACAACGTCATCCCCTACCAGGTCCGTCAAGACACCCACACCATCGACATGGTCGAGGTGGAGCAGCTGGCCCAGGAGCACAAGCCCCAGCTGATCGTCGCCGGCTGGTCCGCCTATGCACGGCAGTTGGACTTCGCCGAGTTCCGCCGGATCGCGGATTCCGTGGGAGCCTATCTGATGGTGGACATGGCGCACTTCGCCGGGCTGGTGGCCGCGGGACTGCACCCTTCCCCCGTGCCGCACGCCCATGTCACCACCTCCACCACGCACAAGACCCTCGCGGGTCCGCGCGGCGGGATCATCCTGACCAACGACGCGGACGTCGCCAAGAAGATCAACTCCGCCGTTTTCCCCGGGCAGCAGGGCGGGCCGCTGGAGCACGTTATCGCGGGCAAGGCTGTGGCCTTCAAGATCGCCGCGTCCGCCGAGTTCCGGGAGCGGCAGGAACGCGTCCTCGCGGGCGCCCGGATCCTCGCCGAGCGTCTGGTCCAGCCCGACGTCGCCGCCAAGGGCATCAGCGTGGTCTCCGGCGGCACCGACGTGCACCTGGTCCTCGTCGACCTGCGCAACTGCGAGCTGGACGGACAGCAGGCCGAAGACCGGCTCGCCGCAATCGACATCACCGTCAACCGCAACGCCGTCCCCTTCGACCCGCGCCCGCCCATGGTTACCTCCGGCCTCCGCATCGGCACCCCCGCCCTCGCCACCCGGGGCTTCGGCGAGGCCGCCTTCCGCGAGGTCGCGGACATCATCGCCGAAGCACTAACGGCCGACGCCGGCACGGACCTTTCGGAGCTGCGTCACCGCGTCGAGGGCCTGGCAAAGGCCCACCCCCTTTACCCGGCCATCGCAAACCTGTCCTGATCGCATGTTGGCCTTGGCCCGGTGGGCGTGGGGCCCGTCACCTTGGTGATTGCTTCCCCTTGAGTTTTTGTCCAGATATGCAGGCTTGAAGGCTGTTTATCCCTGCATATCTGGACAAAAACTCTGAACCTGTAGTTAGGAATTCCCGTTATGGCTGTTGGTGTTTTTGATTTGTTTTCGATCGGGATTGGTCCGTCGTCGTCGCATACTGTGGGGCCGATGCGGGCTGCTGCTGTTTTTGCGGAGGAGCTTAGGGGGCTTGGGGTACTGCCGGGTGTGGCGGGGTTGCGGGTGGATCTTTATGGGTCGTTGGCTGCGACGGGGCATGGGCACGGGACGATGACGGCGGTTTTGTTGGGGTTGGAGGGGTTCCATCCGGAGCTGATCCTGCCCGGCGAGGTCGAGGAACGCCTCGCCGCGATCGCGGAGACCGGGGTGTTGAACCTGGCCGGGGCTGGTGGTGAGGGAGTGCCGCTGCCGTACGGGGTGGGCGACATGGTGTTGCGGCCATTGACGGTGTTGCCGCGGCACACCAACGGGATGACGTTCACGGTCACGGACGCTGAGGGCACGGTGTTGCATGCGGCGACGTTCTTCTCGGTCGGTGGCGGGTTCATCGTCCGTGAAGGCGAGGAAGAGACCGCGCGGCAGGAACTGGAGGAGTCGAAGAAGGAGTTGCCGCTGCCGTTCCGCACCGCCGCGGAACTGCTGGCCCACTGCCGGGACACCGGGCTGGGCATCTCCGACGTGATGCTCCTGAACGAGGAAGCCTCCCGGTCCGGGGAGCAGATCCGGGAGGGGTTGTTGCATATCTGGTCGGTGATGGAAGCGTGCGTGCAGACCAGTTTGCGCCGTGAGGGGGTGCTGCCGGGCGGGTTGAAGGTCCGGCGCCGGGCCCCGGACTGGTTTGACCGGCTCCGGAAGGAGACCGGCCAGCACCCCGGTGATGACACGGACCGGGACCTGGCTGCGGTGGGGTTTGATCCCAGGTACTGGCAGGAGTGGGTGAACCTGGTCGCTTTGGCGGTCAATGAGGAGAACGCCTCCGGCGGCCGGGTGGTTACCGCCCCGACCAACGGCGCGGCCGGGATCATCCCGGCGGTGCTGTTCTACGCCCTGCACTTCGCCCCCGGCATGGACCGGGCCACCGGGGCCGACCGGGACGGGGTTGTGGTGAAGTTTCTGCTCGCCGCCGGCGCCGTCGGGGTCCTGTACAAGGAGCAGGCCTCGATCTCCGGGGCCGAGGTCGGCTGCCAGGGCGAGGTCGGGTCGGCGTCGTCGATGGCCGCCGCCGGGCTGGCCGAGGTGATGGGCGGGACCCCGGCGCAGGTGGAAAACGCCGCCGAGATCGCGATGGAACACAACCTGGGCCTGACCTGTGACCCGATCGGCGGGCTGGTCCAGGTCCCGTGCATCGAGCGGAACGCGATCGCCGCGGCCAAAGCGATCAACGCCGCGAAAATGGCGCTCTGGGGCGACGGCACCCACCGCGTCTCCCTTGACGAAGTCATCATCACCATGCGCGAAACCGGCAAAGACATGAGCTCCAAATACAAAGAAACCGCCATGGGCGGCCTCGCCGTCAACGTCGTCGAATGCTGACCCCAGGCCCAACAAACCCAACCAACGCCAGGCCGGCGCACGAACAAAAGGAAACAACAATGACACTGGCTCCTGAAGGCCGGAAGTTGCTGCGGATCGAGCAGCGCAACGCCGCTGTCCCGGTGGAGCGCAAGCCGGAGTGGATCAAGGCCAAGGTCCAGATGGGCCCGGAGTTCGTCGGGCTGAAGAACCTGGTCAAAAAAGAAGGCCTGCACACCGTCTGCGAAGAAGCCGGCTGCCCCAACATCTTCGAATGCTGGGAAGACAAGGAAGCCACCTTCCTGATCGGCGGCTCCGAATGCACCCGCCGCTGCGACTTCTGCCAGATCGACACCGGCAAACCCTCACCCCTGGACCGGTTCGAACCCACCAAGGTGGCCCGCTCCGTGCAGTCCATGCAGCTGCGGTACGCCACCGTCACCGGCGTCGCCCGCGACGACCTCGAAGACGAAGGCACCTGGCTCTACGCCGAAACCGTCCGCAAGATCCACGAACTGAACCCCGGCACCGGCGTCGAACTGCTCATCCCCGACTTCTCCGGCAACCCCGACCACATCAGGGCGATCTGCGACTCCAAACCCGAAGTCTTCGCCCACAACGTCGAAACCGTCCCCCGCATCTTCAAACGGATCCGGCCCGCGTTCCGCTACGAACGCTCCCTGGACGTCATCACCCAGGGCCGCAACCACGGCATGGTCACCAAATCCAACCTCATCCTGGGCATGGGCGAAACCCGAGCAGAAATCTCAGAAGCCCTCCAAGACCTCCACCAGGCCGGGTGCGACCTGATCACCATCACCCAGTACCTGCGCCCCTCCGAACGGCACCTGCCCGTGGACCGCTGGGTTAAACCCCAGGAATTCCTGGACCTGCAGCACGAAGCCGAAGAAATCGGCTTCCTCGGCGTCATGTCCGGGCCCCTGGTCCGCTCCTCCTACCGCGCGGGCCGGCTCTGGGCCACCGCCATGCGCAAAAAAGGCCGCGACATCCCCGCCGAACTCGCCCACATCGCCGACGGCATCCAGGACTCCGGCACCACCCGCCAGGAAGCCAGCACCCTGCTCGCCGGCTGACCGCCGGGTGACGCCGCTGCCTGGTGCGATTGGGGGCGCAGGCAGGGGGCGGGCGGGCAAAGCGGGCTTAAACTGAAGCTTATGCCCGCCCCTAAAGCCTTGCGCCCCTTTGCCCACCGGGAGTACAGGGTACTCATCGCGGCGCTGGCCATCTCGATCTTCGGATCGGGAATGTGGGCCGTGGCCATGGTCTACCAGGTGATCAGGCTGGGCGGCGGGCCACTGGAACTCTCGCTCGTGGCAACCGCGGGCAGCATCGGCCTGGTCGCCTTCGTCCTTGCCGGCGGCATCGCCGCGGACAGGATTCCGCAGCGTCAACTGATTATCGCCGTCGAAGGCGCCAACCTCGCCGTCATCGCCACCATCAGCGGGCTGGCGATGGCAGGCTGGCTGCAGCTGTGGCATGTGGCGGCCGGCGCGTTCGTGCTCGGCGTGGGCGCGGCCTTCTTTTTCCCCGCCTACTCAGCCATCCTGCCCCGGATCCTCCCTCCCGAGGACCTGCTCGCGGCCAACGGCATGGAAGGCACCATGCGTCCCGTGCTGCAGCAGGCCGCCGGTCCTGCCGTGGCGGGCGTACTCGTGGCGGCCCTCTCGCCGTCGCACGCTGTTACGGGTGTGGCAATGTGCCACCTGCTGGCGTTCATCGTCCTGAACTTCCTGGGCCGCCACGCACTGGATGCACCGGCCAACGGGGCCGGGCACGAGGGGCCTAAGGAAACGGGACCCCGGAAATCCTCCTTCCTGCAGGATCTCCGTGAAGGCATCAGCTACACCATCCGCACGCCCTGGCTGCTGTGGACCTTGATCTGGGCCTGCATTTCCGTGCTGTTCCTGATCGGTCCCATCGAGGTCCTGCTGCCGTTCGTGGTGCGGGACCAATTGGGCGGCGACTCCAGCATGTTCGGCTTCCTCCTGGCCATCATGGGAGTGGGCGCCGCACTGGGCTCCCTGGTCACCGCATCCCTGCGGCTGCCGCGCCGCTACCTCACGGTAATGATGGTGTCCTGGGGTGCGGGCAGCATGCCGCTCGCCGCCGTCGGCCTCATGGACAACTTCTGGGTGATCGCAGGCGCCACGTTCCTGTGGGGCGTGACCGGCAGCGTGGGCATGGTCATCTGGGGGACGCTGCTGCAGCGCCGCGTGCCCCCGCACCTGCTGGGCCGGATTTCCAGCCTGGATTTCTTCGTCTCGCTGGCGTTGATGCCGGTGTCCATGGCACTGGCGGGCCCCGCAGCGGAGGTGCTGCCCATCTGGCTCATCTTCCTGGTGGCCGGCGGCGTCTGCCCTGTCATGGCGGTCATCGCCATGGCCGCGGCACGGATGCCCGACGACGAACTGGCCCACCCGCTGGACACAGCGCCCGAGGTGGAACGCACGACGGCGGCAGGAGACTAAGGCGCGCAGGGCAGCGCCGCCTCCTCCCGCCGTCGGGCATCAACTGTTGCCGCGCACCACGGGGATGCTGGCCGTCGGAAGCCCGCTGGGGAAGACCGTGGGCTCCGGCTCGGGGACCGGTTGCAGCGCCACCTGGACGGGATTGGCGCCCACAGTGTAAGCAACGCCGCGCACGTCCACGTCCAGCGGCGCGCCGTCCTGGACCGTGAGCGTGATGGACCCGGCCGCGAGCTGCACCAGCAGCAGCCGGCCGCGGATTTTCAGGTGGAACGTCAGCCCGTCCCACTCGTCGGGCAGCCGCGGGTCGAAGAACGGCAGCGGACCCTGGTCGCGCAGGCCGGCAAAGCCGCATACCAGCGAGCTCCACACCCCGCCGGTGGAGGCGATGTGCACACCGTCGATGGTGTTGCCGTGGGCATCGTCCAAATCGATGAAGACAGCGTTGGTAAAGTGCTCCAGGGCCTCTTTCGAGTACCCCACCTCGGCCGCCATGATGCCCTGCACACAGGCGGACAGGGTGGAGTCGCCGGTGGTGATGGGATCGTAGAAGTCGAAGGCGCGCTGCTTTTCCTGGGCAGTGAAGTCCTGCCACTGCAGGAACATTGCCAGGACCGTGTCCGCCTGCTTCAGCACCTGGTGCCGGTAGATCACCAGCGGGTGGAAGTGCAGCAGCAGCGGGTACTTGGACCGGGGCGTGGTCCAGTCCCAGGGCTCCAGCGTCATGAAGTCGTTGTCCTGCGAGTGCACCTGCATCCGGTTGTCGAAGGGCAGCTGCATCCGGCTGGCGGCCGCCTCCCATAGCTGGCGTTCCTCCTGGCTGATCCCGGCATGTTCCAGCGCGACAGCGGCGCGGAGGTTAAACCGGGCCATGACGTTGGTGTACAGGTTGTCATTGACCACGGCGGTGTACTCGTCCGGGCCCGTGACGCCGTGGATGTGGAACAGCCCGTCCTTGCCGAAGAAACCGAGCGAAATCCACATCCGGGCCGTCTCGATCAGCAGCTCCGCGCCCATGCCGTCCCGGAACGCGGTGTCACCGGTGGCCCACAGGTAGCGGTTGGTGGCGAACGCGATGGCGGCGGCGATGTGGAACTGGGCGGTGCCGGCGGCGTAATAGGCGCTGGCCTCCAGGCCGTTGATGGTCCGCCACGGGAAGAGGGCGCCGTCCACGCTGAGCTCCTTGGCGCGGATCTTGGCCTCCGGGAGCATGCCGTGCCGGAACTCCAGGACCTGCCGGGCACCTTCAGGGTTGGTGTACGTCAGGTACGGCAGGAGGTACACCTCCTGGTCCCAGAAATAGTGTCCCTCGTAGCCCGAGCCTGTTACGCCCTTTGCCGGGATCCCCGCCACGTCTGCGCGGGCCGTGGCCTGGGCAAGCTGGAAGAGGTTCCACCGGATCGCCTGCTGCAGTTCCGGGTTGCCGCCCTCGAGGACGATGTCCGAGGTGGCCCAGTAGGCGCGGTAGTGGGCTTCGCTTTCGGCAAAGATGTCCTTGACCGGCCGCAGTCCCGCTGCCGCCACTTCCGCAGCATCGGTCTCCGGGTCCTGGACGGCCGCGCCGGCGGCATAGCTGACGCTTTTTTCGAGTGTGAACGGTTCGTCGGCGCTCACGGCCAGGACATAACGGACAGTGCTTTCGTCCTGGTCCACCTGGGTGTCAAACGGCTGGTAGCCGGCCGAAATCCAGTGGTCCACGGCAACACCCACGCGCTGCTTCGACTCCGCCGCCTCCCAGGCGAGGCGGAGCGAACCGTCGCCGCCGTCCAGCCGCAGCGGAAGCAACACCCGGCCGGCATGCCGGCCAGCCCGCCGCGGATCGTGCGCCGAGTGGTCCTCCACCGGCTGGTCCTGGCGGTTGATGACGGAGGAGGTCACGTCCAGCGATACGTCGCGGTCCGTGGACACCTGCAGGGAGATCCCCAGGCTTCCGCGTGAAGCAAAGCCCACCGCGCGGCGCTCGATGGTGGTGACAACGGCCCCGGACCGGCACTGCCAGGTGATGCTGCACTCGTAGGCACCGGTGGCGAAGTCCACCGACCGCCGGTAGTCCAGCACCTCCGACTCGGCCAGGGTCAGGGACTCGCCGTCGACAATCACGGTGAAGTTGTTGGCGTCCGGGACGTAAAGGATGCGCTGGCCGGTCCGGGCGAAGCCGAAGGCATTTTCGGCGTGCTTGATGTCCCAGATTTCGTGCAGTCCGTTGATGAAGCTGCCGGGCAGCTCGGAGTCCGCCGCAGACCAGTGCGCGCCGCGCATGCCGAGGTGCCCGTTACCCAGGGAGAACAATGTTTCCAGGGTCCCGGCATTTCCCGGCTCGTGGCGTGCTTCCACGAGTTGCCAGGGGGTGTTCGGGAACCGCTCACGGTCCGCGGTGATGAGTGCCATGGTTGGGGTCCTTTTGGCGTCTGCTGGGTGCCGGCTTCACCGGCATCAGGTATTCGAAGGAGGTGTGCCGCCTGGATGGCTGCTGCGGGATCCGGCAGCCGTTGCCGCCCGGGGAAAGGCGGCCCCGGGCTAGGGGAGCAGTTCCTGCAGGTCGTTGACCACCAGAGTGGCACCGGCGTCAAGGAGCGTCTGCCGGCCGGCACCGCGGTCAACGCCGATGACGGAGTGGAACGATCCCGCCTGGCCTGCCTTCACACCGGACACTGCGTCCTCCACCACCACGCACTCCTCGCTGGGCAGCCCGAGCAGTTGTGCCGCGTACTGGTAGGTTGCGGGGCTGGGCTTTCCCGGGAGCCCTTCCTCCGCAGCCACCGCCCCGTCCACCACAACGGGAAAGTGATGGTCGAGTCCGGCTGCGGCCAGGACTGCGGGGGCGTTGCGTGAGGAAGAAACCACGGCGACCTTCAGTCCGCGCTCCAGCGCGGCCTGAAGGAAGCGCACCGAGCCGTCAAAGGGTTCGACGCCGCTGCTCACGATGTCATTGAAGATGCGGTTCTTCTTGTTGCCAAGGCCTTGGACAGTCAAGTTTCCGGGGTCATCATCCAGCGGGCCTTCGGGCAGCACTATGCCGCGGGAGGCGAGGAAGTCCCGGACGCCGTCGAAACGCGGCTTTCCGTCAATATGGTCGAAGTAGTCACTCTCGCTGTAGGCCGCAGCCTGCGGCTCTGAGGCGAGGTAGCCCTCGAACAGTTCCTGCCACGCCTGCTCGTGCACGGCCGCCGTGGGGGTCAGCACGCCGTCCAGGTCGAACAGGATTGCAGCGGCACTGGTCCAGGCCGCGGTTTCTGTAGCGGAAGAGGCAGTCATCAGCAGTACATGTCCTTTCAGACGGCGGGCAGCGGCGAAGACGGCGCAAGGGAGATTGTGGCTTCGGTGCCCGGGGTGGACGGCATCGCCGCGGGCGTGGCGCCGGCGGATGTCGCTGCGGCGCGCGGGGGCGTTGCTGGTCCAGATACGCTTTCCATCATGTTCCTGATGCCGTTCGAGAACAACCTGGCGGATGTGGATGCCAGGGCCGGAGGGTGCTGCGGAGTGCCCGCAGCAGTCTTGCCCGCACCGGGTTTTCCGCGCAGCGATCGGTCTGCATTCCGCCGGCCTCCTCATCAGCCCAGTTCAAAGCCCGCTTCTGCGGCTGAGGTTGAGTGTAAGCGCTTACAAATTTAACTGGCAACTGTTTTTTCGCTCCTGTGGACAGCCTTCCGGATGTGACGAAAATCTCGGCCACCTTCCGCCTGGCGGATCACTGGGGAGGTTCAGTCAGCCTCGACCTGGGCGGCGAGTCAGCGCAGGACGTAATGGCGCAGGAAGGCACTGACGTCCACCATCTCGGCCCTGGACATGGCATGCCCCATCCCCGGATAGGTCCGGCTGGTCAGGAGCGTGTTCTTTTCGAGCCAGTCGGCGGTATAGGCCACCGCGTCCTCATTGATGACCAGGTCCGCTTTGTCGCGGCCCCAGAAAAATGGCGGCTTGGCGTCGAAGGAATCGGTGAGTTCAAGGAGTTCATTGTTGAGGACGAAGCCGGACAGTCCCACTACCGACGTGTAGGCCTGCGGGTGGAGCCGCAGGAGGGTGCTGGCCATGGCCATGCCCTGCGAATAACCCATCAGGCTCACGCTCGTATGTTGTTCCCGCACCGAGTTGACCCAGGCATGGACGGCATTCGTAGCTGAAATAACGTCCGCGAAGTCATTCACCAGGAAGTAGTCCAGCAGGAACCAGCCGTAGTGGTCGCCAATGGCCATTGGTGCCCGGAGCGCGGCAAAGGTGAACTCGGAGGGAAGGTAGTCAAAGAGCCGGACCATGCGCGATTCGTCCGTCCCATAGCCGTGCATCATCACCAGCAACGGAGTGCCTGCGCGCTGGTCCTTGGGCTTGGACCACACAACTGTTTCCACTGGCCCAGCCTAGCGGGACAGGCCCTGCAGGATCCTGAACCCCTGCCGGCCCACCGGAAGCGGAGACGCGGAGAGGAGGACGACGGCTGTTCCGTATCCACGATCCAGCCGCATCCACGAGCGGAAACCGCCCGCGGCTCCGTTGCGCCACGGGCATCTCTTAGCGGCGCAAAAGGAAGTCTTCCCAGTTCAGGTCATTGATTCGAACCACGCAGGGCGGTAGCGTGACGCCTAACAGACAGCATGCTTAGTAATCAGAAGTACTACCGTTCCAGCAGCCCTACCGGAGCCGCATCCACCGCGGCAGTTAAGGAGTACGTCATGAGAATCGGTTCGTCAATCTTCCTGATCGCCCTGGGTGCGATCCTTGCCTGGGCTGTAGCACCCGGGCTCATTCCCTTCGTGGACCAGGTGCTCATCGGATACATCCTGATGGCGGTGGGGGTCATTGGCCTGATCGCATCCCTGATTCTCGCCTCACCCGGGCGGAGCCGCCGGGTCAGTGAGACGCGTTCCGTCGTTGACCCCAATACCGGCGAGCGCATTACCCGCAATGAAAGCCGCGACGGGAACCTCTAAGCCTGGAGCTTTGAACAGCAGCCACAAAGGCAAACCCGAAAGCCGGGACGGACCACCGCTGTCCGGCCCGGCTTTCACTTTGCGCGGTCAATTTTGTTTCATGTGGGTTTCCATTGACAAACCAACAGATACAAAGATAAAGTCAAGTAACTCAACATCATGTGATGCCAGTCACGCTTTGGGCGGCAGTGCATCCGGACCACAGCACCAGCAACCTACGCGACGGAGGGTACGTGTTCGCCGAGGAGCGCCAGCAAAAGATTGCCGAGCTTGTTGCCGGCAGCGGCCGGGTCAGCGTGACCCACCTGGCCGAGCGCTTCCGCATCACTACCGAGACGGTGCGCCGGGACCTGGCTACCCTGGAGACGGCCGGTACCGTCCGCCGCGTCCACGGCGGGGCAGTGGCGGCAGACCGCTTCAGCACTACCGAGGAAAGCGTCACCGAACGCGCCATTCAGCGGCCGGACCAAAAGATCCGGATCGCCGAAGCCGCCCTGGCGCTCATCCCCCGAAACAAGCCCGGCAGCGTGCTGATCGACGGCGGCACCACCACCGAAGTCCTCGCGGACATGCTGTCCCGGCGTGCCGCCGTCGAGGTTTCTGATTCCGGGTCCCGCCCGGAGCTCGTGGCCATCACGCACGCCGTGCCCATCGCCAGCAAACTCTCCAACATCCCCGGCATCGCCCTGCAGATCCTGGGCGGCCGCGTGCGCGGGATCACCCAGGTGGCGGTGGGGCAGGTAACCGTAGACGCCGCGGCAAAGCTCCGCCCGGACCTGGCCTTCGTGGGCACCAACGGTATCCACGCAAGCTTTGGGCTCAGCACTCCCGATCCTGAAGAAGCCGCCGTCAAGGCAGCCTTCGTCCAATCGGCGCGCCGCATTGTGGTGCTGGCCGATTCCTCCAAGCTGGACACGGAAACCCTGGTCCAGTTCGCCTTCCTGAAAGATCTGGACACCTTGATTACAGACAGCGAACCCGGCACCGAACTGGCAGCAGCCCTGGAAGAAGCCGGCGTTGACGTGGTGATCGCATGATTGTCACCTTCACGGCCAACCCCAGCCTGGACCGGACGGTTGCCCTGCCCGGGCCCTTGGAACGCGGTGAGGTGCAGCGCGCCGTCTCCGTCAGCCAGGAATCAGGCGGCAAGGGCGTCAACGTATCCAGGGCCCTGGTGGCGTCCGGTCTGGAATCCCTGGCTGTGCTCCCCGGCGCGGACAGCGATCCGGTCCTTGCCGGCCTGCGCGAAAGCGCGGTCCCCTTCACCGCGCTGCCCATCCACGAGCCGCTGCGGACCAACGTCGCACTGACCGAGCCCGGCGGCGTGACCACCAAAATCAACGAACCCGGCCCGCTCCTGGACGAAAACCAGCAGGAAGCCCTCCTCAAGCTGCTGCTGGAAAGCTCCCGCGGCGCGAGCTGGGTGGTCCTCGCCGGTTCGCTGCCACCAGGCTTCCCGGCAGATTTCTACGCGACGGCGGCCCTGCGCCTGCGTTCCTCCGCCGACGGCGCCGCACCCCGGATCGCCGTCGACTCATCCGGCCAGCCTCTCGCCGCAGCGCTTACCGGCGGCGCGGCAGGCATGCCGGACCTCCTCAAGCCCAACGCCGAAGAACTGGCAGAACTGGCCTCCGCCGCCGGTTTTGCCCCGGCCACCGCTGACCAGCTGGAAGCGGACCCGGGGGCTGCAGCGGACGCCGCTGCCGCCGTCGTACGTTCGGGCGTGGGTGCCGTGCTGGCAACTCTCGGATCCAAGGGAGCTGTCCTGGTAACGGCCGACGGCGCGTGGCTGGCCACGCATCCGCCGGTCGCCGCGGTCAGTACGGTGGGCGCGGGCGACTCCGCGCTGGCCGGTTACCTGCTCGCCCACGGCCAGGGCGCCGCCCCGGCCGATTGCCTTCGTCAGGCCGTGGCCCATGGTGCCGCTGCCGCTTCCCTGCCCGGATCCACGGTTCCGGCAGTTCACCAAACCACCCCGGATGCCGTAACCATCACGGCTCTTCGAAAGGACTGACAGTGACTCAGCTCATCACCACGGAACTGGTCGAACTCGACCAGAACCTGGGCAACGCGCCCGAGTCGGTGATCCGGCACCTGGCCAGCAAGGTAGCTGCCGCCGGACGCGCAACCGAGGTTGAAGGCCTCTTCGCCGACGCCTACGCCCGGGAACAGAAGACGGCCACGGGGATCCCCGGCGGCATCGCCATCCCGCACTGCCGTTCGGCCGCCGTCACGGAGCCCACCCTCGCCATGGCCCGCCTCAACCCGAAGGTGGACTTCGGCGCCAAGGACGGCCCCGCTGACCTGATCTTCTTCATTGCCGCCCCGGACGGCGCGGACCAGGAACACCTGAAGCTCCTGTCCAAGCTGGCCCGCTCCCTCATCAAGAAGGACTTCACGGCAGCCCTGCGCGGTGCCTCCTCCGAGGCGGAAATCGTGGAGCTGGTGGACGGCGCCCTGGCCGACAAGCCGGCTGCCCACGCCGCCGCAACCACCAGTGCCGCCGCGTCCGCCGGCACCGGTTCCGGCAGCATGAACGCCACCGGCAAGTCTGGAGCGTCGGCAGTAGCTGACTCAGGGGACGGGGGCGGCCACACGGGTCCCAAGCGGCTCGTTGCCGTCACGGCATGCCCCACCGGCATCGCGCACACCTACATGGCCGCCGACTCCCTCGTGGCAGCGGCCAAGGAAGCGGGCGTGGACCTGCAGGTGGAAACCCAGGGTTCCTCCGGCGCCAAGCCGCTGGACCCGGCCGTGATCGCCGCCGCTGACGCCGTGATCTTCGCTGTGGACGTGGACGTCCGCGGCAAGGAGCGCTTCGCCGGCAAGCCGGTGGTCAACGCCCCGGTCAAGCGCGGCATCGACGAACCCGCCAAGATGGTCCAGGAAGCCCTCGCGGCAGCGAAGGATCCGCACGCACGCCGGGTTGCGCACTTCGGCGCTGAGGAGCAGGCCGAGCAGGCGGAAGCCGAGAAGGGCGAGCACATCGGCCAGAAGCTGAAGAGGGCCCTGCTGACAGGCGTCAGCTATATGATCCCGTTCGTTGCCGGCGGCGGTCTCCTGATCGCCCTTGGGTTCCTGCTGGGCGGCTACGACATCACCGACGTGGCCGACGACGTTGTCCTGCAGAACAGCTTCGGCAACCTGCCCGAAGGCGGCCTCGCCGCCTACCTCGGTGCCGTGTTCTTCAAGATCGGCGCCCTGTCCATGGGCTTCCTTGTTCCCGCCCTGGCCGGGTACATCGCGTACGCCATCGCGGACCGGCCGGGCATCGCCCCCGGCTTCGTTGCCGGCGCGGTGGCCGGGTTCATGGGCGCCGGGTTCCTCGGCGGTATCGTGGGCGGCCTGCTGGCCGGCTACGTCGCCCACCTGATCGGCACGTGGCAGGTCCCGCGCTGGCTGCGCGGCCTGATGCCCGTGGTGATCATCCCGCTGCTCGCGTCCATCGTGGCGTCCGGCCTGATGTTCCTGGTGCTCGGCGGACCCATCGCCGGACTCACCAACGCCCTCAACGGCTGGCTGTCCGGCATGACCGGTGCTTCCGCCGTCGTCCTGGGCATCATCCTGGGCCTCATGATGTGCTTCGACCTCGGCGGCCCCGTGAACAAGGTGGCCTACGCCTTCGCCGTGGCCGGCCTGGGTGCCGGCAGCGCCACCAACCAGGCGCCGTGGCAGATTATGGCCACCGTGATGGCGGCAGGCATGGTCCCGCCGCTGGCCATGGCCCTGGCCACCGTCCTGGACAAGAAGCTGTTCAGCCTGGCCGAGCGCGAGAACGGCAAGGCCGCCTGGCTGCTGGGCGCGTCCTTCATTTCCGAAGGCGCCATCCCGTTCGCAGCTGCCGACCCGCTACGCGTCATCCCGGCCAGCATGGTGGGCGGCGCCCTGACCGGCGCGCTGACCATGGCCTTCAGCGTCACCTCGCAGGCACCACATGGCGGCATCTTCGTGTTCTTCGCCATCGGCAACGTGCTGATGTTCATCATCTCGATCATCGCCGGCACAATCGTCAGCGCGCTGGCCGTCATTGCACTGAAGCGCTGGGCAGCCCGGAAGTCCACTGCTACGGTGGAAACCGTTCCAGCAACGGTCTGACCGGCTCACCAACTACCTACCGGTTTGCACCAGCAAGCCGAACGACAAAGGAGCAACAATGCCAGAACGCACCGCAACCGTCGCCAGCCGCGTGGGCCTGCACGCCCGCCCCGCCGCCATCTTTGCCGAGGCAGCCGGAGAGTTCGACCTGGACATCACCATTGCCAGGGAAGGCGAGCCGGCCGACGAGGCCATGGATGCCGCCAGCATCCTGTCCCTCATGAGCTTGGGCGCCTCGCATGGCGACGTGGTGGTCCTCCGGGCCGAGGGCGACGGCGCGGACGCCGCTCTGGAGCGCCTGGTCCAGATCCTCGAAACGGACCACGACGCCGAGTAGCACCAGCGGTGCCTTAGGCGCCTTACCTGCGGCCGCCGTCGGGCTTTCCCTTCCTGGGGACATGCCCGACGGCGGCTGCCGCGTTTAAGTGCCGCCCCACCTTCCGCCCCGCCCAAGCAGGTAGCAGTAACTGCCGTTTTGAACGCCCAAAACGGCAGTTACTGCTACCCAGTTGGGAGGGGTGGAGGGTCGGCGGCGGTCAGCGGGCGCGTTCCGTCATTGCGCCTTCCTGGCCGTGAACAGCAGGTACTCCCACTCCATCTGGAAGGGGGTGTCACCGTGGGCGTCACCAAAGGAATCGGCCAGTCTCGTGAGTGCCTCGTCGAGTTCCTTTGCCTTGTCCTTGTCCTCGCCGATGAACTTGTAGACGGAGATGGTGGGGCCGTAATGAGACTTGAAGTAGCGCACGAAGTCCCCGGGCTGGTGGAAGCTGCGCACCGAAAGGGTCTGCTTGCGGGCCTTGACGTCGGTAATCCTGCCGCCCAGCAGTTCCCGGACGTGGTCCTCGCTCCCCCACAGCGGCGCCGGCTGGGCACCGGGCGGGGGCGGCGGGGCGAAGGGCTTCATGGTGGCGAACATCTGGCCGATGAAACCTTCAGGGGTCCAGCTCAGCAACCCGATGGTGCCGCCGGGCTTGCATACCCGGACCAGTTCGTCGGCTGCCGTCTGATGGTGCGGCGCGAACATCACGCCGAGGCAGGACATGACGATGTCGAACTCGCCGTCGCCGTAGGGCAGCGCCTCGGCGTCCGCCTCCTGCCAGTCAAGGCTGACACCCCTGTTGGCGGCCTCCCGGCGTCCGGCTTCGAACAGTTCCGGCGTCAGGTCGCTGGCCACCACGCGGGCGCCCATCATGGCTGCCGGGATGGCGGCGTTTCCAGAGCCGGCCGCGATGTCCAGTACCCGGTGCCGGGATGTGACCCCGCAAGCTTCGACCAGGATGGCGCCCAGTTCCAGGAGCATTTCATCCGCCAGCGCCGGATAATCGCCCGAGGCCCACATGGCCCGGTGCTTCTGCTTGAGTGCCCGGTCCGCCTCCACCGTGTCCGTTTGGTCGTTCATGTCCGCGCCCCTCTACCGTGTCCGTGCAGGATGAGTGACAGCACGCTGTTTGCCTCAGCGGAGGCTGTGATGCGACCCATTGTGGACGTGGCGCTCCGGGCTGTAAAGGGACTTGCCGGATTATGCGGGTTTTCGGGTTCTGGTGGTGGTCGACTTGGCAGCCGTCTTGCCCGCGGTGGCCTTGGTGCCCTCGGATTTTGCTGCGGTTGATTTGGAGGCTGTGCCCTTTGACGCGGCGGTCCTGGACGCCGTGGTTTTCGCCGTGGTTCCCGTATCCGGGGACTTTGATGCTGCGGACCGTGTGCCTGTGGACCGTGTACCTGTGGCTTTGGACCCGGTTTTGGATTCGGTGGACTTCGTCCCGGCCTTGGCTGCAGTTGTCCTTGTTCCGGAAGCCCTTGTTCCGGACGCCTTGGTTCCGGACGCCTTGCGGGCGGGCTTCGCCGGCTCTTCTTCGCTGTCCGCTTCCTCCTGGTCCGACTCGTCAGAGGCAGCCGCTGCGGATCCACCGCCGCGCTTCTTGTCCAGGCTCCGCTTGAGGGCTTCCATCAGGTCGATGACCTCGCCCTTGCCGCCTTCGCCGGCCTCAACACCGAAAGTCTCTTCCGTGTCCAGGGACTCACCCTGCTCGAGCTTGGCGTCAATCAGGGTGCGCAGCTGGACCTGGTAATCGTCCGTAAAGGAATCAGGTTCAAAGTCCGCAGCCATGGACTCCACCAGGGCCGCAGACATCTCGCGTTCCTGGGGCGAAATCTTGATGGACGTATCCAGTGCAGGGAAGTTCGCCTCGCGCACCTCGTCCGGCCACAGCAGGGACTGGAGCACCAGGACGTCATCCTTGATCCGCAGTGCGCCAAGCCGGGTCTTCTCCCGGAGCGCGAACTGCACAATGGCCACCCGGTCCGTGTCCTCCAGGGCGCGGCGCAGCAGCACGTACGCCTTGGGCGACTTGGAGTCCGGTTCCAGGTAGTAGCTCTTCTCGAACATCATGGGTTCGAGCTGTTCGGACGGGACGAACTGCACCACTTCGATCTCATGGCTGTTCTCTGCCGGGATGGCCTTGAGCTCGTCCTTGGTCAGCACCACCGTCCGGCCGTCTTCCTCGTAGGCCTTCTCGATGTCCGAGTAGTCAACCACCTCGCCGCACACCTCGCACCGGCGCTGGTACCGGATCCTGCCGGCGTCTGCATTGTGAACCTGGTGCAGACTGATGTCATGATCCTCAGTGGCGCTGTAGACCTTGACCGGCACGTTCACCAGTCCGAACGCGATGGCACCTTTCCAGATGGCTCTCATTCCTACAGTCAACATCAGACCGGGCCGGAGGTGAAGCCCCGTGGCCGGCAGTAAGGAACGTGTCCGGGTTGCAGGCCGTGAACTTACGGTCACCAACCTGGACAAGATCATCTATCCGGAGACCGGCACCACCAAGGCCGACGTGCTTGCCTACTACGCCGCCGTCGCCCACGTCCTCATTCCCGCCGCGGCAAACCGGCCCGCCACCCGCAAGCGCTGGGTCAACGGTGTGGGCACGGCGGAGAAGCCCGGCGAAGTGTTTTTTCAAAAGGACCTGGAGGACTCAGCCCCGGGGTGGTTGCCAAGGGCCGCAATCACGCACAAGGACCGCACCATCCACTATCCGATGGTCAATGACCCGGCCACGCTGACGTGGTTCGGGCAGATCAATTCCCTGGAGGTCCACGTTCCGCAGTGGCGGGTGGATTCCCACGGGAACCAGCTGAACCCGGACCGGCTGGTCCTGGACCTGGACCCCGGCGAAGGAGCCGGCCTGCCCGAGTGCCGGGAGGTGGCCCTGCTGGCACGGGACATCCTGCACGATGTGGGGCTGGATCCGGTCCCGGTCACCAGCGGCAGCAAGGGCATCCACTTGTACGCGGCACTGGACGGGACGCAGACCTCGGACCAGATTTCCGCCTTTGCCCGCGAACTCGCCCGGGCCCTCGAAGCAGACCACCCGGACCTCGCCGTCAGCGACATGAAGAAAACGCTCCGCAAGGGCAAGGTGCTGGTGGACTGGAGCCAGAACAACGCCGCCAAGACCACCATCGTGCCCTATTCCCTGCGCGGCCGTCCCACACCGATGGTCGCGGCGCCCCGGACCTGGCGTGAAATCAGTTCGCCGCGGCTCAAGCACCTGGACTACCACGAGGTGATGCGGCGGGTGCGGGACGGCAAGGACCCATTTGCCGCCGTCGTCCAGGCCTCCGGCCATCCCCCGGGCACACACGGGGACACCGGGGACGCCAATCCGCGGCTGGCGAAATACCGTTCCATGCGCGATCCGAAGGCGACGCCCGAGCCGTTCAGCGGCGCGGCCGGCAGCGGTGACGCGTTCGTCATCCAGGAACACCACGCCAGCCGGCTCCACTACGACCTGCGCCTGGAGCACGAAGGCGTCCTGGTGTCCTGGGCCCTCCCCAAGGGAATTCCGGAGTCCGGCGGCAAGAACCACCTGGCCGTCCAGACCGAGGACCATCCCATGGACTACCTCACGTTCCACGGAACCATCCCCAAAGGGGAGTATGGCGCGGGTGAGATGACCATCTGGGACACCGGCACCTACGAACTGCACAAGTGGATCGCCGGCAAGGAGGTCATCGTCACGCTCACCGGGTCAGAAGGCGGCGGCCTGGGCGGAACTAAGAAAAAGGTCGCCCTGATCCACACCGGCCGCGGGCAGGGCACGGATGCCGAGGGGCAGTGGCTCATCCACCTCATGGACAAGGAACACCAGGGCGGACGACGGCGGCACGCGCCGGCCGCAGCGGAGCCGGCGGAGGGTGCCGGGGAACCAATGGAAGAGGCCGCCAAACCTTCCGAACGCTCCAGGCCCGGGACGGCAACCGCCGTTGCTCCGTCCCCTGACGAGTTCCGGCCCATGATGGCCACCTCCGGCGACACCGCGGACCTGCAGGGCAGCAACTGGCAGTTCGAGCTGAAGTGGGACGGGGTCCGGGCCATCGTGGTGGCCGACGAACAGAAAGTGCGGATTTTCAGCCGCAACGGCAACGACGTCACCAGGACCTACCCCGAGGTGACGGACCGGTCCTGCTGGCCCCCGCAGCCCTTCATTGCTGACGGCGAGATCATCGCGCCGGGGCCCGGCGGCCGGCCTGACTTCGGACTCCTGCAGGGACGCATGAAACTTACCCGGCCCGCCGACGTCGCACGTGCCCGCACGGCGATTCCCATCAGGCTGGTCCTTTTCGATTTGCTGTACGACGGCGGGACTGACCTCCGGAAGCTTCCGCTGCGGAAACGGCGCCGGCTCCTTGAGGAGTTCTTCGTGCCCTCGGACTGTCCCATCGACCTGTCGATGGTGCTGGAGGAGCCGGTGGAGCACATCCTGGACAGCGCCCAGGAGCTGGGCCTCGAAGGCGTGATGGCCAAGCGGACGGACAGCAGGTATGTCAGCGGGCAGCGGACCCGCACCTGGATCAAGCTGAAGACAGAGCAGACCCAGGAGGTGGTGGTGGGCGGCTGGCGGCCGGGGAAGGGAGGCCGGGAGGAAACCGTCGGCTCGCTCCTGGTGGGGATCCCCGACGGCGACAAACTGCAGTACGTGGGCCGCGTGGGCAGCGGCTTCAGCACGCGGGAGTTGACCGAACTGCGGCAGAACATGGAGCGGCTGGCCCGTAAGACGTCCCCGTTCCATGATGTTCCCCGCCCGGATTCGTCTGACGCCCACTGGGTGGCGCCGCAACTGGTGGGCGAGGTGACCTACAGCGAGTGGACCGGACCGGGGCGGCTGCGGCATCCGCGATGGCGCGGCTGGCGGCTGGACAAGGAGCCCGCCGACGTGGTCCGCGAACCATAACGCGGCCCCGGCTGGTGATTCCGCCCCCGATACTCCCCCTCGACGCGCAAATTCCCTGGCGACCCCTACATTTTTGGGGCGCCAGGGAATTTGCGTGTCGCTGGGGCGGTCAGGACGAATGCGGCATCTGCGGCCGGCCCGTCCGGTGAACGGCGTTGACAGCAGCCTCATGGCCCATGCGTCCCGTGCCGGCTGCGCGCTCCCTGGGATGGCGCCGCTTGCCGTCGCCGTCCGGCCATGAATTCTGCCGGGGCATGCCCGTCGCACCCAGGGGAGCCGGTCCGGGCAGGTCGGGGTTGTTCATTGCCGCCGCAAGGTGGTCCATAACCTCCGGTTTGATGCGGTTTTCATCAGCCATTTTTCTTCCTTTCCGCGGTGAAACGAAGTACTGCCAAGCGCGGCGCCTGGCCGCGTTGCCGGGTCTCCGGCGGACTATTCCATGGAAGCCTGCCCGTGCAGGCTTCCAGCGTGTTTCGGATCCGGCGCACTGGCGGCCCGCGGCTCTGCCGCGCGCGCCGTTGCTACTCGAAAAGAAGGGTTTCCATTGCTCAACCATAGGCACCCCGGAACCGCCTGTGAACCCCTTCCGGGGACGCAGAAACCCCGCGAAAACCCCGCCACTACCCCCTGGAAGTAAAAAGATTCGGTAACGATGGTCACACAGTGCCGAAACCCTTGTACTGACGCGGGAAAAGCGGGGAAAGGAGCCGCGAAAGAGGGCCCTAAACCGGTGCCAAAAGGGTCGATGCTACGGCATTCGGCGGCCGGACGCCATGGGAATCCCGTAAAATTGATGGCCTGCCCGGAGCGGGGCAGCTACAAGTCGCAAGCAAATGACCTCCACAGGAGCGGCCCAAATGCCCACAGACCGAAGCGTGACCGACTCTTCAGCAGGCGCCAGGAACGCCAGCGGAACCGACCAGACAGCCCTGAGAGCTGCAAAGAAACTACGCCGTTTGCCGCGCCGCCGGCTTAAGGAATCCGACGTCAACGTGGTGAACCAGCCGATGCTCAAGAAAGCACTCGGCGGAACCATCGTCGGCAACACCATGGAGTGGTACGACGTCGGTGTCTTCGGCTACCTCATCACCACCATGGGCCCGGTCTTCCTGCCGGAATCGGATCCCACCACCCAGACCCTGTTCCTGCTGGGGACCTTCGCGGCCACCTTCATCGCACGCCCCCTGGGCGGCGTGATCTTCGGCTGGATGGGCGACAAGATGGGACGGCAGAAGATCCTTGCCGCCACGCTCATGCTCATGGCTGCAAGCACCTTCGCCATTGGCCTGCTTCCCGGGTACGCACAGATTGGACTCTGGGCCGCCGTCCTGCTGGTGCTGCTGAAGATCGTCCAGGGGTTCTCGACCGGTGGTGAGTACGCCGGCGCCACCACCTTCGTCAGCGAATACGCCCCGGACAAGCGCCGCGGATTCTTCGCCAGCTTCCTGGACATGGGCAGCTACCTGGGATTCGCCCTCGGCGCCGCCCTCGTTTCGGCCCTCCAGCTCACCCTGGGCCAGGCAGCCATGGAGGAATGGGGCTGGCGCATCCCGTTCCTGGTTGCCGGTCCGCTGGGCCTGATCGCCATCTACTTCCGGAGCAAGATCGAGGAATCCCCGCAGTTCCAGGCCACCCTTGACGCCCAGGAGGACATCGCCAAAAACGCCGCCGCCTCCGACGAAGCCGCAGCGAAGGGCCCGGTGGGAATCGTCAAGGCGTACTGGCGCTCCATCATCGTGGCCATGATCCTGGTCGCGGCGGCGAACACCGCCGGCTACGCCCTGACGTCCTACATGCCCACGTACCTCACCGAATCCAAGGGCTACGACGAAGTGCACGGCACCTTGTTGACCATCCCGGTGCTGGTGGTGATGAGCCTGTGCATCCCGTTGACCGGCAAGCTGTCCGACCGCATCGGCCGCCGGCCCGTCCTCTGGATCGGCGCCGTAAGCACCATCGTCCTGGCCGTTCCGGCGTTCCTGCTGATCGGCATCGGTGAAGTGTGGTCCACCCTGGCCGGCCTTGCCCTGATCGCCTTCCCGGTGACCTTCTACGTGGCCAACCTGGCTTCGGCGCTGCCTGCGCAGTTCCCCACCTCCAGCCGCTACGGCGCCATGGGCATCGCGTACAACTTCTCGGTGGCCATCTTCGGCGGAACCACACCGTTCATCGTGGCGGCCCTGATCAGCGCCACCGGCAACGACATGATGCCCGCCTACTACCTGATGTGCACCTCCCTGGTGGGCGCAGTGGCCATCTACTTCCTGAAGGAATCGGCACAGCGTCCGCTGCCCGGCTCCATGCCCAGCGTGGACACCCAGGCCGAAGCGAAGGAACTGGTGGCCACGCAGGACGAGAACCCGCTGATCGACCTGGACGAACTGCCGTTCGAAGCGCAGGACATCCAGGACTCGCTCGCCGCGGACAAGCCCGGCGCCGGGAAGGTTCCGGCTTCGGTCTAGCGTCCTGTGCCCCGCAGCCTGGCCGTTCTTTCGTAGCCCGCGCTCAAAGCCGTGCCGGGATGACGTTCCGTGAACAGCGGCGGGCAGCGCGAGCGGAGCCGGTGATACCTTCCCACAGGGCACGGTAACGAAAACGGCAGAAGGTGGTGCGGCATGGAACGCGTCCTGCGGCAGGTGCGCGCCCTCCACCGGCTGGAACCGGCCAACAATGACCACCTGGCCGCGCTGCGCGTCGCCGCCAGCGTCGCTGTGCCCTCGCTGCTCCTGCTGGCAATCGGCCGCACGGACCTGATCATCTATGCGGTGTTCGGTGCACTGACCGGAATGTACGGGCGCTCCGAACCCCACCAGCTGCGGCTGGGGCACCAGGTCCAGGGCGCCCTGGTACTCCTGGGCGGGGTGGCGGTGGGAGTGTTCCTGTCCGTCAACCACCTGCACTCCTGGTGGCTCGTGGCCGTTGAGGCAGCGCTCGCCGGAGTGGGGTCCGTCTACGCGGACAAGGTGCACCTTCGGCCCAACGGCCCGTTCTTTGGCCTCCTCGCCCTGGGTGCCTGCGCATCGGTCCCCACGGTGGTCCCCTGGTATACGGCACTGTCCATCGCTGCCGCATCCGCTGCATTCTCACTGGCCGTGGGCTTCAGCGGCTGGATCCTCCACAGGTCCTGGCAGCGCGGCGCCGTCCGCAGCAAGCCGGCCGCAGCGGCACCGAGGGAAATCCTGGTCCACGCAGCCAGGTACGTGCTGGCGGTGGGAGCGGCCGGAACGGCTGGTGTGCTGAGCGGCAGCGGCCACCCGCACTGGGCGATGGCGGCCGCCGCCGTGCCGCTTGCCGGAGCCGACCTCCCCAGCAGCGTCCGCCGGGGCATCCACCGCATCGTGGGGACGTTCGTGGGGCTGGCGGTGACCGCCGTCGTACTTCTTCCCGGGCCCTGGACGCTTACGGGCCTGTTTCCTGGGCAGCAGGCCGTGCTGCTGGCGCTGCTGGTCATCCTGTTCCAGTTCACCACCGAGCTGTTCATGACCCGGCATTACGGGTTTGCCATGGTCTCGTTCACGCCGGTCATCCTGCTGATGACGCAGCTCGCCGCCCCCATGGACCCGGGCCTGCTGATCCTGGAACGCGCCGTGGAGACGCTGGTGGGCGCCCTTGTGGGTATAGCCGTGGTGGTGGCCGTGCGCCGGACCGGACCGCGGACACTAACCTCCCTGCCGGCGCCCCTACTTCGGTTTCCGCGCCGGCCCCGCCACTAGCCTGGGCGGCGCCACCCGGGCCACGGCGGCCACAAGCTTGTAGCGTCTGGACGGGATGGACACTGCCCGGCCGCGCTCGTTGTCCGCCAGGGCCTCGCGCACCACACGGTCCGCGTGCAGCCAGGCCCACGACGGCGCCACCGACTTATCCATGCCCATCCGGTCGTGGAACTCGGTGTGGGTGAAGCCCGGGCAGACCGCCGTGACCCTGATCCCCTGCTTGCGGTAGGCGAGGTTGGCCCAGCGGCTGAAGCTCACCAGCCACGCCTTCGCGGCCGAGTAGGTGCCGCGCGGCAGGAACGCGGCAATGCTTGCCACGTTGATAATCCTGCCGTCGCGGCGTTCCAGCATGCCCTTGAGCGCGGCATGCGTGAGGACCATGGCCGTCTCGCCGTGCAGCTTCAGGTGCTTTTTCTCCTCCGAGATGCGGTTGTCCTCGAAGTTGTGCAGCAGGCCGATCCCTGCGTTGTTCACCAGGATCCCCACCGGCCGCCCGGGATCGGACAGGCGTGCGACGACGGCGGCCACTCCCGCGTCGTCCGTCAGGTCGGCGGGGAGCACCTCAGCCGTGATTCCATAGCGCCGTTCCAGGCCCGCCGCGGCGGTTTCGAGGCGGACCCGGTTGCGTGCCACGAGCACCAGGTTGAAACCCTGGGCGGCGAACTGCCGGGCGAATTCTGCGCCCAGTCCCGCGCTGGCTCCGGTGATGAGGGCGGTGGTTCCGGTGGTTGGCGTCATGCTGCAAGCCTAGCCACCAGCGGGCTTCATTCCCCTCCTACGCGAACCTGGCCAGCGGGTTGGCGAGCCGGCCCGCCATCTGCAGCCCGCCCGAGGGGTCGGCCAGGTCCAGCATCTGCTGGTTGTTGCGGAGCTGGAGCCGGTTCAGGCAGGACAGTTCTAAGTCCGCGGCGAAGAGGTTGTGCCGGGTGAACTGGTCCGCGAGTTCCGGGTGCTGTCCCTGGTAATCCTTGACCGCGGCGGCGGCGGTCCCCCAGAACTCCTCCTGCCCCAGCATTTCGTCCTCCTCGAGCAGGGCCGCCAGGAAGCGGAAGATGCAGTCGAAGATGTCCGTGAAGATCGCCAGCACCTTCTCACCCTCGGGGATGGAAGCCTTGATCCGGGACAGTTCTTCGGGCAGCTCCAGCCGGTCACCCATCACCACGATCTCCTCGGCGATGTCCTTCATGACGGCCCGGACGGGCACGCCGTCTTCAAGTACCAGGATGACGTTCTCGCCGTGCGGCATAAACGCCAGCTCGTACCGGAACAGGCAGTGCACCAGCGGCACCAGGTACGCCTCGAAGTATCGGCGGAGCCAGTCCACCGGGGCCAGCCCGGAGCGCTCGATGAGCGCGGAGACCATCGGCTTGCCCTGCGCGTCCACGTGCAGGAGCGAGGCCATGGTGGCCAGCTGCTGCCCGTCGCGCAGCAGCGGCAGCGGACTTTCCCGCCACAGCGCGGACAGCATCTTGCGGTACGGCGAGCCGTTGGCCGAACCGGCCTCGTAGTAGCCGTTGTGGTAGCCGAGGGCCGCGATTTCGCCGATCATGGTGAAGCCGCGCCGCTGCAGGGCACCGTCAGCTTCGACCAGGTTCCGCAGCCAGTCGTTGATGGCCGGAGTGGCCTTCATGTATTGGGGTGAGAGGCCGCGCATGAAGCCCATGTTCAGGACCGACATGGCGGTCTTGACGTAGTTCCGCTCCGGGGCTGTGGTGTTGAAGAAGGTGCGGATGGACTGCTGTGCCTGGTACCGGTCGGTCCCCGCGCCCAGGTAGACGATGCGCTGCCGGGCAATTTCCGCAGCAAAGGTGACGGTGAGCTTGTTCTCCCACTGCCACGGGTGGACGGGCATGAAGAAGTACCCGTCCGGGTCCAGGCCCTGCAGCCTCAGCTCGTTGGTGAAGTCTTCCGCCAGCGGTCCGAGTTCGGCTTCAAGGTGCTCCCGGTACCCCAGTCCTGGGGTGGAGGTGAAGACGGCACGGCTCTGGTGGACGGCGATCCATTCCAGCTGCACCGCGGCACCGGTCTCTGGCGCGAAGGCGTGGTAGTCGCTGATGCCGAAACCAAGCCGGCCGTTGTTGGCCACGAAGCAGGGGTGGCCCTCGGTCATGCTCCGTTCGATTGCCTGGAAGTCCGCGGCAACATCGCGTCCCCCGGTGACACCGGCTGCGAGTTCCCTGGCGGCCGGCTGGCCCGCCCACTGCTTGTAGGCGTGGCTGGCCAGGGTGCTGCTGATTTCCTCGAGGTATACCGGCAGCATTTGGATGCTGATGCCGAGAGTTTTGTGGAAGACGGTGATGAATTCCAGGACGTCCAGCGGCGCTTCGGTGCCGTCCTGGACATGCCGGATGGACGCGGCGTCGATGGACCAGTGCTCAAGCTCCAGGATCCGGGCCTTGAAGAGGTATTCGTGGACGCCGTCGCCGCTGCGGAGCCGATAGGTGCCGCTTCCCTCCACGCCGGTGACCAGTTCCGGCGCAAGGATCCGCTCGTGCGAGAACTCGGCGAGCGCCTTGCGGAGCAGGTGCCGGTTTGCCTGCTCCCAGCGTTCAGGTGACAGGTGGGGCGCTGCAGCGAACTCCGTGCCGGCCGGGGCGGGAATAAGGGGGTCGGGGTGGATGGTGATGTTCATGCTCCCTGCGGGACGGGCGTACGGGTGGTGGGTTCGGTGATGGCGGTGCCGGCAGCGGCGGGCACCGCTCGGGCGGCCAGGTAATCGGACCGGCTGCAGAAGCTCAGCAGCGCTTCCTTGTCCGGCAGCGTGACCAGCCCCGCGGGCTGGAAGCCCAGCCGTTCATTGAGGGCGTGGATCCTGGTGTTCCGGGCATCCGGTTCCACCACCACCCGCTCCAAGTCCGGCGCGGCGAACAGCCGTCCCAGAACGGCGTCCATCACCGCGGTGGTGTAGCCGGCCTCGGGCCCGTTCGACGGCGGCGCCACCAGCAGGTGCATCCCCACGTCACCGGGCTGGACGGGATACAGACCCGCCAGCGGCGACGACGCCGGAAGGTACTCCTCCATCAGGAAGGCGGGGACACCGCCATCCAGCCCCAGCAGGGCGTGGTGGTGGCCGCTCGCCTGGATCTTTTGGTACTCCTCCACCACGTCTTCCACCCTTGCCGACAGCATGCCCCAGAAGGAGGCGTACGGCTGGGTCACCCAGCTGTGCAGCAGCGGCGCGTCCGCTGCGGCGTCAAGGCACCGGAATGTAAACCTCATGCGGGCACCTCCACGGGCACGGCGGCGGGCACCCCGAACTGCTGGAAGGCTATGCTGCGCTCCACGGGGTACACCTCGCGGCCGGTAATTTCCCGGAGGATGCAGGAATTGCGGTAGGCGCCCATGCCCAGGTCCGGGGTGGCGAAGCCGTGCGTGTGCAGTTCCGCGTTCTGGACGAAGATTTCGCCGGGCTCGACGCCGGTGCCGTAGTTCCGGTCCACGGCGAACCTTCCGGCACTGTCACGTGCGATCCGGTCCCGGATACCTGCCAGGAAACCGGGTTCGCGGTAGTTGTACCCGGTGGCCATCACCACTGCTTCGCTGTCCAGCGTGTAGGAGGCGCCCTGCTCGTCGTGGTGCAGGTGCAGGGTGTGCGTTCCGGCGGCCGGATCCCATTCCGCGGCCGTGAGGGTGGAGTGCGTGAGCAGCTGGGTGTCCACCATGCCGGACAGGCTCCTGGTGTAGAGGAGATCGTAAATGGCGTCGATCAGGTCCGAGTTGATGCCCTTGTAGAGGTTCTTTTGGTTTTTGTTCAGCTGGTCGCGCTGTTGTTGCGGAAGGGCGTGGAAGTAGTCCACGTACTCGGGCGAGGTCATCTCCAGGGTCAGCTTGGTGTACTCCAGGGGGAAGAACCGGCCGGAACGGGTCACCCAGTTGAGCTGGTATCCGTGGACGTCAGCTTCCTGCAGCAGCTCGTAGTAGATCTCGGCAGCACTCTGGCCGCTGCCAAGGACGGTGATGCTGCGTTTCTGCTGCAGTTCGGCCTTGCGGGCCAGGTAGTCGGCGTTATGGAAGGCCACTCCCCCGCGTCCGGCGGCGGCAGCGGCCACAATGCCGGCGCCGGCCTCGGGGACGCAGGGCGAGGTGCCGGTGCCCAGCACAAGCCGCCGCGCGTACAGCACCTCCGGCCCGTCGGGACCGGACAACGAAAGCCGGTACACGCCGTCGTCGTACGCCGTATCCAGCACAGCCGTGCCAAAACGCACGGACGGCAACTGCCCGGCCACCCACTGGCAGTACTGGTTGTACTCCGCGCGGAGGGCGTAGAAGTTTTCCCGGATGTAGAAGCGGTAGAGCCGCCCCGTCTGCTTCAGGAAGTTGAGGAACGAATACGGCGAGGTGGGGTCCGCCAGGGTCACCAGGTCAGCCATGAAGGGAACCTGGAGGTGGGCGGGCTCCAGCATCATGCCGGGGTGCCAGTCGAAGGACTCCCGTTGTTCCAGGAAGACGGCGTCCAGTCCTTCCAGCGGTTGGGTGAGGGCGGCCAGTCCCAGGTTGAAGGGCCCGACGCCGATGGCGGCGAAGTCGTGGATCCTGCGGTTGCCAGGGGTGCTCATGCGGTGGCTTCCTTTTCCAGCTGGCCAGCGCCGTGCAGCAGGCCGGCGCCCGTGGTGCGCAGGAGTGCGATGATCTCGGCGATGTCCTCCAAGGTGGCCTCGGCGTTCAGGAGGGTGAACTTCAGGTAGTGCCGGCCTGCCACTTTGGTGCCGGCAACCACTGCCTCGCCGGAGGCGAAGACGGCTGACCGGATGGCAGGGTTGATGCGGTCCGCTTCATCCTCGGAAAGGCGTTCGCCGCCTTCCAGCAGCGGACGGTACCGGAACACCAGGGTGCTCAGTCGGGGAGCCGCGGCAAGTTCGAAGTCGTCGTCGGCGGCAAGCAGGGAACCCACGCGGGCGGCGAGGTCGATGGCTTCGTCAAAGAGCGCGCCGACGGCGTCGGCGCCCATGATCCGGAGCGTCAGCCACAGCTTGAGCGCATCGCAGCGGCGGGTGGTCTGGATGCTCTTGTCCACCTGGTTGGGGATCTCGGCCAGGGCGGCGCTTTCCGGGTTCAGGTAGTCCGCGTAGTAGGTTATGTGCCGCAGCATGGCGGACTCGCGCACCAGGAGGGCGCTGGAGCTGACCGGCTGGAAGAAGGTCTTGTGGAAGTCCACGGTGACGGAGTCGGCAAGGCGTGTGCCGTCCAGGAGGTGGCGGTAACGGCCGGAGACCATCAGACCGCCGCCGTAGGCGGCATCGATGTGGAACCACGCGCCGTAGGCCCGGGCCAGAGCTGCGAGCTCCGCGAGCGGGTCCACCGCGCCGAAGTCCGTAGTCCCGGCGGTGGCCACCACTGCCATGGCGGTCAGGCCGGCGTCGCGGGCCTCCGCCATGGCCTCCGCCAGTGCCGCCGGATCCATCCGGTGGTCCGGGGTGCAGGGGACGGTGATGACGGCGTCGAACCCGAGCCCGAGCATGGACGCCGACTTCTGGATGCTGAAGTGGCTGTCCTCGGACGTGAAGATCCGCAGGGTGTCCAGCAGCGCCGGAAGCCGCAGGCCGCTCCGGGTGGGGTCCTGGCGGAGGCCTGCCACGGAGTGGTTGCGCGCGATCAGCAGGGCCTGGAGGTTGGACTGGCTGCCGCCGGATGTGAAGATGCCGTCGGCGTTGCCGCCCAGGTCCAGGCGTCCGGCCGCCCAGTCGACAAGGCGCCGTTCGATCATTGTGCCGCCGGCGCTCTGGTCCCACGTGTCCAGGGAGGAGTTCACGGCGGACAGGACGGCCTCCCCCACCAGGGCCGGAATCACCACCGGGCAGTTGAGGTGGGCGGCGTACTTGGCGTCGTGGAAGTACACGGCGTCCCGGAGGTAGACATCCTCGAGTTCCAGCAGTGCGGCTGCCGTGTCCGGCAGCGGCGCATCAAGGTCGACGGCGGCCACGCGGGCCTTCATCTCGGCGGGTCCAACGCCGGTGAACGGGCGGGTGGTGCGCTCCAGCTTTGTGGCCACGGCGGTGACGCCCTGCAGGACCTGCGCTACGTAGCGCGGCGAGTTCCTGGCGTTGAAGAGGTGGCTGGTGGCTCCGAGTGCGAGTTCCACCCGCGAGCCGAAGTCCTGCCCCGGCGGCTCCGGATCGGTGCGGACTTCACAGCGGGGGTCATCCACGTGCAACTCGTCAAGGCGGGGCATCAGCGGCACTCGTCTTCCTTTGGGGGCATAGGGGAATTACAAAGGCAAGCCTTACTTAGGTATCCCTTCTAATCAAACTTTTGTGCCCTATTTCTTTTTGCCCTGCCATTCCGGGAATTTTGGCGTCACTCCTGGGTCATTGACTGGCACAAAGCTGCGTTTCTGCTGCAAAATGCCCTGCCTTGTTGAGTCATCCATGGCGGTGGGGGCAGCTTTATGCCGGCGGGCAGACGCGGCGGCAAGCGGCTAGGGTGGGCCTACCGGCGGCCGTCGGGCACCAACGAACACAGGGGGAACACGTGGAACAGCAGGCAAGTGCAGTTGGATTCCGGGAAGTGGACCAGCACGGCAATCCCGTCCCGGCAGGCCCGGAAACCCCGCAGGCGGAAGCCGGGAGGCGGCCAGCGCCTACAGTGAACCCCTTCATTGCGGCCCTCTGGCTGATAGCGGCAGCGCTGATTGGCGGCGGGGCCTGGGCCATCACCAGCGCCATGGCCAACACCATGCCCGCCAGCGGGCAGGTGCCGGTTTCCTACATCGTCCTCACGTTCGCTCCGTACCTGATCGTGACCGGCGTCGCGGCCGTCGTCGGCCTCCTGTTCTGGCATGCGCTGCAGTGGCAGCGCCGGCACTTACAGCCTCTTTGATGCACGCCGGAAGCAGGCGGCAAAGCCAAACAAAACAGGCATAACGTGTGCCCTGGGCCACACTCCGATTTGCCCGGCTATTAGTAAGCATGCTTAGGTATGTGATGTAAGTGAACCTCCGCAAGCAGTTCGCGGCGGGGTTGCCAACGCGGGCAACCTCGTGAAGAAGCCCAAGGATGAACAGAGATGACTACAGCAATCGAAGACCAGTTGACGGCGTTTGGGGAACGAAGCGATGGAGTGGAGGCTCTTCTCGGCATCACCCAGCCCGTGGACATGGGGTTGCTGGTCACGTTGAATTCACGCATGCATTGCCGCATGCCCATGGAACGCATTGATCCCGCAGAGCTGCCCATCCGGCAGCCTGTATACGTTGACGTTGAGGGCATGGTCCCGCTGGGCATGGCGCCGGCGGAGTCCGGGAACGTCGTGACCTACCGCTGCGCCTGCGGCTTCACCATCGACGATCCCGCTGCCGGCGCGCAGGTCCCGGAACAGGCCCTCGCGAGCTGACCGCTCCCACCCTGCGTAGTCCGGCACTCTTGAGTGCCGGACCATTGCGTTCCGGTCTCCCGGGTTCCGTGTTTGCAGGGTCCCCACCTTCACGCCGGTAAGCCGGGCACGGCCGGAATCAGGCCCTGGCGGCCGCTACTGCCTGTTGAGTATCGGCCAGCACCAGATCCGCGTTAATGGCCGCGGCAGCCCGAAGTCCGGCCGCCGCAGCCGTCATTACTTGCGCTGAAACGTCGACGGCGTTCCCGGCAGCCCAGACTCCGGGGCAGGCGGTGCGCCCGGACTCGTCCGTCTCCAGGCAGCTGCCCTCCCCCTCCTCAAGCCCGCACGGCTCAAGCCCGAGCTGCTGGAGCATGTTGGCTTTGCTCGTGGTGACCGGGCTGATGGCCAGCACCTGCAAGGGGACGGAAGCACCGCCGTCGAGCGTCACGCCCGCCAGTTTGTCCTCCCGGACGTCGAGGCCAACCACCCTGCCTTCCACCACGCGGACACCCCGCGCCTGCAGCTGTTCGGCTTCCTCTGCGTTAAGCTTCACTGTGCCGTTCAGGAAGAGGGTCACGTCCTTGCTCCATTGCCGGAAGGTCAGGGCTTCTGCCGCCGATTTGGCGTCGGCCGCGAGGATGCCAATCTTCTGGCCGCGGATCTCCCAGCCGTGGCAATAGGGGCAGTACAGCACGTCCCGCCCCCAGCGTTCCGCCAGCCCGGGAATTGCCGGCAAATCATCGGAGATGCCGGTGGCCACCAGCAACCGGCGGGCGGAGCGGGTCCCGCCGCCCTTCAGCGACAGGACGAACGTGTCCTCCACCCGGCGGACTGAGGTCACCAGGCCATGCTCGGCCGTCCCGCCGTACCGTTCCAGTTCCTCCCGGCCGGCCGCAACGAGATCCTGCGGGCTCATGCCCTCGCGGCTCAGGAAACCGTGCACTCCCCGGGCGCTGAGGTTCCGCTGCCCGCCGGCGTCGACCACCAGTACCGAACGCAGCGCCCTTGCGAGCGCGATACCGGCGCTCAGCCCGGCAGGTCCGCCGCCGATGACGGCAACGTCGAACAGGTGTTCCTGAGGGGCCATGGTGTCCTTCCGCTTGCCCACGTGCACTGCAGGTGCCGTACCCGGCGCGGCCGGACCACTAACGCCAGGAGCCGGGAAAGCTACCCCTCGGGCCAATCCACGAACTGTTCGTAGCCCTCGTGCTTTCGGAGGTAGCCCGTGATAAACGGGCAGTGCGGGATGATGCGCTTGCCGGTTGCCACGACGTCATCCAGGGCAAAATGCGCCAGGACTTTCCCCAAGCCCCGGCCCTCGAAGTCCTTGGCGGTTTCGGTGCGAATGAAGTCGATGTGCCCGGGCAGGTCCTCGAAATTGGACTGGACCGCGAGAGTGCCGCCCACGAGCAGTTCGTAACGGTGCTCCGCGTCGTTGCGCCGCAGCGTGACATCGGGGGTGAACTTATCCTCGGTGGACATTGTGTTCTCGGTCATGGTTCGACACTGGCACTACTTCATCCGGCTGGCAATGCCCGCGCACCAGAAGCAGGGCCAGGCCGAAGCAGGCTGCCCCGCCCGCCAGCAGACCAGGCGTGAGGCCGCCGAACGCCGCGGCCGCCACCGGAAGGAAACCACGACGACGGCGCCCGCCACCCGGGCGGTCAGGCAGCGGGTGCCGGGCGACGGCGTCGTACGGTCCTCGAGGCGGCCGGAACCAGCGCCGGCCGTACCAGTTCCAGGAGGGCCGCCTGCGCAATGCCGGGCAGGAGCAGGCACAGGTTGGGCGGAGTGCTGTTGCGGCTGCCCTAGCGGCTGAGGGTGGCGAGCGTTCCGGCGGCGAAGTCCGCCGCGGACGCGTTCCAGTGGCCCAGCAGGGCCTGCAGGTTCTCGCCGTCCGCCCGGTGGACAGGGAGCTGCTCCTGCAGGGTGGCCAGCACGCCGGTGCGGAGTTCGGTGTTGAAGTTGACCTTTCCCACGTTCATGGCCGCGGCCTTCACCAGCTCCTCGGCGGGGATGCCGGAGGCACCGTGCAGCACCAGCGGAATGTGCGTCCGTACGGCGATGTCCTGCAGCACGTCCCAGCGAAGCTGCGGCTCGCCCTTGTACCTGCCATGGACATTGCCGACGGCGACGGCCAGCAGTTGCGCGCCGGTCCGTGCCACGAAGTCCTCCACCTGGGCGGAATCTGTCAGGCCGGCGACGGACACTCCAGCCCCCTCAGCGGGCTGGTCCGCGGAGAACGCCCTGTCCTCGTCCCCGGCCAGGCCGCCCAGCTCGGCTTCGAGGACGACGCCGGCGCCCAGCAGGTCGCGGGCGGCGACTACCAGGGCGATGTTTTCCTCGTAAGGAAGGGACGAACCGTCGGCGAGGACGGAATCCGCCCCTGCCGCGACGGCGTCGTTCATCACCCGAAGGTCCGAGGCATGGTCAAGCTGCACCGCCACCGGAACGGATGCGGCGTCGGCCAGGCCGCGAAGCGCGGCGATCAGCCGCAGCCCGTTGGGCGTCGCGGCGGTCTTGGGCGCCACCAGCAGGATGACGCCGCGGCCGCACTCCTCGGCAGCGGCGACCACGGCCAGTGCCGTGGTGAAGTCGTAGCAGGTGAAGGCAGGGACTGCGGAACCCTGCTGCAGGGCTGAGGTGACCAGGTGGTCGAGACGGGTGCGCATCAGACGCCCAGGCCTCCCACGAGCATCCAGACAAGGAATGTCAGGGCGAAACCGGCCAGGCCCAGGATGGTGGTCAGGACGGTCCAGGTCCGCAGCCCGTCAGCCACGGAAAGCCCCAGGTACCGGGTGACAATCCAGAAACCGGAATCGTTGACGTGGCTGAGTCCGAAGGCGCCGAAGCCGATGGCGACGAGGATGAGCGCCGTCTGGATGGGCGAGTACCCGCCCTCGGCAACGGATGCTGCCAGCAGGCCTGCGGTGGTGATGATCGCGACGGTCGCCGAACCTTGGGATGCACGCAGGATGGCTGCCAGGACGAAGGCCATCACAATGACCGGCAAGCCTGCCGTCTGAAGCCCTTCGGCGAGGGCCTTGCCGATGCCGGATACGGTCAGTACCTTGCCGAAAACGCCGCCGGCACCGGTGACGAGGATAACGATTGCCGTCGGGGCGAGGGCTGAGTCCATGACTTCACCCGTGTGCTGCGAGGACCAGCCGCGACGGATGCCCAGGAAGTAGTAGGCAAGGCCCAGGGCGGTGAGGAGGGCGATCAGTGGCGCGCCGACGAAGGCGGCGAGCTGGGCAGGGAAAGAGTCCTTGGGCAGGATGACGGCGCCGACAGTGCCGACCATGATCATCAGGATGGGCAGGACGATCAAGGTGATGATCATCGCGGGACTCGGCGCGGTCTTGACCTCGGTCTTGACGGCAACCTTCGAGGTTCCCTGAGCAGCTTCCTGCTCCACCTGCGAGTTGCCGGTGCCGAACAGGCGGAACTGCTCGGCTGTGGCCGGAAGCATGGCGAACTCGCGGCGGTTCAGCTTCCGGGCAACAAAGTAACCCAGGACGCCCACGGGGATGCAGAGCACGAGGCCCAGGATAGTGGTCCAGCCGATGTCGGCGCCCAGGATTCCTGCGCCGCCAACAACACCGGGGTGCGGCGGAACCACCACGTGGATGGCCAGCATGATGGCGGCGACCGGCAGGCCGATCTTGACGGGGTTGACGCCGGCTGCCTTGGCGAAGCCGTACACGATGGGGATCAGGATGATGAATCCGACGTCGAAGAAGACGGGAATCGCCAGCAGGAACGCGGCGGCGGTGAGGGCGGCAATGACCCGGCGGGGGCCGAGCAGCTGGGTGAACTTGCCGGCCAGGGACTGGGCGCCCCCGGAGATTTCGATCATCTTGCCCAGCATGGCGCCAAGGCCTACCAGGATGGCCACGGAACCGAGGGTTCCGCCCATGCCTTCAGTCACGGTCTTGATGACGTCCGGCAGGGGGATGCCGGCAACCAGGGCAACGGCGACGCTGACCACGAGCAGGGCGAGGAAGGCGGGGATCTTGAACTTGATGACGGCCACGAGCAGCAGGGCGACGCCCGCCGCTGCTATGGCCAAAAGAGCTAATGCGCTCATCGGTGTGTCTCCTTTGACGTCGCCAGTTAAGCCTAGCGAGCTTGTTGGTAGGGGGAACGCTGGGGGTGCGACGACGGCGGACGGGGAGCGCCGCCGTCGCACCTTCTCCTTAGAGTTTTTGTCCAGATATGCAGGCCTCGAGGACCTTTAAGTCGGCATATCTGGACAAAAACTGCGGAGGAGGGAGGGAGTTAGTTGGTGCGCTTGGACGGGGCGACCACCTTGATGACGGCGGAGTCATCGGCGGCGGCGAGGCCCTGCGCCTGGCCCAGCAGGTAGAGCTGCTCGGCGGCGGCAGCAACCGGGGCCGCCAGTCCGGCGGCGCGGGTGGCCTTGCCCACGATGCCCATGTCCTTGACGAAGATGTCCAGGCGGCTGAGCACCTCGGCACCTTCCTCGCTGTAGGCCTCGAGGATGCGCGGGCCTCGGTTGGAGAGCATGAAGGAGCCGGCGGCGCCTGCCTCAAGCGCGGCGAGGGTCTTCTCCTGGTCCAGCCCGAGCGCGTCGGCGAGGGCGAGGGCCTCGGCTGCCGCGGCGATGTGGACGCCGCAGAGGAGCTGGTTGACGGTCTTGAGGGCCTGGCCGTCGCCGGGCTTGTCGCCCACAACGGTGAGGGTGGAGGCGAGCAGTTCCAGGGCGGGGGCTGCCTTTGCGCGGGCCTCGGGGGAAGCGCCGACGACGATCAGCAGGTCACCTTCGCCGGCGCGCTTGGGACCGCCGGACAGCGGGGCGTCCACCAGGTCAACGCCGTATTCTGCGAGCTTTTCGACGGTGGCGGGGATGGCTTCGGTGCCGACAGTGCTGCCAAGGATGACGACGGCGCCCGGCTCCAGTACGGAGGCCACGCCGTTCTCGCCGAACAGGACGTCGGTAAGCTGTTCGCCGTTGCGGACGGCGAGCAGGACGGCGTCGGCGCCCTTCGCGGCTTCACGGGCTGTGGCGAAGGTGGTGATGCCTGCTTCTTCGGCGAGCTTCAGGCGGGCTTCTGCGATGTCGAAGCCGTGGACGGTCAGTTGGGAAGCCATGCGGGTGGCCATGGGCAGGCCCATGGCGCCGAGGCCAAGGACGGTGACGGTGTAGTTGCTGGTCATGGTGTTCTCCATTGAATTAGAAAGTGTTACTGAGCTTGCGCGTGACCTGGGCGAGGGATTCGTCGTCGCCCACGTTGCCGGCGAAGACGATGTAGGGAATGCCCTTGGCAGGGCCGTCCACGGGTTCCCAGAGGCTGACGATGCCCGGGAGCATGGGGCCGCGGACAATGGCATGGCGGATTTCCAGGCCGTGGGCGGCGACGTCGGAGGACGTGATGCCGCCCTTGGCGATAACGAACCGCGGCGGGAAGGTCTTGAGCGTCCGGTTCACCACGGCGACGACGGCGGCGGACACGGTGCGGGCGATCCGCAGGCTTTCGGCCGGGTCGTCGGTCTTGATGAGCAGGCGGCTGGTGTGGACAATGACGTCACCGACGCGCAGGGCTTCGACAACACTTTCCACCGTCCGGTCCAGGTGTTCGGCGGCTTCCGACTCCGCAGCCAGGAGCTTTTCGACGTCGATCTCCACGATGCGGGCAGCGCTGTGCTGGTCAGTGAGGACCTTGAGCTGGCGGGTGGTGACTCCCACGTGCGAGCCGACCACAATGAGGCCGCCGGCCTCGGAGGGAGTGTTGCCGGCGTAGGCTTCGGCGCCGGTGAGCTCGCCGCGGATCTCCTGTCCGATCCGGGCGCGGCCAAAGGGCGGACCTACCCGGTAGAGGAGCTTCTTGCCGCGGCGCTCTGCTTCCTCCAGTCCCAGGGCCAGGGCGCGAAGGTCGTTCTCGGTGACGATGTCGGCGACGATCGGCGTGGAGTCGGTGGCGGGTTCGATTGCGTCGGCGATGGCCTTGGCGGAAACGGCAGGGTTCTCGGCGGAGGCACCGGCGCGGATGATGTTGAGGTCCAGTACGATGACGGCATCCGCCGCGAAGCGGCCCTGCGACTTCTCTTCGACGTACTCCGCCATAACGGACGTAGCGAAACCAAAGGTGGCGTCCTTGGCGAACTCCGTCTCCGACACCGGGGTCAGCGTACCCGCAGCATCACCGGTGCCGCGCATATAGTGGACGCCGCCGATGGTGACGCGGCCGGCGTCGGGAAATGCGGGAACCAGGACCACGCCGTCCGTACCCTCACCGCTGACATCGGCAACGGTGGCGGCAATAACGTCAGGTTCCAGCGGGTAGTGGCCGCGGAGGGTCGAATCGCTGCGACTGACGAAACCGAGCCGGAGGGCGTCCGGCGATCCGGCGGCGGCGAGGGCGTTCCGGACCACCTCTGCGTTACGGGCAGCGGCTTCGGCAGGGTCCAGGCTGCGGGTATTGGTGAGGACGTAGACCGCCGGCTTGTTCTGCGCGAAGGCCCAGATAAAGTCCTCCACCTCCCAGCGGGTGAGGACGGGCAGGTCTGCCACGGACTGCGTTCCGGTCGGGTCGTCGTCGAGCACTACCAGCACCCGGGGAGCGCCGGCGTTGGAGGCAGCGAGCGTGCTGGCCACGAGGGTGGCGGGGACCTGGACTTCCGCTGGGTAGGCGGCCAGAACGTCTGCTTCAAGCGTCACAGTGCACTCCGTTGTGTAGTAATCCGGGCGGCGGATCGTGATTTCAATTATCTGTCAGATGTCTGACATCTTGCATTTGATTGTTAGTGTGGCACACGGCATAAAGGCACGCAAGTAGACTTGTCGGACATCGGCCGGGAACGATCCCGGCGCAGAAGCGGGGGCAGTATGGCAAGGAAATCGCTGGTCGGCGTTGTGGCCGATGAGCTGCTGGACCGCATCATCGAGGGGGAATTCCCGCCCGGCGCCACGGTTCCGGGTGAGCATGAATTAAGCGCCCGGCACGAAGTCAGCCGGATGACCGTGCGCGAAGCGATGAAGACCCTCCAGGCCCAGCAGATCCTGAGCGTGGAGCGCGGCCGCGGCACTTTCGTGAATCCCTTGAGCCGCTGGACGTCGCTGGAAGCCGTCCTGCGGGCAGCATCAGAGGGGAAGAACGAAGCCGAAGCCAGCGTCCAGCTGATCGAACTCCGCCGCATGCTGGAGACGGGCGCCTGCGAGCTTGCGGCGGAACGTATCTCCATGGAGGACACCGAGGCGTTGTTCTCCTACATCTCAGCCATGAAGGCGGCCCACGAGGTCAACGATGTGGCGGCCTTCGTGGAGGCGGACCTCGCCTTCCACGACGTGATCCTGCGCGCCTCGGGGAACGTGTTTGTCTCCGTCCTGTTCGAACCGCTCCACCGGGTCCTGGAGAAGCGCCGGGCCGAGACGTCGGCAGTGCCCGAGATCCAGGAGCATGCCATCGGCCACCACCAGAACATCGCGGACGCGTTGCAGTCCCGGGACGCTTCGCGGGCGCGGCAGGCCATGGACGCCCATATGCAGCAGACCCTGGATGACCTGAAGAATTTGGTCCTTCCGGCCAAGTAGGGGCTCGCCTCCCCCAAAGGTTTTTGGGCAGATAACGGGACTTCGAGGGTCCGGAAGTCGTGGCATCTGTCCAAAAACTCCTGGCCGGCGACTCTCTGCGATCGGAACTGGCACCCGGCATCAGGGCTGGCCAGCCCCGGGTTGTCCCACTAGTCTTCAAGGACCGCCCGCAACCGGGAGCAACGACGACCACGAGGAGCGAACTTGTCCAACCACACGTACAGCATTTCTGAAATTGTCGGCACGTCGGACCAGGGTGTGGATGACGCCGTCCGGAACGGAATCGCCAAGGCGTCCCAAACGCTGCGGAACCTCGACTGGTTCGAGGTGAAGGAGATTCGCGGGCACCTGGAAGAGGGCAAGATCGCGGACTGGCAGGTCACCATGAAGATTGGTTTCCGCCTCGAGGACCGCTAGGAGTACAGACTGACCCGCAGCCGGCGTTCGAAGGACGCCGGCTGCGGGTCATCTTGTTTAAGAGAACCTAGTTCGCGGCTGCGCGGCGCCGCCAGACGGTGGGAACGCCGTCGAACGCCGGGAACACGTGTCCTTCGAAGAAGGACAGCACCGTGTGGGGATCGTGGTCCGGGCTCCAGAGCCCGGATACCGGGCAGTGCGAGCCGGTTGCCGTGGACGCGGGGCTGCCGGCGTTACCTGCCTGGCGTTCCTTCAGCAGGGCGATGCGTTTCATCTTTGAGACCATCCTTGGTGGGCGGGAGCTTGTTCCTCAAGCCTAGGAACGGCCATGGCCAGCACCAATGGGCGGCTGGCCAGAATCAGCCCGCCCTTCTGGACAGATGTACAGAAAGGGAAAGCTTCAGTTCGCCCCGGCCTGGTCGGCAGCGGATGAGGCGGCGGCTTCCACATCAAGCGTGCCTGAATGTCCAGGCACGGCGTTCAAGGCAAGCAGCGCCAGCGCGTCCGACGACGGCGTGCCGGGGCGGGCGGAATAGAACCGGAGCGTCTGGTCGGGGTCGTCCGGCAGGGCAAGGGTTTCAAAGTTCAGTTCCAGGTCCCCGACGGCCGGATGGTGCAGGCGAACGGTTCCGGCCGAGCGGGTTGCCACCCGGTGCCCCGCCCACCACTGCCGGAAATGCTCACTGTGCACGGCAAGCTCGCCCACCAACTGGTTGGCCTGCACGTCATTGGGGTGCCGTCCCACGTCCAGCCGCAGGGCGCCGGCGGCTTCGGCAGCCACGGTCTTCCAGTCGCGGAACAAGCCCCGGGCTGCCGGATCCAGGATCAGCCAGCGGGTGAGGTTACGCTCGGCCGCGGGTAGGGCCGCGAAGTCGGCAAAAAGCAGGCGGGCCATCCTGTTTGCCGCGAGCACATCGGTGCGCCGCCCCAGCAACATGGCGGGTACATCCCCCACAGCCTCGAGCAGGTGGGACAGCGCAGGCCGGACCCCCTGCGCAGCGGGGGCGCCAACGCGCGGGTTACCGGCACAATTCTCCAGCAAGTCCAGCATGTGCGCGTGTTCCGTGCTGTCCAGCCGCAGTGCCCGCGAGACTGCTTCGAGGACCGTCCGGGACGGATGGATGTTCCTGCCCTGTTCCAGGCGTACGTAGTAGTCCGTGCTGACGCCGGCCAGCCGGGCCACCTCCTCACGGCGAAGCCCGGGGACCCTGCGGGCCCCGGTGGTGGGGCCGGCGCCGGCGTCTTCCGGACTCAACCGGGACCGCATGGCTTTGAGGAACTTTCCGAACTCGGCACTTTGACCCATGCTGACCATTGTGCACGGCGCGCGTTGCCCCCTTCTACAACGAAGGTAGGACTGGCAGTCCTAGGAAAAAGAGGATCAGCCTGACTTACTGACGCGGGACGAAAAAGTGCATAGGCTCAATACCGAGCCGATGGAAACCGCTTTCTCACCGCCGGGCCAACGGCACCCATCCCAGCACCAGCACAATGCAAGGAGCTTCCCATGTCAGAGCTGACACTGAACAACGGCGTCACCATCCCGCAGCTTGGCTTTGGTGTTTTCCAGGTCCCGCCGGAAGACACCCAGCGGATCGTCGAGGACGCCTTCGAAGCCGGATACCGCCACATCGACACCGCCGCCGCCTACCGGAACGAGGCCGGCGTTGGTGCTGCCATCGCTGCCACGGGCATCCCGCGCGAGGATATCTTTGTCACCACCAAGCTCCGCAACGGCGAACAGGGCCGGGCGCAGGAGGCATTCCAGAACAGCCGGAAGGCCCTGGGACTGGACTATGTGGACCTGTACCTGATCCACTGGCCGGTCCCGTCCCAGGGCCTGTACGTCCAGGCCTGGAAGGAGATGGAACGGCTGTACGAAAACAACCAGATCCGCGCCATTGGCATCTCAAACTTCCTGGCGGACCACGTTGATACCCTGCTTGAGTCCGCGGAAATTGTCCCGGCCGTCAACCAGATCGAACTCCACCCCAGCTACCAGCAGGCGGACCTCGCCAAGAAGTGCCGCAACGCCGGCATCGAGGTGGAGGCCTACAGCCCGCTGGGGCGTGGCGCAGACCTGGACGGAGACGCCGTCACCGCCGTCGCCGGCGCCCACGGCGCAACCACCGCCCAGGTGGTGCTCGCATGGCATCTGGCCCAGGGCAACATTGTCATTCCCAAGTCGGTAAACCCCCAGCGCATCCGGGAGAACTTCGCGGCGTCCTCCCTCACCCTGTCCGGGGACGAGCTTGCGGCCATCACCGCCCTCGAGTCGGGCGCCCGCCAGGGCTCCGATCCCGCCGTCGCCTCCTTTACGCAGATGTAGGTCCGGATAGCCACTGAAAGGATCGCTTCCATGCAGTACACCCATCTGGGCCGCTCCGGCCTGACGGTTTCGCGCCTTTGTTTGGGCACCATGAACTTCGGGCCGCAGACCGAGGAAGCAGATGCGCACAGCATCATGGACTCGGCCCACGAGAACGGCGTCAACTTCTTCGATACCGCCAACGTCTACGGCGGCGTCGGGCACCGCGGCTGGACCGAGGAAATCATCGGCCGCTGGTTCGCCAAGGGCGGCGAGCGCCGGGAACACACCGTGCTGGCCACCAAGCTCTACGGCACCATGACGGACCGGCCCAACGAATCCAAGCTGTCCGCCCTCAACATCAGGCGCGCCCTGGATGCGAGCCTCAAGCGGCTGCAGACGGACTACATCGACGTCTACCAGTTCCACCACATCGACAGAAACACGCCGTGGGACGAAATTTGGCAGGCCATCGAGGTGGCCGTCCAGCAGGGCAAAATCCTGTACTCCGGCAGCAGCAACTTCGCCGGCTGGCACATCGCGCAGGCGCAGGAGGCCGCCCGCCGCCGGAACTACACCGGGCTGGTGAGCGAGCAGTCCATTTACAACCTGTTTATGCGGCAGGTGGAGCTGGAAGTCATTCCCGCCGCGCAGGATTACGGCCTCGGCCTCATCCCGTGGTCGCCGCTGCAGGGTGGCCTCCTGGGCGGCGTCCTCAAGAAAGAGCGCGACGGCGTCCGCCGCACCGAGGGGCGCGCGGCCGAGACGCTGAAGAAGCACGAGGACCAGATCCGCCAGTACGAGGACTTCGCGGACGAGCTGGGCCAGGAGCCCGGCGACATCGCCCTGGCCTGGCTGCTGGCCCAGCCCGCGGTCACCGCACCGATCGTCGGCCCGCGCACCCAGGAACAGCTCGACGCCGCCATCCGGGCCCTTGACGTCACCCTCGACGAAGACGCCCTCAAGCGGTTGGATGACATCTTTCCGGGACATCGCACCGCTCCGGAAGACTACGCGTGGTAACTCCACTTCCCGCAGCAGCCGACACGGTGTCGCCGAGAAGCATCCTCTTCATCGGGGGCACCGGGGTGATCAGCACGGCGGCTGCTGAACGGGCCGTCGCGCTGGGGCACCATCTGACCATCCTCAACCGGGGCCGCTCCACAAGGCCGGTCCCGGAAGGGGTTGAGCTCCTGCAGGCCGACATTCGGGACACGGCATCCGTCCGCAAGGTACTCGACGGCCGCAGTTTCGACGCCGTTGCCGACTTCATTGCCTACACTCCGGACCAGGCGCAGGCGAGCATGGACCTGTTCCGGGACAGGACCGGACAGTACGTATTCATCAGTTCCGCATCGGCATACCAGAAACCGCCCGTGCGGCTGCCGATCCGGGAGTCCACGCCACTGAAAAATCCCTTCTGGCAATACTCGCGGAACAAAATAGCCTGCGAGGAGCTGCTGTTCCGGGCCTACCGGGACACCGACTTTCCGCTGACGGTGGTGCGGCCGTCCCACACCTACGACCGGACCAAGATCGCCATGGTAGGTGGATGGACGGACATCCACCGGATGCGTGCCGGCCTGCCCGTGATGGTGCACGGCGACGGCACCTCCCTTTGGACGCTCACGCACAGCCAGGACTTCGCCAAAGCCTTCGTGGGGCTGCTGGGCCGGCCCCAGGCAGTAGGCGAAAGCTACACCATCACCTCGGACGAATATCTGCCGTGGAACCAGATCTACCAGCTCTTTGCGCGGGCAGCCGGAGTTGCGGAGCCTGAGCTCGTGCACGTTGCCTCGGAAACCATCGCTGCGTCCAGCCCGGAGCTCGGAGCCAACCTGCTGGGCGACCGCTCCCACTCCGTGATCTTCGACAACTCCAAAATCAAGTCCCTCGTCCCGGACTACACCGCCACGATTCCCTTCGCCGATGGCGCCCGGGAAATCGTGCAGTGGTACGACGCCAACCCGGACCTGAAGGCAGTGGACGAAAGCTACATGCAGCTCTCGGACAAGCTCACCAGCTGGGCGCGGCGAGGGGCCTGACCGCTAAGGCTTGTTTTCGGTGCACCCCCGCCCCTAAATTACTTGGGAAGCGTTTTCCGGTCTCAAAATTGAAAGGATTCACTGATGAATCCCTCCAGCACCCCTTTGCGTCTTTTGTCCGTTGCGGCTGTCGGCCTGGCACTTACGGTGGGCTGCCTGGCCGCGCCGGCATCCGCCGTCGGGCCCTCCTCCACCAAGCCCGGCACCCCAGGCATCCAGCTGGACCACCTGGACCGCGGGCTCGTGGCCGCGGGAACGAACGAGGGCGTCTTCCTCAGCTGGCGCCTGCTCGGCCACGAGGCCACCGGCTCCTCGGCCACAGGCCTGACAGGCACCGACTTCAACGTGTACCGCGACGGCCAGAAACTGGCCACTGTCACGGACAGCACCAACTACCTGGACACCGCCGGAACGGCAACGTCCAAGTACACGGTGCGCGCCGTCGTCGGAGGCGTGGAACTGGACGAAAGCCCCCTGGCCACCTCGTGGGGCGGAAACTTCAAGGACATTCCGCTGAAGAAGCCGGCCGACGGTGTCACCCCTGCGGGGCAGGCCTACACCTACACTGCCAACGACGCGTCCGTGGCCGATGTGGACGGCGACGGCCAGTACGAGTTCATCGTGAAGTGGGATCCGAACAACTCCAAGGACGTCTCTCAGTTGGGCTACACCGGCAACACCTATGTGGACACGTACAAGGCCGACGGCACGCTCCTGCACCGCATCGACCTTGGCGTGAACATCCGCTCCGGCGCCCATTACACCCAGCTGGTGGTCAACGACTTCGACGGCGACGGCCGGGCTGAGATGATGATGAAGACGGCGCCGGGGACCAAAACCACCAACTACAACGCGGACGGCAGCCCTGCGTCCAGCGCGTTCATCACCCTGCTGCAATCCGATATTGACGCCGGCTACGCGAACACGGACGACTACCGGATGAGCGCGGCCGACTACTACCGGCACATCGTGAAGACGTTCCAGGGCTGGACGGAGCATCCCGAGGTGAAGTCAGGCAACTGGCCCGCCACGCTGGAGGAAGCCTTCGGCATCGCGCCCAAGTACCAGTACCCGCTGTCCCAAGCCGACGCCGAGGCGTTGACCGACTACTTCATGGACGTCTACGCCCCCTCCCGGAACACACGGAACAATTTGCGCGCCTTTGAAGGCTTCATCCTCTCCGGCCCGGAATACCTCACAGTCTTCGACGGCGCCACCGGCAAGGAGCTGAAAACGGTCGCCTACCAGCCGGGCCGGCACGACGACGGCCTGATGTGGGGTGACTATGCGATGTCCCGCATCGAGCCGGGCAACCGCGTGGACCGCTTCCTCGCGGGCGTCGCCTACCTTGACGGCCGGAAACCCGCTGCGGTGTTCGCGCGCGGCTACTACACCCGCACCACCATGGCGACGTACACCTGGGATGGCACCAACCTTTCCCCCGTCTGGAACCTGGACTCTGGCTGGACACCCATGACCAATCCGTTCAACGACTCCCCCCATGGCCGTGATGGCACGGATCCGCAGTTCGGCAAGCTCACCACGCAGGGCTTCCACTCCCTCAGTGCCTCGGACGTGGACGGCGACGGCAAGCAGGAGATCGTTTACGGCTCGGCCACAATCGACGACGACGGCTCCCTCCTCTACAGCTCGTTCAGCACCCTGCCGGCAGGCAGCGCCGCACCCGGCACCGAGGCCCGGCTGGGCCACGGCGACGCGATGCACGTGACGGACATAGATCCAACCCGTCCAGGCAAGGAGATCTTCACGGTCCACGAGGGCGCAACATCTGCCCCCTACGGCTATGCCATGCGGGATGCCGCCACCGGCGAAGTCCTGTTCGGCGCCTACTCGGGCAGGGACACCGGCCGAGGAATGATCGGTGACGTGGACCCGGCAGTGCCCGGAATCGAGAACTGGGCCATCGGCATGCAGTCCGCCGACGGCCGCAAGCTCTCCACCTCCATGCCCGGCACCAACATGAGCATCAAGTGGGCCGCTGACCTGACAACCCAGGTCATCAACGGCTCCGGGGAACAGGCGCCCACCATCGACGACTGGAAGCGCGGCCGCCTGCTCACCGCCGAGGGCACGCGCACCAACAACGGCACCAAGGGCAACCCCAGCCTGGTGGCGGATGTTGTGGGCGACTGGCGCGAGGAGATGCTGGTCCGGACCGCAGACAGCTCCGCCCTGCGCATGTACATGAGCACCGAGGTCACCAGGCACAAGCTCTACACGCTGATGCACGACCCGCAGTACCGCGCTGAGGTGGCCCGGCAGAACACCACGTACAACCAGCCGTCCTACACGGACTTCTACCTTGCCTCCGACATGGAATTCAGTGATGTCCCGCTGCGGGCCGCCTGGCTTCCGGGCAGCGTCAAGGCGCTGCAGCACGTCCTGGAGGACCTGGTGGAGTCCGGGGACGTGGCCGGACCTGTGGCCAGCCAGCTCGAAGCCAGCATCCAGCAGGCAGCCAAGGCCGTGGAGGACGGCGACGCCGGAAAGGCCGCACGGACCATCCAGCGCTTTGCCGACTTCCTGTCCCGGCAGAAGGGACCGGACAAGGTGTCGGACACCGCGCAGGTGGTGCTGAAGCACAACGCGGACAATATTCTCCGTGCCTTCGGGGGCCAGGACTGACAGCGACAGGGGAGACTGGTGGGATGACACTTGCACCGCTCATCAAACTCAATGACGGATACTCCATCCCGCAGGTAGGTCTTGGCACCTGGCCACTGGACGACGACCAGGCGGCTGCCGCCGTCGTCCAGGCTGTGGAAGCCGGGTACCGCCACATCGACACCGCTGTGCGGTACGGCAACGAGAAAGGCGTCGGCAATGGCATCCGGGCCTGCGGCGTGGACCGGAGCGAACTGTTCATCACTACCAAGGTGGACGGCGAGCACCAGGGCAACGACCGTGCTGTGGAAGGCCTTGATGGCTCATTGAAGCGGATGGGGCTGGATTACGTGGATCTGCTCCTGATCCATTGGCCCTTGCCCTCTCGGGATGAGTACATCTCCACCTGGAAGACGTTTGAGCGGCTCCGGGAGGAGGGCAAGGTGCGCTCCATCGGGGTGTCGAATTTCAAGCCGGCACATCTGGAACGGTTGATGGCGGAGACTGACGTGGTTCCCTCCGTCAACCAGATCCAGCTGACCCCGGCTGTCACCCGGACCGAGGAACGGGAATTCCATGAGAAGTACGGCATTGTCACGGAGTCCTATTCTCCGCTTGGAGGTTCCGGAGCGAGCCTGCTGGGCGCTCCCATCCTGTCCCAGCTGGCTGAAAAACATGGGAAAACGCCCGGTCAGCTGGTCCTGCGGTGGCACATCCAGCAGGGATTTGTAACAATTCCGAAAACGGCGAATCCGGAGCGGATGAGGGAGAACCTGGACATCTTCGATTTCGTCCTGGATCCGCAGGATCTCGCGGAACTCGCGATCCTGGACGAGGGTCCCGGAGCGGGCAATGACTCGGATGTCACCGGGCACTGAAACAGCCCTGAAATGCAGTTTTTCCTGTCACCGGGGTTGGCAAACAGATAGTAAGCATGATTACTATTGAGCAGAAGGATGAAGTGCTTCCGGGGTTTCGGAGGCGTCCTTTTACTTAGGAAGAGGAGCGAAAAATGGGATTTATTGCATTTCTGATTCTCGGACTTATTGCTGGTGCGATCGCTAAGGCGATCCTTCCGGGCCGGCAGGGCGGCGGCTTGCTCGTCACCCTGGTTCTGGGCGTCGTGGGAGCACTCCTGGGCGGCTGGATCGGTGGAATGATCTTCGGCACCGGACTGCAGGAGTTCTTCTCGCTGCAGACCTGGCTGCTGGCCATCGGCGGTGCCCTGATTGTGCTGCTGGTGTACGGCATGATCGCCAAGCGCGGCGTGCGCGGCTAACTCAGCCCGCAAGCCGGGAAACCGGCCTGGGGACACAATCCCCCGGGCCGGTTGTCCATATCCCCGGCTGCGCTGCTTTTCCGCCGCCGCCGGAACTGGAAACCTTTCCACGGAGCAGGAGTTCATCGTGAAAAACAAGCTTCTTTTGGGCATTGGCATCGCCACCGGTTACGTCCTGGGATCCCGGTCCGGACGCGCAGCGTATGACAAGCTCAAAGCCCGCGCAGCGGGTATCTGGGACAGCAAGCCTGTCCAGGACAAGGTGGCTGTTGCTACGGGGGCCATCAAGGAAAAGGCGCCCGAGGTCGCGGACCAGCTGACGGAAGCAGCGCGCAGGGCAGGAACGGTTCTTGGCTCTGCTATGCACCGGGACGGAGGTTCCGGCGCGTCCGGCAACGGCAAGCCTGAAACTTCCGGCGCCGCGACCTCCGCAACTACCTCCGGAACAACCACTCCAGGTGGATTCGGGGCAGCGGATACTTCCAACACCCCCGGAACTTCCGGGAACCTGGGTGCGGCGGGTGCCGCAGGCGGCCCGTCAACGGGCGGCGCCGGTACTTCCGGGACGCTGAGCGACGCAACCGAGCTCGGCGAGGACCACATCCCCGCTCACAGCACGCACGCGGAAACCATAAACCTGGGCACCACGGACGAGCCCGGCTCAAAGGCCTGATTCTCCGGGCAGTGGCTGTCCATGGTGCAGTAACCGGTGTGACAAACGGTTGCTGACTGATCTGTGCTACAACTGAATCGCCGTGCCGGCCGTCGCGATCCTTGGGGGACGCGGCGGCCGGCAGCGTTTAAGCCGTCGGCTTGGGGTTGCTCTTGTTGGCGGCATCCCACAACCTACCGGCACACGTCCGGCCACAATTTCGGGTCGTACCCATTGAGGCCCGGGATTCTGCGGGGCTGCTGCTCTTCTTCCGGCGGGTCCTGATCACCCTGCCGCTTTGCCGGGCCAGGCGGTTTGGGCGCCTGTTGTTCCTTGCCGTCTCCCCGGTCCGTCCCGGAACGCCGTTTCTCAGCCATCTGATCCCCCCCCCCCCCCCACCAAAGCTGGCATGGTCCAGGGCGGACCACTATGGCAACCCTAGTTTTCCGTATCCGGGCGAATATGCAGCTTCGGATCAAGATAGGGCAATTCTCCCGCACCAGCAGGAGTTGCTGGTTTTCCACATAGCGCTGGTGGGTGGAGGGTTTTGTCAGTGGTCTCTGGAAGAGTTGGCCCATGGAGGAACTTGGGGATCAGCTTGCGGAGTTCGGCGGTTCTGCTGCTCCGCTGCCGCGGTTTCCTTGGGGCAGGCGCCCTTTCGGGGCGTACTACGGCGACACGCGGCGCCGGCCCCCGGCCCGCCTTCACGCCGCCGCGCCAGCCGCCCCTGATGTCGATAGAAACAGCACCGCCGGCGAGCCAGCCGCCCCTGATGTCGATAGAAACAGCACCGCCGGCGAGCCAGCAGCCACCAACATCGAGGAGACGGCAGCCGGCAGTGCATCCGGCCACGGCCATCACCGCACCGCCACCGAAGCCCTGAAGCTGTCCGGGGCCGGGCTGCTGGAACCTTCCGTCCCCGATTCGTTGGATGTGGCCGGTATTGTCGGGGTCCTTGCCGGGGCTGCTGCGGCGGCTCCGGAGGTGTTGGCCTCAGCCGGTCATGTGGAGGCTTCGCTGTTCGCCGGGCAGGTCGAGGAACTGTCCCGGACGGTGGAGTATCTGCAAATCCTCGCCGCCGGCGCCGTGGACCGCACCCGCACACAGGCAATCACCGACGCAGCAGCCGCCCGGGCACGCCAGTCCCGCGACCCATCACCGGCAGGCAGGACCCGGGTGACCGGCTGGAACGCCGACGGTGTCGATGTCCTGAACGAAACCGACACCAACTGGCCCGGGCCCGCCCCCGCCCCTCAACGGCCCGGCATCACCTCCCCGGTCGACGACGGCTGCCGCAACACCGCAGAATTCCTCCGGCTCCGGCTCCGCATCCCCGTCCGCGAAGCACGCCGCCGCCTCATCCTCGCCGCCCAGGTCCTGCCCCGCACCGCCATCACAGGCGACCCCCTGCCCCCGACCCACGAACACCTCGCCACCGCCCTCACCCCCACCACCGGCGCCGGCACTGACGAAGCCGGTACCGCCACGACCGGTGTGGCGGGTGCGCCGGTGGTGTCCTCGCACGCGGCCACGATCATCACCGCCACCCTGGACCGGCTCCGCCACCACACCAGCCCCGACACCCTGGACCGGATCGAACACCAGCTCACCACAACCGCGGCCACCGCCGACCCCGACTTCCTCACCCGCGTTGCCCGCCGCTGGGCCGACACCATCGACGCCGACGGCATCGAACCTCCCGAAGAAACCCTCCGCCACACCCAGGGCCTGTTCATCCGCAAACCCCGCCACGGCCTGCACCACCTCGAAATCTTCGCCACCACCGGCCAATACGAATACCTTGCCACTGCCATGAACACCGCCACCAACCCCCGCACCCAAAACAGCAGCACCCCCACCCCGGGCACCGAACCGGAACTGGACCTGCGCAGCCGGCCCCAACGCCAACTCGACGGCATCCTCTCCGCCGTCCAGGCAGGCCTCATCACCAACCAACTCCCCGCCACCGGCGGCAACCGACCCCAAATCATCGCCACCATCAACTACCGCGACCTCTTCCCCACCACAGCAAAACCAGCCGCCTCCACCGGCACCGGGGACTTCGCCTACAGCGGACCCGTCCCCGCCTCCACGCTCCGCAAGATCGCCTGCGACGCCGACATCATCCCCGCACTCCTGGGCACCCACGGCGAAATCCTCGACCTCGGCCGCAAAACCCGGCTCTTCACCACCGCCCAACGCCTCGCCCTCACCGCCCGCGACCAAGGCTGCGCCTTCCCCAACTGCACCGCCCCCGCACCCTGGTGCGAAGCCCACCACATCACCTACTGGTCACACCACGGCCCAACCACCACCGACAACGGCGTCCTGCTCTGCAGCCACCACCACCACCTCATCCACAAAGAACAATGGACCATCACCACGCACCACAACACCCCAACCTTCATCCCCCCACCCCACATAGACCCCAGCCGAAAACCCCAACAAAACCACTACTTCAAACCCCCACCCCACCCACGCGAATAATTAAAGCTCGCGACAAGGACAGCCAACCAAAGGAAGCAGTGCACCGGCCGCGGGACCCTGTGTGGCAAGGAGTGCTGCACCGACTGCCCCGGTTCCAAAGCGGATCAACCGCCAGCGTGCCGAGCGGGCCGGCGGAGGCGGCCGGAATGCGGTCGGCTTCCGCAACCAAGAGCAAAGACGCACCCGGCCTTCCGCAAAGCAGAGACGACGCCGGCAAAGGCCGGGAGATCGCAAAGCGATTCAGCAGCAGCGGGCATGGCACGCCTTCCGGTGGGCCGGTGAACACATCATTGGGACTCAAAATGATGCTAACCGGGGCCGCGCTGGCACCGGAGGGCAGGGGTTTCTTTGGCAGGATGGACCCATGACCTCAGCCACCAGCGACACCATCATTTGGACCGGCACCTACACTCCTGACGGAGGTGGCCGGGCTGAAGGCATCGGCGCCCTCCGTGAGCACCAGGACGGGAGCCTTGAATGGCTTGGCACGGCGGTACCGGCCCAGTCGCCGTCGTTCGTTGCCGTCCACCCGAGCCTGCCCGTTGTGTATGCGGTAGCGGAACAACGGAAGAGGGTGCAGGCCTACCGCCGCACCGGGGCTTTCGGCTTGGAGCCGCAGGGCCCGTCACACGCTGCAGGCGAAGCAACCTGCCACGTTGCGGTTGACCGGCAGGGGCGCTTCGTCGCTGCCGCCTGTTGGGGTGACGGCCAGGTCCTGCTCTATGAGTTGGATGCCGACGGCGGCATAACCGGGCGGCTGCCCGCCCCACCGTCGGTTGACCCGCACGCCAGCCTCTCTCCTGGTGAGCCGAGGCAAAGCAGGGCGCACACAAGCCTGATGCTTCAGGACGGTCGCATCATGACCACCGACCTGGGCCACGACACCCTGCGCATATGGAACTATGAGCCGGGCACCGGCCTGGTGGCCGATCACGAGGTTGCTTTGCCGTACGGCAGCGGCCCCCGCCATCTGGCGCAGCACTCAAACGGCAACGTGTTTGTGGTCTCGGAGTACTCCGTGGAGGTTTTCATCGTGCGGCCGGAGGCGGGAACCTTCGAACTGGTGTTCCGGGGCCCGGCAACGTCCGGAGGCAGCCAGTCCGGCGATTCGGCTGCCGAGATCTGCCTCAGCCAGGACGGACGGTTCGCTTATGTGGGCGTCCGGGGCTCCAATATCATCAGCACCCTGGAGGTGGGTGGCGGCGGTACCGAACTCCTGCCGGTCCGGGATGCCGCCAGCGGCGGTGACTGGCCCCGCCACCACCTGGTCCGTGGAAACTGGCTTCACGTGGCCCATGAACGGTCGGACAACGTGGCCACCTTCGCGTTGGACCCCGTCACAGGCCTGCCCGGCGCCGTGGTCCACAACGTCACAACCCCCTCGCCCACCGCGCTCGTCCCCGAACGGTAGCCACCGCGCCGGACCTTCCTGCAGCTGGCTTTTCCGAAACGCTGGAGTTGTGCCATGCAAGCGCTTACAGTGTGAGGTGGTTCACAAAACAGTACGGCTCTGTGAACCGGCATCCGTGCCGCCAGCCGTTACCGAACGGCAAACCTGTACAGCAGCGCCGCTCACCAGGAAGGTCTCACTCCTTGTGACCCAGCACCCCTGCCAGCGCATACCCGCGCCATCCGTCGCAAGCCCCAAGAACATCCCGACAACCCAAAACCCCCACTGCCCGGGCGGGCACCATCTGCCGCCGCAGCGCGGCAGGCCTGGTGGCAGCCGCCGTCACGGTGTCTGCCGCCGTACTCCCCGCACAGGCCGCACCCGGCCCCAAGGAGGACCATGGCGCAGCGGGCGCCGTCCACTCGCTCCGTGCCCCGGTCACCGACGAAAACTTCTACTTCGTTATGGCGGACCGGTTCAGCAACGGCAGCAAAGCCAACGACCAGGGCGGACTGGGCCCCGACCCCATGGTCTCCGGTTTCGACCCCACGAAGAAGGGCTTCTACAACGGCGGCGACCTGGCCGGCCTGCTGGACAAGCTGGACTACATCCAGGGCCTGGGTACTACCTCCATCTGGCTCACACCAAGCTTTAAGAACAAAGCGGTGCAGCCGGAAGACAAGTCGGCCGGCTACCACGGCTACTGGATCACCGATTTCACGCAGATCGACCCCCACCTGGGCAGCAATGACGAACTCAAAGCCCTGATCGATGCCGCCCACGCCCGCGGCATGAAGGTCTACTTCGACATCATCACCAACCACACCGCGGACGTCATCGGCTACCAGGACGGCGCACGCAAGGGATACGAGTCCAAGGACCCCGTGCCCTACCGGGACGCTGCCGGCAACGAGTTCGATGACCGCGACTACGCAGGCACCGGCAGTTTCCCTGCACTCGACGCCGCCACGTCCTTCCCCTACGTGCCCGTGCTGGACGAGAGCGAAAAGGACCTGAAAGTTCCGGCGTGGCTGAACGACCCCACCCTCTACCACAACAGGGGCGACACGACCTTCGCGGGCGAGGACGCCTACTACGGCGACTTCTTCGGCCTGGACGATCTCTTCACGGAGCACCCCACGGTGGTGGACGGCATGAAGGAGATCTACAAAACCTGGATCGGCGACTTTGGTGTGGACGGCTTCCGGATCGACACCATGAAGCACGTGAACAACGAGTTCTGGCAGGAATTCGGCCCTGACGTCCTGGACTATGCCAAGGAACAGGGCAAGGACGAGTTCTTTATGTTCGGCGAGGTGTTTGACACCACCAAGAGCTTCACCTCGCAGTTCACCACCCGGAACCAGATGCAGGCGGTGCTGGACTTTCCGTTCCAGGACGCCGCCCGCAGTTTCGCGTCGAAGGGCCAGGACACCCGCGCCCTGGAGACCTTCTTCGCCGGTGACGACTGGTACACGGACGCCGACTCCAACGTCTACCAACTGCCCACGTTCCTGGGCAACCACGATATGGGCCGCATCGGCAGCTTCATTGCCGCTGACAACCCGGGCTCGAGCGACGCTGAACAGGTGGCCCGGGACCGGCTGGCCCACGAGCTGATGTACTTCTCCCGCGGCAACCCCGTGGTCTACTACGGCGACGAGCAGGGTTTCACGGGCCCGGGCGGCGACCAGGACGCCCGGCAGACGCTCTTCGCCAGTCAGGTTCCCGAATACCTCGACGACGACCTGCTGGGAACAGACGCGACGCATGCCACGGACAACTTCGACACCAGCCATCCGCTGTATGCCAGGATCAGCGAATTGGCGAAGATTACCAAGGAACATCCCGCCCTGCGCAATGGCGCCCACCAGCACCGTTATGCATCCGCGGGCGCCGGTATCTACGCCTTCTCCCGGACAAATGCGAAGGACCAGCGCGAGTACGTGGTGGCACTGAACAACAGCGAACAGGCGCAAACGGCAGAGGTTCCCACCTACATCGGCAAGCGCAACTACACCAAGGTCTACGGTGACGCGGCTGCCGCAGCCAAGACCTCGGCAGCCGGCAAGCTCACGGTGACGGTCCCGCCACTGTCCGCCGTCGTCTACCAGTCCTCTGGCCGGATCCCACACTCCAAGGCCGCGCCCGCCGTCGTACTCCAGGAACCTGCCGCGGCACCCGGTGACAACGGCCGCCTCAAGGTAACGGCCGACGTCGACGGAGCCTCGTTCTATGAGGTCACCTTCGAAGCAAAGCAGGCAGGCGGGAACTGGCAGCCGATCGGCACGGACGACACCGCCCCGTACCAGGTGTTCCACGACGTCGCCGCCCTGGACGCCGGCACTCCAGTGGAATACCGTGCCACCGTCCTGGACAACGGCGGCCACACCGCCACGAGCGCGGCCCGCACGGCGGCGGTCCCCGCGCCGCTCCTCACGCTGCAGAAGCCTGAGGAGGGCAGCGGCGTCCGGGGCACGGTGGAGCTCAGTGCCACAGCCGGTCCGGAAAAAGCCGGCTACCAGGTGGCGTTTGAACGCAGCGTGGACAACGGGGATTGGACGGCGGTGGGATCCGATGATTCTTCCCCCGTGTACTTGGTCAAGGATGACGTGTCGGCGTTAGCGGATGGCACGCAAATCCGCTACCGGGCAACCATGGCCGGTCCCGGATTCGATGTCGCCAGCAATATCCGCACAGTCAGGGTCGGCGACGCGCCGCAGCCGGACTCGGTTACGGTGGCGGGTTCCCTGAACCAGGCCATGGGGTGCACCGAACCCTGGCAGCCGTCCTGTGAGCAGGCGATGATGACGCTGGACCCGGCTGACAGGATCTGGCGGCTGACGGTGGACCTTCCGGCCGGCCAGTACGAGTACAAGGCAGCCCTCAACGGCAGCTGGGACGAAAACTACGGCAAGGACGGCCAGTTCAACGGGCAGAACATCGTCCTCGACCACCACGGCGGTCCGGTGACGTTCCGCTATGACAACAGCACCCACGTGCTCACTGCCGGATACGCATCCCAGCAGCCCTCCGCGGTGTCCGTGCCGGGAAGCCTGAACAGTGAACTCGGCTGCTCCGGCGACTGGGAACCGGCCTGCGACCAGGCCCAGCTCACCCTGGACCCGGCCGACCTGGTATGGAAGCTGACCGTCCCCGACCTGCCTGCCGGCAGCTACGAGTTCAAGGCTGCGCTGAACCGCTCCTGGGACATCAGCTACGGTGCGGGCGGAGCAAGCCCGGGTGCCAACATCGTGCTGCAGCACGACGGCGGCCCGGTCACCTTCCGCTACGACCACGCCAACCACGTGACCACCGCGGGCTGACAACGCCAGCTACACCTGATCGCCAAAACTGCGGGCCCACCCTCCGGGGCGGGCCCGCAGTCCTGTTTGATCCTAATCGTTCCGGCGCAGGGCCTCCTCCACCGCCGCGAGCAGGGCGTTGAACCGCGCATTGGCGGGAAGGTCGTCAAGGAGTACGGGTTTGCCGTCCGGTCCGCCCAGCGGCACCTGCCAGTTGGGGTAGAGCGCTTCGGTGGTGCCGGGCTGGTTCTGTACCCGCCGCTCCCCCACCGCGTCCACGAGGGCGACGCCCAGCAGGACCGACGGCGTTTGCGCCAGCAGCAAGTGCAAGGCTTCGATGGCCTGTTCCTCCGTGGCACCACCGTAACCACCCGGCCCGGCGGCTGAACCGCCCTCCGGCAGGTAGCCCCGCTCCCGCAGCAGGGCGAACATCTTGTCCAGGGACGCGTTGTGCTCGGCGCGTTCCTCGGCTTCGGAGCGCTCCAGCAGGCCAAGGCTGCTCCGAAGGGCCACGTGGTCCCCGGCGAGGTAGCCTGCCGTGGGCGGAAGGTCGTGGGTGTTGACGCTGGCGAGCGCCTGCGTGCGGTACTTTTCAGGCGCAAGGGGCGAATCGCCGTCGTACTCGAACCAAAGGATGGACGTGCCCATGATCCCGCGGGCAGCGAGGTAGTCCCGCACCCACGGTTCAAACGTTCCCAGGTCCTCGCCGATCACCACGGCTCCGGCCCGCTGGGCTTCGAGGGCGAGGATGCCAATCAGGGCTTCGTGGTCATAACGCACGTAGGCGCCGTCGCCAGGTTTGTTGCCCCTGGGAATCCACCAAAGCCGGAACAGCCCGAGGATATGGTCCACGCGGATGCCGCCGGCATGCCTCAGCACGGTGGCCAGCATGTTCCGGAACGGTGCATAGCCTGCCTCGGCGAGGCGGGCGGGATGCCACGGCGGCTGGCCCCAGTCCTGGCCCTGCTGGTTGTACATGTCCGGCGGGGCACCCACGCTGCTCGCGGGGGTCAGGACGTCGCGGAGCGTCCAGGCGTCGGCACTGCTGTGGTCCACGCCAACGGCGAGGTCATGGACCACGCCCAGCCGCATCCCTGACCGCAGTGCCGCCTGCTGCGCACTTTCCAGCTGCTCGTCGCAGATCCACTGCAGCCAGCGGTGGAAGCCGATCCGGTCGGCGAGTTTTTGCCGTAATGCCTCGGCCTGCGGGGTGCCCAGGGCGAAGTCAGGATCGGTCCACAGCGGGTCATCCGGCGCAACGTCCTCACGGATGGCGGACCAGAGTGCGAAATCGTCCAGTCCGCGGCCGGACGCCCTGCAGAACTCTTCGAAAGCAGCCTGCCGTGCCGGTGACCGGCGGGTGTGGTAGAGCAGTTCCAGCGCCTGGAGCTTGGCCGCGTAGACGGAATTCCGGTCCAGGCGCCCGCCGTCCTTGTTCAGTCCGGCCACTTCCTCATGAAGCTTTTCCAGTGCGGCGCGCTTGCGGGGCCGGAGGTAGGCCAGTTCGGGGACGGATTCGATCCGGATGTAGAGCGGGTTGAAGAACCGGCGGGTGGACGGCGAGTAGGGCGATGGCTGCACCGGCGGGACCGGCTCGGCCGCATGCAACGGGTTAACCAGGATGTAGTCGGCGCCGCGGGCACCGCTTAGCGCCGCGAGATCGGCCAGGTCCGCGAAGTCGCCAATGCCCCAGGAGCGTTTCGACCGGACGGAATAGAGCTGGGTTGCCAATCCCCAGCCGCGGCGTTTTTCGAGCTCCCTTGCGGTGTCCAGCTTCGCAGGCGTCACAACCAGCGTGGCGGACGCCGTGGCGCCCTCCGACTCGGCGTGCAGGGTGTGCCAGCCCAACGGCAGGTCCTGCGGGAGGGCGAAGGTGGCGCGGCCAACGGAGACGCCGTCAACCTCCCGGGGCTGCACCCGGACGTCCTGCTGAACGGCTTCGCGCGATCCCCCGTCCCCTTCGAGCCTAACGGTCACACTGGCTGTGGCAGCGTCGCGCACATGCACCGGGACCTGCGCCGGTTCACCCTGCTGGATCACGACGGCGGGAGGCAGCATCCGCCGCCACGGCGCCAGTTCCGCTTCCACCAGGGCGTCCTGGATCTGCTGGTTGGTGTGCGCCTTTACGCCAAGGGCTGAGAGCACCTTGATGAGGGTCTCCTCCGCCACGCTGTGCGGCAGGCCGTCCCAGCCCTGGAACGAGGTGCCCACCCCGTGGACGTCAGCGAGCTGCTGGAGCAGGTGCGGGTCGACGGGTTCGCCGGCAGCGGTTGCGGAGGCTGCGGTGCCTGGGGCAGCGGTTCCCGGGACCGCGGAGGCAGGCGGGTCAGGAGGGCCTGCGGGCCTCCCTGGTTGTGGTGCGTGCTGCTGGTCGAAAGCCGTCATGCGTGTCCGCCTTGTCTGGTGGGCCCGAACTTACAGTGCTGCCTGTTGTACCGGGCGTTTGCACCCCCGCGCACAACCGTTGGTTCAGATTATTGCAGGGCGGCGTGCAGACGAAATGCGGCTGGTGCCACACGCCGGAGGGATACCGGATTCAGGGCTCGAAGTGCGTGCTGACCGCGCCGCCGTTCACCAGCTCCCGGGCCCGCTCGCTGCTTCCGGCCACGGTGGCACTGCGCTTGCGCTGCCGCAGGGTCACTCCGCACTCGATCTTGGTCCCGGCAGTCCCGGTCAGCGTTGCCGCGGCCAGCGCGGAAACTTCCGTGAGGAAGCCGCTCACGTTGGTGCTGCCGATGATCATGTCGTGCAGCTTGAGGAACTGATCAGCGGTGCTGGGGTGGCCATGCCCCAATATAAGCGAGAGCGCTGCCGCCCGGCACCAACTTCGCGGAGCGCGCCGCAGGGGCCAACTCCCGTCCGTCGGCTTCACTGAATTGTGACGCCGGGAGCTACTTCCGCGCCGGCCGCCGCCCGCCCTTGACTAACTGAGACAAGGCTCCTACGGTCAGAGCAATACCGCGTCCCATGGAATCCAGAGGCTGCCATGCCAATGTCCGAAGAGGAGCGGAGACTGCTCAACGAGCTGGAACTGCGGCTGATCGCTGACGATCCCCACCTGGCCATGGAGCTCCTCTCCGGCTACCCCGCCCGGCGGGTCCCCGCCGGCCTTTTTGCCGGCTCAGTGGTGTGCCTGCTGGGCCTTGTCCTCGTCATGGCGGGGATCGGCGGCCAGGCCGTTGCCGCCGTCGTCGTGGGAATCCTGCTGCTGGCGCTGGGCACCTGCCTTTTCTTCAACCGGCCGTCCCCCGGACGGCGGCAGCGGGAGCAGCCCACGGGCTGACGTCTTTGCCCGCGTCCGGCCCTTGCTGCGCCGGGTGCCGGGCGTCAGGATGAACAGGCTTCCCAGTACGACGGCGGCGCCAAGCCAGCCAAGTGCCGGCAAGCGCTCCCCCACCACCAGCACGGCGAGGACCGCTGCCACCACTGTCTCGAGCAGCGAGATGCCGGTGGCAGTGCTCGCGCGGATCCGGGCCAGCCCCCACCCGAACAGGACGTACCCGGCAAACATGGGGACCAGGGCCATGTACGCGCCGACGGCAAAATTCGTCCACGATTGAAGCAGCGGCGCGCCGGTCAGGGCCAGGACCGGCATGAGCAGCAATCCGCCCAGCCCGAAGACGCTTCCCATCGCAGCCCGCGACGTCACACCGCCGCCGATCAGCCGGTGCGCGGACCACGAATAGAGGGCATACGTGCCGCCCGCCACGAGGCCCAGGAGGATTCCGGCGGTGGACGCCCACGAACCCGCGCTTCCGGCTCCGGCAGGGCTGTGGCCGGCGAATGACAACAGCGCGGCTCCGCCAACGCCCAGCAGCGCACCAATTATCCATCTCGGTGTCAGCGGCTTGTGGTCTGTGAACCGCTCAATCAAGGCTGCGGTTATGGGAGCCGATCCAATGGACACGACGGTTCCGATAGCCACGCCGGAAAGGTGCATGGAGCTGTAGAAGGCCAGGGGGTAGACGGCAACAGCCGCGGCAGCAAGGGCCACCAGCGGCAGGCGCCGCCGCAGTCCGTGGTACTCCGCCGCGATGTGCCTGGCCGCGTAGGCGGCCTGCAGCAACCCGCCCACTCCCATGGCCACGGCTCCGATGGCGAGCGGGTTGACGGACGGGGCGAAGGTGGCAGCCGTGCCGGTGGTCCCCCACAACACGGACGCCGCCACCACAAACAGGGCGCCCCACAGCGGCGCATTGCCGTGCCGGGCGCTCACAGGCTGTCCAGGATACGGGCCGCGATGTCCCGGGCGTCCTGGAGCCGGGCATCTTTGCCCTCGAGCCCTGCCCTGGCCATGGCGCCTTCAAGGAGGAAGGACAGGTGCCGTGCCAGCTCCGCGGCGCGTTGCTCTTCGCCCGGCAGCAATTCCCTCACCCGGGTTGCCAGGAGTTCCTCGACTTCCTCCTTGTGGCGGCGGACCGCCGACCTGCCCGCATCACCCGCCGGCAGTTCAGCGGCGGCGTTGAGGAGGCCACAGCCCCGGAAGCCGTGCTCGTAGGCGGAGTTGGCATGGTCCGCGTAGGCATCGAACACCGCCAGGACCTTTTCCCGGGGGTCCGCCGCCACTTCCAGCCGGGTACGGTACAGGCCAAGCCACTCCTCGTGCCGGGCTTCCAGGTACGCTGCCACCAGCTCCGCCTTCGAGGAGAAGTTGTTGTAGAGGCTCTTTTTGGCAACCCCGGCTTCCGAGGTGATGGTGTCGATGCCGGTTGCTGCCACCCCGTTGGCGTAAAACAGGCGGGCGGCGGCGTCGAGCAACAGTTCGCGGGCAGGCCGCCGCGGCGCTCTGGCAGCATTCGGGGTGGACATGGTGGACTCCCGGCAGTAGTGGTAGGTAGATCAGTCTACCTACCACACCAGCCGACGCAAGGCTGTCGGCGGGCCGCCCGTAACCGGCACCCGCCAGGTCGGGCAGTTCGGGCACTCCGGGGGTACCGTGGGCAGGGCGGGAATAAGTAGGGACCACCCCGGGTTTCCGCTCTGTCCGGAACAATCTGGGCAGAACAGCTGTACAGGAGAACGCATCAATGGCAGTTGACTACGACGCTCCGCGGGTGACGCCGGAGGAAGAACCGAATGTCGCCCTGGAAGAGCTGAAGACCGAAAAGCCGGGCCGCCGTGAGGCAACGCCCGATGTTGACGAGACGGACCTCGCGGACAGCTTCGAACTGCCCGGCGCCGACCTCTCGAACGAGGAACTGCTGATCCAGGTGGTTCCGGTCCAGCAGGACGAATTCACCTGCATGTCCTGTTTCCTCGTCCACCACCGCAGCCAGCTGGCCCGGGAAAAAGACGGCAAGAAATACTGCCGGGAGTGCGAGGGATAGCAGCATGACCCGGGCGGGTGCTGTGCGCTGTCCACAAAAAATTTCTGCACATCCGCCCATCCAGGAGGCACGCCGCTTCGAAGCCCTTGGGAGAAAGACTTCCAAGGGCTTCATGCGTGACAGGGCTAGGACAGGACGATGGATGAGGCAGACCAGCAGGCCCTGACCGGCGCGGTGGTCAAGAGACACAACCTTGACCTCGCCGGGCTATGGCTGGACTATGTGGCGCTGGGCGGCGATGCCTCGGAGCAGGAAATCCGGGACTACTGCTCGGGCACGGTTTGCCTGCCGGAGAAGGACAGGGACGCCCTGTCGCAGGCGATCAATGAGCACTGTGCCGGCGCGGACTTGTCCGTCAGGGCGCCCTTCAGCGACTCGCCGCTGGCGCGGGTGCACGCAAAGCCCCAGGATCCCTACTCGTCGAAATAGGTGAAGGTTGCCGAGCCGCCCGCGACGGAGGTAACCACCACGGAGGCAACGTCGCGAAGCTTCATGTTCCTGGTGTTGGATGCCTCCCGCAGGACCTTGAACGCCTCCGCCTGGCTGCAGCGGTTCTGGGCCATGATGGCTCCCGTGGCCAAATCGATGACGGTCCGGGACTGCATCGCCGCGTTCAGCCCGTCCCTCGTGTCCTGGAGCCGGGCTATCCGCAGGGCAAGCGCCAAACCCTTCGATACCTGAAGGACAAAGGCCTCGGCTGCCGCCCTGGCTTCACTTCCGAACGCATCCGGGCGCCCGGCATAGAGGGTAAGGACTCCGTCGCTGCCGCCTTCAAGGTCCAACGGGATACTGAGCACGGACAGGACGCCCTGCCTGCGGGCCGAGCGGACATACTCCGGCCAGCGTTCTTCCCCGCCCAGGTCCAGAGCCGCGACGGTACGGGCGCTGCGGGCAGCCGTGGTGGCTGGCCCGTCGCCGTATTTTCCTTCAAGCTGGGCCAACATCCTGGCGCGGGAATCACTGGCTGCCACCGCAACGGGTTTCTTGGGCCGGGTCAGCCTGAGGGTGCACGCAAGCGTTCCGCCCGAACCGCCGAGCCGTGCGGCGGCGTACGCAGCCACCTTGTCGAGGAGCCGCCCCACATCAGGTTCTGCCAGGACCAGGTCCTGCAGGTACATGGCAACATCGGCGAAGACTGTGCCTTCTGAAACATCGGTGTTCATCACGAGGCTCCCTTCCGGACACAACTGATAAGCCATGGCAACATGGCCGCCCACTGCCGAACGGTCTTTCCAGCCTACCCGTGGCCGCACCGTACGCCGCCATTCATGAAGCCTGCCTGCCGTTGGCTCCCGGGTGCCAGCGGGCCTGGCCGGCGGTGCGCCCGGGTGCCGCCAGCTGGGTCCGGGCCATCTTGTAGCACAGCTTGCCGTCCAGTTCGCGCGGCCTGATCCAAACCTCGTAGCCTTCCGCGGCTGTGAACAGGGCCCTGCCTCCGGCGGCGTCCGCGGCAAGCCAGAGGGCTGATGAGTCCTCCATGGCGTCGTCCACCACACCCGCGCGAACGAGCTCAAAGTCCTTCCGGACCTCCACCGGAGTTCCGATCAGCCGGCTCCAGTCACGGTATCGGTAAGCCTCCATGCCATCTCCTGCGCCGGGCCTGCGCCTAGCAGGCCTCGAAGTCGGTCAGGACCTTGACCTTGCCCGCGGATGCCGACGCCGGATCGAAGGTGTAGCCGATCCATTCCTTGGCCAGCCGGCGCGCAAGCTCGATGCCCACCACACGCTGCCCCATAGTGAGCACCTGGCAGTCGTTGGACAGCACTGAGCGCTCCACCGAGAACGAGTCGTGTGCCGCTGTCGCCCGGATGCCTTCCACCTTGTTGGCCGCGATGGCCACGCCGATGCCGGTACCGCAGAACAGGATGGCCCGGTCCGCCGCGCCGTCGCGGATCATCTCGCCGGCCGCGATTCCCACGTAGGGGTACGGCTTGGTGAAATCGTCAAGTGCGTCCGACCGGTTCACGCCGATGTCGATGACCTCGCTGACGCGGGGGTCCTCCCGGAGGTCCGCCAGGACACGGTCCTTGTAGTCCACCCCTGCCTCGTCAGCGCCCACGATAAGCCGCAGTCCCATGTTGTTTCCTTTCGTGCTCATGCTTCCGCCCCGATGGATTCCCTGCCGGCGGATGCGGTTCCTTCAGCTGCCGCAGTGTTTGTGAAGTGCGGGCCCATAACGGCGAAGACCATGGCCAGCGACGTCGCTCCCGGATCCGGCGTGCCAAGGCTCTTTTCCGCCAGCGGGCGGGCCCTGCCCTTCAATGGCAGCAGGTCCGCCGTTGCAGCGGCAGCGGCCGCTGCTTCCCGGGCCGCGTCCTGCCAGGCCTTGCCGGGGACAGTCCCTTCAGCCAACAGGCGCCGGAAGGCCGATGCGAACGGCAGCAGCGCGTCCACCATGGTCTTGTCGCCTGTTTCGGCCTTGCCCAGCTCCACGATCCTGCCGGCAAACGCAGTGACTCCGGCTGCCAACCCGGCGGCAGTGGGAGCAGCGCTGTTGCCTATCGACTCACCAAAGGCCCGCAGCCCTGCTCCCCACAGCACCCCTGACGTTCCGCCGGCCTTGTCCGCCCATGCATCCCCGGCGGCCACGAGCACGTCTCCGGCTCCGGCTCCCTGCTGCAGCGCAACGGATGCTGCAGCTGCGGCTGCGTCCACGCCCCGAACCATGCCGCGGCCGTGGTCGCCGTCTCCGGCGATAGCATCCATCCGGCCCAGGCGTTCCTCCGCATCATGCAGGGAAGTCCGGGCGGCATCAATGGCCGCTACACACGCCGCCGCATAGCTGCGGGAGGCATCCGTGGCAAGAAACTCCACGAAGGCCGCGCCGCCGTCGGACGCTTCTTCTCCCGATAAGCTTTCTACGGGCAGCCCCGCACTGCCGCGCCGGTACGCGGGCGTCTCAGCCGGAGCAATCCACAGCGGCTCGAGTTCCTCATCCAGCCAGGTGACCGTCAGCGAGGCACCGGCCATGTCCAGGCTGGTGACCAGTTCCCCCACCTCCGGCATGACCAGCGTGTAGCCGGCATCCCGCAGCAGCGGCGCCACGGTACCCCACAGAACAAAAAGTTCCTCGTGCTTGGTGGACCCCAGACCGTTGAGGATGACTGCGATCCTGTCCCCCGCGCACTCCGGCGTTTCGGCGAGCAGGCGGGACACGAGCTCCTGGCCCAGTTCCCTGGCGGAGGGCAGGTCCGTGTCGTGGAGGCCGGGTTCACCGTGGATGCCGAGGCCCAGGCCCATTTGCCCGTCCGGCAGCGAAAACAGCGGGGCTTCGGCACCCGGGAAGGTGCAGCCGGCGAAGGCGGTGCCGATGGTGCGGGTCCGGTGGTTGGCCTTGCGGCCCAGCCGCACCACGTCCGCCAGGCTGTCGCCGCGTTCGGCAGCGGCGCCCATCAGCTTGAAGACGGTGAAGTCGCCGGCGATGCCCCTGCGTTTGCCGGATTCCGACGGCGGCGCGCTGGCAATGTCGTCCGTCACCAGGACGTTTTCCACGGCAATGCCCTCAGCGGACAGCCTTTCGCTGGCTATGCCGAAGTTCATCACGTCGCCTGCGTAGTTGCCGTAAGTGAAGACGACGCCGGCGCCGGACTCCGCGGCCTTGGCCACGGAATAGGCCTGCTGGGCGGAGGGCGAGGTGAAGATGTTTCCGACGACGGCGCCGTCGGCCAGGCCTGTTCCGATCAGACCGGCGAAGGCCGGGTAGTGGCCCGAGCCGCCGCCGGCGAGGACAGCCACCTTCGGCCGGGCCGGGCGGTAACGGCGGACGGCGCCGCCGGGGACCTGGCGGACCAGGTCAGAGTGGACGTCGCAGAAGCCCGCCAGGGCTTCCTCTGCGAATTCCGAGGGGTCGTTGAAGATCTTTGTCATTGTGGCTCTCCGGCGTCCGTTACTTTCCTGGCCGCTGCTAGTGCATGTGGCTTCCGCCGTTGATGTCCACGGTGGTGCCGGTCAGATATGCCGAATCCTCGGAGGAGAGGAAGGTGATCACTGCGGCTACCTCTTCGGTGGTGGCGTTGCGGCCCAGCGGGATGCCGGCGTTGATGGCGGCTTCCTGCTCCTCGGTGCTGCCAACGCGGATGTTGGTGTCCACGGCGCCCGGAGTGATGGCGTTGACCGTGACACCGGTGGCGCCGAGTTCACGGGCAAGCGCCTTGGTGAAACCCAGGATGGCGGCCTTGGCTGCGGAGTAGGGAACCTTGCCGAACACGCCGCCGCCCCGCTGGGCGGACACCGACGACATATTGACGATGCGGCCCCAGCCATTGCCGATCATGTCCGGCAGGAAAGCCTTGGTCACCAGATAGGTGCCGGTGGCGTTAACGTCCATGACCTTGTGCCAGAGTTCCAGCGTGGTCTCCAGGAAGGGCACCGGGGAGGTGATGCCGGCGATGTTGGCCAGCGCGCCCACCGGGGGCAGGTTGCCGGCGGTTACCTCGGCTGCGACGGCGGCCTGAGCGGCGGTGACGGATGCTTCGTTGGCAACGTCGATCTCGTGGCCAAAGGCGGGGACGTTGAATTCGTTGCCGATCTCGGCGGCAACCTTGGCGGACTTCTCGCCGTCGAGGTCCAGGATGACAACTGCCCAGCCTTCACGGGCGTAGCGGCGGGCGGTGGTGAGGCCGATGCCCCGCTCGGAGGTTGCCCCGGTGAGGACTGCGGTGCGCTGGATGGTGGTCATGATGGTGCTCCTTGGGATGGGGTGTGCAGGTGGGGGTCTAGATGAGGTCGGTGATGAAGCTGGCAGCTTTTGCTGCGGCCGCGGGGCGTTCGTCATGGGTGACGTCCCGGGTTTCCAGCTCAAGCGAGAAGTGCCCGGTGTAGCCGTCAGTGGCGAGCCGCTTCAAGCCGGAGGCAAAGTCCGCGTCGCCGTTGCCGATACTGAGGTTGATGTTTCCCCGCACGGCATCGCGCAGGTGGACGTGCCGGATGAGGCCGCGGTGCCGGCGCAGGTACTCCAGGGGATCCTCCCCCGCGGCCACGATGTGGCTGAAGTCCATGACGATACCGATGCCGGACCCGGCAAGGCGGTCCGCCAGCTGCACGGCGCGCTCCAGGTTCCAGCAGAACCTCAGGAAGTGCAGGGATTCAGTCCAGAGTTCGACGCCGAACTCAGCGGCGCGCTGGCCGGCGCGGACCAACTGGGCCGCGACGAGGTCCAGGTCCTCGTCCACGCCCTGAGCGGGGGCGTGGTCCAGGGCGCCGCACGGCAGGACCAGCGCCTTGGCCCCGGTGTTGGCCGCGAGGGTGAGCAGGGCATCGAGGTGGCGCTGCCGTGCTGCCTGGCCTTCGCCGTCGAGCGCTGCATTGAGGTTCCCGATGTCACCGTTTACGGAGCGCACCCGGAGGCCGGATGACTCCACGGTTGCGGAAACGGCAGCGACGGCGGCCGCGTCCAGCTGGTAGGGGACATGGTTGCAGACGCCGGGCAGGGCGCCCAGGTCAATCTCATCGAACCCGAGTGCGCGGATGGTAGTGAGTGCGGTGCCCAGTTCCTGGTGGCGGAAGCTGATGGATGAGCATCCAAGTCTGGGGTGGAACATCATTGATCCTCTGGCTTGTGCAAGGCGTCCGTGCCAAGCGGGGGTGATGGACACCACAGTAGGCGCAAGTACTGTTGACAGTCAACCCTTGAGGTCGACTGTTGACAATGGTCATGACGTGGCTCACACTGGAGCTATCTTGTTAACCGTCGACAGCGGCCTATCCCCCGAATGAAGCCGCTCTCCGAAAGGGAACCACCATGAGCAAAGATGCTCTGACCATGCGCGGTCCGGTCCACGGCACCAAGGACGCCAAGCGCGTCGCCATCGGCTCCGGTGTAGGCGCCGTGATCGAGACGTACGACTTCATCGGTTTCGGCACCGCTGCTGCGCTGTACTTCGGGACCGCCTTTTTCCCCACCGGCGACCCCGTCACCGGCACGCTTGCCGCATTCGCCACCCTCGGCGTCGGGTTCGCAGCCCGTCCGCTGGGCGGCATCATCGGTGGCCACCTCGGCGATAAGGTGGGCCGCAAGCCCGTGCTGGTCACCTCGCTCATCCTCATGGGCGTAGCCACCTTCCTGATCGGCCTGCTCCCCACCTACGCACAGGTAGGCCTGCTCGCACCGGCCCTGCTGGTGTTCGTCCGCATCGTCCAGGGCCTTGCCTTCGGCGCCGAATGGGGCGGCGCCATCCTGATGAGCTATGAACACGCTCCCTGGAAGGCGAAGGGCAAGTACACCGGCATCGTCCAGGCCGGCTTCCCGGTAGGCCTGCTGCTGGCCAACCTGGTCTTCCTGGTCAGCGTCAACCTTGGCGGCGAACTCGCCTGGCGCGTCCCCTTCCTGGCCAGCATCGTGCTGGTGGTGGTCGGCCTGATCATCCGCTCCAAGGTTCCCGAGTCCCCCGTTTTCGACGAGGTCAAGGACAGCGGCGACATCGTCAAGTCCCCCATCGTGGAGGTCATAAAGACCGACTGGCGCAACATCGTCAAGGGCATCGGCCTGCGCGTTGCCGAGACCGCCGGCTACGCCGTGTCCATCACCTACATGATTTCCTACCTGCACACCGAACAGCTGGCGGACAAGACCCAGACCCTGGTTGCGCTCTGCATCGCTTCGTTCATCGGTATCTTCGCCACGTTCGCCTGGGCCCGCCTGACGGACAAGGTTGGCCGCCGCCCCGTGTACGTCTGGTCCTGCGCCTTCGCCGTCCTGTTCGCCGTCCCGATGTTCCTGATGGTCAACACCGGCCTGTTCTTCTTCATCATCGCCACCATTGCGATCTCCTACGCCGTCTGCCAGAACTCCCTAGCCGGCGCCCAGGGCGCCTGGTTCCCGGAGCTGTTCCAGGCCAGGACCCGCGCTTCCGGCGCCAGCCTCGCCTACCAGATTTCGGCAATGGTCTCCGGCTTCACGCCCTTCGTCACCACCCTGCTGTTCGTCAGCTTCGGCTGGATGGGCCCGGCGATGCTGTTCGGCCTCTACGCCGCCGTGGGACTCTGGGCCGCCGTCGCCACCCGGGAGACCTGGGGCAAGCGTGAGCGCGAGCTGGCCGACGAAGCCACCAAAAGCACCCCCAACACGGTGACCGTGTAGTGACCGTTATTCACGAACCAACAACGGAGCCAGCAATGCCAGTAAGTACCGTCCAGAGTCCCGCTGCCCAGGGCCAGGTGACGCAGGAGCGAATCGACAAGATCAGCGCGGCCGCGTACCGGATCCGCCACCACGCCCTCAACATGGGCGAGGTCCAGGGCCAGGGCTACGTGGGCCAGGCCCTCGGTGCGGCGGACATGCTCGCCACGGTCTACGGCGACCAGCTCCGCTTCCGCGCCGAAGACCCGCACTGGGAGGGCCGGGACCGGTTCCTGCTCTCCACCGGCCACTACGCCATCGGCCACTACGCCGCACTCGCCGAAGCCGGGATCGTTCCCGTGGAGGAGCTCGAGACCTACGGCTCAGACGACTCGCGCCTGCCGATGTCCGGCATGTCCACCTACACCCCCGGGATGGAAATCTCCGGCGGTTCCCTGGGCCACGGACTGACCATCGCCGTCGGCATGGCCCTCGGCCTGCGCTACCAGGGCTCCGACTCCCGGATTTTCAACTTCCTCTCCGACGGCGAACTGGACGAGGGCTCCACCTGGGAAGCCGCGATGGGCGCGCACCACCACCAGCTGGGCAACCTCACCGCCATGGTGGACATCAATGCCCTGCAGGCGGACGGCAAGACGGACACCGTGCTCCGCACCGAGCCGGTCACCGAAAAGTGGGAATCCTTCGGTTGGTACACCCAGCGGGTAGACGGCAACGACGTCGGTGCGCTGCTGACAGCGTTCGACAACGCAGCCGCCCAGGCCGCCGCCGTCGGACGTCCCTCCGTCATCCTGTGCGACACGAAGGTGGGCCGCGGCGTACCGCTGCTGGAGAACCGCGAAAAGGCGCACTTCATGCGCATCGAAGAACACGAATGGCAAATTTGCCGCGAGCAGCTCACCGCCGGCTATGAAGGAAAGGCTTCAGCATGAGCACCACAACCGAGGCCCCCAGCACAACCACAGCCGTCAAGCCGAAGCTCAAGACCTCAGCCATGATCGCGTCCTTCGCCGACCCCGGCCAAAAGACCACCTCCGCGCCGTTCGGGCACGCACTGGTCAAGGCCGCGCAGGAAAACGACAAGATCGTGGGCCTGACCGCGGACCTGGGCAAGTACACGGACATGCACATCTTTGCCAAGGCCTTCCCGGAACGGTTCTTCCAGATGGGCATGGCCGAGCAGCTGCTGTTCGGCGCCGCCGCCGGCCTGGCCGAAACCGGCCTGGTGCCGTTCGCGTCCACCTACTCGGTGTTCGCCGCCCGCCGCGCCTACGACTTTCTCTGCCTGGACGCCGCCGAACCCAACCTGAACGTCAACATCATCGGCGGCCTGCCCGGCCTGACCACCGGGTACGGCCCCAGCCACCAGGCCACCGAGGACATGGCAATCTTCCGCGGCATGCCCAACCTGACCATCGTCGACCCCTGCGACTCGATCGACATCGAGCAGGCCGTGCCGCAGCTGGCCGCCTCCGAAGGCCCCACCTACCTGCGCCTGCTCCGCGGCAACGTACCCACGGTGCTGGACGAGTACGACTACACGTTCGAACTCGGCAAGGCCAAGGTCCTGCGCGGCGGCAACGACGTCGTGTTCATTTCCTCCGGCCTGATGACCATGCGCGCCCTCCAGGCAGCCAAGGCACTGGAGGCACACAACGTGGACGTCGCCGTCGTGCACGCACCCACCATCAAGCCCTTCGACGCCGGAACCGTCCTAGCCGAGATCAACACCGACCGGCTCGCCGTCACCCTGGAAAACCACTCCGTAGTGGGCGGCCTGTTCGAAACCGTGGCCTCGTCCGTGGTGGCCGCGGGCCTCGGCAAGCGGGTGGTCCCGGTGGCCCTGCCGGACCAGTTCCTCGACGCCGGCGCGCTGCCCACCCTGCACGACCGCTACGGCCTGGCCGTTGACCGCATCGTGGCGAAGGTCCTCGCCGAACTCGGCTGACCCTGCCACGGCTGAAAGCACGGCTCCGGCGCCCACCGGAACCGTGCTTTCTGCCGTACTATCGAAACTACGACCGACTGTAAACAGTCGACTTACAACATTGAGGACGCAAGGCCATGGCCGGACTGACCGCCCCGCTGCTGGGACTGCAAAAGAAGAGCCTGCGTGAGCAGGCGCTCTCGGCCCTGAGGACTGCCATCACCAGCGGAGAACTGGAACCCGGGCGGCACCTCGTGGAAACCGAGCTGTCCGAGATGCTGCAGATCAGCCGGGGCACGCTGCGGGAGGCACTCCGACAGCTGGAGCAGGAAGGCCTGGTCTCCGCCGGGCCGCGCGGACGCTTGTCTGTCCGGCACCTCGATGAGAAGGACGTCCGTGACATTTATGCGGTGCGCGCCGCGCTGGAATCGCTCGCTGCCCGGACCCTCTGCGAACTGCCGGAGCGGCAGCACGTCACTGAATCCCTGCACCGGGCCATCGACGCCATGACCGCCGCGGCCAGCGGGAGCCTCGAGGACCGGATCGAGTCCGACCTCGAGTTCCACCGCACCCTGTGCCGGCTGACAGGCAATGAGACACTCCTCCACTCCTGGGAGTCCCTGGAAGGATCCATCCGGATGTCCATCATGTTCGCGGGGTTGGAAAAAGGCGTCAGCAACATGAGCGTGGACCGGCACCGGGACATTGTCACCGCCATCGATACCGGCGACGCCGCCCTCGCACGGAAAACCATACTCGAGCACATGGACACTGCCGCGGCCAACCTGGTGTCCTAGGTCCGCGTCCCGGTTCAAGCACCGCCGCAGCTTTTTCTTTGGCAGTTGCCGTTCAATGCTTGCGAATACTCGCGGCCCTCTGGGGTACGTTGGCAGGAGCAGGGTGACCTGGAAGTATTCCCAGGAACCACGGGAACGACCTGGAGGAGGAATCTATGCGGGAACTGAGTGCCAGCGACGGTTTTCTTGAATCGGACACCCTTGCGGGCGACGACGAACAGGCGGAGACGGCCGCCGCAGAGCACACGGGCGAACCTGAAATCACATACGACGAACAGTTCTATCCCGCCCGCCCCAAGGCACTTCGGCCCATCGCCCGGCGCCGGCAGTACCTGGCCACAAGGCCCTCCTTCGAATTCGACGGGCGCAATCACGCGTACGTGGAGTGGCTGCGTAACCAGGCAATGCTGGGTGACGCAAACACCCTGGCGCGGCAGCTTTCAGGGCAGGCCAGCATGTGGCAGAACTCCTACGCCCACCCCAACCCTCGTGCCGCCGTCGAACGCGCCCCCGTATGGTTTACCGCCTACCCCCTCTCCTTCATCACCCGCCCCGGCGAATCCTTCCTGGCCGCCCTCGGCGATCCCGCCATGTGGGACGCCTTCCGCGAAATCGGCATCAGGGCCATCCACACAGGACCCGTCAAATTGGCGGGCGGCATCAGCGGCTGGACCCAGACGCCCAGCGTCGACGGCCACTTCGACCGGATCAGCATGGCCATCGATCCGGTGTTCGGCACGGAGGATGAATTCCGCCGGATGTGCGAGGTGGCCACGGACCACGGCGGGACCATCATCGACGACATCGTCCCGGGCCACACCGGCAAGGGGGCCGACTTCCGCCTCGCCGAGATGAACTTCCGCGACTACCCCGGGATCTACCACATGGTGGACATCCCCGAGGATGACTGGCACCTGCTGCCGGACGTCCCGGACGGGCAGGACTCGGTCAACCTGAGCCCGGAATCGGAACAGGCCCTGCAGAAGGCCGGCTACATCATCGGCCGGCTGCAGCGCGTGATCTTCTATGAACCCGGCGTGAAGGAAACCAACTGGAGCGCCACCCGGCCAGTGGTGGACACCACCGGGAAAACCCGCCGCTGGGTCTACCTGCACTACTTCAAGGCAGGCCAGCCGTCCATCAACTGGCTGGACCCCACCTTCGCCGGTATGCGCCTGGTGGTGGGCGACGCGCTGCATTCGCTGGTGGATCTCGGCACCGGTGCGCTTCGGCTGGATGCCAACGGTTTCCTGGGCGTGGAGAAGAGCGCAGAGGAACAGCCCGGCTGGTCCGAGGGACACCCTCTGTCCGAGGCGGCGAACCAGCTCATCGGCTCCATGATCCGCAAGGTGGGCGGGTTCTCGTTCCAGGAGCTCAACCTCACCATTGACGACATCAAGGCGACGTCGGAAGCAGGCCCCGACCTGTCCTACGACTTCATCACCCGGCCCGCGTACCACTACGCCCTTGTGACCGCCGATACCGAGCTCCTGCGGCTGGCCCTGCGCCTGTCCATGGAGATCGGAGTGGACCAGGCTTCACTGGTCCACGCGCTGCAGAACCACGACGAACTCACCTATGAACTGATGCACTTCGCTTCAGGACACCGGGACGAGATGTTCGAGCTGCACGGCGTGGAGCTCACCGGCGCCGAACTTGCGGAACAGGTCCAGCAGACCATGCGGGACCGGCTCACCGGCGAGAACGCGCCGTACAACGCGGTCTTCACCACCAACGGCATTGCCTGCACAAGCGTCAGCTTCATCATGGCCGCCCTGGGCATCCGTGAACAGGACGCCATCACCCCCGAGCAGGAGGCACAGGTCCGGGATGTCCACATCCTGCTGGCCATGTACAACGCCTTGCAGCCCGGCGTCTTTGCCCTCTCCGGCTGGGACCTGGCCGGCATCACCGCCCTTGACCGCGGAAGCGTTGCCGAGCTCACCGCGCAGGGCGACACCCGCTGGATCAACCGCGGGGCGCACGACATTATGGGAAACAGCCCGGAAGCGACCGCCTCGTCGTCGGGAATGCCCCGTGCGCGGAGCCTGTACGGTCCCCTTCCGGATCAGCTGCAGGACCCCAACTCGTTCGCGCGGCGCCTGCAGCGGGTCCTCGCAGTCCGTGAAGAACACGGGATTGCCACCGGCACACTGCTGGACGTACCCGATGTTTCGCACCGCGGCCTGCTGGTCATGGTCACCCGACTGGGCAGCGGCGCGCTCGAGGTCACCGTTCTCAACTTCTCGGACCAGGACGTCGCGGGCAGCATCCAGTCCAGCCACCTGCTGCCCGGATCCACGGTGCAGGACCTGTTCACCGGCGAAGCAATTGGCCACGTGGACGACCTCTGCAGCTTCTTCCTCGAACTCCCCGCTTTCCAGGGAACGGCACTCCTGCTCACGGAGGCCGGGACCCCCGAAGAGGACGAAGGCGTCTCGTTCCAGAACGCCCCCTGACCGCCGGATTCCCGGGAGCCCTTGATGCAGGGGCTCCCGGGAATCCGTTTGGGTTGACAACCGTTAACTGAACGTACGGTAAGTTGCCGCACGGTACTGAGGGATTTCATGAGCACGAAGTTTGAATCAGTTGAAGACGACGCCGGAAAGGTCACCCGCTACGTCCGCCGCGCCAACGGCGGCGGCCTGGTGGCCCCCGGAGCCACGGTTGCAGACAGCACCCGCATCGGGTCCATGACGTACGTGGAGTACGGCGCGAAGATCGGCCACGGCTGCCGGATCGGCCATGGCAGCTGGATCGACCGGGACGCCACGATCGGTGACCGCGCGGTCATTGGTGACGGCGTGCGGATCGGCCGGGGCACGGTGATCGGCAACCGGGTCCACATTGGCAGCCACTCCCGGATCGGCTCGGGCGTGCTGATCGAGCACGGTGTCCATCTGGAAGCAGACGCCACCGTTGCAGACGGCGGGCAGGTGTTGATCGCCTCGCGCACCGCGGCCCCGGCCCCGGGGAAGAACCGCCCGCGCCGCCGGCCCAAGGGCCGGCTGGCGGCCTGACGGCTTAGCGGACGCCCGCGGCCTCGGGGGCAGCCGGCACAGGCGCCAGCAGCATGGTGGAGGTGTCAATGCGTTCGTCCGCGTCCTGCCCTTCCGCAAGCCTTATTGCCTCCTCGCGGCTGGACACCACGGGCACCGACCCCAGGAGGGGCCTTGCCGCCGTCTCCCGCATCTTCAGCAAGGCAAACAGCGCCACCAGCGAGAAGAACATCACGTAGAACGCGGGGGCGTACGGGTTCCCGGTCACCTCAACAAGGATCTGGCTGACCAGTGGAGTGGTGCCGCCGAAAACCGAAATGGCAAGGTTGTGCGTTACCCCCACCGAACCGAAGCGGGAGGCCGTGGGAAAGAGCTCGGACATCACGGCCGCGGTAAGGGCGAGGAAAAAGGCCGAGGGCAGCGACACCAGGAAGAGTGCCAGGTACAAGGACCACAGCGTTCCCATCTGCATCAGGGTGAAGGCCGGCAGGAGCAGGACCAGGTTTCCGATCGTAGCCATGGCGTAGATGGGGCGTCGGCCGATCCGGTCCGACAGGCGGGCCACGAATGGAATCATGACCGCGAGCAGGACCAGGACGACGACGGCGGCAACAGCCGTGTGCACAGGGTCGGATCCAACCTGGGTTTCCAGGTAGGTGGGCATGTAGCTGGTGAGCAGGTAGCCACAGCTGCCGTCAGCGGCCACCAGGGAGCAGCCAATCAGGATCTGGGGCCAGTAGTGCTTGAAGATGTTTGGCAGGTCGTGCCGGACGAAGATGGGGTCGATGTCCTCAGTTCCGGCCTTCGCATGGGCAGCCTCGAAGCTGGGTGATTCCGGGAGCCGGAGCCGCATCACAATCGCCACGATGCCAAGGGGAAGGGCGATCAGGAACGGGATGCGCCAGCCGCCGTCCAGCATCGCCGAATCACCCCACAGCGAGGTGGTCACCGCGGTGGTTACGGCCACCATGCTGGCGCCGGCGGCGAAGCCGAGCATGGAGCCGGAATTCAGCAGCGAGGCCATGAACCCGCGCTCCCGGTCGGGCGAGAACTCCGAGATATACGTTGCTGCACCCGAATACTCGCCGCCGGTGGAGAACCCCTGCAGCATCTTGAGCAGGTAGAGGGGAATGATGACCCACAGGCCCACTTGGCCGGCTGTCGGAAGCAGGCCGATGCCCGTCGTGGCTACGGCCATCAGTGCCATCGTGAAGAAGAGGACCTTGCGCCGGCCGATCCGGTCGCCTAGCGGGCCGAGGATCATGCCGCCCAGCGGCCGCACGATAAAGGACACTGCGAAGCCCAGCAATGTGACCAGCAGGCCCATCCGCTCATCCATGCCCTCCGTGAAGACAGAGGTCATGGTGACGGCGAGGTACCCATAGACGCCGATGTCGTACCACTCGATGAAGTTCCCGACGCCCGCCCCCACCTGCGCTTTCCGCAGCTCGTCCTTGTCCACGACAATGCAATCGCCCGCCTGGAGCCGGCGGGCGGTTTTTGGGCGCACGGGGTGCTGCTCTTTGGACTGTTTGAACATCTTCGTCCTGTCTTTTTACCGGGTAACGGATCGGCAGGAGTACCGGCGGTCAACCGAAATCCCCTCGGGGAGGTGGTAAGTATTCTGCCAGAAAGGAAGCGGCGGCTTGGCCTTGGTCACACTCCCAATGTGATCTGTGCCTCCAATTTCCGCGTGATCAGCCAGTCCACTCAGTGTTGCAATATAAGCAACTGTTCGCGTCATAATCGCCAACGGGCCCCCTGAGAGGTCGCTTCTGAGTTCGACAAGGCAGTCCGCTCAGGGCCTTCGCTGCCGCGTTGGACGCCCTCAGCCGGCCTTCTGTTGTCACGGCCGCCTCGCAGGACTGCCCCGCCCCAGATGGCAAGGAAGGCTGCCACCAGCAGGAGCCCCGCCTCGCCCAGGTCGAGCTCCCCCAGCCAGGCGGTGAACGGGTCACCGAGCCCAAGGGCGGCGTCGGCGAATCCGCCGAGGGTGATGGCTGCGATGAAGAGCGCCGACAAAGCGGAAAGGCCCGTCACCAGGGCATTGAAGCCGAGTTTGCGCTGCGGGTGGTCCAACGCGGCGCGGTACATCCGCATCATGGCCACGCCGTTGACCGTGTCGCACAGGGTCATCGCGGCAGTGAAGGCGAGGGGAAGGGCCAGGAGCGCAAACGGTGGCACGCCCGCCAGCGAGGCAGCAGCCGTGACCACCAGCAGCCCGATGGTGGTGGCGGTGTCAAACCCCAGACCGAACAGGAAGCCGATCACGTAAATGTTCCGGGGCCGCTGCACGCCGGCGAGCGGCCTGGACAGGAGGCGGGCAACAAATCCCTTGCTGTCCAGGTCCCCTTCCCTGATCCGGCCGCCTGCCCGCACGTTGCGGTACACCCGGGCGGCCCGCAGGAAGGCGGAACCGTTGAACAGGCCCATGGCGAGCAGGAACAGGCCGGATACCCCGCTGCCAACGAGGCCGAGGAGGTGGTTGCCCGTGGTTCCTTCCTCCATGAACTGGCCGATCACTGCCGTGCCGGCCGCCACCAGAAGTCCTGCCAGGATCACCACGGAGCTGTGGCCGAGGCTGAATGCGAATCCGACGCTCACCGGGTCCTTCCGCTGGGCAACGAACCTGCGGGTGGAGTTGTCGATTGCGGCGATATGGTCCCAGTCGTAGCTGTGCTTGATGCCCGCCGCGTACGCGGTCAGGACCAGGCCAAGGGCCAGCGGGGTGCCGGCGGCCGCGGAGCCACTGACCAGGAGGACGATGGCGGCGGCATGCAGTGCGGCGACGGCGCCGAAGGTGAAGAGCACGCGGGTCCGGAGCGGCAGCGCTTCCCGCTCCCGGTACAGGGTGGCGATGCTGTTGAGCGCGGTCATCAGTGCTTCCTCAGATCCAGCGGTTCCTGCCCGTACCAGCGTTTCCGGAGCAGGCCGGTACACGCGCCGAGCAGGCTGTTCAGGTTCCCCGTGCTGTTAGACAGCGAGCGCAGGACCAGTCCCGTTGTTCCGGCAACGGCCCGGGTAAGCGAAATCCCGGTCCTGGCGTCATGTTCGGCCGCGCAAGCGTTCAGCTCGTCCGCGAGCGCCTGGTCCACCCGGGCGTCCACCACCACCAGCGATCCCACGTGGCTGCGGCCATCCATGAAACCCATGCCGGTGACGTCGCCCGATGGCGGCCGGATCAGCAGGTTGTCCAGCGCCAGCAGTTGCCGGTCCCCCTCTGCAGCCTGCACCCACATCTCGCTGCGCAGCCGCACTTCCTCGTACCTGAAGGCAGTGCCGTCCGGGGACCACCCGGGCGTGACCACCTCGGCCATGACCAGGGACGACGACGGCGCCAGGGTCACGCAGGTCCGTTGCCGGTAGCTGGCCTCCCGGTAGGCGATGAGCTGGTCCGGCATCAGCTCCAGCCGCGCCCCCTCCCCCAGCCGCACGTTCATCCGTTGCTCGGCAAAAGACCCGGGAGTCCGGTAGACCTTGGTAGCGGACTGGGTGGTCAGCAGCAGCGAGGCCGAGTCCCCTACCTCGACATCAATAAGGAAGAGATCCGCCCCAAGATAAGCCCCGCCAGGATTCACGACGACATAACAAACCTGCCCGGAATCATCCAGGTAATGAGGCCGAACCACCTTAAGGGCGCCTTCGTGAAACTGCCGGGAGGCAATGGACCTATCACCGCGAGCTTCGATGCCCAACTCCAAGCGGCCTCTCACGGGGCGTTCAGCGGACGCGGGTGGAGCCCAAGGTGGGACGACGACGGAACGGCTGGAATTCACTGCGCCAGGTCGAGCATCAGGACGTCGCGCCGGATCCAGTCCATGACCCTGTCCAGCCCCTCGTCGGTTTTCAGGTTGGTGAAGCAAAAGGGCTTATCCCCGCGGAATTCTTTCGAGTCCCGTTCCATGACGGCGAGGTCCGCGCCGACATGGGGTGCGAGGTCGGTCTTGTTGATGATGAACAGGTCGGACTTGATCATGCCCTGGCCGGCTTTGCGGGGAATCTTTTCGCCCTGGGCCACGTCGATGATGTAGATGGAGAAGTCGACCAGTTCAGGGCTGAAAGTGGCGGAAAGGTTGTCACCGCCGGATTCCACGAAGATGACCTGCAGGTCCGGGTGCCGTGCCTTGAGTTCCTCGATGGCCGCGGTGTTCATTGAGGTGTCCTCACGGATTGCCGTGTGCGGGCAGCCGCCGGTTTCGACGCCGATGATCCGGTCCACCGGGAGGATGCCGTTCGCTGCCAGGATTTTGGCGTCCTCGATGGTGTAGATGTCGTTGGTAATGGCGGCCATGGAGATCTCACCGCTCATGTGGCGGGTGAGCCGCTCCACGAGCTGGGTTTTGCCGGCGCCGACAGGCCCGCCGATGCCGATTTTGATGGGTTCAGTCATGGTGTTCCTCCTCCGTCACAAGCCCGGTCAGCTCATGAACATCCGGGCACGCTGGCGTTCGTGCCGCATCTGCGAAATTTCCAGTCCGGGGCTGACTGCCCCGAAGTCGTCCGGCGCAAGGCGCGCGATCCGTTCGGTGGCGGCAGCGACGTCGTCGTGCGCTTTCCGCAGCACGCGCTGCCCCGCGTTCTGGCCCAACGGGATTGCCCTGACCGCGTTCTGCGTCAGAGAGGTGACGGTGGCGAACAGGTAGGCGGCGAGCGCCTCCTGCAGCGGCACGCCCAGGGAACGCGCGACGACGGCGAACGCCAGCGGCTGGTGTCCTGCGGCCGCACCGCGGGTCACCAGGCCCAGGTACAGTGCCAGCGCGTCCGACGGGAAAACTTCCGCCCCGATCTCGAGCAGCCGCCCGCCCATCTTGATGCTGGCCTCCCGAACCTGGCGCGGCAGCAGCTGCGCGGACAGCAGGGCATCGAGTTCAAGGACATCCCGCCCCTCATACAAGAACCGGATAGCCAGCCCGTCCGAGTAGGTAAGCGACTGCGAGATGTACATGGACAACCAGGCCCCAAACGACTCCTCATCAAAAACGATCCCGTCGTCGAGGTACGTCTCAAACCCAAGGGAGTGCGCAAAAGCCCCGGTAGGAAGCGCAGAGTCAGTGAGCTGCTGCAACGCCAGCTGGTAGCTAGTGCGAGTGTTCAGCATGGCGGAAAGGCACTGGCATGACGCGTTCCTGCCGGGAGTAGGGCACTCCGGCGTGGCGGAGGTAGTCCTCGACGGTGTGGTCGTAGGCGCACACCATGACCTCGGCCCCGTACTCCGACTCCGCGTCAAAGAACTGCGCCTGCAGGTGCCGGTTGCCGAGGGAGTGGGCCGTGACGCCCATTTCGAAAAGCGTGCGGGGTGCGATGACCAGGACGTCGGTGGGGAGCACGGACACCACGATCATGTTCGACTCTGCGACGTGCAGGATGTCGCCGTCGCGCAGGTCCCCTGCCGCCGACGGCAGGCGGATGCCGATCTCCTTGCCGTGGTCGGTCGTTGCGCGCTGGATGCGCTTGACCAGCTGGGTGCTGGGCAGCACCACTTTCTCGCGGTGCAGCCCGGCATAGGCGGCGAGGTCTGTTTCCGGCAGGTCGTGCAGGTTGCCGAGGACTTTGTCGATGATCACGGGGTTCTCCGGTGTTCTAGAAGAGGAAGTAGCGCTGGGCCATGGGGAGCACGTCGGCCGGCTCGCAGGTGACGTCCTCGCCGTCGACCTTCACCTGGTAGGTTTCCGGGTCCACCCGGATGTCCGGGGTTGCGTCGTTGTACTTCAGGTCGGCCTTGGTGAGGTTCCGGATTCCTGAGACGGGCCGGATGACCTTTTCCAGCCCGAGCTCTTGCGGAACCCCGGCCTCGATAGCCGCCTGCGAAAGGAACGTGATGGAGGACTGCTGCACCGCCTTGCCGAGCGCGCCGAACATCGGGCGCATGGTGCGTGGCTGCGGTGTGGGAATGGAAGCGTTTGCGTCGCCCATCAGCGCATAGGCAATCTGGCCGCCCTTAATCACGAGCTCGGGCTTTACGCCGAAGAACGCGGGGTCCCAGAGGACCAGGTCGGCAAACTTGCCTTCCTCCACTGAGCCCACGGAGTCGGCGATGCCTTGGGCTATGGCGGGGTTGATGGTGTACTTGGCCACGTAGCGCTTGAGCCGGAAGTTGTCGCTTCCCGCCGAGCCGTGTGCCCCGCCGTCGTTATCCTCCAAAACACCGCGCTGCTTCTTCATGCTGTCCGCCACCTGCCACGTGCGCGTGATCACCTCGCCCACCCGGCCCATCGCCTGGGAGTCGGAGGAGGTGATGGAGAAGATCCCCAGGTCCTGCAGGACGTCCTCGGCGGCGATGGTCTCGGCGCGGATGCGCGAATCGGCGAATGCCACGTCCTCGGGGATGTCCGGGTTGAGGTGGTGGCAGACCATCAGCATGTCCAGGTGCTCTTCGATCGTGTTGCGGGTGTACGGGAGCGTGGGGTTGGTGGAGGCCGGCAGGACGTTGGGCATGCCGGCGATTTTGATGATGTCCGGGGCATGTCCGCCGCCCGCGCCTTCGGTGTGGAACGTGTGGATCACGCGGCCGTTAATGGCCCGGATGGTGTCCTCCACGAAGCCGCACTCGTTCAGGGTGTCGGTGTGGATGGCCACCTGGACGTCATACTCGTCAGCCACCGTCAGGGATGTGTCGATGGAGGACGTGGTGGAGCCCCAGTCCTCATGCACCTTCAGCCCGATGGCGCCGGCGCGGATCTGCTCTGCAAGCGGTTCGACGGCGGACGCGTGGCCTTTGCCGAAAAGGCCGATGTTCATCGGGAACGCCTCCGCCGCCTGCAGCATGCGCTGGATGTGCCACTGCCCCGGGGTTACGGTGGTGGCCTTGGTGCCCTCGGCCGGGCCGGTCCCGCCGCCGATCATGGTGGTGATGCCGCTGGCAAGGGCAGTCGGGACCTGGTCCGGCGAGATGAAATGGATATGGGTGTCGATGCCGCCGGCGGTGAGGATTTTCCGTTCCCCGGCGATGATTTCGGTGCTGGCGCCGATCACGATGTCCACGCCGTCGGTGATCTGCGGGTTGCCGGCCTTGCCGATCCGGAAGATGTGCCCGTCCCGCAGCGCCACGTCCGCCTTGTAGATTCCGGTGCAGTCCAGGATGACGGCGTTGGTGATCACGGTGTCCGGAACGTCCTCGTCACGCATAACCTGGCCGTTCTGGCCCATGCCGTCGCGGATTACCTTGCCGCCGCCGAACACCACCTCTTCGCCATAGACGGTGAGGTCCTTTTCGATTTCGAGGAACAGGTCGGTGTCGGCCAGGCGGATTTTGTCGCCGGTGGTCGGGCCGTACAGGTCGGCGTACTGCCGGCGCCGAATCTCGAAGCTCACTGGCTGTCCCTTTCTGTAACAGGCCTGTCCGCGTGGGTGCCGCCGTCGAGCCTTCCGTTGACGGCGTTGCCCAGTCCGTAAACTTCCCGGACGCCGGCGAGTTCGATGAGCCGCACGCTCCGAGAGTCCCCCGGCTCGAACCGGGCGGCGGTGCCGGCGGGAATGTCCAGCCGGCGGCCATGCGCTGCGTCCCGGTCGAAGTCCAGGGCGGCGTTCGCCTCCGCGAAGTGGAAGTGTGAGCCCACCTGGATGGGCCGGTCACCCGTGTTGAGCACCTCGACGGTGATGGCGTCCTGCCCGGCGTTCAGTGTCACGGGTTCGGGCCTGAGGACGTATTCTCCGGGAATCATGGCTGCACCTGGCGAATGGGATCGTGGACGGTGACCAGCTTGGTGCCGTCGGGAAAGGTGGCCTCGATCTGCACGTCGTGGATCATTTCGGGCACGCCCTCCATGACGTCGTCGCGGGTCAGGAGCGTGGTGCCGTAGCTCATCAGCTCGGCAACGGTCCGGCCGTCACGGGCACCTTCGATTAATTCGTAGCTGATAATGGCCACGGCTTCGGGGTAATTGAGCTTGAGCCCGCGGGCCTGCCGCCGCCGGGCAAGGTCCGCGGCAACCACGATCATCAGTTTTTCCTGCTCACGCGGCATCAGGTGCATTCGGGTCCCTTCCACAACAGCCGCCGGACGGCGTGGGACCCACAGTAGGTGCCGAACGTTTCGGCCACGTTTCAGGTTTGTAATGCCCGGTTCCCGGATCGGGCTTCGGCCACGCGCGGCCTACTGGTTGAGGCGGGCCAGGATCTCGTCGGTGGACTGGACTGGCTGGCGGTAGCTGGTGGAGAGGATGCGCAGCATGTCCGCGGCGTCCTGGTTGTCCTCCGAGGCCATGGCATCCTTGGCGTAGGTGGCCCGGATGTTGTGGGCGAAGGCGTCCGCCCCCGTCTGCGCGATGCAGTTATGGGTGGAAACCCCGGCGAGCACCACCTCGTCGGCGCCCCAGTTCCGCAGTCGGGACAGCAGGTTGGTACCTACGAAGGCGCTGTCCCGGGTCTTGTTCAGCTGCGGCAGGCCGTTTATCGCGAGGCCGGGAACAGCTTGTGCCTGCTCGCTGCCGCGGAAGATAAAGCCCTGGTCGTCGTCGAGCATGTTCAGGCTCCAGGTGGACTTGTCCCGCTCGTGCTCCGTACCCACAAACAACGCCTTGTGCCCGCTTGCCTTGAACGCTTCCAGCAGTCTGTTGCACGACGCGACCAGCTGCTCCTGCTGTGCGGCGAGTTCGGGCGCCTCGAAGAACGCGTTCTGCATATCTATGACCAAAAGAGCAATCATGGAGGCACCTTCCCTTTACGTAACCTGTGCCGGAACCGTACCCGCCGAGGTGCCGGCCAAAACTGGAAGTTACGGCGCCGACTCCCGGATCCTGAGTTCAAAGCCGGCCTCCACGTGCAGTCCCTGCCCGTCACTTTCCCGGCCGGAGATCCGGTCGAGCAGCAGGGCGATGGAGCGCTCGGCGATCTCATCCATGCCGGGCGAGATGGTGGTCAGCGACGGCGACGCGAATCTGGCTTCGTCGATGTCGTCGAAGCCGGCCACGGCCACGTCCTGCGGAACCTCGATGCCGCGGATCAGCAGCTGGTGCATGGCCCCGAGCGCCAGGACGTCATTCAGGCCGAACACGGCGTCGAACCGGACCTCCCTGTCGAGCAGCCCTGCCACGGCCGCGGCCCCGGCATCGCGGCGCCATTCGGCCGGGGCGATGAGGTCGGGGTCGAACGCGACACCGGCTTCCTCCAGGGCCCTGCGGTAACCGTTGAGCCTCAGGCCGGCGCTGCCTGCGGACTCCTCGGGGCTGGCACCAACCACGGCGATGCGGCGGCGTCCACTCCCCAGCAGGTGGGCGGTGACCGTGGCGGCCGCTTCCTCGTTCTTCATGGTGACCAGGTCGAACCGCGGGTCCATGATGTGTTCGCCGAGCATCACCAGGGGTTTCTTGCCCGCCCGGGAGGCAACGGCGTCGGCATCGATAGCCAGCGGGGTGAACAGCAGGCCGTCAGTGAGCTGCCGGAACGGTCCCTGCAAGGCATTCAGTTCCGCGCTGCCTTCGGCGTCTGACTGCTCCACCAGGACGCGGTAGCCGCGCCGCGCGGCAGCCTTCATCAGCTTCGACGCCAGTTCCGCGTAGTAGGGTGCGGAAAGATCGGACAGCACCAGGCCCAGCATGGAGGTTTTGCCGGACCGCAGGCTCCGGGCCGTGAGGTTCGCCTCGTACCCCAGCTCGGCGATGGCGTCCTGGACCCGCTGCTTGGTGGCGGGGCGGATGAACTCGTAGTCGTTCAGGACGTTGGAAACCGTTTTGAGCGACACCCCCGCCGCGCGTGCAACGTCGTTCATGGTGACCGCCATATGGCTCCTTAGTGTGGTTCCGCCAGTTCCGGGATACATCGTTGCAGAAGGTGACGCCGCGACGGCAAACGCCGGTCGTGAGGGCAGAATCAGCCTTTCGCCTTGGCCGCTTTCGCCGCGGCCTTGGCGGCCTGCTTGCTGGCGCGGACCTTGGCCAGGGACTCGGGGTCCACGATGTCCGCGACTGACAGGTAGGCTCCTTCTTCGCCGTAGTGCCCGGCAGCCTCCCGCCACCCTGGCGCCTGGAGCCCCCGCTGCTTGCCCAGCAGGGCGAGGAAGATTTTCGCCTTCTGTTCGCCGAAGCCCGGAAGTGCCTTGAGCCGGCGGAGCACCTCGGCGCCGTCGGGGTCATCCTTGGTCCAGATCGCTGCGGCCTCCCCGTCCCACTCGTTCTGCACGGCTTCCGCCAGCGCCTGCACCCGGGCTGCCATGGATCCGGGGAAGCGGTGCACGGCCGGACGCTCCTTGAACATCTCCACGAAGGCTGCCGGATCATGTGAGGCGATGGCCTCCGGCAGCAGGGACCCAATGCGGGCCTTGATCTTCTCAGGCCCGGCGAAGGCGGACTCCATGGTGACCTGCTGGTCCAGCAGCATGCCCGTCAACAGGGCGAAGTCGTCCTCGCTCAGCAGCTTGTCCGCGGCAGGATCTCCGGTGATGTGCAATTCCATGCCGTACATCCTCCCACCTGCCGCCCGCCGTCGTCATACTGCCCCCTCCCGGAAGCCTCCCCCGGAGTTTTTGTCCAGATATGCAGGCTTCACGGGCCGTTATCTCCGCATATCTGGACAAAAACTCGATGGGTTAGTTGGTGACGGCCAGCCGGATCATGGACCAGGACACGGCCGGAAGCTCCACGGTGAGGCGGCCGCCGCCGGCCTTTGCCGAGATGTTCTCGGCCGGCAGCACGGAGGTGGAGTCATCCGCGGTGGCCTGCCAGTACGGGTCCTTGTTGGTGTAGGTGAGCGCCTCCACCACCTGGACGTCTCCCAGCGCGGACACCATGGCGTCCAGGCGCAGCGTTTCCGTGGCGGACCGGTTGACGGCGAACACCACAGCCTCGCCCTTGGCTGCGTCATAGGTTGCGACGGCGGACACGGCCGCGAAGTCCTGCGTCTTGCCGCCGCTGACCAGGGGCGACTCGACGGCGAGCTGCAGCACGGTGCCGGACGCATGCCGGGAGGTGAGGGCGAAGGGATGGAAAGTGGTCTGCTTCCATGAGCGCCCGCCCGGCTCGGTCATGATGGGGGCGATGACGTTCACCAACTGGGCGAGGCTGGCAGAGTGGACGCGGTCCGTGTTCCGGAGCAGGGTGATCAGGAGATCACCGACGACGACGGCGTCCGCCACGGTGTAGGTGTCCTCCAGGAGGACGGGGGCAACGGGCCAGTCCTTTCCGCTGGGTGCGCGGGACTCGTCGCGGCTCATGTGCCAGACGTTCCACTCATCGAAGGAGATGTTCACCTGCTTGGTGGACTTCTTCACGGACTTCACGTGGTCGATGTGGCTCACGATGTCGTGGATGAAGGCTTCCATGCGGTGGCCCGCTGAGAGGTGTTCCTGCAGGTCGCCGAAGTCCTCGAAGTACTGGTGCGCGGAGATGAGATCCACCAGTTCGTAGGTTTCGGACAGGACCACGCGCTCCCATTCGCCGAATGTGCTCATGGTGGGACCGGAGCTGCCGCACGCCACGAGTTCCAGGTCGGGTTCGATCATGCGCATGCCGCGTGCCGTATCGGCTGCCAGCCGGCCGTATTCGCGGGCACTCTTGTGCCCGATCTGCCACGGGCCGTCCATCTCGTTGCCCAGGCACCACATCTTGATGCCATAGCCGTCCCAGGCGCCATTGGCGCGCCGCTGTTCGGACAGCCGGGTGCCGCCGTCGATGTTGCAGTACTCCAGCAGGTCCAGTGCCTCCTGGGTGCCGCGGGTGCCCAGGTTTACGGCCATCATGGTTTCGATGCCCGCCTTCGCGGACCACTTGGCGAACTCGTCCACGCCCAACAGGTTGGGATCGGTGGAGTGCCAGGCCAGGTCCAGCCGCACCGGGCGCTGGTCCGCTGGGCCCACGCCGTCCTCCCAGCGGTAGCCGGACACAAAGTTGCCGCCCGGGTAGCGCACCGTGGAAACACCTAGTTCGCGGGTAAGTTCCAGGACATCCCCGCGGAAGCCGTCCTCATCAGCCCTGGGATGCTCCGGCTCGAAAATTCCGGTGTAGACGCAACGGCCAAGGTGCTCCACGAAGGCGCCGAAGGTGCGGCGGCGCACGGGTCCCACAGCGAAGGCGGGATCCATGGTGATCTTGGCCGCGGCCGGTTCTGGTGTGGTCACGAAAACTTCCTCGTTTCTTTTACAACGTTATAGAAATTATTGTTGGGGTTTCCCTGGCCGGAGTCAAGGTCCGAAAGCACAGGCCGGATACTGCGCCCTTGCCAGTGGAAACGAGGACAACGCGTCCCACCTGCGGCAACGCTGAGGGCGGGAAATTTTTGGCGGAGCAAGTACTACCTAATCCCAAAAACAGGTACTCCCTACGCGGTTGTCCGCACCGGGGGCGGAACTAGATTTCTTGGCAGAGACAACAGGTGTTCTGACTCGCGGTACGCGGCTCACTAGGGGGTGTGAGACTGGCAATGCATGCACGACATGTGAACTCCGGCTTCCCGGTCCATCGGACACGGGTATTAAGCGGGGCCGGCGACGAGGAGTCCTTTGAGACCAAGGACTCTCCCCCAGCCGTCGCCGGCCCTCTTCTTGCGCCACGGGCCCCGGCCGGCCGCACCGCGCCGCCTCTCACGGCGCTGGCCAAGCAGCCCGGGAGCGGCAGCCAGGACCTGCTGCTGGACCTGGTGACGGGCACGGAATCCCTCGCCGAATCGCTGCAGCGGCTGGTGAATGCTTCCGCCCAGTTGGTAATCCGGACGGCGGGGCTCCGGATTGAATGCGGCGTGGTGGTGCACCAGCCCAAGAAAGCACCCGCCGTCACAGGCACCTCCGCTGAAGCAGTGCAGCTGCTGCAGTGGGAGCACCAGGCGGCAGAGGGACCGGTGAGCGAAGTGCTTCAAGGCGGCCAGCCCGTGGCCGTGCTCCAGCGCAACGGCGACTTCCGCTGGCCCCGCTACTGCGACCAGCTCCAGTCCGCAGGCCTCGGCAGCGTGCTCGGCGTCCGGCTGGCGCTGGACAGTGCAGCGGATGCGGCTTCCGGGGACGGTGCCGCCCAGGACGGTGCTGCCCGGGAAACCCCCGCCGCCCTTGCCTTCTTCGCCCAGGACGCCAAGGCGTTTCCGCTCCAGGTCATCGCCGAGGCCCGCTCCTTCGCGGGCCTCGCGGCCAAGAGCCTGCAAATGGCCATTGACCTCCATACCGCCCGGTCCATGGCGTCGGACCTCCGCTCGGCCCTGGACAGCCGCACGTCCATAAACGTGGCCTGCGGGGTGATCATGGCGCAGAACAGGTGCTCCTACCACGAGGCCTTCTCCATCCTGGCCAAGGCCTCGAGCCACCGGAACATCAAGGTGCGCAGGATCGCCGAGGACATCCTCCAGAGGCTGCCGGAGGGAGCTCCGCGCGCCCACTTCGGGCACTGACGCGGACATAACAACAGGCTCCGGAGCAGTTGTTCCGGAGCCTGTTGCTGTGTCCGAAGACCGCGCTAGATTCCGCCGGCCAGCCTGTAGTACGCGGCGTTCCAGTTCAGGTCCTTTTTGAACTGGCCGATGGTGGTGCCTTCGTCGATGGTGAGCAGTTCGATTTTGGCGATCTCGGCGAAGTCCTCGAACACGTCCAGGCCCACCTGGGTGGAGAGCACGGTGTGGTGTGCGGCGCCGGCGGTAAGCCAGGCGGCGGCTGAGGTGGCAAAGTCCGGCTTGGGCTGCCAGAGCGCCCGGGCGACGGGCAGGTTGGGCAGCGGCTGTTCCAGCGGGACGACATCGACGGCGTTGGCCACCAGGCGGAAACGGTCCCGCATGTCGGACAGGGCGACGACGACACCCGGGGAGGCATCGGCGTCGAACACCAGGCGCACGGGGTCCTCCTTGCCGCCGATCCCCAGCGGGTGAATTTCCAGCCGCGGCTTCTGCGCGGTCAGGGAAGGGCAGACCTCGAGCATGTGCGCCCCCAGGATCTTCTCCGCGCCGGGTTCCAGGTGGTACGTGTAGTCCTCCATCAGGGAGGCGCCGCCGGGCAGGTCCCCACCCATCACCTTCGCGGCCCGGACCAGGATGGCGGTCTTCCAGTCACCTTCGGCGCCGAAGCCGTACCCGGCGGCCATGAGCCGCTGCACTGCCAGGCCGGGAAGCTGCCGGAGGGCCCCGAGGTCCTCGAAGGACGTGGTGAAGGCAGCGGAACCATTGGCTTCCAGGAAGCTCCGGAGGCCGAGTTCGATCCTGGCGCCATAACGGAGGGAGTCGTGCCGCGCCGCGCCTGCGCGGAGCTCCGGCACCACGTCGTAAAGGTCCTCGTACTCGGCAACCAGGGCGTCGACGTCGGACTCCGCGGCAGCGTGCACGGCGTCGGCGAGATCGTTCACGGACCAGGTGTTGACCGCGACACCGAACCGCAGCTCGGCCTCGGTCTTGTCGCCTTCGGTGACGGCAACGTTGCGCATGTTGTCGCCGAAGCGGGTCAGCTTCAGCGTGCGCACGGCGGCCCAGCCGGCGGCTGCGCGCTGCCAGGAGCCCACCTGCCGTGCCACCTCGGAATCGGAGACGTGCCCGACGACGGTCTTCCGGGCGATGCCCAGGCGGGACTGGATGTACCCGAACTCGCGGTCGCCGTGCGCGGCCTGGTTCAGGTTCATGAAGTCGAAGTCGATGTCCGCCCAGGGCAGGTCCCGGTTGGCCTGGGTGTGCAGGTGCAGCAGCGGCTTGCGCAGCAGGTCCAGGCCCTGGATCCACATCTTGGCCGGGCTGAAGGTGTGCATCCAGGCGGTGACCCCGATGACCGAATCGTCCGAGTTGGCCTCCAGCGCGGTACGGCGTATGGCATCCGAGTCGGTCAGGACCGGCTTCCACACGATTTTGACCGGCACGGACGACGCAGCGTTGAGCTGGGTGGCGATGTCCTGCGACTGCGCGGCCACCTGTTTGAGGACGTCCTCGCCGTAGAGGTGCTGGCTGCCGGTGAGGAACCAGACCTCGTAACCGTCAAGGGAGGTGGATGCGGCGGTGCTCATAAAGGTCTCCTGGAAAGTTGGTGGGCCGGCAGCTATTGGCCGTAGACGTTTTGGTAGCGGGCATACAGCGAGTCGATGTGGCCCTGGTCGATGGGCAGCGGCTCACCGAGTTGCCGTGCGATGTGGACAGTCCGGGCCACTTCCTCGCACATCACCGCCGCCTTCACGGCAGCGCGGGCGTCCTTGCCGATGGTGAACGGTCCGTGGTTCTGCATCAGCACGGCCGGGGAGTTGGAGTTCTTCAGCGTCTCCACGATGCCGTGGCCGATCGAGTCGTCGCCGATCAGCGCGAAGGGCCCCACCGGGATGGAACCGCCGAACTCGTCGCTCATCATGGTGAGCACGCACGGGATCGCTTCCCCGCGGGCAGCCCAGGCGGTGGCGTAGGTGGAGTGCGTGTGCACCACGCCGCCCACCTCGGGCATATGCCGGTAGACATAGGCGTGCGCTGCAGTGTCCGACGACGGCGACAACGCCGGGTTGCCCCACTCGCCTTCCGCATTCCCCGGCACAGGGACGCCGTAAAGGTCGGTAACCACCATCTGCTCCGGCGTCAGGTCCTGGTAGGAGACGCCGGAGGGCTTGATGACCATCAGGTCCTGTCCCGGCACCCGCGCGGAGATGTTGCCGGCCGTCCAGACCACCAGTTCGTAGCGGGTCAGCTCGGCGTGCAGGGCACAGACCTCCTCCCGGATCCTGGCGATTGAATCGAGGATGTTCATGCCGGCACCTCCACGGGGGTTGCGGATTTGGCAGCCGTCTGCAGCAGGGAACCGGCGGCCTTGCGCTGGAGGGCCTTGAGCCGGTGCATCACGTTGTTGCTGCCGCGGCCGAAGTAGTCGTGCAGGGTCTTGTACTCCTGGAACAGTTCCTCGTACACGGCCACGTTTTCGGGAATAGGCGTGTAAACCTCGCCCGGCTCTGAGCCCATGGCGGCGGCAGCTTCGCGGATGTCTGCGTACTGGCCGGCGGCCACCGCGGCGTGGATGGCGGAACCGAGGGCCGGCCCCTGGGCCGAGCCGATGGTGGACAGCTGCAGCCCTGTGACGTCCGCGTAAATCTGCATCAGGAGCCTGTTCTTCAACAACCCGCCGGCCACGATGAACTCATTAACGGGAACACCGGCATCGCGGAAGGCGTCCACGATGGTGCGCGTGCCAAAAGCTGTAGCTTCCAGCAGCGCCCGGTAGGTGTCCTCCGGTTTGGTGGCGAGGGTCTGCCCCACCACGACGCCGGAGAGCTCGTGGTCCACAAGCACCGAGCGGTTGCCCGAGTGCCAGTCGAGGGCGATGAGGCCGTGTTGGCCGATTGCCTGCGCGGAGGCAAGTTCGGTGAGGTACTCGTGGACACCCAGCCCGGCAGCCTCGGCAGCCTGGTGGTATTCGGGCGGCACGCCGTGCCTGGTGAACCAACCGAAGATGTCACCGACGCCGGACTGCCCCGCTTCGTAGCCCCAGAGCCCGGGGACGATCCCGCCGTCCACCACGCCGCACATCCCGGGCACTTCACGCAGCTTGCTGCCGTTCATCACGTGGCAGGTGGAGGTGCCCATGATGGCCACCAGCTGGCCCGGTTCCACTGCCTTCGCGGCGGGGGCAGTAACGTGTGCATCCACGTTGCCCACGGCAACGGCAATCCCTTCGGGAAGCCCTGTCCAGGCGGCGGCTTCTGCCGTAAGGGTTCCGGCGGCGTCACCCAACCGGCCGATGGTGTGCTCGAGCTTGGCGCTGACGAAATCCTTGAACTGCGGGTTCAGGGCCGCCAGGAAGTCCTCTGACGGGTAGCGCCCGTCCTGGTAGATCCCCTTGTAGCCGGCGGTGCACGCGTTGCGGACGTACCTGCCGCACAGCTGCCACACTATCCAGTCCGCGGCCTCCACCCAATGGTCCATGGCAGCGTAGGCTTCCGGGTCCTCTTCCAACAGCTGCAAACCCTTGGCAAATTCCCATTCCGAGGAGATCAGCCCGCCATAGCGCGGCAGCCACTCCTCGCCGCGCCCGGCGGCCAGCCGGTTGATCCGATCCGCCTGCCCTTGGGCGGCGTGGTGGCGCCACAGCTTCACATAGGCGTGCGGACGGTTCTCAAAGCCCGGTACCTCGTTCAACGGGGTCCCGTCCGCCTTGGCGGGCACCATGGTGCAGGCGGTGAAGTCCGTAGCGATTCCGACGACGGCGGCCGGGTTGATCCCCGCCTCGGCGACTGCGGCAGGAACGGCGTGCCGCAGGACGTCGCGGTAGTCGTTCGGCACCTGCAGCGCCCACTCGCCGGGAAGCCGCACGGCGCCGTCGCCCGCTACATCCTCGGGAAGGGCATCCGTGACAACGGCGTGCGGGTAGTCGTAGATGCCGCTGCCCAGCTCCTTGCCGTCGCGCACCCGCACCACCACCGCCCTGCCGGACAGGGTGCCATAATCCACGCCGATAACGCAGGCGTCCGGGCTATCCACTGGGTTCATCTGAAAATTCCTCCACTACCGCCGCAGCGTTGCGGCATGGGAATTATTGTGAGCGCTAACAAGATGCTGCGTCAACCCTTGCCTGCGCCTGCAGCCGGCGAAGGACCCTATCCAGCCGATACCGGACGGGCCGTTGACAAAAAGTGATCAGTAACAAAGACTCGTGTTACCGATCACATTCCCTCTTTCCGCACCGTTCCTGAAGCCGATGCGGAAGCACAAAACGCACGCCCGGATACCCTCGCCCGGCCTCATCGATGAGCATTCCTCCACTATCCGAAAGCAGCCATGACCGAAACACCACAAACCTCCAAGGTCCGCGTCGCCATCATCGGGACCGGCGGCATCGCCAATGCCCATGCGGACGCCCTGCTGCAGCAGCCCGGCGTCGAACTCACCGCCGCCGTCGATATCGATGCTGCCCGAGCCAAGGGATTCGCCGCCACATGGGGCGTCACCAGGACTGCCCCGAGCCTGAAGGAAGCGCTCGACGGCGGCGGGCTGGACCTCGTGGCCATCTGCACTCCCCCGTTTAGCCACTTCCCCCTGGCGCTGGAAGCGCTCTCCCTGGGTTTGCACGCCGTCGTCGAGAAGCCACCGGCCCTGTCCCTGGCCCAGATGCGTGAACTGGAAGCCGCCGAGGCGGCCTCCGCCGGGACGCTGAGCTGCATCTTCCAGCACCGCTTCGGTTCCGGCGCCCAAAGGCTCCGGTCCCTGCAACAGGCCGGCGTCCTGGGACGGCCGCTGGTAGGCACCTGCAACACGCTCTGGTTCCGGAACCAGGCCTACTTCGACGTCCCCTGGCGTGGCCTCTGGGACGTGGAGGGCGGCGGCCCCACCATGGGCCACGGCATCCACCAGTTCGACCTCCTGCTCCACCTCTGGGGACCCTGGGCGGAAGTCACCGCCTTCGCCGGGAAACTGGCCCGCAAAACCGACACCGAAGACGCCTCCGCAGCCGTCGTCCGCTTCGAATCCGGAGCGATCGCCACCATCATCAACTCCGTCATTTCGCCCCGCGAAACCTCCTACCTGCGCCTCGACTTCGAGCACGCCAGCGTTGAACTGGAACACCTGTACGGCTACAGCGACACCAACTGGACCGTGACGCCCGCACCCGGGCGGGAGGACGCCGTCGCATCCTGGAACCAGGGCGAGGACGTGGCCAGCGGACACCCCGCGCAGTACGGGGCCATCATCCGGAGCATTGCCGACGGCGGCCCGGCACCCGTGACGGTGACCGATGCGTACGCCACTATGGAACTGGCTGCCGCGATCTATGCTTCAAGCGTCAGCGGAACAACGATAGCCCGCGGGGAGATTGATGACAGCAGCCCATTCTTCACCCGCATGGACGGGCACCTGGAACCCTGGAAGCAAGAGGAAGAACTGAACGCATGAGCAATCCTGCACCGATCACCTGGCGGGACGAAGAACAGTCCTTCACGGTCTCCCTCGGGAACCTGGACATCGCCACCTACACCTACGACGCCACGGACGAGCAGCGCGAATCACCCCGGCCTTTCTTCCATCCGCTGCGCACCACCGCCGGGGAAACCGTGAGTGCCTACCGGCCCTGGGACCACGTCTGGCACAAGGGCATCGCATGGTCGCTGCCCCACTTTGGCGAGGACAACTTCTGGGGCGGCCCCAGCTACCGCCGGGGCAAGGACTACCAGTGGCTGCCCAACAACGGGCGGATGAAGCACGAACGGATCCTCGAGGCCGGGACAGACGACGCCGGGTTCCACTTCTCCCACGCCCTCGCCTGGTGGACACAGCCCGGAGAGCACGTGGTGGATGAGGTCCGCGCCCTGCGAATCAGCGCCGGACCGGACGCGGATTCCTGGACACTTGTTTTCGAAACAGCCATGACGAATGTTTCCGGCCATGACATCCACATCGGGTCCCCCACCACGGAGGGCCGCGAAAATGCGGGCTACGGGGGCCTGTTCTGGCGCGGGCCCCGCGAGTTTACCGGCGGCCGGATCATGGGGCCGGACGGCAGGACGGGCGAGGAACTGCGCGGCGCACGGGGGCCGTGGCTGGCTTTCGTCGGCCAGCATGATGACACGTGCCGGTTCTCCACCGTGCTCATCGCCGATGACACCGCTAACGCCCAGCACCCGCCGGAATGGTTCGCCCGTTCCGAACCCTTCGCGTGCTTTGGGCCCGCCCCGTTCTTCAGCAAGGAAGTCACCTTCGCCGCCGGCGAGACGATGGTGAACAGGTACGCGGTGGTGATTGCCGACGGTGAGTCCGGCCAGGAGCGGCTGGCCCGCCTCGCGTCCCTGGCAGCGGACGCTTTGCGGCAGGCCGGGGTGAAGGCCGGGGCATGACAGCGCAGCAGGCCCCCGCCCACTTTCCCGGCGCCGTCGCGCTCAGCCGGCTCGGCGTGTATGACTGGGAAGCCGCCGACGGCGTGTGCGGCGGCTCCCCGCACATGCACACCGCCTCCACCGAGGCGTACCTTGTCCTGTCCGGAACGGGCAAAGTGGAGACCATCCGGCAGTCCGGGTACGCATCCTACGACCTGGCGCCGAACGACCTGCTCTGGTTCACCCCCGGGACCATCCACCGCCTGGTGAACCAGGACAACCTGGAAATCCTGGTGGTCATGCAGAACAGCGGCCTGCCCGAGGCCGGTGACGCCGTGCTTACCTTCGACGCCGATACCATGGCCAGCCCGGAGCGCTATGCGAAGGCAGCATCCTTGCCAGGAGGGCCGTCGTCGTCCCTGCCGGACGCCGCCCGCGCACGGCGCGACGCCGCGATGGCCGGCTACCAGCGCATCAAGGAGGCCGCGCTCGCCGGCCAGCACGACGTCGTCGAGCAGTTCCAGCGCGACGCCGTCCGCCTGGTCCAGGCCCGCGTTCCTGCCTGGCAGGCGCTGTGGGACAAGACCATCGCGCCCGAAGCCGCGCGGACGGAAACGTGGCTCAAGGAGCTGGCCGCCGGCAGGTTCAGCCACTTTGCGGACGCTGCCGTGGTGCGGGCGCAAGCAGCCGGACCTGAGCGGGCCTTCGGCATGTGCGGGCGGCTGCAGAAGTGGGAGCCGGGCCGGCAGGCCTGATCCACCAGCATGGAAGGGGACGCCGGAAATGGCGCAGGAAGCTGCTGCCCGGGGGCGGGCAAAAGCGCCCACGATTTATGACGTGGCAGCGCTCGCAGGAGTATCCCACCAGACGGTCTCCCGGTACCTGAAAGACAGGAACGGCCTCAAACCCGGGACGCTGGAACGGGTGGAAAAGGCCCTGTCCGAGCTTCGGTACACCCCCAACCTTGCGGCGCGTTCGCTGAGGTCGCGGAAACTGTACCGGGTTGTTGTGGTGGTTCCGGAAGCCTCCCTGTACTTTCCCGCGCGCATGCTCAACGGCGCGGCGGGCGCAGCACACGCACGTGGCTACCGCGTGGACGTGGTGGCCATGGAAGGGACCGCCCAGGCACGGGCACTCCAGCTCGAACGGCTCCTGAGCGGTGAGGACATCGCCGGAATCCTGTCCTTCGTGCCCCGCCCCAAGGCCGCCGCCGCAACCGCACCGGCAACCATCCCCATGGTGGTGGCCGGCGAGTACGACAACAAGATGCGCGCCCGTGGAAGCCTGGCGGACGGCACCGCTGTGCACAGCATCATCCGCGAACTGGCGGCCCTCGGCCACACCAACTTCTTTCATATTGCAGGCCCCGCCGCCTGGCCAGCCGCCCGCAACCGCAAGGCCGTCTACCAGGAAGCCATCGCCGCGCAGGGACTGACCTCGCTGGGCATCGCCGCCGGCGACTGGTCTCCCGCCTCCGGATATGCCGCCGGCAGGAAAATCGCCGCGACCAGGGACGTTACTGCTGTTTTCGCCGCCAACGACCAGATGGCCTTCGGCGTCATCCGGTCACTCCATGACCAGGGCATCCGGGTACCGGGCGACGTCAGCGTCTTCGGCTGGGACGACGTGCCAGAGGGTTCCTACTTCATCCCGTCCCTCTCCACCGTGCACATGGACGTTGAGGCGCTGGGAGCCAGGAGCATGCGCGAGCTCATTGCACGGATACACGGTGAGGAGCCGCCGCAGGACACCGCCGGCCTGCCGCTGATGGAGCTGGTGCTGCGCGAATCCACGGGGCCGGCGGCCCCGCGGCAGTTGAATCCGGCGTAAAAGGGTAGGAACCACAAAGACTGCCGGCAACCCGAGGGGATCCCATGCAAAACACCCGGAGCGGCTGGGCGGGAAGCTCCGCCGCCTGGCTGCTGGGCCCGCTGGCCACGGGCCTTGGCTGGGCCGCGCACGTGACAGGCGGCGGCCAGTCCCCGGCTGTCCTGATTGTCCTTGCCCTGGCTGCGCTGCTGGGCATGGCGGCCTCCATTCTGGGCCGGCGCACCCTTCCCGGATGGGCGGTCCTGGTGGCAGCCGCCGTGGCGCAGCAGCTGCTGCACCTTGCCTTCAGCGCGTTTTCCTCCCCCACCGGCTTTTCGCTTCCCGGACACGGCCACGGGGAAACCCCAGCGCCGGACACCGGTCCGGCCCAGGGTGCAGCCGTCCCTTCCCACGACCTGCACCTGCTGCTGTACCTGCACGCGGCCGCAGCGCTGCTGACTGCACTGGCCGCCGTCCAGTGCTCCAGGATCGTGCAGTGGCGCCTGCCGGCAAGGCAGGACCACGTGGAAAGGCGCCTGTCAGGAAGCCAGCGTGCCGCGGACGATGCTGACGCTTGAGTGGGCCGGGTTGCCGTCCACCGGTTCGTCCGAGACGTCCACAATGGGGTACTCGGAGAGCTGCAGGCCGGCAGGCACCTGGAACGTTCCGCTCTCCGCGTTCATGACGCCCAGGCTGACCAGCTTCGAAAGGTCCGGGGCGATCAGCCAGACTTCCTGGTAGCCCTGCGCCTCGTCCTTGTCGAGCGTCACCTCCAGGGTGCGGGCACCGTCCCCCGTTTCAACGACCCGCGCCGACCCCGTGGCTGAATAGGAGGCCAGCGGCGTCAGCTGGGCCTCGGCGAGCGCCAACTGCTGCGGCGGCCGGTTCAGGGCCCAGATTCCGCCCGCGGCCACCAGTACGGCAGCTGCGGCGGCCGCGATCCAGGTGCTTGTGCGCTGCCACCAGGCACCCCTGTTCCGTTGATGGCTGCTGTTCCTCGGGTGGCTGCGCGCCTGCGTGATGCTGGTGGGCGGGGCAGCGTCCGACGGCGGGACTGCCTTGGGCGGCAGGGCTTCGTCCTGCTCCTGCCGGGCTTCGTTGGCTGCCGCCACGTCCCGGCCTGCCAGGGGGTCTTCCTGCACGGATGGTGACAGCCCGAGTTCCCGGTGGATGCCGGCCCACACCTGCGGGCCGGGAACAGACAGGGCGCTGCTGTCCGGCGCCGTCCTGACCGCGTCCACCGTCCGGCGCAGTGCCGCGAACTCGGTGGCGCAGGAGGGGCAGGCCCGCAGGTGCTCGCGGCTGCCTTCGTCGTCCCAGTCGGCGTAGAGGGCAAGGAGGCTCAACTGTTCCTCATCGAGATGCGGCATGGTCAACCTCCAATCTTTCCTCAAATGCGTCAGGCTGCGGCGGATGTGGCTCTTGACGGTACCAAGCGGAAGGTCCAGTTTCCGCGAAATCTGTTCGTGCGTCAGGTCCTCGTAGAAGGCAAGCTTCATGATGGAACCCTGGGGTTCGCCCAGGCGGTCCAGTTCCCCGTCCACCAGCAGCCTGTCCGCCAGGACTTCCGCCGCGCCGGCCTCCGGACCGGCCTCATCGGCCAACCCGGCACCCACAGCGGCCACCGCTTTCCGGACTTCCCGCGCGCTGGCGGACCGGGCATCGGCGATCACGTTCCGGGTGATTCCCACGATCCATGCCGGAAGCCTGGCGAGCTGGGGATTGAACGTGCTCCGTGAGCGCCATACCCGGATGAACACTTCCTGGGTCACGTCGTCCGCGGCGGAGCGGTCCGACAGCGAGCGCAGCGCCAGGGTGTGGACCAGCGGTGCGAACTCTCGGTAGGCCGTGGCGAGCGCCTGTTCATCACCGGCCAGGAACGAGGCGGTGAGCGCGTCTTCCCACCCGCCGGACGCCTGCACGGGAAGTGCCACGGTGGACTCCTTCCCGGCGTCGCTGGCGAGGATCACGGCTGGGTTACCGCTCATGCCAGTATCCAACTCATTCCAGGACCGCGGTAACAATCACATTGTCGCTGTAGTCCATCCGCTCGTCCAGCCACTTGCCGCCGCACGTCACCACTTTCAGTTCATGCGGCCCGGAGCGGCGGAACAGGGCGTCGCCGTCAAACTTGTCCTTGGCCATCAGCTCCACTTTGACCACGCGGTAGGTCAGGGCCGGTGCGCCCTCGCGCCCCACGGAAATGGCCGTTCCGGCAGGGACGGACTTCAGTGCCGAAAACGGGGCATTGTCCGACTGGGTGTCGATGTGGCCGGCGATCACCGCCGCGCCCTGGTCCGCGCCGGGAGCGGGGCCATATTTGTACCAGGCGGCCTGGTCGAACGCGTCCGGGATTTCCATGGCCCCCTCGGCCGACACCCCGCCCGGGATCACAGGCATGTTGATCGCTGTTCCCTCAACGGTCAGGGACACCGGTGCCGGTGCTGCTGCGGCGGCCGGCAGGGTGGCCGGCTGCACGGGGACCACAGGCCTTGTTGGGACCGCCGGATCAGCCGGTGCGGGCGGGGCGGAGGCTGTGGCAGGTGCGGTTGCCGCCTGGGTGGCGGGCACGGTTGCCGGTTCCGACGGAGTGGGACCTGCGGGCGCGCAGGCGGGGAGGAACAGTGCCGCCGCGAGGACGGCCGCTCCGGCAGATCCGAAGGAACGACGGCGGGACTGACCTGCCGTCGTCGTGCTTCTGTTCATTTTTCCGGCCCTTCCGCGGCAGCCGGAGGATTGCCGCTCTGTCTGGTTAGGGTGCCGGCCGCCCGGTTGGAGACCGGGCGGCCGGCTTGCTGATGCAGGCTCTTGTGCTGCTGGTGCTTGCTCTTCCTGCTACCGCTGTCCGCGCACCGCGCCGATGGCCCGGGACGCGCCCACGCCGGCGAACAGGAGAGCCAGTGCGGCGGCGGCGAAGCCGACGGCGGCAGCAGCCGGGCTCACCGCTGCGGCATCCGCGGAGCCGTCACGTGCGCCCGGAACGGAACCGGGCGAGGAGTGCAGGCCCTCGATAGTCTGGACGGCCGGCTGCAGGTTGTTGTTTGCCAGGCTGCCCCACGCGTACACGATGGTGTGCGTCCCTTGTGCCACCGTGACATCCGCGGGGCCGAGCACCGGGTTGGTGGTGCCGGCGGCGGCGACGGCTGCCGGAATGGTTCCGGGATCGAGCGTCAGGGTCTGCTCACTGGAGTTGGCCAGGTTGGAGATGACGGGCGTTCCGCCGGCCAGGACGTCGACGGCGGGCGCGGCAGCGGTGTGCCGGACGGTGAGCTTGCCCTTGCCCGCCTCGATCTGTGAGACGTTGTTGGTGAAGAGGTTGGCAGTGGGGTTGCCTCCGGCGTCCAGGTTGGCTACTGCGGTGTAGTTTCCGTTGGATTCGAGGGTGACGCTGACCGGGCCGATGACGGCGGCGGAAGCATCCGCGGCGTCGGAGGCCGTGATGGCGAGTTCGTAGGCGCCGGCCGGCAGCGCAAGCGGCCCTGCCAGGGTGCCGGAGGTGAAGTCGTCCAGGGTCCGTTCACCGTTGACCCACACGTCCACGGTCAGTCCGGGGACGCCGTGCAGCACGGAGAGCTGGGCGTCTTCCCCGGCTGCCTGGGCGGGGCCGGCGAGAGCGATTGCAGCTGCAATTGCCGCTGCACCGGCACCTGCTGTGAAGATTTTGTTGCGCATGTCCTTCTCCTTAATCGGCCCGCCTGGCGGGCGTTTTTTGCTTACACCCCTACTACTGGCGCAGCCCCGGAGCTGGATGCAGATTCATGGAAAATTCTTGCGCTTATTTTTTGCGTTTCTGCGACTACCGCGCCGCCGGCGGTGCCGTGCTTGCCCGGAGGACCAGCTCCGGGGTGACCACGGTGGAACTGGCGTCCGCGCCGGCTTCGATCTCCTTGAGCATGATGTCCATGCAGCGCCGGCCCAGTTCCTCGAAGTCCTGCCGCACAGTGGTGAGCGGCGGGCTGAAGTACCCCGATTCGGGCTGGTCGTCGAAGCCCACCACGGAGACGTCGTCGGGCACGCGGACGCCTGCCTCGGCGAACGCACGCAGCAGGCCCAGAGCCATTTGGTCATTTCCGACGAACAGTGCCGTCGCGCCGCGGCCGGCTGCGAGCTCCCGGCCGATCCCGTAACCGCTGCCGGCGCTCCAGTCGCCCTGCACCAGCGGACCCTCCGGAAGGCCGGCCGCGGCGAGTGCCTCGCGCCAGCCTTCCGCCCGTTCCGCGCCGTCCGTCCAGTCCGGCGGCCCGGACACGTGCCCGATATGGCGGTGCCCCTGCCCGATCAGGTGTTCGACGGCGAGCCTGGCACCCCGGCGCTGGTCCACCATGGCCCCGCTGACGGCGCCGTTGCCGAGGGACCCGACGGCCACCACGGGCACGGAGAGGTTCATTTCGTCCAGCACCTGCAGGGTGTCCGCGTGCGGCACCAGCACGGCGATGCCGTCCACGGCCTGGTCCATGAAGCGGCTGACGGCGTCGGAGATCGCCTCCCGGCTGACCTCGCGGAGCGCGCCGATGCTGACAAAGTAGCCGGCATCCCGGGCCGCCTGCTCCACCCCCAAAAGCGTGTTGGCCGGGCCGTACTGGGACAGCTCGCTGGCCACGACGCCGATGGTCTGCGAACGCCTGGTCACCAGGCTCCGCGCCGCTGTGTTCCGCCGGTACCCCAGCTCGGCTATGGCCGCCTCCACCTTTTCGCGGGTGGCCTTGCTGACGTTGGGGTGGTTGTTGACCACCCGGGACACGGTCTGGTGCGAGACACCGGCGACGTCCGCCACGTCCTCCAGACGCGGCATCCTGCCCTTGCTGCTTTTTGCCATGCGCCTATTCTCCCCGGAGTTTTTGTCCGGATGTGCCGAGTCCAGGGACGGCAAAGTCAGGTCGTGGTTGCAACGGCGGTGATTAGACTGGAAGCCGAGCGCCTGACCTGGAATTCAAAGACTACCTGCGGGCGCTGACGGATTTTTCCTTCATTGCGCAACTGTGAGGCGGTTTCCACTTTCTCTGCGGACTGCTCCGACCGTTACCAACGCGTCCAGCTGTGAACGGAGCGATTGACCACGGGTACTGACCCTCGCATAGCCGACTATGTTCATGGATACTTCAAAAACCCTCCCATCGCCCTTTTAACCTGTTTTCTTTTCGGCGACCAGTTTGACTGAGAACAGGAGTGCATTTTCGATGTGGTTTTCGACGATGAGTGGCGGTGTTTTCGCAGCGCTTTTTGTCGGTGCTTGCCATCGTGCCTCGAAGCCCTGCGAAAAGGATTACCGAGAGACCGCACCCGTGAGAGGACCCCGCTCAAGGCCGGATGTGGCCGCCTGGCCCGGCTTGCGGGTGCGCTAAGGCGAGGACGAAGCACCCAGCCTTGTTGCTCAGTACCGGCCAGGGGTAGGAGAGAGTCAGCGTTTGGAACCTACTTCCTTACTAGCAACAATATGTGGCGTGCGACCACAGGAGGGGCATGGCGGTCGCACCCCAGCGTTGCCACCAGAACTCGAGCATGTAGGGCGACTGCACGTGGTTCTGCACCTGCTCCGGAAGAAGCCCCTCCGGCGTCGGCGCCGCCTCGATCCAGTCGAGCATGCGTCCAGCGGTCGCGTGGTCTCCGGAGGCGACGGCGACCCAACCGTAAGTCGCGGCGAGAAGGATCCACTCGCTGCCACCGTAGAAGGTATCGCCGAGGTAGCGGCGTACGCCGCCATCTGGGACGAGGAGTTCGTCGCGGATACGGCTGAGAGTGTTCTGGAAGAGCGGGTTGTCGACCGCGACCAGTTTGAACGGAACGGCCAGCCAGAGGAGCGAACCGTCGACACGGGTGTCACCGGGGAACCGGATGAAGGCGCCGCCAAGTACGTGCTCGGGGCCGGTAATGCGCTGAAGGAGCTGGACGGCGTAGCGTTGCGCAGCCTCGTCCTGGAGCAGGGCGCCGATGTCACGGAGACCGGCAGCGACTGCAGCGAGACTGGAGGTATGCACGTTGCCGGGATGTTCTTCCCAGCAGTCCGAAGCATGGTGTATCGCCGGCGACGAGAAGGTATCCGACCACGAGCTCATAAGCTTCACGCAGGACATCGTCTAATTCGCCCCCACGGGTGAGGTGATCGGCCAGTGCCCAGAGCCAGAAGCCGTAGCAATCCGTCTGGAAGTTCGGCCACTCCTCTTCCGACTCGCCCTGCGGTTCTTCCCGGCCATCGAGTGTAAACCGTGCGGGCAGCATCGACCGCCCGATTACGCTGCCGTTCCGGACGGCGTCCATCGCCTCGACGAATCGGTGGCGGTGCGGAAGCAGGGTCGCCGCGACCCAGTGGTGCCAACGCGCCGCCGCTTTTGTTTGCCCGGCCCGCTGCAGCGCGTAGGCGCACCAGGAGCCATTTCTCGGCCAGCCGTACTGGTAGACGTCGTGGACCGTGCTCGCCGGAATGGCGCCTGAAGCGGTCTGTGCTGAGAGGAGAAGCTCGATGAAACCGGCCGTGGTACGTTTGGGACGCGGATCACCAAGCGGGCAGACGAGACGCCACTTAGCGATCAAAACGGCGCGCGATTCAGCGCTACGATCCACACACTATGCGCGGCTAAGCAGCGGGGTAGCTAAAACAGCGACCTGGACACAGAAGGGTCGGTTATTGACGTACCCCGAATCAACATCCGGGCACCAAAAAAGCGTATCCCAAAACGGTCGTTATTGACCTGCTGTGAATCAGGCTCCAAGCTGCTATGTGTGGATTTGATCGCTATGCGTCGGCTTTTTTCGGTTGCTCCGTGTCGCGACAGCGCCCGACAGGGCGCGGGAAAATCTGGCAACTTAGTTATAACGCCTTCGCTGTGGCGGCCTGATACGGGTTGAAGACTACGTCTCCACTCGTCGGGTGCCGCCCGACGCATGGCAAATTGCATCTGGGCCGTCTCGTAACGCAGTCGGGAGGCATAGCCTCCCGACTGCGTTCGATGCGGTTATTTTCTTGTCCCTAGTTCGAGACGGCGGGAACGGCGGCAACATGCATAGCATCGCACCGCTGTTTTCGTGCTGGATCAGTCATTGTGCCTAAGCGGGAACCAGGATTTCCTGCTTTTGCTCTGTGAGGGGATCGAGTTGTTCGATGCCCTCGGGCTTGATTAAGAGGACGCGGGCGGTGGAGATGTCGTAGAACAGTCCGGTGACGTGGACACGTCCTGTAGCGAGTGCCGGGCCCAGGAGGGGGTGGTTTTCGAGTTTCCGCATTTGCGCGGCGACGTTGACCATGCTGAGTTGGTCCAGCTGGCAGTAGCCGGCCGCGGCGGCGGATTTAGCCACCGGATGGCCAGTGATGAGGTCGTCGTAGCTGCTCCTGGCATGGTCGATCCACACGTCCAGGGCCGAGCGGTCGGTCCTTTCCGATCCGTCAGGATCCGCCAGCACGGCTTTCATCGCGCCGCAGTTTGAATGCCCGCAGATGACGATGGAGATGATGGATAGATTCTGGACTGCGAAGGACAGGGCGGATTCGATCGAGGGGTCCTGGTTGTCGGCGCAGACGACGTTTCCGATGTTCCGGAGCGTGAGCAGGTCTCCCGGGCCGCTGCTGGTGATCAGGTTGGGATTGACCCGGGAATCCACGCACGTCAGGAACAGCGTGTCGGGGTTCTGGGTTTCTGCCAGGTCCTCTACAAGGGGAAGGACAAGCTCGGCGTGACGGCGATGGTACTTGTCGATCCCGAGCAGGAGCGACTGGACCGGTTCCGGGTGGTTTTCGTTCCCCGGGATGGGTGGATGTGCTTCGGTGTCCTGCCATGCCTTACGAGGCGCGAGGGGGAAGGCGCGGGGCTGTTCTTTTTTTGGCGGGGTGGATGCGGCATCGCTGAATGCGGTGTTTCCGTGCTCTTCGAAATGGACGCTGCCTCCGGTGCTGATGTGCTGCTTCCGCCATGCATTCATGGTTTCGAAGACCGAGTGGTCGAGGAAGTCGATGTGCAGTTCCACGATTACGTCCGTCCCGGTCGGGACCGAGTTCAGGACGCGGGTCAGCCTGGGCAGGGAGAGAAAGCTGCAGGAGCCTTCGATAACCACCCGCCACCGTGTGGACCCTTCTGCCCCTGCCTGCTCTGCACGCATGGACGGGCGCATGACGCGCCAGAGCATGATGGCCGATGCCAGGGCGAGGCCGATGAACACTCCCTCGAGAAGGTTCAGGAAGACAACGCAGAGCAGTGTGATGCCGTAGGCCAGGCCGTCCCCGGTCTTCAATGCGATCCGAATATCCGCCGGTTTGACGAGGCGTGCTCCGATGACGATGAGCAGGCCTGCCAGCACGGCCTTGGGAATGGTCTGGAGCATCGCTGCGAACAGAACGGAGAACACCAGGATCCAGATGCCGTGCAGGACGGCGGACTTCCGGGTCTGGGCGCCGGCTTCAACGTTGGTGGCGCTGCGCACGATGACGCCCGTGACAGGCAGTCCGCCCAGGAGTCCGGAGAGCGTGTTGGCGCTGCCCTGTCCGATGAGTTCGCGGTCAAAGTTCGTGCGCGGTCCGGTGTGCATTTTATCGACGGCAACTGCGGAGAGCAGCGATTCGATGCTGGCGACCATGGCCACGGTGATGATGCCGATCAGGACGGCGTCCCAATTGCCTGAGGGCAGCTGCGGCAGTGAAACGGCCTCGAAGATCGATCCGCTGAAGCTGATCCGCTCGACGTTTGAGGCGAAGAGGACCGAGAGGAGTGTGGCGGCGATGACTGCGACCAGGGCGGCGGGGATTTTCTGTATGGCTGCGGGGAGGCGCTTCCAGGCCACCATGATGACGATGACCAGTCCGCCCAGGAGCAGGGCCTGAACGTTGAGGGAGGCCAGCGTCGCCGGAATGTGTTCGATGTTGTCCAGGGCGGATTTGCCGGATTCTGCTCCGAGCAGGACGTGCAGCTGCTGGAGGACGATGGTGACGCCGATGCCGGCCAGCATGGCGTGGACGACGATCGGGGAAATGGCCAGCGCGGCACGTCCGATCCGGCTTATGCCCAGCAGGATTTGCACCAGTCCGGCGGCGAGTGTGATGAAACAGGTGAGCTGCCAGCCGAATTGTTCGATCAGGCCGGCGACGACCACCGTCAGACCGGCGGCCGGGCCGCTGACCTGAAGTGTTGAACCGCCGAGGCTGCCGGCAACGATACCGCCCACCGCGGCGGCGATGAGCCCGGCCATGACGGGGGCGCCGGAGGCTGCAGCGATACCGAGGGAAAGAGGAAGCGCGACCAGGAAAACGACAAGCGATGCCGGCAGGTCCGCGCGGATTCCGTGGAACAGCGGGCGGCGGACAGGTACCTTGTGTGGGGTGTGGGTCGGTTTTGAATCCGGCCCTGGGAGCGTTTGTTGACGTGCAATGGGCATGGGTGTCCTCGGATAGCGTCATTGGGGGCGGGCCCATCGTAAGCTTGCTGATCATGCCTCAACAGGGGGACTTGGTTAACCGGCCTTGCACAGTAGATGGACGTTCGGCAACGTACAACCCACGCCGTCCCCCGGCTACGATCGCACCACCTCTGGCTGCCCGCCATAAAAAAGGGACGGGGCAGGCAAACGGCGCTGCCGGAACGGTCATCTGCTGTCCTTGCGAGCAGAGTTGATGCGGGAGGGGACTTCTAGCGACGTTGGTGGTTTATTCGTGGGTTGCCGGGGTACGTTCGGGGTGATGTCAGTGCTTGCCCTTGAGAAGCAGGGAGCTGGACGTGGTTAATCTCAAGATCGAAGTGCTTTTTGGAATTCGTGTAATGGTGTCAGCGGCCCGGCATCGAATGTGAGCGCGGCTTTGGCGGGGAACACGGGCGGGGACAGGGCTGCCTGCGGGCAGTTGGAAATGCTCGTAATCAGGATCGCGGACGGTGATCACGGCGCTTTTGAGGAGCTGTATGCCCGTACTGCGCGGCGGCTTTTCGGCCTTGCTACGAGGGTTGCCCAGCGGCCGGAGCTGGCTGAGGAGATTGTGCAGGACGTCTATGTGGGACGACTCCTGGGATTCCTGGCCGCGAGTATTTCAGGTGTGGGCATCGGCAAAGTCATTTGATCAGGCCCGCGGCACTGTCCTGGCTTGGTTGTTTACGCTGACGCACCGCAGAGCGGTTGACGTTGTTCGTCGTGAACGCAGCTGTCTGGAGCGCGATTCACGGTACCACCGGGAAAAATTGGCGCTTGGGGGGAGTTCCGTCGAAGAGATCACCCTGCGGAAATTAGGGGATGAGACGCTTGCGTCTGCCTTATCCGCGGTGAGTTTTGCCCAGGCCGAGGCGATTTCCCTGGCGTACTTTGGCGGGCGGACCTACCCGGAAGTGGCTGGAATCCTGCAGCTGAGCGTCCCGGCGGTTAAGTCCCGCATCCGGGACGGTTTCCGAGCCCTGCGTCAGGTGCTTGGCCCTGCCGGCGACGGTTGAACGTCGCGTTGGAAAGTTTCAGCTGCCCGGTCGAGCCGATTCGATGATTCTTTTCGCCCGCCGCCTTTGAGGGCGTGAACGCTCAGCTGCAGCATGGATGCTGCATATGGACCCATGACGCGGAGCAAGCACGTGATGACACCGGGGGTCTCTGTGAAACCCCCGGTGCCATCGATGGCTCAGTGAGCCGTACCCAGTTTGGCTGAGACTTGCTAGGTATTACTGTCCTTCAAAGCTGCTCTGGACAGCGGTTGCTGCGTTCAGGTCCGCGCCGAGGCCAAGGCCGAGGTCGGTGCCGAAGGAGCCGTTGTCAGCACCGGTGGTGCCGTTGGTGGTGCTGGTGGACTGGACAGCGGTTGCTGCGTTCAGGTCCGCGCCCAGGCCAAGGCCCAGGTCGGTGCCGAAGGAGCCGTTGTCAGTACCGGTGGTGCCGTCGGACTCAATAGCGGTTGCTGCGTTCAGGTCCGCGCCCAGGCCAAGGCCGAGGTCGGTGCCGAAGGAGCCGTTGTCAGAACCGTTGGTGCCGTTGGTGGTGCTGGTGGACTGGACAGCGGTTGCTGCGTCCACGCCGGCGCCCAGGCCAAGGCCCAGGTCGGTGCCAAAGGAACCGTTGTCAGAACCGTTGGTGCCGTTGGTGATGCTGGTGGACTGGACAGCGGTTGCTGCGTCCACGCCGGCGCCCAGGCCAAGGCCCAGGTCGGTGCCAAAGGAACCGTTGTCAGAACCGTTGGTGCCGTTGGACTGAAGAGCGGTGGAAGTGCTCAGGCCGGCGCCCAGGCCAAGACCGAGGTCGGTGCCGAAGGAACCGTTGTCAGAACCATTGGTGCCGTTGGACTGGACAGCGGTTGCTGCGTTCAGGTCCGCGCCCAGGCCAAGGCCTAGGTCGGTGCCAAAGGAGCCGTTGTCAGAACCGTTGGTGCCGTTGGTGGTGCTGGTGGACTGGACAGCGGTTGCTGCGTTCAGATCCGCGCCCAGGCCAAGGCCCAGGTCGGTGCCGAAGGAGCCGTTGTCAGTACCGGTGGTGCCGTCGGACTCAATAGCGGTTGCTGCGTTCAGGTCGGCGCCGAGGCCAAGGCCTAGGTCGGTGCCAAAGGAGCCGTTGTCAGAACCGGTGGTGCCGTTGGTGGTGCTGGTGGACTGGACAGCGGTTGCTGCGTTCAGGTCCGCGCCGAGGCCAAGGCCCAGGTCGGTGCCGAAGGAGCCGTTGTCAGTGCCGGTGGTGCCGTTGGTGGTGCTGGTGGACTGGACAGCGGTTGCTGCGTTCAGGTCGGCGCCGAGGCCAAGGCCGAGGTCGGTGTCGAAGGAGCCGTTGTCAGCACCGTTGGTGCCGTTGGTGGTGCTGGTGGACTGGACAGCGGTTGCTGCGTTCAGGTCCGCGCCCAGGCCAAGGCCCAGGTCGGTGCCAAAGGAACCGTTGTCAGAACCGTTGGTGCCGTTGGACTGAAGAGCGGTGGAAGTGCTCAGGCCGGCGCCCAGGTTCAGGTTGGTGGTGTTTTCAGTGTCTGCTGATGCTGCTCCGGCTCCCAGGACAAGGAGGCTGCCGGCAAAGGCGGCAGAGCAAAGGCTGGTGCGTAGAAATGACTTCATGTCTGGTTTTTCCTCACATTGAATGATGATTCTTTTCCCCGGTCAGGACATGACCGGGTATGCCTGCGTGTGCCGCGCCTGTAGTGGCGTGGCGGCGGGCGTCATCAGTCGGGTGAGTACCCTGGATCTCGGTCTGGTGCACCGGGCAGCGCGAAGCCGAATGGTGAGCCGTCCCCCAGGGATCCGGTGGGGAGAATGAAGCGGTGGGGAAGATCAGCGGCCTGTTGGCCGGAACCTGCAGAACCGTTCCCGGTGCTTTGCGTGTTGCCACCGGCGCCTGACGTCAGAGGAACCGGCAGGTTGGCACGGTTATCCGGCATAGGGAACTGGAACGGGTCGGAGGTTGGCAGTTGCTGAACACCATGAGGGGCACGAACTGCCGTGCCGGCAAGCCGCACAGCATTGGACGTTCCAGCCGCCGATTCGGCCGGCCCGGAGCTAACACCGACGACGGCAGTCGATGAATCTGTTGCCGCATCGGTGGGAGCCAGAGCCGCTGCAGTCCCGGTGGAGGGACCGTTGTTACCTCCTGCAGGCTGCGTCACGACCGGGTTGGTAAGACCATCCGGCGCCGGGCCCGTCAGTCCAGGACCGGACACATCCACAGCAGAAACGACGGAGGTAGTGACAGCGTCAACAACGGGGATAACAGAACCAACAACGTCAACGACCCCGCCTACCGGGACCGCTACCGCGTGCAAAACAGGAGTCACGGGAGCTGCCACCACGCCAACAACGGAAGTGACAGGGGCTGCCACCGCGTTCACAACGGGAGCCACAGGGGCTGCCACCGCGTTCACAACGGGAGCCACAGGGGCTGCCACCGCGTTCACAACGGAAGTGACGGGTGCTGCTACGGCGATCACAATGGGAGCTGCGGGAGCCGTTATGGGGGTAAGGGTTTGGGTTGCCGGCGCGCTTACCGTTCCTGGAACAGGGGCCGCTGGGACAGCTGTTTCCTGTGCAAACTCCGGAACAACAGCGGCCGCTGCACCGGTGGGAACCGCCGCTGAAATTACAGGCGGTGAAGGAAGGGAAAGAGATAAGCCAAGCCCGGATCCCTGGTCGCTGCCAGCCTTATCCGAGCCTGCCGCACGGGCCTCGCCTGCACCTAGCGCAAGCCAGAAAACCGCTAACAGGCTTCCGAGCAGCAGCAGGCGCAGAGCAGAGAAAGGGGTAGCAGCTTCGCGTTCCATTCCCACCTCCGTTCTGCTTGCGCTTCATACGGCCACCTGCCACGCTAGCGGCTCCTGCGGGGGCCCTGTCAACCACGCACGTGGCCAACCGCGATCAGGCCTACCTCTCATTCGACACAGCAACACAAATGGATGGGCCGATCCTCAAACAACTCAAAACCCGGTACTTTCCGTCATCTTGGTGATGAAAGTTATGAGGGTTATAGACCGCAGGGATGTGCACACGGGGAGCGGGAATGCAGTATTCGATTAGTGGAGACTGGTCACCCGGCCTGCCGCTTCCTTACGGCTCCGCCGCCCCTGAGTCCGTTCGAGCGGGCGGTCCTTATACAGGGTGCTTACTCGGATCCCGGGTGTTTTTCGGCTTCACCTCTAGAGCGGTCCCCGGGGTGTACGTCATCAGCCGTACTCGCGGGATTGACAAGCTGCTCTGCAATGCCGTACCCCGGCGCATTCAACCTACTAGGGAAGTGGGCAGTGCCGGGCAGTACCGTACAACCTGGCCGGAATTATCGCCGAGGTCCTGCGTTTTGCCGCCTGCCCCGGAGCGTTCTACTGTGTCCCACAAACACGGCACAGGGTTATCGCCGAGTGACACACGTCAGGAGGAAATTGAAAATTTGATTGTAAGCATCCCGCGTGGCGCCGACGATGCATCCGCCGCAGCGGCAACCAGTGTTCAGACCCTTGTCCCAATTCCACCCACGATCGTCCTGACCAAGCCCCGCATCGTTGAGCATAACGCCCACTCCGCCCGGCCGGAACAAGAAGTGCACAAAGTTTATCCTCGACCTCGCAGCCCTCTCTGCGACCCATCCAGCACCAAACAGAGTAAACGAATAAAAACAACAATTTTCACTCATAGCGGTCCTGCAATGACGCTCCCGTGATAGGGAATACAGCGGTGGAAAACAAACAGTGCGCCACCGCGGCCAGCACTAGAAGCGGGCCGTTGTTCTCATCGGTCCTTCTTCGTCCTATCCCCCGAAGCAGGGAAGACAGGAGGAGGTGAGGGGTGCGGCACACCAAAAAGGGGCAGGGGCGTCAAACCAGGCCGGGTTGGCTTGCAAGGATGTAGTCAACGGCGGCGGGGCCGGTCATTCGCAGTCCGGGCCGGAGGTAGCGGCCGGGGGCGCCTTTCCGTTCGTTGACAACGCCCATCTTTGACATCGCTGCCCAAAATGATGTGCACGGCGCTGGCTGCTGCCGGTTAAGGAAACACCAGCTCAGATACAGCCCATACAGTGCGTCCTCGGTGACCCTGTGGTCACCCGAAGTGTCAGCGGCAATGCAGTCCTGAACGAATGACGTGTAGTCCAAAGTTTCCATGTGGATCGTTTCCTGCTTCCTGTCGCTTAGACCTGCTTGGTACACCTGCAGCGGCCTTCATAAGCGGCCGCAAAATGTTAGTCCTTACGCCCGGGCGCCTGCGAGGGGCGTGGGGGTCGGGACGGCGCCGCCGTGGGCGCAGATCAGGGCTGAGGCCATGTGTTTAGCCAGCACGGCTGCTTCCTGATCGCCTTCAACCGCAGAGATGATGGAGCCCTTGGTGAGGATGTGGCAGGACCGGGCAAACTCGTCCGCCCGGTCAAGGCCTGCCTCCTCCGCCAAGGCCTTGATAAACACCCTCACTTGGGCCAAGTAGCCTGCAGAGGCTTCGCCCAAAGGGTGGTTGACCCCCATTTCGAGCATGGTGCTCACAAAAGCGCAAGCCTGGAAATCAGGCTGGCGGAACCACCCGTCCAAAACATCGAAAATGGCCAGCAGTCGTCCTTGTGGGCTCTCAGCGCGACGGCTCGTTTCGGCGATAATCCCTTCCAGGGTTTGGTCCTGGTGGCAACGCCCTAGGAATTCAAGGACCAGATCGTCCTTGGAAGCAAAATGCCCGTAGAACGTTGCCTTTGCCACTTCCGCCCGGGAGATCAGCTCAGCTATGCCGACATCGCGGATGCCACGCTCCGCGAACAACTCACACGCTGCAGCAATAATGCGCTGCCGCGCCCCAGCAGGAGCACGCCCAGAAAGGGCAGGATCAGCAACTGTTTCAGCTACAGGACCTTGAATGTGGTTTATCACGGGAACATCCTACATGCCCATACAGACCGGTCAGTACGGACACGGGAGGAAAAGACTCCGCCAGTGCATGTCTTGAAAACGTAAAGCTTTTTGAGACACTGTTCGGGGCGTCCGGAGGAGCCAGCTGCGGACTTGGAAAACCGGGCTGGCCGATGTCCCGGAAACACGTCTCACCGAAAATCGTCTCAGCATAGCCTCGTGACGGACTTTTAGAGTCAGAATGGCCTGATGAGGCAATTGGGCTACACACGGGTGAGTACTGCAAACCAGGATGCCCAGCTGCAGCTCGACGCTCTGCTCTCCGTCGGCGTGCAAAAGCGCGACGTCTTCGCCGACGTAACCTCCGGGAGTAAGACGGCGATCGAACGGCCCGGGATGAAGAGGCTCCTCGAGTACGCCGAGGAGGGCGACACCGTCGTCGTGTGGCGGGTCGATCGGCTGGGCCGGTCATTGATCGACGTGCTGAACACCGTGAACCTGCTGAGAGAACGCGGCGTCCAAGTCCGATCAATCTCAGACGGTATCGACCCGGCGACCTCGACAGGCCGGTTGATGCTGAACATGCTCGCCACCTTGGCCGAATATGAGCGCGAGCTGATCGTCGAGCGGGTCAATGCCGGCATCGCCGCCGCCAGACAGAACGGAACACGCTTTGGCCGGCCACTGACGGATCCGCTTGTCATTGCGGACAAGCTGGCGATCGCGCAGGACGCCCGGGCGAAGGGACGCACCGCGGAAGACGCCGCCCGTCTCGTTAGCTGGAGCCGTGCCACTCTTTACCGCCACCAGCAAGCCCTCGCCGCCCGCGAGAGCACCAGAACGTAGGTCTCCCTGGACGGCGATAAGCGCTGGAAAGTCCTTCGACTTCACGTCGAGGACCAGATCCCGCTTGCCGCCCTCGCCCGTGAAACCGGGATCAGCACCCGCACGCTTCAACGTTGGCTCCGGCTCTACCGGGCTGGTGGTGCGAGTGCTCTCGACTTCGGACCGCGCGCCGATGCCGGCACGCGGCGAACAGACCCAGGAATCGTTAGGTTTATCGAGGGACTTGCATTGACGAAGCCCCGCCCAAGCATGGCAACGCTGCACCGACTTACGGCGGCCGAAGCTGGCAGACGAGGCGCACCGGCGCCGAGTTACTCCCTCGTCCGCGGAATCGTCCAGGCACTGGACCCCGCCCTGGTGACCCTGGCTCTCGAAGGTCCCGCATCGTATAGGGACCGGCATGAACTTGTCCTTCGCCGCAGGGCCGAGCGTCCAAACCACATCTGGCAAGCGGACCACACCCAACTCGACATCCTCATCAAGGGCGCCAACGGCAAGCCAGACCGGCCCTGGCTGACGACAGTGATGGACGATTACTCCCGGGCGCTCTGCGGCTACACGGTCTTCACCGGTGCACCATCAGCACTGAACACAGCCCTGGCCCTCCGGCAGGCGATCTGGCGCAAGAGCGACCCCAGCTGGGCAATGTGCGGGCTGCCCGACATCCTGCACGTGGATCACGGCTCCGACTTCACGAGCCATCACCTTGAACACACTGCTGTCGAGCTGCACGTCCGCATCATCCACTCGACGATCGGCCGTCCCCAGGGCAGAGGCAAGATCGAGCGGTTCTTCGGGACCATCAACACCGAAGTTCTCTCCACGCTCCCCGGGCATCTGGGACCGGGGAGCAGGAAGCCACAGCCCGCGCTCGATCTCCCGGGACTTGATCGCGCAACCGGCGGTTTCGTCGCCGCCTACAACGATCGGCCCCACAGCGAACTTGGTGTCTCACCACGGGATGCTTGGGTCGCGGACGGTTGGCTTCCCCGGATGCCCGAATCCCTGGAGGACCTCGACGGACTTCTCCTGACCGTTCCAAAGAACCGGACCGTGCAGCGCGACGGCATCCACTTTCAAGGCCAGCGCTACCTCTCGCCGACGCTGGCGCCCTTCGTTGGGCAAACTGTCACCATCCGCTACGACCCGCGGGACGTATCCGAGATCCGGGTCTATGACCGCGACACCTTTATCTGCGTCGCCATTGACGAAGATCACCCCAACCTGCGTTTGAGCCTGCGTGACATCGAGGTCGCACGCAGAGCGCGCCGGAGGGAACTGCGGCGCACCATCAACGACCGCATTCCATCAGTTACCAGCCGTGAAGAACCCCACGTCACTGAACCAGTACGGCGCCGGCGCCGGCTGCGCACCTACGAAGAGGACTAATGATGAACCCCACCTTTATCGTCACCAAGGAACACAGGCGCTTCAACGAGTTCGCCAACGCAGTCCGAAAAGAACGAACTATAGGGATCTGCCACGGCGACGCCGGGGTGGGTAAAACACTCTCCGCGCGCCGCTACGCAAACTGGGATGACCTTGAGCCCTACATCACCGAGTGGGGACCACGCGGCGACCAGGACGAGAAGCATTACACCCTGGCCAACCGCTCCCGGACCGTCTTCTACACCCCGGACGTTCTCTGCCGACCCAAAACACTTATGGAGGACATCCACCGGTACCAGGTGAGAATTGGCTCGTGCATTGACGAACACCTGCACAAGCTCGATGCCGCACCACGCTCGATGAACAGAGTCACACACTCGTGGAGCTGCTAATAATCGACGAAGCCGAACGGCTTAACGCGACAGCCCTTGAACTCCTCCGTGACAACCACGACCGAACCCACCTGCCGATGATTCTCATCGGCATGCCCGGCATCGACCAACGGTTCCGGCACTACCCCCAGCTATACAGCCGCCTCGGCTTCTCCCACCGGTACCGCTCCCTCGGCAGGGACGAACTCCTCTTCGTTCTGGACCGACACTGGAAACGCCTCGAACGGACCCTCGACCCGGATGATTTTACCGACGCCCAGGCAATCGCCGCAGTAGAACGCATCACCCGTGGCAACTTCCGTCTCCTCGAACGGCTATTCCCACAGATCACCCGCGTCCTAAAAATCAACCAACTCGAAACCATCACCGATGACGTCGTAGAAGCAGCAGCAAGCATCCTCGTCATCGGCAACTAGCGACATCCAGCAAACACAAAAAGCCGCCACATAACGCCAACGTCCACAGCTGCTATGGAACTGCGGTTCTACTGGCCTCTCCCCCCAACACGTCCAAAAGCCGGTCCTAGAAACGGTCGTTTTCGCCTACTCGCTGTTTCTCGCTCACTTCGGATCACGGCGTGGCTTCCGAGTAGTTGAACACCGAACAGATCTGGGGTGGTTGATGCCTTGCGCGCAGTTTAGGTTGTAAAACCGTGGATTCGCTGAAACCCTATGACGCTGTCAATTCACTTATTTCCCCCAAGGAGCGCCCTTTTAATGGGCTCCTTAACCTGGCAGAGGGTTCGGGCCAGTTGCCGTCACTAGCCTCTGCGGGACCCAGCCGTCAACATGTTGAATACCGTCGAACGTCCCGCCTTGCAGCTCGATTACCGCGCGAAGTGGGCGCCGGTGGAACTTAACGTGCGTGAAATCCTCAAACAGGACGTAATACGGCTCGTTCCACTGGCTCTGGAACTGCTGGCCGGTCAGCGCCTCGCGATGCCGCCGGGAGAACGCGTCAACTTCCTCGCCCACAACCACACCAAAGTGCTCCATGCCCATCTTGTAGACGCGCTGGTGGACGGGCGGGATGAGCTCGATGAGCGGGATCACTTGACCATTAAGGACGCGGAGCGGCTCCGCAAGAAGGATCATGGACATCGGCCGCCCGTTCCAAACGTTCTCCATATTGGCGATGGCGTGGCGTTCGAGCAGGGTCCGCAGGTGGACATACTGGTCCCACTCAGGCACACGGACGGCGAGGTGGCTCAACTCGTACGACGCGATGTCGATACCTCGCACGAGCAGGCGATCGCGCTGCTGCGCGGTAAATGCCCTATAATCGCCGATGATATCGCCCACTGGATCGACCACGTCCTCCTCCTCTACTTTCGCCACGGGCCGTCATCATTGTCGCATCACCCGGCACAGCCGATAAAGCGTCGCGTCACCGGTTTGCTCAAGATGCCATTCGTGCCCATGCTCAGCTTGCACAGCAGGGACATGGACGTGCCAGGCCGTAAAAACAAACCACGGGGTGGTGTGCTCCTAATAATGGCCTGCCCACCTTCCGAGGGAACTGGGGCCGATCAGCGCCCCTTCATGGAATCGAAGCATTGGAAACATCTGCACCTGCTACGGACGACCCGCCCCTGGCACTCCGGCGCAGCAAGAAACTCAAAACCCCCTTTTGACGGACTCGTCTGTCTTCAGATAAACCTTGTCTCAGTGTCGAGGGCCAGGGCATCAGCTCATGGAATCACCCGTTGGTGCTGAAGTGAAAAACGTTGGCGGAACAGGGGAATTCCGATGGATGACGATGACGACATCTTGACCGTGGCAAAGGCCGCTGCAGGACGCCAACCGCTTGGTATCGAACCGGGCGGCCCACCGGCCGAGCTGCAGCTGGCGATCGCGGCTGCAGTGATGCATGCCAAACTAGTTCGACAAGTCGCCGCCGTCGCGCACATGACGGCGCTGGAAGTTGTGGACGCGACCGAGGCGGCAACCTACCATGCCATTCCGAGATCGGCCTGACGCCCGAACCGCCTGATGTCCGCCCCCTATGACAGGTAAGTGTCCCCAAGCCGGCCCGGCTTTCCTTTTAAGCGTAAAACGCTCTTGTTTAGGAGGGGCCTTACTTCATAAACGGGTGAGCTTGGCCGTGACCGTGACGGCCGCGGGATTGGCGTCCCGTTGACCGCCCAATGCTGTGAAGCTTTGCTTCCGGTAATCGGCGATCAGTGCCCGGGCCATCCGCTGAGCCCGCCGGGCCGCCAGTGTGTCACCTTCTGCGGCGGCGATGATGGTGCCCTTCATAAAAATGAGCCACGAAAGTGAAAACGCTTCAGGGTCCTCCAAGCCCGCCTCCCTGGCTTGGATCTGGACCTGTTCCCGGATCCTGCCCAGGTACTCAATACTCGCCCGCCCCAGAGGGTGGTCCGCCCCCATGTCCAGCAGCACCTTTACAAATGAACACGCCTCGAAATCATCGTCCCGAAACCACTGGTCGTACACATCGGAAATAGCCAAGAGCTGATCTTCGGGGTTTTCGCCCTGCTCTCGGCTTCCCGGACAACGGACCCCGTCATCCATAACTCGTCACGGCGCTTCAAATATGCCAGCGCTACATCATTCTTGGACGGAATATGCGCCGCAAGCATCTGATTGCTGACTTCCGGATACATGGTCACGCCTTGGCGGCGGAATGAATTCAACGGGGACACTTCGACAGGAACGTCATGCCCGCCATCCAGGACCATTTTTTCTGCACGTGCCTGCCTTGAACACATCAGTCTCTATGAAAGTGTTGACACCTCCGCCACCTACGTCGAAAGATTTCAGCAAGTGTTTAGGGGGATGCATGAGAACATGCAAGATCCAGAGTCCGATGCCGGTCTGCCGGCAACGGTTACTCCCGAGACGGGAGGCCCGAGTTCACTTTTCCCGGACATCCCGGAACGACAGTCATCATTGATGACTTTCCAGCCCTCCGACTGGCCCTGACCGCATCGCACCGCCCTGGCCAACTGCGGGATGGACTAATAGACCTCTTGCGCACTCAAAAGGGAATAGATTATGGCAGATGAAGCGTATAGCGATTTTAAATCATTAGTGAATATGACCTCAAAAGAGCTCGAAGAATGGCTACAAACAGATGAGTCTCAATCAGTAGGCATTAAAAAGGGCACGTCGAGTGACAAGAAGACCGATGCGGATGGAACCGAATCTATCGGACATGAGTCGGGGAGGAAGATCCTGGATATCTTGTCTAAGAAAGAAGGCGACCTTAACGATGATGATCTTGGGCATATAAAGAAAGTCAATGCTTATATAAAGCGGCATAAGGCTCAAAGGCCAGCAAAAGAAGATATTGAGAATTCTAGGTGGCGGTATTCGCTTATGAATTGGGGACATGACCCGTCGAAGGAATAATCATTTCAGAGCTGCCACATCAGATGAATAAAGGCCTCGCAAAGAAGAGCACCACGGAAATATCCCTGGGACCGTTGGTTGTTGCGAACTGCAATACCCGCCCCGGACCAGTGGGGGCAGCATGGAACGTCAAGTTCCAGCGCTAGGTGCACCCTCGCCCTATGGCCCTCGTCGTCTTACCCGCTTGACTGCTCAGCATGGATTTCAAACGGCTGCCGTGTTTAAGGCCCGCCGCATGAATTAGGACGGGCCCCGGCAATGGTGACTCAAAAAAGCCCAACAATAAGCTCTTTCCCAACGGCACGCTCCTGCTCAATCGCTCTTGGCCTCGTTGGCTCCGTGCCCGTACGAAATTGACTCGTAGGAGCCGGAAAGATTCGCGATTTTAAAAGTGATTCCAGTGCATACAGACAATTCATCGTCATGACCCCTCACAGCCATCAGCGCGAGGAGCCAGGCCGGGAACGTCGGTGGGCTGGCGATCAAACGGGAAGAACCCCATGCGCCGGATAAACCGCCTTTCCAATTGGGTTTTCGCCGCACAAAATGGTGCCACGCCCCGGTTATACGTGTGTTGTAGCATGTCCCGACTCCGGAACCGAGCAGCTGAAAACTGTTGCGCCGCGCGCGGGCTGCCTCGGGGGCACTAGAACAAGGAGGAGCTCGTCCAACTCGTGGCCAGGCGTCAACCGGATGCCGGAACGACCGACCGGATACGACCGAATAGATGTCCCGGCGGCCCTCCCGCAGTCCCGGCTGCGGGCAATCAAACTTCCCGAAACCGGTACAGTCTGCTACTCGGATGCAGGACACAGCATCGCCCACCACTTCACAGCTGAGGGAAAGGCCACCCAACTTCGGGCAAGCGGACCGCCCCTCGGCATCATGCCTGACTACCGCTGGACCACAGAACGACTCCTCCTCAAGCCAGGCGAGTCGCTCATCATGCCCAGTGACGGCATCCTCGAACTAGTCAACGACGACATCCAGCGGCTTCAGGACGAACTGTGGAACCTGACCGCACAGGGCACAGACACAAAAGCGTCAATCAAAGCGCTCATCAACGCCCCGCTGCACCCCACCGATGACCTCACCCTCCTCGCCATCCGGCGATTGGCCTAACAACCCCTGTCAAACAGTGGGGCTTGCTGGGTAAGGCCCGCTTTTAGGAGCGCTTCCCTGTTGGGCTTCTTCGCGGATAGGTCCCAAAACCACCAGCAGGTCGGAGGCTGTATGCCTCCGACCTGCTAAACGGTGGGCCCTGTGGGGCTCGAACCCACGACCCACGGATTAAAAGTCCGATGCTCTACCAACTGAGCTAAAGGCCCCTGCCGTCCGGTCAAACATGCCCGGACGGCCCATTCCATTTCTGGACATTAATACTCTAACGCATGGTTCCGGCGCCTCGGCACGCACGCCGGGCGCCGCCGTCGGGCCTCACCGGAAGGCGCCGCGACGCTCGATTCGGGCACCGCACAGGAGTAGCGTGGGGGCATGAGCCAGCAAGCAGGATCCGGTCCTTACAGCGGCGCGCACCGGCACCACAAGCCGAAGCCGTTCGCTCCCATCGACTTCGAGCCCTTCGCCGGCGGCGCCGATCCCGCCCGGGTTTCCGAGGCAGCGCACCTGGCCGCGCAAGCCCTGGTTCGCCATGGCCGGGACAGTGACGACCCCGTGGTGACCCAGCGCCTTGTGAAGCTCGCCGATGAACAGGGCCTGGAGGCCATCGCCGAGATGTGGGCCGAGAGCCCCGCCCGTTCCCTGCCCGGCGCGCTCTGGCGGCTGTACGCCCTGCGCGCAGCCACCGTCCAGGACCCTGAGCGCATCTCCGTCTATTTCCGCGCGGGCCGGGACACAGCGCAGGTCTCCAACGTGGTGGCGGGCGCGGCCGAGCCGCCCGGCGCCGACGAAATGACCGCCATGGCTGACGCCATCCTCTCCGGAGCGTTCGACGGCGAGTTCGATGTCGCGCTGGAACGTTCCGCTGCTTTCTGCCGGGTTTTGGCGCTGGGCCAGGCGACCATCGCCGACGGCGCCGAACACGCCAATGAAGCGCACGCCAGCAAGCTGACCCGGAACTCGCACCAGCTGGTCAAAACAGCGGAGGACCTGGAGCACGCAGCCAACGCATGGCGGCTGGGCGAACTGGACTGAGCTGGCGACTGCCCCGCCGTCGGCCCGCTGTCAAGATTGACTTGCGCCCGGCAACGTAGAAAACTGAAACCGGTGCCGAACCGCGAAACCCCCGGGCTTCAACACTCAGCCGCCTAGAGCGGCCTACCGCCGAGAGGCGTATCCGGTTCGGCACCATTTTTCTGCCCGCTGACGGTTCGGCCATTTCTACGCTGCAGTTACGGGCCGGTAGAGTTGGCGTCAGTTGCCTGCCGGGGTCAAGTCACACGGCGGCAATCCCGCAATGTACTTTTCCCGGAAACGGAACCACGTGAAGCTGCGCCTTTTTCCCCAGGAGCCCGCCGGGCTGAACCTCCTTACGCAGATGGCGCAGCAGATCGTGCACGCCAGCGGCACCCTGGCGGAAATCCTCGGCCTCCCCGCAGCCGAGCACGGCAGGCTCGTTGAGGACATGCACAACCACGAGGCCAAGTCCGCTGAACTGCACTTCGCGCTCCTGACCCACATGCGCACCAGCTTCGTGAACCCCCTCCCGCGCGAAGATATGTACGCCCTCTCCCGGTACCTCAATGAGGCCATGGAGAAGATGGACGCCGCCGCCGAACTGGTGGCCCTGTACAAACTGGAACGGCTTCCCAAACGCGCCGCAGAGCAGCTCGAAATCATCGGCCGGCAGGCCGAGCTGACCGTGGATGCGATGCGCCGGCTGGACAACCTGGACGACCTTGAGGACTACTGGATCGAGATCCTCCGGCTGGCCAAGCGGGCGGAGCGGACCCACCGGGTGTGGGTGGCGGACATGATCGGCGACATGAAGTGGGCGCAGTACTCCCGCCACCGGGACATCGCCAACCAGCTGGTGGAGGTCACCAAGGACATGCGGCGCGTAGCCACCCAGGTGGGCAGCATCATCGTCAAGGAATCCTGAGTGGCGCCCGTAATTTTCGGTGCGGTGGTCCTGGTGACCGCGGCCTTCGCGTTCCTCAACGGCTTCCGCGACGTTTCCAACGCCGTCGCGCTGGCCACCCGCACCAGGGCCCTCACGCCCAGCATCGCCGTGCTGCTGGCCGCGTTCTTTAACTTCATCGGCGCCCTGCTCAGCGCGGGCCTTGCCGTTGCCGTCAGCCAGCACTGGATCACCTTGCCGCCGGGGTCAAGCGGCCTGAGCATCCTCATCGCCGGCCTGGTAAGCGCGTGCGCATGGGGGCTGCTGATGTGGTGGCGCGGCATACCCTCATCCTCGACACACGCGCTGGTGGGCGGCCTGGCAGGTGCCGGCCTGGCGAGCCTCGCCGTAGGCGGCACGGGAGTGGGCGGCGTGGACCAGTCCCTGCTGTTCCAGGTGGTCCTGCCGCTGGTGCTGTCCCCGCTCGTGGCCTACAGCTTCGCGTTCTTTTTGGTGTATCCGGCCACCTGGGCCGCGCGATACACCCAGCCCAACGTGGTGAACCAGCGGTTCCGGCGCAGCCAGGCCATCGCGGCGGGCGCGGTGGCCTTCGGCCACGGCCTGCAGGACGGCCAGCGGGTCAGCGCAGTGCTGCTGCTTGCCTTGCTGGCGGCGGGCTATTCCGACGGCGGGACGATGCCCGTGTGGGTGGCGTTGCTGTCCGCCGTGATGATCACCGCGGGAACGCTCTTCGGCGGCTGGCGGATCTCGCACACCATCGGCCACAAGATTACGCGGATAGACCCGTTACGCGGATCCGTGGCCCAGATCTACAGCGCCGTGATGCTGTTTGTGGGCGCCATCGCGCTGCACTGGCCGCTGTCCACCACACACACCGTCACCTCGGCGGTCCTGGGCGCCGGAGAAAACCAGAACTTCGCCGTGACCCACCGCAAGCTGGTGTTCCGCATCCTTGGGCTGTGGGCTTTGACCCCTGCCGCGACGGCCGCCCTGGCGTTCATCCTGGCGCTTGCCTTGTCACCGCTGGCCGCCTGAGGCGTGTGCAAGGGGTTCCGCTCCCCTATACAGCGGACGGCTGGTGACGTAAATTCAAAAGTACGTCCCCCGGCACTGGAGCCCCGGGACTTGCGCCCGCCGCCGTGTGCAGGCCTTTGGGCGTTCGCCGCTGCAGCCACCGGCGGCCTGGAAGCACATCGCGGAAAAGATCAGGCGTTATGTCTACCTCGAACTCCCGGCGTCCCTTGCCCCAGCCCCGGCAACTCGGATGCGAAAACTGCGGAACGGAACACCACCTGACCATCCACGCCATCACCGCAATGGGCGCGGCGGGCGGCGACCTGGTGACGGTGTCCTATACCTGCAACGACTGCAGCCTGTTCCAGGAGCACCTCGCCTACGCGGCAGACGTCGCCGCTGCCCTGCACCAGGTGCGGTGGATGGCCAAGGTCATTATGTTCGGCGACGATTACATCCATTGCGGCTTCCCCATGGAGGAAGCGGAGTTCGAGATTGAGCGGCTCTGCTACCGCAACAGCAGCAGCGGAAGCGGGCTCAGCGCCGTCTGCCTGCCTACGAGGGTCCTGCGCTGCCGCTGCGGCTTCCAGCTCGAAGTTCCGGAATAGGCCCGCCCGGGAACGCCTGCAGCGCTGCCGGGAGGGCCGGACGGAGGGTGATTTACCCGAAGCGGCCGGAGACGTAATCCTCGGTGGCCTTCTGGGCGGGGTTGCTGAACATGGTGTGGGTGTCACCGAACTCGATCAGCTTGCCCGGCTTGCCCGTGCCTGCGATGTTGAAGAACGCAGTCTTGTCCGAGACGCGCGCTGCCTGCTGCATGTTGTGGGTCACGATCACCACGGTGTACTGGTCCTTGAGCTCGTTGATGAGGTCCTCAATGGCCAGCGTGGAGATGGGGTCCAGTGCCGAGCAGGGCTCGTCCATCAGGATCACCTGCGGCTCCACGGCGATGGCGCGGGCGATGCAGAGGCGCTGCTGCTGGCCGCCGGAAAGCCCCGAACCGGGCTTGTCCAGGCGGTCCTTGACCTCGTTCCACAGGTTGGCGCCCTTCAGCGAGCGCTCAACGAGGACATCTGCCTCGCCCTTGGAAATCTTCTTGTTGTTCAGCTTGACGCCGGCCAGCACGTTGTCGCGGATGGACATGGTGGGGAACGGGTTGGGCCGCTGGAACACCATGCCGATCTGCGAACGGACGGTCACCGGGTCCACGCCGGCGCCGTACAGGTTGTCGCCGTCCAGCAGGACCTCGCCTTCCACGCGGGCGCCGGGCAGGACCTCGTGCATGCGGTTGAGGGTGCGCAGGAAGGTTGACTTTCCGCAGCCGGAGGGGCCGATGAACGCGGTGACGGACTTGGCCTCGATGTTGATGGTGACGTCCTCCACGGCGAGGAAGTCGCCGTAGTACACGTTCAGGTCCTTGACGTCGATGCGCTTAGACATGGTGTTCCTTCACTTACTGGGTATGAATTGAGTCTAGGTTCCCGCCCCGGAAGGCGGTAGCAGTAACTTGTCAGCGGCCGGTCTTGGGGGCGAAGACGCGGGCGATGAGGCGTGCCGCAAGGTTGAGGACCATCACCAGGATGATCAGCACCAGTGCCGCTCCCCAGGCGCGCTGGTTGGACGGATCCGGGTTTGCCGGCGAGGTGGGGTTCAGGATCTGGGTGTAGATAAACGTGGGCAGGGATGCCATCCAGCCGCTGAAGACGTTCGAGTTGATGCTCGTGGCGAACCCGGCCGTAACCAGGATGGGCGCGGTTTCGCCGATAACGCGGGCGATGGCAAGGGTGACGCCTGACGCGATACCGGAAATCGCCGTCGGGATCACCACCTTGACGATGGTCCGCCACTTGCGGACGCCCAGGGCGTAGGAGGCCTCGCGCAGCTCGTTGGGCACGATCTTCAGCATTTCCTCGCTGGACCGGACAACCACGGGAATCATCAGCACCGACAGGGCAACGGCAGCCACCGCACCGGTCTTGGTGCCGGGTCCGACGACGGCGAAGAAGAAAGCGGCGGCGAAGAGGCCGGCCACGATGGACGGAATGCCCGTCATGACGTCCACGAAGAACGTGATGGCCCGGGCCAGGCGGCCGTCGTTGCCGTACTCCACCAGGTAGATGGCGGTGAGCAGGCCCACCGGGACAGAGATGAGCGTGGCCAGCAGGGTGATCTGTACCGTTCCCAGGAGCGCGTGGTAGATGCCGCCCAGCACGGGGCCGCCGTCCTCCACTGCCCGGTTGTCGTAGACGCCGGTGACGCCGTTCATGGAGTTCGTGAGGAATCCCGGGGCCAAAAGTCCGGGAACACCGTTGACCAGGACGGTCCAGATCACGGAGACGAGCGGCAGCAGGGCGACGAGGAAGGACCCCACCACCAGGCACGTTGCCAGCTTGTCCTTTGCCTTGCGGGACCCTTCAGACGCCGCGCTCCAGGAGACCAGTCCGATAGCGAACAGCAGCGCTGAGACGATGCCCCAGCCTAGGGCGTTGAAGCCCACCAAAGCCATGATGGCGGCACCGATGATGAGCGCGGCGGCGAGAACGACGTACGGGGCGTACTTGGGCAGCTGCCCCTTGGTCAGGGCCGAGCGCTTGCTGCGCACCGGGGTAAGCGTGGAGGTCATTTAGTTGGCTCCCGAAAATTCTTTGTGCCGGCTGATGATCCAGCGCGCGATCATGTTCACGGCCAGGGTGATGATGAACAGGACCAGGCCCGCGGCGATGAGTGTGCTGACCTTGAGTCCGCTTGCTTCCGGGAAGTTGAGCGCGATTTCCGCGGCGATGGTCTGGTTGCCGGACTGGATCAGGCTGGCGGTGAGGGCGCCGGAGGAAAGCACCAGCGCAACTGCCATGGTTTCACCCAGTGCGCGGCCCAGTCCCAGCATGACGGCGCTGATGATTCCCGGCCGGGCGAAAGGCAGGACCGACATCTTGATCATTTCCCAGCGGGTGGCACCCAGTGCCAGGGCTGCTTCCTCGTGCAGTTTGGGGGTCTGCAGGAAGATTTCGCGGGACAGCGAGGTGATGATGGGCAGGACCATCACCGAGAGGACAATGCCGGCGGTGAGGATGGTCTTGCCGGTGGCGGAGGCCGGGCCCTGGAAGATGGGCAGCCAGCCCATGTTGGCGGCCAGCCAGTTGTAGGCCGGAGAGATTTCCTTGGCCAGGAAAGCCGCTCCCCACGCGCCGTAGATCACGGACGGGATTGCGGCGAGCAGGTCCACCACGTAGCCAAGGCCGGAGGCCAGCCCTCGGGGCGCGAAGTGAGAAATGAACAGCGCAACGCCGATGGCAATGGGCGTTGCGATGACCAGTGCGATCACGGCGGCGATGAGGGTGCCTATGACGATGGGCCAGATGTAAGCGAGGAAGCCTTCGCCGCCCTGGATTTCTGCGGAAGGAGCGGTCAGCGCAGGGATGGCCTGGACCACCAGGAAGAGCGCGACGCCGAACAGGACGGCGAGGATGAGGCAGCCGGCGGCGAGTGCGGCACCGGAAAAGACTTTGTCACCGGCTCGGCCGGCGCCCTGGGTGGTGGTCAGGGAGGTGGCGGTCATTCGACGGCCCTTCGATCGTTTACTGACACTGAAAATATATGGTGCTTCTCAAACCGAAGTTCCCCGCACTGCCTTTCGGCAGGCGGGGAACCCGGTTTTGATGACTTTATTAGGACTTGACCTTGATGGACTCGATGGCCGCGGTTGCCTTCTCGGCCAGGGCGGAGGACAGCGGTGCGGACTTGGCGGAATCCGCGGCAGTCTGCTGGCCTTCCTCGGACACTACGTAGTTCTCGAAGGCCTTGACCAGGTCAACGGTCTCCTGGCTGTCGTAGGCGCTGCAGACCACGTGGTAGGAGACGAGAACAACCGGGTAGGCGCCCGACTCAGTGGTCTTGCGGTCCAACTTGATGGCGACGTCGTTGGCGGAGCGGCCCTCAACCGGGGAGCCTGCTTCCACGGCCTTGGCGGCAGCCTCGGCGGAAATCTCAACGAACTCCTCGCCCACCTTGATGGAGGCGGTGCCCAGGGAGCCGCCAACGGCGGAGTCGTCAGCGTAGGTCACTGCACCGGGGGTGTCGGTGACGGTCTTGACGACACCGGAGGTGCCCTTGGCGTTCTCGCCCTGCAGGGTCGCGGGCCAGACGCCGGATGCCTTGTCCGTCCAGACCTCGGGAGCAGCGGCGGACAGGTACTCGGTGAAGTTGGTGGTGGTGCCCGAATCGTCGGAGCGGTTCACCGGGGTGACCTTCAGGTCGGGAAGGGTGACGCCCTCGTTCAGGGCGGCGATGGCAGGATCATTCCAGGTGGCGATTCCGCCGCGGAAGATCTTGGCCACGGTGGCTGCATCGAGCTTCAGCTCTTCGATGCCGGGGAGGTTGAAGGCAACGGCGATCGGCGAGATGTACACCGGGATGTTGATGGCACCGTCGGGACCGCAAACAGCCTTGGAGGCTTCCAGCTCGTCGTCCTTCAGGTAAGCGTCCGAGCCGGCGAACTGCGCGGAGCCGTCGATGAGCGCCTTGCGGCCTGCGCCGGACCCGTCCGGGGAGTACTGCACGGTGGCGCCCTGGTTTGCGGAGGCGAAGCCTGCCTTCCAGGCGTCCATGGCCGCACCGGTGGAGGATGCGCCGATGCCGGTGAGGGTGCCGGTGACCTGGGAACCGCCAGCGTTCTGTTCGCCTCCGGGGGTGGTGCCGGTGGCGTTGTCTGAACCGCAGGCGGTGAGCGCGAGTGCGCCGGCTGCGATAACAGCGATAGCCGCGTGGCGGCCGAAGCGGGATGCCTTCACTACGTGTACCCCTTCCAGGGTTATTCAGTGCGGGGCAGGGAACGGAAACCCTGCTGCGCGATGCGTACTCTTTGTACCTTCATCGAAATTAGGGGCCACAGGTAACGGGACGGTCCGTCCAAGATGAACGGAAGATTAACGACGGCGGGAATTTGGCTTACAAATACCGGGTCACCATTGCGCAGATCACATCTCCAGTCGTAGTGCATCCCGGCTGAAATTGACAACCCCGCCACCACATAGACTGAACGGCATGGCTCCCGCAGCAGGACTATCAGCAGGCAGGCGGTTCCTGCGCAGCCGTATCCGTACCGGCCTGATCCGCAGCCGTAACTCGATGTTTCCCGCGGTCCAGATGACGGTCTGCGCGGTGGGGGCCTACGCCTTCGCCGAGTACGTGCTGGGGCACTCGGGCCCGCTGTTCGCCGCCACGTCTTCCCTGATTGCCCTCGGTTTCTCACGCGAGCCGCGCCTGCGGCGTGTGCTGGAAGTGGGGCTTGGCTGCACTATCGGCATCGCGGTAGGTGATCTGCTCCTGCACTGGCTGGGCGGCGGAATCTGGCAGGCCGCCGTCGTACTTCTTTTCTCCATCCTGCTTGCCCGCTTCCTGGACAGCGGCAATATCTTCACCACCCAGCTGGCCCTCCAGTCGCTGCTGGTGGTGCTGTTGCCTGCGCCCACCGGCGGACCTTTCACCCGGAGCATCGATGCCGTGATCGGCGGGCTGTTCGCTTTGCTCGTCACCATCCTGGCGCCCAAGGATCCGCGCCGCGAACCCCGCAAGGATGTCCAGAAGCTGCTGCACGAGCTGGCCGAAGTGCTGCGTGAATGCGCTGAAGCGCTGGCCGGCAGCGATTCGACGAGGGCCTGGCACGCGCTGGTCCGGGGCCGCAACTGCCAGCCACTGGTGGACGGTATGCGGCATTCCCTGCGGGCCTCGGACGAAGTGGCCCGGTTGGCCCCCGCCTACCGCCGCCACCGGGATGAGCTGGACCGTTTGAAGGTGTCGCTTGACTTCATCGACCTTGCGCTGCGGAACAGCCGGGTGTTCGCGCGCCGCCTCACCAGCGCCATCAACCACGCGGCGCTCTCCGACGAAGCCACTGAGAACATTGCAGAGGCGCTGCAGGAGACCGCTGCCGCGGTTGACGAGTTGTCCCTGGGCCTCGCAGAGACGCACGACGGCGCCCGGCGCGCCCACCTGCGCACCGCACGGAACGACTTGAGTGAGATCGCCCTGCGGCTGCATCCGAAACTGCTCGGGGTGCAGCGGCTCGAAGGTGAGACGGTGGTGATGCTGTTCCGGCCGCTTATGGTGGACCTGCTGGAAGCCACCGGGATGGACGCTCGGGAGGCGCGGGACGTGCTCCCGGCACTTTAGGGGCGGTTGGGAAGTATTGTCAGGGGCCACCACTAGTGTTGAACGCATGGCATCAAAGACTTCCCGGGCTTCCAAGGCGCCCGCATATAAGTGCGTCGAATGCGGCTGGACCACGGTTAAGTGGGTGGGCCGCTGCGGTGAGTGCCAGGCATGGGGCACCGTGGAGGAAACCGGCACCGCGGTGGCACGGACGACGGCGGCAGCTACGGTTGCTGAGCCGGCGCGCCCGATTGCCGAGGTGGATGCAACCACCGCGGCTTTCCTGCCCACGGGCGTTGATGAGCTGGACCGGGTGCTGGGCGGCGGCCTGGTCCCTGGCGCAGTCATCCTGCTGGCCGGTGAGCCCGGTGTCGGCAAGTCCACGCTCCTGCTGGACGTTGCAGCCAAGTTCGCCCGGACCGCGCAGGACGTCCTGTACGTAACCGGTGAGGAGTCCGCGGCCCAGGTGAAGCTGCGCGCCGAGCGGATTGACGCCGTCGCCGAATCCCTCTACCTGTCCGCCGAAACGGACCTCGGCCAGGCACTGGGGCAGGTGGAGAAGATTGAACCGCGGCTCCTGATCGTGGACTCGGTGCAGACTCTCAGCAGCGCGGACGTGGACGGCAGCGCCGGCGGCGTTTCCCAGGTGCGGGAGGTGGCTGCGTCCATTATCGCCGCAGCCAAGCGCCGGAACATGACCACGCTGCTGGTGGGCCACGTAACCAAGGACGGTTCCATCGCCGGTCCGCGGCTCCTGGAGCACCTGGTGGATGTGGTGTGCCAGTTCGAAGGTGAACGCCATTCGCGGCTGCGGCTCCTGCGTGCGGTAAAGAACCGCTACGGGCCCACGGATGACGTTGGCTGCTTCGACCTGAACGAAAACGGCATCGAGGGCCTGGCGGATCCCAGCGGACTGTTCGTCAGCCGGACCAAGGATCCCGTCTCCGGCACCTGCATCACGGTGACCATGGAAGGCAGGCGGCCGCTCCTGGCAGAAGTCCAGTCGCTGCTCGCCGAAAGCCCCAATTCACAGCCCCGGCGCGCCACCAGTGGCCTGGACAGCTCCCGGGTGTCCATGCTGCTGGCAGTCCTGCAGCAACGCGCCGGAACCCAGCTGCACAAGGATGACTCCTACGTGGCAACTGTGGGCGGCGTAAAACTCAGCGAACCAGCCACTGACCTTGCTGTCGCCCTGGCGGTCGCCTCGGCCAAAGCACGCAAGCCGCTGCCCATCCGCCTGATAGCCTTCGGCGAAGTGGGGCTCGCCGGGGAGGTCCGGCCCGTGCCCGGCATCAACCAGCGCATCCAGGAAGCCCACCGGCTCGGGTTCACACACGCAGTGGTTCCGGCCAGCCACACAGGTCCCGGCCCTGTTCCCGCGGGCTTTTCCGTGCGTGAAGTGGAGCATCTGACAGAGGCGCTGAGTCTCCTGATTGGATAGCCGCCAGCCCGGCAGGGGTTTTTGTGCAGGTATGAGGACTGCCGGGCGCCGGACGCCTGCATATTTGCCCAAAAAACTCCGGGGTCAGGGGTGCTGCGCGAGTTGCTCCGGGTCGTCCCGTTGGGCGTTGAAAAGCCAGCCGGATACGTCGCTGCGCAGCGCCAGCAGCGGCCCGCCGGTGGCGCTGACGTTTCCGGTGGGCACATAGTATCCGCGGCCCGAACCAGGTCCGCCGGCTGCCCGGTCCAGCGCATCCTGGAGATGGCGCGGCAGGTGGCCCTGGGGTCCAAGGCTGCGAAGTTCCTCAAGTTCTTCGGGCGTGAGCCGTCCCAAAACCTCAGCAATATTGGCCATGACGGGTCCCTTCAGCAGACTGCTTGAAGGAATAACCTAAAGCAGTGCCGTGAACTCCGGGTTAACGCGGGAAGGCAATTGTGCGCCTGTTCATGGCAGTGCGCGGAGCTTTGCAGGTTGGGCCGAAGACGGCCGGAAGGTGGAGGACAGATGCCGGTACGCAGTGCAGGGATCCTGCTCTACAGGCGCCAGGGTGTGACCGCGGGCGGAACAGCGCCGCCGGAAAAGGACCCCGGCGCGCTGGAGGTTTGGATTGCCCACATGGGCGGCCCGTACTGGGCCAACAAAGACGACCGCGCCTGGTCCATTCCTAAAGGTGAATACGGCGAGGACGAGGATCCGCTGGCTGCCGCCCTTCGGGAATTCGCGGAGGAAATGGGAAGCCCTGCGCCTGAGGTGGAGTACCGGCTGCTGGGCGGCTTCCGGCAGCCGTCCGGCAAGATGGTTGTGGTCTATGCGGCAGAACATGACTTCACGCCGGATAAGGTCGCCAGCAACACCTTTTCCCTTGAGTGGCCCAAAGGATCGGGCAGGATTCAGCACTTCCCGGAGATCGACGACGCCCGCTGGTTCCCGGAGGGGGAAGCCCGGCTGAAGCTGGTCAAGGGCCAGGTCCCGGTCCTCGATGCCCTGGTGAAACTCGTCTTCGGTTAGGTGCCCAAAGGCCGGCGGCCCCTGCCGGGACCGTCGGCCTTTATCCATGTGCTGCCGGGCTACGCGGCGGCATGCTCCCTCTGGGCAGTGGCAACCTTGGTGACGGAAACGGCATCGCCGTAGCACACCATGGTCCTGCCGGCTCCGTCGTTCCGGATCAACCAGAACACGCTGCGGTTCGCCGCGATCATGTCGATGGTTCCGGACATCACGGTGCCGTGATGCATCTGCACCTCAACTTGGTCGTTCCGGGACAGCCTGGACCAGTCGGGAAGCGGTGCCTGCGGCAATGCCTGCCGGCGCCGGGCGGGTTTGTGCCTGTACATCGGATCGTCACCCGCGCCTTAGAAGTGGCCGTCGGTCTTGACCGCGAGCACGGGGCGGTCCGCCTGCATCAGGATCTGCTGGGCGTGGCTGCCGAGGATGAACTTGCCCACCTGGGTCCGGTGCCGCAGTCCGATTACGATGAGCGAGGCATCCACCTCACGGGCGACGTCGAGGAACTCATCTGCGAGGTCGTGCTGGTATGGCGGCTGGATCACTCGGGCGCGCACTCCTGCCTCCGACGCCCGCTCTGCAGCCTGCGCCAGTACGTCCTCCGGCGCAACGGACTTGTCCACCAGGGCGCCCTGCCGTGCTGAGTTGACGATGACCAGCTCCTGCTTCCGGAGCTTCGCCTCCGCGATGCCGGCCGCGAGTGCCGCCTCACCCGCCGGCGTGGGAACGAACCCGACCACGATGCTCATACCTTCTCCTCGATCTTGTTGGTGGTGGCGGCTCCCGCGCCGCCCTTGCGCTTGGCGATGAATGTGCGGATGGCCGGCAGGAAGGCGACCATCACGAAGACAACCAGCAGGGTGGCCGAAATGGGGCGGGTGAAGAACCCGGTGGCGTCACCGCCGAACATCAGCAGCGAACGGCGCAGGGAGTTCTCCAGCAGCTCGCCAAGGACGAAGGCCAGGACCAGCGGCCCGGGTTCGAAACCGAACTTCTTCATCAGGTAGCCAACGATGCCGAAGACCACCACCAGGGTGACGTCGAACATGCTGTTGTTGATTGTGTAGGCGCCCAGCAGGGTGATCAGGGCCGTGATGGGGGCCAGGATCGCGGCGCGGACGCGGAGGATGCGCACAAAGATCCCCACCAGCGGAAGACTCATGATCAGCAGCAGGATGTTCCCGATGTACATCGAGTTCACCACGCCCCAGAAGAGTTCCGGGTTCTGTTCGACGAGTTGCGGTCCGGGCTGGACGCCCTGGATCAGCAGCGCGCCGAACATCAGCGCCATGGTGGCGTTGGCAGGAATGCCCAGGGTCAGCAGCGGGATGAACGACGACGTCGCTGCCGCATTGTTCGCGGTTTCCGGCCCCGCAACGCCCTCCGGCGCACCCTTGCCGAACCGTTCCGGCTGCCTGGCGCGCTTCTTTTCCATGGCGTAGGAGGCCATCGAGGCGATGGTGGCGCCGCCACCGGGCAGGATGCCAAGGAAGAATCCGAGCACCGAGCCGCGGCCCACGGCCCCGGAGGCCTGCTTCAGGTCGCCCCTCGAGGGCCACACGTTGGAAACTTTCGACGGCGCCTTGGCCGCGCGGTGCCGCTCCTCCAGGTTGTAGAGGATCTCGCCCAGGCCGAAGATGCCCATGGCGATCGGAACAAAGTCGATGCCGTCGGCCAACTCCATGCTGCCGAACGTAAAGCGGCTTTCGCCGGTGAACATGTCCCGGCCTACCGTAGCCAGCAGGAGGCCGATCGCGGCGGCCACCAGCGCCTCGGCCTTGGCGCCGCTGCTGATCGTGGCCACCAGGAGGATGCCCAGCAGCGCCAGCGCGGAGTATTCGGGCGGACCGAAGTCCAGGGCGAACCCTGCCACGACGGGCGCCAGGAAGGTCAGGCCGATGATGGCGGCGGTACCGCCCACAAATGATCCGATCGCGGCAAGGCCCAGGGCGGTGCCGGCACGGCCCTGCCGGGCCATCTGGTAACCGTCGAAAACGGTGACCACGGATGATGCTTCACCGGGAAGCCGCAGCAGGACGGAGGTGATGGTGCCGCCGTACTGGGCGCCGTAGAAGATGCCGGCGAGCATGATGATGGCGGTGACAGGTTCCACGCCGTAGGTCAGCGGAAGCAGGATGGCAATGGTTGCCGCCGGCCCCAATCCGGGCAGCACGCCGATCAGCATGCCGATAACGACGCCGACCAGGCAGTAGAGGAGGTTCGTCGGCTCCAGGACGACTGAAAATCCGTTAATGACAGGATTCAGGAAATCCATGGTGGCTCCTAGAAGAGATGGGGAATGGAGGTGCCGAGCGCCAGGATGAAGATCCCGTAGAACGCGGCCACAACGAGCACGCTGACCAGCACGGTGGACCGCCAGGTTTCACCACCCAGGAACCGCATCCAGATCACGCAGAGGATGAGCGCGGGGATTTCGAACCCGATCAGGGGCATCAGCGCAACCATGGCGGCAAGCGTGACCAGGCCGGTAACCGGAGCCAGGGACATCCGGGTGAACTTTTCGGCATCCCGGTTGCGCCGGCCCAGGATCAGCTGGAAGAGCCCCAGCGCCACCATGACGCAGCTGATCATGAACGGCCATAGCCCCGGTTGCGGGGTGGCAGGAGTGCCAAGGCCCATGGACACGGAGAGCACCAGCGCGCCGATGCCGACGGCGAGCACCACCAGGGAGGAGCCCGCGTTGGCGAGGGCTCCTGCCGCGGGCGGCTTTTCCGCCTCCCACTGCGCGGCCAGCTGCTCGGGGGTCAGGGCTTCGGGCAGGTCATTGGCGTCCCCGCCGGACGGTACGGCGGAACTGCCGTCCCGTCCGGCGGACACTGCTGGAGTGGTCTCCATCGCTGTTACTTGTTTCCGCTCAGGCTGATGCCGTGCTTTTCCACCAGCTCCTTGTACTTGGCGGCGTAGCCCTTCCACTCGGCGACGACTTCCTCGCCGGTGATCTCCTTGGGAGTCAGCATGTTCTTCTCGTTGAACTCCTTGTAGGTGTCCGTCTTGAAGGCCTCCTGGAACGAGGCGAGCAGCTTGTCCTTGACCTCCTGCGGGGTACCCTTCGGTGCTGCCACGGCGCGGTACTGGGCGACGGGAACGTCGTAGCCGGCTTCCTTGGCGGAGGGTACGTCGGGAAGGAAGCTGTTGCGCTCCTCGGAGAAGACGAGCAGCGGCGTCACCTTTCCGGCCTCGATCTGCGGCATTGCCTCGCCGAGCTGGATGGTGGCGAGTTCCACCTGGTTCCCCATTACGGCGGTCAGGGCCGGCTTGCCGCTGTCAAACGGAATGTCGGTGCCGGTCACGTTGGCCTGCTTGAAGAGGACCGTCTGGGCGAGCTGGCTGCCGGTTCCAACGCCGGTGGTGCCGAACGTGACACTGCGGCCGGCGCCGGTCACATCTTTGAAGCTCTTGAACCCGGAATCCGTGCTGGCAACGAGCACGTAATCGTCCTGCGAGAGACCGGCGATGACGTCCAGGTCATCGATGTTCACGGCTTCGTCTGCGCTGACCGCAAGGGGGGTGATGGTGATCAGGGAAGCGTTGAGCAGGACGAGTTCCTGGCCGTCGGCGGGCTTGCCCGCTACTTCCTTGGTGGCCAGGGCGCCATTGGCGCCCGGCTTGTTGACCACGGGCATCGGCGCACCGAGAGACTCCGTGGCACCCTCGGCCAGGGCGCGGGCGATCAGGTCGGTGCTGCCGCCGGCAGCCTGGCCGACGGTGAGCGTGACCGGGCCGTTGGGGTACTTGGACGTGTTGGCCGCACCGCCGGCAACGTTGCCGCCGCAAGCGGTCAGTGCCAGCAGGGTGAAGGCTGACGCCGTTCCGAGGACGGCGCGGCGGGTGGGGAAGTACTTCATTGGAACTCCTCGTTATGTCTCCCGGCTGGGGCCGGACGTTCTGTGAACCGGGTCACCCCGTTCGCTGTGTCGAGTGTAGGGAGCGGTTATGATGCCTGTCTAAGCCCTAATCTGCATCAAGTGATACCGGGAAGGCATCATGTTTACCTTCGACCAGCTGGCCGGCTTTATCGCCGTCGCCGAGGAACTGCATTTCGGCCGGGCGGCCGAGCGCCTGAACATGACCCAGCCGCCACTGAGCCGCCAGATCCAGAAGCTGGAAAAAATCGTCGGCGCCGAACTCCTTGAGCGTGACAACAGGAAAGTCGAACTCACCAATGCAGGCAAGACCTTCCTCGAGGAAGCCCGCCGCCTGATGGCCCTGGCGGAGAGGGCTCCGGTCTCAGCCCGACGAATTGCCTCGGGACGCTCCGGGGTCCTGCGCGTCGGGTTCACGGCCGCCAGCGGGTTCAGCATCCTGGGGCCCCTCCTGGAGGAAATCAACGCAATCATCCCGGACGTGGATGTGGACCTGCAGGAGCTGGTGACCGGAGACCAGATCAGCCGGCTGATGATCGGGGAACTGGACATTGGCCTCGCCCGCCCCCCCTTCGACCGGGAGACTTTCGACTCGCACCTGCTGTACCGGGAGTCGCTGGTCCTCGCGGTTCCGGTCGGACACCCCCTGACACTGCTGGCAAGGGACGTCACCCCCGGTGACTTCAAGGATGAGCCACTCATCATGCATTCACCCATCCAGGCCCGCTACTTCTATGACCTGGTGGTGCGCACCCTTCCCATCCGGCACGAAAATGTGGTCCATACCGTAAGCCAGGTCCTCACCATGGTTTCCCTCGTGGCAGCAAAGCGGGGGGTCGCATTCGTGCCGCATTCGGCAACGATGCTCGGAATCAAAGGCGTGGAGTTCCTGCCGCTGCCGGACGGGGACGGCGGGCAGGTGGAGCTGCACGCCATCTGGAACCGCAGGATCACCAACCCGGCCCTGTCCCGCCTGCTGCGTGATCTCGAATTCGCCATGGAGTGAACCGCAACTGATGCCCCGAAGGTATCAATGGATACAAAAGCGAACTTAGACAGGCATCAGCGGCGCTCCTACTCTGGAGGGGAACCATCAGCCTGCCGCATGCGGCGCACATTACAAAGGACCACACCGTGGCAAAGTACACACCCCAGGAATTGGCGGACATCCTCAAGGACGGCCTGCTGTCCTTCCCTGTCACCTCATTCGACGCCCAGCTGCAGTTCGATGAGGAGAACTACCGCAAGCACCTGGCGTGGCAGGCAAGCTTCCCCGTGGCGGGCCTCTTTGCAGCCGGCGGCACCGGCGAAGGCTTCTCGCTCACCCCGGCAGAATCGGAACGCGTTGTCCGCACCGCCGTGGACGAAGTGGGAAGCCAGGTCCCGGTCCTCGCCTCCGCCGGGGGTTCCACGGCGCAGGCCATCGAGAATGCAAAGGCCGCCGAAGCCGCCGGCGCCGAGGGCCTCCTCCTGCTGCCGCCGTACCTTACGGAAGCGGACCAGGCGGGGCTGATCGAGCATGTCAGCGCGGTCTGCAGCGCCACGTCCCTCGGCATCATCATCTACAACCGCGCCAACGCCATCTACAAAGACACCACGGTGGCCGCCCTGGCCGAGAGGCACGAAAACCTCATCGGCTTCAAGGACGGCGTGGGCGATCTCGAGCACGACGCCCGCGTCTACGCCAAGCTAGGTGACCGCCTGTTCTACCTGGGCGGCCTTCCGACGGCCGAGACCTTCGCCCTCCCCCTGCTGCAGCTGGGTATGAGCACCTATTCCAGCGCCATGTACAACTTCGTCCCGCAGTTCGCCCTGGACTTCTACCAGGACGTCCGCAACAACGACCGCGCAGCCGTGAACAAGAAGCTGAATGACTTCGTGATCCCCTACCTGGACATCCGCGACCGCGTCAAAGGCTACGCTGTGTCCATCGTCAAGGGCGGCCTGGACGCCATCGGCCGTTCCGCCGGCCCTGTCCGCCCGCCGCTGCAGAACCTTACCGAGCAGGACCTGGCGGACCTCAAGGCGCTCATCGCCACCGTTTCCTAACCGTCCCCGCAGACACAGGAGGAACCCATGACCCTCACAGGACATTCACTCATTGCCGGCCAGCCGGTTGTCGGCGAAGGCAAAACCACCAACGGCTTCAACCCGGCCACGAACGAGGCGATCGAGCCTGCCTACTCGCTCCTCACAGAGGAGCAGCTGAAGACCGCAACCGCCGCCGCGAAGGACGCCTTTCCGTCCTTCAGCACCCTGGACCCGGAAACCCACGCGGCCTTCCTCGAGGCCATCGCGGACAACATCGAGGCCATCGGCGACGAACTCATCAGCCGCGCCTGCCAGGAAACCGGCCTACCGGCAGCCCGGCTGCAGGGTGAACGCGCCCGCACCACCGGGCAGCTGCGGCTCTTCGCCGGAGTGGTCCGCCAGGGCGACTTCCGCGGCGTCCGGATTGACCCTGCCATCCCCGAGCGCACCCCGCTGCCCCGCGCCGACATCCGCCAGCGCCAGATCCCGCTCGGTCCCGTGGCGGTCTTCGGTGCCAGCAACTTCCCGCTGGCGTTCTCGACGGCGGGCGGAGACACTGCCTCGGCCCTCGCCGCCGGCTGCCCCGTGGTCTTCAAGGCCCACAACGCCCACCCCGGCACCAGCGAACTCGTCGGCCACGCAGTCACCAAGGCTGTCAAGGACCTTGGCCTGCACCCGGGCGTGTTCTCCCTGATCTACGGCCCCGGCGCCAGCATCGGCCAGGCCCTCGTGGCCGATCCCGCCATCAAGGCGGTCGGCTTCACCGGCTCCCAGGCCGCCGGCATCGCCCTGATGAAAACGGCGGCCGCGCGCCCGGAACCCATTCCGGTCTACGCCGAAATGTCCTCGCTGAACCCGGTCTTCGTCTTCGAAGGCGCACTCAACAGCTCCGCCGAAGACATCGAAGCGCTGGCCCAGCAGTACGTCACCTCCGTCACCGCCAGCTCCGGCCAGCTCTGCACCTCCCCCGGCCTGCTCTTCGCCCCCGAAGGCGATGCGGGCGACAAGCTCGCTGCCGCCGTCGGACGCGCTGTCGCAGCGTGCGCGGGGCAGACCATGCTGACCGCAGGCATAGCGGGCTCCTGGAATGCCGGAACCGAGGCCCTCAGCAGCGCAGAGGGCGTGTCACTGATCGGCCAGGGCACCCCAGGCAGCACCGAAAACGCCCCCGCTCCGGCCATTTTCGGCACCGGGGTGGAGCAGTTCACCAGCAACCACGTCCTGCACGAGGAGATCTTCGGCGCCGCGTCCCTGGTGATCCGCTACCGCAGTACCGAAGACCTGCTCAAGGCCGCAGCCCGGATCGAAGGCCAGCTCACCGCCAGCCTGCACCTCACGGAGGAGGACTACGCCACGGCTGCCCCGCTGATCCCCGTGTTGGAGCAGAAGGTGGGCCGGATCATCGTCAACGGCTGGCCCACGGGTGTCGAAGTAGGCCACGCGATGGTTCACGGCGGGCCCTTCCCCGCCACCTCCGACTCCCGAACCACCTCTGTGGGAACCCTGGCCATCAACCGGTTCCTCCGGCCGGTCGCCTATCAGAACCTTCCCCAGGAACTCCTTCCCGAGCCCCTGCAGGACGCCAACCCCTGGCACCTCAACCGCCGCATCAACGGCGACGTTGTGCCCGCCGAAGAGAAAGCAGAGGCCAGCGCATGAGCAACCAGCCCGTCGTTGCCGGCGTCGAGGTTGTGCCGGTTGCCGGCTACGACAGCATGCTGATGAACCTCAGCGGTGCGCACGGCCCCTTCTTCACGCGCAACGTGGTGATCATTACCGATTCGGACGGCCGCGCAGGCCTGGGCGAGGTGCCCGGCGGCGAAAAGATCCGCACCACCATCGAGGAAGCCGGCGCCCTGATCAAAGGCAGGCCGGTGGCCCGGTACCGCTCACTGCTGCGGGAGGTCGCGGCCGAGTTCGCTGACCGCGACGCCGGCGGCCGCGGACTGCAGACCTTCGACCTGCGCACCACCGTCCACGCCGTGACCGCCGTCGAGTCCGCACTGCTGGACCTGCACGGCCAGTACCTCGGCGTCCCGGTGGCTGAACTCCTGGGCGACGGCCAGCAACGCACTTCCGTGCCCATGCTCGGCTACCTCTTCTTCGTGGGCGACCACAAGCGCACGGACCTGCCGTACCTCGTGGAAGACAACCCCGCCGACCGCTGGGAGGAACTGCGCCGCCAGGAGGCAATGACTCCGGAAGCCGTCGTCGCGCTGGCCGAGGCCGCGCAGGAACGCTACGGCTTCAGCGACTTCAAGCTCAAGGGCGGCGTCCTGTCCGGCGACGACGAGGTGGACGTGGTCACGGCCCTCGCCAGGCGCTTCCCGGACGCGCGGGTCACCCTTGATCCCAACGGCGGCTGGCTCCTTGCCGACGCCATCCGGCTGGGCAAGCGGATGCAGGGCGTGGTGGCGTACGCCGAAGACCCGTGCGGCGCAGAAGGGCGCTTCTCCGGCCGTGAAATGATGGCGGAATTCCGCCGCGCCACCGGCCTGAAGACGGCAACCAACATGATCGCCACCGACTGGCGCGAAATGTCGCATGCCGTCCGCAGCAACGCCGTGGACATCCCACTGGCGGACCCGCACTTCTGGACCATGCACGGTTCGGTCCGGGTGGCCCAGCTCTGCAACGAGTTCGGCCTTATCTGGGGCTCGCACTCGAACAACCACTTCGACATCTCGCTGGCCATGTTCACGCACACCGGCGCGGCAGCCCCGGGTGAAATCACCGCCCTGGACACGCACTGGATCTGGCAGGACGGCCAGGGCCTCACCCGGGAACCGCTGCAGATCAAGGGCGGTGCCATCGAGGTCCCCGACAAGCCAGGCCTGGGCATCGAGCTGGACCGGGATGCCCTGGACAAGGCCCACAAGCTGTACCTGGAGCACGGCCTGGACGCCCGCGACGACAGCATCGGCATGCAGTACTACATTGAAGGCTGGTCCTTCGACCCCAAGCGGCCCTGCCTGGTCCGCTAGGAGGCACAACGGCGGCCCTTTCCGCCCTGCAGATGCAGGGCCGGGAAGGGCCGCCGTTCTGCATGCGGAGAAAAGCACGGGCCATGCCCGGAGGGCATAAAGCGATGCCCTATGTGTGTTGGACGTGCATCACACCCGCGCCCTACAGTAGAAGGGTCGCTGTGGCAGGCCCCACATCCCTCCGCCCCGCAGCAGGCCTGCGTTATCTATCCCAAAGGAATTACATTCAATGAAGTCTGTGGACAATGCTGTCGCGGACGTGGCCACCGCCACGAAAAAGTTCTTCAAGCGCGTGCTGCCCATCATGCTTGTCATGCTGGTATGCAACCAGCTGAACCGCTCCAACATCGGCTACGCCCAGGACCACCTGCAGGCTGACGTGGGGATCGGCGCCGCCGCCTACGGCTTCGGCGCGGGCCTGTTCTTCATCGCCTATGCCATCTTCGAACTTCCCAGCAACGTGATGATGGAGAAGTACGGCGCCAAAGTCTGGCTCACCCGGATCATGATCAGCTGGGGCACAGTCTCCTTCCTGATGGCGTTCGTCCAGAACGAGACCATGTTCTACGTCCTGCGCTTCCTGCTGGGCGCCGCGGAGGCAGGCTTCTTCCCCGCCGTCATCTTCTACTTCGCCCGCTGGGTCCCCGCCGGGCAGCGCGGCAAGGCGACCGCGATCTTCATCGCCGGTTCGTCCATCGCAGCAGCCATCTCCGGCCCCATCGCCGGCCTGCTCCTCAGCCTGCACGGCGCCCTCGGGCTGCGCGGCTGGCAGTGGCTCTTCGGCTTCGAAGGCGCCCTGTCCGTCGTCGTCGGCATGGCGGTGTTCTTCGTCCTCGACGCCAGGATCAAGGACGCCAAGTGGCTGACAGCAGCCGAAAAGGACGCCCTGGCCCAGGCCATCAGCGACGAGGACGCCCAGCACACCAAGACAGACGGCGGCAAGGTCAACCGCTGGAAGATGCTCCTGAACCCGCAGATCCTGCTGCTGTGCGGCATCTACTTCTCGGTCCAGCTGTCCATCTACGCCAACACGTTCTGGCTTCCCAGCATCATCAAGCAGATTCCCGGCACCACTGACCTGACCGTCGGCTTCCTTTCTTCGATCCCGTGGGTGTGCGCCGTGTTCGCCATGTACTTCGCGGCCAAGCTGCAGGACAAGGCCCGTTCAAAGAAGCCGCTTTTGGTGGCCGCACTGCTCACCGCCGCCGTGGGCACGTTCGCCGCCGCCATCGCCTCCCCCGTCATGGCGCTGGTCTTCCTGGCCATCGCCGCCATGGGCTTCAAGAGCGCGTCCCCACTGTTCTGGACCATCCCGCAGGCCGGCCTGCACCCGCTGGTCCTGGCCCCGGCCATCGCCATCATCAATTCCCTGGGCAACCTTGGTGGTTTCGTGGCCCCGTTCGGCTTCGGGATCATCAAGGAACAGACGGGCAGCGTCATCCCCGGCCTCTTCGCGCTGGCTGCGGCATCCACGCTGGCCGCAGGGCTGGTCTACTTCCTGAAGGAACGGCGCAGCGACCAGGAGCAAACCGACGACCTTCCGGTGGAGGCAGTCGAGGCGGTTCCCGCCCGCGCCTGAGGCGCCAGCATATAAAGACCGCCAGGCGTCCAAAACGCTGGTACGGTGCGGGGACGCCATAGCGATACGGCGGCCTGCACCGTGCCGGCGTTTTCGCCGTTGTGGCTAGCCGCCGGAGATCACCAGGGCGACGCTGTGGCCGCCGAAGCCGAACGCGTTCACCAGCCCGGCACGTGCCGGGCCGGCCGGCAGTTCAACCGCATCTTCCGTGATGACATTCAGGTCCAATTCAGGATCCAGCCGGTCCACGTTGAGTGTGCCGGGGAGCTTTCCGGACTTCAGGGCCTGGAGGACCACGACGGCGGCGAGCGCACCTGCGCCGCCCAGCAGGTGTCCGGTGTGCCCCTTGGTCGAGGTTACTGGAATGCCTGGGCCGAAGACGGCGCTGATGGCCTGTCCCTCAAGCCGGTCCCCCACGGGCGTTGAGGTGGCGTGGGCATGGACGAAGCCGATGTCCGGCGGTGTCAGGCCGGCGGACTCCAGCGCCTTCTCCATGACGCGCCGCTGCATCGCAGGGTCCGCTGCCACAATGTCGTTTGCGTCCGAGGTCACCGCTCCCCCGGCTACGGACCCAAGCACTGCAGCGCCACGGGCGCGGGCGTGCTCTTCGCTTTCCAGCACCACCACCCCGGCGCCCTCGGACAGCACAAAGCCGTCCCGGCCGCCGTCGAACGGGCGGGAGGCGCCCTTCGGGTCGCCTTCGCGGGTGGACAGTGCCCGGATCTGGGAGAAGCCGGTAATCACCAGGTCGTTGACGGAAGCGTCCACGCCCCCGGCAATAACGACGTCGGCAGCACCTGAGCGGATCATCTCCGCTGCCTGGACAATCGCTTCAGCCCCGGAAGCACACGCGCTCACCGGAGTGCGGGCGCCGCCGCGGGCGCCCAGGTCGATGGAAACCCACGCCGCCGGCCCGTTCGCCATGAGCCGGGTCAACGTGTGGGGCGACACCTTGCGCGGGCCGGACTCAGCCAGGACGCGGTCCTGCTCAATGGTGGAACCGAGGCCGCCGTATGCGGAGCCGATCACCACGGCGAAGCGCTCCGGATCCACCTCGGGAGTTCCTGCCTGCGCCCAAGCCTCGCGGGCTGCGATCAGGGCAAGCTGGCCGCAGCGGTCCATCCGCTTGACCTCGCGCGTGCTGAGGTGCGAAGAGAGGTCCGCGGGGGCCTGCCCGGCAATCTTCACCGGCAGCTGCTGCGCCCACTCCGCGTCCAGTGCTGCGATGCCGGACTGCCCGGTGAGCAGGGCCGCCCAGGTTTCAACCACCGAGGAACCGAGCGGGTTGATGGTGCCGGTGCCGGTCACAACGGCGCGGGGCCGGGTTGCGTTCATGATGCCCTACTTTGCGGGGTTGTGCGTGCCGATGGGCACGAGCGTGAGGTCCGGGTGGTTCTTTTCGATTCGCCGCAGTGCCCAGATGTCGTTGAACAGGGCGAGGTATTCACCATCAGACCGCAGCAGCACCTCCGCGCCCGGCACGTTGGCCAGCGCGGGCATGGCGTCCGCCGTCGTAATCCTCGCCATCGAATAGGGCAGGCGCTCCAGGCGCATCGGGGCGCTGAAATCGTGGGCCATGCGGTCCTCCACCACCTCGAACTGCATGGGCCCGACGGCGGCAAGCACCGGCGCCTGGTCCCCGCGGACGTCGGAGCGGAGCACCTGGATGACGCCCTCGTGCTCGAGCTGCTCAATGCCGCGGCGGAACTGCTTGAACTTGCTGGGATCCTTGGACCGCGCCACCTGGAAGTGTTCGGGCGCGAACAGCGGAATGGCGGGGTACTCCACGGACTGCTCTAGGAAGAGGCTGTCGCCGACGCGCAGCGAGGACGCGTTCACCAGTCCCACGACGTCGCCGGGGTACGCCTCGTCGATCACTTCGCGCTCCCGGCCAAACACCTGCTGGGCGTATTTGGTGGCGAAAGACTTGCCGGTTCGCGTCTGGGTGACCACCATGCCGCGCTCGAAGACGCCGGAGCAGACGCGGATGAAGGCCACGTGGTCCCGGTGGGCCTTGTTCATCCCGGCCTGCACCTTGAACACGAAGCCGGAAAACGGCGACTCGACAGGCCGGGCGTTGCCGTTCACGTCCGGGCGCGGCGATGCCGGCGGCGCGAAGTCCACGAGCGCGTCCAGCAGCTCCTTGACGCCGAAGTTGAGCGCTGCCGAGCTGAACAGGATGGGCGTGGCTTTGCCTTCATGGAAGGCGTCGACGTTGAACGCGAGGTTGGACTCGATCACCAGGCCGGCCTCGTCCACGGCATCGGACCAGTTGCTTCCCTGGTCCTGAGCTGCTTCCTCCGGGCTGAAGTATTCGGTGAGGGCAATCTGCGCACCGGCGTTGTTGCGCTCGAACCTGGCGAAGCGGTCGTTACGGAGATCCCAAACGCCGCGGAAGTCACCGGAGATGCCCACGGCCCAGGTGAGCGGCATCGGCTGCAGGCCGGTGCGTTCGGTGATCTCGTCCATCAGGGCGAGCGCGTCCAGGCCGGGGCGGTCCCACTTGTTGATGACGGTGATGATGGGCAGGTTGCGCTGCTTGCAGACCTCGAACAGTTTCATTGTCTGGGTTTCCAGGCCCTTGGCGGCGTCCACGAGCATCACGGCACAATCCACCGCGGCCAGGACGCGGTAGGTGTCCTCGGAGAAGTCGGCGTGGCCGGGGGTGTCCAGCAGGTTGATGACGGTGTCCCGGTAGGAGAACTGCAGCGCCGCGGAGCTGATGGAGATGCCGCGGTCCTTTTCCATCTGCATCCAGTCCGAAACGGTTTCCTTGCGGTTCGCCTTGCCGCTGGAGGCGCCGGCGGTGCCGATCACCTTGGCGTGCAGGGCGAGCGCTTCCGTCAGCGTGGACTTGCCGGCGTCCGGGTGGGAGATGACAGCAAAGGTACGACGCCGGTTCGCTTCTTTGTGAATGGCAGAGACCCGGGCGGGGGTCAGGACATCTTGGGACACGGTGCTACTTTCGCTGCGGTTGGGACTGCCCGTGCGCCGGACTTCGAAGTATTGCTTTCCAGCGCACCGTTTGAGGGCTTGGCGGCGCGGGGCCGGTAACGGCTGGCGGACAGCCAAGTCCCAAGTTTATCGCAGGGCCGCAACCGGCCCGCTGGCCCGGTGGCCGGTTCCGCTTAACACCGGTGAAACCAGCGGTTCAAAACCGCGAAACGGGCCGCCGCTACCGTGGGCTCATGACGAAGTCCGGCAAACTGTTTTTCGACCCCCTGTCCCCCGGCCTGGAGCCCGCATTGAAGCAGGATCGCACCTCCGGCGTCCCGGCTTCCGGTACCTCCAGCAACGGGACCCAGACGGCAGCCGAGCTGAAGGCTTTGCGCGCAGCATCGCTCGCGCAGGTAAGCAGGGACCTGGAGCGCATGCTCCGGGAGCGTGCACGCTAGGTTCGCTCCTTCGGCCGGGGTAACGGCATGATGTGTCCATGCGCAGCATCGAACTGGTCTTCGACGCCCCCACCGATTCCACCATCCGCGCCGACTGGTCACGGCTTGCAGCCGCCGGCGTCCCCAGCCTGGCAGGGCACACGGCCCCCAGCAACAGCCCGCACATCACCCTCGCGGCAGGGCCCGGGCTCCGGCTGCCTGCGGACCTGGACGGCCTGTGGCGTTTGCTGCCCCTTGACGTGGAGTTCTCCGGCGCGCAGCTGTTTCCGGCGGGACCGGGCAAGTTTGTCCTCGCCCGGTCGGTGGTGGTCACAGGCCCGCTCCTCCAGCTTCACACCCGCCTCCACTCCGGCATCCCGGAAGCCCTGCCGCTGACCAGGCCCGGCGCCTGGACTCCCCATGTCACCCTCGCCCGGCGTGTTCCGGCAGCGCTGCTGGGACCCGCCATGGACGTACTGGACCTGCGCCTGCAAGGCCAGTGCAGCGGAGCCCGGCTCTGGGACAGCACCACACGGACCATCACGCCGTTGCACTGACGGCGGAAATACCTGCTTGGCACCGGGCCCCGAGGACGGTTCCGCAGCACTTTCCGGCACCTTCGAGCGGGGTACTTTGGGGCTTGCCCGTGCGGAACTTGGTGTTCCTTGCCCCTATCATTGTGCTTACGGGAAAATGAGTACTTTTTGATCCTGCCGGCCAACCGTGAATGCCGGCATTCTTGCGGGCACTGTTCCGCAGCTTTGAAGGGAAAAACCTATGGCGCGGAGCCCCGAGGAACAACTGCGGGCGACTCTGGGCAGGGTGGCACCCGGAACACCCCTCCGCGACGGCCTGGAACGCATCCTCCGCGGGCGGACCGGCGCCCTGATCGTCCTGGGCTCGGACCGCACCGTGGACTCCATCTGCTCCGGCGGCTTCGATATCGGCATCGACTTCTCCCCCACGCGGCTTCGCGAGCTGGCCAAGATGGACGGTGCCATCATCTGCGACAGGGACGCCGGCAACATCCTCCGGGCCGCCGTCCAGCTTGTGCCGGATCCCAGCATCGAGACGCAGGAGTCAGGCACCCGGCACCGCACCGCCGAACGCGTTGCAATCCAGACCGGCGTTCCGGTCATCTCAGTCAGCCAGTCCATGCAGATCATCGCCCTGTACGTGAACGGACTGCGGCATGTGCTGGAAGGCTCGGAAAAAGTCCTGGCACGCGCAAACCAGGCCCTCGCCACGCTCGAACGCTACCGCTCACGCCTTGACCAGGTCACCAGCTCGCTGTCCGCCCTCGAAATCGAGGCGATGGTGACAGTCCGGGACGTGGCTGTCACCCTGCAGCGGCAGGAGATGGTCCGGCGAATCTCGGAGGAAATCTCGCAGTACGTCCTGGAACTGGGCGAAGACGGCCGCCTGCTGTCCCTGCAGCTCGACGAACTGACGGTGGGCCGGGGGCCGGGCAGCGACGTCATTATCCGCGATTACGCCAGCCCCGCTGCCTCTCCGGAGGACATCGAGCAGGCCGTGAGCGCCCTCAACAACCTGGGCCCCACCGAGCTGATCGACCTCGGCAAGATTTCCGGGATCGTGGGGTTTGCCGGCGGCGAAGCCAACCTCGACGCCGTCGTCCAGCCCCGCGGCTACCGTCTCCTGTCCGGGCTGAAGGCCGTTCCCAAGGCAGTGGCGGACCGGTTGGTGGACCACTTCGGCGGACTGCAGTTCCTGATGGCCGCCACCATCGACGACCTCATGACTGTTGACGGCATCGGCGACCAGCGGGCCAGGACCGTCCGCGAGGGCCTGAGCCGGATGGCGGAAGCGAGCCTGCTGGACCGCTTCCTGTAGCCGCGCCGTCCGTCCGCGCGCCCGGAATTCTCAGCTCAGCTGGAAGACTGCCTTTGGGCTGGCCTTGGAACCGAGCCTGGCCGTGAAAATGTAGTAGGCCCCGCCCCCTCCGGGTTTGGCATCCACCACCGAACAGCCCTCCACCGTCCGGTTCCGCTGCCAGGGAAAGTTGGCGGTTTCACTGCCGCCGGGAGGGATGACTTTCACCAGGTCCTCACCGGACGTCTGGCAGTCCCGGGACGAGAAAACACGGTCCGGGCCGCTCGTAACCAGGAACTCCATCTGCGACGTACCGATGTTGACCTGGCAAGGGGCAGTCCCGCCATTGGTGACCTTCAAGGTCAGCAGGGGCTTCTCCTCGGGTCCGTAGGCGGCCTTGTCGGTCGAGGCCGAGACCGTCACCAGGTTCTGGTTGCAGGTGGGTGTGGCGGAAGGAGTGGGCGTTGGCGTGGCGGTGGCCGTCGCTGAGGGGGAAGCCGACTCGCTTGGAGCCGGGGAGGCGCTGGCGCTGCTGGTCGCGCCCGTGGACGAGGTTTGCTCCGAACCGCCGCCGAAAGCGCCAGCCACCGCAAACCCGCCCACCACCAGGGCAACGACCAGCAACAGTGCTCCACCAACAGCCAGGCGGCGCCGCCGGTAGACGGCAGGGCTGGGCTTCCGGACGCTGCTGGAGCCGGATGCCGATGCCTTGCCGCGTGCTGATGAAGTACCTTCCCTGCCCATTCTTCTAGGCTAGGGAACGGTACGGATTCTTCACTGCCACCACGCCGCCTGACCGGCAAGGCGCTGGTCACATCCCGTTTTCCGGCTCGGGAAAACCATCCATTACAGTGTTGGGATCGACACCAAGACTCCCCTTCCAGCTTCGCCCGGTATCCCGCCGGATGCCACAGAACTGCAGCAGCTGCACGCCAAAATCAATGACTGGTTCGCCGAAACGGCCCGTGACCTGCCCTGGCGCGAAGCTGATTGCCCGGCGTGGGGCGTGCTGGTCAGCGAGATCATGCTGCAGCAGACACCTGTTGTCCGGGTGCTGCCCGTCTGGCACGAATGGCTCAAGCGTTGGCCAACGCCGGCCGGACTGGCGGGTGAACCCGCAGGGGAAGCCGTGCGCTCCTGGGGCCGGCTGGGATACCCCCGCCGGGCGCTGCGCCTGCACGCCGCCGCCGTCGCCATCAGCAGGAAGCACGGCGGCAAGGTGCCGGACACCTACCCCGAGCTGCTGGCACTGCCGGGAGTTGGAAGCTACACGGCGGCGGCTGTGGCAGCCTTCGCCTACGGCCGCCGGGAAACGGTGGTGGACACCAACATCCGGCGGGTCCACGCGCGGCTGGTTTCCGGGAACGCACTGCCTGCTCCCGCCCTGACCGCCGCTGAGATGCGCCTGGCAGCCTCGCTGCTGCCGGCGGACCGTGCCGCCTCCGTACGCTGGAACGCCGGGGTCATGGAACTGGGCGCGCTGGTGTGCACTGCCCGGGCACCCAAATGCCCGGCGTGCCCCGTGAGGGATTCCTGCGCCTGGCTCGCGGCAGGCGGGCCGCCGCCGTCGTACGTTCCCAAGGGACAGGCCTGGCACGGCACCGACCGGCAGGTCCGCGGCGCCGTGGTGGCAGTGCTGCGGCTGGCCGAGGCTCCCGTGCCGGCCGACCTGTTCCACCACGAGCCGGCAGACCTCGGCTTCGCCCCGGTAGGAATCGGTGTCCCGCTGGCCGCCTTGCACCGGCTGAATCCGCCGCCGGAGCAGCTGGAGCGCGCCCTCGCCGGGTTGCTGGCAGACGGCCTGGCTGAAATGCACGACGGCGGCTACCGGCTTCCAGCCTGAACCTGCGGGATCTCCTTTTGACCGTCAGTGGCGCAGGCGCCATAACAATGCCGCTGTCACTTTTCCGTCGCAGGCACGGTGCTGCCTGGGCAGTCGTACGCTGAAGTATGCGCACGCGGGAGCTGTTCCTGGCATTGATGACGACGGCGGGACTTGCGGGGTGCGGACCGGCGGCCGTTGCCTGCCCGGCCATAGCCCCGGCCACCGCAGTCTCCGTAACGGTTCCGGCGGACTACGCACCGCAGGTGGGCACCCTGCGGCTGAAAGCCTGCCAGGACGGAGCGTGCAAGGAGGACGACGTCGAGCTGCATCCGGGAAGCGACTCCATTGACCAGGGCTGCACGCCCGACGGAGCGTGCTCCGCCACCGCCTCCCCCAACGGCACCAAAGTGGGAATGCTGATGCTGGACAGCCTGACGGAAGCGGCCATAACAGTGACGTCCTCCGGCAACACAGTGGACGGGGCCCCGCTGCCCGTGCACACGCTGGAATTCCGGCCCAGGGCCGATCACCCGTTCGGGGTGCAATGCGGAAAGTTCCTCAGCGCCGCCGTGACGCTCGAGAGCTCAGGCCTGCGCGAACGGGTCTGAGCGGCCGGCTCAGAACAGTGCCGGCTGGCCGAAGATGTCCGCGGCCGGTGCGTCCCCGGCACCGGAAGGGGAAGGTCCCGGCCGCCACTCGAAGCCCAGGTCAGCAAGGAGTTCCTCCACCGACATCTGCCCGTCCAGCACTTCAATTTGGGAGTTGTCCTCGGGGTCCTGCCATTCCATGGGATCGAGCTTATTCCCAGGGGCGGACAAAGCAGCCACGAACACACCGCACGCCCCGGATTAGGGCCTACGGCTCACCGAAGCCGGCCTGCACCAGCCCGCCCACAAAATTCACCGCACGCTCGGCGTCCACCCCGCGCGCTTCCACATGGAGCACGGCTCCCTTGCCGGCGGCCAGCGTCATCAGCGCCGTCATGGACGTGCCGTCCACACCATTGACGAAGACTTCGGCGTCAAGGGAGGACAGTCCGCCGGCGATCTTGGCGGCCGGGCGGGCATGCATGCCTGCCTCATTGATGATTTCGAAGTCCCCGGTGAACTCCGGGCCTTCAACGGCGCCGGGGCCTTCCGTGGCATCCCCCTGCGGGGGCGGCGCGGGCTGCGGGGCGGAGCCCCGGGCGGATTCAGCGGCCTGCTTTACCGCCTGCACGTCGGCTCCGCCCTGGGCGGCGACGGCTGCCGCCACCACCCCCTCCACCAGGGGCGCGTCGGCCAGCAGCACGCCGGCGGCATCCCCTGCGAACTCAAGGGCGGATTCGGCTGTCATCACTGCAGAGCCGAGGTCGGTGAGGACCACTGTTCCGTCGGCGCCGGAGGCCTGGTCCAGGGCGGCAAGCACCTTCTCCAGGCTGGTGCCGATCCTGCCGTCGGTGGTGCCGCCGGCTGCCAAGATCACGACATCAGGTGCCATCTGGGCGGCAAGCTCCGCGGCGCCGTCGGCAATCTTTTCGCTATGGGAGACCACCACGATGCTGACTGTCACGCAGCCGCCCCTACCGCCGCCCGAAGGATCAGCGCACTGGAGGCCGCCCCCGGGTCGCGGTGTCCGGCACTCCGTTCCCCCAGGTAACTTGCCCGGCCTTTCCGGGCCACCAGCGGATCGGTGGCCACAGCCCCGGCTTCCGCGGCTTCGGCAGCGGCAACCAGGACGCTGAGGACGTCACTGCCCCCGGCCTCTGCGGCGGTCCTGGCTGCTTCCACCGCCGGCATCCAAGCGTCCACCATGGTCTTGTCCCCGGGTTCGGCCTTGCCCCTGGCAACAATGCCGTCCCTCGCAGCGGCGAGCGCGGCCACCAGGGCAGACGGATCGATTTCCGTGGCATCACCGAGTGAGGTGGCCGCACGCAGGAAGGCGGTACCGTACAGTGGCCCCGCCGCACCGCCCACTTTCGACATCAGGGTCATGGCCGTCAGCTTCAACGCAGCACCCGGCGTCTCCGGCGGCGTTTCAGCCAGCTTGTCCAGCACGGCCTGAAAGCCGCGGTCCATGTTCTCGCCGTGGTCCGAATCCCCGATAGCACGGTCCAGGTCAATAAGTTCCGTCCGGTGCTCGGCCATGGCCTGCGCGGACAGGGTCAGCCACTTCACCGCCCAGTTGACGTCCAGCGCCACGGCTACACGCCCCACCGGAGGGCCGCCGTGTGGACCGGCGCATCCCACAGTTCCGCCAGCTCGTCATCGAGCCGGAGGACCGAGATGGAGCAGCCCTGCATCTCCAGGGACGTGATGTAGTTGCCCACCAACGAGCGTTCCACCGTTGCTCCCTGGTTGGCCAGTACCTGTGCAGCGCGGCGGTACACGATATAGAGCTCGCTCAGCGGCGTGCCGCCCATCCCGTTGACGAAGAGCAGCACCTTGTCACCGGCGGTGACTTTCAGGTCGGCGAGGACCGGTTCCAGCAGCCGATCCGTGATGCCGTCCGCGTTTTCGAGTGGAATGCGGTGCCGGCCCGGCTCGCCGTGGATGCCGATTCCGATCTCGATCTCATCCTCGCCGAGGTCGAAGCTTGGCGAGCCTGCATGCGGGACGGTGCAGGCGGAAAGCGCCACCCCCATGGTGCGGACGCCGGCGTTGACCCGCTCTGCGATGGCCGCCACGGCGTCAAGGCCGTCGCCGCGTTCGGCGGCGGCGCCAGCAATTTTTTCCACGAGCACCGTTCCGCCCACGCCGCGGCGGCCTGCGGTGTACAGGGAGTCCTCAACCGCGACGTCGTCGTTGACCAGGACGGTCCGGACACTCACGCCTTCCGCTTCTGCGAGCTCCGCCGCGGTCTCGAAGTTGAGGACGTCGCCGGTGTAGTTCTTGACGATATGCACGACGCCGGCGCCCGAGTTGACCGCGAGGGTTGCGGGAAGTATCTGGTCCGGCGTAGGTGAGGTGAAGACGGCCCCCGGCACGGCGGCGTCGAGCATTCCCTTCCCGACGAAGCCCGCATGCAGGGGTTCATGGCCGCTGCCCCCGCCGGACACCAGCCCCACCTTTCCGCTGACCGGCGCGTCCTTGCGCGTGATGTAGATGGGATCTTCGCTGAGGGCCACGAGGTTTGCGTGTGCCAGGCCGAAGCCCTGGACGCATTCCGCAACGACGGACCGGGGATCATTGATGAGTTTCTTCATGGCAGTGCTCCTGGCTTGCTCCTGAAGGATGTCCTTCCGACCCTACTACCGGGGCAGGCCGATCCGGTAGGTTTCCGCTGGTGGGAGCCGGATACAGCAAAGGGACAGCCCCCAATGACTGTCCCTTTGCCGGGCCCCCATACCCGGCCTCCGCTAGTTTATCCAGCAATTCGAGTAAGACCAATACCCGCCCGGGAAACCGCCGGATTGGGAGCTTATGCCGCCGCCGCTCCTGGAGTGGACGGAAGGACAGCGTGGCCGTGGCGGAACAGGTTCTTGGGATCCAGTTCGGTCTTGGCTTCGCCCATTGCCTGCCGAAGAGCCTCGGGCCAGGCGCCAGCGGCAAGTTCGGGCGATGCGAGGTGGCCATGCAGATTCACAAGGCTGCCGCCGGTGGCGTAGGGCACCAGCGCTGAGCGGGCAGCTTCGATGGCAGCCGCCACCAGATGGTCAATGGGTGGAACCATCACGCCCACCGCGAAGAACGACAGGCCGGCGTCACGGCCGCCGACGCAGTCAGGCCCGGCAGCATTGGGCGGAGCGGAAAGCGCGCCTCCCATCAGGCGGATCTCGGTCAGCAGCAGGGGAGCCTGGCTCTCCGGTCCGGCAAGCTGCAGCAGGGCTTCCTCAAGTCCGGGGCCGAATCCCTTCAGGAGCATCCCGCCCTCCCGCACGGGCACCGGATGCTGGGGATCCGCATGGATCTCGTCAATCCGCTCATAGGGAAGGGGACCCACGGCATCCACGAGCACCGGGGCCGCCGCCCGCATCGGCGCAAGCAGTGCAGTTCCCTCCTCTGCGGATCCCTGCCAGGCGAACCGCAGGTGCATCACAAATTTGTTGCGCAGGAACGCTGGCACGTCTTCGAGGTCCGGCAACCTAAGGAAGGCCAGCGAGGCCGACGCCTCGGAAGGCAAATCCTGCGTCCAGCTGCGGAAACCGGCCAGGACCTCCCTGGCGTGCGCTCCTTCGTAGAAGAGCCCACCGGCATAGAGTTCGGCGGCCGGGAACAGGGCGAATTCCATCGCTGTGACCACCCCGTAATTGCCCTTGCCGCCGCGGAGGAGCGAGAACAGCCGGGGTTCGCTGACGGCGTCGACCCGCCGGAGTTCACCGTCCGGCGTCACCAGGTCAAAGGCGATGACATGGTCCGATGCAAAGCCGTACTTGCGGCCCAGGAGGGGCAGCCCGCCGCCGAGGGTGTAGCCGACCACGCCGACGTCGGAGGTGGAGCCGTGCAGCCGGTCAACCCGTTGGGCGCCGCAGCGCGGAGCACGTCCCGCCACCGGACGCCGGCCCCTACCCTGGCGGTTCGCTCGTCCGGGTCGATGGACAACTCCAGCATGTAGCGGGTGCTGATGAGGAGGCCATCCGAGACGGCGTTGGCCGCGCCACGGCCGGTGGACTGGATGGGGATCGACATGTTGCGGGCGGAAGCCCACCTGACGGCGGCCACGACGTCGTCGGCGTCAAAGGCAGTCAGGACAAGGTCCGGCGTATGCCGGGTGGCGAGGTTGAAGGCTGCGGCTTCGGATTCATAGGAAGCGTCACCGGGGGCGTAAACCAGTCCGCGGACAAGGAGCTGCAGTTCGGTTTTTGCCGTATGGTCAGGGAGGATGTGCATGTCCGGCTTTCAGTAGTTGGGTTGCTCCCCAGCAAGCCTCGCTCACTTTATCCATCGAATGGATGGATAGGAAGACCCCAAAAATCCTGCATTATCCGTGATCCTCCCGTCGCCGTGTCCGTGGCCCGGCGGGGCGAGAACTAGGATGGGCCTGTGACTGACTCCTTCCATGTCCGGCCTGCCCGCACCAGCGATGTTTCCGCTATTAAGAAACTGGTGGCGCCGCTGGCTGAGCAGCGGATCCTCATGGCAAAGGAGACGGTGGCTTACTACGAGAGCCTGCAGGAGTTCCGAATCGCGGAGTCTGCCGACGGCGAGGTCATCGGCTGCGGGGCGCTGCACGTCATGTGGGAAGACCTGGCCGAGGTCCGCACTTTGGCTGCTTCCGAAGAATGGCGCGGCAAAGGCGTGGGCCACGTGCTGGTGGAGAACCTTCTGGAAGAAGCGCAGGCCCTGGGAGTCGCGCGGGTCTTCTGCCTGACCTTTGAGGTGGACTTCTTCAAGCGCCACGGCTTCGAGGTCATGGCGGACCAGTCGGCAGTGGATCCCATGGTGTACTCGGAGCTCCTGCGCTCACACGACGAAGGCGTCGCGGAGTTCCTTGATCTGGCCCGGGTCAAGCCAAACACCCTTGGCAACACCCGCATGATCCGGTTCCTCCAGGCGCCGACCCAGCCGTCCCAGGCAGGGTGATGTGGCAGCCGGCCCCGCCGGCAGCCGGAAGTCCTTCATAAACAGGGTAAGTTGAAGCGCTGCTTACGCTCAGCGCCACAAACGGCTGGCGACTGCCCAGACTTTCCTTGTGAGCGGCGGACCAGTTTGCAGTTGCAGTCCGCTGACCAGCAGTGTTGCCGCTGTTACCCCGTCACCGTCGACGGAGGAATGAGATCCTACCCCGGAGGAAACATGGCATTAGGCTCCCCCACGCTGACCACCGATACGCAGGAACAACAACACGGGAAACGGAGTTTGCGGCGCTCCATGGAGGCCCGCCACCTCGTGATGATCGCGATGGGAGGTGTCATCGGTTCCGGGCTTTTCCTCAGCTCGGGCTACACCATCGCCCAGGCCGGCCCGCTGGGCGCGATCATCGCCTATCTCATCGGGGCTGCAGTGGTTTACATGGTGATGGCCTGCCTGGGCGAGCTTGCCGTGGCCTACCCGGTGTCCGGAGCCTTCCATATCTACGCTGCCAGGTCTATCGGTCCCGCTACCGGGTTTGCCACCGCCTGGCTTTACTGGCTGTGCTGGGCTGTTGCCCTCGGCTCGGAATTCACGGCTGCCGGGCTCCTCATGCAGCGCTGGTTCCCGGAGGTGGATGTGTGGATTTGGTGCCTGCTTTTTGCGGCGATCCTGTTCACCCTGAACGCCATTTCTTCGCGGGTCTTTGGTGAGTCGGAGTTTTGGTTTGCGCTGATCAAAGTGAGCGCCGTCGTCGGACTTATCGTTTTGGGCGGGGCGGCGCTGTTGGGTTTCCATCCCCTTGCCAAGGAGGACTTTCCGGCCCTCGGCGAGAACCTGATGACGTCGGAGGGCCTGTTTCCCAACGGCATTACCGGAGTCCTGATCACCACGCTAGCCGTCTTTTACGCCTTTTCCGGATCGGAGCTTATTGGTGTGGCGGCAGGGGAAACCTCAAATCCGGCCGTCAATATTCCCAAGGCCATGCGCACCACTGTTATCCGCCTCCTGATTTTCTTTGTGGGCGCCATCGCCGTAATTGCCGGCACCGTCCCGTACGGTGACGCCTCCCTGCAGGAAAGCCCCTTCGTCACCGTTTTCTCCCAGCTGGGAATTCCCTATGCGGCGGACATCATGAATTTCGTCATCATCACCGCGCTGCTGTCCGCCGGCAACTGTGGTTTGTTCTCCTGCGCCCGCATGCTTTTTTCGCTTGCTGACGAGGGGCATGCACCAAAAGCACTGGGCAAACTGACAAAGCGCGGAATTCCCATGGCTGCTTTGTGCGTAAGCATGATCGGCGGGCTGGCGTCGCTGGTCAGCAGTATTGTTGCTCCCACCACGGTGTACCTGGTACTGGTATCCATCGCTGGCTTCGCCACAGTGGGCGTCTGGATGTCCATCACGGCATCCCACTTCTTCCACCGCCGCGCTTTCCTAAGAAACGGTGGCCGCAATGAGGACCTGGCCTACAAGGCGCCGTTGTTTCCCCTGCTGCCCATCGCCGCGTTCCTGCTCTGCGTCATCTCCCTGGTAGGCATAGGCTTCGATCCCACCCAAGCCACGGCCCTATACTTCGGCATCCCCTTCGTAGCAGCCTGCTACCTCTACTTCCACCTAAAATACGCCCGCCAACGTCCCGGCCAGCAAGACGCCTAGGCCGATCAGGGGCTTTGTCCCCCGGCACAAGGTGAAGAAGACTGGGACACTTACGTGGCGTGCGTCAAAGCCGCCAGCGTACGGCCGTCGGGGCCGGGGAAGCAGCTCATGCCCGGCTGGTCCAGGAGGACTTTTGTGCTGCCGGAGGCACATCCACGGATACCAGGATGGACCGGCTGTCCGCCTTGGCCAACGGCTTGGTGAAGCTCGTGTAAATGGTCCGGCCATCAGGGCTTACCATCGTCTCCGCCTCCCGAGCCTGAAACCGACGTCGGGCGTGACTCCGTGCCTTTGTTGTTCACGACTCCGCCCGGCCCGCTGCGTGAGAAGCACCGCCGTGTGGCCGGGCGCAGGCGAAAGCCCCGCCGGCTACGGGAGCTGGCGGGGCTTTCATAAAGTGCGCTTAGACGCTCGGTGCGATTTCCGGGATGCGGGGCTTGGCGTTGCCGGCGAAGGTGAACTTCGCGTCGTCGCCTTCGCCTTCCACGTCCACAACGACGATGTCGCCGGAGTGGATGTCGCCGAAGAGGATCTTCTCGGAGAGCTGGTCCTCGATCTCGCGCTGGATGGTGCGGCGCAGCGGCCGGGCACCCATGGCGGGATCGTAGCCGCGCTGTGCCAGCAGGACCTTGGCGGCGGGCGTGAGCTCGATGCCCATGTCCTTGTCCTTGAGGCGCTTCTCCAGGCGGGTGACGAACAGGTCCACGATCTCGATGATCTCGTCCTGGGTGAGCTGCGGGAACACCACAACGTCATCCACACGGTTCAGGAACTCGGGGCGGAAGTGCTGCTTGAGCTCCTCCGTCACACGGGCACGCATGCGGTTGTAGCCGGTCTGCGTGTCGGTGCCGGACTGGAATCCGGTGGCAACGCTCTTGGAAATGTCCCGGGTACCCAGGTTGGTGGTCATGATGATCACGGTGTTCTTGAAGTCCACCACGCGGCCCTGGGAGTCGGTCAGCCGGCCGTCCTCCAGGATCTGCAGCAGCGAGTTGAAGAGGTCCGCGTGGGCCTTTTCAACTTCGTCGAACAGCACCACGGAGAACGGACGGCGGCGGACCTTCTCGGTCAGCTGGCCGCCTTCCTCGTAGCCAACGTAGCCCGGAGGGGCACCGAAGAGCCGCGAAACGGTGTGCTTCTCCGAGTACTCGGACATGTCCAACGTGATGAGGGCGTCCTCTTCACCGAACAGGAACTCCGCGAGGGCCTTCGCCAGCTCGGTCTTGCCGACGCCGGTGGGGCCGGCGAAGATGAACGAGCCGCCGGGGCGCTTGGGGTCCTTGAGCCCTGCACGGGTGCGGCGGATCGCCTGGGACAGTGCCTTGATGGCCTCGTCCTGGCCGACCACGCGCTTGTGCAGTTCCTCTTCCATCTTCAGCAGGCGCGAGGACTCTTCCTCGGTCAGCTTGAACACGGGGATGCCGGTGGAGTTGGCCAGCACCTCGGCGATGAGGTCCTCATCCACCTCGGAGATGTCGTCCATGCCGCCGGACTTCCAGTGGCGCTCCTTCTCCGACCGCTCGGAGATCATCTTCTGCTCCTTGTCGCGGAGCGCAGCGGCACCTTCGAAGTCCTGGGCGTCGATGGCGGATTCCTTCTCCATCTTCAGCTTGGCGATGCGCTCGTCCATGGCCTTGAGCTCCGGCGGAGCGGTCATGCGGCGGATGCGCAACCGTGCGCCGGCCTCGTCGATCAGGTCGATCGCCTTGTCCGGGAGGAAGCGGTCCGAGATGTAGCGCTCGGCGAGGCTGGCAGCGGAGGCCAGGGCGCCGTCGGTGATGGTCACGCGGTGGTGCGCCTCGTAACGGTCGCGCAGGCCCTTGAGGATCTCGATGGCGTGCGCCACGGAGGGTTCCTTGACCTGGATCGGCTGGAAGCGGCGCTCCAGCGCTGCGTCCTTCTCGATGTGCTTGCGGTACTCGTCCAGCGTGGTGGCGCCGATGGTCTGCAGCTCGCCGCGGGCCAGCATGGGCTTGAGGATGGACGCGGCGTCGATGGCGCCTTCGGCGGCACCCGCACCCACGAGGGTGTGGATCTCGTCGATGAAGAGGATAATGTCGCCGCGCGTGCGGATCTCCTTGAGGACCTTTTTCAGGCGCTCTTCGAAGTCACCGCGGTAGCGGGAGCCTGCCACCAGGGAACCGAGGTCCAGGGTGTAGAGCTGCTTGTCCTTGATGGTCTCGGGGACGTCCCCGCGGACGATCGCCTGGGCCAGGCCTTCGACGACGGCCGTCTTGCCGACGCCGGGCTCGCCGATGAGGACGGGGTTGTTCTTGGTGCGGCGGGAGAGGACCTGCATAACGCGTTCCATCTCCTGCTCGCGGCCGATGACCGGATCCAGCTTGTTCTCGCGGGCAGCCTGGGTCAGGTTGCGGCCGAACTGGTCCAGTACGACGGAACCGGCAGGGGCACCCTCGGGCTGGCCCGTTCCGACGCCGGCGCCGGTGGTTTCCTTGCCCTGGTAGCCGGAGAGCAGCTGGATAACCTGCTGGCGGACCCGGTTGAGGTCTGCGCCGAGCTTGACCAGCACCTGCGCGGCGACACCCTCACCCTCACGGATCAGGCCGAGCAGGATGTGCTCCGTGCCGATGTAGTTGTGGCCGAGCTGGAGGGCCTCGCGCAGCGAGAGTTCCAGCACCTTCTTGGCCCGGGGCGTGAAGGGGATGTGGCCGGAGGGCGCCTGCTGGCCCTGGCCGATGATCTCCTGCACCTGCTCGCGAACGCCGTCGAGCGAAATGCTCAAGGACTCAAGAGCTTTGGCGGCAACGCCCTCACCCTCGTGGATCAAACCCAAGAGGATGTGTTCGGTACCAATGTAATTGTGGTTCAGCATGCGTGCCTCTTCTTGGGCAAGCACAACTACGCGACGGGCACGGTCCGTAAATCGCTCAAACATTTCGCCACACTCCTAGCTACGACGTACTTTGATGCTACGTGGCGGGCCCGGACTTGTGGAGCGTGTTCGCCACAGGGGAAACCTGCAGCCCCGGGAATACCCGCGGACCGCCTCCGATCATTGGTCTGGCGCCGGCCGGTTTCAGTCCGGGGCTTGCGCAACGTCGCGAATACATTCGGCGGTTGACGTTTAGCCGCTTACGCGCCCACCTACGGCGAGTGGATAAATTACGACGGCGGCCGGCGCCTTTCGCTTTTTGCGCACGTAACAAAAACCCTGCTTCCCGGCGAAGGGAAGCAGGGCTTAAATCTGATCCACAGGTTGGCCTAGGAATTTGCCTTTTGGTAGGCTTCCTGGATTTCGGCCTGAATTCGGCCGCGGCTGTTAACGGTGTAACCGTTATCCCGCGCCCATTGCCGGATCTGTGCCGAATCGTTGCTGCGGCCCCCGGAAGGAGCCTTTGCGGCGCGGGCAGTACTGCGGCCGCCCCCCGAAGCCTTTCGCGCAGCTGATATAAACCGCTCGAGTGACGACCGAAGTTCGGAGGCGTTGGCTGCCGAAAGATCGATCTCATAGTTGACCCCGTCGAGGCCAAACTTAACATTCTCGTCTGCGGATCCCCCATCCAGATCATCAACGAGGATGATGTTTACTTTCTGTGCCATTTAAGAACTTCCTCTTGGAAAAGGTGGTTTTTCAGAAAAGCAGGATGTTTCCCTAAAAAGTATGACTCTTTTTATGGCAACGCGTCAAAGCGCCAAATGGTTCCTTGGGGATAACCGCAGCAGATTAGGGGATTTTGCTATTTGGATTCGGGGTCTTGGCGATCGACGGAGCCTGATTCTGAGGCCCGCGGATTTCCGGTTCGCGCCGCCCGCGCGTCGGCTTCCGCCTGGGCGCGGGCCTCTGCCTGCCGTTCGGACTTGTCCGCGTTGAAGATCGCCTTCATGGCGAACCAGAAAAGGAGGCCTACCACCAGGGAGGGCAGGAGGACTGCTACGTACTCCATGCCTAGTGCCCTTCAGGCTTCAGCAGCGGGAACAGGATGGTTTCCCGGATTCCGGCGCCGGTGAAGAGCATGACCAGGCGGTCGATGCCCAGGCCGATGCCGCCCATGGGCGGAGCGCCGTACTCCAGCGCACGCAGGAAGTCCTCGTCCAGCTGCATGGCTTCAACATCGCCGGCAGCGGCATGCATGGACTGCTCGGTGAGGCGTTCGCGCTGGATGACGGGGTCGATCAGCTCGGAAAACGCGGTACCCCGCTCCATGCCGCCGATGATCAGGTCCCAGGCCTCGATGAGGCGGCCGTCCTCGCGGTGCGGGCGGGCCAGCGGCTGGGCCGACGGCGGGTAGTTGTACACGAACGTGGGGTTCAGCAGCGTGGGCTCCACGATCTCGCCGAACAGCTCTACCACCAGCTTCTCGGCGTCCCACTTGGGGTCCATCTTGACCTCATGCTTTTCGGCGATCCCGCGAAGCACCTCGAGCGGGGTGTCCGGCGTGATCTCCTGGCCAACGGCGTCGGAAAGTCCCGGATACAAGGCCAGCCAGGCCCATTCGCCGTCGAGGTTGATCTCCCCGGCCTCGGTCTGGATGGTGCGCCCGGCACCCACGGCGTCGGCGGCGTCCAGGATGATTTCCTTGATCCGCTCAGCCATGACGAACTGGTCAGCCCAGGCCTCGTAGCACTCAAGCGTGGTGAATTCCGGGCTGTGGGTGGAGTCCACGCCTTCGTTGCGGAACACGCGGCCCATGTCGTAGACGCGGTCGATGCCGCCCACCACTGCCCGCTTGAGGTACAGCTCCGTGGCGATACGCAGGGTCATTTTCTGGTCGAACGCGTTCATGTGCGTTTCGAACGGGCGTGCCAGCGCGCCGCCGTGGACCAGCTGCAGGATGGGCGTCTCCACCTCCACGTAGTTGTGGCGGAAGAGCGTTTCGCGGATGGAACGGGTGATGGCTGCGCGCGTGTACACCATCTCGCGGGCTTCGTCGCGGACCATCAGGTCCACGTAGCGCTGGCGGACGCGGGTTTCCTCGTTCAGTTCGGCATGCAGCACCGGCAGCGGGCGCAGTGCCTTGGAGGCCATGGCCCAGGAGTCGGCCATGATGGACAGCTCGCCGCGGCGGGAGGAGATGACCTCGCCCTTAATGAACACGTGGTCGCCCAGGTCCACCAGGGCCTTCCAGTCGGCGAGTGCTTCCTCACCGATGTTGGCCAGGCTCAGCATGGCCTGCAGCCGGGTCCCCTTGCCGTCGGTGCCGCCCTCCTGGAGGGTTGCGAAGCAGAGCTTGCCGGTGTTGCGGATGAACACCACACGGCCGGTGACGCCTACGACGTCGCCCGTGGTGTCGTCGGCTTCAAGGTGCGCATACTTTTCCCGGATTTCGGACAAAGAGTGCGTCCGCTCCACACCTACCGGGTACGCCTCGATGCCGCGCTCGATCAGTTTGGCGCGCTTCTCCATGCGGATCCGCATCTGCTCGCTGGCGTCGAGGGGCTCGGGGGCGTTCTTGGGCGCAGGGGTGTTTTGGGAAGTCACAGTCATCAAGTTTACCGGGACTTGGCACCCCAAAGTTTTTGTCCAGATATGCAGACTTGGAGTGCCCGGAAGCCTGCATATCTGGACAAAAACTCATGGGGTTAGGGGTGTCCGCCGCGGCTGAAGCCGGCCAGGGCGGCGTCGCCGAGGTCCTGCCAGACGCTGCGGCCCTTGGGCGCTGCAGTCCGGTCCGCCAGCCAGTCACCCCAGGCCGTGATGTCCTCCCCTTGGGCAGCGGCCACGGCGTCGCAGGCGAATCCGACGGCGGATGTGCCGTCGGCGAGCTGCACGGACCCAAGCAGCATCGGCTCCGGAAGGGCGGCCAGGAACTGCCCCAGCCCGGCCGGGGACAGCAGCCACCGCTCCCCCGTCAGTTCCGCGCCGTCGTCGGACCGGTACACACCGGGCTTGGGCGGCACCGTGTCCAGCGAGACCATCCGGTAGCGCGGGGCGGTGCGGACATGCCCGTCCCACCGGGCGCCCAACTCCTCCAGCTGGTGCGCCAGCGGCTGGCCCTTCCGGTGCGCGCCAACCACCACCAGCGGCACCACCGCGGCTCCTGCCGCCACCGGCCAGGGAACGTCCGACGGCGCCTGGCCGGCTTCAGCTTTTGGCTCGCCCGCTGCGCCGGCAGCGAAGAGTTCCGGCGCGGCAGGCGTATTTTCGATCCTCCTGGCGATGTCCGCCGCGACGGCGTCCTCGAAGGTCCGGGCCACCACTGTCAGGCCAAACTGCGCGCCCTCCACTTCGCCTGCCGGCACGGCCACCGCGCACAGATCGAAGAGGTTGCAGAAGTTGGTGTAGGTGCCCATCCGGGAGTTCACACCCACCGGATCTGCCGCCACTTGTTCGAGCGTCGGGTGGATGGGTGCCGTCGGAACCAGGAGGGCGTCGAAGCCGTCCAGCCGGGCCAGAGCCCGCTGCTTCAGATCCTCGAGCCTGGCTGTATCTGCGACGTACCGGTGCGCCGGCAGCTTCCCGGCGGCCCGGATAATGCCTCCCACCGTGGGATCGATGCCCGCATGGCTTTCCGTCCCGCCGTCGGCCTTTTCGATGAAACCGCCCACGGCCGCAAAGCGTTCCGCCACCAGCGCACCGTCATACAGCAGCCGGGCCGCTTCAAGGAAGTCATCGAACTCGATCGGCAGGGCGTCCACCCCCGCCTCCTGCAGCCGCGTGACCTGGCGGACGAATTCCTCAGCCCAGGCGCCCGGGAGCGCCGGCAGTGCGGCGGGGTATGCAACCCGCGGCTTTTCCGGTGCAGCAAGGCGGGTGTCCGCCGGCCAGGCACGGGAGCCGCCGGCCATGACCCCCATGGCAAGCTGCGCTGTGGACAGGTGCCGGGCGAAGATGGTGACGGCATCCCACGACCGGCAGGCGGGAACCACTCCGGCCGTTGACACGACATCCAGTGTGGGCTTGATGCCGACAATTCCCTGCAGCCCGGCCGGGACGCGCCCCGAACCTGCGGTGTCGGTTCCAATGGCGATGTCCACCAGGCCCAGGGCCACTGCCACGGCCGAGCCGGAGCTGGAGCCGCCGGAGATGAACTCCGGGCGGCGGGAGTCACGGACAGCTCCATACGGGCTGCGGGTTCCCACCAGCCCGGTAGCGAACTGGTCCAGGTTGGTGGCACCCAGGACCAGCGCTCCGGCGGCACGGAGGCGCGCTACCGCTGCCGCGTCCTGCTCCGGCGTGTACGCGAAGCCCGGGCACGCCGCCGTCGTAGGGATGCCCGCGACGTCAACGTTGTTCTTGACCGCCAGCAGGAGCCCGGCAAGGGGCAGGCGGGCACCGCCGGCCACCGCCGCGTCGATTCGGGCGGCCTCCGCCAGGAGCTCGTCCTCCCCCCGCAGGGCGATCCAAATTTCCGGCCGGTCCGCCACTTCTATGGCGGCAAGCGCTGCGGTGACACGGCGGGAGGCTGTGCCGGTTGTGGTGCTCATACTGCTGCCTCTTCCAGTTCCAGGGCTTCCACGTCAGCGGATTCGAGGTCGGGGGCGCCGATGACCACCACCGCCTCGCCCGCCACCACCTGGGAACCGGCGCCGGGCAGGACGCGGAGCACCACGCCGTCGCATGGCGCTTCGAGGACCGTTTCCATCTTCATCGCCTCGAGGGACACCAGGGGCTGGCCCTTGGCCACGCGGTCCCCTTCGGCGACGTCGACTTTCCAGACGCTTGCGGCGAACGGCGCGGAAACGAGGGATCCGCCGTCCGGAACCACAACTTCGTCCGCGGCGGGGACAGCGACGGCGGCGAGCGCTTCCGCGCGGTCGAACTCGCCGGCGTCGGCCCAGGCCTGACGCTCCACGGCAAAGGCTGCGCCCTGCTTGTCCCGGAACGCCGCGATGGACTCCCGGTTCTCCTCAAGGAACAGTTCGTGCTCGGCCAGGGAGAAGGTGCCCTCTTCGATATCGACGCCGCGGCCCCGTCCGGCAGCCATGTCCGCCCGGAGGTCCAGGAGCTCCTCGGGGCTCACGGGGTACCAGGAGATCCGGTCGAAGAACCGCAGCAGCCAGGGCGAGCCGGGCTCGAACGGGGCCGCGTCCGCGTAGCGTGACCAGACCTGGGTGGTGCGGCCCACGAACTGGTAGCCGCCGGGGCCTTCCATGCCGTAAATGCACATGTACGCGCCGCCGATGCCCACAGCGTTCTCCGGCGTCCACGTGCGGGCCGGGTTGTACTTGGTGGTGACCAGCCGGTGCCGCGGGTCCAGCGGAGTGGCCACGGGGGCGCCCAGGTACACGTCGCCCAGGCCCAGGACCAGGTACTCGGCGCTGAAGACGGTATCAAAGACGTCGTTCACGGAGTCCAGGCCGTTGATGCGGCGGATAAACTCGATGTTCCAGGGGCACCAGGGGGCATCGTCACGGACGCCGGCCATATAGCGCTCGATCGCTTCGCGGGTTGCGGGGTCGTCCCAGGACAGCGGCAGCCGGACGGTGCGGCTGGGGACCACCAGCTCGGAGCTTGCCGGCAGCGCAGCTTCGATCTCCTGGACGAGGTCCAGCAGGCGGGTAGTGGACAGCACCGACGGGTCCACCTTGATCTGGAGGGACCGGATGCCGGGGGTCAGGTCCACGATGCCGGGCACGCGGAGCTCTTCGAGGTGCTGGTGGAGGGCGTGCACCCGGGCGCGCAGGCCGAGGTCCAGCACCATCTCGCCGTACTCGACGAGCAGGTTGTCGTCACCGGAGCGGCGGTAGGTAACCGCAGGCCTGCCGGAACCTTCCGGCACCCGGCCCAGCACGCCGTCGTCGCCATCCCCGCGGAAGGGGCGGCTGGATGCATGCGTTACCACGGACGGGTCTGCGGACCAGCCGGCGTCACCGGGCAGCACCAGCTGGCGGCCCGGTCCCAGGTCCTTCGCCGACGGCGCGCGGCCGGCTTTGACGGGCACGAACCGGACCTTGTCCCCCGGCCGGAGCTGGCCGAGCTTCCAGCGGTCCGCCGTCACCACGGTCACCGGGCAGACGAACCCGCCCAGGCTGGGCCCGTCCGGGCCGAGCAGGATGGGGGTGTCGCCGGTGAAGTCGAGGGCGCCCACCGAGTAGGCGGTGTCGTGGATGTTGGACGGGTGGAGGCCGGCCTCGCCGCCGTCGGTGCGGGCCCAGCGCGGCTTGGGGCCTGTCAGCCTGACGCCGGTGCGGGCGGAGTTGAAGTGCACCTCGTATTCGGCGGTGTACAACTCCTCGATGTCTTCGCGCTGGAAGAATTCAGGGGCGCCGTGCGGGCCTTCCGTTACGGCCAGTTCCCAGGTGGAGGTGAGGGCGGGGCGGCTGTCGAGCGGCACGGCGGCGGAGGGTGCTTCCCCGACGGCGGACTTCACCGTGCGCAGTACGTCACCGGCCCGCAGGACACGGCCCGCGTGGCCGCCGAACTGGCCGAGGGTGAAGGTGGAGGCACTCCCGAGGTAGTCCGGAATGTCCAGGCCACCCTGGAAGAGGATGTAGCCGCGCAGGCCGTGGCCGGTGGCTGTGCCTGCGTCGAGCGTTCCTCCCGCGGGGACCGTGACGGGTGTCCATGCGGGCACCTCGGTACCCTCAACCGTGACTGTCACTTCCGCACCGGTGACGCAGACTGTGGTGGCGTGGGTGAAGGTCAGGCTGGGGCCGGTCATGGTGAATTCCAGGCCGGGGGCGCCTTCGGCGTTGCCGAGCGCGGTGTTGCCCAGCCGGAAGGAGAGGTCGTCCATCGGGCCGCTCGGCGGGACTCCGATCTGCCACAACCCGGTCCGGCCCGGCCAGTCCTGCACGCTGGTCTGCAGGCCGGGGCGGTTGACGGTGATCCGCGGCTCGGGATCGCCCACGGCGTCAAGGGTGCTGGTGGAGTGCTTTACGCTGCGGACAACGTCCATGCCGGTGACAGCCCGGAGCATCCCCAGGTTGGTTTCGATGCCGTCGATCCTGGTGCCGGCGAGCGCGGCGGCCAGCTTGTCAAAGGCCTCGTCCCGGGTTGCAGCGGAGGTGATGACCTTGCCCAGGAGCGGATCGTAATTGGTGGACACCTCGGTGCCTGTTTCCACCCAGGCGTCCACCCGGACACCTTCGGTGCCGGGGAACGCGGCGTTGGTGACGGTACCGGCGCTGGGCTGGAACCCGCGGGCCGGGTCCTCGGCGTAGACGCGGGCTTCAATGGCGCTGCCGGACACGGGCAGGCCGTCCGGGAGTCCGGCCAGGACGCTGTCGGCTTCCTCCCCGCCCTGCGCCAGGCGGAGCATCCACTCCACCAGGTCAACGCCGGTGACGGCCTCGGTGACGGGGTGCTCCACCTGCAGGCGGGCGTTGACTTCCAGGAAGGAGGCCTCCTGGCGGGCGGAGTCGTAGACGAATTCCACGGTGCCGGCGGAACGGTAGTTAAGGGAGGCGCACAGGGCGCGGGAGGTGCGGTGCAGTTCTTCCCTCAGATCAGCCGGCAGGTCCGGTGCCGGCGCTTCCTCGAGGACTTTCTGGTGGCGGCGCTGGAGGGAGCAGTCGCGGTCGCCGAGGCTGACAACCCGGCCATCGCCGTCGCCGAACACCTGGACCTCGATGTGCCGGGCGTTCTCGACGTACCGTTCGGCAAAGACGCCGGCAGTGCCGAAGCTGGCGCCGGCGAGCCGGGCGACACGAGGAAAGCTCTCCACCAGCTCGGCCTCGGTGCGGCAGACGGTCATGCCGATGCCGCCGCCACCGCCGGTGGCCTTGAGCATCAGCGGGAAGCCGATGGTCCTGCTGGCCGCGACGGCGGCGTCCACGTCCTCAAGCAGCCCGGAACCGGCAATCATGGGCACCCCGGCCGCCCGGGCGGCGTCGCGTGCTGTGTGCTTGGTGCCGAAGATCCGCAGCTGCTCGGCAGTGGGCCCAACGAACACCAGTCCCGCAGCCTCCACTGCCTCGGCGAAGGCTGCGTCTTCGGACAGGAAGCCGTAGCCGGGGTGGATTGCGCCCGCCCCGGAGGACTTGGCCGCGGCCAGCAGCGCATCCACCCGGAGGTAGGACTCCTTGGCCGGCGCCGGCCCCAGGAGCACGGCTTCGTCGGCCAGCCGGACATGCTTCGCACCCCGGTCGGCTTCGGAAAAGACAGCGACGGTCCGCAGTCCGAGCTTCTTTGCCGACGCAATGATGCGGCACGCGATTTCGCCGCGGTTGGCGACCAGGAGGGTGTCAAAGGTGGTCAGGTTCTTGCTGGTCACAGTGCTGCCTCCGGCCGGGTGACGATCATGCGGACAGGGGTGGGGTTGAAGCCGTTGCAGGGGTTGTTGATCTGCGGGCAGTTGGAGACGAGCACCAGGGTGTCCACCTCGGCGCGCAGTGCCACGCGCTTGCCGGGAGCGGACAGGCCGTCAACGATGCCCAGGGCCCCGTCCGGGTCAACCGGGACGTTCATGAACCAGTTGATGTTGGACACCAGGTCCCGCTTGCCCAGGCCCCAGCGGGAGCCCTCGATCAGGAAGTTTTCCACGCAGGCGTGCTGTTCGCGGGTGTGCTGGCCGTAGCGGAGGGTGTTGGACTCCTGCGAGCAGGCGCCGCCGATGGTGTCGTGCACGCCCACCTCGTCCGCCACCACGGTCATCAGCGGCACAGCGGTGTCGGCGCGGAGGACTGAGCCCGTGGTCAGGACGATCGACTGCTGGGATGCGATGGTCACCGGTGCCGAATAGCGGACGGAGGTGTCCCCTGCCGCGTACAGCAGGCAGTCCACGGCCTGGTTGCCTTCCAGGTCCACGATGGTGAGCACGTCGCCGGCTGCTACCACGGCGGACCACGGTCCGCGGGCTTCCACGAATTCGTCGAGCACCACGGTGCCGGGGACCAGCGCGGTTTCGCCGGCGTCCGGGATGGTCTTGGTGTCAATGGCGGTGTTCATCGTGCGTTCCTTGCGGTGAGGTCGTGGTCGGTGTTGCGGAGTGCCTGCAGGTGCTCGGGGGTCAGTGGACCGGTGAGGCGGCCCGCCTCCAGTGCGGCCAGGTCCTCCGGCGCGTGCCAGGCGAGGATGTCCACGGCGGTTCCGGTGAAGGCGGGCCGCGGGTCCAGCGGGTGGGCGGTGTTGGCGAGCACCAGGACCGCATCCATGTGCAGCAGGAGTTCGACGGCGGCGCCCGGGCCGGCGCTGCCGGTGAAGGTGATGGTGCCGGCGGGGTCCACGTGGATGCCTTTGAAGAAGGACAACGACGGCGCCACGTCCTTGGCTGCAAGGCCGGTCTTGAGTGCCCCGAGGGTGAGCAGTTCGCGGGCTGCCGGGGAAACGCTGTGGGCTGTGCCGGCACCGTAGCGGGCGGTGTTGCCTTCGAGTGTGGTGGCACCGGTGAGGGCATCGTGATGGCCGGATGTGTCGGCGACGATGGTGGCCATCAGCCGGCCGGCGTCGGAGAGCAGCGGGTGCCCGGCGCCTGGGTAGGCCTGCCACGGGACCTTGACCGTGTCCGCAGCGTTGTAGCGCTCATGCAGTGCCCCGGTCCGGTACAGGAGGGTGTGCACGCAGGCGTCGCCGGCGGTGTCGGTCAGCCGGACCCGGGTACCGCGTGACAGGGGCAGCGCGGTGTAGCGGCCAAAGGCGAGGGACTCCGCCCAGGTGGGGGACGCGCCGTCGGGCACTGCCGCCAGGAGGCGGGCAGGCGCCGAAGCTGCCGGGACGAAGCGCATTGTCTCGGCGGTTTTGCCGTGCTGTTCCCTTGCGTGGGCGCGGGCACCTGCTGTGGTGGCCGTTCCGGTTGCCGGGGTTTCGATGGTCTGGGTCATGTCAATCCTGTGCTTCTTTGGGTGGATGTCTTGAAGTTGGGCGGAGGTTTCAGGTGAGGTTTCAGGCGCCGGCAGCGAGGTTGCGGCGGCGGACCCACAGGCCCAGGAGGAGGACCGCCGTCACCATCAGCGGCGCGGAGTATAGGAGGATGCCGTTCTCACCGGAGGGGTCGTACACCTCTGGCCGCGGCCAGGCGAGGTTGACCACCATGAGGGCTCCGTAGAGCACGGCGAGGACGTTGACGGGCAGCCCCCAGCGGCCCAGGGAGAACAGCCCGGCGGGCATGGTTTCGCCCACCCGGTTCCAGTCGCCGCGGAGGCGGTTGACCAGCTGCGGCACGGTGACCAGGAGGTAGGCCAGGTAGACCATTACGATGCAGACGCTGGTGAGGGTGGTGAACAGGGCGGCGTTGCCCACGTTGATGGCGAGGACGCCCACAGCCAGCGCGCCGATCACGATCGACGGCCACATCGGAGTGCCGCGGGTGGGGTGGACGGATGCGAGCAGCGCCGAAGCGGGGAGTTTGCCGTCGCGGGCCATGGAGAAGACCAGGCGGGAACCGGCGGTCTGGATCGCCAGGGTGCAGACGAAGATGGCGATGGCCACGTCCACCAGCAGGACCTTGCCCCAGAAGGTGCCCAGCACCGCGGTGAGGACGTAGGGCAGGCCTTCGGCGGCGAGGCGGCCGTCGTCGAGGCTGGGTGCGGCCATGAGGGCGGTGATGATCATCAGCGCGCCGCCGATGCCGGAGATGATAAGGGCGGAGAGGATGGTGCGCGGCGCCGTTCGGCGGGGGTCCTTGGTCTCTTCCGACAACTCGCCGGCGGAGTTGAAGCCCACCATGACGTAGGCGGCCATCAGCCCGGAGACCAGGAAGGCACCCACTGCGCCGAGGTCGGAACCCTGCAGCACGGTGGTGTCCGCCACCACGTCCGGGCCGCGCTGGGCGGCGGTGATCAGGGCGAGGATCACGGCCGCGACGCCGACAATTTCGCAGGTGACGCCGACGGAGTTCACATGCGCCATGAGTTTGACGCCGAGCGAGTTGATGACGGTGGTGGCCACCAGGAGCACGGCGCCCAGGATGACGGCGTTGGCTGCCCCGGTGACCGTGTTAAGAGCCGGGTCGCCGCCCACCACCTGGAAGCCGTCCCACAGCTGCGGCAGCACTACCTGGAGGGCGATGGCGGCAGCCGCGGCGGTCACCACCTGCGCAATGGCCATGAACCAGCCTGCGAACCAGCCAACACCTTCACCGCCGACGCGCCGCGCCCACTGGTACACGGCACCGGACAACGGGTAGCGGGCCGCGAGTTCCGCGAAGTTCAGCGCAACGAGGAGCTGGCCCACCAGGACGATGGGCCAGGTCCAGAAGAAGGCCGGGCCGGCGAAGGAGTAGCCGAAGGCGAAGAGCTGGAAGATGGTGGTGAGGATGGACACGAAAGAGAAGCCGGCGGCAAAGGAAGCGTAGCGGCCAAGCTTGCGGTGCAGGGTGGGCTGGTAACCAAGGGACGTCAGGTCTGCATCGTCCTGGTGGACGGTGGGGAGAACGGTTGAAGTCATCGGAATCTCCGGGGCTGGAACGGCAGGGGATGTAGAGCCTCCCGGCAGTGCAGCGCTCGGCCGAAGGCTGCTGGTTACCGGTCACTTGATAGTTTTCCAGCGCGATGTCCCCAAACAGTTTCACCTCTGTAAAAGGCGTATAGACATCTTGTTTCGGCCGTATTTCCGGCCCCTCACCGCTTGATTTTGGCCGCTGCGCCGTGAACGGTGGTGCAAGAATGATCCGGTGACTTCAGCCGGACCGGGACGCCCACGCCACCAGCAACCATCACGGCCAGGGGCCACAGCACGGGACGAGATCCTCGATGCCGCAGCCGAACTCTTCACCACGCAGGGCTACGCGAGTACGTCTACCAGGTCCATTGCGGATGCGGTGGGAATACGGCAGTCCTCGCTGTACCACCACTTCAAGACCAAGGACGAGATCCTCGAGGACCTGCTGGAGGGGACCGTATCCGGCGGACTCGCGTTCGCGCGGGCTGTCGCTGCCGACGCCGCCGGTGAGGAGGCGGCTGGAAGCCGGCTTCACGCCGTCGCACTTTACGACGGCACCCAGCTGTGCAGCGCCCGCTGGAACCTCGGCGTGCTGTACCACCTTCCGGAAGTACGGACCACACGGTTTGCACGGTTCCTTGAAGACCGGCACGAGCTCCGCGGGCTGTACCGGACATTGGGCGGCGGACTGTCCGCTGTTGGCGGAACCGGGAGCCCCGGCACCACTGGCGGGGACTTCGCCTTCCGCCTGGTCGAGTCCCTGATCAGCCTTCGGGCAGACGGGCTCGTTACCGCCGAATCGCCGCAGCAGGCTGCGGATGCAGGACTCGTCCTGTGCGGCCTGGCCGGCCGGCTGCCCGCCATCCGGGAGGAAAGCACAGCGCTTATTGCACGGCTCGCCTGAGACCCTCCCCTGGCGCCTTTGCGCCCGCGTTCAGGTTGCTCGGCTAGGCTCGGACCATGACGCGCGAGAACATCAGGACCCCCGACGGCGGCACTCTGGAACTCTTCTCCACGGGCGTGGACCTTGCTTCCGCAGGTTCGGGCGTGGTGGTCATCCCGCCCTCCATGGTGACCGCGGCGGACTACACCAAGTTCGCCCAAAAGCTCAGCGCCGCACTGGGCCGGCCCGTACACACGTTCAACCGCCGCGGGCGCGGGTCCTCATCGCCGCAGCCGCAGGACTACACGCTGGACGTGGATATCCGGGACCTGGACACCGTCATGAAGCACACGTCCAGCACGGACGTTTTCGGCCACAGCTTTGGCGGTGCCGTTGCACTGCACGCCGCCCGCACCCTGCCGGTGGAGCGGCTCGCCGTGTACGACCCCGCCGTATCCGTGAACCACTCGGTCAAGGCTGACTGGATCGGCGAATATGAGATCGCAGCCGCCGCCGGGGATGACGACCGCGCCCTTGCCGTCCTCCAGCGCGGACTCGAATCGGGCGGGCACCTCTCCTCCCGGATGCCGCTGTCCATGCTGACGCTCGCCAACAGGCTGACCGCCGGCACCTCCGAAGGCAAGCAGCAGCGGGAACTGATGCGCACCGGCGTCAGGGAGATCAAGGCGATCATTGCCGCGGACATGCCCGCGGAGCCGTTCCTGGCACTGCCGCTCGAAACGCTGATCGTGGTGGGCGAAAAGAGCCCAGCCTACTTTGGGGTGGCCTGCGGGCAGATCCACGATGTGCTGTCCGGCTCCAGCTACACCGTCCTGCCCGGCTACGGCCACGACGGCGCCATCAAGGCCCCGGATGTCCTGATCAAGGAACTTGCAGACTTTTACGCCGGCTGACCCAACTGGGTAGCAGCAAGTGTCGTTTTGAGCGGTCAAAACGACACTTAGCGCTACTTAGTTGGTCAGTGGGCGGGGCCGTGGCCCGCGCCGGCACCTTCCGTCCTGCGCATCATGGCCGAAAGCACGACGGCGGCGAAGGCTATGACGGTTGCCGTCAGGAAGGCGGCGCCCATCCCGGCAACGAGTCCCGACGTCGCGGACACCACGGCGAAGATGGACACGAGCAGCGCCGTGCCGGCGGCACCGGCAACCTGCTGGGTGGTGCTCATGATCGCGGAACCGTGCGAGTAGAGGTGCGGCGGCAGCGGGTTCAGGCCGGTGGTGAACGCCGGGGTGAACAGCAGCGCCAGGCCGAAACTCAGCCCCACGTGAAGGGCGATGATCCACCCAAGTGCCGTGCCGTCGTCGAGCATTGAAAACTGCCAAAGGGCCAGGACCATCAGGACGGAACCCGTGACCGTAAGCGGCAGCGGCCCCACCTTGTCGAACAGCCGGCCGATCACCGGACCCAGCAGACCCATGGCCAGGCCGCCGGGAAGCAGTGCGAGGCCGGTCTCGAGCGAACCCAGGCCGCGGATTTCCTGGAGGTAGAGCGGCAGCAGGATCACGCCGCCGAACAGGGCCATCATGGCCACCACCATCAGCAGCACCGAAACGGTGAACATTCGGAAGTTGAAAGCGCGCAGGTCCAACAGCGGCGCTTCCGCCTTCTGCAGCCGCACCTGGCGGAACACGAACACGGCAAGGGCGGCGACACCGATCACCAATGCGGCAATGGCACCGGCACCCGGACCCGCCTGGCCGCCGTGGCCGCCGCCGATCTGGCTCAGGCCGTAGACCAGCCCGCCGAAGGCAGGAACGGTGAGGAGCACGGACGCAATGTCCAGCTTGGTCCGTTCCGCCTCGCCGATATTGGTGAGGTATTTGGCGCCGATCGCCAGCGCGGCCAGGGCCACCGGAAGGACGAACACGAACATGAACCGCCAGGTGAAGTGTTCAAGGATCAGGCCGGACACGGTGGGACCCATGGCAGGCGCTACGGAGATGGCGATGCTGACGTTGCCCATCACGGCACCGCGCTTGGCCAGGGGCACAAGCGTCAGGATGGTGGTCATCAGCAGCGGCAGCATGATGGCGGTGCCTCCCGCCTGGATGATGCGGGCCAGCAGCAGGATCTCGAACCCGGGGGCCACCGCAGCCAGGGCCGTGCCGCCCGCGAACAGCCCCATGGCCAGCATGAAGACCTTGCGGGTGGACAGGCTTTGGAGAATGAAACCGGTGGTGGGAATGACTACCGCCATGGTGAGCATGAACCCGGTGGCGAGCCACTGGACGGTGGGCGCATCCACCTGCAGGTCCACCATGAGCCGCTGCAAGGCGACGTTCATGATGGTTTCGTTGAGGATCACCACGAACGTGGCCACCAGCAACGTGCTGATGACAGTCACCGACTCCCGGGACATCTTTTCCGGCGCGGCGGGCCTGGTTCCTTCGGCATGGACAGACTGGCCGCCGGCGTTGGGCGAGACTTCGGTAGACATGAGTGTTCCCTCAGGGAGAGTGGTGAGTGATGCGCGAACCAAGGCCGCTGCAGATGCAAACACTCTACCGGTTGGAGTAATTCCTCCGGACCGGTCTTTTTCCAAACCCTGAGGGAACAGAAGGTGTCAGGCGGTCTGGCCTGCGTGCTGGCCTTCGGAAATCTCTTCCACCAGCTTGCTGTTGAAGGCCGGCAGATCGTCCGGGTTGCGGCTGGTCACCAGGCCCTGGTCAACCACCACTTCCTGGTCTGTCCAGTTGGCCCCTGCGTTCTTAAGGTCCGTCTCAAGCGTGTGGTAGGACGTGACGTTGCGGCCCCGTACCACTCCGGCCTCAATAAGCACCCAGGAGCCGTGGCAGATGGAGGCCACCGGCTTGTGCTGCTCGAAGAAGCTCCGGGTGAAGCTTTGTGCGTCTTTGTCCACGCGAAGGTGGTCTGCGTTGACGACGCCGCCCGGCAGGACCAGGGCGTCGAAGTCGGAGGCGTTCGCTTCAGCAACAGTGATGTCCACGTCAAAGGTGTCACCCTTTTCGGTGCCGTTGAACCCCTGCAGCTTGCCGCTCTTGGGCGCCACGAGCGTGGGCTGGCCGCCGGCTTCCTGGACTGCCTGCCAGGGGCTGGTCAGCTCGATCTGCTCCACGCCGTCCGTCAGCAGGAATGCGACCTTCTTGCCTGCGATGCTGTGTTCTGACATTGTTCCTCCTCAGCTGTAGCGGATTCCGCCCGCTTCCTGGGCGCAAAATACCGCTTTGAGAGTTGTTTGCCTGGCAGGTTCCAGCCTAGGAAGAATAAAAGTGATAAGCAAGCTGACTATATTGTCCCCGTCTGTACGTGGAAATTACGACGACGGCGGGCTGGTTTTCCCCCGCCTGCCGCGTCGGGCAGTCAGGGATAAAGAATGTCGTACCCCCGTTAGACGATGTTCGTATGGGAATCAGAGCGGGAACTGCGGGAGCGATGGAGGAGGTGGAATCCTCTTTTGCTGCTCTTACCGCGCTCACGGCAAAGGACGACGCCCTCGCCGCTGCAGGATCTTCGGGCGCCGCCGGCGACGGGGTTGATGTGCTGGGGCGGGCCTACGGGATCCGGCTTGAGCGGATGGGCGTCATAAAGAAGCTGCAGGCCCAACTGTCCGCACTCCAGGCCAGGGATGCCACCGAAGCTATGGACCTGCAGCACGCCATGCTACCCCCGGACGCGCCTCTGCATGAGCGGACCTATGCGGAAATGTCCACGGTGGAGGAAATCGCCGGGATCCTCACCATCAGTTCCGGCGCCGCATCAGCGTTTGTGGCCCAGTCCCGGCAGGTTTGTGCGCTGCCGCCGGTCCTGGACGCCCTGTCCGCGGGGACGCTTAGCTGGCAGCAGGCGAAGATCTTCGCGGACGAAACCGAGAACCTTGACCACCCCGCTGCGGCCGCGCTGGTGGAGCACCTCCTTGACCCCAACGCCCCGAACCCGGCCCGCGGCTGCCCCGCCGGCCAGCTGGTACCGGCACGGCTGCGGGCCAAGGTACGGGGCTGGCGCGAACGCCACCACCCCGACTCCATCGAAAAACGCCACCGCAAAAGCGCCGCTGACCGGCGAGTCGAATACACCCCGGACCGCGACGGCATGGCCTTGGATCTCCGCCTACCTCCCAGCCGACACCGCCCAAGCCATCTGGAACAGGAACACGGCCATCGCCCGCGGCCCTTAAAGACCGGACGAGCACCGCACCCTTCCCCAGCGCAAAGCCGACATCCTCGCCACCCAACTCCTCACCCACAAAACCTCCACCCCGGAAGAAGACGCCGGGACTGAAACAAACACCGCCACCGCTGCCGCCTTCACCACCGAACCCGGGAAAGTTCCGACGCCACGGACCGAAGTCCTCGTCACCGTACCCGTGTTCGCGCTCCTCGGACTCACGGACGAACCAGCAGAGCTCGACGGGTATGGCCCCATCCCGGCCTCGATGGCCCGGAAACTCCTCGCCGACGGCGCCGAATCCTTCCACCGGGTCCTCATCGACCCCAGAGACGGGGCGCCACTGGAAATCGGGCGCACCAGCTACCGGCTCACCAAAGCCATGAAAAAAGCCCTGCAGCTCCGGGACGGCAAATGCGCCTTCCCCGGCTGCAACAACAACTCCCTCGACAACGAAACCGACCACCTACAGGCGTGGCAGCACGGCGGAACGACCGGCATCAGCAACCTGGCACAACTCTGCCCCAAACACCACCGCCTCAAACACAACAGCCGCTGGACACCCACCGCCGCAACGAAAGATAAACCACCCGGCTGGACCTCACCCAGCGGCCGCTACTACCAGGCCGAACAACCCGATTGGGAACCATCACAATGGCCGCCAAGTGTGGTGCGGTTGCGGGGACCTTATGGCATCCGGCCGGCACGAGCACCAAAGAGTACTGGCGCGCCGGGAGTCGGTGGTGATGACGACCAGACCAAGGTGGAAGTCTCGGCACTGGAAGATGCCCTGAAACGCGCCGCTCCCCCATGCATGATCGGCCCTCAAGGCATTACCGGGGGCACGGCCGACTACTTCTTCTGTGCATAAGCCACGGCACTAGCGCTAAGGCCGGTGATGCTCAATTAGCCAGCCTGCCATCTGCTGCGCACGTTAGTGGTCCGGAGGGACGCCTGAGGACTTTGGCCTCGAGCAGCTCATGACCAACCGGGAACATCCCGGGCTGTAGCCGCCAAAGCCTCCGCCCAGTCAGGAATCCTGCCCGCCAAGAACTCGGCCCGTCAGGAGCTCAGCGGGATGTTGTCAATCAGCCGTACCGGGCCCACCTTGGCCGCGATGAGCGCAAGCGCTTCGCCCCGGAAGGGGGTTTCGCGGCAGTTTTCGGCGAGTGGCTCCAGCGTGGCCGGATCAACAACATCGAAGTAGTCGAGGGCCACCAGGGGCTGGGACTCGACCAAGGCCACTGCGGAGTCCAGGTCGAGCGGTTCCCGCACCGCAGCCCGCTCCTCCAGCAAGCGCAGCGCGCGGGACAGTACCAGCGCGGCCTCCCGCTCCTCATAGGACAGAAAACGGTTGCGGCTGGACAATGCCAGGCCGTCGGCGGAACGGACCGTCGGTACCCCAACGATCTCCACCGGAAAGTTCAGGTCCGCCACCATACGCCGCACCAGAGCCAGTTGCTGAGCGTCTTTCTGCCCAAAATAGGCACGGTAGGCAGGAAGACCGGCCCCGGCCACACCGGCTGCAGGCAGGCCATAATGCAGCAGCTTCGCCACCACGGTGAGGGCGCCGTCGAAGTGGCCCGGACGGGAGGCGCCTTCCCACTTCTCACCCAGGCGCCCGGACGTGATCCGGACCAGGGGCTCGCCGCCCGGGTACACCTCCTCCACGGACGGCGCGAAAGCCAGGTCCACCCCTTCGGCTTCCAGCAGCGCGAGGTCGGCCTCGAGGGTGCGCGGATACCGGTCCAGGTCCACCGCGTCCCCGAACTGAAGCGGGTTGACGAAGATGGTGGCCACCACCACGTCGTTTTGCCCGACGGCGGCGCGGGCCAAAGCGGCATGCCCCTCGTGGAGTGCGCCCATGGTAGGCACCAGCCCCTGGGAGGTGCCGCCATTGGCAGTAAGGAGCCGCGCACCTTCAGCGTGCAATTCGGCAACGGTGGTGACGAGTTTGATGGGCATCCTCAGTCCTCCTTGAGTTCCAGGGCCTCGCGCAGCCCGTCCACTTGGCCGGCTTTCAGCAGGCCGCGGCCTTCCGCGCGGACGGCTGTGGCGCGTGCCATTGCGAGGTAGGCCGCGAGCACATCGCCGTGCCCGCCGCCGTCGTACTCCCGTAATGCCTCCGCGTGCGCACGTACCGTTCCCACATCGCCGCGGGCCACGGGCCCCGTCAAGGCAGACTCCCCCGAGGCCAGCGCGTTCTCCAGGGTTGCACGCAGCAGCGGGCCCAGCATGCGCTCCGGCTGCTCCACCCCCACCTCGGCCAGCAGCTGCGAAGCCTGCGCCACCAGTGTCACCAGGTGGTTGGATCCGTGCGCCAGGGCGGCGTGGTACAGGGCCCGGTCGGCTTCGGCTATGGCCACTGGCTCGGCCCCCATCTCCACCACCAGGGCCTGGGCGATGGGCAGCATCGGAGCATCCGCTGTCACCCCAAAGGTGCAGTCCAGCAGCCGTGTCAGGTCCAGGCTCATCCCCGTGAACGTCATCGCAGGATGCAGCGCCAACGGGACCGCACCGGCCGCCCGTACCGGATGCAGGACGCCCACGCCGAACCGGCCGGAGGTGTGGGCCACCAGCTGGCCCGGCTGCCAGGCATCCAGCTTGGCCAGCCCCTCCACAAGCTCCGGAAGGGCGTCGTCCGGGACCGCGAGCAGCACCAGCTCGGCACGCTCCACAATGTCCTGCACGTCAAGGACGGGAACGCCGGGAAGCAGCGCTTCCGCCCGCTCACGGCTCGCGTCGGACACCGCTGACACCCCGACGACGGCGTGTTCGGCAGCGCGCAAGGCGGCACCGAGCACCGCCCCCACTTTCCCGGCGCCGATGATTCCGACGCCAAGGCGTCCGGGTTTAGCCATGCTTCGGGCCTTCCTGGGTTTGGGTTTGGACGGGACCAACCACCGGCGGGGGTTCGGCAGCTTCAGCCAGTGGCGGAGCTACCTGCCGGAGCCACTGTTCCGTTGTTTGCCGCTTCCGTGCAAGCCGGGCACGCGCCGACTGTTGATCGAACAACGCGAGGGCCTCGTCCACCCCTGCCTGGGTAAGGCGCGGCGTCACAGGTCCCGCGGTTGTATGCAGCACCAGGTCGGCGACGCCCAAACGCCTCGCCAGCGGCCCCTGCTGGAGTGCCATGGATTGGGTGCGCTGGTGCGGCACCACAACCAACTCCCGCCACCAGCGGCCCGAACGGAGAAGCAGTGCCGTGCCGGTGGCCGTGAAGCCGTTCCTGCGCCAGCCAAACGGCGCAAGGAACCGGGCCCGCCGCGGAGTGGTGACGTAGCCGCCGTCGGAATCAAGGCCGGCCAGCCCGGCAGTGAACACGTCGGCAGGGCGGTCAGTTCCGGGATCCGGAAGCACCAGGGCGAGCATGCTCATCACGTCATCCAGCCGTCCCACAGGCAGCAGCGTGGTCCGCGAGGTGCCCTCCCCCGCGTTGTCGGCCAGGCCGTAGCCGGCCACGTTGACCTGCATGCGGTACCAGCCGAACGGGCGCCACAGCGGCGGCTGCGTAACCTTGAGCGCTTGGATCCTGCCCGGCGGCAACGTCTGCGCCTGTGTATCCAGCAGTCCGTACCGCAGCCGGATGCCGTCCGGCGATATTGCTGCTGTGAAGTTGTAGCCCTTGTTGAACAGGTTCCAGTAGCTGGCAGCAAGGCCCAGCGCGGCCGGGATGAGGTAGAAGTAGAAGGCGCTGCTTTCCGTCAGGACCGACAGAACCACGGACACCACGGCGCCCAGCGCCACGAAAAAGCTCTGCTCGCTGAGCAGCAGCGAACCGGCAAGGCGCGACGGCGGTACGGCAAGGACCGGGAGTTCCGGTGCCTCGGGCGCGGCCTCGCCGGGACTTTCGGTGCCGGTGGTGACGCCTGCGGCACGGGCCAGGATGGTGGCCCGGAGTTGCCGGGCGTCCTCAACCTTGAGATAGGCCAGGCGCACGGCCGATTCCCCGGCGTCGGCCACCTCGAATTTGAGCTCGGCGAGGCCGAAGATCCGGGCAAGGAGGGGCTGCACGATGTCGATGGCCTGCACCCGGTCCAGCCGGGCCTGCCGCTGCTGCCGGAACAGGAGCCCGGTGTTGACCCGGACGTAGCCGCCGGACACCTGGTACTTGGTGAAGTACCAGGTCAGGACGAAGCCCAGCACAGCGATCAGGAGCACTACCCCGCCGCCGGCCAGCAGGAACGGTGCCCGGCCCGCCAGCTCGTCCTGGAACACCGGCCGGCCCTGCAACGAGCGCTCAAAGATGTCGCGGCCAAAGAAGAAAGCAATGGCTGCCAGTGCCACCCAGCCCCGCACAAAAGGCGACGCCGGGTGGACACGCAGCCATTCGCCGTCGGGCCCTGGACCGCCGGCTGCCGGAGCCGGCCCGGGGCCGGGAAGCGGCTGTCCTGCCGGGGTGCCTGGTTCCGGGAACCGCCCGTCAGCGGTCACAGCCCTGCCAGCCTGGCTTCGCCGCGGGCCGCCAGCTGTTCGCGAAGCCGGGCACCTTCAGCGGCGGGCAGGCCGGGAATTTTGGCGTTGGTGCCTGGCGAGGCCGTGTGGAGCTTGAGTGTGCACAGGCCGAGTCCCCGCTCCACCGGACCCACGCCGATGTCCACGTACTGCATGCGTCCGTAAGGGACGGCCAGGGTGCGCTGGAAAAAAATCCCGCCCCGGATCAGGAGGTCATCGTCACGTTCGGCGTAGCCGATGGCGCGGACCTGGCGGGGAATCAGCACCAGCCGCCAGATGGCAGCCACCAGCATGACGGCCGGGGCAGTGATGGCCAGCCACAGCGGGGGCCACACCCACCAGCCCCCGAGGACGAAGACCAGCGGCAGGCAAAGGAGGAGCACCGTGACCAGGTTCCCCACGGCCCATTCGACTAGCCGGACGGTGACGTACTTGGGTGACACCCGCTGCCAGACAATCCCCGGCGGGTCAATCGCCTCGGTATGCATATTCGCCTTCCCCCGTGGCTTCGCCGCGGACGGCCCGTCCAGGCTTCCCGTCCACGCCCTTAGTGTCGCCGTCCTCGGGCGGGATCCTGCAGAATCTTTCAACCACCAGGCCGACCACGATCATCACCAGCCCGCCGCCAGCCATGGCAAGGGCCAGCCAGGTGATGCCCTGGTCGCTGCGGAGGCTCCAGATGCGCAGCTGGTCCAGGAAAATGCCCACATGCCAGCCCAGCAGCACGGTGCCGGCATACGCGCAGGCCTGGGCGAGGACCAGCGTGCGCGCGGCGAGAAGGGGGTCGAGGACGGTCTTCTTCTTGCTGCTGTCCTTGAGGCTGTTGCGCCAGCGCAGGACCCGGATGCCAAGGATGAGGGTGATCACCACGATCACGCCCATGGTGGCCAGCGCTGTTGCCGGCAGGACGGGCGTTGCCATGCTGTACCTGCTGGTCACCGCAGTGGCGGCCCAGCCCGCAACTGCCAGGATGAAGCCGATCAGGAGGAGGCGCAGCGGGTTGATCGGCTTCACCGCTCCTCCACCGCCCCTGCCGTGGGCACGCCGTCAAAGTCGCCAAAACCGTCGAAGGGTGCAAGATCGTCAATGTCTGCTGCCCGGGCCGCCAGGACGCTGATGCGTTCACCTTCCAGGACCGCGGCGGGTTCGATCAGCGACCACGGGTACAGGACAAAGGCCCGGCTGGCAGCCCGCGGGTGGGGAAGGGTGAGCTGGGGATCGTCGCTGCGAAGGTCGCCGTAGGTGATGATGTCGACGTCGAGCGTCCGCGGCCCCCAGCGCACCTCACGGACGCGGTGGTGCTTGTTTTCCACCGCTTGGCAGTGCGCCAGCAGTTCCATTGGCGAAAGGCTGGTTTCCACCGTGATGACCATGTTCAGGAAATCGGGCTGGTTGGGCGGGCCGCCCACGGCCTTGGTCTGGACGATGGGCGACACGTCGAGGAGCCGCACTTCCGGCGGGTCCACCAGGTCCGCCACCGCTTCGGACAATGTGTCGTTCCGCGCCCCGAGGTTGCTGCCAAGGGCGAGGACGGCCTTGGCATAGACGGGGTTCACGCCGTGTCCCCTTCGACAGGCCGGTCCCGGTGGACCGTTTTCTCCCGGAGGACGGGCCTCTCCCGGTGGACGGTGACCGCCACGTCCCCGAAGGGTACCTCGATGGGGGCCTGCGGCTTGTGGACGGTGATGTCCACGGCCTGGAGCCGGAATTCGTCCAGCAGGCTCTCGGCGATCCGAACGGCCAGGGCCTCGATCAGGTTCAGGGGGTCGCCGGAAATCCACTCGGTAATACGCTGCGCCACCTCGCCGTAATGGGCGGTGTCGCGGACGTCGTCGGACTCTGCCGCTGCGGCGAAATCCAGGTAAAGCACTGCGTCCACAACAAAGGGCTGCCCGTTGCGGCGTTCAAAATCAAAGACGCCGTGGTGGCCGACGGCAGTCACACCGGTCAGCGTAATCCTGTCCATGGGTCCCCCGGCCCTTACGTCGTTGGAGATGCTGCCGCCATGCGGGCGGCAACCTTGACGGCATCCAGGCTGGGGCCGACGTCGTGCACGCGGACCGCCCAGGCGCCGCGCCAGGCGCTGATGGCAGTGATCGCAGCGGTGGCGGCGTCGCGTTCCTCCGGCGAAGCAGACTTGCCGGCGACGGTAAGCAGCGTGCCCAGGAACCGTTTGCGGGAAGCGCCCACCAGGACCTTGTGGCCCAGGCTGTCCAGCTTGTCCAGGTTCTGCAGGAGTTCCCAGTTATGGGCGTCGTTCTTGGCAAAGCCCAGGCCTGGGTCGATGATGATCTGTTCCGGGCTGACGCCCGCGGCGTACAGCTTGTCCCGGACGCCGGCCAGCTCGGCCACAACTTCACCGGCCACGTCCGTGTATTCGGCCAGCGAGTTCATGGTGCGGGCGTCACCGCGGCGGTGGGTGAGGATGTAGGGGACTTTGGACGCGGCCACGAGTTCAGCCATCTCGGGCTCGATGCTGAGGCCCGAGATGTCGTTGATGATGGCGGCGCCGGCTTTGATGGCAGCGGCCGCCGTGGAGGCGTGGGTGGTATCGATGCTCACCAGCGCCCCGGCCTTCACCAGGGACTCGATGACCGGGAGGACGCGGCGCTGTTCCTCCTCCGGGCTGACGTCCTCGGCTCCTGGACGGGTGGACTCGCCGCCGACGTCGATGATGTCAGCACCGGCGTAGAACATCCTCAGGCCGGCGGCAATGGCAGTATCCGTGCTGGCGTGCTTGCCGCCGTCGCTGAAGGAGTCCGGGGTGACGTTCAAGATTCCCATGACCAGGGTGCGGCCGGTGGGCAGGTCTTCGAAGCGCGCCGCCGGGCGCGGTTTGCGCAGGATGGGCAGCGGCGAGGTTGCGGGCCCGGTTCCCGGGGCTGCAGCTAGTGAGTCCATGGTCTGTGGTTACCTTCCGAGGATGAGGCTCATGGCTTCGGCACGGGTGGCCGGGTCATGAAGCTGCCCGCGGACCGCACTGGTAACGGTCTTCGCTCCGGGCTTGCGGATACCGCGCATTGACATGCACATGTGCTCGCATTCGACAACAACGATGGCGCCACGGGGGTTGAGGTGGAGGACCAGCGCTTCGACGATCTCAGTGGTGAGCCGCTCCTGCACCTGGGGGCGGCGGGCATAAATATCCACCAGCCGGGCCAGCTTGCTCAGCCCGGTGATTTTCCCGTCATGCGAGGGGATGTACCCCACGTGGGCCGTCCCGTGGAACGGCACCAGGTGGTGCTCGCAAGTGGAGTAGAAGGGGATGTCCTTGACCAGCACCAGTTCCTCGTGCTCGAGGTCGAAGGTGGTGGACAGGACGTCCGCCGGATCATGGTGCAGCCCGGCAAACACCTCGGCGTAGGCTTTGGCCACCCGTTTGGGGGTGTCGACCAGGCCGCCGCGGTCCGGGTCCTCGCCGATGGCAAGGAGGATCTCACGGACGGCCGCTTCGATCCGTGGCCGGTCCACTTTCGTGTGCTTTGCATGGGAGGAACCGTCCTCCGCCAGGGATCCGGCAGTGGCGGGAACGTCGTCGTCGAAGGAAGTCACGAAGAAAGCTTAGCCGCGAAGGGTGTCAGGCCCCGATTCGGGGACGCCTCCCTGAAACGGAGCGTCTTCCGGAACGCCCTGCGGGTGCGGCGGCTGGGCGTCCAGCGGCTCATCGAGGCGGGCCTTGGTGGCTTCCTCCTGCGCTTCGCGCTCTGCCCGTTCGCGGGGCGTCTCCACCGGGCCCGCCATCTGCACGGGGCGGGTTTCCTTGGACAGCCACACTTCGCGGAAGTCGCGCTTGCGGACGTCGCGGAAGATGTCGGCGATCTCGGCCTGGTTCAGGGTTTCGCGCTCAAGCAGCTCAAGGGCAAGGCGGTCCAGGACGTCGCGGTTCTCGGTGAGGATGGCGTAGGCCTCGTCATGGGCCTGGTCGATCAGGCGGCGCACTTCCTCATCCACCACGTACGCGATCTGGTCCGAGTAGTTGCGCTCGTGGCCTGCGTCGCGGCCCAGGAACGGCTCGCCGCCGCCCTGGCCCAGCCGGACAGCGCCCACGCGCTCACTCATGCCGTATTCGGTAACCATCTTGCGGGCGGTGCCGGTGGCCTTTTCGATGTCGTTCGAGGCACCGGTGGAGGGATCGTGGAACACAATCTCCTCGGCCACGCGGCCGCCCATGGCGTAGGCCATCTGGTCCAGGAGCTCATTGCGGGTCACGGAGTACTTGTCGTTCTCCGGCACCACCATGGTGTAGCCCAGGGCGCGGCCGCGGGGAAGGATGGTGATCTTGGTGACGGGCGCGGAGTTCCGCAGGGCGGCCGCCACCAGGGCGTGGCCGCCCTCGTGGTACGCGGTGATCTTGCGCTCGTGTTCCTTCATGACCCGGCTGCGCTTCTGCGGGCCGGCCATGACGCGGTCAATTGCCTCGTCCAGGGCACGGTCATCGATCAGGTTGGCGTTGGAGCGTGCGGTGAGCAGCGCGGCCTCGTTGAGCACGTTGGCCAAATCCGCGCCGGTGTAGCCGGGGGTCTTCTTGGCCACGGCCTTGAGGTCCACGCCGGGAGCCATCGGCTTGCCCTTGGCGTGCACCTGCAGGATCTGGTCGCGGCCGATCAAATCCGGTGCCTCGACGCCGATCTGGCGATCAAAGCGGCCCGGGCGAAGCAGTGCGGGGTCCAGCACGTCCGGCCGGTTGGTCGCCGCAATCAGGATGACGTTGGTCTTGACGTCGAAGCCGTCCATCTCGACCAGCAGCTGGTTGAGGGTCTGTTCCCGTTCGTCGTTGCCGCCGCCGATGCCGGCGCCGCGGTGGCGGCCGACGGCGTCGATCTCGTCCACGAAGATGATGGCCGGGGAGTTTGCCTTGGCCTGTTCGAACAGGTCGCGGACGCGGGAGGCACCCACGCCGACGAACATTTCCACGAAGTCCGAACCGGAGATGGAGAAGAACGGGACGCCGGCTTCACCTGCGACGGCTCGGGCAAGGAGGGTCTTACCAGTACCCGGAGGACCGTACAGCAGCACACCCTTGGGGATCTTGGCGCCCACGGCCTGGAACTTGGTGGGTTCCTGCAGGAATTCCTTGATTTCCTGGAGTTCCTCCACGGCCTCGTCCGAGCCGGCGACGTCGGCGAAGGTCACCTGCGGCATGTCCTTGCTGACCATCTTGGCCTTGGACTTGCCGAACTGCATGATCTTGGAGCCGCCGCCCTGCATGCGGGTCATCAGGAACCAGAAGAGGGCGCCGAGCAGGATGACGGGAATCAGGAGGGACAGCAGGCCGGAGAACCAGTTGCTTTCAATTGGCTGGTCCGTGTACCCCTGCGTGGGGTTGGAGTCGGTGACAGCCTTGACTACGTCCTGCGCGCGGGCATCCACGAAGAAGAACTGGACACTCTTGCCCTTGTCCTGGCCGTCCAGGTTCAGGTTTTCCTTCAGAGTGAGGTCAACGCGGTTCTCGCCGTCGAAGATCTTCGCCTGCTCCACCTGGTTGTCGGCCAGCAGTTCAAGGCCCTTGTCGGTGTCGATCCGTGCCGCACCGCCGGGAGCCAGCGTTGCAAAAGCCACAAGGAGCAGACCGACCACAACGACGATCCAGATGCCCGGGCCTTTGAAAAAGTTCTTAGCTTTCATCTGTTCGGGGGCTGGCCCCGTCCCTTCTGGTAGTGCTTCACGGCGAGTAGTTGCGCGCGTGATGGTGCTGCGTCAATTTCTAGCTATACACCGTCCGGAGTAGATCACGCATGGTGAAAAGCAAAAGTTCCCTGTGGGCGTAGCCAGCCCAAGTACCCACATTCCGGCGGGAGTAAGCGCCGCCGGCCGGAATCAGACGTGCTGGTCCAGGTAAACGGGGTTGCCGTCCGGGTCGATCACGATGCAGCTGGCGGGTCCGGCCGTTGCCGGATCGGCCTCCGTGGCGAACGGCACGCCCTGCGCCTTGAGTTGTTTCTGCAGCTCCCGGACGTCGGTGAACGAGTCCAGGGGCTCGGCGTCCTGGTTCCAGCCGGGGTTGAAGATCAGCACGTTCTTCTCGAGCATGTCCTTGAACAACCCGACGTTCGCGTTTCCGTTTTTCATGATCACCCAGTTTTGGCCGGGGTCCCCTGCGTACTGCGTGAACCCGAGCTTCCCGTAAAACTCCATGGACGCTGCAAGGTCCTGCACGGCGAGGCCTACGGAGAATGCGCCGAGCTGCATTGGGGCCTACTCGTAGACGTGCGGGGCCAGGGTGCCCACGAAGTCGAGGTTGCGGTACTTTTCCGCGTAGTCCAGGCCGTAGCCCACCACGAACTCGTTGGGGATATCGAAGCCCACGTACTTAACGTCGATCTCTACCTTGGCCGCCGTGGGCTTGCGGAACGCGGTGCAGATTTCCACCGACGCGGTGCCGCGGGATTCCAGGTTGGTCTTGAGCCAGGACAGCGTCAGCCCGGAATCGATGATGTCCTCGACGATCAGCACATCCTTGCCCATGAGGTCGGTGTCGAGGTCCTTGAGGATGCGTACCACGCCGGAGGACTGGGTGCCCGAGCCGTACGATGACACCGCCATCCAGTCCATGGAGATATGGCTGTGCAGCGCACGCGCAAGGTCCGCCATGACCATCACGGCACCCTTGAGGACGCCCACGATGAGGATTTCGCGGCCCTCATAGTCCCTGTCAATTTCCGCAGCGAGTTCGCTAATCCGCTCTTGGATCTGTTCCTTGGTGTAGAGAACGTGCTTGAGGTCTGCCTGGACGTCGTTTGAATCCACCAATGGCTCCTGTGTAATTACGTGCTGCGACTATTTTGCGGGCTTTTTTGAAGGCCGGAACACTAGCTTCCCACAGCGCGGCCCTTCGCGGGGAACGGAATCCGCGCTGTCCGGGGTTCCCGGAGCCAAGGGGCCTTCCCCGCCTTCCAGCTGGGCGAGCGACAGCCGGTACACGCTGACGCCGCCGGGAAGTTCCACCGGCCCCGCCGACCCCTGCCGGCGCAGCAGCGCTTCAGCGGCCTGAAGGCGCTGGTAGCTTGGCTGCTGGCCTCCGACGGCGGCCGCTGCCTTGGCGATTACGCGGAACCTGATGGCGGGGGCGAGAGTGCGCAACGCTTCCTCGGGAAGCGCCGCCCCGGGCCCTTCCCGCTCAACCAGGGACGCATAGGTGCTCTCGGCGACATCCTCGAGGTAGTCGGCGTCCAGCTGCAGGATGGACGCCGTGCGGGCGAGCGACTCGGCCACCCCGGGGCCCAGTTTTTCCTCCAGGTGCGGCAGGACCTCCACGCGGGTGCGCGAGCGGGCGAATGCCGGATCGCTGTTGGTGGGGTCGTGCCAGGGATCCAGCTCCTCCACGGCGCAGATTTCTTCCGTGTCCGCGCGTCGAAGCTCCAGGAATGGCCGCAGCAGGATGCCGCGGGCCGGACGCATCCCCGCCAAAGAACGTGTTCCAGAGCCGCGGGCCAGGCCAAGCAGGACCTGTTCGGCCTGGTCATCCAGAGTGTGTCCCAGCAGGATGGCGTCCGCGCCCTGGCCGTCGGCGGCTGCTTCGAGGGCCTGGTGCCGGGCTTCACGGGCTGCCGCTTCCGGGCCCATGCCCGCGGCCGCGACTGTCACGGTCCGGACTTCCACGGGCTCGAGCCCCAGTTCCTTCAGCACTTCCGCGGTGTCCGCGGCGATGCGGCCGGAGCCCGGCTGCAGCTGGTGGTCAACCACCACCGCGCCAACCGTGACGGGGTGGCCGTCAACATGGCCACGCCGGGCAAAGTAGGCAGCGATGGCGGCGAGCGCCAGGGAGTCCGGCCCGCCGCTGCAGGCAACCAGGACATGCCGCGGGTAACCTGCCCGCGCAAGGGCGTCCGCCAGCTTTTTGCGCGCGGTGCCGACGACGGGTGCCAGCCTGCCGGGCCGCCGTCGTCCGCTCCGTACGGCAGGCCTGGCGCCGGGCTCCTCCGGCGAGGGGACGCCGGAGACAGGGACGTGCGGCAATTACAGCCCCATCCGCTCAAGCCACAGCTTGGCGTCGTGGATTTCGGGCTCCGTGGGCAGGTGGTCGGCCGACTCCCAGACCCGGTTGAAGCCGTCCATCCCGGCCACATCCACCACGGCGCGGACAAACCGGGCGCCGTCCGAGTACTGGCGCATCTTGGCGTCGAGGCCCAGGAGGTTGCGGATGAACTTTTCGATCACGCCGCGGTCCTTGCCGCGGTCGTTGAAGCGCTGCCGGATGGTCTTCACGGACGGGACAATGCTGGCATCGACGGCATCCATCACCACGTTCGCGTGGCCCTCGAGCAGGCTCATCACCGCAGTGAGGTGCGAGATGGCTGCTTTTTCCTCCGGATCCTGCAGCAGGTCCAGGATGGCGCCGCGGCCCGGCGTGTTGCCCGGGGCGGTGCGGTCCTTGAGGGAGCGGGCGGCAGCAGTGGCCCGTTCCATCAGGGAATCGACGTTGCCCAGCAGGTGCACGCTGAGTTCGTCGATCTGCTGCAGCATGTGGTGGCGCAGCCAGGGCGCGGCGGCGAACTGCACCCGGTGGGTCTGCTCGTGCAGGCACACCCACAGCCTGAAATCCTCCGGGGTGACGTTCAGCTCGCGTTCGACGGACACGATGTTCGGCGCCACCAGCAGGAGCCGGCCCGCTGCCGGGGCATTGGAGCCTTCCGCCAGCGCGGCGAACGGATCGTACTGGCCCAGGACCTTGCTGGACAGGAACGCGAGGACGGCGCCCAGCTGGCTGCCGGTGATGGCGCCGCTGACGCTGGCCGCGGCGGGGCTCAGGGTGCCGCGGCGGTTTTCGAGCATTTTCTCCATCGCAGGCTTGAGCATCACGGCAAAGCTCTGGGTGTTGGCCTTGGCCCAGGACGCCCGGTCAACCACCAGCACCGCGGAGTCGCGGAGGTCCCTGGCTGCTTCGAGCCCCGTGATCTCGTGCACGTGGGATACGGAAGCGTCCGCGAGCCGGCGGAGGCTGTCCACAGCTTCGCCGATGGCGGCCGCCTCGAGGACCGGTCCGGCGGGAGCCAGCCGGGCCGCAGCCGAGGCAGCAAGGTCCCAGTTGATCAGGGACTGGGCAGTGGTGGACTGGGCTGCGGTGGACTCCATAGCACCCATCAGAACACAGCAGGCTGGGCATCGTCTTTAAGTTCGCTCAACGGCGAACCAGCGGGCGCGTGCTGCCCGCCTCCACTCCCGGCCGGAACTTTCACCGGCAGCCGCAGCCGGCGAGCGCCGTCGCGGCCCTGTCCAGAGCCGTCCGGTTGCCCGCCGCCCCCGGGGTGAGCCCGTTGCCGATGAAGGAGAACACCAGCAGCCTGCCGTCCGCGTCCACCACGTATCCGCTCAGGGCCAGCACCGTATTCAACGTTCCCGTCTTGGCCCGCACCAACCCGGCACCTGCCTCGGTGGACCCGTCCCCGTACCGCGTGTCCAGGGTGCCGGTCAGGCCGGCCACCGGGAAGCCGTCCAGCGCCTCGCGGAGTGCAGGGTCGGGTCCTGACGTGATGGCCCGCACCACCTCCGTGAACTGGCGTGCGGAGACCTGGTTGCCCATGGCCAGACCGCAGACATCAATAAGGGTCATCGCGTCTGCCGGGATGCCGGCTTCATTGAGCTGCGCACGCACGGTTGCGGTGGCGCCGTCGTTGCTGCCAGGCCCGCCTGCCGCCACGGCAGCCATCCTCCCGAGCGTTTCCGCCAGGTAGTTGTCCGAGGCCTGCAGCATCAGGTTCACCTGTTCGGCCACCGTGGCCGATTCCACCTCCGCCAGCACTGTCCGGTCCGCGTCGCCTCCCGCCTGCGCCGCCCCCGGTGAGCGCTCGACGCCGGCCGCAACGGTGAGTCCCGCGGCCGCACCAGCTGTCCGGAGCCGGAAGGCGAATTCCTCCGCCGCAGCCATCGCCGCATCCTGCGGGCGCGGCCCGGCAGTCACGGCGGCGTTGAATCTCGCCGAGTTCATTGCGAGCGGGAACAGCGGCGCCACCTCGCCGGCGGCAACGTCGCCTTCCTGCCAGGCCGGGTTGAGGGGCGGCCCGGAGAAGAGTGAGTCATCCAGCAATACCTTGAGCTCCCCGGTGACGCCGCTTGCCAGCAGCGCCTCGATTGTCCGGGCCGCCAAAGTGGCCAGCCCGGCGTGGCCCATCACCTGGCCGTCCGCGGATTCGCCGGCCCCCAGCAGGACGTCCCCGCCGCCTGCCAGGACCACCTGCCCGGCAGCGGGTCCCGCTGCCACCTGCGTGCGGAAGCGGTGGTTCGGGCCGAGTGAGCGCAAGGCGGCGACGGCGGTCAGCAGTTTGAGGTTCGACGCCGGCACGCGGCCTTCCGCGCCGCCCCGGTCGAAGAGGACCTGGCCTGTGAGCGCATCCTGGACCATGCCCGTGAAAGTACCGCCGCCGTCGGCCTTCAACACCGCTTCCACCTGTGCCGTGACCGATTCCCGGGACGGAACCACCGCGGAGGGGTCCAAGTCGCTAAGCCCTTGCCCTCCGGAAAGCGAGGCCGGTGCCTGCTGCCACGCGGGAACCGGTGGCGCCGGGGCCGGAGGTTCGGGCCCGATGAAGCCGGGGGCAACGAGCAGAGCCGCCGGGATGAGGAGGACAACCAGGAGGGCGGTCAGCACGGCATGCTGCCAGGTCCGGTGCAACCCTGCCTGACCTGTGGCTACAGCCCGGCGGAGACGGTCAGGCAACGGGTCCGTGCCGGTTGTTTTGGTCATGCTGGTGCTGGTCCTCAAGTCCTGAAATATCCCCACAAGTTCCTGATTCCAGGGCCTCTCGCTATATTCTCAATAGTAGTCGGCGGCACGGACACTCCTTTGTGTGGGGCCCGTCATGTGTGCCGCGCACCCCCTGCAATTGCCGAGGAGCATTCCATGAAGCACGACGTGACCATCGAGATTCCCAAGGGATCGCGCGTCAAGTACGAAGTTGACCACGAGACCGGCCGCGTCCGCCTGGACCGTGTCCTCTTCACCGCCATGCAGTACCCCACCCACTACGGGTACTTCGAGAACACCCTTGGTGAGGACGGTGACCCGCTGGACGCACTGGTCCTCCTGCAGGACTTCGACCTGCACCCCGGCGTCATCGTCGAGGCCCGCCCCATCGGCGTCTTCAACATGACGGACGACGGCGGCGGGGACGCGAAGGTCCTCTGCGTGCCGGCCGACCCGCGCTTCGACCACATCCAGGAAGTCAGCGACGTCAACGACTTCCTGATCAAGGAGATTGAGCACTTCTTCACCCGCTACAAGGACCTCGAGCCGGGCAAGTGGGTCAAGGCCGAGGGCTGGGCGGACCGCGCCGCCGCCGAAGCCGAACTGGAAGCGTCCATTAAGCGGTACGTGCCCACCGGCCACTGAATCCCCACTCCCCTATCCTGACGACGGCGGGTGGCCGGCTTTTGTAAGCCGGCCACCCGCCGTCGTGGTTCAAGGAGTTTTTGGGCAGATATGGCGGCTTCCGGGCCCCGGAGCCCCCCATATCTGCCCAAAAACTCTGGCGGGAAGATGTGAAAGTGTGGATCGGTGAACTCGCAGCCTTCGTATCATCCGCCGTGCGGACCCGTGACCGGATGGCGGGATGGGGACGTCCTTCGTGCCACCGGCATCCCCTACGCCAGGGCGTCAAGGTTCCAGCTTCCCGTCCCGGTTCCTGACTGGACGGAGCCCCTTGCCGCCACATCCCTGGCGCCGGCATGTCCGCAGGGTCCTGTCCCATTCCTGGACGACGTCCTGGGCACCCGCTACGGTGAACTGCCGGGTAGCGAGGACTGCCAGAACCTGTCAATTACCATGCCCGCCGATCTTGCTCCCGGCGAGCGCCTGCCCGTCATGGTCTGGATCCACGGCGGTTCCTACACCACCGGCTCCGGCGACCTGGCGATCTTCGACCCGGCCGTCCTGGTGGCAGAGAACCGGGTTGTGGTGGTGTCCGTGACGTACCGGCTGGGGTTGTTCGGGTTCCTGGCAACCCGGAACGGGCGGCCGGCCAACCTGGGGCTACTTGACCAACTCGAGGCGTTCCGGTGGGTCCGGCGCAACATTGCGGCTTTCGGCGGTGACCCTGGCTCCGTTACAGCGTTTGGGCAGTCCGCCGGAGGTGACGCGATCGCACACCTGATGGCCACGCCGGAGGCGCCGTCGCTCTTCAAGCGGGCCATCATTCAAAGCGCGCCGCTGGGTATCGCCCGCGGCCGGGCACGGATGAACCACGCGATGGGAATCGCCGCCGAAGCGGTCACCGAACACACGCCGGCCATGGAAGTTGTCGGGCTGGAAAGCCAGGTGGCGCAGGTGGCACGCAAGTTTGGGCTGCTGGCCGCCATGCCGTTCGGGACCCAGTACGGGCACGCGCCATTGCCGGAGGAACACGCTGTCGAGGCAGCGTGGAACCGCTCCGCCCCGGACATCGAAGTGCTGATCGGGTACACGTCGGAGGAGGCGCGGCTGTTCCTCCCGCGGAGCCCGTTCTTGATGCGGCTGGCCCGGGTCCCGGTGGCGGGGAGTGCCGCAGTTCGGGTGGTCGACCGGGTGGTAACCGAAACCGTTTACGGCAAGGCAGCCCGGAAGTTCGCGCGCCGCCATGCCCGTGCAGGCGGCAAAGCGCACAGCTACGTGCTGCAGTGGAGTGCCCCGGGGAACATCTACGGCGCCGCGCACACCGTGGACCTGCCGCTGCTCTTCGGCAACCGCGGCACCTGGGACGGCGCCGGATTGCTCGCCGGGGCGCCATGGGAGGAAGTGCACGACGTCGGACGTCAGATCCGCAGCCTCTGGGCGGCTTTCGCACGGGGAGACTCACTAGGCGAAACGGGCGGCATTCCGGGCGTCCTCACCTACCAAGCAGCCTGATTCCCGAAGAATTTTCGGACAGGAAACGGGACTTAAGGAGCCTGGAAGTCCCGGTATATGTCCAAAAACTCCTGCGGGTTGGGGTCAAGCTAGCCGCCCAGCTGCCAGTTCCGGATCTCCTCCGGGTCCTCTCCCTCCGTCCGCGTATGCTCGAAGGCCCGCATCCGCCGGTCCTGCAGGTCCTGGCGCAGGAGGGCGTGCTTTTCCGCCAGCCCGGGCACGCGGTCGATGGCGTCAATGGCCAGCTGGAACCTGTCGATGCCGTTGAGCATGGCCATGTCGAACGGCGTGGTGGTGGTGCCCTCCTCCTTGTAGCCGCGCACGTGCAGGCCGTCCTGGTTGGTGCGCCGGTAGGCAAGCCGGTGAATCAGCGACGGGTAGCCGTGGTACGCGAAGATGATGGGCTTATCCCTGGTGAAAATCCCGTCGAAGTCGCGTGCGGGGAGACCGTGCGGATGCTCGCTTTCGTCCTGCAGCCGCATCAGGTCCACCACGTTGACCACCCGGACTTTGAGCCCCGGCGCGCCGTCCCGCAGCAGTTCCGCCGCGGCCACGGTTTCCACCGTGGGGACGTCGCCGGCGCAGGCAAGCACGACATCGGGCTCCTCGCCGGGGACCTCCGACCCGGCAAAGTTCCAGATCCCCAGGCCCCGGCGGCAGTGGTTCGCTGCGTCGGCAGGACCCAGCCAGGTGGGCGAGGGCTGCTTGCCGCTGACCACGATGTTGACGTAGTCCGTGGAATCCAGGCAGTGCTCCATGACGGACAGCAGGGTGTTGGCGTCCGGCGGCAGGTACACCCGGATGACCTCCGCCTTCTTGTTCACCGCATGGTCGATGAAACCCGGGTCCTGGTGCGAGAAACCGTTGTGGTCCTGCTGCCACACGTGTGAGGACAACACGTAGTTCAGCGAGGCGACGGGCTGGCGCCACGGAAGCTTGCGGTGCACCTTGAGCCACTTGGCGTGCTGGTTGAACATCGAGTCGACGATGTGGATGAACGCCTCGTAGCAGCTGAACACGCCGTGCCGCCCGGTCAGCAGGTACCCCTCGAGCCAGCCCTGGCACAGGTGCTCACTCAGCACCTCCATCACCCGGCCGGACCGCGCCAGGTGCTCGTCGGCGTCGTCAATCCGGTACTGCCACACCTTGTCCGTTACCTCGTAGACGTTCTGCAGCCGGTTGGAGGCGGTCTCGTCCGGGCCGAAGAGGCGGAAGTTTTCCATGTTCAGCGCCACCACGTCCCGCATCCATGAGCCGAGCGTGATCATGGGGCTGACGCGCTCGGTACCCGGGGCGGATACCTCCACGGCGTGGTCCCGGTAGGCAGGGAGCTTCAGTGACCGCCGCAGCACGCCGCCGTTTGCGTGCGGGGTGGCGCTCATCCGGAAGTCCCCCGTCGGGGCAGCTTCGGCGACGTCGGGCCGGAGCCGGCCGTCGCCGTCGAACAGTTCCTCCGGACGGTAGGACCGCAGCCACCCCTCCAGCTGCCTCAGGTGCTCGCCGTTGGTGCGGACCCCGGACAGCGGAACCTGGTGGCTGCGCCAGGTTCCCTCCACCTGGAGGCCATCCACGATGCGGGGCCCGGTCCAGCCCTTCGGCGACCGCAGCACGATCATCGGCCAGCGCGGCGCCTCCGCCTCTCCCTCGGTGGTCCCGCCTGGTACCCGGTGCCCGTCCTGGATGGCGCGGATGTCCGCCAGGCAGCGGTCCAGCGCCTCGGCGAAATCCCGGTGCGCCTTCTCCGCGGCGTCGGGATCGTCCACCGTGACAAAGTAAGGCTCATGCCCGTAGCCCCGCAGCAGTTGTTCCAGCTGCGTCTCCGGCATCCGCGCCAGGACCGTGGGGTTGGCGATCTTGTAACCGTTGAGGTGCAGGATGGGCAGCACGGCACCGTCGGTGGCCGGGTCCAGGAAGTTGTGGGAGTGCCAGCTGGCGGCCAGCGGCCCGGTTTCCGCCTCGCCGTCGCCGATCACGACGGCGGTCACCAGCTGCGGGTTGTCGAACACTGAGCCGTAGGCGTGAGCCAGTGAGTACCCGAGTTCACCGCCCTCGCTGATGGAACCGGGACTTTCCGGGGCGGCGTGGCTGGGGATGCCGCCCGGATAGGAGAACTGGCGGAACAGCTCGGCCATCCCGTCGGCGTCGTTCCCCACGTGGGAGTAAATCTCCGAGTAGGTGCCTTCCAGCCAGGCGTTGGCGACGACGGCGGGACCGCCATGGCCGGGTCCCGCAACAAAGAGCATCTCGGCGGAGTCGCGGCGGATAACGCGGTTCAGGTGGGCGTAAACGAAGTTCAACCCGGGCGTTGTGCCCCAGTGGCCCAGCAACCTGGACTTGGTGTGCTCCGGCTGCAGCGGTTCACGCAGCAGGGGGTTGGAGCGGAGGTAGATCTGGCCCACCGAGAGGTAGTTGGCGGCCCGCCACCAGCGGTCCACAAGGTCGAGTTCCTCCTGCGCTGTCCCTTCCCGCGGTGTTTCTTCCTGCCCAGTGCTGCCGGCCATAACCATCCTCACGTCGGGTGCACCGCCTCTTGGCGGGCCATCCCTCCATCGCAACAGATAGGCGGGGCGCAGGCAACCACCGGGAGCATCCGCTCCAAGGAAATGTGGCGCTGGCCAGCCGTAACATCCCGGTTCCGGGTTTCCTACTTCCGGGTAGTGTGTACCCAGAATGTTCACGCTGACCATCAACCAGACGGACAGCCGGCGCGACGGTGACCGGGTTCCGCAGCTGCTCAAGGACCTGCGGCACATCCCCGCGCGCCTGGACTTCGACCGCTCCGTCGAGGATGAGGTGCAGGGCATCGTGGACGTTCCGCACCAGGCTGTGGACGCGGCACTGATCGCGCTCCGCAGTGGCTACTGGTACGTGGGGATTGGCGTTGGCCCGGTGAACGAGCCGCTGCCCAATCAGATCAAGGACGCCTCCGGGCACGGTCTGGTGTACGCGCGGCGGGCCGTGGACCGCCTCCGAAGCAGCAAGGACAGGGTGCCCGTGGCCGTTGAAGGTCCGCTGGCGGACGTTGCCCAGGAGGCCGAGGCGGTGCTCAGGCTGCTCGGCCACATTGTCCGGGACCGCTCCGGCGCCGAATGGCGCGTCCTCGACCTGTTGACCCCAGGGGTGCGCGGGCAACAGAAAGCCGTGGCCCAGGAACTCGGAATCACCACGCAGGCCGTCAGCAAGGCAGTAGCCCGGGCGCAGTGGAACGAGGAACATGCCGCGCGGCCCGCGGCGGCCCGGCTGCTGGCGCTGATCCTCGAGGCGCGCTGACCGGCTAAGCCGCCGGCCGCCGTCGGACGTTCAATCTCTTACAATGCTTAGCTGCCGGTCGCTGCCAGGACCGGTTCGCCGTTGAAGTATTCCAGCTGCCACCCGTCGATCGCGTGGTGGTGCGCGAGGTTGAGGACGGCGTTGTTTACGCTGGTGAGCGTCTCACCGATGGCCCGGCTGAGGCTGACGCGGAGCAACGTGCCGTGCGTGACCACCAGGAGCCGCTGACCGGAAAACTCCTCGGCGAGCGCCTCCAGGGCAGCAAGTCCGCGGGTTGCTGCCTCATCCTCGCTTTCGGCGCCCTTGAACCCGCCCGGTTCGCGCAGGGCATCCAGCTCGGGGCCGGCCTGCATGCCTTCGGCAGGGCCGAAGCTCCGCTCAGTGAGTTCCGGGACCCGCCTGGACACGGTAAGCCCGAGGCCTTCGGCGATGATGTCCGCCGTTTCAGCTGCGCGGCTCAGCGGCGAGGAGACGATCGCGTCCCACTGGTACGGGGCAAGGACGGCGACGGCGTCACGCGCCTGGCCGCGGCCGACGTCGTTCAGCGGGATGTCAGTGGATCCCTGCAGCCGGCGCTCGGCGTTCCAGTCGGTCTGGCCATGGCGGACGAGGGCGAACGTCGTAAGGGTCATGTCTTCTATTCTGCCTTGACTGCGGGCCGGGTCCGGACCGGAGCCGCGTTCCGGTCCAGCTGGACCTGGGCATCCGGCGCAGGCTTAGAGGAGGCTGCGCAGGACGTGGGCAGCGCCGTCGTCGCACACTGAACGGGTGACCTCGTCAGCGGCGGCAACGACTTCCTCCGGCGCCTGGCCCATGGCCACACCGCGGCCGGCCCAGCCCAGCATCTCGATGTCATTGCGGCCGTCGCCGATAGCCACGGTGAGGTCCGGGTCGATGCCCAGCTGGAGGCGCAGGTTTTCCAGGGCGCTGGCCTTGGTGACTCCGGCAGCGGCGATATCCAGCCATGCCGTCCATCCAACCGAGTAGGTCACACCGGCGAGGCCCACGTGTTCGATTGCCTCGTTGAATTCCTCCGGCGTGTTCTCGGCACTGAACACCACCACGCGGACCGCCGTGGCCTCGAGCATGGTGTTGAAATCCACGCCTACAGCCTCGACGCCGAAGCTCGCGTCCTGGAAGCGTTCGGTGGACAGGAAGTTGCCGTCGGCGTCCTCCAGCGCGTACTTGGCGGAAGGGAGGCGCTCGCGCAGTGCGCGCAGGGCAGGCGCAGGATCGAACGTGGCCTTGTGCATCACCTCGTAGCCGTTGTCCAGGTCCGGGTGCAGGCGCAGGGTCACACCACCGTTGCAACAAACCGCGTAGCCGCGCTCGATGCCGATCTTTTCGATGATGGGAAGGGTGGCGTTGAGGGACCTACCGGTGGCGATAATCACCTCGTGCCCGGCGGCGACCACGGCCTGCGCGGCTTCCCGGACGTTCGGGGACATGTGGCCGTCGTGGTCCACCAGCGTGCCGTCCACGTCCAGGGCGATCATGAGTTGCCGGCCGTTGTTGTTGTCTCGCCGGTCATCGTTGCCGGCGACTGAGGTTTCAATCAGCGTTGTCATCCACACAGTGAACCAGACGTAACTAACCTTCGCTAGGACACGCGCCACAAATTTAGCGAACGCTGCGTTAATACTTGGATGGCGCCCGGACCTGGCCCGTCCGCGGACCAGGGCCGTGAAGGCCCTAATCCGCGGACAAGCCGGGGAGCAGGAACGCTACAGAACCGGCAGGACCTCAAGGCCGCCCAGGTACTTCTGCAGCGCCTTGGGCACATTGACGGACCCGTCGGCGTTCTGGTGGTGCTCCAGGAGGGCCACTATCCAGCGGGTGGTAGCCAGGGTGCCGTTCAGGGTGGCCACGGACCGGGTGCCCTTGGCCGCGCCTTCTGCGTTGACCACGCGTTCACGGATGTTCAGGCGGCGGGCCTGGAAGGTGGTGCAATTCGAGGTGGAGGTGAGTTCACGGTAGGCGCCCTGGGTGGGAACCCATGCCTCGCAGTCGAACTTCCGGGCGGCGGAGGTGCCCAGGTCCCCGGCTGCGGTGTCAATGACGCGGTAGGGCAGCTCGCACTTGGCCAGCATTTCCTCTTCCCACGCCAGCAGCCGCTGGTGCTCCGCGGCGGCTTCCTCAACGGTGGTGTAGATGAACATTTCCACCTTGTTGAACTGGTGCACGCGGATGATGCCGCGGGTGTCCTTGCCGTGCGATCCGGCCTCTCGGCGGTAGCAGGAGCTCTGGCCGGCGTAGCGGATGGGGCCGGCGGAGAAGTCGAGGATCTCGTCTGCGTGGTAGCCGGCCAGGGAAACCTCCGAGGTTCCCACCAGGTAAAGGTCGTCCTCGGCAAGGCGGTAGATCTCGGCGTCGTGCTTCACGTCGAACCCTGTCCCCTGCATCGTCTCGGGGCGCACCAGGGTGGGCGTGATCATCGGGATGAAGCCGGCCTCGATGGCCTGGTCCATGGCCATCTGCAGCAGCGCCATCTCCAGCCGGGCACCTACGCCGCGGAGGAAGTAGAAGCGCGCGCCGGAAACCTTGGCGCCGCGTTCCATGTCGATCGCGCCGATCAGCTCACCAATTTCCAGGTGGTCGCGGGGCTCGAAGTCGGGAAATTCGCGCGGCGTGCCGACGGTCTTGATCACAACATAGTCGTCCTCGCCGCCTTCCGGGACGCCTTCCTCGATGAGGTTGGGGATGGTGCGCAGCAGTTCTTCCTGCTTGGTCTGCGCGGCGTCGGCTTCCGCCGAAGCTGCCTTCACCGAGTTCGCCAGCTCCTTGACCTCTGCCAGCAGGGCCTGCTTCTCCTCGCCCTTGGCCTGCGCCACCTTCTTGCCGAACGCGTTCTGCTCCGCGCGCAGGTTCTCAAAGCGGATCAGTGCAGCGCGGCGGGCGGAATCGGCAGCGACGATCGCGTCCACCACTGATTCGTCCGCGCCGCGGGCGCGCTGGCTGGCGCGGTACTTGTCCGGGTTTTCGCTGAGGTCTTTTACGTCGATCACCAGACAAGGGTATCCAAAACACGGCACGACGGCGGGCGGCAGGGGCGCGCCGGGATGGCGCGGCTTCCGCCGGGCTACTGTGGAAGCACCATGAGCGACTGGATTCTCTACGTGCTGATCGGGGTGGCGCTTGCCTTCGCCATCTCCAGCTGGTGGGGCGTGCGCAAACTCAAAGCCCTGCACGTGCGGAGCGCGGTGGCCGAAGATGCGCACGAATCCGGGCTCGCGGAGCAGCGCGTGGCAGTCATCCTGAATCCCGTCAAGGCACGAGCCCAGGAGGCGAAAGAGACCATCCGGCGCACCTGCCTGGCCGCAGGCTGGGACGCACCGGCATTCTTCGAAACCACACTCGAGGATCCCGGCTTTTCCCAGATGCAGGCCGCTTTGGCAACCAGGCCCGACGTCGTCCTGGTGGGCGGCGGCGACGGTACCGTCCGGGTGGCGGCGGAGTCCCTCGCGCACACCGGGGTGGCGATGGGCCTTATCCCGCTGGGAACGGGCAACCTGCTGGCGCGGAACCTGGAGCTGGACGTCAACGATCTCCAAGGCAATGTCCAGACGGCGCTGTTCGGCCGGCAACGCTTCATCGATACCGCCCGGATGGGGATCCACAATTCGCGGACCGGGCATTCCTCCGAGCACGTCTTCCTGGTGATTGCGGGAATCGGCATGGACGCGGAGGTGCTGGCGGACACCAACGCCGGCCTGAAAAAGGCCGTGGGCTGGCTCGCCTACACCGAAGCCGGGATGCGGCACCTGCCCGGCCGGCGCAAAAAGATCTCCATCTCGCTGGACGGAAGCCCGGAGCAGGTAAGGAACATCCGCAGCGTGCTTTTCGCCAACTGCGGCCTGGTTCCCGGCGGGATCGACTTCATTCCGCAAGCCATGATCGACGACGGCATGCTGGACGTGGTGGTGATGAGTCCGCGCAGCGCCCTGGGCTGGCTGCTGATGTACGTGAAGGTCCTCTTCAAGCACAGCGGAAAGCTGCCCATCATGACCGTGTACAGGTCAGGACGGGTAATCATCAAGTGCCCGGAGCCGATGCCCACGCAGCTCGACGGCGACACGTCGGGCGAGGCCACCAGGCTTACCGTCCAGGTGGATCCCCGGTCGCTGCTGGTCAGGGTCAAGGGCGGGATTTAGGCACGACGCCGGCAGCCCGGCTAGGTGCGCCGGTTCCGGTGCAGTCGGTTAGGTAGGGCTGGGGTTGCGTACGCGGCGGAGGTCGGAGCGGGGGTGCGGCCGGTCAGGTGTTGGCTTTTTTGGCAGCCTGGGCTGCTGCCTTTGCGGCAGCCCGGGCCTCGGACTGCTCGCGGATCATCGCCTGTTCCTCTTCGAAGCGCAGGCGGTCAGCACGGTCTGCCTCGTCGCCGTCCCAGTCCTGGTTGTCGGCGGTGGGCCTGGGGTTGACGATCATCCCCTGGCCGTCGTTGTCGCTGCTGCTGGCAGTCATGACCCGCTCCCTTCGTTAGGGGCCATCCCCCATATGGATCAAGTAAGCATATGCACTGTCCACACCCCCGGGAAGTACCCGGAAGGGCATTTGCCTACGCTGTGGGCGAAGCGGCGGAAGCGCTTTCCCTTCCGGTAGGTCAAGGCCGCAGGATGGCGCCCACCCAAGCCTTTGCTGCCGCAAATGCCTGGTCGGACGTATGCGCTTCCACGGCCGATTCCAGCCGGTCCGCCCTTGGGTATGAGCCCAGGAAGCGCGTGCCCGGGCTGATGCGGTGCAGGCCGGCCAGGGCGTCGGCCACCCGGGCATCCCGCACGTGCCCGTCGGCGTCGATGCTGAAGAAGTAGTGGCCAAGGTATTGTCCGGTGGGCCGGGATTCAATCCGGCTGAGGTTCACGCCGCGGCTGGCGAACTGGTCCAGGATCTCCATCAGCGCGCCGGGCCGGTCCTGGGGAAGCGGGACCACCACTGTGGTCTTGTCCGCGCCCGTCCGCTCCGGCAGCCGGCCGGGCTTGCTGACCAGGATGAAGCGGGTGACCGCACCGGGGTTGTCCCCGATGTTCCCGGCAAGGACCGGGAGACCGGGGTGCTCCCGGGCCACCAGCGGGGCGCAGATCGCGGCGTCATAATGACAGTCCTCCTCAAGCAGCCCCAGGGCCGCCGCCGCAGTGGAAGATCCCGGCACGTACTCCGCATTGGGGATGTTCCGGTCCATCCACACCCGGCACTGCGCCCATGCATGACCGTGTGTGGAAACTTTCCGCACTTCACCCGGCTGCACACCCGGCCGCGCAACCAGCACGAAGCTGATGGGCACCAGGACTTCCCGGACAATCCGCAGTTCCTGCCCGACGGCGATGGCGTCAAGGGTGGCAGTCACACCGCCCTCCACGGAGTTCTCGATGGGGACCATGGCGGCGTCGGCAGCCTCTGCCCGCACCAGCTCCAGGGCGGCGTTGACGTTGGACGCCGGGATCCGGGTAGCCTCACCGGCGTCCGGCACCTGCATCAGCGCGGCTTCGGTGAAGGTTCCCTCCGGGCCAAGGAACGCGTACGTGAGGAAGCGGGCGGGCATCAAAGAACGATCGGCTTGAGCCCGTTGTCCGAGACGAGGGGTTTGCCGAGTTCGAGCCACTGGTCCATGCCGCCGGCCACGTTGATGGCCGTGTAGCCCTGGCCGGTGAGCCATTGCGCCACACGGAAGGAGCGGCCGCCGGTCCTGCAGATGATGTAGAGGTCCTCGTCCGGATCCAGGTCCTCGAGCCGGGCCGGAATCTGGTCCATGGGGATATGCACTGCGCCTTCGGCGTGCCCGGCCACCCACTCGTAGTCCTCCCGGACGTCCAGGATGACGGCGTCGTCTGGGACGTCGCGGACGGGAACGGTATCGAAATCACTCATGGGAAATCCTGTCGTGGCGGAGGGAAGTCACCTTTAAGCCTAGTACTTCCTTCAAGGGGAGGTCCGGGCGTCCGGGGTACGCTTCTAAGACAGCGAAGCTTCCACAACACTGACGGAGATCCCTTGCCCGCAGCGCAGCCCGCCGTCCCGGCCGTCCAATCCGGCACAGGCCAGGAGCCCGGGAAGCAGAAGCACCGTGGCTGAGCTCCACGAACTTTCCGCAGTGGAGCTGCGGGACTGCCTGCGTCAGGGCGATGTGTCCGCTCTTGCTGTGACACGCCACTTCCTTGCGCGGATCGGACAGCTCAATCCCCTGCTGGGTGCCTTTGTTACCGTGACGGCGGACCAGGCCCTGGCCGGGGCGCGGGCGGCGGACGCCCGGCGGGCGCGGGCGTCAGCGGACCAGCTCCCCCTCCTGCACGGCATGCCCTTAGCCTTCAAGGACCTTACGGACGTGGCAGGCGTGGTGACGACCCACGGCAGCGCCGCCCTTGACCACAAACCCGCCCCTGCGGACTCACCGTTAGTGGCCGCACTCCGCGAAGCCGGGGCTGTCACGCTCGGAAAAACGCAGGTGCCTGAATTCGGACTGACGGCTTACAGCGAAAACCGCATCGCGCCGCCGTCGCGCAATCCGCACGCTCCCAGCAGGAGCTCCGGCGGCTCTTCAGGAGGCAGCGCCGCCGCAGTGGCGGCGGGGATGCTCCCCTTCGCGCCCGGGTCCGACGGCGGCGGATCAGTACGGATCCCGGCGGCGGCCTGCGGGCTGGTCGGGCTCAAGCCGGGGCGGGGCGTGGTGCCCGCCGGGGAAAGCCAGGGTGATCCCGCCAGGCTGGTGGTCCCCGGTCCCCTGGCGCGCAGCGCCGCCGATGCCGCGCTGTTGATGGACGCCATGGTTCCGGAAGGGAGCTATCTGCAGGACCTTGGCCGGGAGCCGCGCCCGCTGCGGATCGGGCTCACGCTCGACAGCCCCTGGTCCGGCACCTTTCCGTTCACGCCGGAGCAGGAAGCCCTGGATGCCCTGGAAACCGGCAGGAACCTTTTGGAGCACGCCGGCCATTCCGTCGCCGAGGCAGCCGTCCGCTACGACAACCGGTACCCGGAGGCGTTCACCACGGCCTGGACCGCCGGCGTGGGCACCGCCAGGATCAGCCCGCAGCGCGAGCCGCTGCTGGCCCCGTTGACCCGGACCTTCCGGCGCCGCGCACAGCAACGCAGCGCCGCGAAACTGGCTGAATCACTGGCGTTCCTGCGGCAGTTCCAGCAGGACACGGTGACGCAGTACGGGCAGTGGGACCTGATGCTGATGCCCGCCCTGGCCCAAACGCCGCGGCCGGTGGGCTGGTTCACCGGCACCGGCCATGGAGACGGCCTCTGGCCTGCCGCGCAATGGCCGGGCGACGCCGACGGCGACTATCGGAAACAATGCGAGTTCGCGCCGTGGTCCTCACTGGTCAACGTGTGCGGGCTGCCGGCAATCACCGTCCCGGTGTATTGGACCGGCGGAGCCGCGGGCAGCGGCCTGCCGATGGGAATCCAGCTGGTGGGGCCGTCCGGTTCAGAGCCCCTGCTGCTGCAGGTGGCGCACCAGCTGGGCTTCTAGCCGGGGGCGTGTTGACCAGTTCCTAACGCGCGTTTAACCCTCCTGTAACCGGGCCGGCGCAGACTCTTAAAGGCGTCACCCTTTGCATCTTCCACCCGGCTAATGCTCAACGAGGAGTTGCCCTAATGAACGCTGAATATCCCACCGCCGCCTCCGGCGAAGCCCTTATCGATGGCGGGGGTTCCCGGCCGGACGTGAGCAATCCGAATGTCCGGGAGGACGTGGCCCAGGCGGGGCGCTGTGCCCTGGTGCATCTTCCCACCGGCAGGACTTGCCTCCTTCCGCTCCGCCACCAGGGCCCGTGTGACTTCCACGGCCCGCAGGAGGCCGAATCGGTGGCTGGCTCGCGGTGACAGCACCCTCGGACGAAGCCACGCAATCTGCCCGGGCATATCGACTCCCCGACCGAACAGGAGGACGATTAAAGGGCAGTCACTTAAGGAGGTCTGTGATGTGCTACGGATACAGCAAGGACTTCGGGTGGGGCTACAAGAAGGAAGCCGAACGCAAGCCTGAAGCCGAGCAGGAAACCCCGGCGGAAACTTCGGAACCACGCGTCAAGGGACAGGACTACACGTTCTGGGCTTTCCCGGGCTGGCGCCGGACGCCAACGCCCCGCACCCCTTCGGCTGAACGGAGCAAGGAGAGGGTGTGACCCGGGTCAGGGTTTCTGGAAGGGCCTTCCGCAGGAGGCCCTTCCGCCTTGTCTGGCAACTGCAGCTCGCCATCGGCCCTTGCTTGGTTGTGCTGTTGCAAATCCCGGCGCTAGGGTGGAGTGGTAAGCATGCTTAGCATTTGCGGAAGGGGATGACCATGAGCGCTGGACAGCACACGCCTGGATCCGACGGGCGGCAGGAGCCTGGAGCCGGAACACCCCCGGCCGGCCAGGCGGCGGACCGCTACAGCAACGCACCCTCCTACTCGGCCGGCGCACCCGCGCCGGGCCCCGCTGCGGGCGGCGCCGGGGAGCGGCAGGTCACCCGGACGGGCGTCATCTGGGCCGCCGTTGTGGCTGCGCTGGTGCTGCTCATCCTGCTGATCATCTTCATCCTGCAGAACCAGGAGCTTGTCCTGGTGAAGTTCCTGGGCCTCGAAGGTGCCGTCCCGCTGGGGATGGCATTGTTCATTGCCAGCGTCACGGGCGGGGTCCTGGTGGCCGCGGCGGGCGGCGCCCGGATCCTGCAGCTGCGCAGGAACGCGCACCGGGCACGGGCAGGGCAGCGCCGCTAGCGCGTACCGGGGGCTGCCCACCACAATGCCCTGTCACTTCTGGTCCCTAACATGAGGTGTTAGGAACCAGAAGTGACAGGGCATCCGGGGTTAGTTAAAAGGTGTAGCTGGAAGTGGAGCCGGCGTAGGCAAGCCCGATGATGAGCAGGAGCCAGAACGCCCCGTAGCCGAGCACGCACAAATACCCCAGGACCAGGCCGGTGATGGACATGCCCCTCCCGGACGGCTCGCGCCGAAGCGCCATGTGTCCCGTGATGACCGCCGCGATCTGCGGCAGCATCAGCCAGCCCATGATCACGGACGCGATGCCGCAGACCATGCTGGCGATGCTGAGGGTCTTATGGTGCGCCGGCGCACCATAATAGGCCTGTTGCCCATAAGGACTGTACGGCTGGCCGTAGGGCGGCTGCTGTCCATAGGCCTGGTGCTGCCCGAACTGGCTGTACTGGTTGCCGGGCCCGTCTTCCCGGCTGTGTGCGTCCTGGCCGTAAGGGGGCGCGGGCGTTCCGGAGCCGTAGGGCGGCACGAAGCGGGGCGGTTCATAGCCCGACGGCGGCACACCAGGTGCGGAGTCATGGTTCCTGGCGGAACCAGGCCACTGCGGATCAGGGCGCTGGGAAGGCTGGTCGGTCATGGTTTTCCCCCTGGAATTTTAGGTCCAGCCTAGCGCCTGCCGTGGATTTGGCGCCCGTCACTGCAGGATGAGCTTGACCGCCAGGCCGAGCATGATGACACCAATGGCCAGGTCCACCAGGCGCCAGGTCCGGGGGCTGGCCAGGACATCTGCCAAGGCGCGGGCACCATACCCCAGGGCCGAAAACCAGAGCACGCTTCCGGCAACGGCGCCGCCGGCGAAAACCCACCGCAGGTCCTGCCCCTGCTGGTTGGCGAGGCTGCCCAGGAGGACCACGGTGTCGAGGTAGACATGGGGATTGAGGAAGGTCAGGGCGGCAGCGCCGGCAATCACCGAGCCTTTAGACCTCGGTGCGCCCTGGGCAAGTCCGGACGGCCTGGCTGCAGCCAGGAACGACCTTGCCGCAAACCAGGCGAGATAGGCGGCGCCGCCCCAACGCAGTACCTGCAGGACCTCGGGAAACCGGGTGACCAGCGCGCCGATACCGGCGGTCCCGCCGAGAATCAGGGCGGCATCTCCCGCCATGCATACGGCAACCACTGCTCCGATGTGTTCCCGGCGGATGCCCTGCCGCAGCACAAAAGCGTTCTGCGCGCCGATAGCCACAATGAGTGCCAGTCCGGACAGCATGCCGGTCATCCCCGTAATCCACATGCTACCGACGGTACGGAAGGACGAGGATGAAGACAAACGATTGATTCTTAGGAAGAATTAGAATTCCTTTATGAACTTCGAACACCTGCGCGCCCTCGCGGCGGTCATCGACGAAGGGACCTTTGAGGCCGCCGCAGACCTCCTGCGGCTCACACCGTCGGCCGTCAGCCAGCGGATCAAGGCACTGGAGGCCTCAACCGGCCAGGTCCTGGTCCGGCGCCGGGTGCCTTGTGCCGCCACGGACGCCGGCATGGTGCTGCTCCGCATGGCACGCCAGGTGCAGGTCCTCGAAGCAGAAGCCGCAGCGGCGCTCGGCAGCGGCGCCGCTTCCCGCGCCGTCATGCCGGTGGCCGTCAACGCGGACTCGCTTGCTACCTGGTTCGTCCCGGTCCTGGCTGTTGCTGCAGGGTGGACGGACACCATGCTGGACCTGCACATCGAGGACCAGGGCTTTAGCAGCCAGCTCTTGCGGCAGGGGGACGTGATGGGCGCGGTGACCTCCAATCCCGTCCCGGTGAACGGCTGCCGTGTGGAGCTGCTGGGCCATATGCGCTACATCCCCGTGGCCTCCGCGGCACTTCACCGGCGCTTCGCAGGCCGGAACGGCGTGGATTGGGAAGGCATGCCGGTGCTGAAGTTCAACGCGAAAGACATTCTCCAGCGGGAACTGCTCGCGGCCAAAGGGGTGGAGCAGTCCCCGCCCACGCATACGGTCCCCTCGTCGGAAGGGTTCCTGGCCGCCATCAGGGCGGGGCTGGGCTGGGGCATGCTCCCGGAACTGCAGCTTTGTGAGGAATTGGCCATGGGTTCCCTGGTGTTGCTGGAGGAGGACATGCACGAAGATGTCCCGCTGTACTGGCAGTCCTGGACGCTCGATTCAGAACGGCTTCACCGGATCAGCGCCGCCGTCCGGAATGCAAGCCGCGGAGGGCTGCGTGTACCTACTGCGTCCAGCATGGCAGAACGTACACCGCGAAGATAACGAAGGCGGCCAGCAGTGCCAGGCGTCCTGCGCTGGTTGCCCCGGGATGTTGGGCCTTGGCGGACCGGCCGTGCCGGGCCCCGCCCGCGTGCCGTGCCCCTGAAAGGTGCCGTGCTGCCGGATGCCGGGGCGTGCTTCCGCCACGGTTCCTCGACCCCCGGTGGGCTCCGGTTGGGCTTCCGGTGCGGCGGCCTTCCGGCGCAACCGTACGTTGGGTCCGGGCGTTCGAAGTCCCGGTCCCGCCAGTTTGGGCCCCTTCAGCCCCGGCCTCTTCAAGCCCGGTCTCTTCAGGGCCGGCACCGTCAGGCCTGGCTTTTTCAGACGCCCGAACTTCGGCTCCGGCATCTTTCGCCTGCGCCGCCTCTTGGGCCGCTATATCTTTCACCCGGGCATCTTCTGCGGGAAGACCTCCGGGTGGCAGCCCTCCGGCGGGCCGGACAACAGTCCCTGCCGGGACATTGCGGAAGGCCGTAATCCCGGGCTCCTGCTCATGCGTGAGCTCCTGGCCGAGGAATTCGTAAATATCCACCACGGCCTGCTGGTCCAGGACGGCCGGCAGGGACTCCACGGCACCCACCACACGGTCCGCACCGGCAACAGCAACGTCCGAGCTGGTGACACCGAAGAGGTCGGGCTGCCCGGCCATGCAGATCAGCGGCCGGACCAGGCGGCGGTACGGCGGCGCCATCACTGACGCCACGGCGGCGCACTGTGCCAGCGCGCCCTCCACCGCCTGGGTGCGCGCGTAGCGCCCCTGCCACAGCACACCGGACGACACCCGCACCTCGCCGGTCCAGTTCTTGGCGTCCACCACCACGATGCCGCCGGGGCCCACGAGCACATGGTCGAGATTGGCCTTGGGCCGGCCCGGCCAGTGCACGTCGTGCAGCACATACCAGCCCCGCGGAACCAGTTCGCTGAGCTTGTCCGCCACGGTGCGCGCGCCGGCAGCCCCCGCGTCCCACGCCCTTGTGGAACGCTCGGTTTGGTCCAGCTGGCGCTTAAGCCGTGCAACCCTTTCAGCGGCCAGCCTGGACTGCTCGGCTGCTCCGTCTCCTGCCCCCATGGCTGCTCCCCTGCTTCCCTGCCTGAAACAACGGCGGCGCAGGCCGCCGTCGTGCTTTGCCTGCGGATGTTTCTCCGGATTCCTCGAAAGTAACAGCGGGCGCAAGGGCCGGTATATAAGTACTTTCCGCGCTGGTACTCAGGTGCGGTACTTGGTTCCGGCCTGTTTTGATGACGCGGCCCCGTCACAGGGACGGGTTGCGGGCGGGGGTCGTTTGGACTGCTGCCAGGTTCTGGCATGCTGGTGCCATGGCTAGCCGCGCGGGCACAGTTGCCCTACCCCAGGACCTTGTTGACATCACTGCGCTCCTTGACGCGTACTACGACATCACTCCGGACCTCGGTGATCCGGGCCAGCGCGTCGTGTTCGGTACATCCGGGCACCGCGGTTCCAGCCTCAAGGCGTCCTTCAACGAAAAGCACATTGTGGCCATCACCCAGGCCATCGTGGAGTACCGGGCTGCGCAGGGCGTCACCGGACCGCTGTTCCTGGCCAAGGACACCCACGCCCTGAGCGAGCCGGCCCAGAATTCCGCGCTTGAGGTGCTCGCGGCCAACGGCGTTCAGGTCCTGATTGACGCCCGCCACGGCTACACCCCCACCCCGGCCCTGAGTCACGCCATCCTCACGTACAACCGCAACGCCGGCCCGGGCGCGCCCCAGGCTGACGGCATCGTGGTCACCCCCAGCCACAACCCGCCGGCGGACGGCGGCTTCAAGTACAACCCCCCGCACGGCGGACCGGCCGATTCCGACGCCACCGGCTGGATCGCCAACCGCGCCAATGAGCTGCTCGAGAACGGCCTCCGCGGCGTCAAGCGGGTGCAGTTGGCCGATGCGCTGGCCGCAGACACCACCGGCAAGTTCGACTTCCTCAGCAGCTACGTGGACGACCTTCCGGCCGTCCTCAACCTGGACGCCATCCGCGAGGCCGGTGTCCGGATCGGTGCTGATCCCATGGGCGGGGCCGCCGTGGACTACTGGGGCGAGATCGGCGAACGCCACCAGCTGAACCTCACGGTGGTGAACCCCACCATCGATCCGCAGTGGGCCTTCATGACCCTGGACTGGGACGAAAAAATCCGGATGGACTGCTCGTCGCCGTCGGCCATGGCGTCGCTGATCAAGCGGATGTCCGACGGCGGGTCCGCCTTTGACGTGGCCACCGGCAACGACGCCGACGCCGACCGGCACGGCATCGTCACCCCGGACGGCGGCCTGATGAACCCCAACCACTACCTCGCCGTGGCCATCGACTACCTGTACCGGAACCGCAGCGGCTGGAACCCCGAATCCGTGGTGGGCAAGACCCTGGTCTCTTCCTCCATCATCGACCGGGTAGCGCAGAGCCTGGGCCGCAAACTCGTGGAGGTGCCCGTGGGCTTCAAATGGTTCGTGCCCGGCCTGCTCTCCGGCGAGGGCGCGTTCGGCGGCGAGGAATCCGCGGGCGCTTCCTTTAACAAGTTGGACGGCAGCGTCTGGACCACCGACAAGGACGGCATCCTCCTGGCCCTGCTGGCTTCTGAAATCACCGCGGTCACGGGCAAGTCCCCTTCCCAGCTGTACAAGGGGCTGACGGACCAGTTCGGTGCTCCCGTCTACGCACGCATCGACGCCGCAGCCACGCGCGAGCAGAAGGCGAAGCTGGGCAAGCTCTCTGCCGCGGACGTCACTGCAACATCGCTGGCCGGCGAGGAGATCACGGCGAAGCTCACCGAGGCGCCCGGCAACGGCGCGGCCATCGGCGGCCTCAAGGTGGTCACGGAGAACGCCTGGTTTGCCGCCCGTCCCTCCGGCACCGAGGACGTGTACAAGATCTACGCCGAGTCTTTCAAGGGCGAAGAGCACCTCAAGCAGGTTCAGGCCGAGGCGAAAGCACTGGTGGACGGCGTGATCGCCTAGCCGGCTTCCGCTATCCGGCTCCAGAGCCGGAGGACGCGCCGGATGGTGCGGTCACCGTCCGGCGCCATGTCCACCAGGGCAATGCGGTCAAGCACGACGGCGTCTCCCGGGTTCAGCCGCTTGACGGTCCCTTCCCGGGTGGCGTGGTGGGAGACGTGCGGGCGGTAGCCGGACATCGTGTGCCGCGGCGTGAGGATCCTGCCGTCCACCGCCGTCACTGCCTCAACCAGCGCCTCGTGCAGTGCCTGCAGCGTTTTGTTGGGTTTCACCAGGCTGACGGCCACGGACCCATCGCGGCCGAACGCTGCGTCCTCCCCCACCAACAGGTGTGCACCCAGGGCGGCTTCAGCCGGGCCTTCGGCGAGGTGGGTGACCCGTTCGGTGGGGTCGGCACCGTCCCGGCTTCCGGCGTCGAACCTCACCAGCGTGATGTGCAGCGGCCAGTCCATGCGCAAGAAAACCGCGCCGTCGGCCACAGTTTCGACGAACGCCACAAAGATGAGGTTCCGCATCGGCATAGGCCCAGTCTCCCACTGCCGCCCTTAGATGCGATGCCCTATCACTTTTGGTCCCCATTCCGGGTGCATGAGGACCAAAAGTGATAGGGCATCAAGGTTTCGTCAGGTTTGACCGCCGACGGGGTTAGACGGTGCGGACGACGTCCTCGTAGGCGAACTTCGGCTTGGCGTCGCGCCAGGCGTCCTCACCGGGCCGGCCGATGTTGACCACCAGGAAGCTCTTCTGGTCGCCGGCCGGGAAGAAGGCCTCGTCGATGGCGCCGAAGTCGGCGCCGGTCATCGGGCCGGCAGCGAAACCGAGGGACCGGACGGCCAGGATGAAGTACCCGGCCTGAAGGTGGGCGTTGTTGTTGCCTGTGGCAGCGGCCAGCTCCGGGTTCGCGTCGTACATCGCCTTGGGGGCATTGTAGCCGGGGAGGAAGTTGTCCCACTGGCCCGCCCAGTCGGTGTCGTAGCTGAGGATGGCCACTAGCGGTGCGGAGGCGGTCTTGGCGCGGTTGCCCGGCATCAGGGCGTCCACGAGCTTGGCGCGGGCCTCGTCGGAGCGGACGTACGTGACGCGCAGGGGCTGGGAGTTGAAGGCGGTGGGGCCGAACTTCGTAAGTTCGTAGATGGCCTGCGCCTGCTCCTCGGTCACCTCGCCGGTGAAGGAGTTGGCCGTGCGGGCCTGGGCAAAGATGGCGTCGACGGCGGCCGGGTCGATAACCGCTTCTTCATGGGCAATGGTCATTGGCTTACCTTTCGCTGCGCCTCCCCGCCAGCCGGGGCGGCCTCTTCGCTGTCAATACTTGCAACTTCAATCACCCCTGCCCTCTTCCCGTGAGCGCGGTGACGTTGGCCACAGCAGTCCGGCAAACGCTGGGCGGTATTCTGGTGGCAACCCGTCTTCGCCCTTCGCGGCATCCCCCCCCTTTGAAAGGCCTCCGCCATGAGCATGCTCGGAATCAAGTGGAAGCTGCACGGCACCGGCAAGTCCATCAAGCCCGGCCATGTGGTGGCACCCGATGAGCGGCTGGCGTGGCCGCTGACCATCGGCGTGGGCATGCAGCACGTGGTGGCCATGTTCGGCGCCACCTTCCTGGTGCCCATCATCACCGGCATGCCGCCCGCCACCACGCCGTTCTTCTCCGGCATCGGCACCCTGCTGTTCCTGGTGATCACCAAGGGCCGGGTGCCCAGCTACCTTGGCTCCAGCTTCGCGTTCATTGCCCCCATCATGGCCTCCCAGCAGCAGTTCGGCGTGCCGGGTGCCCTGGGCGGCGTGGTCCTGGCCGGTGCCACGCTGGCCCTGGTGGGCGCCATCGTGCAGAAGTTCGGCGCCGAGTGGATCAACCGGCTCATGCCGCCCATCGTCACCGGCGCCATCGTGGCCCTGATCGGCCTTAACCTTGCCCCCGCCGCCAAGCAGAACTTCGACGCCGCGCCCGTCACCGCCGTCGTCACCCTTGCCACCATCATCCTGACCAGTGTCCTGTTCCGCGGGATCCTGGGCCGGCTCAGCATCCTGGTGGGCGTGGTGGCGGGCTACCTGGTGGCCATGCTCCGCGGCGAGGTCAGCTACGACAAGATGGACGCCGCGGCCTGGGTGGGGATGCCCCAGTTCCAGACCCCCGAGTTCCACATCGGTGTCCTGGGCCTGTTCGTACCCGTGGTGCTGGTGCTGGTGGCGGAGAACATCGGCCACGTGAAGTCCGTGGCGGCCATGACCGGCCAGAACCTCGACGGCGTCTCCGGACGCGCGCTGATGGCTGACGGCGCCGCAACGGTGCTGGCCGGTGCCGGCGGCGGCTCGGGCACCACCACCTACGCGGAGAACATCGGCGTCATGGCGGCCACCAAGGTCTATTCGACGGCGGCCTACTGGGTGGCGGGGATCTTCGCCATCCTGCTCAGCTTCTCCCCCAAGTTTGGCGAACTCATCGCCACCGTCCCGCCGGGCGTGCTGGGCGGTGCGGCCACCATGCTGTACGGCATGATCGGCATTCTCGGCGTGAAGATCTGGGTGCAGAACAAGGTGAACTTCTCCAACCCGGTCAACCTGACCACGGCCGCCGTGGCGCTGATCATCGGCATCGCGGATTACACCTGGACCATCGGGGAGCTGACCTTCACCGGCATCGCCCTGGGTTCAGCCGCCGCCCTGGTGATCTACCACGGCATGGCGGCCATCGCCAAGGCCCGGGGAACGGTGGCAGAGCCCGAAACCGAGCAGGCCGGCCTGCCGCCGGCGGCCAAGGCGGCCATGAACGCAGCGGCAAAACGCACCCCGAAGAAGCGCTAGCGTAGCGGAGGGTCAGGCCACCTGGCCCGCGCCCGTCCCGGGGTCCGCCGCCGGAGGGGTGACTGACGGAAGGCGCTCCCGGCGGTCATGCAGCACGACGGGTCCCGGTTTGGGCCGCTTGGCCGCCGGCAGTTCCTCCGGACCGTGCGGCAGGAACCGCCGCACCATCCAGGGGAACAAGTACTGCCGCACCCAGGCCAGGTCTTCCACCCGCGCCTGCGTCCAGCCGTGTGCCGGCATGGGCCGTGGCTGCAGGGGCTCGAGGCTGTGCGGCACTTCCAGTGCATCGAGGGCGGCGACCGCAACAACGTGGTGGCCCAGCGGGGACAGGTGTAATCGGTCCGGGTCCCACATCCGCGCGTCCTGCAGCTCCGGCAGGCACCACAGGTCCACCGTTGTCACGCGGTGCCGCAGTGCGATCTTGTGCAGGTGCTCGTTATAGATCGCCATCTTGCCCCGGATCTGGCTGAACACAGGGATCCCGCCCCAGTCCGGCCCGGCAAACAGAAGCACGGTGGCGCCGGAGGCTGCCAGCGTTTCCACAGCCCGGTCCATCTTGACGGCCAGCTTGTCCGGGTCCCCGCGGTGGAAAATGATGTCATTCCCGCCGCCGGACATGGCCACCAGGTCCGGCTTCAGCGCAAGCGCGGGAGCCAGCTGCCGGTCCAGGATCTGCTGCAGCAGCAGGCCCCGGATGGCCAGGTTGGCGTAGGCAAAGTCCGGTTCGCCGGCACTGAGTTCCTCGGCAAACCGGTCAGCCCAGCCGCGGAGCCCACCAAGGCTGCGCGGGTGCGGGTCCCCCACTCCTTCCGTGTATGAATCCCCCAGGGCCACAAACCGGCGCCAGGGGTGCCTGCCCCCTGTTGTCTCTCCTTCGCGCAGGTCCTCTTGTCCGGTTGTCATGCCGTCCTCCTTCGCGCAGTAGTTCGCGGGCGCTGCTCCTTTGCAGGGCCCGCCGTGGGCGGCGTCTGGAACTGCTGGTCAACCTCTGACGGGGCCAGCAGGCGGAAGTCCTCCACACCGTCGGGCGGTTCCTGCCGGGGCCCGGACGCAGCCGCAACGGGGCGGTCCATGCCGGCGCCGGGCGCGACAACGCTCAGCGCGGCGTCGCGCAGGTCCAACTCGTGGTGCACGGCCTGAGTCTGGAGGAATCTCAGGGCGCCTTCGCGGCTAAGGCCGTATTCGTTCATCAGGCTGCGGACCGCCAGGTCCACCAGGACAAGGGAGCTTTGCACGACGGCGATTCCCGCCGTCGCTTCCGCGCGCTCGGCGACCCGCACCACGACGCGCAGGGCGCGGGACACCTGCTGCACGTAGCTGCGGCTCCGCAGGAGGTCGTCGCTGGTGAAGGTGTGGGGCCGGGCGGCATACAGGTTGATTGCGGCGCTCGTTCCGCCCTCGGAGACAATGGGCGCGGACAGGAGCGACTGCACGCCATGGCCGGCGGCGGCGCTGGAGTAACCCGGCCAGCGCCGGTCCCGGCCGAGATCGGACAACAGGACGAATTCGCCCGTCCGGAACGCTTCCATCACCGGCCCGTCGGCGAAGGAGCACTGCTCCCTGTCCGCCTCGCGCGCCTGGTCCGTGCTCGCCGCAAGCGTGTGTGCCTTGCCAAGGCGGAAAAGGGTGGCAGCCCAGGCGATACCACGGTGTTCACCCTTGACGTCCGTCATGAAGTCGCGGGTGACTTCCCAGAGGTAGTCTTCAACAACCTTGCTGTCGAAAACCGGCTCCGGTGGCATTGGAAGAGGTCCCCAGCCAACCTGCCCCGAGGGATCAGCGGCCATTCTCCACGCCTTGATTGATGCGTTCCGGCCTACTGCAAAACCTTGCTCTTAGAATACTTCGCAGATGTGCCCCGGTGGTGCGATCTGCCGGATTGGTGCGGTACCGTAACCCCCTATTCTGGAACGGTGACGATCACCCAAGCCCTGCTTTCCTTCGCCGTGGTTGCCGGGTTGCTGACGCTGGTTCCCGGCATCGACACGGCACTGGTGCTTCGGTCCTCCCTGACGAGGTCGCGAAGCTATGCGTTTGCAACTGCCCTGGGTATCAGTACCGGGGCCATGATCTGGGGAGTGGCCGCCGCCGTCGGTGTTTCCGCTCTCCTTGCCGCCTCGGAACTGGCGTACCGGGCACTGACGCTGGCCGGCGCCGCCTACATGGTGTGGCTGGGCGCGTCCCTGGTGCGGAAGAGCTGGAAGGGCGGGGCGCCGGCGGAAGCGGAAGCGGTTGCTGTCCCGGCCCGCGCCGGCCTGTTTAGGGCCTGGCTGACAGGGACCGGAACCAATTTGCTCAATCCCAAGGTGGGCGTGTTCTACATCGCCACCATCCCGCAATTCATACCCGCAGGGGTTTCGCCCTTGTTCATGGGGGTTGTGCTCGCCGGGGTCCACTCTGCCCTGACTATGGCCTGGTTTGCGCTGCTGATCTTCGGGACCGGTTACGCGTCCAAGTGGCTGAAAGGCCCCCGGACTGTGCGGATCATCGACCGCATTACCGGCACGGTGCTGGTCGGCTTCGGAGTGAAACTCGCGCTTCAGCCGGGACACTGACGGTTTTACCAGCGCGTACCGGGACGTCTACGAGGCCCCCGTCTCGTTGCCGGGTGCCGGGGTGTAGACCACCAGGTTCAGGTCGGGCCGGTCCCCGGGAGAAAGCTGATGGTGTTCCAGCCGCAGGACCCCGCCGGCCGGATGGCGGAAGAGCCGCTCACGCGATTCGAATCCCAGAATGTCGTACCGGTCCCAGCCTTCCCGGAACTCCGGGCTTGCATCCTTGAGCCGTTCCACGAGGTTCTTCACGTCCACGTCCCCCAGCCGTTGCCCCGTTTCTGCACGGAACTCGGCCAGGAACCTCTTGCTGGTCACCTCCCAGTCGGGCAGAAGGTCCCGGACATATTTATCGGTGAACACCAGCCACAGAAGGTTGCGGTCCGCCGCGGCGACCGTAGCGATGTTGGGGTAGAGCGCGGCATAGGCCTTGTTCCAGCCTGCCACGCCTCAGTCGGGGAACAGCGCGAATGCCGGATTGGGATCCAGTGCGTCCAGCAGGCGCTGGATGTGCGCCGGCACGGTGGCGGCGTCGGCACCGGCGGGAGCGGCCGTTGCGTAGCCCCCGAGTGACAGAACGTAGCCCAGCCCGGTGTCCGAAAGATGCAGGGCGCGACTAACGGCTTCCAGTACTTGGCGCGACGGGCTGATATCCCTGCCCTGTTCGAGCCACGTGTACCAGGTGACACTGACCCCGGACAGGAACGCCACCTCCTCGCGGCGGAGCCCCCGTTCCCGTTTACGGGCTATGGGCGGCAGGCCGTAGTCGGCACGGACGGCCTGATCCCTGCGGGCACGCAGGAACAGGCCCAGTTCTTTCCGACGCCCTGAATCCCGCACCCCAAAATACTATTACTCTGGTACTCGCACTACTAGGAGCAGCGCTGTCTTCCAACTTGGGAACTGCCACAGCAGGATGGTACGCATGCCTGCACTACGCTCTAAAACAGTCACCCACGGCCGGAACATGGCGGGAGCCCGCGCACTGCTGCGCGCCTCCGGCGTCGCCGGCTCGGACATCGGGAAGCCAATCATCGCCGTGGCCAACTCCTTCACGGAGTTCGTCCCCGGCCACACCCACCTCGCCCCCGTGGGCCGGATCGTTTCCGACGCGATCCTCGCCGCCGGCGCCGTGCCGCGCGAGTTCAACACCATCGCCGTCGACGACGGCATCGCCATGGGCCACTCCGGCATGCTCTACTCGCTGCCGTCGCGCGACCTCATCGCCGACTCCGTGGAATACATGGTCAACGCCCACTGCGCCGACGCTTTGGTCTGCATCTCCAACTGCGACAAAATCACCCCCGGGATGCTGATGGCCGCGCTCCGCCTGAACATCCCCGTGGTGTTCGTCTCCGGTGGCCCCATGGAGGCCAGCCGTGTAACCCTGACCGACGGCTCCGTGCGTTCCCTGGACCTGGTGAACGCGATTGCAGATGCCGTTGACGAGTCCATCTCCGACGCCGACATTAACCTCATCGAAGAGAACGCCTGCCCCACCTGCGGTTCCTGCTCCGGCATGTTCACCGCCAACTCCATGAACTGCCTCACCGAGGCCATCGGGCTGTCCCTGCCCGGCAACGGCTCCGTCCTCGCGACCCACACCGCGCGCAAGGCGCTGTACGAGAAGGCCGGAGCCACCGTCGTCGAGCTCGTAAAGCGCTATTACGACGGCGACGACGCCTCCGTGCTGCCGCGTTCCATCGCCACCGCCAAGGCCTTCGACAACGCCATGGCGCTGGACATCTCCATGGGCGGTTCCACCAACACCATCCTCCATCTGCTTGCCGCGGCGCAGGAAGCGGGCGTGGACTACGGCCTCGCCGAGATGGACGCCAAGTCCCGCCAGGTGCCTTGCCTGGCCAAGGTGGCCCCGAATGTTGCCAAGGACAAGACCTACTACATGGAGGATGTCCACCGCGCCGGCGGCATCCCCGCCCTGCTGGGCGAGCTGAACCGCGGCGGCCTCCTGCACAAGGACGTCCACTCCGTGCACTCCGCGGACCTGGACGGCTGGCTGGATGACTGGGACATCCGTGGCGGCAAGGCCACCGAGGAAGCGAAGGCCCTGTGGCACGCGGCTCCCGGCGGCGTCCGCTCCTCCACTGCGTTCTCACAATCGAACGAGTGGACCTCCCTCGACACCGACGCCGCCGAAGGCTGCATCCGATCAGTGGAGCACGCCTACTCCAAGGACGGCGGCCTGGCCGTGCTCCGCGGCAACGTGGCCGTCGACGGCGCCGTGGTGAAGACCGCAGGCGTGGACGAATCCATCTGGACCTTTTCGGGCCCGGCGGTTGTGTGTGAGTCCCAGGACGAAGCCGTGGAGAAGATCCTGAACAAGACCGTCAAGGAAGGCGACGTGGTGGTCATTCGCTACGAAGGTCCCAAAGGCGGTCCGGGCATGCAGGAAATGCTTTACCCGACGTCGTTCCTCAAGGGCCGCGGCCTGGGTAAAAAGTGCGCCCTAATCACCGACGGCCGCTTCTCCGGCGGCACCTCCGGCCTGTCGATCGGGCATATCTCCCCCGAGGCTGCCTCCGGCGGCACCATTGCCCTGGTGGAAGACGGCGACATCATCAGCATCAACATCAGCCAGCGCTCCATGCAGCTGGAGGTCTCCGACGAACTCCTCGCCGAACGCCGCGAGAAACTCCTGGTGAACGGCGGGTACAAGCCCAAGGACCGGGACCGCCAGGTGTCCGCGGCGCTGCGCGCCTACGCCGCCATGGCCCTGTCCGCGGACAAGGGTGCCGTCCGCGACGTTTCCCTCCTGGAGAACTAAGCAGACGGGATCCTGCGCCGGGACGAGGCAGGATCCCGTCAGACCAGGTCGTGCTTCAGCACCACGTCATACGCTTCCACCCGCCGGTCGGTCACGGTGGTGGGCGATTCCAGGTGCACCGCGCCGGACGGCAGGATGCCCGCACCGCCAAACCGTTCCATCACCTGCCACTGGGCCACCACGTCCTCCCCCGCGTGGTCGGAGGGCAGGTCGGGCCAGAAACTGAAGCCGCCGGCGTCGACAAGGGCATCGCGCCGGTACATAACGCAGCCGCCCAGCCATGCCACCCGGTACGGCACCCACTCCCCTGGCTCCAGCGAAAGGTCCGCACTGAGGTGGCTGAGGTTGGCGGCGCTGTGCAGGGGCCAGCGCTCGAAGCCGGGTCCGCCCGGCCGGATGCGTTCCGCCTCCACGCCGCCTTCCCACGCCTCAAAGACCGCTGTCTGCTCCGGCCGCCGGTCGTCCAGGAAGGAAAGTCCCTGCGGCGCCATCCCCACAAAGCCGCAGCCCAGGTCATCCAGTGCGCCGCTGAGCCGTTCGAGTGACCCCGGTTCCAGCCAGACGTCGTCGTCCAGGAAGAGGCACCGGTCGGCAGTGGACTGCTCAAGCAGGAACTGGCGGTGCTCCGCCAGTCCGCGCCGCGGCAGGTGGCGGAGAAGCGTGACCGGCCGCCCCTGCGCCTGCAGCACGCGGACCATTGCGGCGGCGGCTGGATGCTCCCAGCCCGGACTTCCGCTGGACTGGTCACTGATCACGACGGCGAACGCTGGCTCCGCCTGCCCGGCAAGGCCGGCAAGGGTGACAGCGAGTTCGGCCGGCCTGTTGCAGGTCGGCACCAGCACGTCCACCGCTACCCGCTCAGGCACCGCAGCCGGCCGCGCCCACTGTTCTGATGATCTCCTGCTCACAGCCCCTCCTGGTACCCGGCACGCAGTGCCGTCAGCTGGCAAATTGATTCCGCATGTCCCGTACCCAGCCCGAGGCCATGTATGCCTGAACCCGGGCGCCCCAAGCCGGGACACACCGAAGGCCCCCGCCCACCATCCCAAGGGGATGCCGGAGGCGGGAGCCCTCTGCGCTTGCTTGTGTCCCGGTTCAGGCCTATCCGGCGTCGAAGCTTTCGCCGCCGTCGTCGTTCGGGGACTGGTCCTCCGGGAGGTCGTTGCCGCTGCCGTCAGGAATGCCTGCGGCCTCCTGGCCGGATTCGGAGGAGACAGGGGCGGATCCGGGGGAATCATCGTTGTTTTCGTTGATTTCCGCCTCGCCGGAAGGCAGGTCCAGGTCATGCGGGACCGGTTCCTCGCCGGTGTTGGACTGCGGCTCGTTGGTGTCCACGCCGCCGTTGGAGGCGCCGCCCTGCTGTGCCCCGCCCTGGCCGCCCAGCTCCTGCTCAGCGGTGGGAGTGCCGTAGCCGCCCGGGGCCGACTCGGGCTGGGCCTGCTGGTTTTCCTGCGTCATGTTTTCCTCCTGTATGCGTTGGGACTGGTCTGGAAAGAGGGGATCAGAGACCCTTGCCGCCGGTGACGGGAAGCACTGCCCCGGAGATATAGGAGCCGTCTTCCGATGCCAGCAGGACGTAGGCCGCAGCGAGCTCGGCGGGCTGGCCCGCACGCTCCAGCGGGGTGTCCTGGCCGAACTTGGGCAGCTTCTCCGGCCACTCGGTGGCGGGAATCAGCGGAGTCCAGATGGGTCCCGGCGCCACCGCGTTGACGCGGATCCCCTTGGGCCCAAGCTCCTGGGCCAGCGCCTTGGTGAACGCCACCTGCGCGGCTTTTGTCATGGCGTAGTCGATCAGCCCGGGTGACGGGTCAAAGGCCTGGATGGACGCCGTGGTGATGATCGAGGCGCCCGGCTTCAGGTGCGGCACGGCTGCGCGCGCACTCCACAGCAGGGAGTACAGGTTGGTCTTGAAGACGCGGTCGAACTCCTCCGTGGGCAGGGTGTCCAGGCTTTCGCGGTTCTTCTGGTAGGCCGCGTTCAGCACCACCACGTCAAGGCGGCCGAACCCGGACACTGTCTCCTCGACGATCCGGGTGCTGAACTCCTCCTCGCGGCCGTCGCCGGCGAAGAGCAGGGCGCGGCGCCCCGCCTTCCGGATCCAGTCGGCGGTGTCCTGCGCGTCGTCTTCCTCTTCCGGAAGGTAGGAGATCGCGACGTCGGCCCCCTCACGGGCAAACGCGATGGCGGCCGCCTTTCCGATCCCCGAGTCGCCGCCCGTGATGAGCGCCGCCTTGCCCTCAAGCTTTCCGTGGCCCTCATAACTGAGTTCGCCGTGGTCCGGCTTGGGATCCATGGGCCCCGTGAGTCCGGGTTGCTTCTGTTCCTGCTCGGGGAACGGCCCGTCGTGGTAACCGCCCCGTGGGTCTGTTGGCTGGTCTGTCTGCTTGTCTGTGCCGCTCATAGTCCGCCTACTCACTGTGTCGGTTTGCGAAAAGCCGCCGTGCACCGGCTCTTCGACGCTATCCCGGCCGGTGGAGCAAGTCCACCGTTCCATGCGAATAATCAGTAAACTTATCAAATGACGGTGCGGGCGCAACGTTGGCCCGGTTTGTGGGTAGTGAAGGAGTAGAAGGAAAACAAGACCCGCCGCCAGGGAAGGAGAAGCAATGTCCGAGGTGGAGGATTACACCGGCCGCACAGGGCGGAACGAGACCCGCGAGGAACAGTTGGACCGCAACTGGGCCGAGCTCCTGCAGGAACTGCGTGTGCTGCAGATGGGCGTCCAGATCCTGGCAGGCTTCCTGCTGACGCTCCCCTTCCAGGAGCGTTTCGAGGACCTGGACGACTTCCAGATCATCCTCTACCTGACGAACGTGGTCATCGCCGCCGTCACCACTGCCTTCATCCTCCTCCCGGTCAGTGTTCACCGGCGGCTGTTCAGGAAGCGGCTCAAGGAGACCCTGGTCGCCAGCGGGGACACTATCGCCAAGGTCACCCTCGCGGGCATCGCCCTGCTCAGCGCCGGCACGGCAACCCTGGTTTTCGATGTCACGGCCGGGCGCTCCGCAGGTCTCACTGCCGGTGGAGCGCTGCTGGCCTTCATGGTGGTCCTGCTGGTGTACGTGCCGATCCACCTGAACAGGAAAGCGGCAGCCGGCAAGCCGGACCAGCTCTAGGAAAAGGAGTCAGCCATGCGTAAATGGGCCAAGGAACACGGGTTGCTGCTGGCAAATATTGCCCTTTTCCTGGCGTTTTTCGGAGGCATGATCCTTTCCGGAGCAGCCGCCTACAGCGAGGAACAGCAGGCCCACGGAGAGCCCCCCGTCACGGTCCTGGAATTCCTGGCTACCGGCGAGTTCTACGAGGCCACCTTCGAAAACTGGGAGTCCGAGTTCCTGCAGATGGGCATGTATGTGGTGCTGACCATCTTCCTGTTCCAAAAGGGCTCCTCGGAATCGAAGCCCATGGGCAAGGAATCACCGCAGGACGAGGACCCGCGGCACGCCATGCAGGATGGCACTCCCTGGCCCGTGAAGCGCGGCGGCATGGCATCGAAGTTTTACGAGAACTCCCTGTCCATCCTCTTTTTCGGGCTCTTCCTCGCCTCCCTCACTGCCCATGCCATGGGCGGCGCGGCGGCCTACAACGAGGAACAGCAAAGCCATGGCCAGTCCACCGTGACGGTCCTGCAGTACATGGGCACCAGCCGCTTCTGGTTTGAGTCCTTCCAGAACTGGCAAAGCGAGTTCCTGGCGGTCGCCGTCCTGGTGGGCGCGTCCGTCTACCTCCGCCAAAAAGGCTCACCCGAATCCAAACCCGTTGCCGAACCACACTACGAGACCGGCTCCTAGCCGGACCATCACGAGAGGAACCTATGAGAACCCTTGCGAAGACTATCTTTTTGGCCCTGCTGCTCGTCACGGCACCTGCCCTGAGCGCCGGCGCCGCCTCGGCAGCCGCGGCCTCCGCCGTCCCGGCAGGCAACGTCCAGGCCGGTACGGTCCAGGCCGACAGGGGATCCTCAGGAGGGGTGTGGGTGCTTACCGGCAACACCCCCACGCCGTCTCCCGGGGACACCGCTTCCACCGGCCCCGCCAACCCGGGAACGGGTGAATCCGCAGAAAACGAGTCCACGCGCCTCGACTGGACCCCCTGGGTCATTGGCGCGGTCGCCGTCGTGGTACTGGTCCTGATCCTGGTCTGGCGCCGCCGCCGCAACACCACCTTCGTCGGATGACAGGCCGGAGCCGCAGGGCAGAACGTTCGGGACCCCGGCCATGATCACGGCCAACGTGGCGGACGGCGTCCACCTGATCACGCACGCCCACGTCAACTGCTACGTACTCGAGGACGACGACGGGCTGACGCTGGTGGACGCCGGGCTGCCCAGTATGTGGTCTATGCTGCTGCAGGTCCTCGCGGAAGTGGGCCGGCGCCCGGACGAGATCAAGGCGCTGGTGCTCACCCACGGCCACTTCGACCACGTGGGCTTCGCGCTGCGCGCCCACCAGGAGTGGAATGTTCCCGTGATGGTGCATCCGGGCGACTCCTATCTGGCGGCGCATCCCTACCGGTACAAGCCGCAGCGCAACCGGTTCGCCTACCCCTTCACCCATCCGCGATCCCTGCCGCTGCTCGGACAGATGGCCGCGGCGGGGGCGCTGGCCGTGAAGGGTGTGTCCACCACCCAGCCGTTGCGCGCCGGTGAGGCACTCCCGGTTCCCGGGCGCCCCACGGCAGTGCACACTCCGGGCCATACGGACGGGCACTGCATCCTTAACCTGCCCGGCCGGAACACAGTCCTCAGCGGTGACGCCCTGGTGACCCTGGACCCCTACACGGGCAGGAAGGGGCCGCAGATCGTGGCGTCGGCGGCCACGAACGACACCGCCCTGGCGCTGGCATCCCTTGAGGCTCTTGCCGCCACCGGGGCGGCCACGGTGCTGTCCGGACACGGGGAGCCGTGGACGCAGGGCGCCGAAGCTGCCGTGCAGCACGCCTTGCAGGTGGGTGCCCACTAAAACCCAACTAAGTAGCGCGAACTGTCGTTTTGAGGCTTCAAAATGGCAGTTCGCGCTACTTAGTTGGGAGGGCGGCGGGAGCTAGGCCCCTTCGAGGACCTGCGTGGTTGCCCACGCCAGGTACTTGCCTGCGTTCGCGACGGCGTCTGCCGGGCTTGCAGCGACATCCAGCAGCTGCGCCGCGGCCACCACGCCGTGACGGGCCAGATCCTCGAGGGTCACCAGGATCCGGCCGGCCACCACGATGACGGGGATGCCCTTTTCGCGGGCAGCGTCGGCAAGGGCGATGGGCGCCTTGCCTGTCAGGGACTGCGAATCCATGGATCCTTCACCGGTGATCACCAGGTCCGTCCCGGCCAGCTGGTCGGCCAGCCCGGTCAGTCCGGCCACCAGTGCGAAGCCGCCTTCCAGCGTGGCCCCGGTGAAGGCAAGGAACGACGCCGGGAAGCCGCCCGCGGCGCCCGCGCCGGGGACGTTCACGTCCCGGCCGGTGGCTTCCCGCAGCACCGACGCCCAGTTGCGGAGCCCGGCGTCGAGGAGTTCCACCGCATCCGGGTCGGCGCCCTTCTGCGGCGCAAAGACATGGGCCGCGCCGGACGGGCCGTAGAGCGGGTTGCGGACGTCGACGGCGATGCGGAACGTCGTGGCGGCGAGCCGCGGATCGAGGGCGCTGGTGTCCAGGGAGACAATCTCGGCCTGCGAGCCGCCGCCCAGCGGCACCACGTTGCCGACGGCGTCCAGCGGCTTCAGGCCAAGCGCACGCAGGGCCCCGCTGCCGCCGTCGGTCATAGCCGAGCCGCCCAGCCCCAGAATGATCTCCGTGGCTCCGGCGTCCAGGGCGGCCGCGATCAGCTGGCCGCAGCCGTAGCTGTGCGCGCGGAGGGCGTTTTCAGGAGTGGGATCCATGCTCGCGAGGCCGGAGGCCTGGGCCGTCTCAATGACCGCGGTGACCGTCCCGCCGTCGGACTTCCTGATGGCCCAGGCGGCACCCAACGGGGCGAGGATGGGCCCGGTGACGGCGTTCAGCCGTTCCTCGTAGCCGGCGGCGACGGCCGCCTCCAGGGTGCCCTCGCCGCCGTCGGCGATGGGAAACTGTGTTGCCACGGCATCGGGGTACACGCGAAGGGCGCCTTCGGCGATGGCTGCAGCGGCTTCGGCAGCGGTCAGCGAGCCCTTGAACTTATCCGGAGCGATGAGGATGCGCATGCGCTCCATCATGCCAGCATCAGCGGGGAAAGCGCTTGCCGCAGGCGTAATGCAGCGGCAAGCGCGTAAAACTCCTAACCTTCGCGCCACTCATGGCTGGTGATGTGCGAGCCCGCCTGCGGTCCCATCTGGAGCATGCCGCCGTCTACCGGCCAGGACGCTCCGTTGACATAGCTGGAGGCGGGGGAGGCGAGGAAAGCGATGACGTTGGCAATTTCCCACGCGTTCCCGGGCCTGCCGAGCGGTACGCCTGGCCGGTCCTTGGTGGTGGGATCCTCGTCCTCCTGGCCCGTCATGGGGGTGGCGATCTCACCGGGTGCCACGGTATTGGCCGTGATTCCGTGTTCCGCCAGTTCCAGGGCCAGCGTTTTCATGAGGCCGCCGAGCCCGTGCTTGGACGCGTCGTAAGCGGAAGAACCCACGCGCGGCTGGAATTCGTGGACGCTGGTGACGGCAATCAGCCGCCCTCCCCTGCCCGCCCGGACCATGCGCCTGGCCGCCGCCTGCAGGCAGACGAACGCGCCGTTGAGGTTGGTGTCCAGGGTCTGCATCCAACGGTCGATGTCCATGTCCAGGAACTTGGTGCTCTCCCCGGTCCCCGCGTTGTTGACGAAGACGTCCACGCCGCCCAGTTCGTCTGCGAGCTCGTCAATGACGGTACCGGCCGCACGGAGCTCGGTGGTGTCCAGTTGCCGCACCACTGCCTTCCGTCCCAGCGCGCGGATTTCCTCGGCGGTAGCTTCGGCGCCGGCCTTGTCCGTGTGCCAGGTCACGCCCACGTCCAATCCGGCGCGGGCCAGGGCCACAGCCGTGGCTTTGCCAATGCCCGAGTCGGATGCGGTGACGATGGCGGTGGCGGGTGCAAAGGTGCTGGTGTCCTGCATCGTGGCTGCCTTTCGGAAGGTTTCGGGTGGGAGGGTGTCAGGCCGGGCGGCGGAGTTCGGGTTCCTCCGGAAAGTCGCCACCGCCGGAGTCCGCCTCGTCCGTGTCATCCGGTACGGACATCAGCGGGACGGCAAAGGTCACCACGGGACGGGCCTCGGCGTCGTCCGCGGACCTGACGGTCAGGCTCCTGGTGCCGGGCGGCACGGAGGGGGTGAAAACCTGCAGGTTCCGCGAACCGAGGACGGCAGAGTCCTGCAGCGTATATTCAGTGCCGAAGTGGTCCTGGAGGATGATGTTGGGCTGCGGCCCGCCTTCGGTTTCCATATGGATATTCACCACCAGCCCCGTGGCCCAGATTTCCACCGACAGAACGGTGAATTCGCTGGATTCCGTGACGTGGCTTCCGAACGTGGGCGGCAGGAGCAGTCCCCGGAGGGAGCCTGACGGTATGAGTTCTCGCATTGTTGTTCCTGACGGTCTTGCGTCCGCGGTCGCCAAAGTGGCGCCGGATGGGTGCTCCGGTGCTGCCGAAACGATGTGGGCGCGGGTGCGGCTTAGGCGTCTTCCCGATTAGGGTTTTCGAGTCTGAAAAAGTTGGATTGCTGCCCGTCGCTGCGCTGTTCCTGATAGATGAAATTCAGACGCCGGGAGTCGAAGGTCTCGAACCATTCCTCCCAGCTGATGTGGCGGAGCTTGTCGTTTCCGCCACCGAAGTCGATCCGCAGCACTCCGAGGTGGTCACCGTGTTCAGTGCCGTCCACGGTGGCCGGAACGCCGTCGCGCTCCTCTGCCCACTGCCTGATGACTTCGTGGTGCGTGGTGGCCAGGCTGCGGCCTTCACGTTCCGGCTCGTCTTCCGGGGACGTGACTTCCTGGGAATACTTGAGCGATTTGGATGACTCCGGCCCTCGCCGGATCTTCCCGTCGTCCGGGCCGGCGCCCAGGTCCTCTTCGTCCTTGTCCGCATCGTCGCGGGTTTTGTTGCCCTTGTCTTCCGCCATAGTTGCCCTCTCCTTTCCCCATGGGCTGGAACTAGTAAGTCTACTTACTATGGAGCCTCCCGATGCGCTCCCCTGTCAAGGGCTGCCGGGCACATTCGGAGGGTTCCCGCGCAGGCGGACGGCACAGCTTCAGGCTAGGACCGCGGCCTCAGCACTGCGTAATATCCGGGTACGCGCCCCTGCCCCTCCACCGCGGTTGCGGGGTGGGTTTCGATCTGGATGGCGCCGTCCTCCAGCAGGTCCCATTCCGCCGGGGGCAGCAACTGTTCCCTTTCCCCGGGGCCGAAGCGGCCAGGCATCGGCAGCCCCCGGATGGCACGTTCCAGCGGCTCCGGGATGCTGCGGGTGGTGGCGCCCAGGTGGGAAACGTACTCCACCGGGTTGCCCGGGAAGTTGGTTTCGGCAAGGAACACGGTGCCGCGGTCCCCTGCCAGGAGCCGCAGGTTTTCCACCAGGGCCGCCTGCCCCGCCTGGTCCAGGACGTGGAGGACACCGCGGATGAAAACATTCGCGCCGCCGTCGAACTCCGCCCCGGCACCGGGCGACGTCATGTCCCGGACCTCGAACCGGACGTTTCCCACGCCCTTGGATTCCGCAGCCGCCCGCTTAATTGCGTGCGCCGAGATATCCACGCCAACGGCTTCAGGAAAGACTCCGGCGAGCGCGCGGGTGAAACTGCCGTGCCCGCAGCCGATGTCCAGCACGGGAAGGGCCGGGTCCAGATGGCGGAGCAGGACATCCTGGTAGCCGAGGAACTCAGTGTCCGTCCCGGCATCCCACAGAACCTCGCCGCCCGCGCCTGTTGCCTTGATGCCGGCCCAGTACCGGTCCCAGGCCAGTGGCCGGTCCTTCGGGGCGGAACGCGATAACCGGACAAGTCTGGGGATCATCAGGTACTTGCGCAGGGCTGACGCTACGGATTTGGCTGGCGGCTTCGCAGGTGAGGGCACCGGACAAATATATGTCCCGCCACTCCCGTCTCCGGAGTTTTCGGACACGTATGCCGACTTAAGTGCCGTTTAGCCCTCATACCTCCCCAAAAACTCTTCCGTGCGAAGGGGAGGTTCCAGGTCAGGCGGCGGGGCCGTTGTCCAACGCCAGCCAGGCCATGGCTTCCTCCCGTGAGGTGAAGAAGCGCGTGGGGCAGGGCAGCCTGCTGACTCCAAGGGCGAAGTTGGCCATCACCTTGTCCACAGGCGAGGAGCCGAGCAGCGCGATCCGGGACGCCTGGCAGCGGCGGCCGAACACGGCGCGGGCACCGCGGCTGACTCTTTCGGTGGTCGCCATGTCCACGAGCATGGGGCGCCGGATGTCCCCGCACACCTCGTTCACCCGGCGCATGGCGCTTTCAGCGTCGGCCTCGCTGATGGAGGAACCCCGCGGCCACCGGAGCTGGAGGATTCCGCCGTCGTCCAGGCTCAGGTCTCCCTTGGCAGATTCTGCCGGCTGGTTCGTCACTTTGCCCTCCTTACCCTTTTCCAGAAGCCGTCCGCCCTGCATCCCCCTACAATGTACTCAACTGGGAGGGAAGGGGTCTTTGTGGCGGCTGATATGCCGTGTGACTTGCGCGTGCCCCGCACGGCTGTGGTGGCGGATCCCGACGCCGGACGGCTGGGCTTGAATGCCGCCGCCCTGGAGGGCGCCGGGTACCTCGTCCGGACCGCTGCGGACGCATCCCGCCTGCGTGCCCTGCTCGCTGAAGGCGAGCCGGCCGTCATCATTGCCGACGCCCCGCTGTTGCCCGCGATCGACTCCGAGGCGCCCGTCCTGCTGATGGTGGATCTGGACAACCCGGACGAAACCTCGGCCCGGCCTTCCGGTATCCACGACTGCATCACCAAGCCGCCCGCGCCCCGGGAACTGGTGCACCGCGCCAATGCGCTCATCGATTTGGTGACCCGGCGGAGCGCGTCCCGGCAGGAAGCGGAGGCGCTGCGCGAGCAGCTCCGCCTGGTGTCCGCCGCTGTCCGCGCCACCAACGATCCCCGGGAGATCGCCAACCACGTGGTGGCTGGGTTCGGCAGCACGTTCAAGGCGGACCACGTCCGGCTCACCACCTTTGAGGATGAGCGGGTTCCACAGATTACCGCCGCCTGGGACGCGCCCGGCGTGAAGCCACTGCCCGACGGCGTCCTGCCGGGCGGGGAGGAAGCCCGCCGGACCGCGGACCTGCTGTGGGCCGGCGCTGAGACGCTGTCCTCGGAAGGCACCGAACCGGATGAGGGCGAACCGGGCCGCGTCCGCCAAGGCGGAGGTGCGGCGGCCGGCGGGGTGCCGGCATCGGGCTTCTCCCACGCCGTCTCCACGCTGGCGATACCGATGGGCGAGGGGAATTCCTCGCTCGGCATCATCTGGATCGCGATGCAGGACCGGCCGCGCCAATGGTCCCGGGCCGAGCTGGGCCTGATCCAGCACGTGGCCGGCAACGCCGCCCACGGCCTGATCCAGAGCCACCTCATCAGCAGCCAGCAGCAGGTGGTCAAGCAGCTGCAGCAGCTGGACAAGGCCAAAACTGACTTCCTGGCCACGGTGAACCATGAACTGCGCACGCCGCTGACCTCGATCATGGCCTACCTGGACATGATCCAGGAGAGCACGGAGCAGCCGGTCTCCCCCGAGGTCCACCAGATGCTGGACATCGTGGTGCGGAACACCGAGCGCCTCCGCTCCCTGATCGAGGACATGCTCAGCGTTTCGCGGAACGGCCTGGACGACGGCCTCATGCACCTGACGCCGGTCCGGCTGGGCCAGACCCTGGACCTGGTGGCCGCGGCGCTGCGTCCGTTGGCGAGGCTGCAGAACGTAACCATCGCCGTCGAACCGGTCCCCGAGGATCCGGAGATCCTGGCTGATGAGGTGCAGCTGCAGCAGGTGTTCACCAACCTGGTGTCCAACGCCATCAAGTTCACCCCCAGCGGCGGCCGGATCGAGGTGGGCGGCGAGTCCCACGCTGACGACGACGGCTCCCGCTGGGCAACCGTGCGCGTGGCGGACACCGGAATCGGTATTTCCAGTGACGAGATCGACCACGTGTTCACGCGTTTTTACCGCGCGTCCAACGCGATGTCCGGAGCCATCCCCGGGACGGGGCTGGGACTTGCCATCACCAAGGACATCGTGGCCCGGCACGGGGGGAAGATAGACGTAGCGTCCACACTGGGCGCAGGAACCACTGTTACGGTCAGCCTCCCCCTGGACGCCGACCGTTCCCAGGCCAACTGAACCAGGCAAGGGTTGAGGGAAGGAGGAAGCCCCGATGTTCGCGGACAATGATCCCCGGCTCTCCCAGCTGCTGGAAGGCATTGTCCGGCTGGCGTCCGGAGACCTCAGTTCCAGGATCGAGGTGTCCCCCGCACGGGACGAGCTGGATGCCATCATCATGGGCACCAACCTGTTGGCCGAGGACCTGCAGATCATTTACGAGGAGCTGGAGCAGCGCGTGCAGGTGCGCACCCAGCTGCTCCACGAGGCACACCTTGAGATGCAGAAGATGGCCATGCAGGACCCGCTCACCGGTTTGGCCAACCGCTCCGCCCTCCTGGAGACGCTGAGGGCCGCGCTCGAGGCCGAACACCCGCCGGGCGAGGTCCCCGTTATCCTGCTGATGGACCTGGACGCTTTTAAGTCCATCAACGACAGCATGGGCCACACCGCCGGGGACCAGGTGCTGATCACCGTTGGTGAACGCATCCGCGGTGCGGTGCGTGCCAGTGACGTGGTTGCCCGGCTGGGCGGCGACGAATTCGCCATCGTGCTGCCCTCGGCCACCCCGGACCAGGCCGCCATCGTGGGGCACCGCATCCTGGCGGCGCTCGATCCGCCCATCGAACTGCCCGGGCGCAGCGTGCGCTGCGGCGCGAGCGTCGGGCTGAGCGTGGGCAGTGCCGGCCAGGCGCCCGAGGACATGCTGATGGAAGCCGACGTCGCCATGTACGCTTCCAAGGCCGAAGGTCAGAACAGGCTGCACCGGTTTGAACCGGCTCTCCTGCTGATGCGCAGGCTCCGAAGCCAACTGGTGGACGACCTCCGGGCCGCCATCAAGAATGACGGCCTCACGCTCCACTACCAGCCCGTGGTGGAGCTCGCTACCGGACGGGTGGAGGGCGTGGAGGCGCTGGTGCGCTGGAACCACCCCACCCGTGGTTTCGTCATGCCGGACGAATTTATTCCGCTGGCCGAAGAGGCAGGGCTGATCTCCGAACTCGGACTTTGGGTGCTCAGGACGGCAGTGCACCAGCTCCGGTCCTGGATGGACACGTCCCTGGTGGGCACCATGTTTTCCGTGCGCATCAACATCTCCGCTACGGACCTGCAAAGCCTGCAGTTCATCGAGGACGTCCGGACAGTGTTGAAGGAAACCGGCGTGCGGCCGGAACAGGTGGTCCTGGAACTGACTGAAGTTGCCATCGTCAAGGGCAATGAATTGGACCGCTATTCACTGGGCGGCCTCCGCGGCCTGGGCGTGGGCATCGAAGTTGATGATTTTGGTACCGGCTACTCCTCCATCAGCTACCTGCGCCGGCTGCCGGTGGACCGGGTAAAGGTGGACCGCTCGTTGATTTCGGGGCTCGGCACCGATCCGAGCCAGCCGGAACTGGTGGCCGCGGTGCTGCAGCTGGTGCGGGCCTGCGGGCTGGAGGCCGTGTGGGAAGGTGTGGAGACGGCGGAACAGGCGGAAATCCTCCGCGGCCTCGGCTGCCTGAGCGCGCAGGGCTACTACTTCGGCAGGCCCGTCCCGCCCGAGCAGATTCCGGGTCTGCTGGCTGACCAGCCGGAACGCGCAAACCCGTAACGGTTAAAGTACTGCGCTTTTGGTGCCGCCGATATACGATCATCGTGCGGTGTCTGATTTTCCTGGCCGCAAAAGCTGGGGTGAACAGAATCACCGGAGTAAAAGGCGTTTAGAACTTGAACATTATTGGGCCACAAGGTCATTACTTCGTCAACTGGGGGCGTAGCTAATGTCGGTTCGTGTACAGGCATGGGGAATCATTGCCGCGGTGCTGGCGGACACCGATCCGTCCGGCGCGGCCGTCCGCCAGCGCCTAAGCAACAGTCTTGATCAAAACCCGGGGGTTCCGGAACGGGCACTGCTGGAATACCTCCTGGAGACGCGGCGCAGCGACGCCAATACCGTGGAAACGCTGGAAAGCGCCCGGGAGATGCGCCTCACTCCCCCTGCCATGCCGCCCCAGGTTGCCGAGCAGATTGATGCCATCCGGAGCATGTCGCGCATCAGCGCCCTGCTTGAGAACCAAATGCTGATGACGGCGTTCCAGCCCATCTACGGGCTCGCCGGAAAGAGCGTGATCGGAGTGGAGGCACTGGCCCGGTTCGTCAGTGACGACGGCGCCGCGGCTGAGCTGTGGTTCGCCGAGGCGAGGGCCGTAGGTCTTGGCGCCAACCTGGAGTTTTCCGCCCTCGGCTCCGCGGCCATCGCGGCCCGGGACCTTTCGCCCGACCTCTTTGTCTCCCTCAACATCTCGCCATCGTCCTGCCTGGATCCGCGGCTTCCGGAACTGTTCGAATACATCGACCTTCCCATCAACCGGGTGGTCCTTGAGCTGACGGAAAGCATCGCTGACGAGCAGTACGCGCAGTTCATCGCCGCCGTCAATCCGCTGCGTGACAAGGGCCTGCGGATCGCCGTCGACGATACCCACTCCGGCGCCGGCGCCCTGAGCCGCATGGTCCACCTGCGGCCGGACTTCCTCAAGGTGGGCCGGGACGTCATTGGCGACGTGGACAACGACGGCATCCAGCGTGCCCTGGCCGCCTGCCTGGTGGATTTCACCGGGCAGATCGGCACCACCCTGGTGGCGGAGGGCATCGAAACGGTCGGCGAGCTGAAGGTCCTCACCGAGCTGGGGATCGACGCCGGCCAGGGCTACCTGCTGGGACGCCCCTCGGTCCGGCCGCAGGACTGGGCCTCGTGGAATACCCGCCTGGACGCGGACGGCCATAACCGACAGCTGGCCGAGCAGGCCGGCAGTAAGCCGCAGGCGAACGACGCACGCTAAGGCATGAACAAAAGCACGGGCCCGGCGGATACCTTGTCCGCCGGGCCCGTGTATATTGCACCGCTCTGAGTGGTGTGCACGGGGGCTATTCGTCGTGCCCCTGGTCGCGGCTCATCTGGTCCTCGGCCGGAGGCGTCTCCCCGGGCGGCACTCCCCCGCCGGGTTCCAGGCCCGTGACATTGCCTTCCGCCGGATCCGGGTTTGGCGAGCCTGCTGATTCCTTGCTTCCTGTCCCTTGGGCCCCGTCGAAGCCCTTACCCGGCTGGTCCGGGTTGGCGGGGTCGTTTTCCGGATGGTAGCTGCTCATCGTGCGTATCCTTCCTGCCCGGCCGCGGTTCTTTGCCCCAGCTCTGGACTAATTGTAAGCATGCTGATAATTCTGGAGGAGTAGGGCGGGCAGCCGCTGGGGTGCCCGGCACATACAACGTCAGGAGGAACAGTCATGGGAATCGGCGACAGCATCGGCAAGGCAGCAGAGAACGCCATGGAGGACCTCGCGGGAACATCGAAGCCCACGGAAAAGCTGGACGTTCCCGAGCCCACAGACCCCAATGACGACGTGGAGGTCCACTCGTCTCTCAGCGAGGGGTCCAACGCCATGGCGGCCGAGAAGGAGAAGGCCCCCGGATTGAAGACCGGCCCTGCCCCCGGACCGGTTTCGGAGAACCCGTTCGGCGGCGACGTGGACGAGACCGACAATGACAGGGCCGAAGCAGGCCGGGGAACGGGCGATGCCGGCCTGGCGGGCGCCGCCACGGCACCCGGCGGCGGAGCAGGCTCGGCCCAGGGCGGGGCTTCGGGGGTTTCCGGCGGTTTGCCGGACAGCAACCCGGATGAACTGCGGGCCGACCCCACCGAGGGCGACCAGGACCCGTCCACGAGCACCGGCCGAGGCTAGGCAGTCCAAATATTCAGGCGGGTGGCCCGGCGGGCCACCCGCCACGCTGTGCCAGGATGTCCCGGAGCAGGTCGGCGCGGTCCGTAACCAGGCCGTCCACGCCGAGGTCGAGGAGGCGTTGCATCTCGGCGGGGTCGTTGATGGTCCACACGTGCACCATCAGGCCGAGCCTGTGCGCGCGGCGGAGAAAGCCGGGCGTAACAACCTCGATCCCGGCGCGGCGGGCCGGCACCTGCAGCGCCTGGACGCCCCCCAGGACCCGCCGCATCAGCCGCCGGAACAAGGGCCCGGGCAGAACCGGGCCCAGCAGCGTGAACGCGGTGATCGAGGCAACCCCGGCAGAGGCGGCAACCGGACGGCTAAGCAGCTTCAGCACGGCCCGCCGCCGGAGGTCTGAAAAGCTGGTGACCAGCACCCGGTCATGCGCCTGGTGGCGTTCGATGGCCGCCGCCGTGCTGCGGACCGAATTCCAGTCCTTGACGTCCAGGTTGAGCCGGGCGCCGGGCAGCGCGGTAACCAGCTCGTCAAAGGTGGGAATCGGTTCGCGACCGCCGATCCGGACCTTCCCAACCGCCGCCGCCGGCAACTCCGAAACCTTGCCCCCGCCGTCGGTTACCCGGTCCAGGGTGCTGTCGTGGAAAAGGAGCAGCACGCCGTCGGACGTTGTGTGGACGTCTGTTTCCAGGTACCGGTACCCCATGGCGGCGGCGGCGCGGAACGCGGCCATCGAGTTCTCCAGCCCGTCACGGGAAAAGCCGCGGTGCGCCATGGCGATTGGCAGCTGGTTGCCGTCGGCGTCCGCGTTGTCGAAGTACGGCAGGGTCACACCTGCGAGCGTACCGGAGACCGCCCGGCCGGGCAGGCCTCAGTCCTCGCAGGGCAGGATCTCCACGCCGTCGCCGCAGTGCAGCAGGGTGCGGCCGCGGCCGCCGTCGAGATTTATCCACACCACGGTGTTGTCGGGGGTGATGGCATCCACCACCCCTCCGGTTTCGAAGCCGGGCGCCAGCAGGACACGGACGCGGTCACCCTGCCGGAGCTTCTTCCAGTGCGGAGCAGGCGTTGCCCTGCGCAGCGGTGCATCGGCGATATCGCGTTTGACGTTACGTGCCATCTTTACCCCTTAAGCCAGCAGGAGAGGAGTCTGCTCTCCAACCTTCACGCTAGGGAGCGAAGGTGAACGCGAGGTGAGCGCCAGCTGTGAAATCGGCGGCAGGTGCGGGAATCAGGGGCGCGGTGCATTCAGGGATGCCAACCGCTCCTCCAGGACCTGGGCCACGCCGTCGTCGTCGAAGTGGGGCGCCTGCTGACCTGCCGCAAGGATGGCCTCCGGGTGGCCGCTTGCCATGGCGTAGCCGTTGCCGGCCCAGCGGAGCATCTCGATGTCGTTTGGCATGTCGCCGAAGGCCACCACATCTGCGGCGTCGATTCCAAGCCCTGTTGCATACTCGGCAAGGGTGACCGCCTTGTTGACGCCCGGCAGGGACAACTCCAGCATGGCGACGCCCGGCGAGGAGTGCGTGGCCGCCGCCAGGTGCCCGACGGCGGGACGCACCTCCGCGAGGAAGTCATCCGGAGTGCCCTCCCGGACAATGGCGAGGAACTTCACCACGCTGTCGTCACCGGCGAGGGTCTCCCGCAGCGGGGCGGGGGTGAACTCGGACAGCAGTTCACTGGATTCGTTCTCAATGAAGCCGGGCTCGAGGTGGAAGCCCGTGAGCGTTTCGGCGGCGAAAAGGGCGGCCGGGCGGAGCTTCTTGATGATGCGGCGGAGCTCGAGCACGGCGTCGAGGCGAAGCGTCCGCGCGGACACCAGCCTGTCGGTTTCGAGGTCCCAGACTACGGCGCCGTTGGAGCAGATGACGGTGCCGGTGTGGCCGAGCTGATCCTGGAGCGGGTGCAGCCAGCGGGGCGGGCGGCCCGTGACAAAGACGAGTTCGACGCCGGCGTCGCGGCAGGCGTGGAAGGCACGGACGGTGCGGCCGCTGATTTTCCCGTCGTGCCCGAGGATCGTTCCGTCCATATCGCTTGCTACCAACCGCATCCTGCCAGTTTACGTGGGTTGCGGCCGGACGGCTGCACCCGGCGGCCGAAGGGAGGTACGGATGTCTGCTCGTGGCAGTACACTAATTGAATCGAACATATATTCGAAAAAGGGTGTGTTGTGGGCGTTATTATCGGTCCCCGCGTGATAGATGCGGGTGCCTCGCTGTTCTCGGTGCTGATCGCCCCTGTGGCGGTGCCCGCGGGTTTCCCGTCGCCGGCGCAGGACTATTTCGACGGCCGGATCGACCTGAACGCGCACCTGATCAAGGACATCACCAGCACGTTCGTAGTGCGGGTGACCGGGGACTCGATGGAGGGCGCCGGGATCAGCGACGGGGACGAACTCATCGTCAACCGGGCCCTGGAGCCCAAGGACGGCTCCGTGGTGATCGCCGTGCTGGACGGGGAACTGACCATTAAGCGGCTTCGCATCACCCCTTCCGGTGTGGTGCTGCAGGCGGAGAACCCGAAGTACCCGGACATCCGGGTCCCTGCCCTGTCCGAACTGACGGTGTGGGGCGTGGCCACCCGGTGCCTGCACCATGTCTGACACACTGCGGAAGGAGGGGGCGGGCCATGCCTAAGCCTGCCTTGATGCGGCAGATGCCACAGATCGCCCACGTGGATGTGAACTGCTTTTACGCCTCGGCCGAACGCGCCTTCGACCCTTCCCTGGAGGGCCGGCCGTTGATCGTCCTTTCCAACAACGACGGCTGTGCCGTGACCCGCTCCCCGGAAGCCAAGGCACTGGGAATCAAGACCGGCGACCCGTGGTTCAAGCTCGCGCCCCGGGCCAAGGAGTGGGGGCTGGTGGCCAAGTCCAGCAACTATGAGTTGTACGGGGACATCAGTGCCCGGGTGATGGAACTGCTCGGCAGGCACTCGGCCTGGCTGGAGGTCTACAGCATCGACGAGGCGTTCCTGGGGGTGAAGGGGGACGCGGAACAACTGCTGGACCTCGGCCGAAGGATCAAGGAAACGGTGCGGCGGCACGTGGGTGTTCCGGTGTGCGTGGGCATTGCACCCACCAAGACCCTGGCCAAGCTCTGCAACAAGTGGGCCAAGAACAACCCTGCATTCGGCGGGGTGTGCCACTGGGACAGCGTTCCCGCTCCGGTGCGGGAGTCTCTGCTGGCCCGGTTGTCCGTGGAGGAAATTTGGGGCATCGCGGGCCGGCTCACCAGGCGCCTGAACGTCCTGGGCATCTTCACGGTGCTGGACCTGGTCAACGCGGACCCGGTGGTCATCCGCGACAAGTTCTCCGTGGTGATGATGCGCACGGTCCTGGAACTGCGGGGCACGCCCTGCATTCCAATGGAAGAAGAGCGCATCGGCCAGGACCAGCTGATCTTTTCCCGTTCCTTCTCCACGCCTGTCACCACCGTTGAAGGCCTGCGGCAGGTCCTGGGCATCTACGGGCAGCAGGCGAGCGCGAGGCTGTCCAAACACGGGCTGCAGGCAAAGGTGCTGACCGCCTTCGCCGCGACGTCCCGGTTCAGGGACCACGAACAGGCCTACCCCTCGGTGTGCGTCTCCCTTCCCATGCCCACCGCGGACCCGCTCCTGCTCACCAGGGCCGCCCATGCGCTGCTGCCCCAGGTGCGCGACGGCCTCAAGTACGCCAAAGCGGGGCTGATGCTCACGGACCTGCGTCCCACCGGGAACCAGCCGCCGCTGGAACCGTTCGAGAACCGGCACGAGGAACGCGGCATCGGACCGTTGCTTGAGGATGTGAGCCGGCGCTTTGGCCGGAGCTCGATCGGGCTTGGCCACGCCGGAATCAGGACCGGACTGGACTGGACCATGAAGCGCGGCATGCAGTCCCCCCGGTACACCACGCACTGGGACGAACTCCCGCTGGTGAAGGCGGCCTGAGGCGTGCCCGGCTCTGGGGCGGCCCGCCCTCAGGCCAGCGGTTCGCGCGGCGCCCGTGCGCCGTCGAACAAGGCACTGGTGCTGGCCTGCGGGACCACCACGTGAACGGCGTTCCGCTCCACAGTGAAGTCGGTGGGCGTCACCGCGGCGATCTCGCCGTCGAGGTTTACCGACTGCGGCGGCCCGGTGACCAGCCGGACGTGCCGGCTGGTCACGTGGTATACCCGGTCGTGCCCGACGAAGCTCCCGTCCCGCAGCAGCCGGGCAATCTTTACGTGTTCCCGCAGCGGTGCCGCGAGGATGGCGTAGATATCGAGCGTATGGTCGTCGATGCCTGCCGTCGGGGACACCGTGTTGCCGCCGCCGTAGTGCCTGCCGTTGCCCACGGCCACCTGGAGGAGGTTCTCAAGCTGCATCGGCTCGTGGTCCCCGTCCGGAAATTCCAGGCGGGCGGCGAAGGGTTCATGCCGGGCGTAGGACCGCAGGGTGGCGATGCCGTACGCGAGCGGCCCAAGGCGCCGCTTCAGGCCGGGGCTGAGCGCCTCCGCAACCCGTACGGACAGGCCCACGGACGCCACGTTCAGGAACGGCAGGCCGTTGGCGCGGCCGAGGTCAATGTCCACCACCTTCCCCTGCGCCACGGCAGCACAAGCATCGGCCAGGTTGCCGGGGATCTCGAGCGTCCGGGCAAGGTCGTTGGCCGTGCCGAGCGGAAGGATGCCGAGCACGACGTCGGTGCCGGCAACCAGGCCGGCGGCGTAGCTGACCGTCCCGTCCCCGCCGCCGACCACCAGCAGGTCATGCCCGCCGGCAACCACCCGGGCCAGCGCGCCGGCCAGCTCGGCCCCCGAACGGACGTGATGCACGGCGGTGATCGGCACGCCGGCCTCGCGCAACCCCTGTACCGCCTGGTGTGACGCGGCAGCGCCGCGGCGTGATCCGGTGTTGATGACCACGGCGGCAGACTGCACCTCTCCGGCAACCTTCATGGTGGACATACTAGGGCGGCGACCTGTGAATTCCACGGCCGGGCCTACAACGCGGCTTAAAGGGGTAAGCCCCTCCGCTGAACTGCGAAGGGGCTGCCCGTCATATCCGCGGGTAAGTGTCAAGCGTGGAACGGGCTACCGCGGGGACAGCGGGGCGGGCACCAGTTCCGGGGCAGCTGGCGGCTCCGACCCCTGCGGGTCCGGGGCAGCTGCAGACCCGGCTCCGGTTGCGCGCGGAGTTGGGGGTGCAGCAGCTGCGTGTTCGGCGAGGACTCCGGTCTGGTGCCTGATCTTCGTCCGGTACAGCAGGGCGCCGCCTACGGTCACTGCGGCAACGAACAGCACGCCGCCCCACTGCAGGTACCACTCAAACGGCGGCACCGAGTTGTAGATTTCGGACCGCGGCCAGATCAGGTTCAATGTCATGGCACCGCCCCACAGGACCGCGAGGATATTCACGGGCAGGCCCCACTTGCCGAGGCTGAACCCGGCCTTGCCGTGGATTTCGTCGGACAGCGGCCATTTCTTCAGGAAGCGCCGCCGCAGCAGGGGCACGGTGACCAGCAGGTAGGACAGGTAGATCAGGACGATGCTGATGCTGGACAGGATGGTGAAGATCGCCGGCTGGGAGACATTGACGACCAGCGGAATGATGGCGATGACCCCAATAACGATGGCCGCCACGGTGGGTGTCTTGCGCTCGGGGTGGACTTTGCTGAGCTGCCGGCTGAACGGCAGGTTGTTGTCCCGGGCCATGGCGAACATCATGCGGATGGCGGCGGCATGGACTGCGAGGGTGCAGACGAACACTGCAACGACGATGCAGGCCAGGAACGCCTTGCCGAAGGGCCCTCCCAGCACGGAGAGCACGATGTACTGCAGGCCGCCGTCTGCGCTGCCCAGCTTGGGATCGTTCAGGTCGGGAGCGGCCAGGAGTCCACCGAGGAGGATCAGGCCGCCGAGGATGAAGGAAGCCGTGATCGCCCGCAGGATCGCCTTTGGAGCGGTCTTCTTCGGGTCCTTCGTCTCCTCGCCCAGGGAACTGGCCGTGTCGAAGCCGTACATCACGTACCCGGATGCCATCGCGCCGATAAGGAAGACCCCGAAGAAGCCAAGGTCGTTCCCTGCGCCGTAGCCGGCGGTGCTGAACAGGACTTCCGGCCCCCGCACCACGTGCCATCCCAATGCCAGGATCAGGAGGACGGCGGCGGCCAGCTCAACGAAGACGCCAATGCTGTTGATTTTGGTCATCAGCTTCACGCCGAAGGCATTGATGAGGGTGGAGATGGTGATCATGATGCTCGCCAGCAGGACGCCGTTGAGGGCGAAGTCGTAGGTGCCGGTGCCGTCACCGATGATCTGGAAACCGGACCAGATCTGGGGCAGGGTGAGCTGCAGCGCCAGGGCGACCGCTCCGAGCGCCACCATGGAGGAGATGAGCAGCAGCCAGCCGGCCAGCCATGCGAACGTCCCCGACGAAAGTTGCTTGGCCCAGTTGTAGACGGACCCGGCTACGGGATAGCGGCCGGCGAGCTCGGCAAAACAGAGCGCCACCATCAGCTGGCCGACGAAGACGATGGGCCAGGACCACGCGTAGGCCGGGCCCGCCATGGAGAAACCAAAGTAGAACAGTTGAAAAACACCCGTGAGGATGGAGATGTAGCTGACTCCGGCCGCGAAGCTGGCGAACTTGCCGATGCTGCGGTCCAAAGTCTGGGCATAGCCGAATTCGTCCATGCCACTTGAATCAGTACTCTTGCTGGGTTCCAACATCTGAACTCCTTTAAGTCAGAAAAAGCACAGTGTTTGTTGACCCGCGGCCGCCATTGGACGCAGGTGATGCAACCGGCCGGGCGCCGCCGTGCGCGGCGCCCGGCCGTTCCCCGTTGCTGCGTGGTGCCTATTCGGCAGCGGCAACCCCCGGTTCCTGCGGAGGTGAACCGAACCAGCCACTGGGTGCGGGCCGGACGTTCTGCCAGATGTGTTTTGCCTCGCGGTACTCGTCCAGTCCCGCGCGGCCAAGCTCACGGCCGATGCCCGACTTCCCGAAGCCGCCCCATTCCGCCTGCGGGACATAGGGGTGGTAGTCGTTGATCCAGACCGTTCCGTGGCGGAGCGCGGACGCCATGCGCTGCGCCTTGGATGCATCCGAGGTCCAGACGGCACCGGCCAGGCCGTATTCGGTGTCGTTCGCGATGGCCACCGCCTCAGCCTCGGTGCGGAAGGTTTCAACGGTCAGCACCGGCCCGAAGGACTCCTCCTGCACCACGCTCATGCCCGTACGGCAGTTGCCCAGGACGGTGGGCGGGTAGAAAAAGCCATCAGCGAGCGGGCCGTCGTCGGGGATGTACCCGCCGCACAGCAGGTCGGCACCTTCGGCGATTCCTGCCTGCACATAGGCGTGGACCTGGTCGCGGTGCTTTGCGGAGATGAGCGGGCCGGTCTCGGCACTGGAATCGAACGGGCCGCCCATGCGGATCTCCTTTGCCCGTTCCACCACTTCGGCCACGAAGCGTTCGGCAATGGATTCCTCGACGACGAGCCGCGCCCCTGCCGAGCAGACCTGCCCGGAGTGCAGGAAGACGGCGGTCAGGGCGTTGTCGACGGCGGCGTCCCAGTCCGCGTCAGCAAAGACAACATTGGGATTCTTCCCACCCAGTTCCAAAGCGACACGCTTAATGGTTTCGGCGGCGGCGGCCATGATCGTCTGGCCCGTCGCCAGGCTCCCGGTCAGGGAGACAAGATCAACGCGCGGGTCAGAACTGAGCGGTCCGCCCACCTTCGACCCCTTACCCGTCACAAGGTTCGCGACGCCGGCGGGAACCCCGGCTTCCGCGAGGGTTTCCATCAGCAGGATGGACGTGGAGGGCGTCAGTTCGCTCGGCTTGAGCACGAAGGAGTTCCCGGTGACGAGCGCGGGCGCCACCTTCCACGCCGCCTGCAGCAGCGGATAGTTCCACGGTGCGATGAGGGCACACACGCCCAGCGGTTCGTAAATGACCCGGCTGATGGCGTCGGGCCGTCCCGTGTCGATTACCCTGCCGGCATCGAGGCCTGCGATCTTCCCGTAATAGCGGAAGCAGGCGGCGATGTCGTCGATATCGTACTCGGCCTCCACCAGGCGCTTGCCCGTATCGAGGGCCTCGGCGCGGGCGTAGACCGCCTTGTCCCGCTCCAGCAGGTCGGCCACCCGGAGCAGGACCGCGCCGCGCTCAATGTCGCTGAGCCGCCGCCACGGACCCTGGTCGAACGAGTGGCGCGCACTCGCAATCGCCCGCTCGGCGTCATCCACCGTCGAGGACTGTACGACGGCGACCTCCAGGCCGTCCGCAGGGCAGCGCACGACTGTTGTGCCGCCGTCGGACGCTTCCTGCCAGGCGCTGTCAATATACAGGCCCTTGATCACATCCTGGTCCCCGCCCGTGGGGCGGACGCGCTGAACCGTGGCCGTCATCGTTCCTCCTGCAGGGTGTTCTTCACGGTCCGGGTAGTCCTTTATATCCAACATCGCTAGGCCTTTGCTGCCGCTGCAGCCGTGAGCGGGGCGCCGTCACGTTCCAGTGGGCTGAGGCCGTGCCGGTAGAACTCCGCGTACTGCGGCGCCAGGGGCTTCTTGCCGGCGATCAGGTCGGCGGCTTTTTCCGCGAGCATCATTACGGGGGCATAGATGTTGCCGTTGGTGACGTAGGGCATGGCGGAAGCGTCCACCACGCGCAGGCCGCTGGTGCCGTGCACTGTCATGTCCAGCGGGTTGACCACGGCCATGGGGTCCGAGTCCGGCCCCATCTTCGCGGTGCAGGAGGGATGCAGGGCCGTTTCGGCGTCGCGGGCCACCCAGTCCAGGATCTCCGCATCCGTCTGTACGGCCTTGCCGGGAGAGAGCTCGCCGCCATTGAAGGGCAGCATGGCGGACTGGCCGAGGATGTCGCGGGCAACGTGAATGGCTTCCACCCATTCGCGCCGGTCCTGGTCCGTGGAGAGGTAGTTGAAGACCATGGACGGGTGCACCGTGGGATCGGTGGACTTGATCTTCAGCGTGCCCCGGGCGTCCGAGTACATGGGGCCGATATGCACCTGGTATCCGTGCTTCGCATCCGCCTTCTGGCCGTCGTAGCGGACGGCCACCGGGAGGAAGTGGAACATCAGGTTGGGGTAGGCCACATCCTCGTTGGACCGGACGAACCCGCCGCCCTCGAAGTGGTTGGTGGACGCGGGACCCTTCCGGCCGAACAGCCATTGCATGCCGATCCACGGCATGCGCCAGACGTCCAAGGCCGGCTGCATGGACACCGGCTGGGTGCAGGCGTGCTGGATGTAGACCTCCAGGTGGTCCTGCAGGTTCTGGCCGACGCCGGGCAGGTTGACCACGGAGTTGATGCCCAGCGAGTTCAGGTGCTGCGCATCGCCGATGCCGCTGAGCTGCAGCAGCTGCGGGGTGTTGATGGCGCCGCCAGCCAGGATCACCTCGCCCGCGTTCACCTGATGGGTCTTGCCGTTGCGGCGGTAAGTGACGCCGGTTGCCACGTTCCCCTTGAAGTTGACCTTGGTGACCAGCGCGCGGGTGAGGACGGTCAGGTTGCTCCGGCCGAAGTTCGGCCGCAGGTAGGCACGGGATGCCGAGAGACGCTGGCCCTTGTGGACGTTGCGGTCGAAGGCGGCGAAGCCCTCCTGGCGGTAGCCGTTGACATCGTCCGTGAGCGGGTAGCCGGCTTCCTGTGCGGCGGCGAAAAACGCCTGGAACAGCGGATTGGTGGCGGGGCCGCGCTCCAGGACCAGCGGGCCGTCATGGCCGCGGAGTTCGTCGTCGGGGTCAGCGGCGAGTGCGTTTTCCATCCGGTTGAAGTAGGGCAGGCAATGCGCGAAGTCCCAGGTTTCCATGCCGGCGTCGGCACCCCAGCGCTCGTAGTCGAGCGGGTTTCCGCGCTGGAAGATCATGCCGTTGATGGAGCTCGAGCCGCCAAGGACCTTGCCGCGGGCGTGTGCCACCCGGCGGCCGCCCATGTAGGGCTCGGGATCCGACTGGTAGCGCCAGTCGTAGAGCGGGTTGCCGCTGGGGAAGGTCAGCGCGGCGGGCATCTGGATAAACAGGTCCCACGGGTAGTCGCTGCGTCCGGCCTCGAGGACCAGGACGCTGCTGTTGCCTCCGTCGCTCAGCCGGTCGGCCAGCACGGAGCCCGCGCTGCCGCCGCCGACGATGACGTAGTCGTAAGTGGTTGTGGTCATGCTGCAAACTCTCCTTCTACCTGGTGCCATCAGTGGCCCAGGGCGGGTAGTCGTTCTTCCGAAAGCGAAAGGTTGACCGTGTTAGCCGGAGAATCCGCGGTATTCCCTGGTGTGGCGTAGGTCATATCCAAGGAGAGTAGTGCACCTTGAACAAGTGTTCAATAGGAAAACTGGACAAGTGTTCAAAATTTACGGGCGCGAAACATCAACGGCATGATGACCTGCGGAAACCGAGGGCCGGGCTTGCAAAATGTCGCGCTTGCGGCGGAATGTGACAGCGCGTGATTGCCTGTTTTCTGTGCACGGTAATGGGCCGTGCGGCGGGTGAGGCCCCGCGGGAAGGTCGCGGGATAGCTGCTGGAATCGGGCTAGGCTGCGAAGGCGATTTCTTCGGTCCGGGCGATGCTGCGCTGGATGAATTCCTTGTCCACGCCCAGCAGCGCGGTCAGCCACATGCCGTTCTGCACAACCACGATGTCGGCCGCCCGCTCCTTGCACTCCGTGCTGGACAGCTCCGGTTTGGCATTGCCGATTAGGGCCGCGAGCCCGTCCAGGTACCGGTCAAACGCAGCCGCGTTGATCAGGGCGAAGTCCTCGTGCGCCCGCGCGAGCGCCCACAGGTGCAGGCGCAGGGACAGGTACCGGGTGGTCAGGAGTTCCGGGCCGGCAACCCGCCGGAGGGCGTTCTGGAGCTGCTCGTCCGGGGGCAGTGCGGGGTCCGGCGCAACCAGGGCGAGGTCGTGTTCGTCGACGCTGTGCAGGGCGGCACGGATCAGGCTCGATTTGTCCTCGTAGTAGTAATTCACCAGCCCGAGCGCGACGCCGGCCTCGCGCGCCACCGCACGCATGTTCACTCCCGAGATCCCGTGGCGGGACAGCAGGTCCAGCGCCGCTTCAAGAATGCGCTGCTGCCGGTCAACCTGCTCGCCCTGTTCACGGGAGTTCACGGTGCTTGTGTCCACCCGGCCAGAATATGGGGAAACCGGCTACGCTGCACCTCGCCGTGCCTGCCAGCCGCTTTATGCGACGCTGCCGCTAATGCGCATGACGGGCACCGATCTCGACAATGAGCACCCCTGCGGAAATGAGCAGGATCCCGCACACCATGGTTGGCGTCAGCGGCTCCTTGAACAGCACACGGCTGGCGACGGCGGTCAGCGCAACGCCGCACGCCACCCAGATGCCGTACCCGACCCCCAAGGGAAGGCCTTCCGCGAGGGCGAGGCCAAGGAAACCGAAGGCGCTGGCGTAGCCGGCCACGATGGGGATCAGCCACACCTTCTTTTTCAGCCCCTCGGAGGCGCGCAAGGACATGGTGGCGGCGACTTCGGTGAGGATGGCCAGGCCGAGGAAGAACCAGGTCATGCTTGTTCCCCCTGCTTGGCGTGGGCCTTCTGCGAACCCACCTCAACGGTGATGACGCCCGCCAGGATGAGTGCCATACCGGCCCCCATGAGCCAGGTGAGCGGCTCGTCGAAGATACTCGCGGACAACAGCGCGGTGGCCGTGACGCCGCCTGCTCCCCAGGCGCCGTAGGCGACGCTGATGGTCATGCCCAGCCGTAGGCACAAGCTCAACAGAAGGAAGGCTGTTACGTATCCGAACACCACCATGACGTACCAGCCAGGCGCCTCGATGGCAGCCTTGAGGGCAAGCGTGGCACTGACCTCCGTGATGATCGCTCCGGCGAGGCTCAGCCATCGCTTCATTGCGGGTCTCCTTCGGGAATCAGGTCGAGGATGGAGGCCAGGATCAGGGCGCGCTCAGCCGGCTCCGGCGTGGACACACCGCTGGCCTGCGCGGCCCAAAAACCGTCAGCCGCAAGCCGGGCAGTTGCCAGCCGGGCACGTTGCTCCGGTGGTGTGCCGTCCGGAATGTCCAGCCAGGGTTCGAGGTGCCGTGCCCATGCCTCCTGCAGTTCAGCCTTGTACGCCGAGTGGAACCACAGCGCCCATTCGGCACGCATGTTTTGGCCGTCGGCGGCAGCCTGGACGTACGAACGGTAACGCGCAGTGACGGTGGCCCTGCCCTTCCCCAGTAGCTCCGCCATCCTCCCTTCCAGCTGGCAGGCGGCGTATTCAACCAGGGCAACCATGAGCGCATCCCGATTGGGAAAGTGGTACATCAGTCCCGGCTTGGTGACCCCGGCCTCGGAGGCTACGGCATCAAGGGTGATGGCAGCCCCCTGATTGCCGGCGGCCACACGCAAACCTGCCTCCAGGATCCTTGGGCGCTGACTTTCCCTCACACTAAAACTTTACCATCCGGAAGGTAAAGTTTGACCGTTATTGACCGCTCCCTGAAGAACATCGTCTTCACGGTGGATCCACAGGCCGGCACCTACAACAAGCTGCTGGAAAACGGTGTCACCGCGGGCACCACCAAGCAGGCCGACATCAACGGCATCTTCGACCTTCGGGCACTCAATGAGGTGACGGGCGAAAAGACCTCTGCAGCGGGTCTCGGCAAGGAGTAACGCCTGGGCTGGGGAAAGTGACCCACCTGGCCGACGGTGCTGTATTCCGCCAGGTGGGTCTTTCTTGTGCCAATCCTGCGCTGTTGCCAGAATTAGTCGGTTTCAACGCCCCTAAGCTGGAGAAGATTCATCGGTGTCGGCTTGGGGGATGTTTGAGTGGGCGGTTCGGGCAGGAGGTTTGAGTCGTGGCCTGGAACGCCCGACGGCGGTTCGTTGCCAAAGGTGCGCCGCTCCCCAAGCGGCCGCATTCCGCAGTGGGCTATTGACGAGGCCTTTGGCAAGCTGGAGACACCCGCCCCCTGGCGGGAACAGCCGACACAACCAGGGCCGAAAAGGTTCGAAGCAAGCTTCCGGCGAACGTACCGCCCGGCCCAACGGAAGCGGCGCATACTTACCGCGTTGGGAGTGGCACTCGTCGTCTGTCTGTACTTCACGCCTGCACTTTTCAATCGTGTCATCCTCCCTTTCGCCGCTCCATATCTTCCGGGAGCGGAGGTTCCGCCGCCGGGTTATGAGGCTGCCAGCGCTCCCTTGGGCACACCTCCGGCCAGCACCGGTTCTACCGCTTTCGCCGTGCAGGAGTCTCCCGACCCGCACCAGCAGTTCGCAGCCTACGATCCTTGCCGCCCCCTGCATTACGTGGTCCGGCCCGACAATGCCCTGCCGGGCGGGGACGTCGTAATCAGGGAAGCAGTGTCCGCAGTTTCCGCGGCCTCCGGCCTGCAGTTCGTCTACGACGGCCTAACCGGTGAAGCTCCGGCGGATGACCGGGAGGCCTACCAGCCGGACCGCTATGGAAAGCGTTGGGCTCCGGTGCTGATCACGTGGTCCACACCGGAGGAGACTCCCGGTCTCGGCGGAAACGTGGCCGGCGACGGGGGAAGCACGTCTATCCAGGCACCCGGACAGCCGTTGGTCCTCGTTACGGGACAAGTGCGCCTCGATGCTCCAGACCTGGCTGGCATCATGGCCAGCCGCCCGGATGGAGTGGCCCAGGTGCGGGCCATCATCATGCACGAGCTGGGCCACGTCCTGGGCCTTGACCACATCAACGACCCCACCCAGCTGATGCACGCCGACAATACGGGCGTTACCGACTTCGCCGCCGGTGACCGTGCCGGGCTGGCCCTACTGGGAAGCGGCCCATGCGTCCCGCAGCTGTAACGACCATACGGTGAGGAGCGTCCCGCCTAACCCTCCACATGCCCGTTCAGCTCGGCCCGGGTGGGCGGATTTGCGCCCGGCCGGGAAACGGTAACGGCAGCGGCGCGGGCAGCGTGCGACAGGAGTTCCGCCAGGCCCTCGGCCGGAAGTTCCCGCAGGTCCTTCCTGTTCTGTGCACCGTCCAGGCCGCGGTCCACCAGCCCGGAAAGCAGCGCCGCCATGAAAGAATCGCCCGCGCCCACCGTGTCCGCCACGTCCACGCGCGGTGCCGGGATCTCGGCCTCGCCGGCGGCGGTGATGCCCCAGGGCCCCGCCGCCCCGCGCGTTACCACCACGATGGCTGGCCCCTCGGAGCCGCCGAGCGCCAGCCACTTGCGGGCGGAATCCAGCACGTCCTGCCCCGGGTAAAGCCACTCGAGGTCCTCGTCGGAGGCCTTCACCACATCAGACAGGGAGACAAACTTCTCGGCCTGCCGGCGCGCGTAGTCCACGTCGGTGATGATGCTCGGCCGGCAGTTGGGGTCGAAGCTGATGGTAGCGCGCGGGTGGGCGTATTCGACGGCCGCCAGGACCTCGGTGGCGCCCGGCGCCAGCATGGTGGCGATGGAGCCGGTGTGCAGCAGCGTGGTGCCCTGCAGCATAAAGGCGAGCCGGTCCGCGATGCCGGGAAGCTGCCAGGTGAGGTCGAAGGTGTAGGAGGCGGCGCCGTCGTCACCAATCAGCGCGGTGGCCACGCTGGTGGGAAGCTCGTCCGGCCCCAGCGGAAGCATGACCGAGCTGGACCGCAGGTGCGCGGCCACCGAATCCCCGTAGGCATCCCGGCCGTAGCGGCCAATGAACTGCACGGGATGGTCCAGGCGGGCCAGGCCCACCGCCACGTTCAGCGGGCTGCCGCCCACGTGCGCCTCGATGCCGGAAGCGCGCTGGACAACGTCAACAAGGCCTTCGCCGATAACTGTGAGCATGGTCATACTCTGCCAGAAGAGGCCAGCGGGATGCAGTTTGCGTCAGCCCAGCAGCTCCAGGACCAGTTCACGGCACTTCCGGTAGGCCGCCGTGCCCGGGGCGATCAGCGCATAGTGGTCCCCGGGCACGGTAACCAACTTCGCGGGAACGCCGCCGGCCCGGCCTGCATCCACATATGAGGCGGACAGGGCCGGCGGGACGTCGTCATCCTCCTCGGCGTGCACAGCGTAGACGGCGACGTCCAGTGGCAAGGCGAACAGGGGGTCCGCCTCCCGGTACCGCTCCGGGAATTTCGACGACGGCCCGCCCAGCAGGTTGGCCACGGCACCGTTGCTGAGGTTGAGCCTTTCGGCCTCAGTTAGGTTCAGGACGCCCGACTGGCTCACCACTCCGGTAAGCCGGACGCCGTCGTTCCCGGTCCCGGCCCAGCCAGGACGCCCCGGCCTGTCCCTGCCGGCCGCCCAGACCGCGAGGTGACCGCCGGCGGAATGTCCCAGCGCCACCACCTTGCGCAGGTCCAGGTTATGCAGGCCCGCAAGCCCGGCAAGCATGTCGATGCCGGCCAGGATGTCCTGGAAGGTGCCGGGCCAGCCACCCCCGTTACCGGCCCGCCGGTACTCGAGGTTCCAGGCTGCAATTCCGTGTCCGGCCAGGTCCGTGGCGAGCGGGACCCCCAATTCCGCGCCGTACTGCGCACGCCAGTAGCCGCCGTGGATCACCACCACCACGCCCCTGGGTTTTGCGCCCGGGGCATCGTCGGGCAGGAACAGCTCGCCCCACTGGCTGGGATCCTCGCCGTACTGGTAGCGGTGCCGCATCTGCCGAGACTACAGGGCGCGTTTGAGCCCGGGGATTTGTGGGCATGCTTTCAACCATGGAACCGTCTGAGTCAGTCACCACCCATGAGTCAACAGTTGAGGAATGGACCCGCGCCCTGGCCGAGTCCACCGGCTCGCCCGGCGGCGGCGCCGGGACCGGCGTGATGCTTTCCGTGGCGGCGTCACTGACATCCATGGTTGCCGGGTACAGCGACGGCGACCGTGTGGAGGCCGTCCGCGGGCGGGCACGTGCGCTCCGGAGTGAAGCGCTGCGCCTGGCGGATGAGGACGCGGCGGCGTCCCAGGCCTTTGGTGCGGCTTTCCGGCTTGAGAAGGGGCCGGGGCGGGACGAGGCGATCCGGCAGGCGTCCGTGGACGCCGCGAAATCATCGGCCGTTCTGGGCGAGCGGGCCGTCCAGGCCATTGACGACCTCGCCTGGCTGGCAGAGAACGGAAACCCGGCACTCATCGCCGATACCGTCGTAGCGTTCGGCGCACTCCGTGCCGCGGTGGCCGGCGCCCGCACCAACGTCAGTTTCGACCTCGCGTCGCTCCGTTCCGCCGGCACCAATTTGGAGGACGTCCGCGAACAGCACCCGGACCTGTGGGCTGCGGTGCAGCGGCTCACCTCTGCGCTTGAGCGGATCGACAGCCTGACCGCCGGAATTGATGACCGGGCCGCTCCCACCGATAGCATCTGACGGGCGGGTTTCCCCCGATGTGGTCCCGCCCGGATGGATTACCGCGTCCGCAACCGGACTGGCGGGCGGGACTGACTAAGGGACAACATTCTTGGACGGCGTCTTAAAAGGCTTCTTTGTGGTGGGCGCCGTGATGCTCGTCGGCTACATCCTGGGCAGGAGCATCGCCCTGGGCCCGCACGGGACCAAGGTGCTGTCCACCCTGACCTTCCTTGTGGGCCTCCCCAGCCTGATGTTCTCCATGATCGCCACCCGGCACATCTCGGACGTGCTGAGCGAAACCGGCTTGATCTCCGTGTCCACCGCCGCCGCCATGATGGTCCTATTCGCCATCATCGGTGCGGCCGCCAGGTGGGGCGTGCGGAAAACGACCATCGGTGCGCTGGCCACCGGCATCGTGAACTCCACCAACCTCGGCGTTCCACTGTCCCAATACGTGCTGGGAAGCGCCACCTACGTCACACCCATCATGCTGTTCCAGCTGGCCATCGTCACCCCGATCGCCCTCACCATCCTGGACCTCAGTAACCCCAACGGTGAAAAGCCGTCCGTTCGGCGCATTCTCGCCACGCCCTTCCGCAACCCCGTGACAGTGGCAGCCATCCTCGGGATCGTGGTCAGCGCCGTCGGGATCCAGGTCCCGGAACTGGTGCTGGATCCGCTGAAGCTCATCGCGCAGGTCACCGTCCCGCTGATGCTGATCATCTTCGGCATGTCCCTGCACGGGCTCTCGCCTCGCGGCTCCAGCGGCGACGCCGCTCCCACCACCCTGGCCGTCATCCTCAAATCCGCCATCCAGCCGGTTGCGGCCTGGCTGCTCGCCCGATACGTCTTCCAGCTGGACGGCTTCAGCACGTTCGTGGTCACCGCGTGCGCCATCCTCCCCACCGGACAGAACGTGGTGTTGTACGCCGTCCGGTACCGGGTGGGGCAAAGCCTGGCGCAGACGACGGCGGTGGTCACCTCAGTGCTGGCCATTCCGCTGCTTTTGGGTGCGGCATGGCTGATGAACTGAAGCGCCTGGAGACGATCCGGCCCTAGGCGCCCTCGAGCTCCAGGTGTGGCGTGGGCCGGCGGAACCCGCGGGTCAGGACGGCAAGGTACACCAGGCCAAGTCCCGCCCAGCTCAACCCCAGGGAGAAGGAGAGCCCGCTCAGGCTTGTCCAGAGCCAGAGCGTCAGGACCAGTCCGGTGCCGGGCAGCAGCAGGTTGTTGAGCAGGCCCCCTGGTCCGCGCTGCTTCCCGTTGATGAAGTAATGCTTGATGACGGAAAGGTTGACCACCGAGAAGGCCACCAGGGCCCCGAAGCTGATAAGCGAGGAGACGGTGGTCAGGTCCAGCACCAGGGCAAGCAGCGCCACCGCGGAGGTAAGGACGATGGGGACCACGGGGGTGCCCAGGCGTGAGTGGAGCCGGCCAAGGACCCCGGGAAGGACTCCGCTGCGGCCCATCGAGTGGATGATGCGCGAGACCGAGGCCTGGGAGGTCAGGGCCGAGCCGAGGCTGCCGGCGATGTACGCGGCGGTGAAAAAGGCGACAAGGAGGTTCCCGCCGGCTTTGCCCACAACCTCGATGGCTGCCGAGTCCGGGCTGGCAAAACTTCCCACTGGCAGCAGCTGGTGGCTGATGTACGCGAGCGCCAGGAAGATGAGGCCGGCCAGGACCGTGGTCAGCATGATGGCCCTGGGGATGGTGCGGCGGGGATCCTTTGCCTCCTCGGCGAAGGTGGAGACGGCGTCGAAACCCAGGTAGGAGAGGCAGAGGATGGCGGCGCCGGCCATGATGGGCGAAAAGCCCTCCGCGCCGTCCACCCCGGTGAAGGGCGCCAGCAGATCCACCGTGCCCGCTCCCGTGACGGACACCGAGGCCAGGACCACGAACAGCACTATGAACAGGCCCTGGAGCCCCACCACCACGTAGTTCGCGCGCGCAACCGCGGTGATGCCGACGAGGTTCAGCACGGTCACGGCCACGATGGACACCACAATGAAGAGCCAGGCAGGCACGGCCGGAAAGGCCGCGTTGAGGTAGATGCCGATCAGCAGGTAGTTGATCATCGGCAGGAGCAGATAATCGAGCAGCAGCGACCACCCGGCCAGAAAGCCTAACCCGGGGCCGAAGGAACGGGTTGCGTAGGTGTAGGCGGACCCGCCCAGCGGGAAGGCCTTGGCCATCCGCCCGTAGGACCGGGCGGTGAAGAGCATGACAACCAGGGCCGCGGCATAGGCCGCCGACAGCCGGCCGCCGTTCAACTCCACGACAATGCCGTACGTACTGAAGATGGTGAGGGGCACCATGTACACGAGCCCCAGCAGGACCAGCGAGGGAATCCCCAGGACCCGGCGCCAGCCGTTGCCAGGAGTTCCAGTAGTTTGATGGTTTACCTCAAGCGGGGCTCGGGTGTCGGGTGCGGAGCTCATGCTGGTTCCTAGGAGTTCGGGCCTCCGGCGCGGGGGCGGCACAGGCAGGTGAAGCGGGCTGGGGACGCTGGCAGGAACGCGGCCACGCCGTTGTTGGCCGCTGCCCTCCGGTGGCTTCGATGCTTGCTCAAGTCCATCCGCCGCATCCCCACTAAATGAATGGGGTTCATTTAGTAAAGCAGTGACGGTGCTCACGGTCAAGGGCCGCTGAAGTGTTACGCCGGGCAGCAGAAAGCCCCGGCTGCATGCAGCAGCCGGGCCCCGGGGTTAGGAATCAGCCGGAATTATGGCCTGCGGAAGAGCCGGGGGTGCGCCGCAAAACCGCACCCCGCCTGGTCCAGGCCTCTTCAACGGCGCCTGGCAGCCACCGGCAGAGGGCCCAGTACCCGACGCCGGCCAGGAGGGAACCCGCCACGGCCAGGACCGGGCTGATGGGCAGCAGCACCGGGTAGACCAGCCAATGCGTCAGGTAGATGTACAGCGAGGCCGCGGCCAGCCAGCCCGTGATGCTGCGCAGGAACGCAGGCACGGGCAGGGCGGGCAGCCAGAGGAGGAGCAGGATGCCGGCAGCTACGGTCGCCTCCCGCACGGTGCTGTTGAAGAACCCTGGCAGGGTCAGCAGGGTGAGGGCGGAAACCGTCGCCCGGTGCAGGTGGGTGCGGGCCCTGCCGATCGCCCAGCCCAGCGCGAAGATCCAGAACACCGGAGGAGGGACGGGCAGGCCGGGATCCACGACGTCGAACCGGCTCAGCAGGCCGATCCCCACCAGACCGATCGCGAAAGCGAAGGGCGCCCGCCGCTCCCACCGGTCCACCCACGGGACGGCCATGAGCGCGGCCATGGCCAGCAGGATGTACACCAGCAGCTCGATGAACCAGAAGTGCCACTGGGTGGTCACTTCCGCCGGTCCCACCATGGCATTGAGCAGGAAGATGTTGGCCACCGTGTAGTGGTCCGTCAGCAGGTAGGCCAGCGCGATGAACGCCACGGACGGCACCACGATCCGCGCCGTGCCGCGCAACTGGCGGCGGAGCCGCGGGCCGCGCTCCTCAGCCAGCTGAAACCGGGCAAAGTTGTAGCCGGCCACGGCGAAGAGCAGGTGGGCGGTCTGGAACATAAACAGCTCCACGTGCGTGGCCACGATGCACACGATCGCGGCGGCGCGGAGCACGATCGAGGTCTCCAGGAAGGACACCAGACGGTGCCGCTTCGGCTTCCGGCGGCGCTCCAGCTCCTGCACGGACAGCAGGTGCCAGTCCGGCGGCAGCTGCCCCAGCGCCTGCTCCAGCCGCACCGATACCGCCACATAGGAAAGGGAGTCGCCATCCAGGGAGACGAACGTGTCGTTATCGCCCACGGAGGAACATTCCAGCGCCTCCATGAAGATGTGCCTGACGTCGGCAGGGCCTTCCGCTGCCGGCTTTGCGGGTGCGGCCCCGCTTGCGGCCGCCGCAGGAACAGTGGCGGGGGCCGGAATGCCAAGTGCCAGGACTGCCGGGTAGTCCACCTTGCCGGTGGCCAGCCGGGGCAGGGCCTCAACCGGATGGATCACGACGGCGGCGCGGGGCAGCCCGAGCGTGCCGGCGAGGGCTTTGGCGAGCATGCCGCCGTCGTGGTCGCCTTCCACGGCCGCCACCAGGCAGTCATCCGAGCCGGCGGCGGCCGCCGCGATGCCCATGCCGGCGAGGATACCTTCCACCTGCCCGAGGTCGACGCGCAGGCCCACGATCTTTACGAACCGGCTGCGCCGGCCCACCACCTCGTAGAGCCCGTTGGCCTGCTGCCGTGCGAGGTCGCCGGTGCGCAGCTCGTGGACTTCCCGGCCTCGCGCCAGGTCCTCCGGCCGCTCCGCGTAGCCGAGCATCACGTTGGGGCCGCTGTACACCAGCTCGCCGTCGGCCAGGTCCTCCACCGGCTCGATGCGGAAAGATCCCCCCGGCACGGGAACGCCGATTGTCCCGGCGTGGTCAGCGGCGAGGTCCGGCGGCAGGTACGCCATCCGTGCCGTCGCCTCCGTCGCCCCGTACATGACAAACAGGTCCCACCCGCGGCGCTGCCCCGTCTCCGCCCATGCCCGGACCTTGTCCGGTGCCAGCCGCCCGCCGGCCTGGGTCACGTAGCGCAGGTGGGGCAGGTTTTTCTCCGCGAAGCCCACCCGCTCCAAAAGGTCGAAGGTGTAGGGCACGGCGGCAAAGGAGTTGGCGCGCCGGTCCCGGAAGAGGTCCCAGAAGCAGGGGTCCACCACGGACAGGTCCGTGAGCACCAGCCCGGCCCCGCGGGTGAGGTGGCTGTTGATGACCGAGAGTCCGTAGCAGTAGTGCAGCGGCAACGTGGTGGCGGCCCGGTCATCGGGCCCGATGTGCAGGTACTCGGCGATGGCCTCGGCATTGGCCGTGAGGTTGGTGTGCGAGAGCCGCACCAGCTTGGGCGAACCGGTGGAACCGGAGGTGCTGAGCAGCAGGGCAAGGTCCGGGTGCAGCTCGTGCCGGGTTCCTGCCCGCCGTTCCTCCAGCAGCGGAACGCCGTCTCCTGCGCCGGAACGCAGGAGCACGTCCGGATCGTAGGCACCCACCAGCGACGCCAGGGCCTCGGGCTTGTCCGCGGGCGCCAGCAGGAGGGGGTGGCCCGCGGACAAGGCGGCAAGGTAGCCGACCAGCGAATCGAGGTCGTTGCGGGCGGCCAGCACCACGAGGCGCCGTTCGGTACCGAGCCGGGCTGCGGCCGCGTCAACGTGCAAGGCAAGTTGCCGGTAGGAGATGGTGCCGTCCGGGGTGAGGATTGCCGGACGGTCACCGTGGCGGGCGAGGTCCGTGAAGGCGACCCGGGCGAGGTCCGGCTGGGCGGTCATCGCATCACCTTGGCGGGGAAAGCGGACATGGGAATGGCCTAACTGATGGCGGGGCGGTGGTGCTACTGGATGGGCAGGGGCAGCCGCGGTTGCAGGGAGGTGCCCGGCGGCGGGGACGTGATGGCGTGGTCGCCCAGCAGCAGCGTGGGCGTCGTGCCCGCCGCCACGGTCACGGCAACGGGGGTGCCGATGGGATGGCGGACGGTGTGGGGCTGCCACGAGCGCACGGTGCGTCCCGAGGCGAGCGTGACGTAGTGGAGCACGAAGGGCCCGTGGTATTCGACGGCAGACACGCGGGCCGGAGACTCCGGGTCCGGCTGGAGGGCCACCTCGTGCGGCCGCAGCACCACGTCCACGTCCGCTTCGTTGTTGGCCCATCCGGGAACTGTGGACACGACACCGATTTCGCAGGTCAGCAGGGCCCGGTGCACATGGGCGGGGAGGAAGTCGGCGTCGCCCATGAAGGAGGCCACGAACCGGGTTGCCGGCTGCTCGAAGACCTTTTCCGGCGTGTCCGCCTGCTCAATTACACCGCCGCGCATCACCACCACGCGGGTGCCCACGGACAGCGCCTCGGTCTGGTCGTGCGTGACCAGGACGCCGGTGGTGCCGGCCTCGCTAAGGGTGGCAACTGTGTCCCGCCGCACCTGGGCGCGGAGGGATTCGTCCAGGCTGGAAAAGGGCTCGTCCAAAAGTACGACGGCGGGGCGGGGCGCCAGGGCGCGTGCCAGGGCCACGCGCTGCTGCTCGCCGCCCGACAGTTCGTGCGGGTACCGCCCGGCCAGGTGGGCCAGCCGCACCAGGTCGAGGACCTCGCCGGTCCGCGCCCGCCGCTCGCCACGGCCCAGCCGGTCCAGGCCGAACTCGATGTTTTGCGCCACGGTCATGTGCGGGAACAATGCGTAATCCTGGAACACCAGGCCCACCCGGCGCCGCTCGGGTTCGACGAACCGGCGCTTGTCCGCCACAACGTCCCCGGCCACCCGGATGGTGCCCCGGTCCGGGCGCTCCAGGCCGGCAGCGAGGCGGAGGGTGGTCGATTTGCCGCAACCGGAAGGACCGATCAGGGTCACCAGTTCGCCGGCCGGGATGTCCAGGTCCACGCCGTCCACGCCCGTGGTGGATCCGTAGTGCTTGCTGACCCCTTCGAACACCAGCGCGGCCGGGGTTGCCTCCTGTCCTGCCGAACGATGCGGTCTTCCCACGCGAATGGTCATGCTGGAGCCTTTCCATGCGTTTCAAGCCGGCGTGCCTGCCGGACCAGGACCAGGACGGGAAGGATGGCCGCCGCGACGATCACCAGCGCCGGCAACGAGGCCTTTTCCCAGAAATTTTCCCGGGCCAGCTCGTAAACCCAGACGGCCGCCGTCGTAAATCCGAACGGCCGCAGCAGCAGCACGATGGGCAGTTCCTTGACGGCGTCGATCGCCACCAGCATCAGCGCCACGGCGATCCCGGACCTGGCCAGGGGAACATGCACGCGGGCCAGGATGCGCCCGGGTGCAGCGCCAAGGCTGAGCGCGGAGAAAGTGAGAGTGGAGGGGATTTTGGCGAAGCTGGCGTCCACCGACTGGTAGGCCGGCGCGAGGAACCGGATCACGTAGGCGTACAGGATGCCCAGGACCGAACCGGTGACGAGCAGCCCGGTGCCGCCGGGAACGCCGGCCGCCTCGAGGGCATTATCCAGGGCCGCGAACGAAATGAGGACGCCGATGCCCACTACCGCGCCCGGGACGGCATAGCCGAAGGTGGTCAGCTGCGCCGCGGAGGAGGCGAACCTGCCACCGCTGAGCCGCACGCCGTGACCCACCGCAACGGAGACGATGACGCAGGCCGCGGCGGTGAGGGCGGCAACCAGGAGCGTGTTGACGATGTACTGGCCGAACCGCGGGTCCGCCAGGAAGCCGGGGTTCTTGACCGCCCCGCCCACCGCCCAGCCCAGCAGCTGGAGCACGGGAATCAGGAAGCCAGTGCTGACCGCCGCTGTGCACAGGGCGGCGGCACCCCAGCCGCGTCCGCCGTTGAGCCGTTGCGGCTGCAGGCCCTGGCCGCGGCCGCCCTGGCGGTGGTAGCGGGCCCGGCCGCGCAGGAACCGCTCGCCCGCCAGTACGGCGACGGCGAACAGCAGCACCAGGACGGCCAGCTGGGTTGCGGCGTGGAAGTTAAACGTGCCCTTCCAGACCAGGTAGACGCCCACGGAGACGGTCTGGACGTTGAAGTACTGCACGGTGGCGAAGTCGGTCAGCGTCTCCATCATCACCAGTGCCATGCCCGCCGCCAGCGACGGCCGGGCGAGCGGCAGCAGGACCCGCCGGAGTGCCCGTCCCCGGCCCGCACCCAGCGTCCGGGCCGCATCGTATGTGCCCGCCGTGTGCTCCATCAGCGCGGTGCGCGCCAGGAGGTAGACGTAGGGGTAGAGGGACAGCGACATCACCAGGATTGCGCCCGGCAGGGACCGGACCTCCGGCACCCAGACTCCGGCGCCGAACACTGCCCGCAGTGCCGTCTGCACCGGCCCGGACACGTCGAACACGGAGAGGAAGACGAACCCCAGGATGTAGGCGGGCACGGCCAGCGGCAGGACCAGCAGCCAGACGAACACGTTCCGCAGCGGGAAACGGTAGGCGGTGACCAGCCAGGCCAGCCCGCCGCCCACCAGCAAAGAGCCCGCGGCGACCCCGAGCATGAGGAGCAGGGTGGTAAGCACCATCTGGGGAAGGTCGCGCGGCGGGGCCGTGCTGCCCAGGCTGCCGAGCCCGTCCAGGACCACGGCGAGCACGGGCGTGACCACCACCGCGGCCACGACGACGACGAGGGCGGACCACGCGGGGCGCCCGGCACCGGCCGCCCGGCGGGGGCGGCGCTTCGGCGTCCGCGCTTCTGCGAGGACAGCCGTTTCGGTCACTTGTATCCGGCCTCGGCGAGCAGATCGACGGCCTCGGCGTTGAGGTCGCCGTAGGCTTCGGCGTTCAGCGGCATGCGCTTGAACTCGCCGAACCCGGCGATGACGGGCTCAGGCTTGGCTGCCGGGTTGACCGGGAACTCGTGGTTGGCGTCCACGAAGGCGTTCTGGCCCTTGGTGGCGAGCCATTCAATGAGCTGCTGCGCTTCCCCGGCGTTGTCCGAGCCGGCCACCACGCCGGCGCCGGAAATGTTCACGTGCGTTCCGGCGCCCTGCTGGCTGGCCCAGTAGAGGTCCACCTTGAAGTCCGGTTTCTCCTCGAGCGTGCGGGCCAGGTAGTAGTGGTTGTTGATGCCCACGTCGCAGGTGCCTGCGTCAATGGCTTCGAGCAGCAGCACGTCGTTGCTCATGATCTGCACCTCGTTGGCCACCCAGCCCCTGGCGATCTCCAGCGCCTTCTCCCGGCCGTGGAGCCCGATCAGGCTGGCGACGAGGGACTGGGTGTAGGAGGAGGTGGCGTCCCGCATGCACAGGCGCCCCTTCCACTTGGGATCGGTGAGGCCGGCATAGGTGTCCGCCGCATTGAACTCGGCGGGATCCACGTTGTTCGGGTTGTAGGTGATGGTGCGGGCCCGCATGGCCAGGCCGAACCACCGTCCCTGCGGGTCCCGGAGGTCCTCCGGCACCGCTTCGTTCAGGGTTGCGGAGTCGACGGCGGCAAGCTCATCCTGGCGCGCGGCGTTCCACAGGTTGCCCGCGTCCACTGTCATGAAGACGTCCGCCGGGGAGTCCTCCCCTTCCGCCTTGAGCCGCTCCAGGAGCTCGGCGTCGTCGCCGGAGATGAACTCCACGGAGATGCCGGTTTCATCAGTGAACTGGCCGAAAGCGCCCTCGAGGTCGTAATGGCGGGCGGAGTAGATCTGGAGGTCGGCCGGCTGTCCGCCGACGATGCCGCAGCCTGTCAGTGCAGCCGTAACGGCGGCAAGGCTTGCGGTGGCAGCGATCAAGCGTCGAATGGGCACGGATGGAGCTCTTCTCACAAGGGGCGGCACGGCCGCAAGGCGAATTTGGCAAGGTAAGGCTATCTTAATTCGGCGTGGCGGCTTGAACTGTGAAGCCAAAGAGACAACCCTTGCCGCCTCCCGCCGTCGTCCTGCTCCAGCGCCCCGCGCCAAATCGGGTGCCTGTCGTGCCCCCGCCGTAAGCTGGGAGCATGCCGAGCAATTGGGACAGTCTGGACGCGCCGCTGCGTGAATCCGTGCAGCACAACGTGGAGATTTACGAGCGCGTCCGGCCCACCCTGAAGCTGGTGACCAGGGACGTCCTGCTGCAGATGCGGGGCATGTTGAAGGACACCGAGGTCACGCCGCTGTTCGTCACCGGTCGGACCAAAACGGTGGAATCGTTCAAGGAAAAAATTTCACGCACCGAGGATCCGCTGGAACCGGGCGGTCCCCGCGTACTGAAATTCCCGGACCCGTTCCGGACCCTCAATGACATGGTGGGGATCCGGGTCATCACCAAACTGCCGGCCGAGAACGCAGCCGTGGCAAACCTGATCAAGCGCCAGCGCCAACTGTTCGACTGCCGGGGTGACCGGGAAAAGGACATCGGCTCCATCGAGTCCGGCACCTACGGGTACTCCAGCCGGCACCTGATCCTGCGGACCATCCAGAACGAGGCCGTCAAGGAGTACCAGCAGGTTTTCAACCCGGACATCGCGCCGAACGGCAGCTACTTCTTCGAGTGCCAGATCCGCACCATTTTCGCCCACGCCTGGAGCGAGATCGAGCACGATATCCGGTTCAAGGCCGAGGACCCGCGGGCCTGGACGCCGCACTTCGACCGCCAGTTCACGGCGACTGCCGCCATGCTGGAAACGGTGGAGACGGCCTTCGCGGACCTGCACGAGCGCTACGAAGAAGTCCGCAGCTTCTGGGACATGGACGGCGAGGGCGCCGCGCCGCTGACGCCCAACAGGATCCGGGACGTCTGGCGGACCCTGCTCCCGCACGTGGACCGCAAGGTGGACGACGACTGGGGCTGGGCCGCCGAACTGCTGGCCGCCCATGGCCTCAACCAGACCATGCAGCTGGCCGGGCTGCTTAGCGCCAACCGCATCACGGAGGTCCGCAAGGCCCTGGACCACCGCTACTCCCCGGGCCCGGACCGGCTGCTCGATGACCTGCTGCTGTGGCAGTACGGCACCAAGCACATCGACCTCACCGCGGAAGCGCCCGATGCCGTCCCGCACCCGAGGCGCGACAGCCTCCTGCGCCGGTTGAAGCAGATCGAGCGCTACCGGATGACCAAAAAGAACTAGCCGGTTTTACGAGCCGGTGCTCCGGTTCTTGAGCTTGTCGAGGAGCCGGTCCACCATGCCCACGCCTGGTCCCACCGTCTTGTGGAACAGTTCGGAGTGCGGCGCGCTGGGATGCGGCCTGGTGGGCGCCAGCTTTTTCGCCTTCTCCACCTTCCCGCCCATTTCCACGAGTTTTTCGCGCGGGATGTGAAGCCGGAGCTTCGGAAACTGTTCGCTTTCCTCATCGCCGGCATGGTGGGTCAGCTGCGCCTCAAGCTCGCGCACCAGTTCCATAAAGGCCTGGTCTGCCGGCTCCGCTTTTTCAAGCTGCTTCATCAGCTTGACGATGTCGTCGTGCTCCTTTTTATCGTGTTCCACTTCCTCTTTGCCGTTGGGCACGTGGTCCTCGATTGCAGGGTAGACATACATTTCCTCGGCGACGGCATGGCGCATCACCTCGGCGATCAGGGTGTCGGCGAGGTCCCTGCGTTGGCTTTCGTCGGAGGTGCCGTGGATCTGCCCGATCAGCGCGATCATCTCCTGGTGATCGGCGGTCAGGATGTCCACAACATCCACGCTGGTTCCTGCGGAATTGGTATCACTCATCAGCTGCCCCTCCTCGTGGATCGCTTCCTCTAAGCGACATGGGACGGCCAAAGTACCATGGGGCAGGAGCCCGATCCATAGGTGGAAACCCCCTGTACCCGCCGCAGGCAGCGGGTACAGGGGGAGCAGGCATGCCCTTCGGTCAGCGGGCGCCCAGGAGGTGTTCGATGGCGAGCTGGTTGAGGCGGATGAACGCGAAGGAGCGTTCGGCGGCCTTGTCGGCGTTGAAGTCCTCGAACGCTGCGGGGTCGTTGAGCAGGTCGGCGGTGGTTTCGCCGGCGGCAAGGGTGCTTTCGCCGAGCTCGAAGACGCCGGAGGTGGCGAGGGCTTCCTGGACCTGGGGGTCTGCGCGGAAGGCCAGGGCGCGTTCCTTCAGCAGCAGGTACATGGACATGTTGGCCTTGGCCGATTCCCAGACGCCGTCGTAGCCGTCGGTGCGGGAGGGCTTGTAGTCGAAGTGGCGGGGGCCTTCGTAGCGGGGCCCGCCGTTGGGGAAGCCGTTTTCGAGTAGGTCGACGGTGAAGAAGGCGCTGGTGAGGTCGCCGTGGCCGAAGACGAGGTCCTGGTCGTACTTGATGCCGCGCTGGCCGTTGAGGTCGATGTGGAAGAGTTTGCCTGCCCACAGGGCCTGGGCGATGCCGTGGGTGAAGTTCAGCCCTGCCATCTGCTCGTGCCCGGTTTCGGGGTTCAGGCCCACGATGTCGCCGTGTTCGAGCTGGGCGATGAAGGCCAGGCCGTGTCCGACGGTGGGCAGGAAGATGTCCCCGCGGGGTTCGTTGGGCTTGGGCTCCAGGGCGATGCGCAGGTTGTAGCCCTTGTCCTTGATGTAGCCGGCGGCGGTGTCCACGCCTTCCTTCATCCGGTCCAGGGCCGCGGACAGGTCCTTGGACCCGTCGTATTCGCTGCCCTCGCGTCCGCCCCACATGACGAACGTTTCGGCGCCGAGCTCGGCGGCGAGGTCGATGTTGTGCAGCACCTTGGCCAGCGCGAAGCGGCGGATGGAGCGGTCGTTGGAGGTGAACCCGCCGTCCTTGAACACCGGGTGGCTGAACAGGTTGGTGGTGACCATGGGAACCTTCAGGCCGGTCTCGGCCAGGGCCGCCGTGAAGTTCTTCAGGATCAGGTCCCGCTCGGAGGCCGTTGCCTCGAACGGCACCAGGTCATTGTCATGGAAGGTGATGCCGTACGCGCCCAGCTCGGCGAGCTTGTGCACCGCTTCCACCGGATCAAGGGCGGCACGGGCGGCAACACCAAACGGGTCGGCACCGGTCCAGCCAACCGTCCACAAACCAAAAGTGAACTTGTCAGCAGGAGTGGGAGAGAGAGTCATTGATGCGTCCTTGCAGTGGGGGAATGGCGAAACCGCCAATTAGTTTATGCATTGAACTATATGGCCCCCGCGTCCCGGGGTCAACAGCTGGAGAGGTATTTGAACAACGCCGCAATTCCGAATGACCACGGCTCCAGGTCTTCGGTCTTCCGCGTCCGGTTGACGAGGGTCCCGAGCAGCGGGCTGCTGATGGTGACCACGTCACCCGGCTTGTGGGTGAAGCCAAGACCTTCTTCGTCGCGGTCCTGAGTGGGGGCGAACAGGGTCCCGGTGAAGAGGGCGAACCCGTCGGGGTAATGGTGATGGATGCCGTGAGCAGCGGCAACAAGCTCTTCGAAGGGGCGGCTGATCCGTCCCAGGCTGTTACAGCCTTCGAGCCGGTAGCCGTCCGCCCCTTCCACCGTGAGGGTGATGTCTTCCGACCGGAGGGATTCCAGCGTGAAGTCCTGGTCGAAGAGCCTGATGAAAGGGCCAACGGCACAGGAAGCATTATTGTCCTTGGCCATGCCCAGGAGCAGCGCGCTGCGTCCTTCCACATCCCGGAGGTTGACGTCGTTTCCCAAGGTGGCCCCCTTTACCGCACCCCCGGACCCGGCGATGAGCACAAGTTCCGGCTCCGGGTTGTTCCATGACGAAAAGCCGGGAATGCCAACATCGGCGCCATAACCTACGGAGGACAGCACGGGGGCTTTGGTGAAGATTTCAGGGTGGGGTCCAAGGCCCACCTCAAGGTACTGCGACCACAGGCCTTGGGCCACAAGCACGTTCTTGACTTCGCGGGCCCGTTCCGACCCCGGGCGGACGGCATGCAGGCTTCCCTGCAGGGCTTGGGCCACCATTCCCCGGACTTCCGCCGCACGGTTGAGGTCACCGCCGCACCGTTCCTCGATGACCCGCTCGATCATGCTGTCCACGAAGGTTACGCCGCAGGCTTTGACTACCTGGAGGTCGAGCGGTGACAAAAGGTACGGCCGGCCACGGTCCCCGCCAAGCGAGTCCTTGACCAGGTCCGCCAGGCGCCAGCGGGGAACGCCTGGGCTCTCCATAACGAAGGCCGCGGGGTCCTTGCGTTCCATGATTTCCGAGACGGTACGGACGGAGGACGTGAGGTCGTAGACTTTTTCACCACGCACCGTTGCCACCCGGGGCCCCCCTGACGCCGGGTCCCACACACGGCCCACCAGGACCGCCTCCCCCGCTGCAGGGGCAAGGGGGACGACCCCCTGGGCTGCCGGGGCGGTCATGGCCCGTCCGGGCCCGCCGGCACGGGCTCAAGGTTGAAGTAGGAACGGGCGTCCGGCGGCCGGATGTCAGCAACCGCGTCCGTGAAAATCCGCATCGGATGGGGTGTGAACGGATGCTCGGCTATTGCCTCGAAATCCAACTCGATCCCCAGGCCCGGGCCATCAGGAATGAGCACGTCCCCTTCATCCGTGAGCCGGAGGCGTTCGCTGGAGATCTCACTGCGCCAGGGTACGTCCGTGGCCATGATTTCGAGGTAACGGAAGTTCGGCAGCGCCGCGCCCAGCTGCAGAGTTGCGGCAGTGCTCAAGGGCCCGCTCGGATTGTGCGGCGCGAAGGGGATGTAGTGGGCCGCCGCAAGTGTGGAGATGAAGGACAGCTCCAGCAGGCCGCCGGCATGGGTGACATCCGGCTGGATGTAGTCCACGGCGTTCCGGGCAAGCACGGGAACGAATGTGTTGCGCCCCATCCACCGCTCCCCCGCGGCGATGGGCACGGGCGATTTGGACCGCACCTCAAGAAGGGCGTCGATGCCGTCCGGCGGGCACGGCTCTTCGAAGAACACCGGCTGGAATGGCTCGAGCTCCCGGGCCACACGCACGGCGGTGGGAACGTCGAACCTGCCGTGCCCCTCGATAAACAGCTCCACGTCATCACCTACGGCTTCCCGGACGGCGGCGACCGGCTCCAGCATGCGGCGGAGATCGCGCGGCCCCAGCGTGAGGTCTGCTGCTTCGAACGGGTCCCATTTGAGTCCGCGGAAGCCCTGCGCAACCGTGTGGACTGCTGCCTCGGCAAAGTCCTCCGGCGAGGAGGCTCCCGAAAACCAGCCATTGGCATACGCCCGCACCCTGTCGCGGACCTGCCCGCCCAGCATCCGGTGGACGGGCACGCCCAGGGCACGCGCAGAGACGTCCCACATTGCCATCTCGAGCGCGCTTAGCGCGGTCGACGACACGGGCCCGCCGCGCCAGTAGGCGTCGCGGTTGAGCTCGTAGATGGTGTGGGCAATCCGCGTCGGATCCTTGCCGCGGACCGCATCGGCCAGCACAGCTACGGCACCCAGGACTGCGTGTTCCTGCCCTTCCAGCGTAGCCTCCGCCACCCCAGTAATACCGGCGTCCGTGCCCAGGCGGACAAAAATGAGGTTTGTCCGGTAGAAGTCGACGACGACCGCGTCGAAACTGGTGATTTTCATGGCAACCCTCACCCCACCGCAGAGCCGGCGGGAGCAGCAGTTGAGTCACGCACTATCAGGTGCGTGGCGAGTTCCACGCGGTGGGAATCCAGGACTTCGCCGCGCACCTGGCGCAGGAGCGACCGCAGCGCTGCACGCCCCATTTCCTCGAGCGGCTGCGCCACGGAGCTGAGCGAGGGGACTGATTCGGCACCCTGCCGGGTTCCATCAAAGCCGATGAGGCTGATGTCTTCAGGCACCCTGACTCCATGCCTGCCCGCTTCGCCAAGAACGCCCAGGGCGATGGCGTCGCTCGCGGCGAAGATCGCTGATGGCCGCTCATCGAGCCGCAGCAGCGCCTGAAGCCCGGATATCCCGCTCTCCCTGCGGAATTTGCCACCGGAAACGATGTACCTGGGATCCACCGTGATTCCCCTGCCCATCAGGGCAGCCATGTAGCCATGCAGTCGCGCCTGGTTGCACTCCGCCCGTTCAATGCCGCCGATATAGGCGATCCTCCGGTGGCCAAGGTCGAGCAGATGTTCGGTTGCCGCCTTGCCGCCGGCCCAGTTGGTTGCTCCCACGCTGACCACATCCGCCGACGGCGGGTTGAGCGGATCGATGACGACGAGGGGAATCTTGCGCCGGCGGAATGCCTGCAGCTGGGCCTGGCTGAAGGCGGACGTGACCACGATCATCCCCGCCCGCCCCTCATCCAGCATGCGCTGTGCGCGGCGTTCGGGACTCGGAACATTGGAAGGCGCCTGGCCGGTGACACTCAGGAGGACCTCCACGTCCATACTGGCCGCGAACTGGAGGATCCCGTTGAGAACCTCAACCATGTAGGCGGAATCGAGCACATCGATCACCACTTCAACGACAGTTCCCACATCCGCGGCGGAGCGGCGTTGCAGGGGCGACTGGTAGCCCGCCTGCTCGAGGACGGCGAGGACACGGGCCCGGGTTTCCGGCGCAACATCCTCGCGGCCGTTCACAACTTTGGAGACGGTGGGAGCCGAGACTCCAGCCTGGCGGGCCACGGAGGCGAGCGTCGGCTTGGTCCGCTCGGAGATCTTCGTTGACATCGGGACTCGCAACCTTTCGAAATTTTCGTGAGACTCATTCTGCAGAGGCAGCCCCACGTTGGTCAAGGGTGGGTGCGAAGCCCGCAAAAAACTTCGTCGAACCCTCTTGACCTCCCATGAACTCGCGCTTTAGTTTAGGCAGTGACCGAAATCACGTGTTCGAAAGGTTTCGAGCAAAACGGTCCGGAGCTGTCTGCTCCGAAACACTTGCAAAGAAGCAAATCTCAGATGGAGAAGCAATGAAGCAGCCCCAGACCTCCCGCCGCTCTTTCCTCGCCCTCGCTGCCCTCACACCGTTCGCTGTTGCGGCAACCAGCGCATGCGGGACGTCGGGACCGGGTACCTCCAGCGGCGGTGGGGGCGCCAGCATGTGGTACCTCTCCGGCGAACCGAACCAGACCACCATGCAGAAAGCGGTGGACGCCTTCAATTCGGCGAATCCTGACAACAAGATCGCCGTAACCTACTTCCAGAACGACGCGTACAAGACCAAAATCAAGACCGCCATCGGCGCCGGCCAGGCCCCCACCATCATCTACGGCTGGGGCGGCGGCACCTTGAAGACCTACGCGGAAGCCAACCAGGTTGAGGACCTGACCAGCTGGTTTGAGGAAAACAAGGACCTGAAGGAAAAGTTCTTCCCCTCCTCCTTCGGCGCAGCGACCGTTGACGGCAAGATCTACGCACTGCCCAACCAGTACGTCGCCCCGATCGTCCTGTTCTACAACAAGGAACTGTTCGAGAAGGCCGGCGTACAGCCGCCCAAGACCTGGGACGACGTCATGTCCCTCGTCAAGACCTTCAACGACATGGGAGTGGCGCCCTTCTCACTCGGCGGACAGTCACGCTGGACCTCCATGATGTGGCTTGAATACCTGCTGGACCGTATCGGCGGCCCGGAAGTCTTCAACGCCATCTTCGAGGGCAAGCCGAACGCATGGCTGGATCCCGCCGTCATCGAGACCGGCACCAAGATCCAGGAGCTCGTCACGGCGGAAGGCTTCATCAAGGGCTTCTCCTCGATCGCCGCCGACTCCAACGCCGACCAGGCCCTGCTGTTCACCGGCAAGGCCGCCATGATGCTGCACGGCTCCTGGACCTACGGCGCCATGAAGAAGGGCGGCCAGAACTTCGTCCAGAGCGGAAAACTGGGCTTCGTCCACTTCCCCACCGTTGCCGGCGGCAAGGGCGACCCCAAGAACGGCGTCGGAAACCCTGCCCAGTACATGTCCATCTCGTCCAAGGCCACGGAGGAGGAGAAGGAGTCGGCAAAGAAGTTCTTCAAGGACGGCATCCTCACCGAGACGGTCATCGACACCTACATCAGCTCCGGATCCGTTCCCATCGTCAACGGTATCGAGGACAAGCTGGACACGTCCGAGGACAAGGACTTCCTGAACTTCGTCTACGACCTGGCCAAGAATGCCCCGAACTTCCAGCAGTCGTGGGACCAGGCGTTGAGCCCCACCGCAGCCGAGGCACTGCTGAACAACATCGACCAGCTGTTCCTGAAGTCGATCACCCCGCAGCAGTTCGCCGAGAACATGAATGCCACCCTCGGAAAATGAGTAACGCCGTCACCACTGCACCACGGACCGCCCCCGCCCGGGGCGGGTCCGAGCAGTCAGAAAAGCGAAAGGCCGCGCTTGCGTGGCTTACCGTGCCAGCGTTGTTCTTCTTCCTGGTCTTCGCCGTGGTGCCGCTGGCCGGTGTGTTCATCCTCAGCTTCGCCAGCTGGGACGGCATCGGCGCCATCGGCGCTGCCGGCATGGACAACTGGTTCTCCGTGCTCGCGGACCCGGGACTGTACAACGCACTGGGGCTGACCTTCCTGATCATGATCGCGTCCTGGCTCGTCCAGACGCCAATCAGCCTCCTCCTGGGTGTCTTCACGGCAGGAAGCCAGCGTTACCGGGCCGCTTTGGCAGTGTTGTACTTCCTGCCCCTGCTGCTCTCCTCCGCAGCGGTGGCCATTGCCTTCAAAGCGCTGCTGGACCCGAACTTCGGTTTGGCCACCGGGCTGGGACTGCCCTTCCTGGCCCAGGACTGGCTGGGCGTCCCGCACCTGGCCCTGGGCCTGGTCATCTTTGTGATTGCCTGGCAGTTCGTGCCGTTCCACACGCTGATCTACCAGGGCGGCGTACGGCAGATCCCGAAGTCCCTGTACGAAGCGGCCGAGATTGACGGTGCGGGCACCATCAAGCAGTTCTTCCACATCACCCTGCCGCAGTTGAAGTACACCATCATCACCTCCTCCACCCTGATGGTGGTGGGCTCCCTGACGTACTTCGACCTGATCTTCGTCCTCACCGGCGGCGGTCCGGGCAACTCAACGCGGATCCTGGCCCTGGACATGTACCTGCGGGGCTTCCGGGCCAACCTGATGGGTCCGGCGAGCGTCATCGCCGTCATTCTCGTAGTCATCGGCCTTGCCCTTGCCCTGCTCCTCCAACGACTTGGTGGCAAGGACAAGCAGGGCAGCCAGTTGGAAGGTCTGTAGCGTGAGCACCGTCTTGAAAAGCAGCACTGCGGAAGCAGGGGCAGGCTCACCCGCCCATTCCGCAGCCCGGACACGGGACCTGGCGTCCCGGATGCGCCGGCTCAACATCCCTGCCGGTCTGGGTGGGTGGATCTGGCTCGCCATCATCATCATCCCCGTGTACTACGTGGTGATCACCAGCCTGAAGACGCAGGAGGGCTACTTCGGCCAGAACCCGCTGGCGCTTCCCACGGCACCCACGCTCGAGAACTACCAGATGGTTATTGAGGCCAACTTCGCCAGGTACTTCATGAACAGCGCCATCGTCACCATCGGTGCAGTGGCCCCTGCCGTGTTGATCTCGTTCATGGCTTCCTTCGCCATCGTCCGGGGCAGCGGCCGGTTCCTCAAGCTGGTGAACGGCATGTTCCTGATGGGCCTGGCGATCCCGCTCCAGGCGACGATCATCCCGATCTACCTCATGATCATCCGGCTCAACCTCTACGACAGCCTGCTGGCATTGATCCTGCCGTCCATAGCCTTCGCCATCCCGCTGACGGTACTGATCCTGTCCAACTTCATCCGTGACGTCCCGAACGAACTCTTCGAGTCGATGCGGCTGGACGGCTGCAGCGAATGGCAGATCATGTGGCGGCTGGCCCTGCCGCTGACCCGTCCGGCCATCGTGACGGTTGCCATCTACAACGGCCTGCACGTCTGGAACGGATTCCTGCTGCCGCTGGTCCTCACGCAGAGTCCCGACCTGCGTGTCCTGCCCCTCGCGCTGTGGACCTTCCAGGGCGAGTACAGCGTCAACATTCCGGCAGTCCTCGCCTCGGTGATGCTCAGCACGCTGCCAATCCTGGTGCTCTACGTCGTCGGCCGCCGCCAGCTGCTCAGCGGCCTGACCGCCGGCTTCAGCAAGTAGGACACAAAGACCAGGAACCTCACGAAAGGACATCGACATGACCGCAGCTAAGCCCCTCAGGGTGGGCATGATTGGCTATGCCTTTATGGGCGCGGCCCACTCCCACGCCTGGCGGACGGCGCCGCGCTTTTTCGACCTTCCGCTGCAGCCCCGGCTCACTGCGGTTGCCGGGCGGAGCGCCGAAGGTGTGCGTGCCGCAGCGGACAAGCTGGGCTGGGAATCCGTTGAGACGGACTGGCGCCGCCTGATCGAGCGGGATGACATCGACCTGATCGATATTTGCACCCCCGGCGACACCCATGCCGAAATTGCCATCGCTGCCCTCGAGGCCGGCAAGCACGTGCTGTGCGAAAAGCCGCTGGCGAACTCCGTGGAGGAAGCGGAGCGGATGACCCTCGCCGCTGAGAGCGCGGCAAAGCGGGGCGTCCTGTCCATGTGCGGCTTCAGCTACCGCCGCACTCCTGCCCTGGCCCTGGCAAAGCGGTTCGTGGACCAGGGCAGGCTCGGCGAGATTCGGCACGTCCGGGCACAGTACCTGCAGGACTGGCTCTCGGATCCCACCGCCCCCATGACGTGGCGGCTGGACAAGAGCAAGTCCGGGTCCGGCTCGCTCGGGGACATTGGAGCGCACAGCATCGACGCAGCCCAGTGGGTCACCGGCCAGAAAATCAGTGGAGTGTCCGCACTGCTCGAAACGTTCGTGCGTGAGCGTCCGCTGGCCGGCGACATGGTGGGCCTGGGCGGGCACGGCGACCTCAGCGCCGACGCCCCGCGCGGCAGCGTCACCGTTGATGACGCGGCAATCTTCGGCGCAAGGTTCGACGGCGGAGCTGGTCCGGGTGCCATCGGCGTCTTCGAAGCAACGCGCTACGCCCTCGGCAGGAAGAACGCCATGCGGCTGGAGGTCAACGGAAGCCTCGGTTCAGTGGCCTTCGACTTCGAGGACATGAATGTCCTGAACTTCTACGACGCCGCCGAATCCCCTGACGCCGGCTTCCGCAAAATCTTCGTTACGGAACCCGAGCATCCCTACGCCGGAAACTGGTGGCCCACCGGCCACGGGCTTGGATACGAGCACGGCTTCACCCACCAGGTGGTGGACCTCGTCACCGCGATCGGCCAGGGCATCCAGCCGGAACCGTCCTTCGCCGACGCCCTGCAGGTGCAGCGGGTCCTCGCCGCCGTCGAATTCAGTGCCGCCAACTCGAGCCAGTGGCAGAAGGTCTGAACAAGGCCCGCCTGCTCCAGCACAACAAAGGAAACACGATGACACGACCAATCACCCTTTTTACCGGCCAGTGGGCCGACCTGCCGTTTGAGGAAGTGGCCCGGCTCGCAGGCGAGTGGGGCTTCGACGGACTGGAAATAGCCTGCTGGGGCGACCACCTGGACCCGCGCCGGGCTGCCGAGGACGACAACTACCTCCAGGGCCGGCTGGACATCCTCGAAAAGAACCACCTGAAGGTCTACGCCATCGCCAACCACCTCACCGGCCAGGCCGTGTGCGACGACCCCATCGACGAACGCCACCAGGGCATCCTGTCCGCGGAAATCTGGGGTGACGGCGACCCGGAGGGAGTGCGCCGCCGGGCCGCGGAATCGATGAAGGACACCGCACGGGCAGCTGCCCGGCTGGGCGTGAAGACCGTCACCGGGTTCACCGGATCGTCGATCTGGAAGGCGGTGGCCATGTTCCCGCCTGCTCCCCAGGAAATGATCGACGCCGGCTACCAGGATTTCGCGGACCGCTGGAACCCCATCCTGGATGTCTTCGAGGAAGAGGGCGTCCGCTTTGCACTGGAGGTCCACCCGTCCGAAATCGCCTACGACTACTGGACCGCCAAGCGCACCCTGGAGGCCATCGGCCACCGGAAGAGCTTCGGGCTGAACTTCGACCCCTCCCACTTCATTTGGCAGGACCTGGACCCCGTGATGTTCCTGCAGGACTTCGCCGAACACATCCTCCACGTCCACGTCAAGGAATCCGTCCGCCAGCTCGACGGCCGCAACGGCCGGCTGGGCTCCCACCTCGCCTGGGCAGATCCGCGCCGCGGCTGGGACTTCGTCACCGCAGGGCACGGCGATGTGCAGTGGAACCGCATCTTCCGGACCCTGAACGCCATCGGCTACGACGGCCCCACCAGCATCGAATGGGAAGACGCCGGCATGGACCGCCTCATCGGCGCGCCGCAGGCCCTGGCCATGGTGCAGGAACTTGCCCGGATCGCTCCGCCCGCAGCCGCCTTTGACGCCGCTTTCAGCACGCGCTGACCCACAACTCAAGAGGAACCCATGACAAACCCGATCAAATCAGCACTGGTGGTGCGCGGCGGCTGGGACGGACACCAGCCCGTTGAAGCCACTGAAGAATTCATCCCCTACCTCAAGGAGCAGGGCTACGAGGTCCGGGTGGAGGAATCCCCCAAGATCTACGCCGACGCCGAATACATGGCCGGCGTGGACCTGGTCCTGCAGTGCATGACCATGAGCACCATCGAGAAGGACGAGTTCGCCGGCCTGCGCGCGGCAGTGGAAAACGGCACCGGCCTGGCCGGCTGGCACGGCGGCATCGCCGACTCCTACCGCAACAACTCGGACTACCTGCACCTGATCGGCGGCCAGTTCGCCTGCCACCCGGGCAAGCACCCGGACGAGTGCACCGGGGAGCAGTCGGACAACTACGTGCCGTACACCGTGAACATGTTGCCTGTCGCCGCCGAGCACCCCATCACCAAGGGCATCAAGGACTTCGACCTGGTGACCGAGCAGTATTGGGTCCTTTCCGATGACTACATCGATGTCCTGGCCACCACCACGCAGAAAGTCCGCGAGTGGGACCCCTGGACCCGTGAAGTCACCTCCCCTGCCATTTGGACCCGCCAGTGGGGCAAGGGCCGCATTTTCGTCACCACCCCCGGCCACCGCGTGGAAATCCTCCAGGACGAGAACGTCCGCACCATCATTGAAAGGGGCCTGCTGTGGGCAAGCCGTTGAAAGTAGGGATCGTCGGCTGCGGCGCCATCATCGCGCAGTACCTTGCCAACTTCCGCAAGCTCAATGACCTCCAACTCGTAGCCGTGGCGGACATCGATATGGCCCGCGCCCAGGCAGTGGCCGAGCAGTACGAGGGCGTGCGGGCCGTGTCCGTGGACGAGCTGCTCGCAGCGGACGACGTCGAACTCGTCCTGAACCTGACCATCCCGGCCGCCCACGCCGAGGTGGCGCTCAAGGCCATCGCCGCGGGCAAGAGCGTGTACGGCGAGAAGCCGCTGGCCGCCACCACCCAGGAGGCACGCCAGGTGCTGGACGCTGCGCGGGAGGCCGGCGTCGTCGTCGGCTGCGCTCCTGACACTGTCCTTGGCACCGGCATCCAGACCGCCCGCAAGGCGATCGATGACGGCCTCATCGGTGCCCCGATCTCCGCCAGCGCCACCATGGTGACGCCCGGCCACGAACGCTGGCACCCGAACCCGGACTTCTACTACCAGCCCGGCGGGGGACCCCTCCTGGACATGGGCCCCTACTACGTGACCGCCCTGGTGACCCTGCTGGGCCCGGTGGTCTCGGTAGTGGGTGCCGCGAGCCACACACGGAACGAACGCACCATCGGCTCGGGACCGCGGCAGGGTGAAACGATCCCCGTCACCACCGACTCCCACGTCACCGGCGTCCTGACCCACGCCTCCGGTGCACTCTCCACCCTGTTCATGAGCTTCGACGCCGTGAAGTCGAAGTCCCCCAACATCGAGATCCATGGCGAGCGCGGATCCCTGGTGGTACCGGACCCCAACCACTTCGACGGCGAGGTTCAGCTGTTCCCCCTCGGCGCCGACGCCTGGGAAACCCTTCCCGTCTCGGCCGGCTACGTGGACGCCGGGCGCGGTTTCGGCATCGCCGACCTGGCCACCACCCCGGCCGGCAGTGAGCCGCGGGCCGGCGGCGCACTCGCCTACCACGCCCTTGAGGTCATGGAGTCCGTTCTCGCATCAGCGCAGAGCGGTTCGGCGGTCCGCATCGGCAGCACCGTTGAGCGGCCGGACAGCGTGGAACTGACCGTGCTTACGGCCGAGGTGGACGCGCTGCAGGCCCAGGAAGCTTCCTAGGCATGGCCTACACAGCGGACAACTGGCCCATCGCCGCGGCCATGCTGCCGTTTCCCGGTACCGGCACCGGAGGAGTCCACGCCAATGACGCGGACTCCTCCGTCTGGGCTGAAGCATTCATGGAGGTGAAGGACGCCGGGTTTGCCAACGCGGACCTGACGGACAGCTGGGTCCGTCCCGGTGACCTAAGCCGGGAGCGCCTGGCCGAGTTCAAGCAGACAGCGGCGGACGTGGGCATCGGCCTGCCGGCCATCTCCGCCATCCGGCGCAGCGTCATCGAGGAAGGAAACTGGGAAGCGAACCTGGCGTACAGCCACCGCACCATCGACGCCGCCGCGGAACTGGGCTGCGAGGTGGTCTCGGTCGGACTCCACCAGGCCATCACCCCGGAACAACAGCAACAGCTGTGGTTCTGGACCGTGGAAGGCCACAAGGACCCGCTGGAAGACAGGGAAACCTGGGGCAACGCCGTCGTCCGCCTCCGGGAACTGGGCCGGCACGCGGCCGAGGTGGATGTCCTGCTCTCGCTCGAGATGTACGAGGACACCTACCTCGGCACAGCGGACTCCTCCGTGCGCCTCGTACAGGACATCGGGCTGGCGAACGTGGGCCTCAACCCGGACCTGGGCAACCTGGTCCGGCTGCACCGGCCGGTTGAGGACTGGCGGGAGCTGGTGGCCAAGACGCTGCCCTACGCCAACTACTGGCACATGAAGAACTACTACCGCGACGAGGACGTTGCCCGCGGAACGTACGTGACCATGCCGGCTCCAATGGAAAGCGGTCTCATCAACTACCGCGAGGCCTTCAAGGTCGCCCTGTCCGTCGGTTTCCAGGGCATTCTCTGCACCGAACACTACGGCGGGGACGGCCTGAGCGTGTCAGCCGGCAACCAGGAATACCTGCGCCGGCATGTCCTTCCCAAGCGGGACGGCTATGCACTCGGCGGAAGCCAGGTGTCACAGGGGCGGCAGCAGCCGACGGCGGACCTCGCCAAGGTGTAGCCCTCACCTGCCCGCAGCACCGCCTTTCCAGCAAGGATTCATTGAGGAAACCATGACGCAGATTTACGACAACCCCGCCGACTTTGTGGACGAGGCGCTGGCCGGTTTCGTCGCGGCCAACCGCGCCTACGTGGCCCGCGTGGACGGAGGCGTGGTCCGCTCCACCGAGATGCCCGCGGGCCAGGTGGCCGTGGTGGTGGGCGGCGGCTCCGGCCACTATCCCGCCTTCGCTGGACTGGTGGGGCCGGGACTGGCCGCAGGCGCGGTGTGCGGGAACATCTTTACCTCGCCCTCGGCAGGCCAGGTGTACCGGGTGGCCAAGGCGGCGAACGCCGGCGGCGGTGTGCTGCTGAGTTACGGGAACTACGCGGGGGACGTGATCCACTTCGGCGAGGCGCAGCAGCGGCTCAATGCGGAGGGCATCGAGACCCGCACAGTCCTGGCCACGGATGACATTGCCAGCGCCCCGATCGACCAGATCGGCAAACGCCGCGGCATTGCCGGCGACCTGACAGTGTTCAAGGTCGCCGGTGCCGCTGCGGAGGCGGGACTGGACCTGGACGCCGTCGAGCAGCTCGCCATCCGCGCCAACCACCGCACCCGTACCCTCGGCGTGGCCTTTGACGGCTGCACCCTTCCGGGCGCTGCAGAGCCGCTGTTCCACGTGCCCGCCGGGCAGATGTCGCTGGGGCTCGGCATCCACGGCGAACCCGGGATCTCGGAGCACCCCCTCCCCACGGCATCCGAACTCGCGGAACTGCTCGTCTCCCGGCTGCTCCAGGACAAGCCCGACGACGCAGGCGACCGGGTGGTAGCCATCCTTAACGGCCTTGGAAGGGTCAAGTACGAGGAGCTGTTCCTGCTCTACGGCAAGATCGAAAAGCTCCTCACGGCCGACGGGCTGACCATCGTGGAGCCGGAATGCGGCGAACTGGTGACCAGCCTGGACATGTCCGGGCTGTCCCTGACGCTGCTTTGGCTGGACGATGAACTGGAGCGCTACTGGTCCGCCCCGGCTGACACCCCCGGGTACCGCAAGGGCAGCATGGCTCCGCGGGAGCGGCGGGAACGGCGGGAAACGGCCGGGCCGGAGCACGCTGCGGCCGTGGAAACGGAAGAGACGACGGCGGCAGCGGCTGAGCTGGGCAGGCTGGCAGCCGCCCTGCTCGCGCAGGTGCGGGACGCCGTCGTGGACCATGAAGCGGAACTGGGCAGGCTTGATGCCATCGCCGGCGACGGCGACCACGGCATCGGGATGCGCCGCGGCGCCGAGGCGGCGGCCGCTGCGGCCCGGGACGCCTCGGCCGCCGGCGCATCGGTACAGCGGGTCCTTACCGCCGCCGGAGAAGCCTGGAGCGAACGCGCCGGCGGAACTTCCGGGGCGCTGTGGGGCTCGGCCCTGCAGGCCGCCGGAAGGACCTTCGGCAACAAAGCCTCCTACCGGCGCCAGGACGCGGCCGCAATCGTGACCGCCTTCACCGACGCCGTCACTGCCCTGGGCAAGGCCGTCCCCGGGGACAAGACAATGGTGGACGCACTGCTGCCCTTCCGCGGCGCCTTCCAGTCGGCGTTCAACGGCGGTGCTCCCGTTGCTGCCGCCCTGGCCGCCGGGGCGGCAGCCGCGAGTGCCGCCGCTGACTCCACCGCCTCGCTCCGGCCACGGATGGGCAGGGCCCGTCCGCTGGCCGAGAAGAGCCTGGGCCACCCGGATCCCGGTGCGGTGTCCTTTGCCCTGATCGCGGGCAGGGTGGCCGACTGCCTCGCAGCTTTTGATTCTTCCCTTGATGATTCCCGGCTGGCCTCGGTTGCCGGAGATGGAGCAAACGCATGAGTATGGACCAGCAGGCAGCGGCAGGATGGCGCATTGTCATCGGCAATGATGAGGCCGGCGTCGAATACAAGGAAGCGTTGAAGGCGCTGCTGGAAGCGGACAGCCGCGTGGCATCCGTTGTGGATGTGGGCGTCGATGCTGACGACCCCACTGCCTACCCGCACGTCGCCGTCAATGCCGCCCGCAAGGTTGCCCGCGGCGAGGCGGACCGCGCGCTGCTGATCTGCGGAACAGGACTGGGCGTGGCCATCGCGGCGAACAAGGTGCCCGGCGTCCGTGCCGTCACCGCCCACGACGCCTACTCCGTGGAGCGCTCGGTGCTGAGCAACAACGCCCAGGTGCTCACCATGGGCCAGCGCGTCATCGGCCTTGAGCTGGCCAAGAAACTCGTGGGCGACTGGCTTGGCTACCGCTTCGACGAATCCTCACCCTCCGCCGCCAAGGTGGACGCCATCTGCTCCTACGAGCCCGAATCCACGAAGGCAGTCTGACAATGACCGAACCAGCAACCAACACCACCCCGCCGGGCGGCACCGCCAGGAACATCGCCATCGTCGGCTCCGGGTACATGGGCGGCGGAATCGCCCAGGTCCTCGCCCTGGGCGGCGCCCGCGTGGCACTGTCCGATGTGACCGCCGAGGTGGCCCGGGACAACTACGACAGGCTCCTGCGGGAGTCCGACCAGTTCGTGGCGGACGGCCTCTTTCCCGCCGGAGCCACGGAAACCCTGAAGCAGAACCTGTGGGCCGCGAAGGACATCGAGGAGGCAGTGGCGGACGCGGACTTCATCGAGGAAGCCGTCCCCGAAGTCATCACCATCAAGCACCAGACCCTCGCGCGGATCAGCGGGGCAGCACGGCCGGATGCCATCATCGGCTCCAATACGTCCACCATTTCCATCGCGGAGCTGTCCGGGCCGGTGGCGCAGCCGGAACGATTCCTCGGAGTGCACTTCTCCAATCCGTCACCCTTCATCCCGGGCGTGGAAATCATTCCGCATGCCGGTACCTCTGCCGCCACCGTGGCCGCGGTGCGGGAACTGGTGCATGCGGCCGGCAAGCAGACCGCCGTGGTCAAGGACGTCACCGGTTTCGTGCTGAACCGCCTGCAGTACGCGCTGTTCCACGAGGCGGCGCAGCTGGTGGAGCAGGGCATTGCCACGGCGGATGACGTGGATACCCTGGTCCGCACCACCTTCGGCTTCCGGCTGCCGTTCTTCGGCCCCTTCGCCATCGCGGACATGGCCGGCCTGGACGTCTACAGCTTCTGCTACCAGTCACTGCAACAGGATTTCCCGGACCGGTTCGCCACCCCGAAAATCCTTTCCGACCTGGTGGACGCCGGGAAGCTGGGCACCAAGACCGGGGCAGGGTTCCTCAATGTCCCGGCGGAGCGCATCCCTGAACTGATCGCCTACCGGAACAAGGCGTACGTGGCCATGCAGAAACTGCTCGAGGATCTCGGGCCCGCCCCGCTCGACTGACCGCTTCCCTTAGTGGTGCAGCTGCATCCGCTGGAGGACGGTGGCTGAGATTTCCTCGACCGACATGGATGCGGAATTCACGTACGGCACGCGGTTGGCCCGGTACATGTCCTCGGCGTTGCGCAGCTCGTAGGTGCACTGGGTCAGCGATGCGTAGTTGCTCCCGGGGCGGCGCTCCTGGCGAATCTGGCTGAGCCGAACCGGCTGGGAGGTCAGGCCAAAGCATTTGTGCGAGAACGGCAGCAGTGGTTTCGGCAGGGACAAGGTGTCAAAGTCTTCCTCCACCAGGGGGAAGTTCGCGGCGAGGATGCCGTGCTGCAGCGCCAGGTACATGGTGGTGGGGGTTTTGCCGCAGCGTGACGGGGCGATGAGGATCAGTTCGGCGCGCTCCAGGGCGCGCAGTGACTGGCCGTCATCGTGCTCTATCGCGTATTCGACGGCGGCCATCCGCGACTGGTAGCGGACGGCGTCACCCACGCCGTGGGCCTGGCCCGGCTGGCCGCTGGCGGAGGATCCAAGCGCCCCTTCCAGCTGCCCGATGTGCGCGCCGAACAGGTCGAAAAAGTGCCCCCGGCTACGGGCCAGGACGGAGCGGATGTCAGGGCCGACGGCGGTGGAAAAGACGATGGGCCGCGGCCCGCTGTCGGCGAGCCGGTCGATGACGGCTACCACCTCGTGCGCCTGCTCCACGGTGGTGATGAACGGAATCGTCCGGCGCTCCAGGTGACGCGACGGGAACTGCGTGAGCAGGGTGTTGCCGAGCGTTTCGGCTGTGATGCCGGTGCTGTCCGAGAGGAAGAACACCGTGGGGGCGGACGGGTTGCCCGCCCCCACGGCATCCAGCTGGGGTTCCGCCATTTAGACGGCTGAGCGGTTGCCGGAGCGGGTGCCGGTGCGGGCCAGGCGCAGCCAGGTTTCGGTCACGGCATCCGGGTTCAGCGAGATGGAGCTGATGCCCTGGTCCAGCAGCCACTCCGCGAAGTCCGCGTGGTCGCTGGGGCCCTGGCCGCAGATCCCGACGTACCGGCCCTTGGCGCGGCAGGCGGCGATGGCCATCTCGAGGAGCCGGGTGACGGCGGGGTTGCGCTCATCGAAGCCCTCGGCCACCAGGGCCGAGTCGCGGTCAAGGCCCAGGGTGAGCTGGGTCAGGTCGTTGGAGCCGATGGAGAAGCCGTCGAAGTACTCCAGGAACTCATCGGCCAGCAGGGCGTTGGCGGGCAGCTCGCACATCATCACGATTTCCAGCCCGTTTTCGCCCCGGCGCAGCCCGTTGGCGGCGAGGAGTTCGGTGACGCCGCGGGCCTCGTCCAGGGTGCGGACGAACGGAACCATGATCTTGATGTTGGTCAGGCCCATCTCGTTACGCACGTACTTCAGGGCCTCGCACTCGAGTTCGAACGCCTGGCGGAACGATTCCGACAGGTACCGGGACGCGCCCCGGTACCCGATCATCGGGTTCTCCTCGGACGGCTCGAACGCCGGGCCGCCCACCAGGTTGGCGTACTCGTTGGACTTGAAGTCGGAGAGCCGGATGATCACAGGTTCCGGCGCGAAGGCCGCGGCGATAGTGGAGATGCCCTCAGCCAGGCGTTTGATGTAGAAGTCCCTGGGGCCGTCGTAGGCTGCGGTCATTTCGCGGATCTGCCGCACGGTGTAGTCCGAAAGCGAGGCAGGACGTTCAATTTCCCCGGCCACCGCCAGCAGGGCGTTGGGGTGTATGCCGATCTGCCTGTTGATGATGAACTCCAGGCGGGCCAGGCCCACTCCATGGTGCGGCAGGCGCGCGAAGCTGAAGGCCTGCTCGGGTGTGCCCACGTTCATCATGATCTTCACCGGCGCCGGCGGCATGGTCTCCAGGCTGGTCTCCTGCAGGGTGTAGTCCAGCAGTCCCTCATACACAAAGCCCGCCTCGCCCTCGGCACAGGAAACGGTGACCGGCGTACCGTCGGCCAGGACCCGGGACGCATTGCCGGTACCCACGACGGCCGGGATGCCGAGTTCGCGGGCGATGATCGCCGCGTGGCAGGTGCGTCCGCCGCGGTCCGTGACGATGGCGGCGGCCTTCTTCATGATCGGTTCCCAGTCGGGGTCGGTCATGTTGGCCACCAGGACGTCACCCTCCTGGAAGGAAGCCATCTGGTCGATGGAAGTAAGCACCCGCACCTGGCCGGCGCCAATGCGCTGGCCAATGGCCCGGCCCTCGGCCAGGACTGCCGAGCGCTCGGTGAGTGTGTAGCGCGAAATGGTGCCGGAGGCTTTCCGCGATTCGACGGTTTCGGGCCGGGCCTGGAGGATGTACAGCTCCCCGTCCACCCCGTCCTTACCCCACTCGATGTCCATCGGGCGGCCGTAGTGCTTCTCAATGGCCAGGGCGTGCCGGGCCAGCTGCTCCACCTCGGCGTCGGTGAGGCTGAAGCGGCGGCGCAGGTCCGCCGGTACGGGGACGAAGTCCACGGTCTTTCCGACTTCCTCGGATTCCGTGTAGATCATCTGGACCGCTTTCTCGCCCAGGCCGCGCTTGAGCACCGCCGGCCGGCCGGCAACCAGGGCCGGCTTGTGGACGTAGAACTCGTCCGGGTTCACGGCGCCCTGGACCACGGCCTCGCCCAGGCCATAGGACGAGGTGATGAAAACGGCGTCGGTGAAGCCCGTCTCGGTGTCCATCGTGAACATGACGCCGGACGCGCCGACGTCGGAACGCACCATGCGCTGGACGCCCGCCGACAGAGCCACCTCGGAGTGGGTGAAGCCGTGGTGGACGCGGTAGGCGATGGCGCGGTCGTTGTAGAGCGAGGCGAAAACGTCCTTGATCGCGAGCAGGATGTTGTCGATGCCCCGGATGTTCAGGAAGGTCTCCTGCTGCCCGGCGAACGAGGCATCGGGCAGGTCCTCGGCCGTGGCGCTGGAACGCACTGCCCAGGACACATCGCCGCCGTGCTCGTCGGTAAGGCGGCTGTACGCGGTGCGGATCTGCTCCTCGAACCCGGTGGGGAACGGAGTCTTCTTAATTAGCTCGCGGATCTGCTGCCCGGCGACGGCCAAAGCGGCAACATCGCCGCTGTCCAGGCCCGCCAGGATGTCCTCGATCCGGGTGTCCAGGCCGGATTCAGCCAGGAACCGCCGGTAGGCGTCGGCGGTGGTGGCAAAACCGCCCGGTACTTTCACCCCCGCCGAGGCAAGGTTCCGGACCATTTCTCCAAGCGAGGCGTTCTTGCCGCCAACCTGGTCGAGGTCGGACAGGCCGAGGTCGGAAAACCAGAGAACGTCAGTCATAGGTGGTGCTCCTCCATTGGGCACGCGCTGACAAGCGCTGCAAAAAGTTGTGATGCAAGGTTTGTCAGGAGTGCAGCGAAGAAGCAAACGGATGTGATGCGCGCAACACGTAATGAAAGTAATGAAAAGTCACCAAGACACCAGGTCATTGGGTGGAAGGCGGCCGCTTAGACGGCGAGTACCTGCTTCTCGGCAACGGCGTGGACGGGAGCAACGGCATGTATTGACGCTGCGGCAGGCCGGGGAGCCACCGCGGGAATCGAGCCGGTCAGGACTTCAACAACAGCCAGCTGGCCGGTGGTGTCCGGGACTCCGGGGTACTGCACCTGCGGCTCTTCCACCGGAGCCACGGCCGGCTCCGCCTTCCGCATACGGACCAGGGCGATGGCCGAGATCAGGAACCAGGCCACGTTGGTGACTACCGAAGGCCACGCCCCATGGAACGAGCCATTAATGATGAACGCCACGGAGCCGAAGAGGTTCGCGATCTGGAAGCCTTTGCCGGCCTTCAACCAGCCCATGGAAACAGCCAAATACGCGCTGAGAATCGCAACCGCCCCTGCCCAGCCGGCGATTTCCCACAGCAGTTCCATGGCTTCCTTTCAAGATGACCCGCACAGAATTTGGGCAGGGCTATCGATAGTAACGAAGGTTTGTTTTCGCCTGATGCTGCGTTTGCTCGAGCCCGTTGTGGGCGAGGACTGCCGGCCGGCGGGACAATCATATCCCGCAGGGAAGCGCGGTTTTGGCCGGGGAAGCGTGATGCTGCGCACGTCTGGACAAGACCCTTGCCGCGTAGCACGATCTGAGGTGTGACCTCCCCTCCTGCCGACCCGTACCTGCGTGAACTGGTCCGGCTGAGGCGCGTCAAGGACCGGATGGACCGGGAGTATGCACAGCCGCTCAACGTCGAAGCACTGGCCCGGGACGTCCACATGTCCGCCGGCCACTTCAGCCGCCGCTTCAAGCTCGCTTACGGCGAATCGCCGTACAGCTACCTCATGACCCGCCGCATCGAACGCGCGATGGCGCTCCTCCGCAAAGGGGGCCTCAGCGTCACCGAGGTGTGCTTCGCCGTCGGCTGCTCCTCGCTGGGCACCTTCAGCACCCGCTTCACTGAACTGGTGGGCATGCCGCCCAGCGTCTACAGACAGGAGGCGGAACGGTCGACGGCGGGCATCCCCGCCTGCGTGGAAAAACAGGTCAGCAGACCGGTCAGGAATCGAGAAGCACCGGCTGCGGGGGCGTTACTAGCATGACTGCCATGAACATCACCATCTCCTCCAGCTTCCTTCCGCACACCGATCCTGACGCCTCGATCGCGTTCTACCGGGACGCCCTTGGCTTCGAGATCCGCAACGACGTAGGCCGTGGCACCATGCGCTGGGTCACCGTTGGCCCGGCGGACCAGAAGGACGTCTCCATCGTCCTCTACCCGCCTGCAGCCGACCCCGGAGTCACGGACGACGAACGCCGCACCATCGCCGAGATGATGGCCAAGGGCACCTTCGCCACCGTGGTCCTCTCCTCCCCCGACGTGGATGCCGCGTTCGCCCAAGTGGAAGCGAGCGGGGCCGACGTCGTGCAGGAACCCATTGACCAGCCGTACGGCATCCGGGACTGCGCCTTCCGCGACCCCGCCGGCAACACCGTCCGCATCAACCAGCAGCCCTAAGAACAGAACAACGACGGCGGGAGGTGCTGCGGGCGCGGCACCTCCCTCCACTTCCTACAGATGGAGACCCGATGAGTACGGACACGAGTACGGACACTCGGCAGGAAGGCCTGCACGCCGCCGACAGCCACGACCTCATTCGGGTGCAGGGGGCGCGCGAAAACAACCTGAAGGACGTCAGCCTGGAACTGCCCAAGCGGCGGCTGACGGTGTTCACGGGGGTGTCCGGCTCGGGTAAAAGCTCGCTGGTGTTCGCCACCATCGCCGCCGAATCCCAGCGCATGATCAACGAAACGTACAGCGCATTCGTGCAGGGGTTCATGCCCAGCCTCGCCCGCCCGGACGTGGACCGGCTCGAAGGGCTCACGACGGCGATCATCGTGGACCAGGAGAGGATGGGCGCCAACCCGCGCTCCACGGTAGGCACCGCCACGGACGCCAACGCCATGCTGCGGATCCTGTTCAGCCGCCTGGGCCAGCCCTACGTCGGCCCGCCTACCGCGTTCTCCTTCAACGTCCCCACCCGCAAGGCCAGCGGCATCATGAGCACCGAAAAGGGCGGCCGGGTGGAAAAGAACGTGGTCCGGCAGGTGACGTACCTCGGCGGCATGTGCCCGCGCTGTGAGGGCATGGGCAATATCAGCGACATCGACCGGACGGCCCTTTATGACGACTCCAAGTCGCTCAACGAAGGCGCCCTGACCGTGCCCGGCTACTCGATGGACGGCTGGTACGGCCGCCTGTTCGAGGGCATGGGCCTTCCAATGGACAAGCCCATCGCGAAGTTCACCGCCAGGCAACTGGACACGATGCTGTACGCCGAGCCCACCAAGATCAAGGTGGAGGGCGTCAACCTCACCTTCGAGGGGATCATCCCGAAGATCCAGAAGTCGATGCTGTCCAAGGACGTTGAGGCGATGCAGCCGCATGTCCGCCGCTTTGTGGAGCGTGCGGTCACCTTCACCGTCTGCCCGGACTGCAACGGGACCCGGCTGACGCCGGAGGCCCTCTCGTCCAGGATCAAGGGCAAGAACATCGCGGACTTGTGCCGCATGCAGATCAGCGACCTCGCGGAGTGGGTGCGGGAACTGGACGAGCCTTCGGTCCGGCCGCTGCTGGCCGGGCTCCGGGACCTGCTTGATTCCTTCACCGAAATCGGGCTGGGGTACCTTTCGCTTGAGCGGCCGGCAGGCACCCTCTCCGGCGGTGAAGCCCAGCGCACCAAGATGATCAGGCACCTGGGGTCCTCGCTGACGGACGTCACGTATGTCTTCGACGAGCCCACCATCGGTTTGCACCCGCACGACATCGAGCGGATGAACAACCTCCTGCTGCAGCTGCGGGACAAAGGCAACACCGTCCTGGTGGTGGAGCACAAGCCGGAGACGATCGCGATCGCCGATCACGTCGTCGACCTCGGTCCCCTGGCCGGTTCCGGCGGCGGCGCGATCGTCTACGAGGGCGACGTCGACGGGCTGCGGTCCAGCGATACAGTCACCGGCCGCCACCTGGACGACCGCGCCCGGCTGAGGGAGTCGCCCCGGCAAGCCGCCGGGGCACTGGAGGTGCGCGGCGCCTCCACCAACAACCTGCGCAATGTGGATGTGGACGTACCGCTGGGTGTGCTCTGCGTGGTGACAGGTGTGGCGGGGTCCGGCAAGAGCTCCCTGATCCACGGCTCACTGGCGGACCGCGAAGGCATCATCGTCATCGACCAGGGTGCCATCAAGGGATCGCGGCGCAGCAACCCCGCCACGTACACCGGGCTCCTGGAGCCGGTCCGCAAGGCCTTTGCGAAGGCGAACGGCGTGAAGCCTGCCCTGTTCAGCTCCAACTCGGAAGGTGCCTGCCCCACCTGTAACGGCGCCGGCGTCATCTTCACCGAGCTGGGGGTCATGGCCACGGTGGAATCGCCCTGCGAGGACTGCGAGGGCCGCCGGTTCCAGCCCGCGGTGCTGGAATACACGCTGGGCGGCAGCAACATCGCCGAGGTGCTGGCGATGTCCGTCGAGGAAGCACTGGCGTACTTCGCCGACGGGGAGGCAAAGACCCCGGCCGCGCACAAGATCCTTGAGCGGCTCGCCGACGTCGGGCTCGGCTACATCACGCTCGGCCAGCCCCTCACCACGCTGTCCGGAGGCGAGCGCCAGCGGCTGAAGCTGGCCACCCAGATGGCCGAAAAAGGCGACGTCTATATCCTGGACGAGCCCACGACGGGCCTGCACCTGGCCGACGTCGAGCAGCTCCTGGGCCTGCTGGACCGGCTGGTGGAGTCGGGCAAGTCGGTGGTTGTGATCGAGCACCACCAGGCGGTGATGACGCACGCGGACTGGATCATCGACATCGGCCCGGGAGCAGGGCACGACGGCGGCACGGTGGTTTTCGAGGGAACGCCGGCTGACCTCGTGGCCCGGCGGGCGACGCTCACCGGGCAGCACCTGGCGGCGTACGTCGGTGGTTGAGCCCGGGACTACGGCCGCAGGGTTCCCTGGCCGGGCTTGCGAGGTTAGGGAGCGGTTGGGGACCGACACCCGGCCCGTGGAAATTTTCCGCTACGACGTCGAAATCCTGCACTTGCTGGTGTCCCCCGCGCACGCCTACTTCGGCCGGGCGCGGGACGGCGCAGCGGATGTGCCCACCACCGATGCTTCGCAGGTGGAGGTGGTGGAGGGCAAGGGCATCGTGGGTGACCGGTTCTTCGGCAAGGCCGCCCACATGGACGCGGCGGTGACCCTGTTCGCCGTCGAATCACTCGAAGCCATTGCGGCCGAACTTGGTGCCGGGCCATTCGATCCCCTGCTGACCCGGCGGAACGTCGTACTGCGCGGCGCCCAGCTGGCTCCGCTGCTGGGAAAGGATTTCGCGCTCGAGTCGGGCGGGGACGCGGTGCTTTTCCACGGCGGGCGTCACGCCCAGCCCTGTGCCTGGATGAACGAGATGCTTGCCCCCGGCGCCCATCCCGCAATGCGCGGACGGGGCGGCATCCGCTGCCGTGCCGTCTCCAGCGGCCTCCTGCACCGCGGCCCTGCCGTACTGGTCAGCCCGGTGCCGCTGGATCCGGAACAGGCCGGCGTACCCAACCTGCTCCGGCCCGGCCGGCTGCCGTAAGCCTTGCGCAAGCGGGAGCAGATTGCTTAACCTGTTCTCCCGGAGGGGAGTATCCCCGACCCCCGTCCATCGTCAATACGAAGGCCCCAGTGCCTTCCGGTGGACAGGCCAGGCAATGGCCGGGAGAGACCTCCAGTTGGTAACTACTGACTGGAAGCAGGTGCTCCATGAATGTCCCCCCGTGGATGTGGTTCGCTGTCGTCGGATTCATCCTCCTAATGCTCGTTGCGGACCTCGTTGCCCACCGGCACGCCCACGTCATCTCCGTCCGTGAAGCCGCGGCCTGGTCCGCAGTATGGGTGCTGTTCGGTGTAGCGTTCGGCGGCCTCGTGTGGAGCATGTACGGGGCAGAGCTCGGGCAGCAGTACTTCGCCGGCTACCTGATCGAGAAATCACTCGCTGTGGACAACGTCTTCGTCTGGGCGATCATTTTCACCTTCTTCGCCGTTCCGCGCGAATACCAGCACCGGGTCCTCTTCCTCGGCGTCCTCGGCGCGCTGGTCTTCCGCGGCCTGTTCATTGCGGCGGGTTCAGCGATCATTGCCAGTGCCGGTTGGGTCCTCTACCTTTTCGCGGCGTTCCTGCTCTTCACGGGGTACCGGATGCTAAAGCAAAGGAACGAACACATCGATCCTGCGAAGTCCCGGGTGCTGAAGCTGTTCCGCCGGCATGTGCCGATGACGGACGCCTTCCACGGCCAGCGGTTCCTCATCAGGAAAAGGGGCATTGTCCTGGCCACTCCCCTGCTGGCGGTACTTGTCCTGGTGGAGGTCACGGACGTCATCTTTGCCGTCGATTCCATCCCCGCCATCTTCGCCGTCACGGACGAGGTCTTCCTCGTGTTCACCGCCAACGCCTTCGCCATCCTGGGGCTCCGCGCCATGTACTTCCTGCTGGCGGACCTCATCCACCGCTTCGTGTACCTGAAGGCGGGGCTCGCACTGGTGCTGGTGTGGGTGGGCATCAAAATGGCGCTCAAGATTGACGTCTACTACATCCCGACGCCGGTGTCCCTCGCCGTTATTACCGTGATCCTGGGGGCCTCCATCGTGGCGAGCCTTCTTGCCACCCGCGGCCAGGTCCGGCATGAGCCGCCCGCACCCGCTGTTCCGCCGTTCCGCCGGGCCACGGAGGAGGAGCTCCGCGAGCTGGAGCCTCTGTGGGGCAGGGCACGCAGCGTAGGGGAAGAGACCCTGAAGTAGCCTGTTGCAGCTAACCGTCCAGCCGCACCCCACGAAGCAGCGCCATCGTCCCGCCCACCACAACGGCTGAAGCAAGGAAGACCCCGGCGGCGCCAAGCCCTGCCGCGACAACACCGATCGCGCTGGGCAGCACCACCTGCCCCACCCGGTTCCCGGCCAGTCTTAGGGCAAGCGCACGGCCGCGCTGGCCTGCCGGAGCCTGGGACGACAGCCAGGACATGGTGAGGGGCTGGCCGATGCCAAGACCCAGCCCGAGGACGGCCATGACAACAAACAGCAGCCAGGCCGGCATGGGAATCGCGGCGGCCGCCAACGCGACGGTGGACACTGCGAGGCTCACCACCAGCAGCCGCATCCGGCCGATCCTCCGGGAAATCCGGCCGAGGAGGAGCCGGGAGACCATTGAAAACACCGCCCGGACGGTGAGCATGGCGCCGACTGTGGCGGCGGTCAGCCCCCGGTCGGTGCCAAGCGCCGGGAGATAGACCATGGTCAGGTCCACCACGGCCAGGACAGTGGCGCTGGTGGCCAATGCGCGGGCAACACCGGGAGCCTTGAGCAACGAGAGAGCACTGGCTTTGCCACCACCGGCGGCAACAGCCTTGCGCTTGCCTCCGCTGACCTCCGCGGAGACCACGAAGGTAGTCACGAAAAGTACCAGGCTCATGCATACGGACAAGAGGAAGATCACCTGGGTGTCCGGGCGGACGGAAGCGCCACCTACTACGGAAATTGCCATCGGTCCCAGCGCCTGCCCCAGCGATGCCGCGAATGTCAGGTACCCGAAGGCCGAATCCATCCGGGAGGAAGCTGCGTTGTTGGCCACCACAGCCTGTTGTCCCACCACGCAGGCCAGCTGGCCGGCGCCCAGCAGGGCAGTTCCGATGACGAGCGTGAAGATCGATGAACCTCCAAGCAGCAGGAAGGCCGAGCAGGCGAGGACGACGGCGGACCCGATCGCCATCAGCCGCCGTTCACCCAGGCGGTCCACCAGGCCGCCCGTGGGCACGGCGAGCAGCAGGGGAAAGACGGCGTAGCTGGCAGCCAGAAGCCCCAGCGCAAAGCCGGGAACGTCCAGCTCGAGGGCCCGGTAGGTGGCGGCCGGACGGACGAGGAACGTGACGGCCTGGATCAGCGCGGAGTGTGTAAGGAGGGCAGCAGAAGAGCGGCGTCCGAGTTCACCAATCATGAGATTCCGGGACCGTTGCCGGACATAGCGCGCAGGGCCGCGTCCCGGGCGGCCATGACATGGTCGAAGGCAATTTTGGCAGCCTTCTCCGGATCGCCGCCGGCCACTGCATCCACCAGCGTCCGGTGCTGGCTGAGGGCCTGGTCCCGCCGCTCCCGGGTGCTGTTGGTGAAGTGCCGGTACCGCTCCATCTGGCTGGAGACCTGGTCATGGAACCGCCGGGCCCAGGAGTTCCCGGCGATTCCGGCGATCTTTGCGTGCAGCGCCATACCCTGCTGCATCGCGTCATCGGCGAACTCCACCATGGCGGCGTTACGGGCAAGGATGCCGTGAAGCGCTTCGATGTCCGCCGCCGTTGCTTTCAGGCAGGCGTTGCGCGCCATCAGGGACTCCATTGCGGCCCGGACCTCGTACAGTTCGGAGATCATGCTCTCGTCCAGCACGGGAACCAGCACACCGCCGGTGGGCTGCTGCTCCAGGAGGTTTTCTGAAATAAGCCGGCGCACGGCCTCCCGCAGCGGCGTGCGGCTGACCCCAAGGGCCGTCGCCATCGCAGGTTCATAGATCCGCTCCCCCGGTTTCAGCTCCAGCGTCAGGATCTGCCGTTTCAGCTCGACGTAAGCCACATGGGCACCGGTGTTCCGGGCGGGGCTATCAGGCACGGATGCGACCTTCCACAAAAAACTGTACTTGTATACATTTATACATCAGTGGTCCCTGGCATAGCGAAAGGAGGAGACCGCGGCTGCGGTCCCCTCCTTTTTCATTACGCCAATCAGTGAGCAGTCAGGCCTTTCGCGCCTCGAGGTCCTCCAGCGACTTGCCCCTGGTGTCCGAGGACATCAGCGTGGCCACCGTGGAGACCAGGCAGATACCGAAGGTGACCAGGCCGATGATGAGCGGGACGTTCGCGGAGCCGGGAGGGGCGATGGCGGTGAAGATGCTCGGGAAGAATGAGGCGATCATCAGGCCGATGTTCTGCGAGACGGCGAAGCCGGTCACGCGGATCCGCATGGGGAACTGCTCCTGGAAGAAGGTGGCGAACGTGGCGTTCCACATTTGGAAGAAGATGCCCTGCACAATCACGACGCAGACGAAGACCAGCGGCAGGCTGCCCTGCTCTATCGCCCACAGGTACCCCGGCACCAGGAGGCCGCCGGCAATTCCGCCGGCTGCCATCAGCGTCCGCCGTCCGATCCTGTCGGACAGTGCCCCGAACAGCGGGATGGTGACCACTGCCGCAATGTTGGCCACCAGGGTAACCCAAAGGAAGTCGCTGCTGGAGAAGCCGTTGCCGTACCCTTCCTGGGTGGCGTAGGAGACACCGAAGATGAGGGTGGCCATCCCGATGACGTTGGTGAAGGTCATGGCAACACACCGGACCAGGACGCCCGGGCGTGTGCGCAGCAGGTCAATAAGCGGGAAACGCTGCTTCACTTCAGCCTCGCCGGACTGCGCGGCGTAGGCGGGCGGCTCCTGCACCCGCCGGCGGATGACGTAGCCGGCAAGGATCACGACGGCGCTGAGCAGGAACGGGATGCGCCAGCCCCAGGCGCCGAACTGGTCGGCCGGAAGAATCGCAGCAAGCGGAAGCAGCACGGCGGTGGCCAGGATGGAGCCCACCTGGGTTCCCTGCAGGCTGAAGCTGGCAAAGAAACCGCGCCTGGCATCGGGTGAGTGCTCAACGATCATGGCGCTCGCGCCGCCCAGCTCGCCCGCCACCGCAAAGCCCTGGACCAGGCGGAGGATCACCAGGAGGATGGGTGCCAGGATGCCCACCTGGCTGTACGTGGGCAGAAGACCCACAGCGAAGGTGGCAAAGCCCATCAGCAGCATCGCAAAGACCAGCACGCTCTTGCGCCCGTGCCGGTCACCGTATGCCCCCAGGACCACGGCGCCGATGGGGCGGGAAACGTAGCCGACGGCGTAGGTGGCGAGTGAGGCGATGATGCCGACCGTCGGGTTCTCGGACGGGAAGAAGATGGTGGGGAAGATCAGCGTTGCCGCGAGCGAGTACAGCGCGAAGTCGTAGTACTCGAGGGCGCTTCCGATCCAGCCGCTCATGGCAGCCTTCCGCGGATCCCGCGCACCGGCCCCGGCCCCGTGGCTTGGCCGGGCAATGCTGGTTGGGGTAATGCTCATGGGCTGATGTCCTTCGGCTTCATTGGCAAGGAACCGGAGCAGGCCGGCCTTTGAATCGATTCACTACTTTAGGACGTGACGCCTGTTACGTCAATGGGCAAGCGTTATCCCACCGCGACTTCCCGGGGAACTGGTTACGTCAGGGCGTCCGCGCCATCTGAACCGTGGTGTCTTCGGTCGAGTGCGCGACGACATTTCCATGCAGTCATAGCCCAGGCGGCGCGGCGCTTTGTCGGCGGGCGGGCCTAGACTCGGTGGCATGAGCGAAAACAAGGAAACCCTTGGCAGCCCCACACCGGAACCGGACGCCGGCCTGAACCGCGACCCCGAGGACTGGATCACCGGCGACGAACCCATGACAGCCGCGCAGCGCAGCTACCTCGATACGCTGGCACGCGAAGCGGGGGAAGAACTGCCGGCGGATCTCAGCAAGGCTGAGGCATCCAAGCACATCGACCGGCTGCAGCAGAAAAGCGGCAGGGTGTCAGGGGACGGCGACAGTTCCGGCGGCTAAACCGCCGGCACAAAAACGAAAAAGGCCTACCAGGCCTGGTGTTCCCGCGTGAGCCCGAAGGGAACGGTCTCGCTCAGGGCCACGGTGAACGTGTTGGCTGCGTGCCGGGTAACCAGGATGCCTTGCCGCCTGTCGGCAAGGGCATGCGCCTTGGCGGCGGAGACGGCGGCGTCGAGTTCGCTGTCCATGCTCTGGCGGTCGGCGACGGTCAGGGTGAGCGGGAAGTTCATGGGTAAAGCCTTTGAGACGGGGGTCATTGGTGGGTACAACTACCTGCGCTCCCCCTGGCCGCAGGTGAAGTAAGGCACTTTCGCACCCAACTCATGGTCCGCCAGCGCTTCAACCCCAGCAACTTGAAAAATCTACTAACGAGTAACCGCAGGTCAGCGCGGTCGCCGGCCCGCCAGCTGCTGTGGAATTACGGTCCATCGAGGCGGTCAATTAGAGTTGAACCCGGGGCGAAGGCTGGTTTTCAGTTGGCTCCAACGCCACAAAACACCCGCCCCGCGGCAGAACCCGGCACCTGCGCCACACTATCCGTGTGCCACGACTGACAAGGATCCCGCCATTTCCACCGACGCTTTCTTCGGCAATCTCACCAGGATCCGCAACGTCATCCTCCCCGCTCCCGCCCGCTCCCGGCTGAACACGGGCCGTGGGCTGCTGGGCGGCTTCATCGTGGTCCACCTCGTTTTCCTGATCTTCGCGGCTTCGCTTTCGCTCCGCGGCGAAGCTTTTAGCGACACCTTCATCTACCGTGACTGGGCCATGGCCGGTTTCGACGACGCCAACCTGTCCGGCGGCCCCAGCCCCTGGGTTTACCCCATCCTCGCGCTCATTCCCATGGCCATTGCCGGGATGGCCGGACCCGGGCCGTTCTTTTTCCTCTGGGTCCTGATGACCACGCTGCTCAACGGCTGGGCGCTCCTCAAACTCACGGCCCGCGGCCGTCACACCGAAGCCATCCCGGCCGGCTGGTGGTGGCTCGTCTTCACCTTCCTGATGGGCTGGCTCGGCTTCGCACGGGTGGACGGCCTTACCGCGCCGCTGGTCCTCGTCGCCCTCGCGTACGGCGTGAACCGGCCCTTTGTCGCCTCCGTCCTGCTCGCCGTCGGCACCTGGGTCAAGGTCTGGCCTGCCGCCGTAATGCTCGCCCTCTTCGCCGTCGTGAAGAACCGCCTGCTGGTGGTGCTGGCAGGATTTACGACGACGGCCGTCGTCGTTGCGCTGGCCGCTGCGGTGGGCAGCGTCCCCAAGCTGCTGAACTTCCTCACCCAGCAGGGCGACCGCGGCATGCAGCTGGAAGCCACCTTCACCACGCCCTGGCTCTGGCTGTCGGTTCTGAACGAGGGCGGTTCACGCATGTACATGAACACGGACATCAACTCCATGCAGGTGGACGGCCCGGGTACCGGGGTCATGTCCGTGCTCATGCAGCCGCTGCTGATCCTCGCCGCCCTGCTGGTGGCGGGGATGACCTTCTGGGCCCTGCACAACGGAAAGCAGCACAACGGAAAGCTGGGCGGCGGTGTGGACAGGACCGAACTGCTCCTGGCCGGTGCGCTGACCCTGGCCACCGCGTTCGTTGTCTTCAACAAGGTCGGCTCCCCGCAGTTCATGGTGTGGCTCGCCCCCGCCGTCGCCGTCGGCCTTGCCCACAACTGGCGGGACTGGCGGATCCCTGCCACCATGCTGATTGTCATCGCGGTGGCCACCTACTTCATCTACCCGCTCTTTTACGATGCGCTGAGCCACAACAACCCCTGGATGGCGCTGGTGCTCACCATCCGAAACGTCCTGCTGGTGGTCCTGTTCCTTTGGAGCGTCCGCCGGCTGTACTCGCTCGGCAAGAAGGCCCCGGCGGCCGCCCCCGCGCTCAAGGAGTCCTGAGATTTCCACGAGGTTCTTTGACCGCCTGGTCACCGTCCGCAGCAAAGTCCTTCCCGCCAGGGTGGTGGACTGGTTCGCCCGCCCCTCCAGCGTGTGGTGGGGATTCGCCGTCGTGCATCTGTACTTTTTGGGCTGGATGGCGTCCTTCTTCCTGCACGGTGACACCTTCAGCGACACCGAGCAGTACCGCCAGTGGGCCCTGGACGGGTACAACCCCACCAACCTGGACGGCAAGATCAGCCCCTGGGTCTACCCTGTGCTGGCACAGCTTCCCATCTTCCTGGCGAACATCGCCGGGCCCAGCCTCTACCTGCTGGTCTGGTTCCTCATCATCACGGCGCTCAATGCCGCCGCCCTGCTGTTCCTGACCCGGGGCCCACGGAAGGTGAGCGGGATCGCCCCGGCCTGGTGGTGGCTGTTCTTCAGTGTGTTCATGGGGTACCTCAGCTTCGCCCGGGTTGAAGGCATCACCGCCCCCATCGTCCTGGTCGCCCTGCTCTGCGCGGCGCAGCGGCCGGTGGTGGCGGGCGTCCTGCTCAGCATCGCCACCTGGATCAAGGTGTGGCCCGCGGCCGTGCTGGCGCCGATTGTCATCGCCAGCCGGAAGCGCGTCCAGGTGGTGCTTTCCGGCGTCGCGGTCACCGCCGTCGTGACGGTTGGGACCTGGCTGTCGGGCGGCCTGCCGCACATCCTGGACTTCCTCCTCAACCAGGGCGAACGCGGCATGCAGCTCGAAGCCACGTTCTCCACGCCGTGGGTGTGGCTGAGCGTGTTCAACATCGCCGGCTCCAGGATGGCGGACAACACCGCCATCAATTCCACGGAGGTCTACGGACCGGGTGCCAGCACCGCTGCGTTCCTGATGCAGCCGCTGCTCATCCTCGCTGCGGTGGGCGCTGCCATCCTCTTGGTCCGCGCGCTGAACCGCGGTGCCGAGCGCGAGGAACTGTTCCTCGAGGGCGCCCTCATGATGGTCACGGCGTTCATCGTCTTCAACAAGGTTGGCTCCCCGCAGTTCATCATCTGGCTGGCGCCGGTGATCATCGCCGGCCTCACGCACGACTGGGAACGCTGGAAGGTTCCGGCGGCGCTCCTGATGGGCATCGCCATGACCACCTTCGTGATCTACCCGCTGTTCTACACCCCTCTAATCCATGCCCACCCGGTTATGGCGGCTGTCCTGACCACCCGGAACGTGCTCCTGGTGGTCCTGCTCTGGTGGTCGGTGAAACGGACGGCCGAGCTGGGCCGGAAGGCTCCGGCGCAGGTTCCGGCGGGGGCCTAACGCATTTCGGCCTGGTCCACCGCGTCCTTGCCGACGGCGGCCTGCGCACCTTTCGGGCCAACGGCGGCTGCGCGGCGGGCCGCTTCTGCCCGCTGGGTACGCCACTCCAGCAGCCGCTTCCAGCCCCTCCGGGCAAGGTCGAGCGGCCTGCCCTCGATCAGCAGCTTCCGTGTATGCACGTCGAGGAATAGAAGGTAGAACGTAAAGGCGAGCGCGGTGAAGAACGCCAATGTCGATGCGTCGATGGGCAGTTCCACGAAGCCCCACACCGAAAGCTGGTCCTGGGCTCCGAACACCACAAAGAACGTCACGCCCACGTAGAGCGATCGGATCTGCCAGTCGTCCCGGATGCCGGTGACGGCCAGGAACGGCAGGAACCACAGGATGTACCAGGGCTGGATGATGGGTGAAAGCATCACGACGGCGGTGAACGCCAGGGCCATCCGGCGTACCGCCCGGGAGTAGTCACCGCGGAACATCAGCAGCAGGACCAGTGCGATGGCCGTCCACTTCATGCCGGTCCGCAACCAGGTGGCCAGGGTCCCGCCGGGAAGCCCCAGGGCGTTGGCGAGCAATTCCACCTGCTGGCCAATGAAGCCGGACGGTGAATAGCCGGTATAGCCGGGGGTGGGGTCCATGATGGCCCACGTCCAGCCGATGCCCAGGCCGTAGGGGATACCGCTCAGGAGCAGGACTCCGAAACTGAGGGCCGCCGTCGCGCCCCACATCAGGAACCTTCGCGGCCAGGATGCGGACGGCCCCGCCCACATCACGCCGAGAAACGGCAGCAGGAGGACGGTAATGGGCTTGATCCCGATGGATGCCGTCACCAGCAGGATGCCCAGGATGTAGCGGCGGGTGGCGGCCAGGTAGACACCGGCCACGGCCAGGCCCACCATCAGGGCGTCATTGTGGGCGCTCGCGATGAAGCTGATCAGGAACAGCGGATTGGCCACCGCGATCCACAGGGCGCGCGCTCCGTTTATGCCGTGCAGCTCGGCGAGCTTGGGCACGTAAATGACGCACAGGAGGACCCCGGCGCCAGCCAGCAGGCGGAAGAGCAGGACGGAGATATCGGGCTGCGCACCGGTCAAACCGACCACCGCCCGCGCCAGCCACAGGAAGTACGGCCCGTAGGGAGTCCGGTTCTCCGCCCAGGCAGGGTCGGCGCCCAGCGAGAACCAGTTGCTGAGCGTGGAAATGCCCACCTCGTAGGGGTTCTGGCCCTCCTGGACCAGCCGCCCCTGCCCGGTGTAGGCGTAGACGTCCCGGGAGAAGACCGGCACGCAAAACAGCAGCGGCAGGGACCACGCGGAGATGGCGGTCACCACGGACCGCAGCGACGACTTTCCCCACTCCGCGAGGCGCTGCCCCAGCCGCAGCCAGGACCGAATCAGCACCATGGCGCCAACGGTCAGCAGGACGGTGGAGACGGCAACGCCCCAGCCTTCGGTGCGGAGCGCGATGACCACCGGCTGGCGGATCATGGGTGAACCCGGGGCAATCCAGCCGGTTCCGATCGAGCCGACGAACATCATGAGGGCGCCAATGAAACCTTCAATGGTGGCCAGGTAGGCGCGGCCTGTGGCGGGCGCGGAGGACTTTACCGGCGCGGCCGGAGTGCTACCCGAAGTCCCGGCGTGTGGCCCGCCTGAAGTCATGATTGTGTCTGGTCCCCTACTTCGTTACGGCGCTGGTTGGACCAGCAAGAAAGCCGCCCTGCAACCCGCCTATTTTATCAGCAGGCCTCAGGGCCGCCGGGGCGGCGCAATCTTCCGTCCGGTAGTGTTGCATGCGCAGCCGGGAGTCACCGGTGCATCTTTTTCTCCACCCAGTTGTCTCCATGACCGCGGCTGGACCCGTGCGCAACGTGGCGCGCACAACGTTGCCCACCCGCTCTTCCACAAGAGCCAAAATCCCTGGAGTTGATCCTTGGCCGTCGCCGACCGCCCCCGCCCTCTTCGGCAACCGATGACCGTTCTCACAGCATTGCGCTCTCCGCGGCAGCTCTCGCGCGAGGTCCTTGCCGGAATGGTCACTACCCTCGCCCTCGTCCCGGAAGTCATCTCGTTCTCGGTCGTCGCCGGCGTGGATCCGATGGTGAGCCTTGTCGCCTCCATCGTCCTGGCCGTGGCCATGTCGGTCCTGGGCGGCCGGCCCGGCATGGTGACGGCGGCGGCCGGCTCCGTTGCCCTCGTCATCGCACCGCTGGTGCACGAACACGGGGTCCAGTATGTCCTGCCGACGGTCCTCCTGGCCGGGCTGATTCAGGTCGTCTTTGGCTTGGCAGGCCTGGCGCGCCTGATGCGGTTCATCCCGCGCTCCGTGATGATCGGCTTCGTCAACGCCCTGGGTGTGCTGATCTTCATGGCTCAGGTACCGCACGTGCTCAACGTCCCGTGGATTGCCTACGCCCTGTTCGCACTGACGCTGGCCATTATTTTCATCCTGCCGCGGTTCACCAAGGTTGTCCCCTCCCCGCTGGTGGCGATCGTCGTCGTCACGGCGATCGCGATCATCGCCGGCCTCACGGTTCCCAACGTTTCGGACGAGGGCCCGCTCACTGGCCGGATGCCCGGGATCACGCCTTTCCTTGCTCCGCTCGACGTTGAGACTTTCAAGCTGATCCTGCCCACCGCGCTCAGCGTGGCGTTTGTCGGCCTGATGGAAACGCTCCTGACGGCAAAACTTGTCGACGACATCACGGACACCCCCTCCCACAAGGGCCGCGAATCGTGGGCCCTGGGCGTCTCAAATATCCTTGCCGGCTTCTACGGCGGCATCGCCGGGTGCGCAATGATCGGCCAGACAGTTCTTAATGTGAAGACGGGCCAGGCACGCACCCGCATCTCAACCTTCGTGGCCGGGGTGTTCCTGCTGGCCCTGGTGACGGGCCTTAGCCCAGTCATGGGGCAGATCCCCATGGTCGCCCTTGCCGCGGTGATGATGGTGGTTGCCGTCACCACAGTCGACTGGCACAGTGTGAAGCCGTCCACCCTGAGAAGGATGCCCCTGCCGGAAACGATCGTTATGGGTGTGACCGTGGCCGTCGTGGTCCTCACCGGGAACCTTGCCTACGGCGTCCTGGTGGGCGTTGTCTTGGCGATGGTGCTCTTCGCGCGCCGGGTGGCGCATGTCATCAACGTTGAACGGACGGTGGCGGCGGATGGCAAGAGCGTGCACTACGAGGTGGTGGGGCCGTTGTTCTTCGGCAGCAGTAATGACCTGGTGGAGCATTTCGCCTACGCCGACGACCCGCAGTCCGTGACAATCGACCTCGGCCGGGCCCAAATTTGGGATGCTTCAACCGTCGCCGCCCTTGACTCCATAGAAACGAAGTACGGTTCCCACGGCGCCACGGTGACCATACAGGGACTTGATGAGCGCAGCACGGTCTTCCACCGCCGGCTCAGCGGGCATTTGGGCGCCTGACCCCCACTGCCGACGCGCGAATCCTAGTTAAGCTCAGATGTGCTCGAGAGGATATAACCGGGAGAAGTATCGCCCTCCATTGCTTCCGGACGGGCATTCGGTCGTGCGCTTGGTGGCCCCACAGATCCTCGTTGGATTAGCTGCGCTTCCAGGGCGGGCAGGCTGTTGGGGGATTTCCGCCCTTGAATCTGGTGAATCAGAGCGGTGGCAGCGGCTACGCCCATGTCATAGACGGGTTGGGCTATGACTGTCAGGGGAGGCGTGGTGAGACGCGTCCAGGCGAAGTCGTCGTACATCAGGAACGAAACGTCCTCGGGGATCGAAAGGCCAAGATCCTGGATGGCCCCGAGCACGCTGAGTGCGATAAGCCCGTCCGACGCCACGACGGCGGTAGCCGGGTCCGCTAGGGCGAGAAGTTCGCGCGTGATGTTTCGGATGGAGTCTGCGTCTCCGGCATTGAGCCGGACCAGGTCGTAGGGAAATGGAAGCCCGTTATCCGAGAACGCCCGCTTCATTCCCTCCAGGCGCTCCGAGATCTGCGATGACTCGACCTGCGTTTCTTCGCTGAACGGTGATTCCGCCTTCAAGGTGGAGATGAAGGCCACCCTTCGGTGGCCCCGGTCCAAGAGGTATTGGGTCGCCACGCGTGAGATGCCTGTCGTGTTGACGGCGATGGTTTCAACGGGGAGTCCTTGCGCGGTCCGGTCAAGCAGGACCAAGGGCCGTCCTGATTCATAAACCCGCTGCAGATGTTGTGTCTCTGCCGATGATGCAGGAGCCACAATAAGGCCGTCGACCCGCTTGTCCAGCAGAACCTGGACGGCATCGATTTCCGCGTCCTGCTCTTCGTCAGTGTTCACCAGGATGACGTTGTAGCCGCCTTTTTTCGCGGTGTCCGTGATTCCCCTCGTGGCCAGTCCGAAGTGGGGGTTTTCGATATCCCCAACCACCACGCCTATGGTGTGTGATTTCCCCGTGTTCATGCTGCGGGCGAGCTCGTTGGGACGGTAGGAGAGTTCTTCGGCAGCCGCCAGGACCCGCTCCTTCACGTCGTCGCTGACGGCCCCGTAATTACCCAGTGCCCGGGCAGCCTGGGCCTTGGAGACGCCGGCTGCCCGGGCAACATCCGCTACGGTGACGTCGCGGCGCCGCGAATTGTTGCTGCTCATTTCTGCCTTTCCGAAGGTGGCCTTGACGGCCCATGTGGCTTGCGTTACATTCTTTACCAACCCCAATGTGAGCCCGGTCTCAACCCTAGCGAATGAGACCGGACTCAGCAAGCAAACGCAGCCACAAGCAGATGCACCTAAAGGCCAACGGCCGCCCTCTTCCCACGATTGGAAAAACTTTGAGCACTCGATTCAAGTTCCGCCCGGCCGCCATGGCCGCTGCCGCCGTCGCGGCTGTCCTGGCACTGTCCGGCTGCGCGGGGTCTACTCCCGCATCCCAGTCCTCAGCTGACAACCCTTACGGCCTGATCCAGCCGGGCACGGTCCGGGTCGCCAGCCTGGGTGATTCCAAGCCCTACACCTTCACTGATGCGCAGGGTAATTTCACGGGTTTTGACGTGGAACTGTTCAAGGACGTAGCCAAGCGGGCCGGAGTGGACAACGTCGTCTTCACCGGCCAGGACTTCTCGGCAATCCTGCCCGCCGTGGCCAACGGCCAGTTCGACGCCGGCGTGGCAGCAATCGGAATCACCGATAAACGCAAAGAAACCGTGGACTTCTCCAACGGCTACCTCGCCGGCTACCTGACGGTCCTGACCACCAAGGACTCCGGCATCAAGGACGCCAACGGTCTCTCCGGCAAACGCCTCGGCGTGGTGCAGGGAACCCTGCAGGAAGCCTACGCCGTCAAAAACTTCACCACCGCGAGCCTGGTCCGGTTCCCGGACAACAACTCGGCGATCGCAGCAGTGAACAGCGGCTCGGCCGACGCCCACTTCCTCGACTACGAGGCGGCCAAGGACTACACCGAACAGCACGGCCTGGTCAGTGTTGCGGACATCCCCTCCTTCGACGCCCCGGCCGGCTTCGCCGTCGCCAAGGACAAGACCGCCTTCAAGGAAGCCCTGAACAAGGCCCTTGCAGAAGCCATGGAAGACGGTACCTGGAAGACCCTCTACCAGAAGTGGTTCCCCGGCTCGCCGATGCCCGAGCAGTACCTGCCCAAAGCCGAGCAGACAGCAACACCTGCACCCACCACTGCCAAGTAAGCACATCGGACACCACCCGACTGCACCCTCCGGGGCGGACCGCAACCACGCGGTCCGCCCCGGGACCCACAAGCCAACTACGTCTGAGAGCATCCCATGGACTGGTTAAACACAATCATCCGTACCTTTTTCGACTTCAATGCGATGGCCGAAGTCCTCCCGCAACTCATCGGGGTCGGGCTCGTCAACACCCTGATCATTTCCATCGCCGCGACCATCCTCGGCGTGGTCCTGGGCATGGTGATCGCCGTGATGGGCATCTCCCCCTCCAAATGGCTCCGCGTTCCGGCCCGGATCTACACCGACCTGTTCCGCGGCCTTCCCGCGATCCTCACCATCCTGCTGATCGGCCAGGGGTTTGCCCGGTTCAGCCAGTCGATCTTCGGACCCTCGCCATACCCGCTGGGCATCATTGCGTTGAGCCTGATCGCAAGCGCTTATATCGGCGAAATCTTCCGGGCCGGCATCCAGAGCGTCGACAAAGGCCAAGGCGAGGCCTGCCGCGCCCTGGGTATGAGCTACGCCAAGTCCATGGCCCTGGTGGTTATCCCGCAAGGCATCCGCCGCGTCCTGCCCGCCCTGGTGAACCAGTTCATCGCCATCGTCAAGGATTCCTCGCTCGTTTACTTCCTGGGCCTGCTGGTGAGCGAACGGGAACTCTTCCGCGTGGGCCAGGATGCCGCCGTCCTTTCCGGTAACCTCTCTCCGCTGGTGGCCGCAGGCATCTTCTACTTGATCATCACAGTGCCCCTGACCCACCTGGTCAACTACTTCGATGCCAGGTTCCGCACCGGCCGGCGCCGCCCGGCACCGCCTACGAGCGGCCTGAAGGAAGTCAAAGAACTCGATGCGGCCTCGCCGCTCATCACCGGGAGCAACACATGAGCCTCGCCAACAACACCTCAACCCCTGCCACAGCCCGGGATATCGAGACCTTCCACGGCTCCAGCCTGGAACTGAAGAACCTCACCATGGCCTACGGGGACATCGAAGTCCTCCGGAACGTCAACCTCACCGTGGCGCCGGGAACCACCACCTGCATCATCGGTCCTTCCGGTTCAGGCAAGTCCACCCTCCTTCGGGGAATCAACCGCCTGCACGAACCCAAGAGCGGGGATGTGCTGCTCGCCGGGAAAAGCGCCCTGCAGGTCAACCCTGACATTCTGCGGGCGCGGATCGGCATGGTGTTCCAGCACTTCAACCTGTTCCCGGATCACACCGCCTTGGAAAATGTGGCTCTGGCACTCTGGAGCGTGAAGGGCATGCCGAAGGCGGAAGCACGGGAACGCGCACGCCGCCGTCTTGCCGAAGTCGGGCTGGCGGAACGGGCAGACCACCGCCCGCGGGACCTCTCAGGCGGGCAGCAGCAGCGCGTTGCGATCGCCCGGGCCCTGGCCATGGAGCCCGAAGTCATGCTGTTCGACGAAGCCACAAGCGCACTCGATCCCGAGCTCGTCAAGGGCGTGCTGAACCTGATGGCAGGCCTCGCCAAGAGGGGCATGACCATGGTTGTGGTCACCCACGAAATGGGATTCGCGCGCAAGGTGGCCGACCAGGTCGTTTTCATGGATGAAGGCGAAGTTGTCGAAGCCGGCGCCCCTGCTGATCTTTTCGATAATCCAAAAAGCGAACGCCTCCAGCGCTTCCTCTCGGAAGTTCTCTGATGAGCCGGGTTACAACATCCTCAATACGCACCGCCGTGGTTGGCTTCGGTGTCTCCGGCAAAGTCTTCCACGCGCCGCTGATCGCGGCTGATCCCGGCTACTCCCTGGACGTCATCGTCACAGCTGACACCGCCCGTGCTGCCGAGGCGGCCAGGCTCTACCCCACTGCCCGGATCGTTCCAACGCCGGAGGCCTTGTTTTCCCTCGCCAACGACCTCGATCTCGTAATCCTCGGAACGCCGCCCCTTACCCACTTTGACCTCGCCTCGGAAGCGATCGCCCGCGGGCTTCATGTGGTCGTGGATAAACCGTTTGTCTCCACATCCGCCCAAGGCGAAGCCCTGATTGCCCAGGCAAGTGACGCCGGCGTCCAGCTCACGGTCTTCCAAAACCGGCGCTGGGACGCGGACTTCCTGACGCTGAAAAAGCTGGTGGGAGAAGGCCTGCTGGGTGAAGTCCGGAGCTTTGAGTCCCGGTTTGAGTGGTGGCGCCCGGAGGGCTTCGGAAACTGGCGCGACACCGCTCCGCTGGCCGAGGGCGGCGGAATCCTCCATGACCTGGGTGCCCACCTTATCGATCAGGCCATCCAATTGTTCGGTGCTGTGACGGAGACCTACGGCGAGACGGCAAACCACGGCCCTCACCAGGACGCTGCCGACACCGAAGCCTTCGTCTCACTGCTCCACGAATCCGGTGTCCGATCCAGGTTGTGGATGAACGGCATGGCCCCGCAGGTCGGGCCCCGCTTCCACGTTCTCGGTTCCCAAGCCGGATACACCAAATGGGGCCTGGACACCCAGGAACCTGATCTTGCAGCGGGCAAGTCCCCGCTTGATGCCTCCTATGGCGTGGAGCCCCAGGACGCTTGGGGGGTCCTGGGGATCGACGGCAACACCGTTCCGATTGAAGCAGAAGCAGGGGGCTATCCGCGGTTTTACGCCGCGCTGGCTGCTGCACTCCGCGGCGAGGGCCCCGTGCCCGTCGACCCGGCCCAGTCCCTTGAGGTCCTTCGAATCATCGAAAGGATCCACGCCTTCGCCTAGGCGTCACCAGCACCACAAGAGCACTGGCATACACCAATGCCGGAATGATCGTCCCAAGAACATCCAGAAAGGGAGAACCATGTCCTCCACAGCCCCAGCCCAACACATCGTTGTCATCGGTGGCGGCATCCTCGGCGCGTCGACCTCGATGCACCTCGCCCGGGGCGGCGCACAGGTGACACTCGTGACAGCCGGCCTGCTCGCCAACGGCGCCTCGGGCCGTTCGATCGCGTGGCTTAATTCATCGGGTGCACGCTCAGCGGAGTACCACTACCTGCGGATGCTGGCCATCGACCGATACCGGACATGGAGCTCGCATCATCCCGAAAGCAGCAGCTACATCCGGTTCGACGGTGCTTTGAAGTGGGCCGGCCCCGGGGAAAGCTTCCGGGACACCTTCGCCTTCGAGCGGTCAACCGGATACCACTCCCTTTGGCTCGACCGCGCAGATGTGCCGCGGGTTGCGCCCGACGTGAACGCACAGGCCGTGGCCGAAGAAGGAGCAATTTACAACCCCGGGGAAGGATGGGTAAACATGCCCGACTTCATCCCGGCCCTGGCAGCGGAAGCAACAGCCAGCGGGGCGACCATCATCGAGGATGCCGGCGATGTGCGGGTCGACGTTCAGGACGGCTCGGCAGTCGGCGTCATCCTCGGCGACGGGACACGGTTGGCCGCAGACCGGGTAGTGCTCGCCACCGGAGGCGAAGTCCCTGCCCAGCTTGCCGCCCTTGGCGTAACGGTGCCGGACGCCACCCCGGCCGCTTTCGTGCTGTTCACCGATCCGGTCGACTTCGAAGTAAAGACCGTGCTCAACACCCCCCGCGTGGCTGTACGCCCCACCCCTGACGGCCGGCTGGTACTCGATGCCGACTGGGCAGAGCAGTCGGTGATCGTTGAGGACGACGGCTCCTTCACCATTCCGGAAGAATCCGTACAGGGCCTGCTCAACGAGGCATCAAAGGTGCTCGCCGGAAACCCCCGGCTTACCGCGCAGAAAGTAGGAGCAGGACTGAAGCCCATTCCAGGTGATGGTGAACCGGTTGTGGGCCCGGTCCCCGCGATCGCAGGCCTTCATACGGTATTCACCCACTCAGGTGCAACCCTCGGGCTGATCCTCGGCGAACTCCTCGCCGAGGAGGTCCTCACCGGAAACCCGTCTCCTGTACTGAAGTCCTTCCGCCTCGACCGCTTTGACACCAGTTCCGCTACCCCGGAAACCGTGGGCACAGGCGCCTGGGCACCTGTATCCCAGGCTTAGCAAGCGGGTACGGTGAGTGGTGGCACCTGCCGCCGCTCCCCGTACCCTTACCACAGCTTTGCCCCCGCCTACATGCTGGGCGGGCCGACTGAATCCCGCTTGTTGAGTCGCGCCTCCAACACATTGTGCTTAGGAACCGATGCCTCGCCGGCAATTCTGGCCAGGAGAAGCTCCGCTGCCATCGAACCGATGCGGTGGACCGGCTGGTGAACCGCTGTGATTGCCGGCTGCATGAACGCCATCCATTCGAGGTCGTCGAAACAAACCAGCGACATCTGATCCGGAACCTCGAGCTTCAGGTCGGCTATCGCCTGCATGACGCCACGGGACATGGTTCCATCAGCCGAGAAGACAGCCGTCGGTGGGCACTGATGTTCAAGAAGATGAATGGCTTCATTGTGCGCGGCCGCGGATGAGTAGGCGCCGACGCGGCGGATAAGGTGGGCCTGCACGGGGACGGCAGCGTCCCGATGTGCGTCGAGGTAGCCAAGCAGCCGCTGCCAACTTGGATAGAGTGTCGCTGCTGCGACAGGGGATTGCGCCGCCCGGGCAACAAAGTCCTCGAGGCTGCCGTTTTCCGTCTGTTCGAGTTCGGCGATGATCCCTATACGCTCATGGCCCCTTTCCAACAGATGGGCGACTGCTTCACGGGCAGCGCCACGGTTGTCCACAGTCACTGAGTCTGCTGCCAAATTGTAGGCTGCCCGGTCTACTTGGACTACTGGGATACCACCGGCTATAAGACTGTGAAGGTGTTCCGACCCCTGGACATCACACGGACTGATGATGAGTCCGTCGACGCGTTTTTCCTGGAGCAGTTGAACAGCTTCCCTCTCACGTTCGAGGTTTTCGTCACTGTTGGTGAGAATGACGCCGAATCCTCGCGGCCTTGCCACGTCGCCGATTCCGCGCAGGACACGGGCGTAAAAGGCGTTGTCGATGTCTGCGGCGACTACCCCTATGGTTTGGCTCCTGCCAGTGACAAGGCCGCGGGCGAGAGTATTTGGCTTATAGCCAAGCTTGCGCGCCGCAGCTTCAACTCGTGTTGCCACCTCACTGCTGGCGTAACCGTAACCGCCCAGGACCCTTCCGGCGGTAGCTGTACTGACACCGGCCTCAGCAGCGACCTGGGTGATAGTCACCCTGGGAGGTGGCGCCATAACAGTCCTTCCGTGCAGTGTTCCAGCCTGCGCGTGTATGCGCGGAGCCGGGGTCAGTAGCTTACCTTCCGCATGTAACTGTTAAGCCGTCACCCGACTGGCGGATCTGCGGCGGAGCGGAGGGCGCCGGTGATAGTCCCCTGGGTTTCGTTGGCATCGGGCAGGGGGACAGCGGTGAGTGATTCCCCTCTTCCGAAGGCCCCGAGCCTGCTGCACGTGAGAGCGGAGGCTTCCGAGGCCATTGCCAATACCTCCTGTGGTTGTCCTGCCGCCAGGAGGCCTGTCAACACATTGGCGATGAATGTGTCACCGGCCCCCAGGGTGTCCACCAAAGCGGTCTCCGCCGCGTTGACGCGATAGGTGTTTTCTTCTCCCACCAAAACGGCTCCATCTGCCCCACGTGTCACCAGCGCCCAGGTTGCGCCAAGGGCGACGGCCTGCCGGCCGAGGTCAAGCGCTGCTGTGCCGGTCAGCTCTCCTCCCGAGAAAGTGGCGAGGTAGCAGTGCGGGGCTACCGCCGCTAAGAGGCGAATGTCCCTGTTGGTTGAGAAATCGAAGGACAACCTTGATACAGCTGCAAGGCCCGGAACCACATCCTGAAGCAGGCTGGAGACGCTGAGGTGGACGGCATCAAAACCAGACGCCGAAGAAACGAAGCCACCACCAAGTTCGGCACGGGAGACTCCCAGGCCGACTTCCCGGAACACCCTGTCCCCGTTGTTCCGGCCAATGACGCAGTAAGCGGTGTTGCCGGACCGGACCTGCACCATGTCAGTGGACACCCCTTCAAGTGTCAAAGAGTCCAGGATGAGGGCACCTGCAGAATCCGTGCCCACTGTCCCGGCATAAGCCACTTTGGCTCCAGCGCGGCGGGCGAAAACCGCCACATTCACGGCATTGCCCCCTGCGAAAACCTGTCCCTCATCTACGTAGCAGTCCACGACGTTGTCCCTGGCTGTCAGTATCGAAACCATGACGCCTCCCGAGTAATCATTCCCAAACAATAAGAGAACGCTCTCATAATGTCGAGTCCCCCTTACCCTCTTGACTGCTCTTTCAGGCAAGATGTAGCTTGTCAACTTATGAAAACGCTCTCACAAATCCTCTAGCGTGATAGCAACCTCTTCGCAGATCGGGAAAACCATGCACACACACCGCTCAAAAAAATTCCGTCCAGGCATGGCCATGGCGGCCGCGGCCATAATCGCCAGCCTCGTCACCGCATGTGCCGGCACTCCCGCCTCGCCTCCCTCGGATGACAACCCCTATGAACTCATCCAGGCGGGCACGGTCAGAGTCGCCAGCGTCGGCGATCTGAAGCCATATGCATTTGCCGATGCCCAGGGTAATTTCACGGGTTTTGACGTGGAACTGTTCAAGGACGTAGCCAAGCGGGCCGGAGTGGACAACGTCGTCTTCACCGGCCAGGACTTCTCGGCAATCCTGCCCGCCGTAGCCAACGGCCAGTTCGACGCCGGCGTGGCAGCAATCGGAATCACCGACAAACGCAAAGAAACCGTGGACTTCTCCAACGGCTACCTCGCCGGCTACCTGACGGTCCTGACCACCAAGGACTCCGGCATCAAGGACGCCAACGGCCTCTCCGGCAAACGCCTCGGCGTGGTGCAGGGAACCCTGCAGGAAGCCTACGCCGTCAAAAACTTCACCACCGCGAGCCTGGTCCGGTTCCCGGACAACAACTCGGCAATCGCAGCAGTGAACAACGGTTCCGCCGACGCCCACTTCCTCGACTACGAAACCGCCAAGGACTACACCGAACAGCACGGCCTGGTCAGTGTTGCGGACATCCCCTCCTTCGACGCCCCGGCCGGCTTCGCCGTCGCCAAGGACAAGACCGCCTTCAAGGAAGCCCTGAACAAGGCCCTTGCAGAAGCCATGGAAGACGGCACCTGGAAGACCCTCTACCAGAAGTGGTTCCCCGGCTCGCCGATGCCCGAGCAGTACCTGCCCAAAGCCGAGCAAACAGCAACACCTGCACCCACCACTGCCAAGTAAGCATCTGACTACGTCTCTGTCCAACGAGAGTGAAGGAACAACAATGACCGACGGCACCTTTATCGGTATACAGCCAGTCAAGGAAATTCCAGGCAACATCCGGGAATCCCAGGAGCACGCGCTGACGCTGTGGCCGGACATCAGGTCCTACATACTGGACCTGCCCGAACTCACCAGGGTCTACCTCGTCGGCGCCGGAGGTTCCCTTTCCGGACTGCACGCGGCGCAGTATCTCCTGGACCGCCGGGGCACCACGCCAGTGACCTCAGTCAACTCTGACGAGTTCTACCATCGCGACTCGCCTGGAGTCGGGCCCGGTGCCCTCGTTATCGCTTTCTCTGCTGCCGGCATGACCCCTGAGACCGCTCAGGCAGCCTCCCTGGCACAGGAGCGGGGGGCCGCCGTCGCGGCCGTGACGCTCAATGCAGAAGGCGCCCTGGCAAACGCCGTCAAAACAGCGTTCGTTGCCAGAACCGGTGACGGTAATCAGATCCTCCTGCAACTGCTGGCCCTCGCGATCCTGGAACGCGAAGGCCAGGGGGTGGCCGCGGAGCTTTCAGCCCTGCGCGCCCTGCCGGCCGCCACCGAAACTGCGGTGCACGCGTTCGAACCCTTAGCCGCCAAAATTGCGGATATCATGAAGGACGTACCCGTCACGTACCTCATCGCCTCCGGATCCCTGCAGGGCATGGGCAGCACCTTCACCAGCTGCTTCCTGCAGGAAATGCAGTGGATGCATGCAGCAACCATCAACGCGAACGAATTCTTTCAAGGTCCATTCGAGGTCTTCGACAAGGACACCAAAAGCATTCTGTACCTACCCGAAGACGAAACCCGTCCCATGGCGGAACGCGCGGACCGCTTCCTCGAGGAGTACAGCGGAGAAACATACCGGGTGGACAGCCGCGACCTTGAACTACCAGGGATTCCCCAACAACTCCGCGCCTTCGTCGCCCCGCTGGTCTTCTACCCTCTCGCATTCCGGCTTGCAGCGCACTATGCAGCGGTACGTGGCTACTCCCTGGAGGGGCGCCGCTACATGTGGCAGTTCGCGTACTAGCAGGAAGGGGACAGGAACCGGAGGGGCAAAGCAGCAAGTGGAAACAGTGCCGCGCCTACAGTATCCGGTCGCTGCGGGCGGTGCGGTTCCTTCCCAGCGACTTGGCCAGGTAGAGAGCCGAGTCGGCGTCGGCGATGACGTCGTCCACCCGGGAGGTCTCGGTGTCGTACATTGAAATGCCGTAGCTGACGGTGGGCATCCGCATCCCGTCGACGCCGGGTGCAACAGCCAGGCGGCGGCTGATCTCCTCGGCCACCAGTTCCGCACGCTCGGCGCTTGCCCCGGGCAGCAGCAGGACAAACTCCTCACCGCCGTACCGGCCCACCAGGTCGGTGGACCGGACCGATTCGGAGCAGGCCTCGGCAAACCGCTGCAGGGCGCAGTCCCCTGCGGCGTGGCCATAGGTGTCATTGACGGCCTTGAAGTGGTCAAGGTCGGCCAGGATCAGGGCTCCGGATCCGCGGGTAATGGCACGGTCGGACAGCAGCTCGGCCGCCAGGTCCAGGAAGGCCTTGCGGTTGAGGAGACCGGTCAGGTCATCGCGGGAGGCCACCACGCGAAGGGCACGTGTTTGCTGCTCACTGCTCAGGGCGGCCATGCTGAAGGAAACCACCACCAGCAGCACCATGGTCACCAGGGTGGTGACCGCCGAACCGAACACGGTGGTGAACGTGGGCCCGTGCTGCCCCTCCAGCAGAAAAGCCACCCAGCGGAAGAAGTAGAAAACCGCCAGGCCGCCTGCGGACACAGCCATCGGGATCCGCACCCGTGAATATCCCGGCTCCAGCCGCCACAGCTCACGCGACGCAAGGCCGATGCTCACGCTCATGGCCGCCAGGAACACCGGGCCGCCGGACCAGGTGTTGGTGGCCGGACTGTCCAGCACGGACGCCACCAGGACCACCAGCGGGATGCCCGTGAACGCCCACTTGGGCGGCGCCACTGTCCGCAGCGACCGCGCACCGGCCCACACTGCCACGCCGCCTTGCACCAGCAGCACGTTTCCCAGCGGATTCGCCCACACCTGGTGGCTGGTGCCGTCCAGCAGGAAGCAGGCGGACCCGGTGAGGAAGAAGATGAGGGCCAGGCACCACCAGCCGCTGTAGGGCGAGCGCGTGACGCGGTAGGCGGAGAAATAGAACAGGAAAACCAACACCAGGGCCATCAGGCCAAAGGCGATGCGAAGGGTCGTGGTGTCCAGAACCATGTCTTCGAAAGACCCCCTGCGCCCAATTCGGTTTTGCCCCAAGTATCGCACTGAGCCCCCGGTCCTGCAGCAGTGGTGCGTGGCATCCCGGGAACCGCCTAGGGTGGGTTGTACGCAAGGACCGCCAGCACAGCACCACCGAAAGGCATCCCATGTTCCTTCTCTTCGGCTTAAAAACGGTACTCAAGGCGCTTCCCGGCAAGGCCGCCACCTGCCAGTACTGCCGGCAGTTCGTCCACCACAGGTTGGAGGAGCGCGCCACCAAATTCACGCTGTTCTTTGTCCCTGTGTTCACCACGTCGCGCAAATACACCATCACCTGCACCAACTGCGGCTACGCCTCGTCCATATCGGGGCGGCAAAAGCGGGCAATGGAACTGCAGCGGTAGCGGAGCCCGGGAACTAAACCAGGTCCAAGTAGAGTTGGACCCACTATGGACGACCCTCCTTCACATATGCCCAGGCCCCTCTGCCACCTGACCGGATTCCCGGCCACGATTGGAGAGGGGCGCCCCAATGTATGAATGGCTCATGCTCGGCATCGGCCTTGTCCTGACTGTCGGCACCGGCTTCTTCGTCGCCTCAGAGTTCGCCTTGGTGAACCTTGACCGGCACGACCTTGAAGCCCGCCAGGCCCGCGGTGAGAAGCGGCTGGGGCCTACCATCAAGGCCCTGAAAATCACCTCGACCCACCTGTCCGGAGCGCAGCTGGGCATCACGCTCACCACGCTCCTGACCGGCTACACCTTCGAACCGGCCATCAGCAAAATGCTCAGCGGCCCGCTCACCTCGCTCGGGGTACCGGAAGCCCTGGTCCCCGCGGTCGGATCCGTGGCCGGCATCTTCCTGGCCACCGTCTTCTCCATGGTGATCGGCGAACTCGTGCCCAAAAACTTCGCCCTCGCCCTGCCGCTGGCCACAGCCAAGGTGGTGGTGCCGTTCCAGGCGCTGTTCACCGCCGTGTTCAAGCCGGTGATCCTGCTGTTCAACAACACGGCCAACCGGATCATCCGCTCCTTCGGCATCGAGCCAAAGGAGGAACTGTCCGGCGCCCGCAGTGCCGAAGAGCTGAGTTCTTTGGTGCGCCGCTCCGCCGTCGAAGGCGTCCTGGACCCGGACCATGCCACCTTGCTGCACCGCACCCTCCGTTTCTCGGAGCACAGCGCCGTGGACGTGATGACGCCGCGCGTGCGGATGACCGCCGTCGGACTCGCTGACACGGCGGAGGACATCGTGAACCTGGCCAAGGCCACCGGCTACTCCCGTTTCCCCGTGATCGGACGCGACCGGGACGACGTCCTGGGCGTGCTGCACGTCAAGCAGGCGTTTGCCGTGAACCTGGACGAACGCGGCAACGTGACAGCGGAGAACCTGATGATCGAGCCGCTCCGCGTGCCGGAAAGCATGGGTGTGGACACCCTCCTGGGGCTGCTGCGCCGGCAGGGCCTGCAGGTGGCCATCGTCTCGGACGAGCATGGCGGCACCGCGGGAATCGTCACCCTCGAGGACCTCGTCGAGGAAATCGTGGGCGAGCTGGAGGACGAACACGACCGTGCCCGGGCCGGCGTGGTCCGGGTGGGCCGGTCCGTCACGTTCGACGCCGCCCTCCGCCCGGACGAGTTGCTGGACCGCACCGGCATCGAGGTGCCCGACGGCGAATACGACACCGTGGCCGGCTACGTCACCGACCAGCTGGACCGGCTGCCCGAGCTGGGGGACGAGGTGGAGGTCGACGGCGGAACGCTGCGTGTGGAGCGCGTGTCCGGCACGCACGTGGAGCGGCTCCGCTTCACGCCTGCCGAGTCCGGCGAACCCCCGCAGAGCCCCCACGACCGCATCATTGAAACCCTCACCCGGGAGCTGACCCATGAGTGAATACCTTCCCGGCATCATCTGGCTGGCCGTGCTCCTGGTGGTGAACGGCTTCTTCGTGGGCGCCGAGTTCGCAGTGATTTCCGCCCGCCGGTCCCAGATCGAACCCAAGGCCGAGGCCGGCAGCAAGGCGGCAAAGACCACGCTCTGGGCGATGGAGCACGCCACGCTCATGCTGGCCACCAGCCAGCTGGGCATTACCGTCTGCTCCCTGGTCATCCTGAACGTGTCCGAACCGGCCATCCACCACCTGCTGGAAATCCCGCTGGCCCTGACCCCGCTGTCCTACGAGGCAATCAGCATCATCGCGTTCGCTGTGGCGCTTTTGCTGGTGACGTTCCTGCACGTGGTGCTGGGCGAGATGGTGCCCAAGAACATCTCGTTCTCGGTGCCCACCCGCGCCGCCCTGATTTTGGCTCCCCCGCTGGTGATGGTGGCCCGGGTCTTCAAGCCGGTGATCTGGACCCTGAACGGGATTGCCAATGCCATCCTGCGGCTGTTCCGGGTGGAGCCCAAGGATGAGGCCACCAGCGCCTACACCCTGGACGAGGTGGCGAACATCGTGGAGCAGTCCACGCGGGACGGCGTGCTCACGGACACCAGCGGCACCCTGAACGCCGCGTTCGAGTTCACCGCAAAGACGGTGGACGACGTCCAGGTTCCGCTGGCCGAGATGGTGCTGCTGCCCGAGTCCTCCACTCCTGCGGACATCCAGCAGGCGGTGTCCCGGCACGGCTACTCGCGCTACATCCTCACCAACCACGATGACGAGCCGGCCGGGTACCTGCACCTGAAGGACGTTATGGACCTCACCTCGGCGGAGAAGTTCCATCGGCCGGTGCCTGCCAAACGCATCCGGAGACTCGCTTCGGCCTTCTCGGAGGCGGAGCTTGAGGATGCCCTGGCGTCCATGCGCCGCACCGGCGCCCACGTGGCCCGCGTCTTTGACGCGCAGGGCCGCACCACCGGCGTGCTCTTCCTGGAGGACATCATTGAGGAACTGGTGGGTGAGGTGCAGGACGCCACCAGCGCCTAGCTTCCTCCCCGTTCCGGGGCGCGGCTTCCTTCCGGAGGCCGCGCCCCCTTTTGTTTCAGGACCCCTGCGGCTCAGGCCGACGACGGCGGCCGCGGCTGGAGTAGGACGCGATCCCTTTGCTGCCGTCCCCGGCAGCCCGCCGGGAACCGCGAGGACGGGAGGTGGTTACGGTGATTGCCGTTGCCGCGTGCCTTGAGCTCCCCGCACCCATCACCCAGACCATTCCCCTCGCCTGCGCCGGTTCCGCCTGATCTTCCGGCATCGGTAGAGCCGACCGCACCCTGCTGCTTGTTGCAGTGGACGACGAACTCCTCCACGCCGCAGGCAAAGAACGAGGCAGGAAACGGAAGCGCCTGCGGTGGCCTTTCGGGTCAGAGCTCCCGGGCGGGCTCGTCCGGGAGCGCGCCTTCATCCTCGGGGTGCCGCTTCAAATTGAGCAGGGCCAGTGCCAGCCCGCCCCAGACGGTCAGGATGGCGATGATCATCATGGCGATGGCGACAGGTGTCATCGCGTTGCCTCCTTTGCCTCGTCCGCCACCACGGCGTCATATTCGGGGTCGTGGTGTGCCTTGGACCGGCTGCTCCAGGGTATGAACGTCAACACCACCGCCAGGACCACCAGGGCTGCGGCCATGCCCCACCCGAAGATGCCAACGAACCACTCCGGGTAGCCCTCGTAGGTGGTGGAGATCTTGCTGATGAACTCGTTGGACACCATGTAGATCAGGGCCAGGGGAACCACGCCCGCGACGAGCACCATCCAGGTCCGCCGCATCTTGATCGTGGAGATCCGGTTCAGGTGGCCCGCAAGCAGGGGAAGCTTGCGCAGGAACCAGGCGAGCACCACCACTGTGACCAGGGCGCCCAGCGTGATGCCGAAGCTGTTGACGAACGCATCGGAGGTGTCCAGCAGGTACAGGCCGGTAGCGGTGGGAAAGAGCCCCAGGGACACCGCGGCCACCAGCACGCTGACCACGAGGGAGGCCCGGACCCGGCCCCAGCCGAGCTTGTCCTGCACCGCCGCAACAATCACTTCGATCACCGAGATCAGGGAGGTGATGCCCGCGAAGACCAGCGACCCGAAGAACAGCACCCCCATGAAAGCCCCGAAGGGGGCCTGCGACACGATGGTGGGGAAAGCGATGAATGCCAGGCCGATGCCCTGCGTTACCACCTCATCAACGCCGGCATTCGCCGCCTGCGCCATGAAGCCCAGGGCAGCGAAAACACCAATGCCCGCAAGGATCTCGAATCCGGAGTTGGAGAAAGCCACCACCATGCCCGAACCCGTCAGGTCGGTCCGGCGCTTGAGGTACGACGCATACGTGACCATGATGCCGTAGCCCACCGAGAGCGAGAAGAAAATGTGCCCGTAGGCCGCCGCCCACACAGCGGGATCGGCAAGGGCCGCCCAGTCGGGCGTGAAGAACGCGTTAAGGCCTTCGGCGGCACCGGGAAGGAAGAGCGACTGGACCACCAAAAGGACGAACATGACCACCAGCAGGGGCAGCAGGATCCCGTTGGCCCGGGAAATCCCCTTGCGGATCCCGGCGACCATGATGGCGATCACGGCGGCCCAGACCAGGAGGAGCGGGAAGAATACGGACGGGACGAAGGCGAAACCGAGTCCCGGCGCCTCCGCCACGCTGAGGAAGCTTCCGAAGAAGAAGCCCTCCGCGTCATCACCCCAGGCCTCGGTGAATGAAAAAACCGTGTACATCAGGGACCAGGCGATGATGACCGCGTAATACGCCGCGATCACAAAACAGACCAGCACCTGCCACCAGCCCAGCGGTTCGGCGGCGCGGTGGAGGCGCCGGTACGCCAAAGGCGCCGAACCGCGGAACTTATGGCCGACGGCGTAGTCAAGGAAGAGCAGCGGGATACCGGCAGTCAGCAGGGCAACGAGGTAGGGGATCAGGAACGCCCCACCGCCGTTGTCATACGCGATGTAGGGGAACCGCCAGATGTTGCCGAGGCCCACCGCCGAGCCGATGGCGGAGAGGATGAACAGGCGGCGTGAGGAAAACGTCTCCCGCTTGGCCGGGGCAGCCGGGCGGGCCGCTGACGCACCGGTCATTGCGCCGCCTCCCGCAGGCCTTCCCGGGCGTCCCCAGGGGTGGTGGCTTGGTAAGAGCTCTGTTCCGGCCGGTTCATGCGATGCCCCTCTCGGCTTGCGTTGGAGGTGAGTTGACGGCTTCTCCGGACTTTACTGCTGCGGGCAACGTCGCGAAAGCCCCCGGGCATGCACAGCTGCCTGGATCGCCTTCCCTGATGATCCTTCTGGGCCGGCAACGGCGGGGCGCAGGGTTTCCGTCATGGACATCGTCCTGGTACCCAACTTCCGGTTGGAATCGAGCTCGCCCGGGTACGGGATGTGGCATACGTGGACCTGCCTGCGGGCCACTGGCCGCAGTTCACCAGACCGGCCGGCCGACCTGGCCCGGGCCATCCTGGCCGCAGTGGACCGGACGGGACAGCCAGGCTGAACGGCTAGATTGAACGGACCACCCGAATCCAAGGAGTTCCCGTGCCGCGTCCGCGCTCACCGCTGCTGTCCGCCGAGGCCATTGTCCGTGCGGCCCTTGCCCTGGTCGATGCCACCGGGGACTTCAGCTTTCCCAGGGTGGCCAGGGAACTCGGGGTCAGCCAGGCGGCCCTGTACAACCACATCGACAACCGCGAACACATCATTGAGCTGATGCGCGGGCTGGTCTTCTCGGAAATACGGCACGTCGATACCCGCAACCTGCCGTGGGAGGAGGCGCTCCGCACCCTGGCCCATGAGTACCGCGACTGCCTGGTGGACCACCCCCGGCTGGTGCCGTTCCTGGTGGCTCAGACCGTGCGTGACCTCGGCGTGATGGGCATCTACGAAGACATGGCGCAAGTGCTGGGCCGGGCGGGCCTGGACCGGGCCACAATCGTCCCGGCCATCACCACGGTGGACTACCTGGTCCTCGGTTCCGCCCTTGAGCTGACCGCTCCGGAAGTGGTGTGGTCTCCCCCGGAGGGGAAGTTTCCGGCGCTGACGGAAGCGATCGGAGACCTCGGCCCGCCCGCGCACCGGTCGGATACCGCCTTCGCCTTTGGGCTGGAAACCCTCCTGGCGGGAATCCGGAAGGTAACAAAAGCCGGTTTCTGAAAGGCTTTCACTTAAACCCTTGTGCTGGCGGGGGTGCATCCCCATAATAAATGAAGGCCGTTCATTTTGTGACTGCATTCACTCCACCCCGGCAAGGAGAAGTCCATGTCCCAGGACGACACCGCAGCGCGCGTTCCCCTGACCGCCACCCGGGCGGTCTCCGTCTTTGGCATCAGCGTGGTCGGCTTCATGACGGCCAACCTGGTGCCGGTCATGATTTTCGCGCTGACCGGGGAACGTGGTTTCTCCGATACCCAGGCCGGCACGCTGATGACCGGGTCACTGCTCGCCTGCGCGGCTGCCTGCCTGCTGACGTCCCGGCTGGCGGCAGGAAACGGAAGGTACCTGGTGGCGCGGGCCGGCCTGGTGCTTACTGCGGCAGGCTTCGGTGCCGCCGCGTTCATCCCGTCAGCACCCGCCGTCGTCGCAGGTGTCCTGATCGGCGGCCTCGGTGCCGGCGGGGCCGTCTCCGCGGGCGGCGCCGCCCTGGGAGCGCTCCGCAACCCGGACCGCGCCTCCGGCATCAGCGGCTTTACCAACCGCGCCATCGTCTCCGTGGTCCTCTTCGTGATCCCGGCGCTCGGCGCCGGCATGGGCAGCGCCTTCGGCCTGCTGGCCGGCCTTGCCCTGGCTGCCCTCTTCACCACCTCCTGGCTGCCGGGAAAGCCCGCCACCCCAGCAAGCCCGGCCACGGCAGCAGCCGCACCGAAAGCAGCGTCCCGCACAACAACCATCGCGGGCTTCGGGCTGCTCGCCTGCTTCGCCCTGTGGGCCCTCAGCGAAGACTCCCTCTGGGCCGTTGCAGGCACCATGGGCGCGGACCAGGCGCAACTTGACGAAACCGGCATGGGCCTGGTCCTGAGCCTTTCCACGCTGGGCGGGCTGCTGGCCTCCGGACTCATCGGCGTCGCCGGACGCCGGTTCGGCAGGACTGCACCACTTGCCGTGGCCCTGGTGGCAGGCGCGGCACTGAAGATACTCTCCGGCGTCGTCACCGATCCCGGCCTGTACATGGCCGTCATCATCGCCTGGAACACCATCTACATGCTGTCCTTCATCTACATCGTTGCCGCTGCCGCCGCCCTTGACGCCTCCGGCCGCTGGTCGGCTCCGGTACTGGGCGTGTACCTGGTGGGCTCCTCGTTCGCCCCGTTCTTCGGAACCTTCGTCTCTGCCTCGGCAGGCTACGACGTCCTGGGCTACGTCCTGGGCGGCATGACCCTGGTCCTGATGGTTCCGCTGGTCGCAATCTCCCGCATCTCCGTCCGGACCGAACAGGCGGCCGCCGGCCAGGTCTCCCCCGAAATCAACAAGGCGGCGATCGTCTGATGTCCCGCTCCACCCCGAAAGAAAGCACTACCTTGGCTCCACGCACGCTGTACACCAACGCCACCGTCTTCACCGCCAACGGCTCCCCTGCCGAAGCCTTCGTGGTGGAAGGCTCCCAGTTCATCCACGTGGGCGACGAAGCGGGCGCCCGCAGTGCGGCAGGCGCCGGCGCGACGGAAGTGGACCTGGGCGGCGGCTTCGTCCTCCCCGGCTTCGTGGACGCCCACACGCACCTGCTGATGATGGGACAGGCCCTGCAGAAGGTCCAGTTGCGGGACGTGGTTGACCTCGCGGACCTGCAGCAGCGCCTCCGGGACGCCGCCGCGGCCACCGGCGCACCACGCATCCTTGGCGCGGGCTGGCTCTACAGCGCCCTGGGCGGCCGGCAGCCCACCCGCGAAATCCTGGACGCGGCCGTCCCCGACCGCCCCGTCTACCTGGACGCCAACGACCTGCACTCCGTCTGGGTCAACAGCGCTGCCCTGGCCGAGATGGGCATTTCCGGGGACACCCCCGACCCGATCGGCGGGCGGATCGGCCGCGACCCGGCAACCGGCGAAGCGGACGGGATGCTCTACGAAACAGCTGCCCAGCAGATCGTTTGGCCGGCCCTTGCCGGCCATGCCACGGATGAGGACCGGGACGCCCAGCTGGAGGAGGCGTTCGCCAACTACCTGGCCGTAGGCGTCACCAGCGCGGTGGACATGGCCGTGCAGGACGACGACCTCTCCGCCTTGCGCCGCGCCCTTGAGCGCCGGAACGGCACGCTGCCCATCCGGGTCAAGGGCCACCTGCTGGTGGCGCGGCACGAGTCGGAGGCCGACAACCTGGCGCAGGTGGCCAGGGCGGCCTGGCTCGCGGCAGACCTGCACAACGACTGGCTGCAGATCTGCGGCATCAAACTGGTGGTGGACGGCGTTATCGACAGTTGCACCGCTGCCATGAAGGAGCCCTACGCGGACGGCAGCAGCGCCGAGCCCATCTGGGACCGCGAATCCCTGATCCCCGTGGTGGCCGCCGCCGATGCCGCCGGCCTCCAGATTGCCCTGCACGCCATTGGCGACGAAGCCTCGGACATCGCCCTCGACGCACTTGAGGAGGCGTACCGCCGCAACGGCCCCCGCGACCGGCGGCACCGCATCGAGCACCTGGAGACAGTCACCGAGGCGAACGTCAAGCGGCTGGCCGCCCTCGGTGTTGTGGCTTCCATGCAGCCGGTCCACGCCGACCCGGCCATCCAGGACAACTGGCGGAGCGTACTCGGCGACGACCGCTGCGAGCGCGCCTTTCCCTGGACCGAGTTCACGGACGCCGGTGCAACCCTGGCCCTGAGCACCGACGCGCCGACGGCGCCGCACCAGCCCCTGCCGAACATGTACGTTGCCGCCACCCGGCTCTCGGCCCTGGACCCGACGCTGGAGGCTAACCTTCCCAAATACGCCCTCGACCTCGCGGACGCCTTCTGCCATGCCACCCGGGATGCCGCCTACTCCTGCCGCGCGGAAGACCGGCAGGGCCGGATCGCGCCCGGCTACCTGGCGGACTTCACCGTTCTGGACAGCAACCCGCTGCAGGCCGATGCCGCACAGCTGCTCACCAACCGTGCCCGGCTCACCGTGGTCGGCGGCAATACGGCGTACGACGCCGGCACCTCCACAGATTCCCGCCCCGCCTCAGCGGGACAACGGCTCAGCCAGCCCGCCTGATCCACGACTTTCAGCAACACAGAAAGACCCAGGAACACTGATGAAACCCTCCCCCGCCCCGGCCGCTCCCGTCCACACCCCCGCGCCGGCAACCCACATGCCCGCCGAATGGGAAACCCACACCGGAACGTGGATGGCTTTCCCGCCGCCAAACGACACCTTCGGCCCGGTGGGCAGCCCCACCCTGGACCGGGCCCGCGCCGCCTGGTCCAAAGTCGCCCAGACGATTGCTCGCTACGAGCCCGTCACCGTCGTGGCCGATCCGCGTGACGGCGCCGCGGCCAAGGAGTGGCTTGGGGACGGCATCTCCGTCGTGGAGGTTCCGCTCGATGACGCATGGCTGCGGGACAGCGGTCCCACCTTCGTGCACCAGCCGGACGGTTCGCTGGCCGCCGTCGACTGGATTTTCAACGGCTGGGGCGCGCAGGAGTGGGCTGCCTGGGACAAGGACCAGGACGTGGCCCGGGCCGTGGCGGCCGGGACTGCTGCTCCCGTCCTGCCCAGCACGCTGGTCAACGAGGGCGGCGGGTTCCACGTGGACGGTCAGGGCACCGTCCTGCTGACGGAGACCGTCCAGCTGGATCCCGGACGAAACCCGTACGCCACGAAGGAATCCGTTGAAGCCGAGATTCATGCGGCGCTGGGCACCACCAAGGCCATCTGGCTGCCGCGCGGCCTCACCCGCGACTACGACGAGTTCGGCACCCGCGGCCACGTGGACATCGTGGCATCCTTCGCCGGTGCCGGCACTGTCCTGCTGCACCGCCAGGGCGATCCCGCGCACCCGGATTACGAGGTGTACCGGGAACTCCGTACCGTCCTCGACGGGGAGCTGGACGCACAGGGCCGTCCCCTCCGGATCATCGACGTCCCCGCACCCACCGCGCTCAAGGACGACGAGGGCTTCGTGGACTGGTCCTACATCAACCACTATGTGGCCAACAACGTGGTAATCCTCTGCGCGTTCGACGACCCCAACGACGCCATCGCCAAGGGGATCCTGGAGCGCGCCTACCCCGGCCGGACCGTGGAACTGGTGGACGCCCGGGACATCTTCGCCTTCGGCGGCGGGATCCACTGCATCACCCAGCAGCAGCCCGCCCCGGCGAACGGCGGTGCGGCATGAAACTCGCGGAACAGGCCCGGCAGCAGGCCCCGCGGTCCGCGTTCAACGTGGTGGAGGCCGGCATCGGCCGGCTCCGGGCCGTGCTCGAATCCGGTGAGGTGACCAGCGAGGAGCTGGTCCGCCTGTACTTGGAGCGGATCGAGAAGTATGACGCTTCCGGCATACGCTTGAATGCGCTCGTGGTGATCAACCCGGATGCGATCGCCGACGCGCAGGCCTCGGACCGGCGCCGAGCCGCCGGCTTCACCCTGGGGCCGCTTGACGGAATTCCGTACACGGCCAAGGACAGCTACCAGGCCCGCGGCCTCACCGTCGCTGCAGGCTCCCCGGCTTTTAAGGACCTGGTGGCGCAGAAGGACGCCTTCACCATCGAACGCCTGCGGGCCGGCGGTGCCGTGCTGATCGGCCTCACCAACATGGCGCCCATGGCCAACGGAGGTATGCAGCGCGGGGTATATGGCCGCGCGGAGAGCCCCTACAACGCCAACTACCTCACTGCCGCCTTTGCCTCCGGGTCCTCCAACGGCTCGGGCACGGCCACCGCGGCAAGCTTCGCCGCCTTTGGCCTTGCCGAGGAAACCTGGTCCTCCGGCCGGACGCCGGCGTCGAACAATGCACTTTGCGCCTACACCCCGTCCCGCGGGGTGATCTCGGTGCGCGGCAACTGGCCGCTGGTCCCCACCATGGACGTGGTGGTGCCGCACACCCGCACCGTGGATGACCTGCTCGAAGTCCTGGACGTCGTGGTGGCGGACGATGCCGAAACACGCGGTGATTTCTGGCGGGTCCAGCCCTGGGTGAAGGTGCCCAAGGCATCCGCTGTCCGGCCGCCGTCGTACCTTGCCCTGGCCGTGAAGGACCCAGCCGCGGCCGGAAACGTCCTGGCCGGGAAGCGCCTGGGCATCCCAAGGATGTACATCAACGCCGATCCCGAGGCCGGAACAGCACCGGACCCCGGCATCGGCGGCCCCACCGGGCAGAGGATCGTCACCCGCGCCAGCGTGATCGGACTCTGGGAAGCTGCGCGGCGCGACCTCGAGGCCGCCGGCGCGGAGGTGGTGGAGGTGGACTTCCCCGTCGTCTCCAACTACGAGGGCGACCGCCCCGGCACACCCACCCTCGCAACCCGAGGCCTCGTGTCCAAGGACTACCTGCGCAGCGAAATCGTGGACCTGTCCGCTTGGTCCTGGCACGACTTCCTGGCCGCCAACGGTGACCCGAACCTCAACAGCCTGGCCGACGTCGACGGGTCCCTGATCTTCCCGGCGCCCGACGGGTCCCTCCCGGACCGGTACGACGGCTTCGATGACGACATCAGCGACTACCCCGCCTGGATCCGGGAGAACGGAGTCCCGTCGCTGACGGAGATCCCGCACCTGGCGGAAGGGCTGCAGGGCCTGGAGGAGACCCGGCGCGTGGACCTGGAGGAGTGGATGGACGGCCTGGGCCTGGACGCGGTGGTCTTCCCCGCGGTGGCGGACGTGGCGCCTGCGGACGCGGACACCAACCCGGCCTCAGCGGACCTGGCGTGGCGCAACGGCGTGTGGGTGGCGAACGGCAACCTGGTCCCCCGGCACCTGGGCATTCCCACCGTCACTGTCCCCATGGGACTGGCATCGGACATCGGCATGCCAGTGGGCCTCACCATCGCCGGCAAGGCCTACAGCGACACGCAGCTGCTGCACCTCGCGGCCGCGTTCGAAGCCACCGGCAGCCGGCGCGTCCCGCCGCCGCGCACCACAAGCCAGGGCGAATAACACGCCGCCGGGCGCCGGTTTCCGCAGCATTGGCAGGAAGCCGGCGCCCGCCGTCGTAGTACACGGAAATACGAAGCCATCATTCAGGGCCACGCCCGTAACCTTTGTAGATGCCTCGTTTTGCTCTTGATGTAAAATCCGTCGCCCGCCCGGGCCGTTCCCAGGAACTCCTGGACGCGGTGAACCACCGGGTTGTCATTGCCGACGGGGCGATGGGCACCATGCTGCAGGGCAAGGATCTCTCGCTCGAGGTGGATTTCCAGGGGCTGGAAGGCTGCAACGAAATCCTCAACGACACGCGTCCGGACGTCATTGGAGACATCCACGACGCCTACTTCGCCGTGGGCATCGACGCCGTGGAGACCAACACCTTCGGCGCCAACTGGTCCAACCTCTCCGATTACGGCATCGACGACCGCATCGCCGAACTCGCGCTGAAGGGTGCAAAGATAGCCCGCGAGCGCGCAGAGGCGGCTGAAGCCGTGGACGGCCGGATGCGCTGGGTCCTGGGTTCGATGGGCCCGGGCACCAAGCTCCCCAGCCTGGGGCACGCCACCTACGACTACCTCAAGCAGACGTTTGCGCTGCAGGCCGAGGGCCTGATCGACGGCGGCGCGGACGCCTTCCTCATCGAAACCAGTCAGGACCTGCTGCAGACCAAGGCCGCGGTCAACGGCTGCAAGCAGGCGATCGTGGCGCGCGGCATCCGGCTGCCGATCTTCGTCGAGGTGACGGTCGAGACCACCGGAACCATGCTGATGGGCTCCGAAATCGGCGCCGCGCTCACCGCCCTCGAACCGCTCGGCCTCGATGCCATCGGCCTCAACTGCGCCACTGGCCCGGACGAGATGAGCGAGCACCTCCGCCACCTGTCCAAGCAGTCCACCGTCGCCATCGCCTGCATGCCCAACGCCGGCCTGCCCATCCTCGGCGCCAACGGCGCGCACTACCCGCTCACCCCCGCCGAACTCGCCACCGCGCACGAGCAGTTCGTCCGCGAATTCGGCCTCGGCCTGGTGGGCGGCTGCTGCGGTACGACGCCGGAACACCTGGCCGCCGTCGTCGAACGCCTTGCGCCCTTCCGCACCGCGGCCGCGGGCGCCAACACCGCCGCCGGCAGCGCTGACGGCGCCGCCCGCAACCCCACCGAGCACGACCCCGGCATCGCGTCCCTCTACCAGCACGTGTCCTTCGACCAGGACGCCTCCTACCTGGCCATCGGCGAGCGCACCAACGCCAACGGTTCCAAGGCGTTCCGCCAGGCCATGCTCGAAGAGCGCTGGGCCGGTTCGCCGTCGACCGTGAAGAGCAGCTCCAGGCTCTGGCCCGGGCTGACCTGCAGGGTGGCGAGGCCTTCCTGGGCGTACTTCCAGGTGCCGGCGGCCGGCTTGACCCAAAGGGCCCAGTAGGCGAAGGCGGCGGGCATGCCGCTGCACTCTTCGCGGTACGTGCCGCCCTTGTGGGTAATGTCGAGGTCCGCCGCGGGAACGCCGTTCACGCGGCACACCAGCTCGGTGGGGTACTGGGTGGTGCCCTCGGTGTTCACCTTCGCCTCGTCCAGCACCTCTGATGCAAGGGTGGGGCCGTCCACCGGTACGCAGACGGAGGTGTCAGCGGCCTCCTGTTCCAGGGCGCCCGAATCGACGATGACCTGGACGCCATCGCACGGGCCGGACGCGGCTCCGGTTTCAGCCGCCGCTGAGGAGGCCGGTGCGGAGGTGGCGGGCGGGTTGTTGGCAGCCGGCGTGGAGCAGGCAGCGAGGGAAAACATGAGACCTGCGGCGGCGAGGGAACTCGCGGCGGCGGTGCGGATTGTAGTCAATGGCACCTAGTAAGGGTAGGGCGGTGGAGGTCCGGAACCGGATGCCGCGGCCTTGGGTGACGATACACCACCCGGGGACCCTGCCCGGCAGTGTCGCTCCGTATTGTGGGAGGTAGCCGTCCCCGGAACCTGAAGGAAGCCCATGCCTGACAGTTCACGTCCCCTGCGCAAGCTCGGATTCCTCACGATTGGCCTGTTCGACCCGGCGAACCCGGCAGCGGGCCATGAATCCACCCTGCAGATGATCGGGCTAGGCGAACGGCTGGGGTTCGACAGCGCGTGGCTGCGGCACCGCCATCTGCAGTTCGGCATCTCCTCCCCCATCGCCGTGATGGCTGCCGCCAGCCAGCGCACGTCCCGGATCGAACTCGGCACGGCTGTGACTCCCCTGGGCTGGGAGAACCCGCTGCGCCTGGCCGAGGACCTGGCCACTGTCGATCTGCTGGCCGGCGGCAGGATCAACCCGGGCCTGAGTGTGGGGGAGCCCATGCACTACGACACGGTGAAGCACGAGCTGTACCCGGACTCGTTAGACGTGGAGGACTTCAGCTACGCCCGGGTGGAACGGTTTGCCCGCCTGGTTTCGGGCGAACCGGTACGGGAGTTTTCCGGCAAGCAGGGCGTGGTGGAGGAATTCTCCAACCGCGTGGAGCCGCACTCCCCCGGGTTGCGGGAACGCCTGTGGTACGGGGCGGGCAGCATGAAGTCGGCGGCCTGGGCAGGAGCCAACGGCTTCAACCTGCTCTCCAGCAGCGTGGTCTTCCCGGAGCCCGGCCAGGAGCCGGATTTCGCCTTGATCCAGCAGTCGCAGATCCGGGCCTACCGGGAGGCCGCGGCTGCTTCCCCTGACCCCGGCCGGGCCCGGGTCTCGCAGGGCCTGGTGGTAATTCCCACTGATTCTGCCTCCGCGCAGCAGCAGGAAAAGTACCGGCGGTACGTTGCTGAGCGGACGCCCCGGACGCGGGCGCCGCAGGGGCCGAAAGGCATGCTGTTCGCGGCGGACCTTCTCGGCACCAGCGAAGAGATTGCTGAGCAGTTGTATGCCCATGCCGGCTTTCGGGAGGTCGATGAGGTGGCGTTCGCGCTGCCCTTCAGCTTTGCGCACGAAGATTACGTCCAGATCCTCACGGACATCGCCGGCAAGCTGGGGCCGGCCCTGGGCTGGGCGCCCGCTGCGCCGTCAGTATCCTAGGCGTCCACTCGGACTTCGCGGTACTGGGGAGCAATGCGGACAACCTCGAGCCCGGAGATATCCAGCAGGCGCCTGCTGCCTGTAAGGGTGTCGAGGATCCAGAACAGTCCCTGGTCCGGAAGGGTGTCCGTGACCGGGCCCCGGTGGACCAGGCTGTTCCCGCGGAACGCTTCGATGGCGTCCCCGGATGCGAGTTGGTGGCAGGAACCGATAACCATGCGGTCATTGCCGGTCATGAGCTGGCCTTCCTTCTCCTGGGAGTTTCCTACGCTCAGATTCTCCTCGGGCGAGGTGGCGTACAGGTGTCAACGACATGAGCTTCTGCTGACGCCTGGCCCATGTTTTCGGAAGAAAGTTTGCAGGTTCGCGGCGGATCCGGTTCAGCGCCAACTCAACCGCCCCCTGGACCACCGCCTCAGCCCCCAGCCTGCTCGCCACCAGCTCGGGGAGCGGAAAGCCCGAGTCCGTGGGCAGCAGGCTGCGCGCATGGTCCAGGACAGGTTCGATCGCACCCGAGATTCCGCCTGCGATGACAACCCGGTCAATGTCGAGGAGGCTGGAGAGCACCACAGCGATGTGTGCCAGCCGTGCGCCCAGCCGGGCGATGATGTCCTGCGCCAGCGGGTCCCCTTCACGGGCCGCCTCGAACACAACCTCTGCGTTGATCTCCTCCCCTGGTATCTTCCGCAGCAAAGTCTTTCCGTCATATGAGGGGACGGCTGACCGGGCCCACTTGCGCGCAAGTGCCCCGAATCCGTCCGTACTTCCCTCCTCAGGTTTGGAGACGTTGCCGGAGATAGTGCCCAGGAACCGCATCTCACCGGCACCGCCCCGCGGCCCCCGCAGCAGGTTCCCGTCGACGATCAGCCCGGCACCAAACCGCTCGCCCGTCAGCAGGGTTGCCACGTTGGCGGAAGGTTCGTGTGCACCTTCTGCGATGGCTGCAAGGTTGGCATCGTTGTCGACCAGGACCGGGCCCTGCAGTTCCGAGTCGAACCCGGAATTCATCAGTTGCCAAAACTCTCCATCGGCAGGCGACAGGCCGTTGACGTCCACGGGCGCCGGAACACCCACCACGGTCAGCAGGACAGCAGTTTCGGAATGTCCGGCATCGTCAAGCGCCTGCCTGACCAGCTTCCGTGCGCTGGCACGCCGGCCGGCGCGGCCAAGCGCGTGTGAGTCCACGCTCAGGCGGCGCTTGCCCAGCTCGTGGCCGCGCAGGTCCGCGACGACGGTGGTGAAGTGGCCCTCGCCGGCGTCCAGTCCCACAACCACGCCCACAGCCTCGCGCAGCTGGTAGCGCCGTGCGGGCCTGCCTTTGCTGCCGCGGCCGGCGGCGTTTGGCTCTTCAACCTCTTCCAGCCAGCCCGCGGCAACCAGGCCGTCACAGACGCCCAGCACCGTCGCCCGCGTCAATCCGCTTTCAGCCATGGCCTCTGCGGCCGTAAACACCTGTTCCTGAAGGGCAAAGCGGAGCAGCGCCTCGGAGTTGATCTGCCGTAACAGGTGTGTCGAATTCGCTGTGGTCCCGTTCATCCCTTGACGATATCGCTCCCGTCCATCATCCTCGTATAGGTCATAAATTTATGTCCCATATAAACACTCTGTGCGAACACCCAAGGAGCCGATGTTGCCACCTTTGACGCCTCCCGGGACGCGAGTCTCCCGGCGCACCTTCCTTACCGCTGCCGGCGGTGCGCTGGCTGCTCTCAGCTTGGGAGGGTGCGCTCCCGAAGGCACCCGCCCAACTATCACCTTCCACCAGTCCAAGCCTGAGGCGGTTCCGTACTTCCGCGACCTCGCTGCGAAATTTACTGCCTCACAGGACCAGGTCCGCGTCCTGCATGACATGGCAACGAACCTCTCCGCCAGTTTCGTCCGCAGCAGTCCGCCGGATCTCGGCTGCCTCAACTACAACCTCGAAATGGCCCGGTTCATGGAACGCGGAGCGCTGTCCGACCTGTCCGACCTTCCGGAAGCAGCTTCCATCCGCGACGACGTGCTGGACCTCACCAACTGGTATCCCACCTACCCCGGCCGAACGAGCGTCATCCCCTACTCGGTCATGGCAGCGTCGGTCATCTACAACCGGCGCATCTTCGAGGAAAACGGACTGGAGGTCCCCACCACCTGGGATGAGCTTATTGCCGTGTGCGAAGCACTCAGGTCGGCTGGCGTCACGCCGATCTACGGCACTTTCCGTGATCCCTGGACCATCGCGCAGGGCCTGTTCGACTACACGGTGGGCGGCATGTTGGACGTCCGGGCCTTCTACCGGAAGCTGCACGGGATTGGCGAGCACGTCGGCCCTGACTCGGAGGTCTCGTTCCAGAGAACGCTGCTGGAGCCGGTGAAGCGCATGGTCCAGCTGGCCACGTATGTCAATCCGGATGCCTCCAGCCGCGGCTACGGAGACGGGAACACGGCAATGGCGCAGGGCCAGGCGGCCATGTACTTCCAGGGGCCCTGGGCCTTTGGCGAGATCGAGAAGGCCGGCACGGACGTTGACCTTGGCACCTTTCCGTTGCCCATGACCGGCGACCCGGCGGACCTCAAGGTCCGGGTCAACATCGACCTGTCGCTGTGGGTTCCCGAAGTAGCGAACGGGCAGGAGGGGGCCCGGGCATTCCTTCAATACCTTTTGCAGCCGGAGGTCCAGGATCCCTACAACGCCGAATTCCTGGGATTCGGCACGGCGAAGGACGCGCCGCCGGTGACGGACCCCCGGATCATCGACATGCAGAAGTACTACGACGAAGGCCGCTTCTACATGGGCGCCTCGCAGTTCATTCCGAACACGATCCCCGCCGCGAACTACCTTCAGGCGATTGTGGCCGGTGCCGACGCCGAGGCCACCTTGCGCCGGATGGACGCGGACTGGGCACGTCTGGCTTTCCGCGCGTGACCGCGCATCCGATCAAGGCACGAAACGAGGACTTTCCATGTCGTCAATGACAAAACCTTCCCCGCCGGCCATGGTGGCGGTTCAACCGGCGAGGCAGCCGGCACGGGCACGCAAAAGCCGGATCGACCCGCTGTACTACTTTTTCCTGCTCCCCTCCCTGCTGATCTTCACGCTCGCCGTCACAGTGCCGGCAGTGCTCGGCTTTGTCTACAGCTTCACGAACTCCGTTGGCTTCGGTGATTCCGAGTTCATCGGAATCCGGAACTTCATCGCGGTTTTCCGGGATGAAGGGATTCTCAGTGCCTACGGCTTCACCCTGTCCTTTGCACTGGTCACCGTCATAGTTGTGAACGCCGTTGCCTTCCTCCTGGCCCTGGGGCTCACGTCCCGTGTCCGCTTCCGCACGGCACTGCGCACGGTGTTCGTGATTCCCATGGTGATCTCGGGCATCGTCATCGCCTTTGTGTTCCAGTACCTGTTCTCCAACTTCCTGCCGCTGGCCGGCCAGGCTCTGGGGATCGGACCGCTCTCCACGAGCATTTTGGCCAATCCGGACCTGGCCTGGCTGGCGATCGTCTTCGTCACGGCGTGGCAGTCGATCCCGAGTGCGATGCTGATCTACATCGCAGGGCTCCTCACTGTCCCGGCGGAGGTCTATGAGGCAAGCTCCTTGGACGGGGCAACACCCTGGCACAACCTGAAGCACATCACCCTGCCGCTGGTTGCCGGGTACGCCGTGATCAACACGGTGCTGGGCTTCAAGAACTACCTCAATGCCTACGACATCATCGTCGGCCTCACGGACGGCGGACCCGGGGTTTCCACCCGGAGCGTGGCAATGGCCATTTTCCGCGGCTTCGAAGGCGGCGACTATGCCTACCAGATGGCCAATGCCGTGATCTTCTTCCTCATCAGCATCGTCATCGCACTTATCCAACTTCGCTTTACCCGTGGCAAAGGAGGGATCGCAGCATGAGCAACGCGGCCCGCACCATCCCAGCAGGACCAGGAATCACCAGGAAGCGCCGGACCACCGCCTCCCCGGAACGCATCAACTGGCCGGCCACCGCCCTCCTGGTCGCCTGCACGCTCGGCGTGCTCGTCCCGCTGTACGTCACCGTCAGCATGGCGTTCAAAACCACTGGCCAAGCCGTTGACGGCAACGCCTTCTCCTTGCCTAACCCCCTGACCTTCGACAGTTTCGCCCAGGCGTGGATGCTCACCAACTTCCCCCGCGGCTTCGCAATCTCCGTGTTCGTGTCCGTCATCGCCGTCGCGGGTGAGATCATCGTGTCCGCGCTGGCCGCCTACGCGATCGTGCGCAACTGGGACCGCCGGCTTTTCCGCTGGTCGTTCTTCTACCTGCTCGCGGCGATGTTCATCCCGTTCCCCGTGGTGGCGCTGCCGCAGATCCAGCTCACCGGCATGGTGGGACTGGACAATCCGCTCGGCGTCGCCATCCTCCACGTCGTCTTTGCCCTGGCGTTCAACACCATGCTGTTTACCGCCTTCCTGCGCTCGATTCCGCTGGAACTGGAGGAGAGCATGCGGATGGACGGCGCCGGAACCTGGCGTGTGTTCTGGAAGCTCATCTTCCCCCTGCTGGGCCCCATGAGCGCCACTGTGGGCATCTTCGCCTTCATCGCCTCCTGGAACGACTTCATGATGCCGTCCCTGATCATCTCCGATCCCGAGATGCAGACAATCCCTGTGCTGCAGAAGATTTTCCAGACGCAGTTCAGCAACAGCTACAACATCGCCTTCGCCTCGTACCTGATGGCCATGGCTCCCGCGATCATCGTCTACCTGTTCACCCAGCGCTGGGTGATGTCCGGCCTCACCCAGGGCGCCGTCAAGTAATCCCATTTCCAAGACCCCCTCCAGAACCCGAAGGAAGCAACCTTGACCACCACCGCCACCCTGGCCACCCGCACTGACGCCGAACACCTGGCCGACCCCAACTGGTGGCGCCAGGCGTCCGTCTACCAGATCTACCCCCGCAGCTTCGCCGACTCCAACGGCGACGGAATCGGCGACATCAACGGCATCCTCGCCAAGGTTCCGTACCTGAAGGCGCTGGGGATCGACGCCGTCTGGTTGAGTCCCTTCTATCCTTCCGCCCTTGCGGACGGCGGCTACGACGTGGACGACTACCGCAACGTGGACCCCCGGCTGGGAACGCTGGAAGACTTCGACGCGATGGCGTCCGCGCTGCACGCCGCCGGGATCAAGCTGATCGTGGACATCGTGCCCAACCACTCCTCGAACCGGCACGAATGGTTCCAGGAAGCCCTCGCCGCGCCGAAAGGCTCCCCCGCCCGCGAGCGCTACATCTTCCGTGACGGTCTCGGCGACCAAGGCGAGCTGCCGCCGTCGGACTGGGAGTCTGTGTTCGGTGGACCTGCCTGGGAGCGCATCACCGAGCCCGACGGCACGCCCGGCCAGTGGTACATGCACATCTTCGCCAAGGAACAGCCGGACCTTAACTGGGACAACCCCGAGGTGCGGGAGGACTTCCTGAAGACCCTGCGCTTCTGGTCCGACCGGGGCGTGGACGGTTTCCGCATTGACGTGGCCCACGCACTGACCAAGAACCTTGAGGAAAGTCTGCCCACCACGGCGGACCTCGAAGCCGAGGGCGAGGCGCTGTACCTTGAGGGACGGCATCCTTACTGGGACCGCAACGAGGTCCACGAGATCTACGCCGAGTGGCGCAAGCTGTTCAATGAATACAACCCGCCGCGCACCGCCGTCGCCGAAGCCTGGGTCCACGCGGACCGCCGCGCCCGGTACGCGAGCCCGGAGGGGCTGGGCCAGGCGTTCAACTTCGACCTGCTGCAGGCCGACTTTGACGCCGGACAGTTCCGGAAGACCATCACCAAGAACCTGGCGGAGGCAGAGGCGTCCGGCGCGTCATCCACGTGGGTCTTCTCCAACCACGACGTCGTCCGGCACGCCACCCGCTACGGCCTCCCCGCAGCCGGGTCCTCGGCCGAGGGTGACATCATGGCCGGGCAGGCGGGCAAGCAGTGGCTGCTTGCCGGCGGCAGGCGGGAGGAGGTCGACGCCGAACTCGGCCTGCGCCGCGCCCGCGCCGCATCACTGCTGATGTTCGCCCTGCCGGGCTCTGCCTACCTCTACCAGGGCGAGGAGCTGGGCCTGCAGGAAGTCGGCAGCGAAATTCCCGACAGCGAGCGCCAGGACCCCTCCTTCTTCCGGAACAAGGGCGTGGAGATCGGCCGCGACGGCTGCCGCGTCCCGCTGCCGTGGACTGCAGGGGGAAGCTCCTTTGGGTTCGGCCCGGCCGGTTCCCATCTGCCGCAGCCCGCCTGGTTTGCGGACAGCTCGGTGGAAGTGCAGGAAGCGCAGGAGGACTCCACCCTGTCCCTCTACCGGCGGGCCCTGGCCCTGCGGTCGCAGCTGCAGGCCGATGAGACGCTGGAGTGGCTGGAAACCGGGCGGTCCGACGTCCTGGCTTTCCGGCGCCCGAACGGCTGGACGTCAGTGACGAACTTCGGGACGGAACCGTTCGAGCTGCCCGCCGGGGACGTGCTCGTGTCCAGCTCACCCTTGGAAGGTGCCTTCCTGCCGGGGGCCACCACGGCCTGGCTGCAGTGAACGTCCTGGATACTGCGCCGGATGCCCGCGTCGGGATTGACGTCGGCGGAACGTGGATCAAGGGGGCACTCGTTAACCTGGAAACCGGTGCGCCGGCCGGGGAGGTCCTGCACCTCCCGACGCCTGCCGGCGGCACGGTGGAGGCGGTAGCGGACACCCTTGAGCGGCTGGTTGGTGAGCTCGGGGCTCCCGGGACTGCTGCCGGCGTCGCCATCCCTTCCATTGTTCAGCAGGGGGTGGCATGGTCGGCAGCGAACATGGATCACAGCTGGGTGGGCCTGGACGTCCAGGCCCACTTGGGTGCGCGGCTGGGCCTCCCCGTCAGCGTGGTGAATGATGCTGACGCAGCCGGTATCGCGGAAGCCCGTTACGGCGCCGGCAAGGGCCGCGGCGGTGTTGTCCTTGTTCTGACGCTGGGCACGGGCATCGGTTCAGCGCTCATCGTGGATGGAACGCTGGTGCCGAATTTTGAGCTGGGTCACCTGGAAGTTGCCGGGTACAAGGCGGAATCAGTGGCATCGGCTGTGGTGCGCGAAAGGGAAGGCCTCGGCTGGGACGAGTACGCGGAGCGGCTGCAGCAGTACCTGTCACACGTGGAGTTCCTGTTCTCCCCTGACCTGATTATCGTTGGCGGCGGGATTTCGGCATGCAGCAATGAATACCTGCCCCGCCTGTCACTGCGCACCCCGGTGGTCCCCGCCGTCCTGCAAAACGCCGCTGGAGTTGTGGGTGCCGCCCTGCAGTCTGCCGCCAGCCGTGTGGGGCCGCTCAGCCTGGCCGTGTGAGCCCCGCAGTCTAAGCCCGCAGAGGGGTAAGCAAAAGGGTCTGAGTCCGGTGCTGCAATCACCTCGTTCAGACCCTTTTGTTTCCCGGCCCTGGCTGCCTTTTCACACGCCAGGACCGGACACCCTGCGTTTTAGCCGATGGGCGTGGAGGGGCGGTCCCCGCTCAGCACGGCCAGTGCGTTCTCCGCGGCGAGCATGGCCATCGCGGTGCGCGTTTCCACTGTGGCGGAGCCCAGGTGTGGCACCAGGACCACATTGTCGAGGTCGAGCAGTCCCGGGTTCACCTGGGGCTCATGCTCGAAGACGTCCAATCCGGCGCCCGCGATTCCGCCCTCGCCGAGGGCGGACGCGAGGGCTGCTTCATCGACGATCGGCCCGCGTGCTGTGTTGACCAGGAATGCCGAGTTCTTCATCGCGGCGAGCTGTTCCGCGCCGATCAGGTGGTGCGTGGCCGGCCCGTAGGGGCAGTGCAGCGACACAACATCCGAGATGGCCAGCAGCTCGTCGAGGTCCACGCGGCGGGCACCCAGTTCAGCCGCGATCGCGGGGTCGATTTCGCTGCGGGACTGGTAGACAATCTCCATGCCAAAGGCCTTCGCGCGCCGTGCGGTGGCCTGCCCGATGCCGCCCATGCCGACGACACCGAGGGTCTTCCCCTGCAGGCTGCTGCCCAGGAGGAAGAACATGCCCCACTTCCAGGACTGGCCCGAGCGGATGAGCCGCTCTCCTTCGCCGAGCCGGCGGGTGGCCATCAGGATGAGGCCCATGGCGATGTCGGCGGTGGCGTCAGTCAGGACCCCGGGCGTGTTGGTGGCGATGATGCCGCGTTCCCTGCAGGCGGGCACGTCGATGTTGTCATAGCCGACGGCGACGTTCGCGACGACCTTGAGCTGCGGGCCAGCGGCGTCGAGCAGTTCGGCGTCAACGCGCTCGGTGAGCAGGCTGACGATCGCGTCTGCTCCCGCGACCCGGCGCAGCAGTTCTTCGCGGCTGATCGATTCCGGCCCCTGCCAGGCATCCACCTCGTGCTCGGCGCGGAGCTTCTCAATGGCTGCTTCGGGTATGCGGCCCGTGACGACGACCCGGCTCATGCCGTCTCGATCCACTGGCGCAGGCGGCCCAGGCCGTTGCGGATGTCTTCGACATTGATGCCCGAGTAGGCGAGCCGGATGTACTGCCGGTCTTCCCCGGGTTGGCGCCTGCCGAAGTGTTCGCGGGTGCAGAAGGAGACACCGGTCTTGTACAGCGCTTCGGTGGCGAAATCGCCCACCGCCGTGAAGCCCATGCGGTCCATGGCCTCAGTGACGTCAGGGAACAGGTAGAACGTCGACTGCGGCACGGCGACATTCATGCCCGGGATGGAGTTGAGGAGATCGCAGGCCGCGTCCCGGCGTTCGCGGAGGATGTCCAGCATCTGCTGCACCGGCTCCTGCGGGCCGCGGAGTGCTTCGATGCCGGCCCACTGGACGTAGTGCGTGGTGCAGGATTCATCGTTGGTGTTCAGGGTGCTGAGGACCTTGGCAATCTCGACCGGGGCGACGGCGCAGCCCAGGCGGGAGCCGGTCATGGCGAACTTCTTGCTGAAGGTGTAGAGGATGACGGTGCGCTCGGCCATGCCGGGCAGCGACGCGATCGACTGGGAGACGCCTTCGTAGCGGGTCTCGAAGTAGGCCTCGTCGGAAAGGACCCACAGGTCGTGCTCCTGGGCGAGCTGGGCGATGGCCTCACGCTCCGCGGCCGTCGACTCCGCCGAAATGGGATTCTGCAGGTCGTTGTAGATGATGGCGACCGTTTTCTCGGTAATCGATGCGCGCACCTGGTCGAGGTCGATCGCGAAGCCGGTGCTGGTGGGCACGTAACGGTAGGGCACGGCCGTGCCTCCCAGGTACTCGATCTGGGATTCGTAGATCGGGAAACCGGGATTCGGGTAAAGCACCTCCTGCCCCGGGTTCATCACGGCCTGGAGGAATTTGGTGATAACCGGCTTGCCGCCGGTCATCACCACAACGTTGTCCGGGGAGAACGTCATGCCGCGGCGTGCACCGAGGTCCTCGGCAAGGGCTTCACGCAGCTGCGGGATACCGGGGCCCGGGCAGTAGCCCGTGTAGCCGTCAGCAATCGCCTTGTTCATCGCCTCGACGATATGGGGGGCCGTGGGGATATTGATGTCACCCAGGTGGAAGGGGTACACGATGTTCCCCTGGGCCTTCCAGGCCGCCGCGGCCTGCGCGACGCTGAAGGCAGTTTCAGTGCCCAGCCGTTCAAGACGGTGCGCGAGTTGCTGCATACTGTTCTACTCCTCATCGAGATAACAATCGGCCGCTCCGGCCCCCTTTTTCCGGGGCTCGGGCGGCGAGAGCGGGCACGGCAGGGTCAACCAGATGGTGCTCCGAGCGCTGTCCCCGGAAGGCGTTCCGCCTCCCTTAGGACCTCGCTCAGTCCCCACCTCGCAGCAGGGGCACCCTGATATAACTATGTATCTAGACTGATATACTAGGCATGAAAGCAATGCGTGGCAATAGATACCGGATAAGCCGTCCACCGCGAGTACAAAACGCAATTAACGGGATCCCTGCCCTGCTGCTCTTGTGGGGGGCGGGGAGCAGAAGCAAACATTGGTTATGGCGGACCTGCAGCATGCAGCCAGGGCGTTGCTGCAACAGCAAGACGTGGCGCTGATCGACCTATGGATCCTTTACTGGAACCATGGCGGACGCTGTCACCCATTCGAGTTTGACGCCTACATCCACAACGTCCTGGTCGCCACCTGGTTTGATACGGACGCTCTGGCAGTCGCGCTTGGTGAAATAGCGCTCGTAACCGCCGGTTAGCCGGAATCGCCGCGGAAAAATAACTGCCGTAAAGGCTCCGGCATCGGGTTCTGGAAAAGCAGGTGCCCGCGGGTCGGCCTCCTGGTGGAGGACGGCCCGCGGGCACCTTCGCGTTGCAACAAGTCCGGCAGGGACAGGTGTCCGCCCGTCGCCGCGGGTTAGCGGCTGGCAGTTCCTGCTGTGCGGGTGTTACGCGAAAGCAGGATGGCCAGAGCAATCATGCCGACACCGAGGACGAAGTGGAGCCAGTTGTCCGCGGTGTTGACCGGGACGAAGTTTGCGGCAGTGTCCTGGCCGATGAGCAGGCCGTAGAGCCACAGGATGAGGTAGATGACGCCGCCGTAGAGGAGGTAGTTCCGGGCCTGCCCGTTGGTGCGGGACATCAGGATCCCCGCGACGCCGAACAGCAGATGGACGATGTTGTGGAGGATCGAGACCTGGAAGATGCCCAGAAGCAGCGCCTCGGAACCGTGCCCGGCGAACGAGAGTGCTTCATAGTTGCTGGTGATGCCGGGGATGAAGCCGAGGACGCCCACCAGCAGGAAAACGGCGCCTACCGCCTGTGCTGCCTTCTGAAGGGTTGTCTTGGGGCCGGTGGTGCGGTTTGTTGTTGCCATCGAATGTGCTCCTTTTTGTGTTGCGGGGTGGTCAGTTTGTGCTGGGTGAGGGGCGCCGGCGCAGCCATCGCTCGTCAAGCCGTCCGGCGATGCTGGCGAGGCGGTGAGCGGCCCACTGGTGCGGGCCCGGTCCGGATGCTTTCATGTGGCGGGGGCCGCCGGCAGGAGATTGCTGGTGCGGGTCCGTGCGCCGCCCCGCCTGTTTGCGGGACGACGGCGAAACCTTTTCCTTGCCGCTCACGTGTTTTGGACGTTGGTTTTGGCGTCGGTGGCGCGGTCTTTGACGTCGCTGGCTGCGCTTTGGCCTTCGGCTTTGACGTTTTGGGCGGCGTCGGTGGCGGTGGCTTTGACGTTTTCGACGGCTTCCTGGGCGGGTTCCTTGAGGTCCTGGACGACGTCCTTGGCTGCCTCGGTGACTTTGCCGGCCAGGGGCTGGGCTGCGGTCTTGACCTGGTTGGCCGCTTCGCGTTCCTTCTGGCTCGGCGGGATCAGGGAGGAGACGAGCAGCCCGGCACCGAAGGCGATGAGTCCGGCGGCCAGGGGGTTGCCCTGGGCTTTGGCTTTGACCTGGTCCGGTGCCTGGGAGAGGGTGGTGCCGGCGTAGGAGAGTTTGGCTGCGACGTTGTCTTTGGCCTCGTGGAGGGTTTCGCCGGTGGAGTGCAGGGCGTTGGTGGTGTGTCCGGCGCCGGTGGAGGCGGTGTCGTGGACTTTGGTGGTGGCGGTGTCTGCTGCTCCCATGACTTTCTCCTTCACGCCGGTGACGGCGTCTTTGAGTTTGTCGGTTTGGCGGTGGACGATGTTGGACGGGGTGACCTTGTCCGCGACCGCGTCCACGTTGGTGCCCAGGCGTGCGCGGGTGGCTTCAATGTCTTGGCGGATTGCGTCGGGGTTCTCGCTCATCGGTTTACCTCACCTGGTTTTAGGGTTGGGGGGATTTCGGAGAGTGTTTCGCCGGTCTGGGGCATGCCCTTGATCTGTTTGAGTTCCTTGCGCCCCGTGGAGGCCAGGACCGCGGCGATAATGGCCCAGATCACGGCCACGATGACCGCGGCCCAGCCCAGCGGCATCAGCGCGCCGAGGGCGAACATCAGGGCCAGGGACAGGAACAGCAGGACGAAGTGCCCGGCCACGCCGGCGCCGGCGAGCATGCCGCCGGCTTTGCCGGCCCGGGTGGCGGACTGCTTGGCTTCGGCCTTGGCCAGCTCCACTTCCTGGCGCATCAGGGTGGACAGGTCCCGGGTCACCTCACCGAGCAAATCACCAAGCGACGTGTTATCTGCCTTCTGATGCGCCTCGCCCGGCGGCACCTCGGGAATCTGGCTACTCATCACAACCTCCCGGACTGGCCGTCGAACGGATCGTCGTAATCCTTCAAGGGCACTCCGCCCGACTCCGTACCTGAGTACCCGGGACGGCCGGGCTCCCCATAAATCGTTTCGCCGTAGGCAGCGGGAGCGGTCACAGGCCCACCGGGGGACGGCTTATCCCCACCGGCTGCAACATGGCGGCCGGCAGCCTGGTACTGGTAGGAAGTGCCGGGGCCGGTCGCAGAGGTGCTTTCCGGGGCGCCTGCGGTGAGGCCGCGGGTGAGGCGGCCGGCCAGGACACCGGCGCCGGCGGCGAGGAGCAGGAAGGTTCCCGGCCTGTTGCGGGCGAACCTCTGGACCTCGCCGAGCAGGTCGCCCGGCTGCTTGTTTTCAAGCCAGGACGCCACGGATTCGCTGCGCTGGGCAGCCTGCCGGATGAGGTCGCTGGCAAAGCCCTGCTGGTCCGGTGCTTCGGCCATGCTCTGCAGCTGGCTGGAAATGGTCCGGATGCCGTCGGCGGCCTTCTGCTGCTGGGTTCCGGCCTGGCTGCTCAGGCCCTGCCTGGCCTGGTGCAGCAGGTCCTGGGCGCTGTTCTTCGCCTCGGCCGCCACATTGGCCGCTTCACTCCTGGCCGTCTGGGCCACGCCCTGCGCTGCCGACGCTGCCTCACTGGCAACGCTCGACGCCTCCTCCTTGGCCGTCTCCTTCCTGGATCCGGAAGCAGACGCAGCAGGCGCTGTTCCGATCGTGTCGATGCCCGGGTCCCGTGGTGCGGGCATGGAATCGCTGGTCCACTGATTTTCAGTCATCAGTACTCCCCTTCCACTACACATCTGCTGATAAACGCCTTCTCTTCGACGCAATAGTAAGCATGTTTACCATCAGATAGTAAGCACCCTTTGTAAATCGTCACCGCAGGTCAGCGGTAATGGCGGTAGCACGTGTGGTGTTTGCGCCGTACCCTGAAGAGGCGGACGGACTGCGCCTTGCGCCGGGCATTTGCCAGATTCAGCGAGTCCGGCGGCTGCGCGCGGACAGTGTTAGGGGTTGTAGCTGATGAAGACCTTGGGTGTAGTCCTCGTTGTCATCGCGGTTGTGTTTCTCGTGGTGGGTCTGGCGGTGCAGGCACTGGGCTTCCTTGTTGGTGCGGCCCCGGTACTGTTTCTTGTTGCGGTTGTCCTGCTGCTTATGGACAGGTTCCGGGGCCGGCGTATCCCCCGCTAGAACTCGTCACGCGGGACCTCCTCCGGACGCAACTTTGCATTGAACTTCAGCGTGCCGCCGCGGTCCGGGAAGACTAATGTTCTTAGTACTTCCTGGTTAGGTCAACAACGAGGTGATGGGCGATGAGTAGTTCCTTGCCGCAGGCGTATGAGTTGGCCACGCTGACCTCCCGGCTGACTGGCGGCCTCCTGACTGCGGAAGATGCCTCCGAAGCGGTGCAGTCCCTGGCATATGTTCTGAGGGATTCAATTCCGGAGTCGGCAGGGGCCGGGGCTTCAATCATCAACTCACATGGGCGCAGCGAAAGCGCCGGTGCCACCGACATGGTGGTGCTTCGGGCGGACGATTCTCCCGTTCCCCTGGCGTTTGATGACTACTCGGTGTTTGTGATCGAGCGGATGAATCTGAGCTCCCAGGAAGCCGTGGACGTCCTGCTGAGCGCCTCCCGCGGGGAGAGCGCACCATTGCATCTGCATGAGATAGCACGGAACATTCTGCACAGCGCCACCGGCGGGTAGTGGTGCCGGCGAAACGAAGCGTCGGCTCCGTTGCACGCCGCCCTGTGTACATGTTCAACTGCCCGCAGTGGCTTCGCAGTGACGGCACGTGAAGGACTGTGCCGTGGAAGAAGAGGATGGGTTCCGAGATCAGGCATAGCGTGTCCCCAGTGAAACCTGCCTCCACCATTTCTGTGGACAGGATCGACGAAGTTGCTGTGGCTTTGGGGCGCCGGCGACAGATAGCGGCGTTTGTCCTCGCGGTGGGGTTGCCTCCGGCCCTGCAGTTCGTGCTGAAGTTTCTGCCAGATGATCAATTGTCGACGGACATGCTCGTCCATCTGACCGGCATCGTGGGGGCGGCGCTGCTCGGCGGGCTTTGGCCCGCGGTGGCTGCATCGTCCCCCGCTACCTGCCCTCCTACGGCATGGCGCCCGACTGGTCCCGCGCCGTCCGCCCAGTCGTCCTCGTCTACACCGCCATCAGCATCGCCATCACCATCGGCTTCAACGCCGACGTCAACGCCCAAGCGGGGGCCTACGCCACGGGTATCCTGGCGATGATGGCCTCGGGTGCCGTGGCGGTCACCATCTCGGCCATCCGCAAAAGACAACGGGCGGCATCCGTCGGATTCACAGTCCTCACCGTGGTGATGCTCTACGCCCTGGCTGCCAATGTCACCGAGAAACCTGACGGCATCACCATCTCCGCGTTTCTCATCCTCGGTATCCTGGTCATCTCGCTTGCCTCCCGTGTCACCCGCACCACTGAACTGCGAGTGGAGCGGATCGAATTCGACGGCGCTGCCAGGCAATTCATCACCGACCCGTCCGAATTCAGCGAAGTCCTGCGAGTCCGCGGCGTGGACGTGGCCGGGCACCGGGTCCTGCGGGCACAAAGCCCCGCCGCTCCCAACGCCATCGCCGCAATCCTGCTGGCCTTGCGCGACTGCACCGGCGTCCGCCCGCATGCCTACTTCGAATGGTCAGAAGGCAACCCCATCGCACACCTGATGCGCTACCTGTTTCTCGGGCGCGGGACACCGCTCCCGTCGTCCGCGAGATTATCCGCGAAAATGAAGCGGACCCGGAAAAACGCCCCAGCATCCACGTCGGATGACTGGACGCAACAACGTGCGAGTAAGGTTGTGGGAAGTCCGCCGGGTTCCCCAATCTGCGGACTTCCTTTGCGTCAGGGCCTCTGGCGGTAGCTTGTTCTCAGAAGCAGCTGGTCAGCGACCGGCGGGAAGGGGCTGACGCCATGACAATGGTTGATAACGCCGTCTACGTTGACGGGCGCCGGACGGACAATCCAAGGAACCTGGACGAGACGTTCGAGGTGATGCGCGAGCGCGGCGGGATGGCTTGGATCGGGCTCTACCGCCCGGAACCGGCCGAGATCCAGTCCGTAGCCGCGGAATTCGGCCTTCATGAACTCGCCGTCGAAGACGCCCTGCACGGGCACCAGCGGGCAAAACTGGAACGCTACGGCGATACCCTTTTCACTGTCCTGCGGCCTGCCCGGTACCTCGATGATGTTGAGAAAGTGGAGTTCGGCGAACTGCATGTGTTCGTCGGTCCCGATTTCGCCGTGACCATCCGCCATGCCGAATCACCAAACCTGGCCCGGGTTCGGCAACGCCTGGAAACGGCTCCCGAACTGCTGACCCTGGGACCGCAGGCCGTCCTCTATGCGATCCTCGACGAAGTCGTGGACCAGTACCAACCGGTGGTGGCTGGCCTGGAGAATGACGTTGATGAGATCGAGGACGAACTGTTCGGTTCCAGCCCCGACGTCACGCGAAGAATTTACGAACTCTCCCGGGAAGTCATCGAGTTTCAGCGCGCCACCCACCCGCTGCGTGGGATGCTCGAAAACCTCCTGCGCGGGTCGGAGAAATACGCCCTGGACCTGGAACTGCAGAATCGGCTCCGGGACGTCCATGACCACGTCCTGCGTATCGTCGAGCGCGTGGACGGGTTCCGCGCCCTGCTGCAGAACGCTTTGATGGTGAATGCGGCACTGGTCGGGCAGCAGCAGAACGAGGAGATGCGCCACCTGTCCGAGTCAAGCCTCGCCCAGAACGAGGAAGTTAAAAAGATTTCATCCTGGGCTGCCATCCTCTTCGCCCCCACCCTCGTCGGCACGGTCTACGGTATGAACTTCAACTACATGCCCGAATTGGACTGGATATTCGGCTACCCCTTCGCACTGGCTCTCATGGTTGTGATGGGCATCGTCCTCTACCTGAGCTTCAGATGGCGCAAGTGGCTGTAAAGCAACTGCCCTCGGAAATTGGGTAGGCAGACCTGCTGACAGCGGCATCAGCAACACATGGTGGAGATGCAGGACTCACTGTCTGTGCCGACTTTGGACATCTAACGTCGGACCCAACCGTATTGATGCGGATATGATCGCGGAGAGTATCGGATCGGGCCGGGGGTTTTAATGACAGGTGCAGCAGGACGACTGGCTTTCAGTAATGACACTAGCCGTGATCTTGAACTGCTGAAGTACGGACTCGACCCGTCCCTTGACTCGCCGTTGCTGCCCAACGCGGCAGTAATGTCTGGTCTGCAGAACCTTGTCCGGCTCGCTACGCAGCTCTGTGACGCCCCGTTTGGCGTCGTCAACATTATCAGCGCCGGGCACCAGCACCAGATCGGGGCCTGGGGCGTGGACCCCGGAGTGTGCTCCCGCGAAGACTCGATGTGCGCCAGAGTTTTCCTGAGCAGGGAAAAGACGGTTGTTCCGGACGCTTCCCGGGATCCCCGATTTGCCGACAACCCTTTCGTCACCGGCGACATAGGCAATGTCCGTTTCTACGCCTCGGTGCCGCTGGAAACAGAATCCGGCTTCGTACCGGGCACACTCTGTGTCTTTTCCGAAGCTGCCCAGGAGCTAACCCCGGGGCAGGTGGAGATGCTGGAGGTCCTCGCCAAACAGGTCGTGGAGCTGTTGGAGCTGCAACACCGGACTGTCCAACTGGACCGGGCATACGCGGAGCTGGAGGAAAGCAACTCCCGGCTCGCAGGGTTCGCTGGCCGTGTCAGCCACGACCTGCGAACTCCATTGACCACAATGCTTGGTTATTTGGAAATGCTGCAGGACGACCCCAACATCCAGGCGGTCCCCGGGGCCATCGAGGACCTGAACAGCATCGGCGCTTCCGGCCGCCGCATGCTTGGGATGCTGGACGACGTCCTGAGCTACTCCCGCGTTGGCGGCTGCGTCAACCCGGAGTTCGTCTCTGTCCGGGCAGCGGTCGATGAAGTGATGTGGGATCTCGGCATCGCCGGCCAGAACATGGTGGAAGTGCAGGACCTCTCGGTTTACGCCGACCGCGGACAACTACGGATCCTGCTGCAGAACCTGCTCTCCAACGCGATGAACTACCGCAGTCCCCACCGGGACCTTCAGATCCGTATCACCGGAACCTCCAACTACCACGGCTCAACTCTTCGTGTCGCCGACAACGGCAAGGGCATCGCACAGGAAGACCGGGCAAAAGTCCTCGAACCACTGGTGCGGCTCCACCGCGACGGCGACGGCCCCGGAACAGGCTTGGGTTTGGCCACCTGCAGCGCAATCGCCAAAGCCCACGGCGGAGACCTAACGCTTTCAGAAACATCAGGAGGCGGAACCACCATCGCAGTCAGCTTCCCAACCGCCTAGCCAGTCATGTTCGAAGAAAAGCATCAACGCGGCTACCGATCAGGACGAAGTCCATTCCGATGTGCAGGAATCCCAGGACAGCTGTTTCGAAGCCAACCTTTGTTCCGGAACATGGTCAAGGCATAGGGTCTTTGTTTGTCGGGTGTCGGGTGGGCTCGCGGGTGCCAAGGTAATGCAGAATCGCCCGGGCCGTTTCCAGAGGAGCACTGACGTGGGGGCAGTGCCCGGTGGCCTGAAGCTGGACCAGGGTGCTGTGTTCCAAATTCTCGTGTAGATAAGCGCCCACTTCCGGCGGGGCAAGCCGGTCATCGGAACACTGCAAAATCAGGCAGTTGGTGTGCACCTTTTTCAGTTCAGGGCGGGTGTCGGAAAAGAAAGTTACCTCGGCGAAGTGCCGTGCGATGGACGGATCTGTCCGGCAGAAGCTGGCACGCAGGTCCTCCGCTAATTCTGGTTCCTGCGGGTTGCCCATAACCATGGGCGCCACTGCCGCGGCCCAGGCAAAATAGTTACTGTCCAGAGATGCCAGCAGACCCTCGATGTCTTCCCGCGAAAACCCGCCCACGTAGCCGTCGTACGGGTCATCCGTATGACGGGGCGAAGGAGCAAGCAGGACAAGATCGGAGAAGCGGTTGGGCTCCTGCACTGCGGCGATCACGGCAATCATTGTGCTGACACTGTGGCCCACCAGGATGACGTCCTCAAGTTCAAGGGCGGCGCAAATCTCCAGCAGGTCCGACGCGTACCCATTCAGGGACGCATACTTCTCCCAATCATAGGAGCTGATGTCGGAGTGCCCTGCACCAACATGATCAAAAAGCACCAGCCGGTAATCATCAACAAAATAGGGCAGCAGCTTCCGCCACATGGCCTGATCGCAGCCAAAACCGTGGGCAAACATCAAAACAGGCCCATCATCCCGGCCAAGTATGGTGACATTGTTCCGGCGGCCAATCACGGCAGCAACTGCTTCAATCACGTTCTCACTGACCCTCGCGTCGGATGGCGTCCTGTCCCAGACTATCCACAGGAATTAGAGAATCCTAGGCATCCTCACACTATGACCTTCACCGCGACGTCGATCCAGCGCCTTGCATGCAACGCGGCCTACGCGACCCTCACGACAGGGACCATGATCGCGATGGGCTCGTCTCCCTTCCCGTATTGAGCCAGCGCTTGCGGATCGCCTGTGAAATCAGCACCCCCCGCTAGATCGTTCTGTAAACCTAGCTGCCGGCGTCTCACTGGCGAGGTGAGCAGTCGCGCGCTTCCTACTACCGTGCTCCGACTATTGCGCCCGATGGTGTTCGTTCCGGAGATGACGTTGCCACATCGCGGAAGGAGTCGCCTTGATGGGTACGCAACGGGCGCCTTCTTCTTCCGCGTTTCGCATGCGGATGGAGCTCACGCCGCTGAGATCACCCAGCTTCTCTTACTCCCCCATAAATTTGAAGCGCTTAGGCGATGCCGTCATTGGGGTTCTGCCAGCCTTCACGCTTTTTCAGCAGTTCAATGTCTTCTTCCTCCAGTTGCCCGGGGTCAATTTCGGCGGTGCAGTACTTGCACTTGATGGCGTCGATAGCCACGAATTCCTTGCAGTAGGGGCATTCCTGTTGGCCCTGGGCACGGAAGTTGCCCATGCCAAAGCGCTTGAGGAGCTTGACGAGCCCGAACAGCACCAGGCCAAGCAGCAGAAATTGGATCAGCACGGTAATGAAACTGCCGTATCTAATTTCGGCGTCGTTCACTGTGAAGCTCATCTGAGTGAAGTCCGGCGCCCCGAAGATCGCCGCAACGAACTGCAACAAGATGTCATTGGCGAGGCTATCCACGAGTGCAGCGAACGCCGTACCGATAATGAAGCCCAGGGCAAGATCAAACATGTTGCCGCCCATGGCAAAGGCTTTGAATTCTTTCCACATACCCGACATGGCACGATGTTAAGCCGCAGGAGGCCCGGATCCGGGCGCCACAAGCTGGGGGGAAGGTGAAACTCCCTGCACTGGCCGTTGCAGTGCATCTAAAGCACACCGCAGCCGGACGCCGTCCGCCAGCTTGACGGAATCGCCGTTATCGGCGTTTCGGTTTGATCCACGCCTGAAAGCCAGGTGGTTGCCTGTTGCGCTGAGGTGGCGGGATCTGATCCGGGCTATCCGGCACCTGTAGCCTCTACCCTCGAGCGAGAGTTCTTCCTGATGGCGCCGGTCAGGCTGGCTTGAGGCCGGTGCTGTGCCGCACGATCAGTTCAGAGGGGAAGTCGATCTTCTTCGCGGGTGCGGTGGGGTTTTTAAGCCGCTCGAGCAGCAGTTGAACGCCGGCGCGGGCCATTTCTCGGCTCGGTTGCCGGACCGTGGTGAGGTTGAAGGAACTCCAGGCCGCCATGTCTACGTCGTCGTATCCGATAATCCAGTGTTCGCCGCTGTCACGGTGGGTGCGGCGCAGCGCGTCCAGGGCTCCGAAGGCCATAAAGTCGTTGGCGCAGAAAACTGCCTGGGGAGTGTCGGCGCGGGCCAGGAGGCGTTCCATTATTTGAGCGCTGAGGCCGTGGTCAAAGTCGCCGCGGAAGCGGAAGTGTTCAGGGACCGGGTGACCGAGATCGGCCATCCTTGTCAGGAAACCGCGCCCCCGGTCGCGGGAGGTGCTGGCATTTTCGCTGCCTCCGATGAAGGCCGAACGGGTCATGCCGTGCCCAACCAGGTAATCGGCGACGGCGGCGCCGCCACCGACGTTGTCACTGACGACGCGGTCACATTCAAGTCCTTCAATGAGCCGGTTGATCAGGACGATGGGCCGGGCCTTTTCAATCGCCGCCTGCAGCTCCACAGAGTCCTCGGTGGCGGTCGTGAATATTACGCCATCCACGGTGTGCTCGCTGATGGCCCTGAGGGCATCCACATGGCTCCCGCCCCCGGCGTTCCAGATGACGACCCGCATGCCCGCTTTGTCCAGCTCGCGGGTGAGCTCATCGAGCACCTCCGCGTAGTAGGGGTTGCCCAGGTCAGCAACCACAACACCTATGGTGTTCGTTCGCTGCGTTTTCATTGCCTGGGCTCCGGCGTGGGGGACGTACCCAAGCTCGTCCATCGCGGCCCTGACCTTGGCCTTGGTGGATGGTGAGAGCTTGGAGGATGAGGTCATGACGCGCGAAACGGTGGCCTGTGATACTCCGGCCAACTTTGCTACATCGCGACTTGTCACCACGGTCCATCTCCAATCAGTCCCCGCACGGCAGTGAGCCGGAGCGGCTATAGGACCAATCCTAGCTGCGCGGCCCGCCCGACACGACAGCCTAGCCACTCCAGGTGTATACGTACACACCATTGTCGCTTCAAGGTTGTGCGCCTGTTATGGGTACGTATACACTGGATGTTATCCAAGACACACCAACCCTCCGGGGAAGGCAGTCCGACTTCCAATGACGAAAGAAACGAGTTGTTATGACCATCGACATCGCGTCTACGTCCTCTGCAGTGCCGTCCAGGATGCTGAAGACCGCTTCCGGAAATGCAGGCGGGCGTGGAAGCACGCCGGAGGTGCGTGCAACGGTTGAGGCTGTTATCGATGACATCCGGACCCGTGGCGACAAGGCAGTTCGGGAGTACTCCGAGAAGTTCGACAAGTACGCCCCCGAGTCCTTCCTGCTCGGCGCGGATCAGCTCGAAGAGATCATCTCGCGGGTTCCGCAGCAGGTTATCGACGACATCAAATTCGTTCAGGAGCAGGTCCGCACCGTAGCGCAGAAGCAGCTCGAGTCCCTGAGTGATTTTGAAATCGAAACCCTTCCCGGCGTTCACCTGGGTCAGAAGAACGTGCCGATCCAGGCCGTGGGAGCCTACATCCCCGGTGGCAAGTACCCGCTCCTGGCCAGCGCGCACATGACGATCGTGACCGCGAAGGTGGCAGGTGTGAAGCGCGTGGCAGCCTGCACTCCGCTGATCAAGGGCGAGGTCCCGGACGCCACTGTCGCAGCCATGCATCTCGCCGGCGCGGACGAGATCTACCTGCTGGGCGGAATTCAGGCGGTCGCCGCCATGGCTGTGGGCACGGAGACCATCAAGCCCGTGAATATGCTGGCCGGCCCCGGCAACGCCTTCGTCGCCGAGGCAAAGCGTCAGCTCTTCGGGGAAGTGGGCATCGATTTGTTCGCCGGACCCACCGAGGTCCTGATCGTAGCCGACGGGCAGGCCGACCCCTTCATCGTCGCCGTGGACCTGCTCTCGCAGGCTGAGCACGGACCAGATTCACCTGCCGTGCTGATCACCACTAGCGAGGAACTTGGACAGAAAGTCATCGAGCATATCGACCAGATCCTTGTCGACATGCCTACCGCTGACTATGCCGGTGCCGCCTGGCGGGACTGGGGTGCGGTCCACGTTGTGGAAAGCCTGGACGACGCCTACATCCTCGCTGATGAATATGCATACGAGCACGTGCAAATCCTGACCGAAAACCCGCGTGAGGCACTTGAGAAGATGCACGACTACGGCGCTCTGTTCCTTGGCGAAGGGACCTGCGTGTCCTACGGGGATAAGGTCATCGGCACAAACCATGTACTTCCCACCCGTGGCGCCGCCCGCTACACCGGTGGCCTCTGGGTCGGCAAGTACCTGCGCACCGTCACTTACCAGGAAGTCACCAACACGGAGTCCAGCGCATTCTTCGGTGAACTGTGCGGCCGCGCCTCACGCGTGGAGCGCTTCGAAGGCCACGCCCGCTCCGGCGATGTGCGCGCCGCGAAGTACCGCGGAACTTCCCTGTCCTGGTCCGACCACACCTTCAACGACTAAAACCGGCAGATAGCCGCTGGGGGCGGGCCAGCGCCGGCCCGCCCCGCCCTCACCCCGGAGCGTACAGCCGATGCTCAGGACAACGTCCGTCCTTGAAGATACGAGCAGGCACCTAGAAATCCGGACCCCGCGCGGGGCGTACGAGCATCCGCTCGAACGTGTCCGCCCATGTCTTCTCCCTCTTTCCGCCCGAACGGAGCATTCCAATGGCAACCACAGCCTCGCTCACCCCGGACCAGGTCCGGCGGCGAACCCTCTTCTCCGGGACCATCGGCGCCATCGTCGAATGGTACGAATATACTGTCTACGCCACCGCCGCGGCACTGGTCTTCGGCACCTTGTTCTTTCCCGCCCTGGACCCCGGCGTTTCCCAGATCGCAGCTCTTGCCACCTTCGGCGTCGGCTTCGTCGCCCGCCCGCTGGGCGCATTCGTCTCAGGCCACCTGGGCGACCGTATAGGCCGCAAATCCACGCTGATCCTGACCTTCGCCATCATGAGCGTCTCCACCGCCCTGATCGGTCTGCTCCCTACCTACGAAACCATCGGCTTCTGGGCCCCCGTCATGCTCTGCATCCTGCGTCTTGCACAAGGGTTCGCCGTCGGCGGCGAGTGGGGCGGCGCCGCCATCATCGCAGTGGAGAATGCACCCAAAGGACGCCGCGGCTTCTACGGCTCCTTCCCCCAGATCGGCGTCTCCAGCGGACTCCTACTCGGCACAGCCGCCGTGGCACTCTCCGGCGCCATATCCGGTGACGCCTTCACAAGCTGGGGCTGGCGCCTGCCCTTCCTGATGAGCATCGTCCTCGCCGCCGTCGGCCTTTACATCCGCCTGAACGCCGCTGAAAGCCCGGAATTCCTGGCCGAAAAAGCCCGGCAGGAAAAGGAAAACCAGCACCGGAAAGCTCCCATCCCGGAACTGCTGGCCAACCACCGCAAGCCCCTGCTCATCGCCATCTTCGGCCGTTTCGCCGAAGCCGGCAACTATTACCTCTTCACGGTTTTCGTCCTCTCCTACGTCACCAGCACCCTCAAGGTTCCCCAGCACTACGGACTCACAGCAGTCATGGTCGGGTCGGCCCTGAACATCGCGATGATCCCGGTCTTCGGACACGTATCCGACAGGATCGGACGCAAGAAGACATTCCTCCTCGGCGGCGCAGCCATCATCCTCACCGCCTGGCCCATCTTCGCCCTGGTGCAGACCGGACAAATGTGGGCCATCGTCCTGGGCGTTGCGTTGTTCCTCGCTCTGGGACATGCCATGGTCTACGCTCCCCTGCCGGCCCTCTACTGCGAACTCTTCCCCACAACCGTCCGGTACTCCGGAATATCCGTGGGCTACCAGATGGCCTCCATCCTGCTGGCCGGCTTCATGCCCGCCCTGGCCGGCGCCCTCGTGCTGTGGAGCGGAGGAACCTGGCCCGTCATCCTGATCGTCATCGCCTCGACGGTCATCGCCATGACCTCCATCTCGTTCGCCAAGGAAACCAAAGATCTCGACCTTGCCACCATCGGGAGAAAGGAAACCCCTGCCAGTTCCAAGGTCTAGACACGAAGTAGAACAGATCGAGCGGGCGGACATCCAGTCCGCCCGCTCGATCTGCCCGTCATGACAATGGCGGGTCAGCAGATGACGTCACCAACGAAGTGCACCCAAGACAAATCCGCCGCCCGCCCCATGCATACCCCTGTGAGGACCGACACCGATGCCCGAACTTCTCCTGGCCGGTAAGAAAGCGCTCGTCACAGGTGCCGGAGGCGGACTGGGCCGGGCTATCGCTGATGGCCTGGCCCAGTGCGGTGCCACCGTGTATGGAACCAGCCGCAACGCCGCCACGCGTTCGAAAATCCAGCAGCGGTACGGCACGCCGGCGTTCGCTTTAGACCTATCAGACGATTCCGGTGTCGAGTGTTTCGTGGACAACCTGCTGGAAACCGCCGAAAGCATCGACCTGCTCGTCAACAACGCCGGCATCAACATCCCCAAACCCGCACTCGATTTAACCGGGGAGGACTGGGATGACGTCTTCACCGCCAACCTCAAAGGTCCCTTCCTGCTGACAACCGCCCTGGCCCGGCGCTGGATCAACAAAGGCATAGCGGCTGCCGTCGTCAACATCGCCTCGCAAGCAGGAATCGTCGCGATTGAAGAGCGGGCCGCCTATGGCACCAGCAAGGCAGGGCTAATCCATCTGACAAAAGTCCTGGCCCTCGAATGGGCACCCAAAGGAATTCGCGTCAACGCCGTCGCCCCAACATTCGTCCGAACCGAACTGACCGCATCGACACTCAGCAGGCCCGAGTGGGCAGCCGAACTGCTCTCGCGAATTCCGATCGGCCGCTTTGGCGAGCCCGAAGAAATTGCCGACGCAGTCGCATTCCTGCTTAGCGATGCGGCGAAAATGATCACCGGGCACACTCTCGCCATCGACGGTGGATACACCATCCGGTGACAACCAACTCCAAGCCCGGGGAACGACCTGAAACAGCCTCTCGTAGCGGCAACCGCCCGTCGAAGCTTAGGACTCGGCCAGCTACCCAGCAACGGTGGAGCAGCACCGCCTAGGGCAGGTGCACGCCGCAGTTTGCTAGTTTCCCCCCAATAGCCCCATTCAGCGTCGGCTGGGCCGACATGACCGAAAGGACGACCGTGACGTCTGGAAATGATTTCGCCACACAGACGGCAGGACAGCAGACGAGGATTATCCGGGGCGCGGTCCTTGAAGTCACAGGTGCCGACCGGCCCTACGCCAGCACACGGCCCATCCATGTCGGCGAGCTGGAACTCCAAGGTCCAGGACCCGGCGAAATCCTCGTGCGCATCGAAGCCGCCGGAATATGCCACTCCGATCTGTCAGTCGTCAATGGCAATCGACCACGGCCAGTTCCGATGCTGCTCGGACACGAAGCCGCCGGCATCGTCGAAGAAACAGGCGGTGGAGTCGACGACATCACCCCCGGACAGCGCGTGGTCATGACCTTCCTCCCCCGCTGCGGCAACTGCGAAGGATGCCGCTCCAACGGCAAAACACCCTGCGAAACCGGAACAGCCTCAAACACCGAAGGCACGCTACTCGGCGGCACGCGCAGGCTTTCGCGGCACGGGCACCCGATCCAACACCATCTCGGAGTCTCCGCTTTCGCCACGCACGCCGTCGTCTCGCGCCGCTCCATTGTTCCCGTAGGCCCCGACGTACCGGCCCACGTTGCCGCACTGCTTGGCTGTGCCCTGCTCACCGGCGGCGGAGCCATCCTCAACGTCGCCAAACCCGGGCCTTTAACGCGCGTAGCAATCCTAGGACTGGGTGGCGTCGGCATGGCAGCGTTGATCACAGCCAAAGCAGTCGGAGTCGAGTACATCGTGGGCATCGACACCATGCCAGCGAAACTCGACACGGCACGAGCACTCGGCGCCACAGACGCCATGACCTCAGAAACAGCACTGGAAAGCGGCACAAAGTTCGACGCAGTCATCGAAGCCGCAGGACATCCACGCGCACTGGAAACCGCCATCAAGCTAACCAAGCCCGGCGGCGTCACCGTAACCGTCGGACTGCCCGCCCCCGGACAACAGGTCTCCATCGACCCCCTTGCCCTAACAGCCGAAGCCCGTTCAATCATCGGCAGCTACCTCGGCTCAGCCGTACCCGCCCACGACATCCCGATCTACGAACAACTGTGGCGCTCCGGACAACTGGCCGTGGAAGGCCTCGTATCAGACACCATCCCCTTGGAAGACATCAACCAGGCCATGGACACCCTCGAGGATAGCCAGTCTCTCCGGCAGATAATCAAATTCCCCTGACCCAAACCACCCCTGGAAAACACACGCCAACTCATAAACGCTTACGGAATATCCGAAATCGGAACAACAGGCCCTGCCGTCGGCAGAAGCGATAGTCATCGCGCTTAACTTGGACCACGAATAAGCGACATCGACGAATTGTGCAGACAGTGTCTGCGCAATTCAGCATCTCGCGTGCCCGAGCCATCGCGCCTGAAGCAGTCTCGGTGGATCCCGCAACACTGCGCGCACAGCGTCCGAAGGCCTGAGTAAAACGTCCGGCTGAAGTCTAAGACCCGCTCACCGCTGAGTGTCGAAATGCCAATTCCGGCTCTATTCTGACGGTCCCGCGGCGCCTCCGCTCAGGTAGATAGACGGGAACGATGAATCCGGGCTCCCCATTGCCCCAGCAATGCCACAACAACTATCAGGGCTCCGGAAACGATCAAAGCAGGGCCGGCTCCGGCGCCGGCAAGCAGCGCGCCAAGAGCCGCCCCAAGAAGAAGCACAACAATCGCAGCACTTCTCCTGTTCAGCAATCCCTTGTGCCCTGTTACGAGGAAAAGCTCACCCGACAACGCGGTTAAGGTGGAGGTGACGACCACGGTTGTCATTTCCCGGACCGCGAGCTTTCGGGCTACACATGCCTGAATTCCCATAGCAGCTGCCGCCAATGAAGAGATGATCACTCGGACGTCGGTGGTGAGGTTATTATCGACCAGGAAGGCTAGGGCCCCGACGGAGCAAAGAAGGAGTCCTGCGACAAGCAGCAGCACCGTGATTGGCAGGCGCCATTCCGCAGATCGTTTTCTCAGTACCAGCCCGGTCACCGCGGCGCCGATTGAGAAACACACCATCGCTGTCAGAGGACCTAGCACTGGAAGGCCATCTGCTCCCGCCATGGCCATGCCCAGTATCACCACGTTCCCCGTCATGTTTCCGATGAAGACGTGGTCAAGGGCGAGATAACCGACTGCGTCGACGATCCCAGTCCCAAAGGTCAGGACCATTAGGAGCCCAAGCAACTGCACATTCCAGCGCTTCTCGGCCAGGACCTGTGCTTCGTCTGCTTGATTACCAAGTCCGGCAGTGGGTGCGGCAGATGAGGTATGTGAGGAGGTGGTCATTTTTTATTTCCTGGATGATTCTGAAGGGCTGCAGTTGGCGGGAGGTGCGACCGTAGTTGATTGTCCAAAAAACTCTGGACAGTTACGCCGTTATATCGCTTTCGGTGGGAGCTTCTCGAGGGCGAACCGAAGCGTCGCCTGCGTGTAGAACAGGGTTGGATCCGAGCCATTCAGGAAGTCGATGGACGCTCCGATGTTGACGAGGACGACGGCGGGAGTTGTGTCCCGCCGTCGTGAGCCGTTCGGCTTGCTGCCTGGCATTTTTGGCGCGGCGCTCAGCCTTCAAGCTTGGAATGCTCGCCCAGACGGTGCCATGAACGGTTGTGGTAGACCAGAGCGTCGCCGGGTTCGCCCGCTTGGACGTCACGCATCACGCGGGACTGTAGGGCGTGAACGGCGATGATTGTGGAGGTCCCCACCTCCATGCGATTGACGACGGCGCAGCGCACCCAGGCGCGGACATCGTCATACACCGCTTCGCCGGTTGCAAGGGCCGACCAGCGGTGCGTCTGGTCAAAGCGGTCGGCGCCGGGGGTCGCTCCGAACTTCGCCAAGTGGACGTCGTGCGCGTCCAGCAGGTGCACGACGACGGTTTCGGCCCGCGAAAGCACCTCGGACGCAGAAGACAATGCCGAGACCGAAAAAATCAACATCGGAGGTTCCGCGCTCACTGACACGACCGACGATACCGTCAGTGCCACCGGTCCTTCTCCGGCATCCGCCGTGATGACGGCGACACCTCCTGGATGGCCACGGAACAGTGCTTTGAATTCGTCGGCCGAGAGGGAGGATGGGAAGCTTTGCTTCGGAGCCTCGAGCCAAGTGTCTGCGGGGTAGGCGTGAAACATCGTTATGATGCGCCGGGTGCGGAGCCGGCGAGTTCCTCGCGAACTATATCTGTCCCTGCGCTGAGAGCACTCAGCTTGGCCAGTGCGACGCCCCGGGGGAACGGTGCCATGCCGCAGTTGGAGCTGGGAATGAGCTTGTCCGCATCGACGAACTGCAGGGCCTTGCGGAGGGTGTCGGCGACCTCCTCCGGCGTCTCGATGGTCTCGCTGGCGACGTCGATTGCCCCGAGCATGACTTTCTTGCCGCGGAGGAGCTCAATGAGGTCCATGGGCACGTGGGAGTTCTGGCATTCAAGCGAGATGATATCGATGCTGGAGCTCTGCAGGAGCGGGAACGATTCCTCGTACTGCCGCCACTGTGAGCCGAGCGTCGCCTTCCAGTCAGTATTCGCCTTGATCCCGTAGCCGTAGCAGATATGCACGGCGGTCTCCACACGCAGTCCTTCTGCCGCTCTCTCGAGCGCGGCCACGCCCCAGTCCTTTACCTCATCGAGGAAGACATTGAACGCGGGCTCGTCGAACTGGATGATGTCCACACCGGCCGCCTCGAGTTCTTTTGCCTCCTGGTTGAGGATCGTGGCGAACTCCCAGGCCAGCTTCTCGCGGCTCTTGTAGTGGTCATCATAAAGCGTGTCCACCATCGTCATTGGACCGGGAAGAGTCCATTTAATCGGCTTGTCGGTGGTTGCGCGGAGGAACTTTGCGTCTTCGACGAATACCGGCCGCTCGCGGCGCACCGGTCCGACGACGGTCGGTACGCTCGCGTCGTAGCGGTCGCGGATGCGCACGGTCTTGCGCTGTTCAAAGTCGACGCCGCTGAGATGCTCGATGAAGGTCGTGACGAAATGCTGGCGGGTTTGCTCGCCGTCGCTGACGATGTCGATGCCGCGTCGGCTCTGCTCGTGGATGGCAATGCGCAGCGCATCCTGCTTGCCCTCGAGCAGCGCATCTCCCTCCAGCTTCCACGGGGACCAAAGAGTCTCCGGCTGTGCGAGCCACGATGGTTTCGGCAGGCTTCCGACAACGGTGGTGGGCAAAAGTGTGTTCATGATTGACGATTCTCCGTGGGTCAGTTGACGAGAGCGGGGTAGTTGGCGGTCCACTGGTCCAACAGATCCTTATGGGGCGTGATGAAGTGCTCCTCCGTGTACTTCGCCTGCGTGATCGCGAGCTGACTGCGCTCGACGCGGTCGTAAGCGATCTGGGTCCGCGAGTAATCCTGCTCTCCCAGGCTCGGCTGGTAGACGGGGCCGGCGGCGGAGTTCGCGTTGTAAATCTCCGGGCGGTAAATCTTCTGGAACGTCTCCATGGTGCTGATCGTGCCGATGAGCTGCAGGTTGGAGTAGTCGTTGAGCAGGTCGCCGCGGAAATAGAAGGCGAGCGGCGCAACGCTGCCGCGTGGCATGAAGTAGCGAACCTGCAGTCCCATCTTCGCGAAGTACGCGTCCGTCAGCGAGAACTCGTCCTGCTGGTACTCGACGCCCAGAACCGGGTGACGGTTCCCCGTTCGCCGGTACGTCTTGCTCGTGGAGACGCTGATGCACACCACTGGCGGCTGCGGGAAGCGTTCCTGGCATTCCGGGGAATCAAGGAAGTGCTGGAACAGTTTGCCGTGAAGCTCGCCGAAGTCCTCGGGAACGGTGGGCTTGCCTGAGTCCCCTGCTGCCGCCGGCAATACGATGCTGAAGTCGAAGTCACGGACGTAGGAGGAGAAGTTGTTCCCCACGATCCCTTGGTGCCGGACCCCGTTCAGCAGGTCGACGATCTGGATGTCGAGAACCTCGAACAGCGGGAACTGCTGATCCGTGCCTTCCGCAGTGAACTGTATCTGCACGGAAACGATCTCAAGCTCGAGCGTGTAACGGTCCCGGTCCGGGTTGTCCCAGCCTGCGAGATCGTTGAAGCGGCGCCGCATCATGGTCAAGGCGTTGCGGAGGTTCTCCTGGCGGTGCTCGCCCCGTGCCAGGTTGGCGAAATTCGTCGTGATCCGGGAGCCTTCCGACGGGGAGTAGTCCTCGTCGAAGCGGGTCGTGGTGATGCTGAAGGTGAAGTCGTCTGCCATGCGCTGCCAATCCATTGATGATGGGCCGGAGACGGCCTTTCAGAAGGGGACGTATCCATGTTGCAGCCTTCCGGGGATATCGAGTAACTAGGGGTTTCTATGCACTCATATAGAATTTTCCTATGCGACAGCTTTCGAGCGGACTGACCCTGCAGCAGCTCCGCTACTTCATAGAAGTTGCAGCTGAGGGGTCGATCTCCGCGGCTGCCGATCTTCTCTACGTAGCGCAGCCGACAATGTCCGCAGCGATGAAGGACCTTGAGGCCCGGGTGGGCCGTGCGCTCCTGGTTCGCTCCGCCCGCGGGGTCACCCTCACCGCCGACGGGGCAGAGTTCCTCGGCTATGCGAGGCAGGTCGTCGAGCAGTTCGCTCTCCTCGAGCAGCGCTACCTTGGCAGGCCACCGACGCGACGACTGCTCGGGGTGTCAACGCAGCACTACTCGTTCGCGGTGGACGCCTTCGTCCGGATGGTCAAGGCCACTGAGGTGGCCGAATACGAGTTCTCGCTGCGTGAGTCCCGCACCTGGGACATCATCGAGGATGTCCGGACGCTCCGCAGCGAGATAGGCATCCTCTACCGGAACGATTTCAACCGGAAGATCATCGACAAGCTACTCCGGGAATCCGGGCTCGCGTTCACTCCGCTTTTCCTCGCCGAACCGCACATTTTCATTTCACGGAACAACCCGCTCGCCTCAAAAGAGCGTGCGACTCTCGCCGATCTCGCCGGCTTGCCGCGGCTAACCTTCGATCAAGGTGCGAACAACTCTTTTTACTTCGCCGAGGAGATTCTCTCCACCTTGTCCAGTAAGCAGGAGATCCGGGTCTCTGACCGTGCGACGATCTTCAACCTCATGATCGGGCTCCACGGCTACACGATCTCGACGGGCATCATCAGCGGGCAGCTCGACCCGGAGATCGTCGCCATCCCGCTCGACGTTGACGAACGCATCGAGATCGGCTGGATCGGCCACGCCGCGATTCCGCTTACCGACCAAGCGCAGCGCTACCTCAGGGAATTGCGGGCCGTCGTCGCTGAGTTCGGCGTAGCGCTACTAGACTGACTGCAGTTGAGCGGGTTGCTGGTGGCGTACATGCCCGTCGCCGTCGTTGGCATGGCCGGGGCGGACGCCAGCGAGGAAACCGGCCTGTTCCAGGTGGTGACCATCCAGCCCGGGGACATCACGCAGGGCTTGTAAGGCCGCGGTGCCGTACCAACCGCCACCTGTGGAGGTTATTGAGCCGCAAACTGATGTTGGCGCGATTCTCTGGTCACCAAAGATGATCAGTTTGCTGCTTCGCTAAAACCTTCCTCTATGTCGCTCAAGAGATCGCGCTCATCGACCCTGAGCCGTCTGTTCGCTCAAGGCACAGTGCCGGCTACAACTTTCGTTGCAGACGGGAGTTGCAGGTATGAGATCCGTAGCATCATCGAAAATGAGAAAGAACATCCGCACACACTGCGGTGGCTGAGTCTGGTTCCGGACGGCAGTCGATATGTCGACCGATGTAAGTACTACGTTTCCTACGTGGTAATAGTAAACTCTAGCCCTCGGGGACCGATTGACCGCTATTCTTTAGCAAACAGAACGCTATGCTGAACGGACAACAATTGGTGTTTCAGTATCGAGGGTTAGTGCTGCCTGAACCAGAACGCCCTATGCAGGATGAAGCGAAATACTCGCTTTACCAGGGATGCCTTGCGACCTGGCTCTAGAGGGTCCTTGATCTATGGAAGGCATTGGGGGGTTTGAAACCGCAGAACTCACAAAACTTCGGTGGCAGTTATCACGCTCTTATGAGATGTAGCGGCCGAGTTATCACTGCGTTTTTTCAACTGCGCAAACACTAAAAGATTGACTGGGACGACTCTTCTACTTCTACTCGTCCCACTCAAACGGCAATAATTGATCTTATGTAAAGTTGCGGTCAGAAGGGGCAAAAAGGGACCCTCCCCCGGGTCAGGAAAGGTTGTGTATTGCACCGGCCCAGCGGGGACCGGACACGGCTCTGCGGACGGCCTTGGCGCGGGCGTGGAAGTCGATCTTTGGCTCGCGCGGGGACTCGGCCGATTGACCGGCAGAACCACCTTGATCCTGGGACGGCCCGACGTTGACGGTTGTTGTGCAGTGGTCGGTGATCAGTCCCATACCGGCATACTCGCGCACCGCAGCGATGCCTTCAACTGCGTCGGCTTTGGTGTCAAAGGGCTTCGATACTGCCATAATGGTGCCATCTGGGGCTGTAAGTCGGAACCTGAAGGTTGATTCTACGTCGACAAACAGTTCGAACATTCCTGCCATTGCGATCCTTTCGGTATGCGGGAGGCTCGGGGCCGCGACTTTGCCCTGCACGGGCAGGAGGCACCATTGCCTCCGGTTTGCCCGGTAGTCCCGCCGTCCAAATCTTCAACAATTCAGCACGCGTTCCCCGAGTCTTCCCCAAGGCTGCCAGCCCGCGCAAGGCTTTGCCCGTCATCAACGGAAGTGATTGCCAGCTCTCGAGCACAGTTGGGACTGACTTGAGAGGACTAGCGGATATCGGCGAGGCCGATGAAGAGGACCACGGAGCGGCCGACTTCCACACCTATCAGGGCCAGAGATCCTGTCCTGCCGATAGTGCAGATTTTGAAAAGCTGCGGCCAGAAGAGGCTGGAAGAAGACTGGCAAAAAGGACTACCGATTAGCCATCCTTGTCCTTGATGGCAACGAATAACGGAGTGTAGGACCGTCTGTGCCGTGCTCGGCATAGACGGCGCCGCTGTAGCCAAACGGCGGCACCCGCATCTAGCGAAAAGAGCCGCCATGGCCACGACGCAGTTCGATCAATTCCTCCAGGACGCCACGACCCGCGATCCGGAGTCCACCACCAGCCTCGGGCCCGACGCCCTCTACGGCCTGTACACGAGCTGGTGCCACGTCACCTCCCGGGAGCCGCGGCCAGAGAGAGTATTTTGGTCTGCAATGCAAACCCGTGTCGCACCGCAAAGAAACGGACTGCGGATGAAGGGCGAAGCTGCCGCGGACTACATTCTTAGCAGTTATCCCGCACTTGTGTGACTGGACAGGCGCCGGCGAAGAAAGGCTTCGTGGGTCCGTATCAGAAACTTCCAAATCGACATTCACAGACCGCCGCTCCTCCCGCGCGCCCACTCTCCTGCTCATTCCCCCTTGGACGGCTATAGCCGACGTTATGTGAAGCTGGGGCTTGGAGGGGCTACCGAAGGCCCTCAAGGACACTTTCGGATGTGCTCTACCGGACTCCTCCTCCGATCATGCAACGGGAGGATGCGTCGACCCTTGTTGGGCCGCCGGGCGGGTCCGAGGGGCCGTCGGCCGTGAACATGCGGGGCAACGCGCCGGGTATGGGGTATGTTGCCCGTCGCCTGCCACCGTGGGTCTTTCATTGTTCTAAAGCCGCCGCAACTGATCGTCCTAAACCTCGCATTCGATGCAGTACGAGTGGCCGTTGCTTTCGATGCCAGCTGGGACCGGTGCCGGACCAGAAAGCAGGACGAGCAGGGAAAGTCATCCTTGCCCTGGGAGATGACCTGCACGATGAGAAACAGCTGTGGATAGCGCACCGCCCGGGACGGGGACACCGTCGTTGTCCACAGCATGGACCGGCTGGCCCCAAACCTCGACGACCTGCGCGCCCTCGTTCAAGGACTCACCGGACGAGGAGTACGCGTCGAATTCGTCAAAGAGCAGCTCATCTTCACCGGAGAGGACTCCCCCAAGGCCAACCTCATGCTCTCTGTCACGGGAGCCTTCGCCGAATTCGGACGCTCCCTCATTAGGGAGCGCCAACGGGAAGGCATCGCCCTGGCCCAAGAGCGCGGCGCCTACAAAGGACGCAAGAAGACGCTGACTCCGGAAACGGGCGGCCGAGCTGGTCCAACGCGCTGGCAGCGGAATTCCGAAAGTCGCCCCTCGCCCGTGACTACGGAATCAGCCGAGAAACCGTGTACCAATACATCCGGCTCGCAAACGGAGTGAATTCAAAACCGCTTCCGCCCGCGCAAATCCTTTAGCGGAGCAGCCTGATAGAACGTCGGTTATCAGCTCTCCTAAGCAGGCTTGGGGAGAGCCCTGAAGGGGCCTGATTCAGGCAGCGCCGATAGTGTAAGTGGCATTATTTTCCCGCCAAATCATCTGCCACTCTTCGGAGGTCCTGAACCAAGCCGATCGAGCGGTTTGGCCCACTCACTCCGGCTTCGAAGTTCTCAAGCGCTTGTGCCATAAGTTCCAATGCTGCTGACACATTGGCTTTGACCGCAGCGCAGCCTTCATAGGACCGGGGGTCGGATGAGGCTGATAACAACAGCTCCGCGCCTGATTTGATGACCACAGACGCCTCATATTCGTTTACACTCATGCTCGACTGTTCTCACAAATGTTGAACGGTGCAAGACCGCCCCGTCCCCTAAACCTTAGCTCCGTGCCCTTGCGCGGGGACGACTAAGCCGGACAAGCGGGGCGCGGATCGAGTGCCCGTGACGCTGCACCGGCGCAAGTTGCCCTGTCCCCTCCCCGAGGTTTACATAAGATCCGGTTCGTCAGCTCGGTCGGGATTGTTGAAGGAACACGAAGGGTCGAAGAGGCCAGGGCAAGTTAGGTGCAGACGGCCGCCGCTTTGAAAGGGTTTGGACCTTCCCGAGCGGCTCCTCTTCACGCCTCCTCTCGTGGTGGCTCCGCTGATCATGACCAATCTGTCATCGCCCCCGCAATGCTTGAGCAAATGGTCGAAAAGGTCAAAGATGCCTTTGGGGCAGGCGAACCACCTCGGTGCGCCGCACGGTGCCCGCCCGAACCTGCTAGCGGGCACTGCCGCCACCGTGCAGGCACCGCTGAAGGAGAAGAACTGCATGAAACCCTCTGTGATTGTTTTTGATGTCAACGAGACCCTGTCGGACATGTCCCCCATGGGCCAGCGGTTCGTCGACGTGGGCGCGCCGGCGCACATGGCGAAGCTATGGTTCGCCACCTTGCTAAGGGACGGCTTTGCCCTCACCGCAGCCGGAGACAACGGAAGCTTTGCCGGGATCGCCGCCGAAGCCCTACCGAGCCTGTTCGCAGGCATCGAACTGAACCGGGACATTGAGCCGGCAGTGCAGCACGTCATGGCCGGGCTCTCCAGCCTCGGGTTGCACCCGGACGTAACCGATGGCATCAAGGCTCTGCGCGATGCCGGATACCGCCTCGCCACCCTGACCAACGGCTCCACCCAGGTAGCAGAAAAACTGTTCACCGATGCGGGTATCCGGGACAGCTTTGAACTGCTTCTCTCAGTGGAGGATGCCCCGGCTTGGAAACCCGGCAAAACGTCCTATGACTACGCAGCCTCCGCCTGTGGCGCTAAACCGGAGGACATGCTCCTGGTGGCTGTTCATCCCTGGGACATTCACGGCGCGTCCCGCGCCGGCCTGCACACCGTCTGGATCAACAGGACAGGCGGGCCGTACCCGGCGTATTTTCAGGCACCGAGTCACACCGTGTCATCCCTTGCCGGTGTGGTCCCGGCCCTGACCGGAGGACAGTGAGGCCTGGCTTGGCTCTTCGATTGAGTTCGAAAATGCGCGTGAGCCCCACAATGCAGGATCAGGGCGGACGCTGGCGGCGGCATCATCTGGGAATCCCAAAACGCCTTTCTTTCTCTGCCAGCAAAAGGACGGCGAGCGAAGCCCCAACCTTCCGCACGCTAGTGGAACTCCTGCAGGCCTCAGCCGGCAGAACATGACACCGGAGAATCTCGCCCGCGCCTTCGTGCTGGGCGTGCTGAACTCGCTGGCCGACGCCATCGACGTCCTGCGGCGGCTCGGCGGCACGCCGGACAAGGTCCTCCTGATCGGCGGAGGCTCCAAGTCGAAGGCCCTGCGCCAGGCGGCGGCCAGCATCTTCAACCTCCCCGTGGAGGTGCCGGGAGCAGGGAATACGTCGCCCTCGGGGCGGCGAAGCAGGCAGCGTGGGCCGCTACGGGAGAACTGCCGACTGGAAGCGGAGCATCGAAGCCGCCTACGACCCCGAAGGCGAGTGGGGCTTCGGCGTCCGGGAGCGGTATGCGGTCGCACGTAGAACCCTCTACGGTACGTGAGCGGGAGCGCTGCCGGCGCCGGTGACGGTCGATGTCGGTTTGGGCATCATGACCTGGCAGCACATTGTAGGCATCCTGATCCTGCAGAAGCCCGCCCTAACGGCCCTCAAGAACTACGAACGGCAACAGAAACTCACCCTTTTGAGCTGCGGCCCCTCGACATCACCGGAGCATCGTTTTGGGAGTCCTACAAGAACTCGGACCTCGAAAAGGATCCCACGGCCTGTCTAACCCGAAAGGGCATCCCATCTACGAGAGGACGAATCCGGTATTGCAGCTGCCCTCCCGGCAGTGGATGACGACGACTGGCGGAACAAGTCGGACTTCGCAGAAGCTTAGGAACAGCACGTGGCCTTGCGTTCAAGAAAGGACTTGTAAGGGTCCGTATCCCATGTTTTCGCTGATCCTTTGACCAGCCGCTTTCAGTTCGTCGATCAGTCCGGGCACGGTTTCGGGGTCAAATCTGAAGGACGGCCCCGCAATGCTGACGGCCCCAATGACGGTTCCTTCGTGACCACGTATCGGGACGGCGATACCGTTGAGTCCGTCTTCCAGTTCTCCTCGCACTGTGGCGTATCCGCGGTCAAGCACTGTCAGAAGTTGTTTCTCCAGTTCCTGAGCTGAGGTGACGGTCTGCTCTGTTATCGCGGGCATACCCATAGTTTTCAAAAGGCGACTGCGCTGCGCGGTTGAGAGCGATGCCAGGAAGACTTTTCCGCTGGATGTAGCGTGAATCGGGGTCAAACGGCCCATCCAGTTTTGCGTGGCGGCGAGCGCCGACGGACCAAAGGCTTCGTCAATGTTCACGACGTGGTCCGAGCTCATAACGGCCAGGTTGACAGTTTCCCCGAATTTGGCGGCGAGGGCTTCAAGGATAGGGCGCGCCTCTCGGGTGAGGTCCAGACGCATCGGTATGGCATTGGCCAAGTGCAGGATGCCCAGTCCAAGCTGGTACTTCCCCCGCCCGCTGCTCTGAGCCATCCCTTGCGCTTCCAGCGCTTTTAGGAGCCGGGAAATGGTCGATTTATGCACTCCCATCTCCTCGGCGACTTCCGTGACGCCCGCGCTGCCAGTTCGTGCCAAAATTTTCAGAACTGCAATGGCGCGATCAACTGATTGCAGGCTACCCCCTTGCAACTCGGCACCGGACTGCTGGTCGTCCTTTATGTCAATATCGCGCACTGGAAATGCCATGTATTTATACTCTCAGACTCGGTCCTTGACTATGCACGCTATCGGAGGCCGGTTGCTTCTTGCATTGGGGTTCTGCTCGGTAAGGCACCCGTGCTTGCGGGGCAGGAAGTTGTGAGTCTGGTCCAACGAAACAAACACCCAACTCTGAGAAAACTCTTGACCAGGCACATTTTCCGGGTGACACTAAAAGCATCAAGTTGCGGAGAACGCAACATGGTACATACTGCGAACCAAGGTCATAAGTGTCCTGCAGTGGAAAAGCCGCTTCTGCAGGAGATAGAGCGCCAGAAGCAAGTGCACAGACAGATCGTGGACGAGCTTCAGCACCATGCCACCAACAACGAGGGACCCAAAGGCATCTCGGTCACCAAGAACGGCCGAGCCGATCCACCACTGGAATCAGTGAGGAGGCCGGCATCGGTAAATCGTCTGTGATGCGATGCGTGCAAATCAAACGAACAGAGGGACATGTTTCATGGCTAAGAACGTATCGTTCACTCACAGAAGGAACGGCGAAGAAGCTAAACATACCGCTCACAAGGACGGGAAGCCGATAGGCAGTCTGGACTTCGTCCGCCCGCGGTACCCCCACAACATTCACCCGGCGTTAGTGCCAGGTATCAGCGTCGATGAACAGCGCAGGAATTACAGTCTGGACAGGGTCGTCTTGACTGTGGCTGGCGTCTTGACCGTCACTTTCGTTGTCTGGGGCATTATCAGCCCCGCCAGCGTCTCCGAGGTCGCAAGCGCGGCATTCTCCTGGACCACCACAAACCTGGGCTGGCTCTTCAACGGCGTCGCCACGGTCGTGCTGGTGGCTCTGCTGTGGTTGGCCATCAGCCGGTACGGGAAGATTCCGCTCGGCAAGGACGGTGAGACCCCGGAATTCTCCACATTCTCCTGGGTAGCGATGCTCTTCGCCGCCGGTCTGGGCATCGGCGTGCTGTTCTGGGGGCCGGCCGAGCCGCTGACCTACTTCGTGACTCCGCCTCCCAGGACGGTCGAGGCCGAGTCAGTCGAAGCCATGCATCAGGCGCTGGCTCAAACGTACTACCACTGGGGATTTCATGCGTGGGCGATGTATGCCCTGGTGGGCGGGGCGGTCGCCTATGTGGGATACCGGCGCGGTCGCTGCCTGTTGATGTCTTCGATATTCAGGCACCTCTTCGGAAAGAGGCACACCGAAGGAGTTGCCGGAAAACTGGTGGACATCTTCGCCATCATCGCCACACTGTTCGGCACGGCTGCAGCTTTGGGGATTGCCGCTCTCCAAATTGGCCAAGGTGTCGTCATTGTCTCAGGTGTCTCTGAACTAACGAATGCTGTCCTCGCCGGCATCATCGGCGTGCTGACGATCTGCTTTGTGATCTCCGCCGTTTCCGGCGTCACAAGGGGCATTCGCTATCTCTCAAACATCAACATCGTTGCCACTTTGGGCATCGTCGGAGTGGTGTTCATCTTAGGGCCGACGCTGTTCCTGCTGAACATGCTGCCGTCGGCGGTCATGGAATATATCGGATCACTGTTCGACATGATGGCGCGTTCTGCTTCCTGGGGAGAAGAGACACTCGAGTTTCAATCAACCTGGACTGTCTATTACTGGGCCTGGTGGATCTCCTGGTCACCGTTCGTCGGCATCTTCATCGCCCGCATCTCCCGCGGCAGGACCATCAGGCAATTCATCCTTGGCGTGATCTTCATTCCGTCCGCCCTGCTCTTTCTCGCCTACGGAATTATGGGAGCGACCGCGATCTGGATGTATCGAGAGGGGAGTCCGGGGTTCCACAATTCGATGGCTGCTCCAGAAGTGCTGTTCACCTTAGTGGATAATCTTCCCTTCGCGGAATGGCTTCCTCTGGTGATCATGGTGGTGCTGGCGATCTTCTTCATCACCTCTGCCGACTCCGCCTCAATGGTCATGGGAATCCTCACCACACGCGGCAGCCAGGATCCACCCAAACTTGTGGTGGTTTTCTGGGGCCTGGTCATGGCCGGAATCGCCGTCGTCATGTTGTTGATCGGAAACTCTTCCGCTCTTGCAGGGTTGCAATCCCTGGTGATTGTCACGGCTGTCCCGTTCGCCTTCGTGATGATTCTGATCATCTTCGCCTGGTTCCGGGAGCTGAAATCAGACCCATATATTTTGCGAGCCCAGTATGCCGAGATCGCAATGAGCAATGCGGTACGGGAAGGCGTTCACAAGTACGGAGACGACTTCGGCCTCCAGGTGGTCGAAAGCGAGCCAGGGCGTGGAGCCGGTGCCGAAACCGATTCGGACCATGAGGACTACACGGAGTGGTATCAGCGCACCACTGCCGAGGGCGAGCCGGTGGGCTTCGACTACGAAACCGGCAAATGGGCCGACGGCTGGGACCCCGAGACCGGGGAAATCAGCACCGTGCCCGCACCGAAGACCGAGGACGCAGAAACGGGTGAAGACGAGAAATCTCCGAATGTGGCTGTCCGTTCTCGTGACGACTCCCCACAACCGGTGCCCTCACTCCCGCCAGCCGACGCCCGGTCAACGACCGCCGGACTGTGAAGGGCCGGCAGCAAAGCCCAAGTGACAAGTAAAACCCGCATGCCCTCGTTCGCGGTACGTCTGTGATGTAGGAGACGCACATCCGACTGCTATGAGACATGGATCCGAGAGGCCGGCATAACCGGTCAAACTTCAACAGCTTTCGATAGGAGCAGAAAAACGATGAATGAAATCCGCGACGTTCTTCCCATCCCCACACGGAGAAACCAGCCGGTAACGACCGCGATGGGAATTCACCAACAGGAGGCACCGTTCACACCCGTTGCCCCGCTCCAGGCACCGGACGGAGCACCCAACGTTGTGGTTGTCCTCATCGATGACATGGGATTCGGAGCCTCGAGTGCCTTCGGCGGGCCGTGCGAGATGCCCACTGCGGACAAGCTGTCCGATGAAGGTCTTCGTTACAGCCGCTTCCACGTCACGGCACTCTGCTCACCCACGCGCCAGGCACTGATGACGGGCCGAAACCACCACTCAGTGGGCATGGGCGTGACCACCGAAATGAGCACCTCCGCCACCGGCTACACAGGATTTCGCCCGGACAGTGCAGCGACCATCGCCCAGACCCTGAGCCAGAACGGGTACAGCACCGCAGCGTTCGGCAAATGGCACCAAACCCCGCCGCGTGAGGTCAGCCCGTCAGGGCCTTTTGACCGGTGGCCCGTTGGCGAGGGCTTCGATAAGTTCTACGGCTTTATGGGCGCCGAAATGAACCACTGGTACCCGCAGCTCTTCGATGGCACCACCCCCATCGAACCGGAACGCCGGCCAGAAGACGGCTACCACCTCTCGGAAGACCTCGTTGATCAGGCCATTAACTGGGTCCAGACCCAGAAAACCCTGACGCCGGAAAAGCCGTTCTTCAGCTACATTGCCTTCGGCGCCACCCACGGACCTTTCCACGTCGCCCCGGAATGGAAGGACAAATACCGCGGCCGCTTCGACTGCGGCTGGGACGTCCAGCGCGAAGCGACCCTGGCCAGGCAGAAGGAACTGGGCGTCGTTCCCGAATCCGCCGAGTTGAGCCCATGGGCCGACGTCGTACCGCACTGGGACGAACTCGGCGACACCGAGCACCGGGTGGCCGCCGCCTTCATGGAAACCTACGCAGGATTCGCCGAACACACCGACAGGCAGGTTGGACGCTTTGTCGATGCCCTGGACGAACTTGGCGAACTGGACAACACCCTCTTCATCTACATCCTTGGTGACAACGGCGCTTCCGGCGAAGGCGGCATCGAAGGCACCATGCGCGAGCACCTGGTGGGCCACGGCTTTAAAGACAGCACGGAGGCCATGGCTAAAGAAATCGACGCCCTCGGCGACGCCACCACCTACGCCATCTACCCTGTCGGGTGGGCGCTGGCCATGAACACCCCCTACCAGTGGACCAAGCAGGTCGCTTCGCACCTTGGCGGCACCCGCGACGGCATGATCATGCGCTGGGGCAACGGCATCCGCCAAGGCGGCGGCGTGCGGCACCAGTACCACCATGTCATTGACATCGCCCCGACCATCTTCGAAGCAGCCGGCGTACCCCATCCCGTCATGGTCAACGGTGTGACCCAGCAGCCCATCGAGGGCACCAGCATGGTCTACACCTTCAACGCTCCCAACGCCGAAGACCGCAGGCGCACACAGTACTTCGAAATGTGCGGCAACCGCAGCATCTACCACGAAGGCTGGACGGCAGTCACCCGGCACGGAACTCCGTGGGAAATGGTCCCGGAAGGGCTGCCGTCCTTCGACGAGGATTCGTGGGAGCTGTACGACATCCGGACCGATTGGAGCCAGGCGCACAACCTGGCCGACCAGTATCCCGAAAAGCTGCGGGAACTGCAGCAGCTCTTCCTGATCGAAGCCAGCAAGTACAACGTCTTCCCCCTTGATGACCGGGTCACGGAGCGGGAGAACCCCGAAGTTGCCGGACGCATCGACCTGCTGGGCGACCGCACATCAGTGACCTATCGCGCCGGCATGGGCCGCTTCACGGAAGAAACAACCCTGAACGTGAAGAACAGGTCCCACAGTGTCACTGCCCGGGTCAACATCCCCGAGAACGGCGCTGACGGTGTCCTGATAGCACAGGGCGGCCGCTTCGGCGGCTGGTCCCTGTACGTGGCGGACGGATACCTCAGCTACGCCCACAACTGCTATGGACGGGACCTCTACATCGTCCGCTCCGACGAGCGCCTCGTTCCGGGCACCCAGGAACTGGCACTGGAATTCCACTACGATGGCGGCGGCATCGGCAAGGGCGCGGAAGTCAGGCTCGCGGCCGACGGCAAGATCGTCGGCAAAGGCAGGGTAGAGCAAACCACCGCCTACTACTTCTCCTTCGACGAGACGCTCAACGTCGGCGTCGACCGGGGCACGCCGGTCACTGATGACTACCTCCCGATCGACAACGCCTTCACCGGCACGATTCACACGGTGCGCATCGATCTGCACGACGACGGCCACGACCAGCACTTGACGGCCGCTGACCGTCAGCGCATGGCACTGGCTCACCAGTAACCAACGCGCGGGGAAGACGCCCTTCCCGCCAAAGCCGGCGCGCGGCCCGGACCGAAGGGTCCAAGTCCGGGCCGTGCGCCCTCCACCAGTGGTTTCCCACGGGGAGGTGCATGGAACACGCCTCCCCGCACGAAGAACATCTATGAAGAGAAAGGACTGAAATGTCCGGAACGTATCTTGGAGAAAAATCAGTCGATGCTGCGCGGGCGACAGCCCCAGGAATTCCTGATGGAGCGGAAACCCTGTTCATTGGAGGCCAATGGGTCGCCCCGCAGGCTGGAAAAACCAACGCCGTCCATTGTCCCGCAGATGGATCCTTCGTCGGGCTCGTTGCTGAAGCAGGGGAAGTCGACACCATCGCCGCGATCCAGGCAGCCAAAGCCGCGCATGACGCCGGCCTCTGGTCTTCGGTGCCGGAGCCTGAGCGCGGTGACCTCCTCCTGGCCGTAGCACGCCGCGTGCGCGAGCGGAAGAACGAATTCGCCCGGGCTGAATCCCTGGACACGGGAAAACGCCTGGTCGAATCAGAAATAGACATGGATGACGTCGCCGCCTGCTTCACCTACTTCGGAAAACTCGCAGGCCAGCAGGCAGGACGCGTGGTCGATGCCGGCCGTCCCGACGTCGTCAGCAGGATCGTCCACGAGCCGATAGGAGTATGCGGACTGATCACTCCCTGGAACTATCCCCTACTGCAGTCAGCATGGAAGGTCGCACCGGCCCTGGCAGCCGGGAACACCATTATCCTGAAGCCGGCAGAGCTCACACCCCATACCGCGATTCTGCTGATGCAGGTCCTGGACGAAGTGGGGCTGCCACCGGGGGTAGCGAACCTCGTCCTCGGGAAGGGATCCGTCGTCGGTGCACCCCTGGCAAGCCACCCGGACGTCGACATGATCTCGTTTACAGGCGGCCTGACCACCGGCAAGACGATCGCCGTTCAAGCCGCCGACACCGTCAAGAAAGTGGCACTGGAGCTGGGAGGAAAAAACCCCAACGTCATCTTCGCCGACGCCGACTTCGACGCCGCCGTAGACAACGCCCTCAACGCCGCCTTTGTCCATTCCGGGCAGGTCTGCTCCGCCGGCGCCCGCCTGATCGTCGAAGAGTCCATCGCCCAGCCGTTCGTCAACGAACTCGTGCGCCGCGCCCAAAACATCCGCCTGGGCGGACCCTTCGACGCCAGCGTTGACGCCGGACCCTTGATCTCGGCAGACCACCGCGACAAAGTCACAGCATATGTGGAAGCAGGACTGGCTGAGGGCGCACGCCTTCGCTGTGGAGGCCGATGGGGAACGGGTGAACTTGCTGACGGCTACTACTACCTCCCCACCGTTCTGGACAACGTGCACAGCGGCATGTCGGTACTCACGGAAGAGGCTTTCGGCCCCGTCGTCACCGTCGAAACCTTCACCACCGAGGACGAAGCCATCACCCTCGCCAACGACACCATTTACGGCCTGGCAGGAGCCGTGTGGAGCCAGGACGCCGGACGGTCCCAGCGTGTGGCCGCCCGCCTGCGTCACGGCACGATCTGGATCAACGACTTCCACCCCTACCTGCCCCAAGCCGAATGGGGCGGTATGAAGCAGTCCGGAACCGGGCGTGAGCTCGGCCCCACCGGCATGGCCGAGTACCAGGAAATCAAGCACGTCTACCAAAACCTGCGTCCCGCTGTCACCGGCTGGTTTCCGCGCTAATGGCCGGCCAGGCCAGCGCACAGGTCCATGGCACAACCAGAGAGGAAAGCATCTTGAACGGGTTCCAAGAGCAGAATTTTGACTACATCGTGGTAGGGGCCGGATCGGCCGGTGCGGTCGTAGCGGCCCGCCTCAGCGAGGACCCCTCGGTGCGGGTGGCACTTATCGAGGCCGGGCCCCGGGATGAAGGCATCGATGAAGTCCTCACCCTCAACCGCTGGATGGAACTGCTGGAATCCGGCTACGACTGGGACTACCCCGTTGAAGAACAGGAGAACGGAAACTCCTTCATGCGGATGGCCCGCGCCAAGGTGCTCGGCGGATGCTCCTCACACAATTCGTGCATCGCCTTCTGGGCCCCGGCAGAGGACATCGACGAATGGGAATCCAAATTCGGGGCAGCAGGCTGGAACGCCGAAATGGCCTTCCGGATCTACCGCAAGATCGAAAACAACGCCGACGACGGCGAGCACCACGGCCACAACGGCCCCGTACGGTTGCGCAATGTGCCCCCGGCAGATCCCTGCGGTGTGGCACTGCTTGACGCGGCAGAGGCAGCCGGGATACCCCGCGCCCACTTCAACGCCGGCAAGACCGTGACCCAGGGGGCAAACTTCCTCCAGATCAACGCCACAGAAGACGGAAAACGGGCGTCCTCGTCGGTGTCCTATCTCCACCCCGCCGCAAACCGCCAAAACCTTGTCATCCTTGACTCCACCCACGCCACGCGCCTGGTTTTCGACGACAACAAGCGCTGCGTCGGCGTCGAAGTGGTTGATAACGCGTTCAGCGCCCCCACAACGGTCAGGGCCTCCCGGGAAGTCATCGTCTCCGCCGGAGCCATCGATTCACCCAAGCTCTTGATGCTCTCGGGAATCGGCCCGGCAAAGCACCTGGCCGAGGTGGGTGTGGATGTACTCATTGACGCACCCGGCGTCGGCGCCAACCTTCAGGACCACCCCGAGGCCGTCATCCAATGGCAGGCAAAGAAGCCGATGGTCACCGAATCAACCCAGTGGTGGGAAATAGGGGTGTTCGCCCAAATCGACCACGGCCTCGACCGGCCCGATCTCATGATGCACTACGGCACGGTCAACTTCGACATGCACACCTTCCGGCAGGGCTACCCCACAGCCGACAACGTGTTCTGCCTGACGCCGAACGTCACGCATGCACGCTCCAGGGGTACTGTCCGCCTCCGCTCCCGGGACTACCGGGACAAGCCGCGGGTGGATCCCCGCTACTTCACCGATCCGGAAGGCTACGACCTTCGGATCATGACGGCAGGCCTGCGAAAGGCACGGGAGATCGTGTCACAGACGCCGCTCGGAGAATGGGCAGGTGAAGAGCTCTTCCCGGGAGCAGAAGTCCAAACCGATGAGCAGATCCAGGACTACATCCGGCGCACACACAACACTGTCTACCATCCCGCCGGTACTGTCCGGATGGGCGCGATCGACGACGCCATGTCACCGCTGGACCCTGAACTTCGGGTCAAGGGGGTCACTGGTTTGCGTGTCGTGGACGCTTCGGTGATGCCCGAACTCGTCACGGTGAACCCCAACATCACCGTCTACATGATCGGAGAGCGTGCAGCTGAACTCATCGCCTCCGAATCGGAGGCATTGGCGGCCACTGAAGAGCCTGTTCCCGCAATCGTCTGAGCCATCGCACCCCCAGGTGGCCTTGCCCGGAGGCAAGGCCACCTGGGGAGGACAGGCAAAACCCATAAGATGACCGAATATCCCTGACTATAGAAACCGCGGGCTGAAGAGGAATCATGAACTTGCCGATCACCGAGGCCAACCAAGACTCATCCCGCGGCGGAGTCCTTAACCTGGGAGAAACAAAGGGGTGCTGTGCGCCTGCCCGTGCGCCGCTTCCTCCTGGTGCTCTCAGTGACAAGAATGCCCACAATCCGGGTCTGACTGGGCAGCAAGCACACCACGCCATCGCTATCCCCCGAGGAATATTCAGCATGGGCGATGCTTTCGGGGAAGGCTACCCAAACGACGGAGAGACGCCCGTCCACGAGGTCTGGCTGGACAGTTTCCGGATCGATGCCACAACCGTCACCAACATTATGTTCGCCGCCTTTATTCAGGCGACGGGGTACCGCACCGAGGCCGAGCAGTACGGATCCTCTGCTGTGTTCCATCTGCTCTCCACTGCCACCGGGCCGGACGTCCTCGGTGCCGCGGCTGGAGCGCCATGGTGGCTGAACGTCCGTGGTACTGACTGGGCACACCCGACCGGGCCAAACTCCAACTGGCAGGACATCCCGGATCACCCCGTCGTGCATGTTTCCCACAATGACGCCCTAGCCTACTGTGCGTGGGCCGGCCGCCGGCTGCCCACCGAAGCCGAATGGGAATACGCCGCGCGCGGGGGCTTGAAAGGCATGCGCTACGCCTGGGGCAACGAACTCACCCCCAACGGCGAACACCGCTGCAACATCTGGCAAGGCACATTCCCCGCAACCAACAGCCGAGAAGATGGACACGCAGGTACCGCCCCCGTCCGGTCCTTTCCACCCAACGGGTACGGCCTGTATGAAATGGCGGGCAATGTCTGGGAATGGTGCGCTGACTGGTTCCTGCCCAAGTATTACCGCAACTCCCCTACCCACAATCCGCAAGGACCAACGATCGGCGCCGGACGCGTCATGCGTGGCGGCTCATATCTCTGTCACGACTCCTACTGCAACAGGTACCGCGTCGCAGCCCGCACGTCCAACACACCAGAATCATCCTCTGGAAACCTGGGCTTCCGCACGGTAGCGCTGGACTGAATAGACGTCCGAGAACAAGGGAACCCCTACGTGACAGCTATAAATTCCCAAGGCGGAGGTCGGCAAGGTCTCCCCGCACGGATCCTTGGCGGCGGAACCGAGCCGGACCCGAGGTTCACCCTGGCCAACGAGCGTACCTTCCTTGCCTGGATCCGCACGTCGCTGGCTATGCTCGCAGGCGGCGTTGCCGTCGAAGCCTTTATGGCCGATGTCTTCGTCCCGGAGTTGCGGAAAACCATTGCAGTGCTCCTGCTCGTGCTCGCCCTCTTCCTCGGTGGGGGCTCCTTCTTTCGCTAGCTGAACGTCGAACGTGCCATGCGCCAAAGGGCAGCGCTGCCCCTGCCATGGATCGTGCCCATCCTCGCGGCCGGCGGCGCCCTTGTCGCGGCCGTCATGGTCGTGTTCGTAATGGTCCACGGCTCCTAACCATGCCGGTATCAACCAACCGCCCAACTCATAACGACCCCGGTCTCCAACCAGAACGCACCGATCTTGCCTGGAGCCGCACAGCACTGTCCCTAGTGGTCTCCGCCGCCACATTCCTTCGATGGCTGCCCCACCATGGGTTGTTCGTCGGTACTTTAGTCGCCGCCGCCATCGTTACTGCTCTATTCATTAACCTCTCCCGAAAGCACCGCTTCCACCAGGCCATTCATGGCATACAACAGGAAAGAATGACCCCGGATATCGCATCAACAGCAGCAATAGCCTCTAGCACGGTCATCCTGGCAATCCTGGGAATCTACACCGTCCTCTTGCTGCCCTTTGCACACTAGCTACCGGTTATAAGATCGGGTGGAGACAAGCGTCCGTGGCATGCCCCACACTCGAAGAAATAGTGCCGGTCCCGCTCAAGTCGAACCCACCCTGATACACATAAGGGCCCTCATTTTGGGGCCCCTAGGATGGGTAATATGACCGACGCCGATCATCCAGACAGCACGCCGGCCCCACAGGCTGGCGACCAGTATGTCCAGTCCCTAGCCCGCGGACTTGCCGTCATACGCTCGTTTGACGCCGCCCATCCGGTCATGACCCTCACTGAAGTTGCTACGCGCACATCGCTCTCCAAGGCAACCGCCCGGCGCTTCCTGCATACCTTGGTGGAGCTGGGCTACGTGCGCACTGATGGCAGGACCTTTGAACTGACAGCCAAGGTTCTTCAATTGGGTTACGCCTACCTGTCCGGCTTATCCCTACCTCAGCTGGCGCAACCCCATCTGGAGGAGCTGTCCCTCAAGCTCGGTGAATCCACCTCGGCGGCGGTTCTGGACGGAACCGACATCGCCTACATCGCCCGGATTACTACACGACGCATCATGAATGTGGGCATCACAGTAGGTACGCGCTTCCCTGCCTACGCGACATCGATGGGCAGGGTGCTCCTGGCACACTTGCCGCCTGCGGACCTCACCGCGTACCTAGCGGAAGCGGAGATCAAGCCTCGGACCCCTCTTGCCTTGGGCAACGTCACGGAACTAGTGGCTGCACTGGACACTGTCCGGACCCAGGGCTGGTGCTTGCTGGATCAGGAACTGGAATTGGGCCTGATGTCCGTGGCCGCGCCGGTATACGACGGGTCAAAGGTAGTGGCCGCGGTAAACGTGTCCCTCCAAACCCAGTCCGTCACAGCCAAGCGGGACCCTGACAAGTACATTGCGTCCGTAGTCCAGGAAATCGTAGCGACGGCGAAACTCGTCTCCACGGATCTCAGCGCCCAAGGATGAGATGTCCTAATAAAGCGACGCAACTAGCAGTAGCAGCGGCGGCCAACTGACCGCCGCTAGACGAGTAACGGCGCTTGCTCCCGGCAATTGCCGAAAAAGGCTTTAGGACACAACTCTGATCCGACCTTGCCAATTTGTAGTACGCCTCAACCTGACGCCGCCGACGTCTGGCCAGGGAGGATGCGCCTGTCGGCAGAGTTCAGGACTGTTCTTAAATGCCTGTAGAGCTGCAAGAGGTGACATCGCCAGCCCTGTCCCAAAAGATTTTTCATCAGGCCCCGGTTTGGCGGACTATTTCGATGGTCCTCGTTCACTGCATTCGGGTGTTCTGCCCTTCCCTACTGTCAGGGTGGACTCTGAGAGCACCATGAAGTGACTGTCAGTGAAACGGAATTTCGCCCTACTCTGACGCCGACGTTAAGGGGCACAAGGCGTATCGGAAACTCCTAGGGCTTCTGTTCCCCCGGGCATGCCCCAAAGGCCACTTGACGAGTATCCGTTATCGGCGTTGGTCGGGATGTTAGACGACAAAATCCTCCCGTCTAGTGCCGGCAATCTAGGAAGTCCTCGTAGCCCCTGCAGAACGTCCGCTATTTCGTCAACCAGGCTCTGAGGCGTGTCTCCTAAAACCCGGGCGGGTTAAACTTGGCCACCTAGAAATCGACGGGGTGGCATAGGAGTGGATCAGGCGAAACGCGCCGCTGTTAGACCAGAATTTTTGTTGGTTCTTGAGCCCAATCCTGGGATTCTTGAGTCGTTCCGTAGGGGACTTCCGGAGAAATTGTCACACTGAACCGCCCGTAGTCGTGGCGCGTAACCAGGACACCGCAGCATCCCTGTTCGCGCGCCACACTCTCAGCGAGAGTGATTGCCTCTTCTAATTCAGCGCGGACGGAGCTTGCTTCCGTTCCTGCGATTTCCAGGCGTAGTGCATTAGTAGGAGAAACGATGGTCACTGTGTCTCTTTCCGGACGTACCTGCAGGAACGTCCTTGGGTGGGAATCACGTGGTGATGCCTGCGTTGGCATGAAGCAAAGTAACGAATTGCCTTCCGGACGAGGGCACGGTTTCGCTGGCTCCCGATGTGGGCCCTCTTGTGTTGAGGCTCCTCGGGCGGTGACGGCTTACAGTCTTTCGGCGGTTCGGGCGTGTCGGCGTGGAACAGCTGTGCTGTGCCGGACGAGAAACTTGGTGTCTAGTAGCTCGTGGAGGTTGCCCGACGGTAGCGACTCCCCTATGGTCAGCATGTCACTGCCCCCGGTTTCGTTTCCCTCTTCGGAGGGCATTACCTTCTTGGATAGCTTTTGTAAAAGCTTTCGCGCTGCTTGTTGTCCTTGTTGCCGGGGGAACTGTTGGATGGTGGTCAGGCCGAAGGTTTCGCCGAGCTCGTGTCCGTCTATGCCGACGACGGAGAGGTCATGTGGCACCTGTAAGCCGAGGTCGCGTGCAGCAAGTATGACGCCGATCGCCATTTCGTCGGAGGCGGCAAAGACAGCGGTGGGACGCTCTGGCATGGCAAGGAGGATTCGCGCCTTGTTGTAGGCATCCTGAAGTGTGAAGTCGGAAGCTATGATCCATTCTGGTCGGACAGGCACCCCCGCTTTTTTCATCTCCTTCTCAAAGCCTGCCTGGCGCTGGTCGGTGAGTTTGAAATCCCGGTAGGGATCAATGCCCCCGCTCACATGGGCAATTCGCTCGTGACCTAGTCCGAGAAGGTGTGCGGTTGCAAGTGACCCTGCAGCGAAATGGTCTATCCCGATCGTCGGTACGCTTGGCATCGGCCCGCCAATGCCCACTACGGGGCGGCGAATCGAGAGCATGCGCGTCAACTCTTCGGGCGTCAGTTCAAGCGAAACAGGGACCACTGCGTCCAGGCGCTGTCGCATCAGGAAGTCTTCGAGTACAGCATCTTGATGGTCTCGGTCAGCGAAAATGTTGTACAGGGCCAGATCGTAGCCGACGGTGATAAGTTCCCCGGAGATTCCTGCCACCACTTTGGCGAAGTACCAGCGGTCGACTGACGGTACGATAACGCCGATGATACGGCTGCGCCCTGTCACCAGGCTGGATGCATTGTAGGAACGGACGAAGTTGAGCTCCTGCGCTGCAGCCAGTACCCGCTTACGCGTGCCGGCTGCCACTGAGCCGTTGCCACTGAGCGCACGGGAGGCAGTTCCTACGGAAACGCCAGCGCGGGCAGCAACTTCTTTAATGCCTGTCACGTTTAATGCCTGTCACGGTCATCTTTCCTAACTTGAGCAGCACGGTCCGCCCGTGGGGGATGTCATGAGACTTCCCCGTGTTCACGGTAGTGGAACAGCGAGTCCTTCACAGATCGAACCTCTGGTTTCTTCTGGTCACCGCCGATTGATCGAGTCCCAGCAAATCACGCGCCACCACTACCTAGTAAAGCTATTGTAAACGTTTCTATTCAACGCGCACGGGAGAAAATACGGCAGATTCCGGGTCTTGCCCGGCTTAATGTCTCCTTCCTGAAAGCGTTGGCGTACGGTACTGGACGCCCGAATTGGAAACGCTTACACTCAATGGTGACACACGTCACGAGCCCCGCCCTCCCAAAGAGGTGCGATGCGGCCCCCCTCTTTCAAAGGAGAAACAGATGCGTAGGATTCAGGGCGCTCTCGCGGTTACCGCTACCGCCATGCTGCTGCTTACAGGGTGTGGAAACGCCAACGAAGGAAACCAGACGGCCACATCGGCGCCTGCGGCGGCGGGGTCCACTGCTGCCCCCGAGCGGGCGGATGCCGATCTGGTGATCTGGACCGACAACCTGAAGGCCGATTCGATTCGCGCGTTCGCCGAAGATTTTGCGGCTGACAATGGCATCAGCGTGGCCGTCCAGGTCATCTCGGGTGAGTTCCAGACTGCCCTTGTGACAGCAAACGCTGCAGGCAATGGACCGGATGTGTTTACCGGCGCCCATGACATGCTCGGCAATCTCGTCCAGAACGGCGCAATCGATCCACTGCAGATCGCTCCTGATCAACTCAAGGGCTACGCCGAAACAGCTGTTGAGGCTGTGACGTACAACGACTCGGTGTACGCGCTGCCGTATGGGATCGAAACTCTTGGTCTTTTCCGCAACACCGACATCGTCCCGGAAGCTCCCGCGACCCTGGAGGATGCCTTCGCTAAGGGACAGGAGGCCGTGGCCGCCAAGAAGGTCGAAGTGCCTTTCAGCCTGCCGCAGGGCAACAGTGGCGACGCCTATCACATGCAGCCGCTGTACACCTCGATGGGCGGTTACCTCTTCGGTACGACGGCCCAGGGCGATGCCGATCCGTCTGACCTCGGGGTCGGCGGTGAGGGCTCGATCGCTGCTGCTAAGAAGATTCACGCACTGGGTGAAGCGGGCAGCGGCATCCTGAAGCGCTCCATCAGCGTTGACAACTCCATCTCTTTGTTCGCTGACGGCAAGGCGCCCTACCTTGTGGCTGGTCCTTGGGCCCTTAACCAGGTTGAAAAGGCAGGAATCCCCTTCGAAGTCACGCCCATTCCCGGTTTCGAGGGACAGGCTGCTGCTCAGCCCTTCGCGGGCGTTCAGGGTTTCTACGTGGCATCGAACGGAAAGAACGAAGCCTTCGCTCATGAGTTCGTGGAGAACGCGATGAACACCGAAGAGGGCATGACGCAGATGTTTGAAGGCGCGAAACTGCCGCCGACGATGACGACCGTTCGCGAGAAGATCGCAGGACAATACCCCGCCATCGAGACGTTTGCCTCCGCTGCAGGATCCGCCCAGCCCATGCCGGCAATTCCCGAAATGGCTGCCGTCTTCGCCCCCCTCGGCCAGGCCTATGCGGCGCTCGTTGGCGGCGCTGAGCCGGAAGGCACGATGCGCGCAGCCGGGGAAACCATCGCTGCTGCAATCGGCAAGTAGGAAACGGTCCCCGGGGGGCCGTTGCACATGTCTTCGGCCCCCTAGGGCCCTGCTGCCCAGATTGAACTCCAGGAGAACCCCATGATCAAAACCCTCAAGCGCCTGCAGCGTCCTCCGTCACCTGCAACAGACGAACCCGGCACCCGTCAAGAACGCACAACGAAACCCGTGGCCCTGCTCGCCAAAATCCTTGCACTGGGTACCGTTGTCGGCTCAGCGGCAGCCCTCACTCCGGCACTTGTCGCTACAGGCCGCTGGGGATTTCTCGCAGCAGTATGGGGCATCGCCGGCGTCCTGCTGCTGACCTACATCACCGGTCGCGGGGTGCCGGCCAAGTACATGGTGCCCGGCACACTTCTTCTGGTGATCTTCCTGGTGTACCCCATCGTGATGACGTTCCAGATGTCAACGACAAACTTCGGCGACGGAACAAGGACGTCAAAAGAAGAAACCATCTCACAAATCATTGGCGCCTCCGTCGTTCAAAGCCCTGACTCCCCGCGCTACAACCTCTCTGTAGCAACCGAAGGAAACCCCACGACCGGGCCGTTCGCCTTTCTGCTCGTGGAACCCGAAAGCGAAAAAGTCTTCCTAGGCACCCCCGACGACGGCCTTCGGGAGCTTGAACAGGACGACGTCACAGTTACCGGCGGTTTCGTTACCGAAGCCGAGGGCTACAAGCTTCTGACTCCGCAAGAGGTCAACAACGCCAGCGACGCGCTGAAGGATTTTGCGGTGCCGACTGATCGCGGCGCCATCCGGCAACTTGGCATCCGCCAGGCGTTCGAAGGCGCTTCACCGCTCAAATACGACCAGACGCGCGACGTCATCACCAATACGGCAACCGGCGTTGACTACACGCCCGTTCAGCAAGGCGACAGGGAGTACTTCGCCGATCCGGAGGGCAAGCGCCTCTCCGACCAGTCCTGGCTCGCTAACGTCGGATTTGCCAACTATCAGCGCGTCTTCACAGACACCAGAATCAGCTCCGATTTCCTGCAAATATTCGCCTGGACCTTCATCTTCGCGACAGTCTCGGTAGCAGGAACGTTCCTGCTGGGACTGGGGCTGGCCACCGCATTGAACGATCCGCGGATCAAGGGCCAGCGCTTCTACCGCGCCATTCTCATCCTGCCCTACGCAATCCCGGGATTCATTGCACTGTTGGTCTGGTCCAGCTTCTGGAACAAGGACTTCGGCCTGATCAACAACTCCCTGGGCCTGGACCTGAACTGGCTGGGTGACCCCATTCTGGCCAAGGCAGCGATCCTGCTGACTAATTTCTGGATGGGGTTCCCTTACATGTTCCTGGTCTGCACCGGAGCCCTGCAGGCCATCCCCGCGGACCTTAAGGAAGCATCACGCATCGATGGTGCCAGCGGGTTCCTGGGCTTTCGAAAAATCACGTTCCCGCTGCTCTTGGTCACAGTCGCCCCCTTGCTCGTATCGACCTTCGCCTTCAATTTCAACAACTTTAACGCCATCTACCTGTTGACAGAAGGCGGACCGTTCGACCCCGCAAACCCCACAGCGGGAGCAACTGACATTCTGATCAGCTACACCTACCGCCTGGCCTTCGGCGGGCAGGGCGCACAGCTCGGTTTCGCCGCAGCCGTGTCAGTGCTGCTGTTCGTCCTAACCGGCATCATCGCCGCAATTCAGTTCCGTTTCACGCGCACCCTGGAAGAGGTGAACTGATGTCGTCTTCCCAGACACGTCCTGTTGATGTACCGGTACAGGAACCGCGCCGCCCTTCAAGGTCCCGGCGCCGACACAACCGGAACCGATGGTTTGCCGAAGTGGGCTGGCGGCACCTCGTCGCCATTGCTGCGGTGTTCATCGCTCTGTTCCCCGTGCTGTTCATCGTCTCGGCTGCGCTGAATCCGCTGGGCACGGTGGCGTCCACCAGCCTGATCCCCCGGGAAGTGAGCTTCGTGCACTTCGAAGCCCTCTTCACAGACCCCAACCGGCCATACCTGCGCTGGTTCGCCAACACATTGATCATCAGCACAGTCGTCACCCTCGGGCAGATTCTGTGCAGCGCCCTGGCAGCCTACGCCTTCTCGCGCTTCCGCTTCAGCGGCCGGCGCATCGGCCTGCTCAGCCTTCTCCTCATCCAGATGTTCCCCCAGTTCCTGGCCGTCGTGGCGCTGTACCTCATGTTCACCGCCATCGGTGAGGTCATCCCCCAGCTGGGACTGAACACCCTCCTGGGCTACGGACTCCTGCTCATGGGCGGAGCCCTCTCACAGGTATGGCTGATCAAAGGATTCTTTGACTCGGTCCCGAAAGAACTCGATGAAGCAGCGATCATGGACGGAGCAGGCCACGCCACCGTATTCTTCCGTGTCATCTTTCCACTGATAACCCCGATCCTGGCAGTCACCGGTTTGTTGTCTTTCATCGGTGTGCTCGGCGAATTCGTCCTGGCATCAATCTTCCTCACCGACAATGACGTGAAGACCCTGGCGGTCGGCCTCTACGCCACCATCGACGCTGACCGATCGGGCAACCTTGGCGTCTTCGCCGCAGGAGCTCTCCTTACCAGCCTGCCCGTGGTTCTGCTGTTCCAGTTCCTGCAAAAATTCATTACCGGGGGACTCACCGCCGGGGCGGTGAAGGGATGAGCGCCGTGCAGCTATGGGACCACCCACATCATGACGGTTCCGCGACGTACGTCTCTAACCCCAATCCCGAGCTGGGGGAAACAGTCACCGTTTTTCTTCGGGTTCCCCGCGCCAGCGGCGTAACGAAGGCGCTGCTGCGCGTGTGCATCGACGGCGAACAGGCCCTGCTCGCGACAAGCATCGCTCACGAAGACGACCATGAGTATTGGCTGAAGGCTGATTTCCCGATGGAGAACCCGGTCGTGAACTACCGGTGGCTGCTCGACGCATCACCGAGCGGCTATCAGTGGTTCAACGGGACCGGCCTGCACACCCGTGACGTCACGGACGCCTGCGACTTCCGCCTCACGGCCTACTCCCCGCCGCCCGCCTGGGCGAGTGGCGCCGTTCTCTACCAAATTTTCCCTGACCGGTTTGCAAAATCAACCGACCGGCCCGCACCGGACTGGGCCATCCCGGAGGACTGGGGAAGCAAGGTGATAGGACGAGGACCGGAGACCCCTTACCAGTACTTCGGTGGAGACCTCGACGGAATCACCGCCCGCCTGGAGCACATTGCCTCTTTGGGCGCCGACACCGTATACCTGACACCTATATTTCCGGCTCGTTCAAACCACCGGTACGACGCGTCCAGTTTCGAGCACGTGGATCCCCTGCTTGGCGGGGATGAAGCCCTGCACCGTCTTTCGGAGGCCTTGCATGCCCGTGGCATGCGCCTGCTTGGGGACCTGACGACGAACCACTGCGGCGACGCCCACGAATGGTTCAAAACAGCGATCGCAAACCCGGACAGTGTCGAGGCAGGATTCTTCCTCTTCACCCACCACCCTGATGAGTACGTGTGCTGGTTCGGGCACAAGTCCCTTCCCAAGTTCAACCACGCTAATCCGGAACTGCGCCGGCGCCTCTACGAGGGCAAGGATTCCGTTGTGGCCCGCTGGATCGGGCAGGACGGGTTCGACGGGTGGCGCATCGACGTTGCCAATATGACGGGACGACACGGCACTACGGACCTGAATCACATGGTGTCCACCACGCTGCGCCGGACCATGGCTGAGACTGATCCCGAAGCGCTGCTGCTGGCCGAACACAGCCACGACGCATCACAGGACTTGCAGGTTGATGGCTGGCACGGCGTGATGAACTACGCCGGCTTTACCCGCCCGGTGTGGCAATGGCTGAAGCCGGCAGCGCCCGTTCCGTTCGAGCCGGGGCCGTTTGTTGCCATTCCGCGTCTCTCCGGGACAGACGTCGTCGGATCAATGCGGGCCTTCGCCGCGGCCGTACCCTGGCGCGCCAACAAGCATGCCCTCAACCTTGTTGGTTCCCACGACACCTTCCGGATCAGGACCATGCTCGGCGACCCGCGCCTGGTCACGGTGGCGTTTGGACTGTTGGCCACCATGCCGGGTATCCCTATGCTGTGGGCGGGGGATGAGATCGGGCAAGAGGGCGAGAATGGTGAAGATGGCCGCCGCCCCTTCCCCTGGGACAACCCGGACGAATGGGATCATGACCGGCTCGCCACCACACGCGCCCTTTTCCAAACCAGAAAACAGTCCGAAGCCCTACGGGAGGGAGGACTGCGCTGGCTGACAATCGCCGATGATGCCTTCACCTTCCTTCGCGAGTCAGCCAGCGAAACGGTCCTGGTGCATGCGGCCCGCGCCGACCATGCCGCCATTACCCTGCCCACCGGGGTCGTCGGCAATCATCTTCGCGGCCTTGCAGGCACCCCGGATCTCCACGCAGACGCGGAGGGTTTGATCACCCTGCCCAACGAGGGACCGGCCATTGCCATCTGGCGCTGTGACACGGCCACGAGCCCCTCATCCTGACGGTAGGTCCTGCCAAAATGCTGTCAGGCGGCCTAGTTCCATGCCCATCAAAGTGACCGCACCTCGATACGGCACAACTACGCCGGGCCGCCCGGCGCACCACCACCCAAAATTTTTGACGAATTCGAAAGGAACCATCAATGACTGTCCCTTCCCCATCGCGGTCGAAAACTCTCGAGTCCTCCTCGGCTCATGACTGGTGGCGCCAAGCATCCGTCTACCAGATTTACCCGCGCAGCTTTTATGACACCAACGGGGACGGGCTCGGAGACCTGCCCGGCATCACGGCAAAGGTCCCTTACCTAAAGAATCTGGGCATCGACGCAGTATGGCTGAGCCCCTTCTATCCCTCCGCACTGGCCGACGGTGGCTACGACGTCGACGACTACCGCAACGTGGACCCCCGCCTCGGTACATTGGCCGACTTCGACGCCATGACAGCGGCACTGCACGACGCCGGCATCAAGCTGATTGTCGACATCGTCCCCAACCATTCCTCGGACCGTCACGAATGGTTCCGCGAGGCCCTGGCGTCCCCCGCCGGTTCCCCAGCCCGGGACCGCTACATCTTCCGCGACGGGCTGGGACAAGACGGAAACGAACCGCCCTCGGACTGGAAATCGATTTTCGGCGGCTCCGCCTGGGAACGCATCACCGAGCCTGACGGAACTTCCGGGCAGTGGTACCTCCACCTGTTCGCCAAGGAGCAACCCGACTTCAACTGGGACAACGAAGAAGTCCGGAAGGACTTCCTCACCACCCTCCGGTTCTGGGCGGACCGCGGCGTTGATGGCTTCCGGGTCGATGTCGCCCATGGCCTGACCAAGCACCTACCCGAGACCCTGCCCCCTGAAATAGAAATGCCCGGCATGGCCTCAGAACACGGGCAGCACCTATTTTGGGACCGCGACGAGGTCCACGACATCTACGCCCAATGGCGGCAGGTGTTCAACGAGTACGACCCGCCGCGGATGGCCGTAGCCGAGGCATGGGTCCACCCGTCCCGCAGAGCCCGCTACGCCAGTTCCGAAGGCCTCGGGCAAGCCTTCAATTTCGACCTTCTGACGGCGGACTTCAACGCCAGCGAGTTCCGTTCATCCATCACTAAGAACCTCGCAGAATCCAATGCGACAGGGGCCTCCTCCACCTGGGTGTTCTCCAACCACGACGTGGTGCGTCACCCCACCCGTTACGGCCTCCTCGAGGGGCCGGCAGGTCCGAAAACCCACGCCACGGACACCGGCGCGCCGATGGCAGGCGGGGCACGGGATGGCAAAGCCTGGCTCCTGGCCGGCGCACCCGAGCACCAACTAAACCGGGATCTCGGCCTCGCGCGCGCCAAGGCCGCCACATTACTGATGATGGCCCTCCCTGGTTCCGCCTACCTCTACCAGGGCGAGGAGCTCGGGCTGCACGAAGTTGCCGAAATTCCTGACGCGCAACGCCAGGACCCAGCGTTCTTCCGCAACCCCGGCGTAGACATCGGACGAGACGGCTGCCGCGTCCCACTGCCCTGGAACGCAGAAGAATCCGCCTTCGGCTTCAGCACCACCGACCCGCACCTGCCCCAGCCACAGTGGTTCAGAGAGGTCGCCGCAGAATTGCAGGACAAAGCACCGGAATCGACCCTGAATCTCTACCGGAAAGCCCTTTCGCTCCGCAGGAGTCTGCAAGGGCCAGAGGAACTGCGATGGATCGAGGAAGCAAACCCGCAGGTGCTTCACTTTGTCCGTCCCGGAGGATGGCACAGCATCACCAACTTCGGCGATACTGCGGCGCCGCTTCCCGCGGGGAAAGTGCTCCTGTCAAGTAGCCCCCTGCCCCAGGACGGCACCTTGCCGCCCGCTACCACCGTTTGGATGACTGGCTAAAAATCACCAGACGATAGTTTGAGGTCAAAGAGGCGGCGATGCCATCATGCAATCGCCGCCTCTACGGCTTGCCAAATCCGTCCATTCGGACCTTTGTCCGGTGAAGTCCACGCCGTGCAGGGCTTCAGCAAAGGTGCCGGCAATGACACCTAAAGCTGGGCCCGAGGAGACAAAAATGCAAGACAGTCCTTCAGAACTTGCCTCACAACGCCGCAACAGCGTAAATGCCGGCATTTTCGACGTCGCCCATGCCGCAAACGTCTCCACCGCTACGGTCTCCCGTGCGCTGACTGAGACTACCCCGTGTATCCCACGAAACACGCCAGAAGGTCCTCGCCGCCGCGAGCCAACTCGGATACATGCCTTCACCAACTGCATCAGGACTTGCGATTGGTCGAACGCGGATTATCGCAATTCTCACAATTCCAGGGAATGACGTATTTCACTAGCGGGCGGTCCAAGTCGTCTCCCGGGAACTGAACAGACGCGGCTACGGCCTCGTACTCTTCAGCCTTCATGACTTCAATAACAGCTTGGCACTGTTTTTGAAATGGGAGAAAAGTTCAAGGACGAGGAGACCGAATTGTTGCGGCGACTACGGATTCCTTCAGCAACGGTAGGGAGCTCGGTTTCAGACACCCGGGCCGGTGCCGTAGGAACCAAGCTGGCTGCGGACGCAATACGCCAGCTCCTCGCCCGCGTGCATGTCGCCTAAAGACGGCCAACGCCAGCCTTGCTGTATATGACCCATCAACGCATCCCGAGAGGGGTGCATGCGGTATTGGATTAGGAGTGGATGCATGTTGGAGCGAAGGCCCTTTGGTAACACTGCGCTGAATGTCTCAGTCGTCGGCCTCGGCGCCGGTCAAGTGGGTGAAAAGGATGTTACCGAGGCCGAAGCCGCCGAGGTGCTTAACGGGGCACTGGACCTCGGAGTAACGCTGATCGACACCGCCGCTAGCTACGGACTGAGCGAAGAGCGTATCGGCCGGCACATCGGCCGACGCCGGGACGAGTTCCTGCTATCAACCAAAGGTGGCCAGGCAATCAATGGTCAACCGGACTGGTCGCCAAAAAGCGTCTTGGCAAGTATCGAGCGGTCATTGCGACTGACGCAGTCGGAGCGCATCGATATCTTCTATTTGCACTCCTGCCCAATCGAGATTTTGCGGCGCGGCGACCTGCAAGAGACTCTGGACAAGGCGGTCGCCGCCGGCAAAATCGGTGTCGCAGGCTATAGCGGAGACAATGATCCTCTGTCATTCGCTGTGGATTCCGGTCGCTTCGGTTCCATCGAAACCAGTGTCAACATAGCCGACCAATGGAATCTCAGACACGTTCTAGGCCGTCGACCCGAACTAGGAGTGATCGCCAAACGTCCGATCGCGAACGCACCATGGCGGTTCTCCCATCGACCAGCCGGGCACTATGCAGAACTCTACTGGGAACGGCTTCAGGCTCTCGAACTTGACCCGGGCGACTTGGATTGGACAGAGTTCGCTCTACGCTTCACGGCGTACGCTCCCGGTGTCCACACCGCAATTGTCGGCACAGCCAAACTTGCCCACCTACGCCGGAACATCGCCGCCGTCAGCAGAGGTCCCCTTGAAGCTGGGGCACTGGAAAACATCGGCCGTGCTTGGCGCCATGTCGGCTCCGACTGGGCAGCTTCCACCTAAAACGCCAGAGCTCAAGGACGGCTTTCCCGAAATGTAGGGCAACATCAGTTGGCAGAGCAGTCCACGAGGGGCCCTGGAAGCAAGGCCTCCCTCAGGTCGGGTCTAGGTTGGGTCTACGCGTGATGACTCACCACCCGCGTCCTGCTGCTTTAGTTTAGAGAGCCGGCGCAACGAGGTTACAGTCGCAGCGGCAGGAGCCTCAGCGATGTCAAGTTGTGGCACACCCCAATCTGACAAACTTCCGAGATTCGTCTTGACTTCCTTCTGAGGCAGGCCTAGAACTCAACCTGACAAGGCGAGGTTGGAGGCACCGGTGGCTGGACAGCGGATTGGGTACGTACGAGTAAGCACGCTGGACCAAAACGAGAAACGGCAGCTTGAGGGCCAGGTTCTGGACCGGGTCTTCACTGACAAGGCTTCCAGCAGGGACACTGCCAGGCCGGAACTGACCGAACTTTTGCGATTCGCCCGCGACGGCGACACCGTGGTGGTGCACAGCATGGACCGGCTGGCGCGCAACCTCGATGACCTGCGCGCCCTCGTTTAGGGCCTTACCCGCAAAGGGGTGCGGGTGGAGTTCGTCAAAGAGAGCTTAGTCTTCACGGGTGAGGACTCCCCCATGGCCAACCTCATGCTCTCAGTCATGGAAGCCTTCGCCGAATTCGAACGTTCTCTCATCAGGGAACGCCAGAAGGAAGGGATCGCCCTGGCCAAGCAGCGCGGCGCCTACAAGGGACGAAAAAAGACCCTGACTCCGGAGCGGGCGGCCGAGCTGGTCCAGCGGGCGGGCAGCAGCATTTCAAAAGTCGTCCTTGCCCGCGATTACGGGATCAGCAGGGAGACCGTATACCAGTATCTGCGCCAAGCCACGATGTCGGGAACCCCCTCGCCCGCCGAGTCAAACCTCTTGCCAGAGCCTATGCAACGCCCACTATCGCCGTTAGAACAGGCCGAATAGACGGATGAGGAGCTGCGTTGCATCCTGTTTTGGAAGCCGGGCTCGTTGGCTCGACGACTAGCTTCCCTCAGCTTTAAGGACTAACATGAGTCAAAACGAACAAAACGATAATTTCGTAGAAAACGGATGAGTGAAACCATGGCTACGAGTACAGCGACCAAGGAAACCTTCCTCGCACCAGAGACGCCTCAAACTGGGAGGATCTACAACTTCATGGAGGCCCACGCTGAGAAGAGCGGCGCTCAACCATCTCCTCAGTTCTTTCTTTCCGGTGCTGATGCGGGCGACCAGGTTGAGATCCCCCACGAAATCTATAAAGTGCTCGTTAAAACCGTGGAAGCAATGCGTAAGGGCCTAGCCATTACCATCACACCCAGTTCCATGACTTTGACTACCCAGCAGGCGGCAGAGCTGTTGGGCGTTACGCGCCCAACACTCGTTCGCCTCCTCGATGCCGGAAGGATCCCCTTCGAAAAGCCTGGTACTCACCGGCGCATCAAGCTTGAAGACATCCTGGCTTTCAAGGAAGCCCGAAAGGCCGAGCAATACGAAGCTTTGGATTCCTTGGGAGCGCCGGACGATGAAACCCCCGAAGCAGCGATCAATAGGATGAAGAAGGCTCGTGCTGTAGCGGCGGAGCGCCGCCGACAGCACAAGGAATGACACGATAGGAACCATGTTCACCGCCCTTCTTGACAGCTGCGTCCTTTGGCCGAGTACGCAACGAGATTTTCTGTTGTCTCTGGCATTCGAGGGGGCTTACCGCTTTATCTTTAGCGAGGCCATCCTCATGGAGGTGGAGGCAAACGAAGAGATAAAGCGCGTCGAGCGTGGGGACAGCGTGGAAGAAGCACGGGAAAAGGCCTTGCACCTGGTTGACCGCATGCGTTCCAGCTTCAGAGACGCGATCGTCACAAATTGGGAAGGGCTTGAGGGGACCTACGGTTTGCCCGATCCCGACGACGAACATGTGTTGGCTGCAGCAGTTGTGGGCGGCGCTGGCAGTATCGTAACCGAGAATTACCGCGACTTCCCTGAAGAAAAAATCCCTGCTGGCATCCAGATCGTGAGTGCCAGGGACTTTGCCTTTGACACGGTGTCCATGAGGCCGGATCTGGGCCTCCATGCCGTCCTGGCCATGTCTACCCGATCAGGGCGCAAGGGTACAGCGTCCTCCCCAGAGGACATTCTGGATACCCTGAACAAGCTGTACGGCATGGATGCGGTCACGGCACTAATTCGGGATCTCCTCTAGCGAACCAGCGGATTTCCAACAAGCCAGACTCGAATTGTCCATTTGGACAATTGGCCACCGCCGTTCTCCGTCCACTGAACGTAATCCGACATCCCGTCACGACCTGCAGCTTAGGCAGCTCATACCAGCGGCCTTACCCCTGGTGCCAGAGTAAAACCGGGCGGTCCGGCACCGCCGCGGGGGGCGCGACATCCGCTCCCCGTTTTAAACGTTTCTCCGACTCGGCGGCCGGAAACGGTACTTTACGGAATCTCCATTATCGGCTCTTTGGTGCAGGCAGCGGAGGAACCCGAAACGGGTCTGCTTTCGGGCATGCGTAGCCGGGCCAGCAATGGCATGTTTAGGCATGTCGTTCTCCTAGGCTATCTTGTTGGTGTCAAGGACACCATTGTTGTCAAGAGTCAACCGGGAGGATGGGGTCCATAACGCTCCCGCCGTGATCGTGGTGGCCGGGGACATGGACCGGCAAACAAGAAAATACTCGAACCGTGGATGGCGATATACGCTGATCGAAGCAGGGATCGCCGCCGAGCGGATTGAGAGCGCAGCTCGCGAAGCAGGATTTGGGAGCCTTGTGTTTGGCGGGTACGACGATGCCGCCCTGGGCCGCCTACTGTTCGGTGCCGATACGCCGCAAGTACGGACCCTTGTAACCATCGCGCTCGGCCAACCAGCCACACAACAGTTGCCTGACGTCGATTTGGAGCAATTGCACAACGACTTAGATGACAGGTTCGTTGGGGAGGGCCGAATCGTAGAGAGCACCGGCATTACAGACCTGTGGCGCAAGCCCGGCGATCTGTCCTTCCACCAGGTGCTGGCAACCATCCGCCCCGAAAACGAGGATATTCCGTCGCCCTCTGAAAATCGCACCTGCGGCGGCACCGGAGCATCGATCACGGCCGCCCGAGCCAAAGCCATCGTGGAGTGCATCGAACGGAGTGCGTCCGGCAACATGCGGGTGGACCGGATCGGGCCCGCCACCGAAGTCAACCCAGGGTTCGACCCTTACGCGTACGCGCCGCTCACCACCGAACAGATCGAAGCGCACCACTATCTGGCCAACTTCGACCCCCACGAACCGTTGCAGTGGGTCGCTGCCCAAGACTTGTACAGCGGGACTGAAACCTTCGTGCCAGTAGATTTCGTGTACTACCCGCTCTCTACCGAGCGTCTAGGGCGCAAACTGTTAACCGCAGCGAACTCGTCCGGAATCGCTTCTCACACCGATTCCAACGAGGCCATACACAGGGCACTATTCGAGCTCATCGAGCGGCACTCCATTCTTACCTCCTGGCACACCCAGCAGAAACCAATATCAGTGCCATCTGATGTTCTTACCGATTATCTAAACAACCGTCGCGACTACTGGCACACGCAGGGATACGAACTGCTTGTCCTGGACTACAGCACCGAAGGTGTCCCTGTAGCAGGCGTAGCAATAGGCGCCGATGATACGTTCCCTGCGTTCGCGTTCGGTTCTGCCGCGGCACCCACCTGGGAAGCAGCCGTGGTCAAAGCGCTACACGAGGCCGAAGTCGGTATGGCGGGCCATCGAGGACTGAAAGAAGATCCTATCCCGGCTGACGAAATTAGCACTCCGATCCACCATGGAAGATTTCACGCGTATGACCCACAACGGACCGCTTGGTCATTCCTGAAGTCCGCAAAGGCACCCAGCACCTATGCGACACCGAAACCGTTAAACAACATCACCCGGGTTATTGAAAAGTATCGTCCGTTGTCAGTGGAAATTGACTCACCGGACCCGATCCGCACCTACCGGGTGTTGTCACCTCATGTATTTCCCATATCGTTTGGTGCGTCCCTAGAGCACCGGCCGTCATGGAGCACAGCACCCGATCTTCCCCATTTCATTGCATGATCCCTCCTCGCAAAATGCGTTGAATTGACGAACGGTGGGACTAACCAGGCCTAGGTCACCAGTACTGCATGTCGGGGAGGACGGAAAGTGATGGCTAAACAGGTGCGGTCTATGTGCCCTAGCGGGATCCTACGCGAGCCGGCAAGCCTTTCGCCCAACGATCCGGGCTCGGAAAGAACTGGGTATTCCTAGGCTCCATCGGAATGCGTACCGCCGACTTCGACCCAGCTAAAACCCGCACCACTCACCCTTGCGCCCGAGGCGCTTGTCCCAACCACTCGGAATCGGGGTGCGCTGTAGCCGAGTGGGCTACTTCACTGCCGGCACCCGAGCACCCCGTGAATGTCTCGTGCCATAAGCTGGCTCATGCCGGTGGCGTGCTGAGCAGGGACCAAGCATTTGTCAGCGCTGCCCTAACATCACCCACTGGGCTGTCGAACCCGGATAGCATGCCCTGGGGACTAACGTGAAACCGTCGAGGGGAGCGGCTCAATCCCGCCGTCGTCGGCCACCGCTCCCGCTTGCTCGTCGGCGCGCCGAATCCCCCCGGAGCTGTTCTCGAGCGCATGGTGTTGGCGAACGGTCATGGTAGTCATGCGGGCTGTCCATAGTTGGGGTCAATCCGGGTTTTCCACGGCTGGAAATAGGGAGCCCTTGGGGTAGCTCCCTTAGCAGCACTAGCGGTGGATGACCCCTCAGGATTGTCCCCGGCTGTGGGCAGCGAATCCAATTGTCCAAAGGTCGGTGGCACTTGCTCCACAGCGTGTGGGACAAATGCCAGGCACAGTGCAGCTTCTGCACCGGGCTGGCTGTCAGTTTGAAATTTAAGGCTGCTCTGTGGGCATGTTAAGGAAATGCGATCTGGACCCTATCCTGACGGTCTTTCTAACGCTGCCTGACGTCAGATTGGGGTGTAGTTTATCCTTCCGAATTGGGAGCCCCAGTGTCAGTTGGAAGTCGTTCATGAAGCATGTCCTACTCCTCCGAGCTCGGGCCGAAAGAGGGAGGGGTGGCTATGGAGGCGACCCGACGGGGCAGGCAGATGGCGCCCCAAGGCGCAGTGGTTGTGTTCGTGTTGAAAGCTTAGCTGGCACTGATATTTTGGAGGCTAGCCGGTGTTAACCCGGATGTTGCTTCCGACCTGCCCTTGTGGACACAGGGAAGCAACCGGAAGGGCAACTTCAGCGAACGTTTTGGAGCCTTTGCCAATGAATATTGAAGCCAGCGGGGTCCCATTCCATCTGGTGGAGCGTGTCGTTATAGTCCATGGGTACGAATCTTCCCCGGATGCGAACTGGTTTCCTTGGCTTAAGGGCGCCCTTGAAGCTGAAGGCATTGGCGTGGCAGTAGTTCCTCTCCCGTCCCCAGATGATCCTGACAAGGCGGCGTGGGAGGACGCTGTCAGTTCTGCATTGGGATTGCCAGACGCGACAACGGTAGTTGTGGCTCACTCCCTCGGTGTTGTCACTGCCCTACGAGTGCTTGCCCAGCTCCCTGAGCCGTGGGAGCTGGGCGGTATCGTGCTGGTGGCCGGCTTCACCGATCCACTGGAAGCACTGCCGGAACTCGATGGCTTCCTCGCAACTGACGTTGATGTTGAACGGGTAGCAGCGAACATTGGGGTACGGACAGTGATCCGCTCCGACACAGACCCTTTCGTGCCGTCAGCGGCGTCCGATGACCTCGCTAGACGCCTGAGCGCAAGGTTGCAGGTGCACCCGGAAGCAGGACACTTCATGGCAAAAGACGGCGTCACGAGGTTTCCCGCCCTGCTTGACGTGATTCGGCCCAAGTAGGGGCGCGGAGGACGGTCCCAGGACTATTGCATAGCGGTGGTTTTAGAAGGGGAGGAGTCGGCCGATTTGACTGTTCGGAGCTCGCACCAACCTGGACGAATATTATCGCGGGTCGGGAGACCCAGAAGCTTCCTGTTCAACCGGGTGGTTTCTGCTGTTTAGCGATAGCAATTGGCCAGTACCAGGATTGATATTTCGGTACGCCGCACACCCCTTCTGCGCTCCGTAGCCGTGTTTTGTAAAGCTTCGTTCATTGGGACAGGGGAAGCACGAGTGATGGGAGTTGATATCGGTTTGAAAAGTCGACCCATCCATTTGTGTTGCTGTGCCGAATGAGAGGTAGGCCTGGTCGTGGTTGGCCACGTGCGTGGTTGACAGGGCCCCGGCAGGAGCCGATAGCGTTGTTGGTGGCCGTATGAAGCGTAAGCAGAACGGAGGTGGGAATGGAACGCGAAGCTGCTACCCCTTTCTCTGTTCTGCGCCTGCTGCTGCTCGGAGGCCTGTTAGCGGTTTTCTGGCTTGCGCTGGGTGCAGGCGAGGCCCGGGCGGCCAATTCCGACACTTCTGGCAGTGACCAAGGCTCCGGGCTTGGCTCCTCTCTTTCCCTTCCTTCACCGGATGTAGTCTTAGCAGCGGTTCCCACCGGTGCAGCGACCACCGTTTTGGGGTCTGCACAGGAAACAGCCGGCCCAACAGCCCCTGTTGCAGAAGCGGTAAGCGCGCCGGCAACCCAAACCCTTACCCCCATAACGGCTCCCACAGCTCCCATCGTGAACGCGGTAGCAGCCCCAGTCACCTCCGTTGTGAACGCAGTGGCAGCCCCTGTGGCTCCCGTTGTGAACGCAGTGGCAGCCCCTGTGGCTCCCGTTGTGAACGCAGTGGCAGCCCCTGTGACTCCTGTTTTGCACGCGGTAGCGGTTCCGGTAGACGGGGTTGTTGACGTTGTTGGTTCTGTTACCCCCGTTGTTGACGCTGTCACTGCCCCCGTCGTTTCTGCTGCGGATGTTTCCGGTCCTGGACTCACGGGCCCGGCGCAGGATGGTCTTACCAACCCGGTCGTGACGCAGCCTGCAGGAAGTAACAACGGGCCCTCCACCGGGACTGCAGCGGCTATGGATCGCACCGATGCGGCAACGGATTCATCGGCTGCCGTCAACGGTGTTAGCTCCGGGCCGGCCGAATCGGCGGCTGGAACGTCCAATGCTGTGCGGCTTGCCGGCACTGCAGTTCGTGCCCCTCACGGTGTTCAGCAACTGCCAACCTCTGCCCCGTTCCAGTTCCCTGTGCCGGATAACCGTGCCAACCTGCCGGTTCCTCTGACATCAGGCGCCGGAGGCAACACGCAAAGCACCGGAAACGGTTCTGCAGGTTCCGGCCAACAGGCCGCTGATCTTTCCCACCGCTTCATTCTTCCCACCGCACCCGGCGGGGACGGCTCACCGTTCAGCTTCGCGCTGCCCGGCGCACCAGACCAGGATCCAGGGTACTCACCCGACTGATGACGCCCACCGCCACGCCACCACAGGCGCGGCACACGCAGGGCATACCCCGGTCATGCCGACCGAGGGAAAAGAATCATCATTCAATGTGAGGAAAAACCAGACATGAAGTCATTTCTACGCACCAGCCTTTGCTCTGCCGCCTTTGCCGGCAGCCTCCTCGTCCTGGGAGCCGGAGCAGCATCAGCAGACACCGAAAACAACACCAACCTGAACCTGGGCGCCGGCCTGAGCACTTCCACCGCTCTTCAGTCCACCAGCACCACCAACGGCACCACCGGTACTGACAACGGCTCCTTCGGCACCGACCTCGGCCTTGGCCTCGGCGCCGGCGTGGACGCAGCAACCGCCGTCCAGTCCACCAGCACCACCAACGGCACCACCGGTACTGACAACGGCTCCTTCGGCACCGACCTCGGCCTTGGCCTCGGCGCCGGCGTGGACGCAGCAACCGCCGTCCAGTCCACCAGCACCAACGGCACCAACGGTTCTGACAACGGCTCCTTCGGCACCGACCTCGGCCTTGGCCTCGGCGCCGGCGTGGACGCAGCAACCGCCGTCCAGTCCACCAGCACCAACGGCACCAACGGTTCTGACAACGGCTCCTTCGGCACCGACCTCGGCCTTGGCCTCGGCGCGGACCTGAACGCAGCAACCGCCGTCCAGTCCACCAGCACCAACGGCACCAACGGTTCTGACAACGGCTCCTTCGGCACCGACCTCGGCCTTGGCCTGGGCGCCGGCGTGGACGCAGCAACCGCTGCCCAGTCCACCAGCACCAACGGCACCAACGGTTCTGACAACGGCTCCTTCGGCACCGACCTCGGCCTTGGCCTCGGCGCCGGCGTGGACGCAGCAACCGCCGTCCAGTCCACCAGCACCAACGGCACCAACGGTTCTGACAACGGCTCCTTCGGCACCGACCTCGGCCTTGGCCTCGGCGCGGACCTGAACGCAGCAACCGCCGTCCAGTCCACCAGCACCAACGGCACCAACGGTTCTGACAACGGCTCCTTCGGCACCGACCTCGGCCTTGGCCTGGGCGCCGGCGTGGACGCAGCAACCGCTGCCCAGTCCACCAGCACCAACGGCACCAACGGTTCTGACAACGGCTCCTTCGGCACCGACCTCGGCCTTGGCCTCGGCGCCGGCGTGGACGCAGCAACCGCCGTCCAGTCCACCAGCACCAACGGCACCAACGGTTCTGACAACGGCTCCTTCGGCACCGACCTCGGCCTTGGCCTCGGCGCCGGCGTGGACGCAGCAACCGCCGTCCAGTCCACCAGCACCAACGGCACCAACGGTTCTGACAACGGCTCCTTCGGCACCGACCTCGGCCTTGGCCTCGGCGCGGACCTGAACGCAGCAACCGCCGTCCAGTCCACCAGCACCACCAACGGCACCAACGGTTCTGACAACGGCTCCTTCGGCACCGACCTCGGCCTTGGCCTGGGCGCTGGTGTGGACGCAGCAACCGCTGTCCAGTCCACCAGCACCAACGGTTCTGACAACGGCTCCTTCGGCACCGACCTCGGCCTTGGCCTCGGCGCCGGCGTGGACGCAGCAACCGCCGTCCAGTCCACCAGCACCAACGGCACCAACGGTTCTGACAACGGCTCCTTCGGCACCGACCTCGGCCTTGGCCTCGGCGCGGACCTGAACGCAGCAACCGCCGTCCAGTCCACCAGCACCACCAACGGCACCAACGGTTCTGACAACGGCTCCTTCGGCACCGACCTCGGCCTTGGCCTGGGCGCTGGTGTGGACGCAGCAACCGCTGTCCAGTCCACCAGCACCAACGGCACCAACGGTTCTGACAACGGCTCCTTCGGCACCGACCTCGGCCTTGGCCTCGGCGCGGACCTGAACGCAGCAACCGCTGTCCAGAGCAGCTTTGAAGGACAGTAATACCTAGCAAGGCTCAGCCAAATTGAAGCACGGTTTGTGAGCTATTGATGGTGCCGGGGGTTTTCACAGAGACCCCGGCACCATCACGTGCCTGTTTTTTGCTGGCTATTGTGATTCCGGATACTTCACGGGGTACGGACGGAGGGACGTGAAGTGCTTTCCCGTAAACAGTACGGAGCTGGAATCGTGTTGATCTCTTTGTGTGGCGTCCATAGCCGGTCCAGTGCGATGGAGGCAGTGGCCCGGCCTTGGAGTTGACCGGGGCATCGGCCGGGAGCAGTGGCAGGATCGCAGCTGCCCCTGATCAGTTGGAACTGCTGATGGGCAGGATCGCTGGGGGAGATCGGCGTGCCTTTGAGGATCTGTATGTCCGCACCGTGAGGCGGCTGTTCGGTTTGGCGCTGAGCGTTTCACGAAGGCCTGAGCTGGCCGAGGAGATTGTGCAGGACGTCTATGTCCAGGTGTGGTCATCGGCAGGTGCCTATGACCCGGCCCGAGGTTCGGTTTTGGCCTGGCTGTTCACGCTGACACACCGCCGGGCTGTGGATGTTCTCCGTCATGAACGCAGCTGTCGTGAGCGTGATGCCCGGTACCACCGCGAGACGTTGGCGCTTGGATCAAACGGCACCGAAGAGGCAGTCCTGCGGAAACTGGACGACGAAAAGGTTTTGGCCTGCCTGGCCGTGTTGAGTGCCGCCCGGTCCGAGGCGATCTGCCTGGCTTACTTCGGCGGGCAGACCTACACGGAAGTCACCCGCACCTTGAACGTGAGCGTACCGGCAGTGAAGTCCCACATCCGGGATGGCTTGCGGGTGATGCATCTGGTATTTGGCTCCGCCGAAAGCTACTGGGAGGGCCCTACTTCACGGTGAGGGTGCCTTTCATGTTGCCGTGGAAGATGCAGTGGTAGGTGTAGGTTCCCGGTTCGGTGGGGGCGTTGAAGGTGGTGGTGTCGCCGCCTTTGATGGTGACATCGAACGCGTCACCGGTGTCAGCGGTAACGGTGTGAGGTTCGGTGTCTTCGTTGATGACGGTGATTTCCGCTCCGGGGCTCACAGTCTCCCCACCCTGATATTTGAAGCCCTTGATCAGGATTTCCGCCGGCGCCGCTGCAGGTGTTGAACCAGTAGTGGAAGCTGTGGGCGCAGGTTCTGTGGTGGCGGCAGGGGCTGACGGGAATTGCTCTGTCAGTGTGGGCGCTGCGGTGTTGCCGGACCCGGACATGCCGGGTCCGCCGCATCCGGACAGAACCAGCAGCGCTGCTGCAGTGGCGAGGCCGAGCGAGGCAGTCTTTTTGTGCGTTTTCATGATGGTCCTTGCAAGGGTGGGTTCTGAAAGTTTGATGTGCGGAAACGGGCAGAATCAGGGGTGTTCGATCCAGCAGGCGAGGATGGTGGTGGAGAGCTGGTAGGCCAGGGCGTTGCGGGTGATGTTCTCCGGGCCCAGGGTGGCGGGCAGGTCGGTGGTATCCACCTGCAGCACGAAGCTGTCTTTTTGGAACTCTGCTGACCCGTCCGCGGTTTCATAGGCAGGGAAGCCGAGGTTCGCCAGGCCCTCGATGGGGGTGGCGTCCTTGGCCAAGGCCTGCATCGCGTCAAAGTGTGTCAGTGCAGCCGCCTGGTTTTTGGCTTCCTTGACCGAAATGACCAGATCCCCCTCGTCCAGGTGGTATATGCAGGTGAAGGTGCTGTCCGCCCAGTCATTGATCGTGTGCGGGTCCTGCTTCAGGTCGAGGATGTCGGTGAGCCGGTCCATCGGCTGGTCACCGCAGACCATCAGGGCAGCCTCGCTGGGACCATCTGCTTGGGTGGCTCCCGGGGAGGATGACCCAGCATGGCCGTCACTGCCATGGCCATCAGCGTGGCCATCAGCGTGTGCGGGGCCGGGCGACGTCACAGCCGGGGCTGAGCCCGAAGGATCTGCGGGTGCTGGTACGGATCCGGTTGCTGCTGCGCAGCCGGACAATAAGAGGGCAGAAATGCTCAGGGAAGCCAGCAGGGGTTTGCGGTGTTTCATTGGTCTCTTCTACCTCCTGGCCGCCGTACCTTCCGGTTGGTGGCCGTTGTCAGGCTTTGAGGGTGGCGTAGATGACGTAGTTGTCGTCAAACTCCCCGGTGGCGGGGTCGTAGCCGTCGCAGGTGATCAGACGCAGCTCAGCACTCTTTGTGTTGCCGTAGACCTCGAGGGTGGGGAACCCGTCTTTGGGGTAGAGCGCGCCGCGGTCAACGGTGAACACGGCCGTGCTGCCGTCGGTTCGGGAGACGTTGATTTCGGCGCCGGGAGTGAGTTTGCGCAGGTCCGCGAAGACGCCTCCGCGTCCGCTGGGCGAGTTGACGTGCCCCAGCACCACTGCGGGGCCGCGCTCCCCCGGGGTGGGGGAACCGTCGTACCAGGACGCAGGCGCGCCGTTGCCGTCGTCCTGGGGTACTTTCAAAGAGCCGTTCGCCTCGAGTCCCAGATGGATCAGGTCTGTCCGGACCCCGATCGAGGGAATGCTCAGGGTTGCCGGGGCCGAGGCGGCCATGACCGGCGGCAACTGTTCCGCGGGCGGGGCGGCTGCGGGGGCAGCCGGTGAGGGTGCGGCCGGAGGCGGGGTCGGGACAGCCGCGTTGGTAGGTGCCGTCGACGCTGAGACGGGGGCCGAAGGTGCTGTTCCGGCGTCGGGGGTGGTGGGTCCGGCGGCGCAGCCTGCCAGGGACAGCGCGAGCAGAACCCCGGCCGCCGTGGCCGCTACGTGGCCTTCGCGGCGGCCGGAGCTCTTGATGGTCACGGTAGTGATGTCCTTAACTGGGGCTTAGGCTGCTGCGGTGCGGCGGCGGACTACGTAGGCTCCACCGGCGAGGGCAACCAGGGCCAGGCCGGTGCCGACGGCGAGGGCGCCGGTGTCGGTACCGGTTTCCTGGGCGATGCCGGTGTCGGCGCCGCCAACAGGCATTGCCATCTGGCCGGCGGTCAGGGTGCCGCAAAGTGCCGGTGAGGTGGCAGCTAGGGGAAGCTCAGGAACCAGGTCGCTCTTGGCTGCCTGTGCTGCCGGGCTGAGGGTTGCCGGGTCAAGGCCGTGGACGACGACGACGGCGGTGCCGGCTTCGAGGGCGGCCTTGGCTTCGGGGGTCAGGTCGAAGGTGCGGTCGATGGTGTAGCTGCCGCCCTGGCCGGCGACCTTGAGGTCAAGGCCTGCTGCCGGGCTGGTGTCCCCACTGGTGGAGAGCGTGGTGACGATGCCGCCGTAGGACGGTGCACCCTCGGTGGTGTTGATGACCCCGTCACCGTTGCCATCGGCCGCTGGTGTGGGGCAGACACCCTGGGCTCCGCCGTGGATGTGCTGGACGTGCGGGTACGGGGCGTCCATGAAAGTCTCGGCCAGGCCGGAGACTTTCAGGACGGCGTGGGCCTGGTTGCCTGTGACATGGACGGTGACGGTACCGGAGGCAGAACTGCCGTTGAGCTGGCCCAAAGTGGACTGGTAGGACTGGTCGGCGGCCATGGCGGGGGAGCCGGAAAGGGCAAGGGCGCCCAGGGCAAGGGTGGGAACAGCCATAAAGCGAAGTGTCTTATTCATTGCAATTTCTCCTCATTCACGCGCGTGTGATGTTGGCACCCCAACAAAGGGGACACGAGTACTTCGAAACCAGGACCGAAACGGATGGGTAAAATTGTGCCCCGGCCCACAATATTTTTTGGGGCACGGTTTCCCGGCACCGTACGGCGTACCGGTAAGGGCAGAGGGTCCCGCCGTGCTCAGGGCGGCGACGCACTTGGGCCTCGGCGCCCGGCGGCTGTCCATGACCCGGTCCCGGTCTTGCCCAGCAGGGCGTATCCCGCGACGGCCAGGGCCCCGCCAACGCCTTCGGCAACCGCGCTAATGACCTTGGCTGCGTACCAGACCGGCTCATACATCGAAGGCAGCGGCCCGACAGCCGGGACCTGGACGTACCGGTACAGGATCACAGCTGCCAGAGACGACAGCCCGACCAAGGCAGCCGTAGCAAAAGCCGCCCATGAACCCCTGAGTAGCACAAACACCGCGGCCAGGACCGCGGCGCCAGCCTGGACCAGGAACAGGGTGCCCTGCCCGATCCCGCCCGGGGCAGCCTGCTGATAGCCCGGGGCGAGCTGGACATGGACCACTGCGCTGACCACCAGACCCGCCGCGGCAACAATACGCACCACCCACAGAGACCGCGCCTGTGGTTTTATCTCTGCCCGGTTACTGTCATCACTCATCGCACCGTTCATTTCACGACCAGCGTCCCGTTCATCTGTGGATGGAAGGTGCAGATGATCCCGTATTCCCCCGGGGCGTCCGGGGCCTGAAAGATCACCGTCGCACCACCCGGAACTTCAACATCAAAGCCGCCCTCGTCCTTGGCCGTCACGGTGTGCGGGGCGCTGTCCGCGTTGGTCACCGTCACCATCGCCCCTGGCTTCACTGAATCCGGAACCTCATACTTGAAGTCCCGAATGGTGATCACCCCTTCAGTCTGGGCTGGATTACCGGCTGACGGGGCCGCAGAACTGGCCACGGGTGAGGGAGAAGAGTCCCCGTTTTGGGCGGCGCATCCTGTGATGCCCGCCAGCGACACGGCCGCAGCTACGGCCCAGATACCGGTAATGGTTTTCATGGCAATCCCCTTCGAAAGGGGTCGATCCTCCACCCGCCGGCCGGCGCGCCCATCAGGAAACTACCCCTGCACCTTATTCGTCACCCCCACTCTGATGGACTGCCCAACGGCAGCAGCCTGTCCACCGTTAGCCGCAGCAGGTGCTTCTTGCGGTAGCAGCTGATTACCAGGACCAGGACAATGGTTGGCCTTTCCGAAAGACAGCATGCTTACGGTTTTGTGTAGGCTGGCCTGATGGGGGCAGCCAGAACGGCAATGCAGATAGCGAAAGGTGAGTCATGACGGAAATTACCGCACATCACGGACTGTTTAAAGACACCAACCTTCACGTGGATGACACTGGAGGCACCGGTCGTCCGGTCGTCCTGATTCACGGGTGGCCGCTGTCCGGGGAAGCCTTTCAGGCCCAGGTACCGGCCCTACAGGAGGCCGGGTACCGGGTCATCACGTATGACCGGCGCGGTTTCGGCCGCAGTGATAAACCCTTGACCGGGTACACATACGACACTATGACCAAGGACCTGCACACCCTGCTGGGCCAGTTGGACCTGACTGACGTCACCTTGGTTGGTTTCTCCATGGGCGGCGGCGAGGTTGCCCGCTACTTCAGCCTTTACGGCGCAGAGCGGCTGCGCAGTGTTGTTTTCGCATCCGCGGTCCCGCCCTTCATGATGCAGGGCGATGACAACCCCGAAGGTCCGCTGACCAAGGACAAGGCTGCGAAGATGACCGCTGACCTGACCAAGGACGAGGATGAGTTCTATGACGGGTTCACCCGCGAGTTTTTCTCCGTCGATGGGGAACTCAAAGTCAGTGAACAGCAGCGCCAGGACGCCATTGCCCTGTGCAAGCAGTCGGACAAAAAAGCGGCTTTGGCCTGTATGGAAGCCTTCGGCAGCACTGATTTCCGCGCAGATCTCACCAAGGTGAACGTACCCGCCCTCGTGCTCCACGGTGACGGTGACGCCACGGTGCCCTTCGAAGGATCCGGCCAGCGCATCCACGAAAGCCTGCCCGGCAGCGAACTGCACGTCATTGCCGGTGCCCCGCACGGCTGCAACGTCAGTCACCCGGAAGAATGGAACGAAACTTTGATCCGGTTCCTTGCGAACTAGCTGACAGGCCATGTTGACCGGCCTCCGCCAGGGGCCGGTCAAACTCCTGTGTCGGCCGGGCAGGCCTGACGACAGACAAGTACGGCCTGCGCAACGAGATCGTGTTGGCAGTTCGATGCTTCAGAGGTTGGGATCTTTTTGAGCGAAAACGCTTCAGGCGGAGGTACGGATCGTTTCGGGGACGGAAGTGGTCTGGTTGGGCTCCTGGAACCGAATGTAGTGAAGGTTCTGGAGTTGGCGCGCCGGCATTTGCAGATGGATGTTTCGTTTCTGTCCGAATTCCGCGGCGGACGACAAATTTACCGGGAAGTCACTGGTCAGGCAGGTTCCTTTGGCATCGTCCCAGGTGCAGGCCCTGAATTACCTGACACCTATTGTCAGCAGATGATTGATGGCGCGCTGCCCAATGTCGTTCCTGACAGTCAGGTCGACCACCGGGTGCGGGGTCTGGCGACTACGTTGGAGCGCGGGATCGGCAGTTACATTGGAGTTCCCTTACGACTTTCCGATGGAAGCTTGTACGGCACGTTTTGCTGCATGAGTCGCGGGCCGGAGCAGCTGACTGACCGTGATGCAGCATTTATGGCAATGTTGGCCGAGGTACTTATCGAAACACTGGATGCCCAACAATCTGCCGCGCAGCAACGCGAGGTTATCAGCGGAATCCTCGCCACCGGCTCTGTAGAGTCCGTGTTCCAGCCGATCATGAACCTGAAAAATGGAACAACGATTGGTTATGAGGCCCTGTCCCGGTTTACGCAGGCCAATGGCGCCCCCGACAGGGTGTTCGAATCAGCTCACGCGACAGGGCTCGGCGTCGAGCTTGAAATGCTTGCAATACAGACTTCGGTGAGGTCCCTGCTGCAGCTGCCTGCCAATGCATACCTGGCAGTGAACGTTAGCCCAAGCGCAGCGCTTGTCCTGACTGAAGAAAGCTTCGGGTCTCTGGGGGTTGACGTAAGCCGGCTGGTGCTTGAGGTTACGGAAACCGCGGCAGTGGCCGCCTATGAGAAGCTGAGGAACCATTTGCAGCCCTTACGGGAGCAAGGATTGAGGATCGCGATAGACGACGCGGGGGCAGGTTTCGCTTCTCTCCACCACATTGTGGAATTACGACCCGATATCATCAAGGTTGATAAGTCCCTCATTCAAGGAGTAGCCACAGACTCCTCACGCCGCAGCGCAGTCCGCGCTTTCGTCACGTTAGCTAAAGATCTTGAAGCGGCAACTGTCGCCGAAGGCGTTGAAACTCCAGCCGACTTGGACGCGGTCCGGGCCTTGGACATCAGCTGCGCCCAGGGCTACCTCATAGGCCAACCTGGACCGATATAACACATCCCATGCCGGTAAAGCGGGCACCATACATGTCGCACTACCGGTGCCGCGACTTGTTCACACTGATCAACGTCGAGACGTCCTTGCCTCGGTTTGACCTGCGTAAGCGCCTAAAGCAAGTGGGACGGATTTCCTTTGCTTCTACTCGTGCCACTCGAACGAACACCGGTAACGGATAAAGGACCTCGGTCAGGGCCAGTCTTTTTTACGGAAGGGCGCCGGCTGCGGGGCAATCAGGGCAACATCTCCCGTCCACATCTCACCGAGCCGCAGCCCGGTTGCCGGCGCTCCCAGCGAGAATGACTCTTGAACGTCCCCCTTCGCAACTATCTCCAACCGCACATCTGCATCATTCATTGTTCCCCCTAAACAAGTCTGCAACGCCAAATATGGTAAGCAGCATTACTAAAACACAAAGCCTCTATCCGCCGACGCGAATAGTTGATGGAATCTTGAGAGTTACTATTACGTCATTCTTACAGCGTTTAAAATAACTTGGATTGTACTCGCGAGTAGACAATATCCGCGTTTACGATAAGTTTTGTCGGGTGTCGGGTGGCTGGGGGGCCGGGACGCAAAGCAGCGTTTCACTTAGCAACTAAGCCCAGGATCGTCCCCCGGGGCGGCAGCAAGGAGTACCGTGACAGGAACATTCGAACTTTTCAACAACGGGCACACGTCATTCGGATTCAGGCTTAAAGCACCTGACGGAGCCGTCCTGGCATTCTCGAACCAATTCACGGATAAGGCCTCCGCGGTGCAGGCAATTCAAGCAGTACGGGAACATGCCGCCATGGGACTAATCGCCGACAGCTGCACCACAGCAGAGGCAAGCACACCCAAGACGAAACACCCCTGAGCGCCTAGCCCGGACAGGGCCCCGCAAAACGGGCAGAGGCGCCTACTGGCGCTTCCTGCAGGTCAAGGGGAGGCCGCAGTGTGCGCCCGAAGCGCGTAGCGCACAGTTGGCGAATAGGCCGGGCCGGGCACGAAGCACGCATCAAGATTCACGCAATAACTCTCCTTGATGGCCAACATGCTTCCACCCGGCGTTGCTGCTACCTAACGTAATCGGACCGCCGGAAAACATGACCGGCAGGCCGACCGGCCGACACTCCGGCGGGGCTCCGCGACAAGGCAACGCAAGAACTTCAACATCTCTGACAGGCCCTGATAGTGGCCAAAGAAGAGACAGACCCATGCAGAGGATATGTGATGGAAAAAGCAATTCATTTTGACCTGCCTGCTGCAGTCAAGAAACGGTCCAAGACAACCTCCTCAAGTCCTGCGCCGGTGCCCTCTCCTCCCAACAGGCCACTCGGTGAATCCCCGGCCTTGCCATCCCGAGGCCGCGAACGCGAAGTACAGCAGCTCATCCACGACCTCGCCGTCCTTGCCGCCAACCACCGCTCCCCAATCTGATAGTGGATCTTGAGCTTCCCTCTAGAACACTGAGCTACCGTGTGCTGGGGGGAACGAAACGGACCTTTTTCGTCACCCTTCCAACTACCGGTGAGAGCGTGAGGGCCGTGAAGGGGTGGGGTGATTCTCCAAGCAGCAGCTGGCTCCGCTCACCCCACAGCGAAAAAACCGACAATTGCGAGAAACGGAAGCCACCCTGATGACTACTTTCAGGACAGAGGGCGGGATTCCGTTTGTTGCCTGACAGTCTTGAACTGAAGTGAGGTACGGCATGGATGTATGGGTATGGGCGCTGCTTGGCCTCGCGGTTCTCGCCACGGCGGCTTTGGCGGGGTGGCGGCTTCAGATGCGGCGGTCTTCGACCGGGCGGCGGGTGGCAGGACGATACCTTTCAACAGAACATTCGGGAAAGCGCTTCAATGACTGCCGCAAGCGGAGCAGCAAAATGCCCGTGAGAGTCTCTCACGGGCATTTGCGCCTCAGCCGCTGAGCCGCGTTGTTCCCGCATTGAAGGAACGCGATGAGCCACTGCAGGAAGAACAGCGGAACCAACACAGGCGCCTACAGCACACACTCGATACGCAGGGGTGCCAGTAGAATCCGGCGAATCGCATCTGGTGCGAATTCGACGGACTTTGATACCGCTGCCCTGCCGACAACCGGCTGCCCCCGGGATTGCTTATATTTTCGGGCTCTTTAGAGTCGGCGGCAGCACGTTGCCGGAGCTGAATCAGCGTGACGTGGCGGACGGCACGAATGAAAAATCCCCGCAGTTACAGGCCGTTTTGCTGTTGATTCGCAGAATATGCGAAAGTGTCGCGTGTTATGCGAGGACAAAATGTGGACAGACAGCCCGGACCCGCCGGAACCGCCAGGAAATCGCCCGGGACGTGGCGCTGTTCAACCCTGCCGAGCAGGTGTTCCAGGCGATGCTGGACGGGTGGCGCAATCAGCAGTTGAGCCGGAACCTTGCCTTCACGACGATCGCGCGCCGGGAGCAGGTCATCCAGCGTTTTCGCTCCTTCACGGGCGAAGATCCCTGGTCCTGGACCGTGGGTGATGTCGATGAGTTCTTCATGGAGCTGCGTGCCGTCCGCTCCGCGAGCCATTCAACGCTGCTGGCATACCAAAACGCCCTCCGCCTGTTCCTGGGCTATCTGACCGATCCGGCCTACGGCTGGGAGCAGGAATGCATGGAGCGGTTCGGCATCCACCCGGTCCAGGTCTGCCACGAGTGGAACACCGCCGCGCATGTTCAGGAAGCATCCGCCCGCCCCCGCAAGCGACCGCTGACCCGGGACGAGCTGCAGGACCTGTTCGACTACGCCGATGACCGGGTCGATCACGCCCTCAAGCAGGGGGCGCAAAGGCTGGATCAGCGTTCCGCATGGCCACGACCATCAAAGTCGCCTACGCCTGGGGCCTTCGGCGCAACGAGGTGCGCATGCTCGAACTGACCGACTTCGGAACCAACCCGCACGCAGCCGAGTTCGGCGGATACGGCGTTCTTTACGTCCGGCACGGCAAAGCTATGCGCGGCTCACCTCCCAAACGCCGCAGCGTCCTGACAGTCCCCCACACCGGCTGGGCCGTGGACTGCCTGAGGCAATGGATCGAGGAGGTGCGGCCACCCGGAACCGGCGAGGAACACGCATCCCTTTGGCCCACCGAGCGCAGCGGCAGGGTCAGCGCCGACTCACTCACCCTGGAATTCACTCTGCTACGGACCGGGCTCGGACTCGCGGACGGCATCGATTTCCACTCCCTGCGCCGCTCCTACGTCACCCACCTGATCGAGGACGGCTACGACGCCCTGTTCGTCCAGCAACAGGTCGGGCACGAACACTCCTCCACCACCGCCCTCTACACCGGCGTCTCCTCCGATTACCGCACCCGCACCCTGCGGGCGGCCATGACCAAGATGGCCGCAGAAGCCACCGGCACCAACCAGAGGAAGACACCATGAAAAAGCAGATCGAATACGCCTGGCGGCTGCGCGAAATCATGGCCGCACGCGGACTGTTCAACATCTCCGACCTCATTCCCCTGCTCGTCGAACGCGGCATCGACCTCTCCCCCTCACAGATCTACCGGCTCGTCGGACAAAAACCCGAACGCATGTCTATGACCCTGCTCGGCGCCCTCTGCGACGCCCTCAACTGCACCGTCGAGGACCTCTGCCACTTCCATACCGTTGCCACAGCCCAGCGGAAAAACGCCGTGAACGGTCCCGCATCGAACGGCCCCAAAGTCGTTGACCTGAACACGACGATCCGGCCCAAACGCGCCCGCGTCCGCCCCGCAGAGTAATGCTGACCCAGGACGAGAAACTCTGCGCCCGCTGCCGGAAACCAGCCACCAGGCTCGGTGCGAAATGGCCCGAGGGGCGGGTCTGCCGGCTCTGCTACCAGCGCGCTGCCCGGACGCACGGGACCTGTCCCGGCTGCGGGACTGAAAGGCTCCTGCCCGGCCTGGACGGCACCGGATCCCCGGTCTGTGTTGACTGCGCGGGTATCCCGGCCGACTTCCACTGCACCCAATGTTCGTCCGAGGAAGAACCCTACCGGGCCCGGCGGTGCGCCCGCTGCTGCCTGCAAGATCACCTGGCCGACCTCCTCGACGATGGCACCGGGACCGTGTCTGAACCCCTCAAACCCCTGCACGAGGGAATCAGCGGTCAGCCCCACCCGCGCAGCGCGCTGACGGGGCTGCGCAACCCGGACGTCCGCGATCTGCTGTCCTCCATCGCCACCGGCGCCCGGCCGCTGGCCCACACCACCTTCGATGGCCACGAGTCGCCGCGGACGGCGATGCACCTGCGGGAGCTCTTCATCGAGCACGGACTTCTGGAGCCGATCGACCGGAACCTGCTGAACTTCGAGGCCTGGCTGGACCGGGTCCTGGCCGAACTCATGGACCCGGATCACCACGCCCTGATCAAACAGTTCGCCACCTGGCACCACCTTACCACCTGCGCCGGATGCGCCAACTCTCCGTCGCCGGAGAACTGAACTGGGGCACCGCCCGTGCAGCCAAGCAGGATGTCTCCGTGGCCAGGGACTTCCTCCGGCATCTCTCAGGACGAGGGAAACTGCCACCCAATGCCAGCAGGAGGACATCGACCACTGGATCGCCACGGGACCGACAACGCGCAGCACTGCCAGAACCTTCGTGCGCTGGGCCGTCCGGAAGCAGCACCTTCCCCGGGTCGACTTCCCCTACCGCAAAGCCAGTTCCCGGCCCGTCCTGGACCAGAACGAACGGCTCAGGCTGCTGCGCGAAACCCTCGACAATCACCACATCCCACTCCATCACCGCGCAGCCGCCGTCCTGCTGCTCCTCTACGCCCAGCCACTGACACGCATCGCCAGCATGCGAAGCGAGCAAATAAGCCGCACCAGCGACGGCGAAACCGTCATCGTCTTCGAGGACCATCCGGTCCCTGTTCCCCACCCCTTCGACGAAATCCTTCAACAACACCTCGCCGACAGGCCGAACATGAACACCGCCGCCAACCGCGTCTCGGCGTGGCTCTTTCCCGGATACCGCCCCGGCCAACATCTTCATCCCGGCCATCTCATGAAGAAGTTGCGCGAAAGCGGCATTCACCTCCTGGGAGCCAGGAACGCCACGCTGCGCGCTCTCGTCCTGACAATGCCCCCACCGGTTGCAGCCCAGGCGCTTGGCTACAGCACTCAAATCACCGAACAGCACGCCAAACAGGCAGGTAACACCTGGGCCACCTACGCCTCTTATCGGCGGTAGCACAGTGGACGCCGCGAACCCGGACAGAGGTCTAGCGCAAATACTCGGGCTGGCAGGATAGTGCTGTGACGAAACGCGATCCAGATCCAGATTCCGATGCGATGTTGCTGCGGATGAAAGTCTCCATCGTGGGCAGCGAGCCGGCCATCTGGCGGCTACTCGAAGTAGACCCATCCCTGACCATGGACAGAGTTCACGAGGTCCTGCAAACGGCCGTGGGCTGGCGGGATTCACACCTGCATTCCTTCACAGACACCGACCCCTTTGTTCGTCTGCGTGCCGTCAACGGGATCGTGCGCGAACCACGTCGCTGGGTCCCCCTGGACCTGATCGAAGACTCTGACGATGACCTGCCCGAGACGGACTGGACCCTGGGCCAGCTCCTCACCCCGGAGTCCGGTCCCCTGTTCTATGAATACGACTTCGGAGACGGCTGGATCCACCGCCTCGAGCTCACCGGAAGCCTCCCCATGCCGGCCAACACCCCAAGGGCGCGGCTCCTGGACGGGAAGCGGCGGGCGCCGCTGGAAGATTCCGGCGGCACCGGCGGCTACCACGACCTCCTCGACGCCCTCGCAGACCCCGGCCACAAAGACCACAAAGACCTGAAGGCATGGGTCGCCTGGACAGCCGGGCCATGGCAGGAATTCGACCCGGAACAGCTGGACATCAATGCCGTGAACAAAGAGCTCACCCTGCTGTTCGCTGCTCCCTCTGCCAGCGAACACGGCCCCGGAAGTGAGTCACTGACCCAGGAACTCACGAACCGGATGCCTCCCGGGCTGCGACGTGAATTCCGTTCATACTTGCACGCCGCCGGCCTCGACGGCCCCGCAACGGTCGAAGCAGACGTCGCCGAGGCGATGACCGCGCCCTATCTCTGGCTCACTCGCCGCGTCGGGCTTGACGGTCTATCCCTCACCGCTGCCGGCTGGCTGCCGCCGGCCGTGGTGCGCGAGGCCATGACAGAGCTCGGGTGGGCCAAGGACTGGGTCGGCAAAGCCAACCGCGAGGACCAGACCCTGCCCGTTCTTCAGCTGCGCGAAAGCGCTCAACGACTCGGCCTGATCCGCAAAATCAAAGGCAGGCTCGTCCTCACCTCCGCCGCCAAGCGGCTGCTCGATGATCCCGCAGGCCTTTTGCTTTTCCTGGCCCAAGCCGTTGCCCACCGGCACCGTCATGACTCCGAGCGTGACGCGGCGCTGTTACTCCTACTCGAAGTCGCGGCAGGGAAACGAAGTGGTTGGGCCGACTACCTTGAAGCCGTCGCCTTCGGCCTCGAAGCACTCGGCTGGCGCAGCCACACCGGAGCCGGACTGGAACCGAACACCGTCCAAGCACTCCTCGTCGACGCCCACGAGGTCCTGCTGAACCTCGGCATCCTCGACGACCGTTTCGGGCTCAAAGCCAACAGCGTCAACGCGCCAGGGCAAGCCTTCGCCCGCGCAGCACTTCATTCATAACGACTCACACCAGCAGATCACCGGCCCCGAGGCGACCCACGTCATCGGAGGGCAAGTCGTGCAAGTGAAGCAACGGTATTCGCTGGTTCCGAATACGCCGGCTCACCAGCAGCTACTCGGCATATTGCATCAGTCGAAATATTTCGCGGAATTGCGGCCGTACAGCTTCGCGACCGGGGGCTACTAGCGGAACGTCGGCACTATTGGTGTGATAGTGGGATGTCGCCGGAAATCTGGGCAGCAATCATTGCAGCCGTAGCCGCGGTAGTCGCTGCAATCATAGGAGCTGTCGCACAGGTGAAAGCTAAGCACAAAGGGTCATCCGGTGTGCCTCAGGGTGGCGTTGTGCCCCTACCGCAAACGAAAAGTGCGCCCAGCGAAAGCTCCGATTTGTCTCTTGGATCGCCACTAACCGAATCTCAGGCGCCTACTGTTTCACTCCAAATTGAAGACGATGGGCACTTTGCGGGCGGAGATCGAGAACGATGCACCGAGATTGTCCTAGAACTACTCGATCAACCAAAGGACGAAAGACGCGTCATAGTACGAGCGACACCTTTGGCAGATAAACGTTACAAGACCGAAAACCCTAATGCCTATGCCCATCTTCGTGAGCGCGTACGAATGTACGAGAAGGCCCTAAATCTCTTGTTTCGTGGTGGCGTCTTCTACTACTGGAAGTGGCAGCATTCGGATCTGGTCGAAGCAGCGCTTGAACTTCGCAACATCATGCTGCACGCTCAGCGTGACCGTGAACCTTGGTACATCTGGCCACAGGATGACCCATCTGAAGCTTTGCGTGTCCTTTTGACGCCAAAAGACTCTCACTCCATTAGGGCCGGGTACTACCAAGATCCCGCTCCTTCGGACAATCACTTTCCTGAAGCCATACGAGGTGTTCCACGCAATGAACCAATCTGGATCAGCTGGCTCTTTCCACAGATTGTATGGGGACGTATCGTACCTGCAGTCATTGCCCGGCAAGTAGAGCGCAAGGTGGAATCGGCCGTAGATATATCCAGATGGGTTATATCAGACCTCCAGCCCCTTGAACTCGACCACATGCAACCGACAGATTCGGGACCAGATATTTCACCCCCCACTTGGGTATGGTGAAGCATTGTCGCTCCCCTGTTTCCAGTTCAATCCAGCCCGCTGCTCCCAGACCAGACCGCGCATGCCATTGGTGAGTCGCACTGCGTCATTTGAGCATGCAGGGCATTTCCCTCGCGGGCGCGGGCGGTCGCTTCCAGAGGCCCAGAGTGGGCGACACCCCAGCCACCTGCTGACAACACCGACAAAACGTTACCCACTCCCCCAGCTTTACAGAAGATCCGTTATCGGCTCTTCTAAACAGCCGGGGGAGTGTCCGCAGAAGGGCCCTCTTCCGGCATATCACTGGCAGCGTTTTCCTCTGACTCCATTCGTGGAGCTGCTCAGCGGGTGCCTCGTTCACGGCGGTGGAAGTTAGCCTTGGGGGTAAACAGTGGCCATTCGATCGAGATGTTGGCTATTCCAGCAGTCGGTTGCACAGGACGATCTCAGGCGGTTCCCGATGAAGGGATGTTCCGGAACGTGTGTTCGCCGTGGACTGCAAGTTCAGCAAGGGCGGCATCTACGTTCCCGGACTCAACTAGTGAAAGCAGACGACGATGTCGGTTCACGTTTTCTTCCAGGTCTTCGTAGAAGCGCTCACGGGCAATCAGATTTCTGGACATACACACCAGCAACTGTTGTTGCAATGCAGCATAAGTCGCTTCTAGGCGGCGATGCCCAGCAATTCGGATAAGGGCAAAGTGGAAGTCGTATCCAGCCTGCACCAACGCTCCACGGTCTTCGTCACGTGCACAACGAGCCATTTGCTCCAGGGCTTCGCGAGCCGGCACCAAAACATCGGGATCAACAACGGGAATGCCCAGTTCAAACGCCATACGTTCGAGGGCTGAGCGCAGCGTCATGATCTCGTAGACATCGTGATCTGTAAGCGTCGCTACAAAGCTACCCCGACGTGGCCGTGCAACAACCAGGCCTTCGTTTTCCAGGGCTCGAAGTGCTTCGCGCAACGGTGCGCGACTGACATCCAGTTCTACGGTGAGCGGCTCTTCTCGCAGCTGCTCGCCAGGTTTGAGCTCGCCGGCCAAGATTTTCTTGCGGATAGCATCGGCCGCAAGTGCTACGAGGGAAGGTGCCTGCACCCGCCCGCTGGTATCGGGGGTGGCATTGCGAGAAGAACTCGGGAGTGCCAACGGACCCCTTTCGACACTATTAGGTACCTGCAATCACAGGACTAACGCTGCTCTTTTAGTCGGCGCTCTACAGTATACAAAGCCAAGCCTCGCACCGCCCTACTGGCATCTAAGTCCTGCCGCTCTCCCAGAGTTCTTGGTGAAACTTCCTTTGGCTCCCTGCGGTGCAGCACCGGATGCTTTAGACGCTTGCCGACGAAATCGCCCCGCTAGGAGTCGCTCCAACACCTGGGGGCACCCAATTTACAGTCGTGCGCCGTGGGCGATGGGCTGCGAAGGCTTGCGCCCCCCGTGGACCTTCATATACGCGAGGTTGCGACTGCGCGGAGAAGGCTTAGCTCGCGATCACCGGATGTACGGGTTCTGTGGCAGTAGCAAAAAGTTCTTCCGCTCATCCATCTTTTTGTATACAATATACAAGACTGTTGGACCTAGAAGAAAAGGTATGTAATGACAGGCACGGGCAGTGATGCTACGTCGGCGCCGTTAGCGGGAGTGACGGTCTTGGAGGTTGGGGTTTTTATGGCGGTCCCGTTTGCCACCATGCAACTGGCAGATCTTGGCGCCCGCGTTATTAAGATTGAGAACCCGGATGGCGGCGAGCAAACTAGGGCAACAGGGCCGTTAATCAACGGAGAAAGTTCGCCGTTCGTACGGCTTAACCGCAACAAAGAGTCGGTAACCATTGACCTGAAGTCACCCGCAGGAAAGGCTGCCTTCGAAAAACTGGCCCGCGAGGCAGACGTGGTCGTGGAGAATCTGCGCCCTGGGGCTATGCGCCGCCTCGGTCTTACGTATGAGGACCTCGCTCTCGAGAACCGCGGGCTGATTTACGCCTCGGCGTCCGGGTGGGGCCAAGACGGACCGCTGGCCCACCTGCCCGGGTTGGACATTATGGCCCAGGCGCGCAGTGGATTGATGAGCATCACCGGCTACCCTGACCAGCCTCCTGTCAAGACTGGGGTGCCGATTTGTGACCTCACCACGGCACTGTACGTTGCGCTGGCCATCACCTCAGCCCTTTACGAGCGGCGCAGCTCCGGGATAGGCCAGTACATTGACGTGTCACTGCTGGAGTCAGCCGTTTCCTATGCAGTTTGGGAGGCAGGGGCATACTTCGCTGAGGGGGCGGTCGGCGGCCGTCACGGTTCCGCGCACCAGAACCAGGCGCCCTACCAGGCTGTCGTCAGCAAGGACGGTTACGTCACTATCGGGGCCAATACGCCCCGGAACTGGACGTCCTTCTGCAGAGCACTCGATCTCACCGAGCTGCTGGAGGATCCGAAGTATGCCGGGACTTACGACCGCATGCAGAACCGGGTTCCACTGATTGAGTCGATCGAGTCCAGGACTTCCCAATTGACTACCGATGAAATCGTATCGATTCTGAATGAGGCAGGAGTCCCGGTTGCGCCGATTTTGGACTTCGGCCAGGTGTTCAACGATGAGCACCTCGCCGCACGGGAGTTCTTCTGGGACGCCGATCACCCTTCCCTGGGAAAGGTTCGGCAGCTCGGTTCACCCATGCGGTTCTCCCGCACACCAACCGTCCGCCGCAGCGCCGGGCCGGTCCTGGGATCGAGCAACCGTACAGTACTGGCCTCGGTCGGATACGAAGGCGCCGAACTTGGAACGCTGGCCGGAGAAGAAGACGCTCCCGTCCGGATAGCGGGAAGACCATGACCGAAGAACTCCTTATTGAGAAGGTCGGAGCCGTCCTGAACGTCACGTTCAATAGACCCGCCCAACGCAATGCCATGACATGGAACATGTACCAGGGCCTCCATGACGCCTGTGAACGGGCGGACGCTGATGACGACATCCGGATAATGGTGCTGCGGGGAGCAGGCGGCGAATCCTTTGTTGCGGGCACGGACATCTCCCAGTTCGTCGAATTCGACGGCGAACGCGGCCTCGAATACGAGTCCCAGGTCGGCAGCGTCCTGGCCAGGTTGGCGAGGGTAAATGTTCCCGTCGTGGCAGCCATCGAGGGTTACTGCGTCGGTGGCGGACTGAGTATCGCCGCAATGGCCGATATCCGCATCTGCAATGCTTCAGCGACGTTCGGTGTGCCGATCGCACGGACCTTGGGAAACTGCCTTTCCCTCAACACCCTGGCAGTGCTCACACAACTGCTGGGACGGTCCAGAACCGCCGAGATTCTCTTGACAGCTCGTTTGATGCCCGCCGATGAAGCGCTTGCCTGCGGCTTCGTCAGTCTCGTGACGGCCAACATGGACGACGAACTCGACAAGCTCACCGACCGCCTGTCCAATCACGCACCACTGACGATGTGGGCCGTGAAGGAGGGTCTCCGGCGCCTCCACCCAGGTCCGGACCACGACGATGACGACATCGTCAGGGCTGTCTACGGCAGCAACGACTTTGCGTCCGGGGTGCAGGCGTTCCTGGCCAAACAGAAACCAGCCTGGTCAGGCCACTGACCGAACCGGTTCCCGCGGTGAGGCCGGGCAGCGCGGAATAGGCAATATACCCGCTGACGCCGAGATTGAAAAAGCGTCAATTGCGACAGATTCGCCATGACCACAGGGACGCCCCGCCTCCAGTCCCCCGCAATCATCATCCAAGCGCTGATACGACTCAGTGTCCGATACCCCATCAGCCCTTCAAAACTCCCGGCCACTGGCCCACAAAGTAAGGAAAAACCAGATCATGAGTGTCATCACCGGTGTTATGCCCGTGGCCCCTACCATCTTCAGCGAGGATGAGGAGCTCGACCTTGAGGGCCAGCGACGGGTCGTGGACTACCTCGTGGACGGCGGCTCCGATGCCATCTGCATCCTGGCCAACTACTCGGAGCAGTTCTCCCTCACAGACAAGGAACGTGAGGCGGTGCTGCGGGCCACGATGGAGCACGCTGCCGACAGGATCCCCGTGTGCGTCACGATTAGCCATTTCAGCCCTCGCATTGCCCGGGAACGCAGCCTGCAGGCCCAGGACCACGGGGCCCGGATGGTTATGCTGATGCCGCCGTTCTTTGGGGCGACCATGAAGGTCGACGACGACACCATAGTTGAGTATTTCAAACGCGTAGCCGACGGGCTGGAGATCGACATCATGATCCAGGACGCGCCGATGAGCCCGACACTCCTGTCGGTGAACGTCCTGGCCCGGCTGGCACGCGAAGTCCCGCAGGTGAACTACGCCAAGATCGAGATGCCACAGGCCGCGGACAAGATCCGATCCCTCGGCACTGCCACAGGCTCGGACCTCCCCGGGATCTTCGACGGAGAGGAAGCCATCACGCTCATCCCCGACCTGGACGCCGGCGCGCAGGGAACGATGAGCAGCTGCATGGTCCCGGACCAGCTGGGCCACATCGTTCGAGACTTCCATGCCGGCAACCGGGATCAGGCGGTCCGGAACTGGGAGGACCTCCTGCCTCTTATCCACTTCGAGAACCGCCAATGCGGACTCCGGGCCACAAAGGTGCTCATGAAGGAAGGCAACATCATCGACAGCGACAAGACCCGGGCACCCATCGGTGACCTCCACCCCGAAACCCGGTCACATCTGATCGAGATGGCCAAACGCAAAGATCCGCTCGTGCTGCGCTGGGCCTGACATCTGACCTTCCCCGCCGGCAGCGTGTGGCGGCTGCCGGCACGCAGGCAGCTCCCGGAACCATCCACCCCGCCTGGGGCCAACCCACGAGCACCACACCTTCCAACACCAATGAGGAGAACCGGCATGCCCAAAACGGCCCGAATCATCATCACCGACTACGAACTGGACTCAGTCGACATCGAACAGTCCGTCGCCGACCGGCACGGCATAGACCTCGTCCGGGCCCACTGCACCAACGAGGACGAAGTCATCGAAGCCGCCGCCGACGCGGACGGCATCGTCGTTCAGTACGCGCCCATCACTGAAAGGGTCATCAAGGCTCTGCCCCACCTGAAGGCCATCGGCCGCTATGGGGCCGGGGTGGACAATATAGACCTTGCTGCCGCGACAGCACAGGGGGTTGCTGTGTCCAACGTTCCCGACTACGGGATCGACGACGTCAGTGACCACGCCATCGCTCTGGCCGTGGCCCTTGCACGCGGCATCGTAGACCTTGACCGGGGTGTCCGGAGCGGCCGCCACAACCTGCCCTCGGTCCAGCCACTGCACCGGATCTCAACACAGACCTTCGGCGTCGTCGGCCTTGGCCTGATAGGGGCAGCAACAGCCGCCAAGGCCAAAGCCCTGGGCTACACCGTCATCGGCTACGACCCTCTGCGCGCTCCCGGAACCACAACCGAGGAAGGCATCGAAGTGGTCCCGTTCCCGCAGTTGCTGGCCGCCTCCGATGTCGTCTCACTCCACGTGCCACTTAACGAGCACACCAGCCACCTCATCAACGCCCGGACACTGGCACAGATGAAGGAGGGCGCTAGCCTCATCAACACCTGCCGCGGCGGCGTGGTCGACACAGCGGCCCTTATCGACGCGCTGAAAAACAACCACCTGAAAGCCGCCGGGCTGGACGTCTTTGAAGAAGAGCCACTCCCCCTCACCAGCCCCCTGCTCGAACTCGAACGCGTCATCCTCACCCCGCACGTGGCTTGGTACACCGAGCAGTCCTACGAGGAACTTAAACGCCGGACCATCGAGAACGTCATCGACGTCTGCCAGAGCAAACACCCCCGCAACATCCTCAACCCCGCAGTGCTCGCCGGACCCTCCACCTAATACCCCGGCGGAACGGGACCCTGCAGTCAGCGCGATCCGCCGAGCTTGAAGCATTCGAAACCGTAAAACAGCACTCCCATCTATTTTCCGAGGAGCCCCTGCATGAGTGCCGCTTTTAACCTTGCTTCCACAACTGCGGATATGGATCAGACCGCCAGACGCGCCCATGAGGCCTACCTGGCCTCTGCCGCCCGGACCCCCGGCGAGAGGGCTGCCTGGCTCACCGCCCTCGCCGAAGCCCTGCGCTCCAACGCCGACGCACTCGTAGGATTGGCAGTGGCCGAGACCAACCTCACCGAAGCGCGGCTGCGGGGGGAGTTGCGGCGCACCGCTTTCCAACTTGACCTCTTCGCCGAGGAGCTACGATCCGGTGTTGTCCTGGAGGCCACCATTGACCACGCGGATCCTGACTGGGGCATGGGCCCGCGCCCGGACATCCGCCGGGTCAACGTGCCCCTGGGCGTGATCGGAGTTTTCGGAGCATCCAACTTCCCCTTCGCATTCAGCGTCATCGGCGGGGACAGCGCCTCCGCACTGGCCGCAGGATGCGCCGTGCTGCACAAAATCCACCCCGGACACGAGAACCTGGCGCGGCGCACCGCCGACATCGTGATCGCTGCACTGGAAAGAGCCGGTGCCCCCAAAGGACTGTTCGCTGTCATCGAAGGTCGGGAAGCGGCGGTAGCGATGGTGGAGCATCCGCTGGTCAAGGCGATTGGCTTCACGGGTTCCACAGCCGGCGGCCGTGCCCTCTACGACATCGCCACCAGCCGGCCCGAACCCATCCCCTTCTATGGGGAGCTCGGCAGCATCAACCCCGTCTTTGTCCTGCCGCAGGCGTGGCGGCGCCGCTCGGCCGAGATTCTCAACGGCTACGCCGAATCCTTCACCCTGGGGATGGGCCAGTTCTGCACCAAGCCCGGAGTGCTGTTCGTCCCCAACGACAGTGACGACGAAGCGATCCGCGCCGGCCTTGCAGACACCCTCGCTGATGTCCAGCCCGGCAAGCTGCTCACCCCCGCACTGCGCGATTCTTATGCGTCAGCCCTTGCCGCCGTCGCTGGCGTCCGCGGAGTTCAGGTGCTCTTGCCCGGTTCCGATGAGGATGCCCCGGCTCCGACCGTCCTTGCCGTCAAGTCCGGGCAGGTTGTCCGGACACCTGAAGTGCTGCACCGGGAAATCTTCGGCCCAGCCACCCTCCTGGTCCGCTACCAGAGCGCGGCCGAGCTGCCGGTCCTGGCTGAACTGATGGGAGGACAACTGACAGCCACCATCCACGGCGATGACGACGACGACACTGCCGCCTTGGTCAACACCCTTACAGGTAAAGCTGGACGAGTGCTTTTCAACGGATGGCCCACGGGGGTAACCGTCTCCTACGCCCAACACCACGGCGGCCCATACCCCGCCACCACCGCCGCCAGCGCAACCTCCGTGGGCACCGGATCGATCGGGCGATTCATGCGCCCGGTCGCCTACCAAGACCTTCCGGACCCGGCCCTGCCGCCTTCCCTGCAGGAAGCCAACCCCTGGGGCATCGCCCGCCGCGTCAACGGACGCTTCCAGTCAAACGGCCGACGGTAACTGGAACAGTCAGTAAGGAGGAACTAGAAGCTCCGAGACACGAAAGATTTGCGCCACAATCGTAGAGGATCCATGAAGTACGGTTCAGTGGGTAGAATATCTCCTATGAGTACTTCGCCCGCTGCAGGCAAAAACGGTTTCTCCAGGCGTGTCCTGCGGGATGAGGTGTTTGACTACATTGTGGACCTCCTGCTGGGCGGAGGGCTTGAGCCAGGATCTCCCTTGAATATCGATTCGCTCGCCCGCCAGCTTGACGTCTCCCCTACGCCAATCCGGGAGGCGCTTGTGCAGCTGGAGCATACGGGTCTTGTGCGTCGTGTCGCTTTAAAGGGCTACAAGGTTGCCCCGCCATTGAGCGAGGAGCAAATGAAGGAACTTTTTGATGCACGCAGCGTCGTGGAAGTGGCGGCCGTTCAGCGCGCCGCAGGACACCTTGAGCAATTGCTGCCCGCACTTGCCGAGGCCCATCAGCAGCACCGCCTGGCTGCCGGACTGTTTCAAGACATGGACCCCACCGCCCGGGCCGCCGGCTACCGCAAATACTTTGAGGCCGACTGGAATTTTCATGAAACTATCCTGCGGAACTGCGGAAACCGCTACCTGCAGCAGATGGCCCAATCGACCAGCACGCACACGCACCGGATGCGGCAGAGCGCAACGGAAGGCTCAAATGACACCGCTCTGGCGTTGGCCGAGCATGAGGCTGTTCTTGCGGCATTCCAGTCCGGCAATATCGCCGCAGCTGCTAAGGCCATGGAGGCCCACATCAGCAATGCCCGTACGCGTGCCCTCAACGTGAGCCAGCCGTAGGGTCACACCTGAGAAGCATTTGCTTCCGGGCTATGACTGGTGTCACACTTGTCCGTAGATCAAATAGGATCTTCGATATTTGAATGCAGTACCCCACTTTTGGTTGTCAAAGGAGATAAACAGTGTCGAAAGTATCTAAGGCTGTAGGAGTAACGGGCCTCTTCACCGCAGGAATGCTGGCTCTGACCGGCTGCGGCGCCAATGCAGGCAGCGCCGCCCAGGGGCAGGGTTACACCCCCAAGGGTGATGTCACTATGACGGTTCCCTTTGGAGCCGGTGGCGGCAGCGACCTCTCAGGCCGGGCGATCGCCGCCGGACTGGAAGACATCACCGGCGTAAATATCAATACCGAGAACCGCGAGGGCGGGTCCGGGGCTGTCGGTTACGCAAGTTTCCTCGCCCAGGAAGGCAAACCGGAACATCTGCTCGCCACCGAAACGGCGATGCTTGCACTGCCACTGACCCAGGACGTTCCCTTCACCTACGAATCCTTCACCCCGATCATGAAGCTCGGCGATGACTACACGATTCTGACGGTCAAACCCGATTCCCCCTACAACACTTGTGATGAGGTCGTAAAGGCAGCGGGAAGTGGCCGGGTTGTTGCTGCTGTTTCGGGTTCCACCAGCCTGGACGAGATTGTCTTTACCTTGATCGAGCAGGAAGAGGGCGTGAAATTCGACCGGGTTCCCTACGAGTCGGGTAATGAAGTAGTTGCAGGTCTTCTCGGCGGTCAGGTCGACGTGATCTCCGTAAACCCCGGCGAGGTCCTTGGCCAGCTCGAAGCCGGCACCTTGAAGCCCTTGTGCGCCGTTGCGGACAAGCGGTACGAGTTCGACGCCCTGAAGGATATTCCCACCGCAACCGAGCAAGGCATCGACGTATCTTTCGCCCAGTTCCGCGGTTTTATCGCACCGGGCAACATCACGGCCGAACAGAAGCAGTACTGGATCGACGCTGCGAAGAAGTTCGCGGAGACCGACGGCTACAAGAAGTACATCGAGGAAAATTTGCTGCAGGCCAATGCGGTCTACGGAGATGACTTCAAGACATACCTGGCCGGAAACTCCGAAGACCTCGCCAAGGTGCTGGGCAAGTAAACCATGCATCACGCGATCCAAAAATTTCTCCCCAACGCGGTCATCATCGCCCTCGGCATCGCCGCCACAGTCGTGGCCGCGGGCTACGGCGTCGTGGGTGATGACGGCCGCATGGGACCGGGGTTCCTCCCGGCGGCCGCCGGGTCATTGATGGCAGTGTTCGCCGCGATGAACGCAGTGACGTCCGGGAGGAAGCGAAGCGCCACCTTGGAAAGCGTGGTGGAGGACCGTATTCCAGGCATCGACCATGACGAAGCCTCCCAGGACCTGGCTGCCGAGAGCGACGACCGGGACATCTACGGCCGAACGCAACGCCAACGGGACAAAATGCTCTGGACTGTCCTCGGGATCATTTTTGCCACGGTCCTGTTGGTCCCGTTGCTGGGCTTCATGCTCGCTTTCGCCGTCATGCTCGTGGTGGTCGCCGTCGTCGTCGAACGACGCAAAATTCTTCCCTCATTGGCCGTCAGTGCGGTCACGCTCGCCGCCACCTACGCGGTCTTCGTCTTGTTCCTCCGAGTGCCGCTGCCTCAGGGCATCCTCGGAATCTAGGAGAACACAATGCTCGACAATCTCATGCTCGGTTTTTCAACCGCGCTGACGTTCGAAAACCTGCTGTGGTGTTTCCTGGGGGTTCTGGTCGGAACTGTCATCGGGCTGATGCCCGGTCTGGGTTCGACCACGGGCATCGCCATCCTGATTCCGCTCACGCTGGGTATGGAGCCGGTCACGGCCCTCATCATGCTGGCCGGCATTTACTATGGCGCCCAGTACGGCGGCACCATCACTTCCGTCCTCATATCCACCCCGGGGGAAGCTGCGAGTGTGGTGACCACCCTGGACGGCTACAAGATGGCACGCCAGGGACGGGCGGGCTCCGCACTGGCCATCGCCGCAATCGGCTCCTTCATCGCCGCGATCATTTCGCTGGGGCTGCTCATGGCACTGGCACCGCCCTTCGCCCAATTCGCCCTGAACTTCGGACCGGTGGAAAACCTTGCCATCATGATCCTGGGCCTGATCACCGTGGTCAGCTTCGCAGGCGGCTCAATGTCAAAGGGCCTCATGATGGTCGCAGCCGGCCTGCTCATCAGCACCGTAGGTATCGCCTCGGGCTTCAGCCAGGCACGGTTTACTTTCGGTAACGTCAACCTGCTCGGCGGCATCCCGTTTGTTGAAGTCATGATCGGTCTTTTTGCCCTGGGCGAGGTCCTGCACCAAATCAGGGTCGGCGCGGCAGCCCCCATCCGGGCACGGTTCAAGGACATGATGCTGAGCCGGAAAGACCTCACCAAGTCGATGCCGTCCATCTTCCGGGGCAGCTTCATCGGCTTCCTCCTCGGCTGCCTCCCGGGCGCCGGGTCCACCCTCGCATCCTTCCTCTCCTATGGAGTGGAGAAGCGGGTGTCCAAGAACAAGGACAACTTCGGCAAGGGCGCGATCGAAGGCGTGGCATCACCTGAAAGCGCCAACAACGCCGCCGCCAACGCCAACTTCGTTCCCACCCTGGCCCTCGGCATTCCCGGCGGCGGCACCACCGCCGTACTCCTGGGCGCCTTCACAATCTACGGGCTCCAGCCGGGGCCGCTCCTGTTCGAACAGCAGCCAACCCTGGTTTGGGGATTGCTGGTCTCGTTCTTCATCGGCAACGTCATGCTCTTGGTCCTGAACCTACCGCTGGCACCGGTGTTCGCGCAGATGCTGCGAATACCTTACGCCTACCTTTACCCGATCATCATCCTCACCAGCCTGGTGGGCGCCTACTCCGTCAGCAACAACATGTTCAGCGTCTGGCTGGTGGTCATCTTCGGCGTCATCGGCTTCTTCATGAAGGAACTCGACCTGCCGGTTGCCCCGCTGGTCCTGGGCGTCGTCCTCGGCCCGCTGCTGGAAAAGTCGCTGGTGCAAACTTCGGCACTTGGCCAGGGAAATTTCATGATCATGTTCCAGAGCCCGATTTCCATCACTATCCTGCTGCTCGCCGCCCTGCTCGCCGTGGGCCCCTGGCTCATGAGCCGCTTCAAGTCCGCGCCCGCAGCCACAAAGGATCTCACCCATGTATGACAGCACCACCTGGCCCATCGCCGCAGCGCTGCTGCAGTTCCCCGGCACCCTGCCGGATGGCACCTCCGTCCAGGACCAGCCCGCCGAAGAATGGGTCCGGACCCTCCGTGAAGTGCGCAGCGTCGGTTTCGACGCAGTGGACCTTACCGACAGCTGGTTAAAACCGGCAAACCTCTCCACTCACAGGCTGGCCGAATTCAAGGAAGCACTCCGGACGTGCGGCCTCACCGCGCCCGTACTGTCCATCGTCCGCACCAGCGTTGTGGATCCCGTGGCAGGAGAGGCCAACTTTGACTACACCCTGCGCTCGGTGGAAGTTGCCGCGGAACTGGGTGTAAACACCCTTTCCCTGGGCCTGCACCAGCAGCTGACACCGGAGCAGCGTCAGAGACTGTGGTTCTGGACCGCGCAGGGCGCAGGCGACCCGCCCGGCGACGCCGACACCTGGCGGGTGGCCGTGCAACGGTTCCGGGAGATCGGCAAACGGGCAGCCGAGTACGGGATGTTGGTGTCCCTCGAACTCTACGAGGACACCTACCTTGGCACGGCCGACAGTGCGGTCCGCCTCATTGAGGACATCGGCCTGCCGAACGTAGGGATCAACCCGGACATCGGCAACCTGGTCCGGCTGCACCGGCCCATCGAGAGCTGGCAGGACATCCTGCACAAGACCCTGCCCTACGCCAACTACTGGCAGGTCAAGAACTACTTCCGGGACGAAAACCCCGACACCGGTACCGTCACCTCCAGCCCCGCACCACTGGAACTTGGCTTCATCAACTACCGCCAGGCAGTGCGCGAGGCACTCGCGGCCGGCTTCAGCGGAGTGTTCTGCTGTGAACACTACGGCGGAGACGGACTGGGAGTCAGCGCAATGAACCAGCGCTACCTCCGAACCCTGCTTGAATCAGCGCTGCAGACAAGCACCACCGACCCCTACATCAAGGAAAAAGTCTCATGACAGCCCTGCAGTCAGACGCAGCCACATTCGCGGCGGACATGCTCATCGGTTTCGAAGCCGCCAACCGCCGCTACGTTAAAGCCGTAGACGGCGGGGTTGTCCGGTCCACGGTTATCCCGGAAGGAAACGTCGGCCTCGTCATAGGCGGAGGATCAGGACATTACCCGGCCTTCGCCGGCTTGGTCGGCCACGGGCTGGCAGCCGGCGCCGTGTGCGGCAACATCTTCGCTTCACCCTCCGCCTCGCAAATCTCACGCATCGCCAGGACCGTGCACCGCGGCGCCGGAGTGCTCCTTGGGTACGGGAACTACGCCGGCGATGTTCTGCACTTTGGGCTGGCCCAGGAACAGCTGCGGGCAGCAGGGATGGATGTGCGCTCCATCGCCGTCACTGACGACATCGCCAGCGCGCCGAAAGAGGAACTGCACAAGCGCCGCGGCATTGCCGGTGACCTGACAGTTTTCAAGGTGGCCGGTGCGGCGGCTGAAGCCGGGCAGACCCTGGACGATGTGGAACGTATCGCCCGCCGTGCAAACCATCGCACCCGCAGCCTCGGCGTCGCGTTCTCCGGCTGCACCCTGCCCGGCGCCAGCAGGCCGCTGTTCACCGTACCGGAAGGAAAGATGGCCGTCGGCATGGGCATCCACGGTGAGCCCGGCATATCCGAGGCACCCTTGCCCACCCCGGACGAGCTGGCCGAACTGCTGGTAGATGCCCTCCTGAAAGACGTCCCGGAGGACCCCGGAACCCGGGTGGCCGTCCTTCTGAACGGTCTGGGCACGGTGAAATACGACGAACTTTTTGTCCTCTTCGGCAAGGTCAACAACCTGCTCACCGGACACGGTCTTGACGTGGTGCAGCCTGAATGCGGCGAACTGGTCACCAGCCTGGACATGGCAGGTGTTTCCCTGACGCTGTTCTGGCTTGATGATGAACTGGAAACACTCTGGGCAGCACCGGCAGATTCCCCCGCCTACCGCAAAGGCAGCATTAGCGCCGAACAGGATCTGGCCGGCTACGAAGAACTGGCTCTCGATACCGGTTCCCCTGCTGAAAGCGAAACCCTGGTGGCGGCTGCGACGCTGGGTGTGCGGCTGTTCAAAGCCGTGAACGATCTGCTCACCGCCGCCGAAGAGGAACTCGGCGATCTGGACGCAGTGGCCGGCGACGGTGACCACGGAATCGGCATGCAAAGAGGCGCGCACGCCGCTGCCCAAGCGGCGGAACAGGCCGCAGCCCGGGGGGAGGGCCTCGCTGCCGTTACCCGTGCTGGCGGTGAAGCCTGGGCTGAACAAGCAGGCGGAACATCCGGAGCCCTCTGGGGCGCGGCCATCTGCGCCGCCGCCGCTTCCCTGCTCGGCAGTACAGAACTGACCCGGCAAACGGCCCTGGACGCCGTCGATGCCGGTCTCCTGGCTATGCGCACGCTCGGTAAGGCCGAACCCGGCGACAAAACCATGATCGACGCCTTCGTTCCATTCGCCGACACACTCCGCCTCGGCTTGGACAATGGATCGACCCTGGAACAGGCATGGGAAAAGGCAGCTGCGGCGGCCACGGCCGCGGCCGCAGCAACAGCAGCACTCAGGCCAAACCTCGGCAGGGCCCGGCCACTGGCGGAAAAAAGCCTCGGCCACCCCGATGCCGGAGCCATATCCCTCGCGATGGTAGTCACCACCATCGGCAACAGCATGGTGAAGGAAGGAACCCATGGATAAGAAACTGCGGATCGTCATTGGATCCGACGATGCCGGGCTTGAATACAAGGAAGCGCTTAAAGCGGACCTGCTGGCCAACCCCCTGGTCGAAGAGGTCATCGACGTCGGAGTTACGGGCAACGAATCCACGGACTACCCCCACATCGCCGTTGAAGCCGCCCGCAAAGTCGCCGAAGGGGAGGCAGACCGGGGCCTGCTGATCTGCGGCACCGGGCTGGGCGTGGCCATCGCAGCGAACAAAGTTAAAGGCATCCGGGCCGCAACCGCGCACGACAGCTACTCCGTGGAACGGCTTATCCTGAGCAACAACGCCCAGATCCTCACCATGGGCCAGCGCGTCATCGGGCTCGAACTCGCCCGCCGCCTGACAGCCGAATGGCTGACCTACACCTTCAACCCCGCCTCCGCGTCAGCCAGCAAGGTTAACGCCATCTGCTCCTATGAGGAAGTAACAGCATGAACACCACCCCGCTCCCCCGCATCGCACTCACCCTCGGCGACCCCGCCGGTGTAGGCCCGGAACTGGCCGTCAAACTTCTGGCCAAGCCCGAAACCACCCAGGCAGCCGAAGTCTACGTCCTCGCCGACGCCGCCGAACTCAAAGCCGCCGCCCAGGCAGCAGGAGTCGAAATCCCGCTCAGCGACACGCCCAAGCCCGGGTTCGCCGTCCTCCTCGACGACAATTCAGCCCCCGCCGAGCCCATCCCGGCCAAGCAGGTCTCCCAGGCGGCCGGGGCCAGGACCCTCCACCAACTCACCCGCGCCGTAGCAATGGCAAACGCCGGCGAGGTCGAAGCCATCCTCTTCACCCCATTGAACAAGACCAGCCTCAAACTCGGCGGCATGCACGAAGAAGACGAACTGCGCTGGTTCGCCAAGGAACTGAACTACGACGGCACCACCAGCGAACTGAACGTCCTTCCCGGCCTTTGGACCGCCCGGGTCACCTCCCACATCCCCGTCAGCGAAGTGGCCGAACGGATCACCGCGCCCAACGTCACCAACGCCATCCGGCTCCTGCACTCAGTCCTCGTCGACTCCGGGCTGGAAAACCCCCGGATCGCGGTCTGCGCCCTCAACCCGCACGCCGGCGAAAACGGCAACTTCGGACGCGAAGAGATCGACCACATCGCACCGGGAATCGAAGACGCCCGCACCGAAGGGATTGACGCCACAGGACCGTTCCCGTCCGACACCGTCTTCCTCGCCGCCAAGCGCGGAGACTTCGACGGTGTTGTCACCATGTACCACGACCAGGGCCAAATCGCCATGAAACTCATCGGCTTCGACCGCGGCGTGACCATTCAGGGCGGACTCCCCATCGTCATCGCAACCCCGGCCCACGGCACCGCCTTCGACATCGTCGGCAAAAACATCGCCAACCTCGGCGCAACGGAACACGCCTTCGAACTGGCGGTCGCCGTAGGTTCCCGGATCCGCGCCGCCAAGGCGGCCGTCTGACATGACAACTGAGAGCATCACCATCGGCATCAGCACCAAAATGTACCTCGGCTATGAAACGTCCAAGGTATGGCTAAAGGCTGTTACTGCCCTGGCAGCGGCCAGCAAGGAAGTACAGACCGGCCGGGTGGAGCTCTTCGTCGCCCCCTCTTTCCCCATCCTGGAAAGCAGCATCGGATTAACCCAGGGAACGCCTGTCCTCGTGGCGGCGCAAAACGCTTCGGACCAGGACGCCGGGGCCCTCACAGGCGAAGTGAGCCCGGCGTTCCTGGCCGAAATGGGCGTGGCCATCGTGGAACTTGGCCACGCCGAGCGGCGCCGCCATTTCGGGGAAGATGACGGCATGGTGGCCCGGAAAGTCGCCGCAGCACAACGAAACGGGCTGCGGCCCCTGTTATGCATCGGGGAAGAACAGCAGCAAAAGCCGGAAGCCGCAGCCCTGGCCTGCCTTGAACAGATCAGGACTGCAAACATCAACGTCGAAGGTCCCCAACCGGTCATCGCCTACGAACCGGTATGGGCTATCGGCGCACCCCAACCCGCAGACCCTGATTACGTCTGCGCTGTCGCAGACCACCTAAGACAGGGCCTGGATACCGAACACACCCTGCTGTACGGCGGCAGCGCAGGACCGGGACTCCTGCCAAATCTGTACCCCCACGTTGACGGACTCTTCCTGGGACGCTTCGCCCATGACCCGCGAAACATCGCACTGATACTCGAAGAAGCAAGTGCCATCATCGCGGATGCAATTAGTCTGCGGCCGATCACGGCCTTGTGAAGTTTCCTGGGTTCAAATGTCCCGGGCAGTGGTCTAGGGAGAGCAGCCCTTCGAGTGCTCCCTTCATAGAAAAGGGATCCGTGCTGGTTAGGGTTGATTCAGTCGCGTGCGGACCTGCGCGCCGCTAAATCACTAGTAGGCCTCGCTAAACGCGCCCAGAATCGAGGATATGATCCTGGCACAGTTCACGGACAAGGTTGCACTCGTTACCGGCGGTGGCTCGGGGATCGGCGAGGCCACCTCAAAGAGACTGGCGGACACAGGCGCCAGCGTGGTGGTGCTGGATCTGGATTCAGAGGCTGCCCAGCGCGTGGCCGACGAGATCAGCAAGACCGGTGGCGCGGCTGTCGCCCTGAGGGGCAACACGGGCGTCAAGGAGGACAACGAAAACGCTGTGCGGTTCGCTGTGGGCACTTACGGCAAGCTCAACTACGCCGTGAATAACGCCGGAATCGGTGGCAAGCCCGCCCCGGCCGGGGATCTGGACCTGGACGAATGGGACAAGGTCATCGGCATCAACCTCAATGGCATCCAGTACGGCATGCGTTATCACATTCCCGCCATGTTGAAGGCCGGAGCCAGTGAGAGCGCGATCGTTAACATGGCTTCGATCCACGGGGCAGTCGCTGCCCGCAGAGCGGCGCCTATACGGCGGCTAAGCATGGTGTGGTGGGCCTAACAAAAAACGCCGCCGCCGAGTATGGCTCTCAGGGCCTGCGCATAAACTCCGTCGGTCCCGGCTACATCCTTACTCCGCTGCTGGAGAAGCACCTGGACGAGGAGGCCCGGAAGGTCCTGATGGCCAAGCATCCGCTCGGACGCCTGGGCACCGCTGACGAAGTTGCACACATGGTTTGCTTCCTCCTCTCGGACGACGCGTCGTTCTCAACCGGTGGCTACTACCTGGTGGATGGCGGCTATACCAGTGTCAGTAGTCATGCCCTACTGCCCTATTCGATCACCCTTGAATTTACGGCAGGCGCCGCTGCTACCGGTAGCGGTTCTTCCTCTGGGTGCGGACTGTACTTTTAATGGTTCTTCCACAGCGTCCTTATGCGGCCCTATGTACCGGGGCGTCGTATGGACCAGCGTGGCCGGCGCCTCAGTAAAAACCTCACCTAATCAATTCCGTCTATCTTCTGCGGCAGTTTTATAAGTTTCCTGCTCGGGTGCCTCCGGAAGCCATAGCCCTGGCCTGCCTTATGCAGATCCAGGCTGCGAACAGAAGGTCCCTAACCGGTCATAGCGTACGAACCGGTATGGGCTATCGGCGCACCCCAACCCGCAGACCCTGACTGCGTTTGCGCTGTTACAGGCCACTTGAAGCAGAACCTGCATAATGAACAAACCTTGCTGTACGGCGGCAGTGCAGGACCGGGGCTCCTGCCAAATCTGTAGCCCTACGTTGACGGGCCTTCGGGTATCTGGGACGTGTCGGATGACATGTATTGCTCTTTCCTGTGGTGCTTGGTCCATTGGAATCCGAACCTTGAACGTGCTCGCCGGGGTTTCGGGATCTCTTGTAGACATGGAAGGGAATACTTCCGACAGACAGTGCCCGGCACGCGTAGCGAGGGCGCTGTTGAAATGAGTTATAGCGTGCCCTTTACAAGTCGACAGCAGTCGCAGGATCGGCAAGGACAGCCAACATTGAAAGGCCGAGCTGGAGCCGATCCAGGCCATGGGAGCCGGCGGGCGCACCTGCCTTGATGCCCAGATAGGCCAGCGCGTCAGGCAGTTTCGCTACGACCGCCCGCAGTTCATCTGAGATGAGCAGTGATTCCGGTTCGTCTATCGCGAGGCCGAGATGCGCGTCCTCCCATGCACGGCTGCGGTTGGTAGCGGCAGGCCCCGCTCCGGAGAAGGCGAAGGCGCCCAGTGCTTCGCCCAGCGTGTCAATGTGTTCGCCCGGGGTGGCTGCACTGCGCCCTTCGATGGCTGACCTGCCCCAGTTGAGTAGATGGCGGACGCGCGGGGAACCGGAATTCGTGACTGACCGCACGGCGGACATCTCTTCCTGGAGCGACAGATAGCCCTTTTGCGGAACCTGACCGGCTATGAGGGCATCCGAGTGCTCAACAAGCAGTTCTATACGCCCCCAATCCCAGCTGGTAATTGTCCGGAGCGACTCGGTGAAAGCGTCCGGGTTTGAGCGGTCTGCCCGGGGAGCTGACTGGATGGCGAATGCCCGCACCGAAGCTTCTCCGAGTAGGGCCTGCAGCCTTAACGCCTCTTGGCGGATGGAATCGATGTCTTCGAGTGCGTGTTGCCGGCCGGCCGGATCTGCTGATGCCAGTCCGTATGCCGGGTCTGATTTTGAAGCGACAAGGGTCAGTGGCATCGCGCTGACCGTGTTGGACCAGCGCGGATCGAGCAGGTGTGCCAGGCGGTGGAGGCCTTGTGGGTGGAGACCGCCGGGGAGGGCGGGAAGTTCCAGCCCGCCGATGCGGTGCTCTGCCCGTAGGGCCTTGTACCAAAGGTCTTCACCCTCGGTATCTTTGCTGAGCCCCATAGGGGCGGCGTTGTAGGCGGAGTACACGATGCTTGTCATAGTGACCCTCCGGTGAGGGCTGGAACTTCTGCTCATCCTGCCGCGAAAACGTCGCGCGATTCTTTGATGCGGTCCTGGGCGAACTCGATGCCGAAGCCGGGACGCGTGGACAGGGCAAAGGTACCGCCAAAGGGTGCGGGGGTGTCCTCTTCGAAATGGTGCCGTTCGGGCATGTGCTGGTAGAGGTATTCGACGCGGGGACAGGTTTCCGGGGATTGGCTGGCGACGACGTGGAGCGCTGCGTGGATGCCATGGCCGTGAGGGATGACCTGAACGCCGTATGTTTCCGCGAGCGAGCACATCTTGACCAAGTCAGTGACGCCTCCGCACCATTCCGGGTCCACCTGCAGCACGCTGAGGAGCCCCCGCTGAAGGAACGGAAGGATGTCATGCCGGTCGTAGAGGTGTTCCCCGGTTGCCAGTGGGATTGAGGTGGCGGCGCGTAGCTGGGCGAATGAATCAATGGCGCCGGTGGGAAATGGCTCCTCGAGCCAGTCGGGGTGCAGGTGCTCCACGCGCGCTGCCCAGCGGCGGGCATAGGTGGGGTCCCAGCTCATAAATGCGTCAAACATCAGCTCGGAGCGGTATCCGACGGTTGCACGGGCGCGTTCTACTAGGGCTACGTTGCGTCCCATCCCTTCGGCGCCCTGTGCGGGGCCGTCGGCGAAAAACCATTTCTGTGCGGTGTAGCCCTCGTCGAGGAGTCGTGCTGCTGTTTCCTCGACCTCGCCTTCCCTGTGGAACGTGCCCAGTGTGCTGGCGTAGGCGGGTATGCGGGTGCGGCCCGAACCGCCGAGGAGCTGCCAGACGGGTAGTCCGAGAAGGCGTCCGCGCAGGTCCCACAGGGCGTTGTCGATTGCGCTGATGGCGATTTTGCGGTTGCCGTGGCGCGAGTGGCGGTTGCCCCGCTGGAGCATATCCCAGACAAAGTTATTCGCCAGAGCGTCAAGCCCCAGGATGGACGTCGCCATGCCCTCCTTCAAGGGGGCTACAGCCTCTTGGTCGATGGGCCCGTAGCGGCCGGTGACGCCGGCGGTAGTGCCGATCTCAAGGTAGAGGGAGGATTTACGGCGCGGGTCTGCCGGTGCCGGCCATCCGTCTGCGGGATGGTATTGGGGGTAGACGCTGATGGGTCGGGATTGAGGTGGGAATCCCCTGTCCTTTGCGTCTGTGGGGAGCAGTGCGGTCAGCTCGATCATGCGGACGGAGGAAATTTTTGCCTGGATCACGGATGGCCTTTCTAAGATGGTCATGAACACAATCCCTTGGCAGGGATTACGGTCTCCTGCCTGTATGGTTGCGGCTACAGGTCGATGCCGATGTATTTTTCTTCGAGGAATTCCAGGATTCCTTCGGAGCTGCCTTCCCGGCCGAGTCCGCTTTGTTTCATTCCGCCGAAGGGCGCGGCGGGGTCGCTAAGCACGGCCCGGTTCACCGCGACCATGCCGGCGTCGATGCGCTGGGCGACGGCAAGTGCGGCTGACTGTTCGCCATAGACGTAGGCGATGAGTCCGTAGATGGTGTCATTGGCCATGCGCACCGCGTCGTCGACATCGTCGTATTCGATGACAGAGGTCACGGGGCCGAAGATTTCGGTTTGTGTGATCGTGCTGTCGTGCTTGACCCCGGTGAGGACAGTCGGGGCGTAGAAGGCTCCCTGACCGGGGGCTGTGCCTCCTGTCAGTATCTGTGCTCCGGCATCGACGGCACTTGTTACCAGCTCGGCAACCTTGTCACGTTCACTTATGGAGACTAGGGCACCGAGCTGATTCGCCGGGTCGGTACCGGGCCCGACCCGCCAGGTGGCAAGCTCGGTGGCCATGCGTTCTGCGAATTCTGTGGCCAGTGAGGAATGGACATAGAAGCGGTTGGCGGCCGTGCACGCGGACCCGCCGTTGCGCATCTTCGCGATCAGTGCCCCGTCGACTGCCGCCTCAAGATCGGCACCGGGCAAGATTACGAAGGGTGCGTTGCCGCCTAGTTCCATGGAGGCGCTCACCACGTTGTCGGCGGCCTCGTGCAACAGGACCCGACCCACTTCAGTGGAGCCGGTGAAACTGACCTTCCGCACCTCGGGGTGGTGCAGCATCCGGGCGACGGCAGGGCCGGTGTGCACAGGGGTGACCAGGTTGACCACTCCGTCCGGGACACCGGCGCGCCGCAGGGCATCGACAACGAAGGCGGCTGTCAGCGGGGTTTCCCGGGCTGGTTTGAGGATCACCGTGCAGCCGGCGGCCAGGGCTGGAGCGATTTTACGGGTCGCCATAGCGGCGGGGAAGTTCCAGGGGGTGATGAGAAGGGCGACGCCGATCGGCTGGTGGGTGACGACGATGTGTTTGTCGCCGCTGGGCGAGAGACGGAAATCACCGCGGACGCGGACTGCTTCCTCGGCAAACCAGCGGAAGAATTCGATGGCGTAAGTGGCCTCGCCAAGAGCGTCGGCGTAAGACTTGCCGTTTTCGAGCACGATGATTTCGGCCAGCTGTTCCCGTTCCTCGGTGAGGATTTCAAATGCACGCCGCAGGATTTCGCCACGCACTCTGGGAGCGGTTGCCGACCAGGCGGGGAGCGCAGCGGCGGCGGCGTCGACGGCGGCGTCACAGTCGGCGTCTGTGGCGACGGCGAAGGATGCCAGCTCGTTGCCGGTGGCGGGGTCGATGACGGGGAACGTTTTTCCGCTGGATCCAGGGGTCCAGCGTCCACTGATGAAGAGGTCGGAAATGTGGCTCACTTGTAGGTTTCGCTTTCGTTCGAGGCGATGGTGGGAAGGGGGGTCAGCTCGGTGCGGTCGCGGTCGAAGGCGGCCCGTACGATGTGGTGGAGATTTTCCTCTGTGGGTTCCAGGACGGAATTAGTGACGAGGCGCCGCACGGTGAGGGACAGTTCGATGATGCGCGGCAGGTCCGCCTCGGTGACTCCAATCGATGCCAAGTCATGTGGCAGTCCGATGTCGGCCATGATGGACGCGACTTCACTGATGGCGTTTTGGGCAGATTCTACGATTGATCCGGCGGGAACGCCCAGAGCCTCTGCAATGCTGGCCAGCCGGGTGGCGTCGGTGGCAAGGAGTGCCTGCATGACGTAGGGCAGCAGCATGCCGGTACCGAGTCCGTGCGGTGTGTGTGTCAGTGCCCCGACGGGGTATTGAATAGCGTGGGACAGGTGGGTTCCGGCCGTGCCGAAGGCCATGCCGGCCAGAAGGCTTGCGTATGCCATGCCCGACCTGGCTTCGAAATCCTCACCGTTGCTGACGGCGTTCCGGAGCGAGAGCCCGATCAGCCGGATGGCTTCCAGTGCCAGGGTGGAGCTGAGCAGGTTTTCACCGACGAAGACCGGCAGTTGATCATCCCACTGTGGTGCATGGTTGCTGGCAGTGTAGGCCTCAACGGCGTGTACCAAGGCGTCAGCCCCTGCGCTTGCGGTCACTGCGGCAGGTGCTCCTACCATAAGGCGAGGGTCCACGAAGGCGGCCTTCGGAATCAGGTATGGGCTTGAAATGCCGACTTTGAGGTCCCTGTCGGGGTCGGCCAGCACGGCAACCGGGGTCACTTCGCTGCCCGTTCCGGAGGTAGTCGGTACCGCGACGAGCGGGATTACCTGCCCCGGGACCTGGTTCTCACCGTAAAACCGACTAAGAGGAGTTCCGTGGGCCACCCCTAGTGCGATGAGCTTCGCCAGGTCGAGTGCGCTCCCGCCTCCGAAACCGACGATGACGTGTGGGCGGGTTTCTCGTGCGCGTTCAATTGCTTCTTTCACTACGGCGACGGGAAGCTCCGGGACCACCTGCGTGTCCACGGCCACGGTCACGTCCAGGGCCTCGAGCTCTGCCAGGAGTTCCGTGAAGGGTTCGGTAGAAGATAGGAACGGGTCGCAGACCACCAGCGCCCGATTTCCGAGGGAAGCAACTGTGCGGGCAATGCCGGCGCGGCAGCCATCCCCGAAGGCAATTGAGTCCGGGAGCCGCAGCAGCCCGAAGGATTTGGCGATGTCAGTCATGAAAGTCCTTCCGCGTATTTGAGGGCCAGAGCCCACACCTCGTTATCAATGGGAACGCCCCCTAGGGCGCGCTGTTCGCGGGTGCGCCGGGCCCGGTCACCGGGAACGTCGGCTGGACCGGTGACTCCACTGTCTCTGACCTGGTCCAGGTATTCGGTCAAGGCCGGCAGCATGCCGCTTAGTCCGAGCCGCTGCAGGCTGATGGTGATCAGCAGGTCGCCCTTCGTGGTCGGAAACTCGCTGTCCAGGGTTCCCACGACATCGGTCCCGAAAGCCGTTGCTGTCAATGTGCCTACCAGGGCTTCCAGCGCTATTCCCAGGGCGTAGCCTTTCGGTCCACCGAAGGGCGAGAGCGCTCCCCCGTCGGCCGCGGCGGCGGCATCGGTGGTGGGCCGCCCCAGAGCATCCACGGCCCAGCCGGGCTGGATCGCCCTGCCGGTAGCGGCATAGTCGAGAATCTTGCCCATTGACACGGAAGCAGTGGACATGTCGAGTACCAGGGGTTCATTCATGGTGGGGACGCCTATGCCGATGGGGTTGGTCCCGACGGTGGCGCCTCGTCCTCCCCACGCGTGGACCAGGGCTTCGCTAGTGGTCAACACCACTGCGACCTGTCCGCGGCGTGCGATTGACTCAACGTAAGGAGCGAGCATACCGATATGGCTGGAGTTGGAGATAACAGCCATGGCTATTCCGGTTTCATCGGCTCTCACGATCGCTTCGTCGATTGCCTGGTACGCAACTGCCGGGCCGAATCCCCGGTTTCCATCCACCCGCAGGACTGCGGGGGCAACCCATTCCAGGACGGGCCGGGCATTCGGGATAATCAAGCCACGGCGCATTCTCTCTACCAAAACGGCCAGCCGGCGGATACCGTGGGATGCGTGACCGCGTAGCTCGCCTTCGACCAGGGTTGCGGCTTGCAGGTCCGCGACGATCCGCGGCGCCCCATTCGCTGCTAATGCGTCACTGATCACTTTCCGGAGTTCGTCGTTTGGTACGACTATGACTTCGGTGGCACCTTCCTTGGCGCTTGTTTCCACAAATCCCTCCTCTTGTATAACTTCCTTGATCATCCACACAGGAAAGGCGGCCTCCCATGCCCCGTCCCGCAGAGCAGGACGCAGGTTCTGATTCGTCCCTCTCGCGCGGCCTCGCGCTGCTCGACTTATTCACTTCAGCGGACCAGGTTCTTAGCATCAGTGAGATGGCGCGCCGCTCAGGCGTTCCCAAATCGACGACGCACAGGCTGGTAGGTGACCTGATCGCCTGGGGTGCTCTTCAGCGAAGCTCCACTGGTGTGAGCCTCGGCGTGCACCTGTTCGAACTTGGTTCTTTGGTTCCGTCTTCCAGCACCCTGAGGGATTTGGCACTTCCGTTCGCCCACAACCTCAATGAGGTCACAAAACTCACGAGCAACATCGCTATCCGTGAGGGCAACGAAGTGCTCTACATCGAAAAGATCACCACCAGGACCCTCAAGGTCCCCCACTCCCGCGTCGGTGGCCGCGCCAGGATGCACGCGACCGCACTGGGAAAGGCGATCCTGGCGTTCAGTGACCATGACTTCGTCGACTCTGTCCTTATAGGGACACTCCAGCCGCAAACCGAAAAGACGATCACAGAGCCGGCAGAACTCCGCAAAGAGCTGGCCCGTGTTCGTGCCGAGCGGGTGGCCTACGATGTTGAAGAGTCACGGTTGGGCCTGTTCTGCGTCAGCGCGCCGGTCTTCAACGGGCCGGGAGGCCCGGTGGCCGGCGCCATTTCGGTCACCGGGGCAACGGAGCTCGCCATCGCCAAGCGCTACTCCCCGGCCGTTCTGGCCACGGCCATGGCTTTGACCAGTGCCCTCGGCACCGTGAAGCGGCCTCGACAGCGCAGCGCATCCTGAACGGGCAGGGAGAACGGCGACCGACGGAAACGTTCAGTTTCCGTCGGCCGCTTGCTCTACTGACCTGTTAACCTTTGCTGCCTGTGGTGGCTATGCCCTGAACAAGGTGCTTCTGGGCGAAAAGGAAGAACAGGAAGATCGGGATCAGTGTGATGACCGACATTGCGAAGAGCGGGCCTAAGCCGCTGGCTGTTTGGGAGTCAAGCAGGCTGTTGAGGCCGAGTGCCACGGTGTACGATTCCGGGACTGTCAGGTAGATCAGCGGGGCGAAGAAGTCATTCCACGTCCAGATGAACGTGAAGATCGACGTCGTGACCAGCGCTGGCCTCATCAGCGGAAGGATGACGCTCCAGAAGGTGCGGATCATGCCGGCGCCATCGATGGACGCTGCTTCATCGAGTTCTTTGGGAATGCCCCGCAGGAACTGGACCATGAGGAAGATGAAGAAGGCGTCGGTAGCCAGGAACTTCGGAATGATGAGGGGTAGGAAGGTAGTTCCTACCAGTCCGGTGCTGGAGAACATGATGTACTGCGGAATCGCAACCACATGGTAAGGGAGCATGATTCCGGCCAGCATCAGGGCGAAGAAGATCTTCTTCATCTTGAAGTTTTGACGTGCGAATGCATAGGCGGCCAGTGAGCAGGAAATCAGGTTTCCGGCGAGGCAGCCGACCACAATCAGCAGCGAGTTCAGCAGGTACCCCACGAAGGCAAGGCCCTCTCCGGAGTTCCAGCCCTTGACGTAGTTCTCAAGGGTTACTTCGCCTGGAATGAGCCCAAAGTTCTCGAAGATTTGGTTCTCGGGCGTAAAGGAACTCTTGAGCATCCAGAGAAGCGGGTAGAGCATGAGCAGACCGAAGAATATGAGGACTGCATGCTTTGCAGGACGGCGTTTAGCGGTCAGGACAGCAGATTTAGTCATTGTAGTGAACCCAACGCTTCGAAGCGTAGAAATTGATGGCGGTCAATACACCGATGAGGACAAGGAGAACCGCGCCCAACGCTGAGGCGTAGCCCATCTCAAAGTTGATGAATCCACGCTCGTATAGGTACAGCGTGTAGAACAAGGTGGAATCGACGGGTCCGCCGGTGCCGCCACTGACGACAAAGGCGGGGGTGAATGCTTGGAAAGCCCCGATGATCTGGAGGACAAGGTTGAAAAAGATGATCGGGGTCAGCAGGGGCAGAGTGATGTAGCGGAGCCGCCCGATGCGTCCAACCCCGTCGATTGAACCTTGTTCATACAGTTCAGTGGGAATCTGCCGAAGTCCGGCCAGGAAGATAATCATCGGGGACCCAAAGGTCCAGACGTTCAGAACGATGAGTGTTCCTAGAGCCGTCTGGGGATTGGAAATCCAGTTGGGAAGATTCTCTGCACCAAACGCACCCAGCACAGCGTTTATGACACCCTCAGCACCAAAGACCTGACGCCAAAGGATGGCGACGGCAACGCTGCCACCGATCAACGAGGGCAGGTAATAGGCCGACCGGTAAAGCGCGAGTCCGCGGACACCCGCGTTCAGCACGATGGCCAGCATCAGCGCCAAAATGAGCTGCAACGGTACCGAAACCAGCACATAGGTGAACGTGACGCCAAGAGCCTTGTAAAACCGCGGATCGTCGAAGAACATCCGTCGGTAGTTCTCCAGGCCCACCCAGCTCGGATCGGACAGCAGGTTGTAGTCGGTGAAGGACAGGTACAGCGACGCGAGCAGTGGACCTAAGGTGATCAGGACCAGTCCGGCCATCCAGGGTGTCAGGAAGAGATAGGCCCCGCCTCTTCGGGTGCCCCTCTCTGAACGGCTTTGCCATCGGCCGCCAAAATGTCGAGTCTGGGACATTTTCGAGGCTGTTTGCCGGCCCGCTGCCGGTGAGTTTTCGGTAAGCGCGGTTCGATCCTCGACCTTACTTGGCAGCATCGAGACTCCGTTGCAGCTCGGTGATCAGGTCCTTGACTGCTTGGTCGATTGCGACGCCTCCCGAAGTGACGTTCTCTGCCGTACGGGAGACCAGGGAACCGAAGCCTGCCGACCCGTTCGGGTACGGGGCACGGGGCCTCATCTCTCGTGCAAGATCACGTTCCATGATCTCCAGTACCTTGATGTCCTCGCTCTTGCCGGCCTTTTGAGCCTCTTCCAAAGCCTGCTTGCGTAGGCTCGGGTTGGACGGCGGCCCGCTCACGACACCCGCGGTGCTCAACACGCCAGGGTCGTTGATGAAGTAGTTGACCAAGCGGCCGGCCAACTCCGGATTCGGCGTGTTGGCCGCGATGCAGACCCTGCTATACCACAGGAAGGGGTATCCGGCAGCCGCACCTTTGTTGGCTGGCATGAGGTGCATGGTCAGCTCGCCCTTTGTCGCCGCCTGGTTCTCCACAAAGTGGTTGGACTGGGCAAACGCGATCGCAATCTTGCCCGCGACCTGCGGGTAGGGGGTTGCAACTGAACCAGCAAGCTCGGCCGGCATGGACGAGCCATCCTTAACCCAGCCCTCCCACATGGAGAACCAGTCGCCGACAACGCCGGCATCGAAACCGATTTTGCCTTCCTTATCGAATAACTCCGCCCCTTGCTGGCGGATGTACTGGGTCAGGTGCAAAAAGTTTGCACCCTCGTACCGCATCCCGAAATAGCCATCACCCTTGGCTTTGCTGTATTCCTTTGCAAGTGCGCCGAGATCTTTCCATTCCCAACTCTTGTCATCAGGAGCGCTTAGCCCTGTAGCAGTAAATTCATCCTTGTTAATTTGGATTACTGGATTGATCTGGTTGAAGACTGCAGAGTATTGTTTTCCGCCCATAGCGCGCCATGAGTCGACCTGCCCTTGATCGAACTGGCTGTAGTCGATCGTCCCTTTATCCAACGTGTCCAGGTCAAGGAAGGTCGACTGCGCGGCGTATGTTGCGAACTGGCTTTCGGGGGCCCACAGAACGTCAGGGAGCTTTTTGGCCGCCGCCTGCGTTGCCAGTCTGTCCAAGTAAGCGGCGTATTCGGCCGGTTCCAACTTCAGCGTTACGTCGGGATTCGCGTTGCTGAAACCCTCAAGGAAATCAGTGTAGGCAGCCTGTCGTGGAGCACTCCCCCACCAAGCCATCCTCAACGTGCCGTTAGCGCTGGAACCCGATGAGGCAGATTGCGGCACGCACCCTGTTGCGGCAAAAAGCGAAAGCAAACCGGAGGCCGCTAAAACGCTCCTGCGGCTAATATTGCCCTGAATGGGTTGGTAGCTGGATAACTTCATTGTTTTCCTTTCTGGAGTTGCGACGCTTTCAGAGATTTGAAGAAGCAGCGCTGCGAAAAGGGGTTGGCGAGAAATCCTTATTCGTATCTCGCCACTGCGGGACATGTTATTTGTTGAAAATCAAGCGCGGTAGAAAGCGTCCCGGAATGTGGGACGCGTCGACCTGCGACGCCAAAGGAGCGATCACTTGGACTCCGTCCGCATGCGGTGCACCGAAGGCGTACGGAACATTCGTGGTTTGACTTTCGCCGACTCACACTTGTTGGCGCATCTCGGAAATTATCGAAGGGAACCGCAGCACAGTCGTAGTTGAACACAGGCTCCGCCGGGGCCTGTGTCCCGACTTTCATGCCTGTGGCTGCAAGCTCTCCTCGAGGACGGAGGGCTCTGCATTCAGGGCCAACTGGGCACCGGCGAATGTCAGGAACTTGAGGGGCTCGCGCATGGCTGCCTGCGAAGACCCCGCGATGGCTGACAGGGAAGCATAGGCCGCAAACGTTGTCAGTGGTTCTTCGATGGCACCTGCGATGAGGAAACACCTTGCGCCAGCGCTCCTGGCTACATCCTGGACGTAGGAGGGGACTTTGCCGGCGGGGGATTGGCCGTCGTAGCGGCCTTCACCGGTGATGACGATGTCAGCGTCGGTAACTTGCCCAGGAAGCCCAATCTCATGACCTACGGCCGGGGCTCCTGCTGTGATGGTGGCGCCCCAGGCGGCGAGGCCAAAGGCGGTGCCGCCTGCTGCCCCGGATCCTGGTGCCGAGGTATGCGCGGGGAGGAGCGATGCGAGCTTATTCAGGCCGTCTTCAAGGCGCTGGATGTCTGCGGCGTTTGCGCCTTTTTGTGGTCCGAAGACGTGTGCTGCTCCTGCCAGCCCAAGCAGGGGGTTGGTAACGTCAGTCAGGACAAGGACACCTCCGGGAGGTGGGGGACGCAGTCCAGCGAGGTCGAGTGCGGCCAGGTCTGCCAAGGCCCCGCCTCCTCGCGAGAGCTCCTCGCCGGTGTCTGTGCCGAACCGGGCGCCCAGCGCAGTGAGTGCTCCTGCTCCGCCGTCGGTGGAGGAGCTGCCTCCCAAGGCGACAAGGATCCTTCTGGCTCCGTTGTCGAGGGCATGGGCGATGGCTTGGCCGAGCCCGTAGGTGTGCGCCGTGAGCGGACGGAGACGGTCAAGGAGGGTGATACCCGAGGTTGAGGCAACCTCGACCACTGCTGTCCCGTCAGGGAGCATTAGCCACCGCGCCTGGGTCGGCACGTCGTTTGGACCTTCCACGGTGACGTCATGCTGGTGTGCCTCTGGATGAGCCCGGGCAAAAGCCTCCAGGGTGCCTTCCCCGCCGTCCGCCATGGGAAGGAGGACCACATCGTCGTGAGGCCGGATGGAGGCCCATCCCGCCGCGATAGCTTCCGAAGCTTTTGCCGCTGAAGCAGTCCCTTTATAGGAGTCCGGTGCAATGATGATTTTCACGTTGGTCCTTTCCGCAGGTTCTGTTGGTCCTGATGTGGTGTATCGATTACCCTGAGTGCACGTCTGCGGTAGGAGGCCACATGACTGAGGCAACGAAGCCCGGAAAAAGCGTCACGATAGCCGATGTTGCCGCACGTTCGGGCGTTTCCCGCGCAGCTGTTTCCAAGGTGTTCAACGGCCGCGGCGGGATCTCCGCGGCGACCGAGGCCCGGATTAGGCAGGCGGCCCTGGAATTGGGTTGGACGCGTTCTTCTGCTGCCTTTGCCCTTCGCAGTTCCAAGTCCATGGCGGTTGGTCTGATTCTGAACACTGCGGTTGCGGATCCGGATGTGATGCCGATGGCACCGCAGGTGCTGCTCGGTATCGAACACGTGATTGCAAAGCTCGGTTATGGGCTGCTCTTGCATGTTTTCTCCGATGATCCTGAGGAAGAGATGCAGGCGTACAAGCGTCTGGCCGCGGACAAGCGGGTGGATGGGGTCATCCTGACCAACGCCAGGATGGACGATGGCCGCTTCGAACTCCTGGAGGAACTCGGATTGCCGGCAGTTCTCGTTGGGTCCCCTCCCCCAGGACTTGAGTTCCCGCATGTGGACAACAATCCTCCGGGTGCCGGTATTGATGAAACGGTTAGCCATCTTGTGGAGCTCGGCCACCGGCGTATCGCCTATATCGGCGGTCCCCTTTCCCGCGTTCAGCCAAAGATCCGCGCTGAGGCGTTTCTTGAGTCCATGGAGGCTGTGGGGCTTGAGCCTGCTGCTGCGGTGTCCACGGGTTCCACCGCCGAGGCGGCCGTGGCTGCCACGAGGCAGGCGATGCTGCTGTCTGAACCTCCCACAGCGTTCATTTACGGAGGTGACGTCATGGCCATGGCCGCCATCCATTACCTTCGGGAAACCGGGCTTGATGTCCCGGGCGATGTTTCTGTGGTGGGCTTCGATGACCAGCCGCTGGCGGAGTATATGAATCCCGGCCTGACAACGGTGACCCGTAACAGCACCCAGCGCGGTGTTAACGCTGCTACCCAGTTGCTGAGACTTCTGGGTGTTGATCTTCCAGAGCCCGGGCCGCTTGATCCACCGCGTCTGATAGTGCGGGGCTCGAGCGGCCCGGCCGCCGCGGGGTAAGCCATTTGCCTTATTTGAGGCCTGTGCTGGCGATGCCTCGGACGAACTGGCGCTGGAAGATCAGGAAGATCACCAGGACCGGGATGACGCTGATGGTTGCCACGGCGAGGATGGTGCCCCAGGGTGAGGCAAAAGCTTCGCCGCCTTGAAGCGAGGCCAGACCGACCGGGAGCGTCTGACTCTCCTCGCCCTGCAGGACCATCATCGGCCAGAGGAATTCGTTCCATCTGCCCATGAAGGCAAGGATCGCCAGGACGCCGACCAGCGGACCGGAGAGCGGGACGACGATCCTGAAGAAGATCTTCAGCTCCCCCAGCCCATCCATGCGCGCTGCTTCGATCAGTTCGTGTGGCAGGCTCAGCATGAACTGCCGGGCAATGAACACGGCGGTGGCTTCGGCGGCGCCGGGAAGGATGACTCCCCAAATCGAGTCGACCAGGCCGAGTTTCACGATGACCAGGAATGACGGGACCAGGGTGACCTGGATGGGCACCATGATCGTCAGCAGATAGAGGAAGAAGATCATCGTCCGGCCACGGAAGCGGAATTTCGCGAAGGCGTAGCCGGCGAGCATGCTGACGAAAACGCTGAGCACTGTCCCGATGACAGCGATCGTCATCGAGTTTGCGATCCATTGGGCCATGGGAAGCCGGGTGAAGGCTTCCTCATAGTTCGACCAGGTGAACGCTTCCGGCCAGAGGTAGAACTCGTTGCTGGTGGCCTGCCCGCCAGGAGTGACGCTGGTGACGAACATCCAGTAGAACGGGAACGCCACGACGGCGGCACCGACGACGAGCAGTGCCCAGATAGCCCAGGTTCCCATACCGTAACGGCGGCCGGGGGCCGGCTTTTTGGCCTTTGCCCTTGTGGTCCGCCCTGCTGGGGCAGGGCTTGAGGTGTTGTTGAGGGTTGGGGCGCTCATATGACGTCCTCCGACTTCCGGCTGGAGCGGTACCGCAAGAGTGTGAAGGCGATCAGCATGAGTGTGAAGATTACGCCGATGGCGCTTGCGTAGCCCATGTTGCCTTGGGCGAATGCGGTGCGGAATACGTACTGGACCAGGACGGTGGTGGCGAAGCCGGGGCCGCCTCCGGTGAGTACGAAGAGCAGGTCGAAGACCTGGAGTGAAAAGACCACGTTGATGATGAGCAGGAAGAACGTGGTGGGTGACAGCAGCGGCAGCGTGACGTACCTGAACCGCTTCCAGGCACCGGCGCCGTCCAGGGTGGCGGCCTCGTTGAGGGACTCGGGAACTGACTGGAGGGCGGCAAGGTAGAGGACCATGCAGAACCCGATCCTGCTCCACAGCACGGCCAGGACCACGGTGACCATTGCCAGGTTGGGTGAGGTCAGCCAGGGCACCCTGTTTCCTCCCAGGGCTGCGATGGCGTTGTCCACGACTCCGTAGTCGTAGTTGAAGATCCAGGACATGACCACGGCCACGCCGACACCTGACGCGACCATGGGGGCGAAGAAGATTGTTCTGAGTATCACCCGGCCCGGCATGGGGCGGTTGAGCAGGACCGCGAGGAGCAGACCGATGGCCATCGAGGTGGGGACGGTGCCCAGGGTGAAAACGCCGGTGTTCCGCAGCGCCGTCCAGAACAGCTCATCCTGAACAATTTTTTCGTAGTTCGCCAGGCCGGCGAACCGGGGGTTGACTGCAAGTGCTCCGGTATTGAAGCTGAACCAGAACGCGGCGCCGATGGGAATGAGCGAAAAGGCAAGGAACAAGGTGCCGCTCGGGAGCAGGAAAAGATACGGGATGCTCTTTTTCCGTGCAACCTGACCCCAGCGCCGTTCGCGGCGCTTCGGGGGCAGGACGATTGTCTTGCCCCCGGCGACGGTAGTTTCAGGCCCTAGCGTGGCCGTCATTTCAGGCCTGCGGCGATCCGGTCGGCGGTTTCCTTGGCCGTTGCGGAACCGGTGAACAGCAGGTCCAGCGAGTCACCGAGGACTTCCCGGACCTTCTGGTAGTCCGGGCCCGCCATGTCCCGACCGACAGCTTCCGGCACAGTCTTCAGCTGGTCAATGAAACGCTGGGTGGCCTCCGGACGGAAGTTGTAGCCCACTTCTGCTGCCGTGATGTTCCCTTGCGCGGCGATGCCGCCCTGGTCGCGGAGGCGTTTGACGGTGTGTTCCTTGTCGCTGGCGTAGGCAAGGAATGCTGCCGCCACATCCGGATTCCGGGAGCTCGAGGTCACCACATTGACGCTGCCGGACAGGTTCGTTGCGGTGGTCTTGTCGCGGAACATGTAGTCGACATCCCAGAGTGCGGGGTCGAAGCCGGTGTTCTTCATGGCACCAATGTCTTCGTGGATCATGAAGCCCACCTGGTTGTTGGTGAAAAGGCTGGTGGCGGTGTCCGTCTGGCTGGATTTGACCGAATTGCTTGCGGAAATCAGCCCGTCGGCGTAGAGCTTTCGCGTCCATTCCAGCGCCTCGATGCCGATTTCGCTCTGGATGGCAGGGGTTACACCGTCGTCCTCGAACAACGCACCACCGCGCTGGTACAGGATGGGCAGCCAACGGTTGCCGGAATTCGCGTTGATAAAGCCGTAGGACATGCCGTAGGCACCGGTGATCTTCTTGGACTCGACAGCAATGGTGCGCAGTTCGTCCTGCGTCCAGGCCCCGTCGATGGAACCGCCAGGCGCGATCCCGATCTTTCCCAGGATGTCCTTCCGGTAGAAGGTTGCCATGCAGGCTGCCTGCTGTGGAATCCCGTAGACGCCGCCTTCCTTGGCGACCAGGGCACGCATGCCGGGGATGTAGTCATCGATGTACCCGGCACCGATATGATCGGCGATGTTCATCGCCGTGCCGTTGCCGATATAACGGCCCACCGCGGACACACCCATGTTGACGATGTCCGGCGCTTCACCTGCCGTGGTCCGGGCCACCAGCCAGGCATCCAGGGGGCCATCGGGGATGAGGGTGAAGTTGATTTCAACCCCGGGATTGTTGGCCATGAACTCTTCCGCCGCCTTCTTCCAATGCGGAATCGAAAGAGTGTCATTGCCCGTTGCCCAGGTGATCTTCTTGGTCGAACCGCCCGCAGACGACCCGCCACAGGCACTCAGGGAACCCGCTGATGCTGCAGCGAAGGTGAGCAGACCGCCGGCTTTAAGGATGCTTCTCCTGCTGAGAGACGAACCCAGCAGGTTGCCGCCTCCTGTCACTTTTGTATTCATCTTGGTGACCTCCTTGTCATGAATGTTGAAAAACCGAAGCGGTTCAGTCGAGGGTGATGACCTCAAAGAGGCCGAGGACGGGAAGGGTAAGGACGGTGGTGTTTCCGTCGGAAGTGGAATTCAGGGGCGTTCCTGCAACATGTGCATAGCCGGCCGCTTTGCCTTGGACGGTGACGGTGCCGCCGGACACCGGGATAGCTGGGCCGTAGCCGCGCCGTTTAAGTCCCGAACGGTTGATGATGTGCAGGACGCGGCGGCCTTTCACGTTACCAATGATCACTTCTGTCTGCTCTGGCAGATCCACAACGATTTCAGGGTCTGCTTCGAGCGAGTCAAGGACTGACATGAGCTGCTCTCGGACGGTGGTCAGGGCTGTCTCACGGTAGGTCCTGCCGAGCGTCCACGGGATCACGACGGCGGCGCCGTCTCCGTGTTCCCGGCTCGCCGTCCCAGGATGGCTGGTGACACGGTGTCCGTACGTTTTCTCAGGCGGGCCGAAGGGCGCCTGGGAGAGAAGGCGTGATGCTGGCTGGGCGTCGGCCTTCCATTCGTAGAAGTGGAAGGCCCCCAGGACGGGTGCCACTTCCTGCGGCTGGCGCACCGCGACGTCGGCGTTTGGGTCAATGTCCCCGACATACGTGTTCTTGAGAGTTTCGCGGTCACTGTGGGTGGCCAGCAGGCGGTTTGCCGGCATGGACTGAAGCTGGACCTCTGCGTTGTGGCTTACTGCGGATGTTCCGGTGGCCACCAGGCTGCCGCCACTGAAGACGTAGTGGTCCAGGGCCTCCGCGGCTGCCGGCTCCAAGGGCCCTAGGTCGGGAAGGATGACAATCCTAAACCGCTCAAGCCCGCCCTTTGCCGCCACATCGGTGATGTCGCTGGCGAGCAGTACGTCGTAGGGCTTATTCCTTTCCTGGAGGGATGTGGCAACGCCACGATATTCCTCCATGGAGTTTGCGTACTTGTCTGCTTCCATTCGGAGCCGGTCGGGCTTGACCAGTGCGATGGTGGCTGCGGGTCGGAGTTGGTCGTAGAGGTCTTCGTGGTCGCGGTGGAAGCGGGTGACTTCACCTGCGACTTCGAGCATGCCGTATTTGATATCTCCGGGGACGCCCATGATGTAGGTGGAGGGGATGGCGCCGCGGGCGATTGCCTGGACCAGGTAGCTGGCGAAATGCTCTGGCTGCTCGCTGGCAAGCCGGTAGGGCATGTCGATGAAGGCTACGGAGTTGACCAGGACCGGGACGTTCGGGCGGTGGGTTTTGAACTCGCTGACGGCGTCGCTGGTGGCGGAGGGCCACAGTTCCCTTCCGAGCGCGTTGTTTGCCTCATGGAACATGATGTCCGCTGTGCGCCCCTGGATCAGGGCTGCGCCCGGTGCTTTGGCGGCGACGTGGGTGCGGAACCTGGCCGTCAGCTGGTCGAGGACGCCGGCGGAGTAGGCGAGCCATTCGGTATAGGTGGCGTCGTCGGGTCCTGTCGGCAGTTCCTTGCCGCCACTGGCTTCGGCGAAACCGACCGAGCACCGGGCGCAGTGGCACACTCCGCGGTACCTGTAGCTGTAGTCCATCTCGTTGAAGGACAGCCAGTTGAAAAAGAAGCCGTCGACTGGGTACCGCTCGACGATTTCCTCGATGACCTCAAAGGCGCGCTGCTGGTAGTAGTCCCCGTTCGGGCAAACACTGTAGAGGCCGTGGTAGACCTGGTTCGTGCCGTCCGGAGCCACGAAGCACCACTCGGGATGCTCCTGGGCAACCGGCGTTGCGACCTTGGAAAAGTCCATCCTGGCGATGACCTTGATCCCGCGGGCGTGCGCTGCCTGCACGGCGTCGCCAAGCATGTCCCCCGAGGGGCGTTGGGCCAGGAACGGGTTTACGGTTTGGAACGGCAACGCCGAGGGGTAGAAGGAACAGATACCGCCGCCGTTGACAAGCCAGGCATTGGCACCGTGCGCTTCGATAGCGTCTAGGACGGAATTCACGTCGAGCACGGCGTCGGCTTCGCGCAGGTTCGTCTGGAACATCCGGAAGGGACTCTGCCACCATGGTGCCGCGGGCCGCTCAGCAGATGCCGGGGCGGGTGCTGCAGGTGTTTCGGTTGTCATGAAAGTTCCCCAGTTGAGTGTGCGTTGGCCCGGGCAGGAGCGCCGACCTGATTGAGTTCCGTAGTGAGCTTGAAAAGTGCCGAGTGGTCAAGGCCGCCGTCGCCTCGGGCAACCAGGGACTGCACCAGGGAGGACACCAGCGCTGTCCCCGGCAGTGCCACACCAAGGTCGCGGGCCGACTTTTGCACGATGCCCAGGTCCTTGTGGTGGAGTTCAAGTCTGAATCCCGGCGCGTAGGACCGGGTCAGCACGGAGGTCTTCTTCCGTTCAAGCACGGTCGACCCGGCGAGTCCTCCTGCGATGACCTGCAGGGCCTTGTCGACGGCAACGCCGCTGCGTTCCAGGAACAGGGTTGCCTCCGAGAGTGCCTGCAAATGCAATGCCACCATCAACTGGTTGGCCGCTTTGGTCACCTGTCCGCTGCCGGCCGGTCCGACATGGACCACGGTCTTTCCGACCGTTTCCAGGAGGGGCCGCACACGTTCCAGAACATCTTCGTTACCGCCGACCATCACGGAGAGAATCCCCTCAATGGCGGCCTGTTCCCCGCCGCTGACCGGGGCGTCAAGAACATCGATACCCCGCTCTGCGAACCTGTCCGCCAGATCCTGGCTGGCAGCAGGTTCAATCGTGGACATGTCCACGAAAACAGTTCCGGGCGTGAGAACTTGTAGCAACCCGTCGGGTCCTTCGCAGACGCCGAGCACGTCAGGGGTATCCGGCAGCATCGTGATGACAATGTCTGCGCCTTCCACTGCTGCAGCCACCGACGCGGCTACCGGCACGCCAGCCTGCCCGGCCCGCTCACGGGTACTTTCTGACCGGGCATATCCGCGCACCTCGTAACCAGCCTGTGCAAGATTGGTTGCCATGGGCCGCCCCATGATGCCCAGCCCAATAAAGGCAATTGATTTCATTTCCGCCCCAAGATCGATGGTCCGATTCAGGAGGGCGGAACTGTTCCTCGCCCTCGAAGACCGGTGTGATGCAGACCATGTTGCACGATTTACTGCGGGACGGTCAAGGCTTTTTGTAAATCGAGCAACTACGACTCACCAAATCCAATGGGGAGGGTAGGCGATCGAAGCTGGGGATGAAAGTAAGCTTCGCCTCTCACCTGTTCATCTGAAGAACTTGCCTCGAGGCACGCAAGATTGGTGTACACCCCAGCCTGACGGTATAAACCTGGTTTGGACGGCTCGTGATCAACCTGCACGAGGTCAGAGACGCATGGGCGGAGAACACACACCGCATCACCCTCTCCGAAGCCCATTTTCTCGATCGCACTCGAGAACCGAGATCGCAAGTTTTGGAGGTTTGGCAGAGGACTGGATTGCGGAACAGAAGAGGGGTGCCGGTGCTAGGTGCTGACGAAGGCGGCACGGGGGTCACGTAGATGTGGCGGCTTTGCTAGAGGGCCGTGCTGACTGATCGCGTTCGTAGGTCATTCCAAAGGGAATTTCTGTTGTAACGGTAACGGTGAAGCGGGTCTCATCGTGTCGCGTTACGAGGACACCCTTCCGCTCTGGCAGGGCTCTTTGGATGGCCGTTTCTACGGCCGTGTAAAGCTGCTTGTCGAGCGTTCGCTTGTCTTGGACACGAAAACCGTGACGATTTCGGGGCTTTCCATTCGGTTTCCTTTGTCTAGGGGCGCTTGCTGTGATGTCTTGTGCGGCGGCGGTGCGCGCCACTTCCGGCACTGCGGACTCGGTATCCCATGCCTCTGCGGCCGCCAAGAAATTCCGGTATCCGATAAGTTTCAGGCCCTGTTCCCGTCAGAACGTGACTACTGGTATCTCGTCCATCCTCACGACGCGTGCTTTCTACGGTGGTCTTCTCTGGAAGCTGTAGGTGGCTCAGGGTCAGGCAGGCTCCGCAAGGGGAGCCTGCCTGACCTGTCATCAAATTGAAGTCTTAGCGGATCTCGATATCCAGTGCCTGGAAGTTGTCGGCGGAGTGGCGGCCCACGAGCAGGCGGAAGGTTCCTTGCTCGTATTTCCAGCCGCCGTTGTAGTGGCCAAAGGACCGTGCCGGGATCCGGATTTCGACGCTTTCCGTACCTCCGGGGGCCAGGTGCGTTCCGGCATAGCCGGCGAGCCAGCGGACGGGGCGCTCAACGGCAGATTTGGTGCGTTCCAGGTACACCTGGACTACTTCGCGTCCGGTGCGGCTGCCAGTGTTGCGGACCGGAACGTGGACAACCACGTCGCTGCCGGCAGGTACGGACTGCGGCGCGTGCGGAGCGGACAGCTCGAAAGTGGTGTAGCCGAGCCCGAACCCAAATGGAAGAGCCGGTGCGGCACCTCCTTCGGCCTGCTGCTTGAGCCAGGCCCGGTAGCCCACGTGGATGCCCTCCGAGTAGACGACCTTGCCGTTCACCGGCGTGGTGTTCAGCACGGGCACGTCTTCGAGCGCGGCGGGCCAGGTGGTGGGCAGGCGGCCGCCCGGCTCCTCCGCGCCCAGCAGGATGTCCGCGATGGCCCGGCCGAATTCCTGGCCTCCGAACCAGCCCAGCAGAACCGCTCCCACCTTGTCCAGCCAAGGCATCAGGACCGGCGAGCCGGAGTTCACCACCACGACCGTGCGCAGGTTCACCGCGGCAACGGCCTCGACCAGTTGGTTTTGCAGGCCGGGAAGGTCAAGGTCCTTGCGGTCAAAGCCCTCGGATTCAATGGCTGCGCTGGTTCCCACCACAACGATGGCCACGTCGGCAGTTTTGGCGGCTTCCACGGCTGCGTCGATCTCGGCCTGCGGGTCCTCCACCACGGTTTCCTCACCAAGGAGGATGGCAGTGAAAGGGATGACCTGCTGCTTGGGCAGCTGGTAGAGGGCCTCGATGCGCACTGTTTCGCCTGCGGCGGTTTCCACCGTGTGGACGGTCTTGGGCGGGTCGAAGAGGGCGGCGCCCAGCACGTCCGTGTCATCCTCGATTTCGCCGTTGAACACCTCTTCACCTCGCAGTGACAGGCGGATGTGGCCCACTGTGCCCACGCCCAGGTGATGGATGCCGGCCGTGGGGGCAGTCCAGTCAGCCTCCATGCGGATGGCGGCGGCACCCTCGGGAATACCGACGCCGAACCAGATCAGGTGCGATGCCAGCCTGTCCTCGCCGGAAATTTCCGAGCCGTCCTCAGCCAGAAAGGTCACCCGCATGCCGGGGACCCCGGACACCGGATTGTGCAGTGAGGTGCGCGGGAACACCTGGAGCCCTTCGGCTACCTTGGCTCCGCGAGCGTAGCTGAGGCTGACGCCTTCCGGCAGAGCTTCACGCAGACCCTCCAGCGGGGAGACGGTGTATTTGGGCATGACGGTGGCGCTGCCACCGCCCTGCGTCCGGGCCTCTTCGGCGTTGTGCCCGCTCACGGCCACGCTGGACAGTTCAGCCGGATTCAGGGGCAGCAGCTCGTGCTTGTTGCGGACCAGGACGGCGCCTCGGACGGCCACTTCACGGGCGACGGCGGCGGCGTTAAGGGGTGCCGGCAGCTCGGTGACGGCAGGGGCAACGCCATCCAGCGAACCGACGCGGGCGGCGAGGCGGAGGATGCGGATGACCTTTTCGAGGATGGCGGACCGGCTCACCCGCCCGTCTTCAACGGCTGCAATCAGTTTAGATCCCCAGTGGCCTACGGGGCCTGGCATCTCCAAGTCCTGGTGTGCATTGGCAGCTTCTACCGATCGGACACCGGTCCAGTCCGAGACAACCACGCCGTCAAAGCCCCATTCGGTGGACAGCGGTGTCTTGAGCAGTTCGTTTTCGCTGGCGGTGGTGCCGTTAATGGAGTTGTAGGAGCTCATCACCAACCAGGCGCGTGCCTCAATGATGGCGTCTTCAAAGGCGGCCAGGTAGAGCTCGCGCAGCGGGCGCTCGTCCACAACGGAGTCGGCGGTGAAACGGTCCGTTTCGGCCTCGTTGGCCAGGTAGTGCTTGGGTGTTGCCCCGACGCCCATGGACTGCACGCCGGCCACGTAGCCTGCGGCCAGGATGGCGGTGAGCCGAGGGTCTTCGCTCATGCACTCGAAGTGCCGGCCACCCAGCGGCGACCTGTGCAGATTGATGGTAGGGCCCAGCACGGCATGGACACCCTTCCGGCGTGCTTCCTGGCCCAGAACCTGGCCGTAGCGGCGTGCCAAGTCCACGCTCCACGTCGCGGACAGCGCGGACGACGACGGCAGCGAGACGGAGTCGTGCCGCTCGTCAAAGTCTTCACCCCGGACACCCGACGGACCGTCCGAAAGGACCACACGGGACAGACCGATCGAGGGAAGGGCGTGGGTGGCCCAAACGTCGGCGCCGGTCAGCAACTGGATCTGCTGTTCAAGGGGAAGGCTCTCGGCGAGTTTGCGGATACGCGCCTCAGCGTCCAACGTACCGGCGGCGGGTGCGGTCACGGCCTGGGAAAGAGTGGGGTTCATAGAGTCTCCTGACAAAGAATGACCCTCCGTTGGGTCCTGCCGACTATCTTAGCATCAGAAACCGAGTCATACTAGGTTTTTTCGTTCACGGCTGGAATACACTGAGGTCGTGCCTCCATCAACGCCGCGCGGCCAGTACGCAAAAGGAGCGGAACGCCGCGAACAGATTATCCAAACCGCAACTGACGTTTTTGCGACGGAAGGCTTCGAGGGCACGGCGATGAAGCGGGTGGCGGAGCTGGTCGGGGTAAAGGAAGCCACCTTGTTCCACTACTTCCGGGGCAAGCAGGAACTCCTGACGGCCGTCCTGGCTGAAAGAGACCGGCGCAATCTCGCAGCTGCGGGTGAAGAGGAAGCCGGGCTGCTGCTGATGGTGCGCTCTGCCGAGCGGAACCGCGCCGAACCAGGGCTGACGACCCTCTATGCCGTGGCCTCGGCGACAGCAAATGATCCCCGCCATGATTCCCACGGGTACTTCAAGGAACGCTATGCCGAGGTGGTGGCTACCCTGACGGCCGATATCGAGCGCCGGCAGGCCTCTGGGGATACCCGCTCGGATCTTTCCGCTCAAGACCTTGCCCGGCTGGTAGTCGCTGTTTCCGACGGCCTGCAGCTGCAATGGCTCTACGACAAGGACGTGGACACAGCGCACGGCCTCGAACAACTGGTTGACGTGCTGCTGAAAGCCCCATCCCACACTGGCAAAAGCTTGCCTACTCCCGGGTCGAATGACCGATCACATGCCCGGTAAGGGAAGAGTCTTCCTAAAGCATGTTGACGGAGGCTATAACGGCGGCAGCGGCCAGGCCCGCAAGGGTTGCGGTGAGGGCCATAAGCCCTGGAAGCCTGCCGTCGAGGAGAACTGTCCGCGGGGTACCTGCTGTCGTGAGCAACCGGTGCTGGCTGCGGTAACGACGGTGGGAAGCCACAAAGACAGCAGAGGCGATCGCGATGCCCGCACCTGCACCCACTAACGCAAGCGGGCCAAGCAAGGCAGGAAGCACCCGCAACCCCACGACGGCCACGATAACAAGTGCCAGTGCTGTTCGCCGCCACGCCAGAGCCGTGCGCTCGGGCTGCAGGCCGGGGTCAAAGGGGCGGGATGCCCGGTCGCGGCAAGCTTCATTGTTGTTGCCGGCACCAGGGGCACCGCCTGCCGTGCCGCTCACGGGAGGATAAGCCCGAGGAACACGAGCACCCCGGCAACGATGACGGCTATGCCGAGTGGAAGCGCTAGGTTCGCCGACGGCAGAGGCGTCGCAAGGCGCAGGGCACGCTCGGTGCGCATCCATCCGATCCATGCCTGCAAAGGAGTCAGTATGCCCACGACGACGAGGAGCGCCGACGCCATGAGGCGGAAGGCCGGGTGAAGGCCGAGACTGAGGGTTTCCAATGCCACTCCCCCGGCGAGCAGTGCCAGTGAGGTCCGGATCCATGCGAGGAAGGTGCGCTCGTTGGCGAGGGAGAACCTGGCATCAGGCTCTCCGCCGTGTTGATAAACGCTCTTCGGGTACCGGCGGTCGAGAAGGCTCATGGTCTGGCCTTGGTCGTGTCGCACGGGGTCATTCTGTTCTCCGTTCGACGGTGCGGAATCCGGCGTTGGCCATTGATGAATCCGGGGTGTTCGAGGAGCGCGCCGAATTCCGGTACCGGTTACAGTACGAGTCGTGGCACAGGTAGGACCCGCCACGCATAACCCGGGTCCGCCCTTGTGCAGGTCCCCGGGGGTCCTCCCGGGGCGAGGTCCGGTAGTAACTGGGACTCCACCAGTCGGAACACCACTCCCACACGTTGCCGATAGTCTGCCAGAGGCCGTAGCTGTTCGGTTCAAAAGTTCGCACGGGGGCGGTGGTAAGGAATCCGTCCTGGACGGTGTTCTCTGTGGGAAAGACGCCCTGCCAGATGTTCATGCGCCATGGTTTCCCCGACGGCGGCGCGGAACGTCCGTGTGGGTCGTCGCCCCAGGGGAACCGGGCGCCGTCGAGCCCGCCGCGCGACGCAGCCTCCCACTGCGCCTCGGTAGGGAGCGAACGGTCCGCCCACGCGCAGTAGGCAACCGCGTCGTTCCAGCTGACGTGCACCACCGGATGGTCAGCCAGTCCTTGAATGGTGGACTGGCGCCCGCCGGGGTGGCGCCAGTCAGCTCCTTTTACGCCCCGCCACCAGGGAGTCCCCGGCGGAGCGCCCATGACGTCCTCATCCGGCGCCGCTATCGCGAGGTGGAACACAGCCGAAAAGCCCCATTCTTCCGCCTCTGTTCGGTAGCCGGTTGCAGCCACAAAGCGTTCAAAGTCGCTGTTCGTCACGCTCGTTGCGTCGATCGAGAACGAGTCGAGGTGGACTTCGTGCACGGGTGTCTCACCGTCGCCGTGATTCTCGTTCCCACGCGAGTCACCCATGGCGAACATCTGGGCCGGAACAACCACTTGCTCGATGGTGTGGTGAGCTGCAGCAACGGCCGCGGTGTTCTTTGGATCAGGGCCTGAACGCATGCCAACTGAAAACACTGCCCGTCCGCTGGGCGCGCAACAGCCGGGGCCGGGGTGTTCCTTCGCGCTGGTCGCCCGTGCTGCCCCGTCTGAGGCGTTGCCGGCGGGGCCCTTCTCCGGAGGCCGGGCGATCTTCGTCTGATCAGCGCTTCCTGTCACGTGTCCCACTCTTTCCTCAAGAACAATTCGTCATCCCCGCGGTTGCCCCGCCTGCCGGGTATCAACTTGATGCGCGGATGCTCTCCACGTAGGCCTCGACCTGGGCGAACAACTCGGCGTCGTAGGGACCCCACTCCGGGCGCGGGGTTGCCTCGCCGCGGTACGGCTCGTCAGCGTACCGCTTCTGGTACTCAGCCAGCTTCAGTTCCATGTCGGCCCTGATTGCCGCGTAGGACGGGTCATCCGCCACGTTCCGTACCTCGGTGGGGTCGTTGCGCAGGTCGTAGAGTTCCCACTCCGGCTCGAAGTGCCTTTCCGACGCACCGGGAACTCCAAGGCCGGCGCCGTAATAGTAGATGAGCTTGTAGTCCCTCGTGCGGATCCCATAGTGGGCCGGGGCAGCGTGGATGGCGTCATCATGCTCCCAGTACCTGTAGTAGGCGGCGTCCGGCCAGTCTTCCACTTCCTGGCCGCGCAGCAGGGGAAGGAAGCTGCGTCCCTGAGAGGTGGGCAGCTCTTCGCTTGCCTCGATTCCGCAGGCATCCAGGAACGTGGCGGCAAAGTCCACATTAGTGATGATGGCCTCGCTGCGGCTGCCTGCCGCGATCTGTGCAGGCCAGCGGATGAGCATCGGCATCTGCAGCGACTGGTCGAACATGAGGCGCTTGTCGAACCAGCCGTGGTCCCCGAGAAAGAATCCCTGGTCGGAGGTGTAGACGATGAGCGTGTTCTCAGCGAGTCCCTTTTCTTCCAGGTGGTCTAGCATGCGGCCGACGTTGTCGTCGATGGACTGGATGCACTGCAGGTAGTCACGCATGTAGATCTGGTACTTCCACCGCATCCGCGCCTCGCGGTTCTCCTCGCCGCGAAGATGCTCCGGTACCTCCATCTTCAGGTCGTCGGCGCCCATGTCGTCGGCGATGGTCATGTGGACGCCCCGAACGGCCTTGCTGCGGGTCTCGTGGTCGTCGAAAAACGTCTCCGGCTCGGGGATGTTTCCGTCGGCGTACAGGTCCTTGTGCTTTCCATCCGGAACCCAGGGGCGGTGCGGCGCTTTATGGTGCACAAGGAGGCAGAAGGGCTCATCTTCGGCTCTGTCATCGATCCAGTCGAGCGACAGGTCCGTAACGATGTCGGTCGCATAGCCCTGCTCGATACTCCGGCCTGTCACGCTGATCATCTCCGGGTTTACGTAGTCGCCCTGGCCGGGAAATACTTTCCACGCATCGAACCCCCGCGGTTCGGAAACTTCCTGCTCGCCAAGGTGCCACTTACCAAAAAGGGCGGTCCGGTAGCCGTTCTCCCGCAGCACATCGATGAATGTCGGAACGCGGTAGTCCATCTCGGTCCAGATGGAAGAGACACCGTTGATGTGGGAGTACGTCCCCGTGAGGATCGATGCGCGCGACGGCGAGCATATCGAATTGGTGCAGAAGACCGCGTCCATCCGCATACCACCTGTGGCGATACGGTCCAGGTGCGGCGTCTTATTGACCCGGCTGCCGTAGGCCGATATCGCATGTGCGGCGTGGTCATCGGACATGATGAAGATGATGTTTGGTCGTGTCATTAAGATGTCTTTCCTGCTTCGGTAGTAACTCTGCTGCGTGCTCATGAATTTGTTCCTGCCGGCTGCCCGGGATCCAGCTCCGGCTTCAGTAGGAGGCGTTCATGCTCCTTGCCGGGGCCGGACTGGGCGACGATCAGTCGCGCGCACTCCCTGCCTGCTTCCTCCAGCGGGAGCTTGGAGTAGACCAGGTTTGGCCAAAGCCCAACGGTCAAGGTTCCGGAGGCGAGGGCTGCCACGGTGAACCGGGAGTCGTGCCGTTGGGCGACCTGATACACGACCTCCACATCGGCGCCCCAAGAGCAAAGCAATGCCGTGCGTGCGGGATCAGCGTCATCCTTTTCCAGTGCCCGCTCCACGCGGCCCAGGAGCTCTTGCGCATAGGCGCTCTGCTGGTCCCTGTCTTCGTCCACGCGTCGCAGCACTTGGGCGTCGATCCCGGTGGGCACCACACGAAGTCCGATGTCCGGACGTTCCCCGAGTGCGCTGAGCACTGCGCGCTCCCGTATCCGCTCCGCACGGGATACGAGATCCGGACGGAGATAGTACACACTGCGTATCCCCCGGCCTTCCAGTTCGGTCATAAGCATCTCGACGCCCGCACCGTAGTCGAAGTCAACCGTTGAATACCCGCGTTCCTCATCGAAAGCACCGCAATCCAATGCAACGAACGGGACACCGTGCTTAGTTACCAGCCCGGCGAGCTCGACCGGTACCTCGTGGTCGTCGTGGCCGATGAAGATGAGGCCGTCCAGTTGGTACCCGCGGACAGCCTCGATCCACCTGGCAGCCGGCGCCTTATGAAGCAGCGCGAGGTGCAGTCCGCGCTCCGTCAACCCTTCACTGAGACCCTGCACAATTGCGGCGTAGCGGGGTGTGGTCAGTGGTTTGTCCAGCAGTACTCCAATGGTGTGGCTTGAGCCCGCCTGAAGGGAGCGTGCGAGCCCGTTGGGAACGTAGCCCATTTCCCGCGCGATCCGCCGGATGGTCGACTTGGTTTTGTCGCTCAGGGGAAGCGTACTTTTCTCATTTAGTGCATAGGACACTGTTGAGATTGAGTAGCCTGCACGGGCAGCGATGTCCTTCAGGGTGGGCCGGACCATCGAAGTCACTCCTTCCCGTCGCGCCGTTCTTTCAACTCGGCGACGTTCGCAGCCACACGCCTCCGGTTGAGGGGATAGATGAAGAGCAGGAGGAGAGCGGAAACGGCGTAGAGGACACCCGGTACGAGTGTTGAGACCAGGTAGATCCCCTGGACCGTGTCAGTTGTCTGCGTGGGGGAGCCGGACTGGAAGCCGACCGCCGACAGCGCAAATCCGGCGAGTCCACCGGCGAGGGCGAGTCCGACCTTGCGGGCCCAGGTGTTGACTGCGTAGACGGTACCGTCGTCGCGCTCTCCGCTGCGGACCTCCTCGTGGTCAATGACGTCACCGATCAGCGCCCAGATCAACAGAGTGTAGGTACCCATGCCGAAACCGGCGAGGATGGTGATGATGATGAAGGCCCACGGCGAGGTGACCTGTGTGATGGCCAGGACAATGTAAACCGCGGACGAAAAGAGCATGCCGGTGACAATGACTTCCTTCTTGCCGAAGCGCCGCACCAGCCACGTTGCAGCGGGTGCGAGCAGCAGTGCCGGGAGGTAGTTCGCAAGTTGCGCCGGCCCGGAAAGTGCGCCGTTGTTGAAGTAGTTGAGCCACAAGTAAGCGGCCATGGACATCGTGAGGAGGGATGCGAGCATGAGGACCAGGTTCGCGGCCATAAGACCGAGGAGCGCCCGGTTTGTGACGAGCGAACGCAGGAGGGTCAGGAAGCTGCGCTTGTCCTGATTGGGAGCCGCCTGTACCCGTTCGCGGACCTGGGAGTAGCAGACTGCGTAGAAAACGAGGGCCGCAACCGAAAAGGCGATTCCTGTAATGAAGAAGGAACTCGGGACTGCCTGGGACACGCCGTTCACGTTCGCATAGATGAACAGCGGAGGGACCAGCGCGACGAAAAGGCCGGCAATGTTTGCTCCGAAGGCGCGGAACACCGAGAGCGAGGCCCGTTCTCCGGGGTTGGGGCTCATGACAGAGGCAAGCGAACCGTACGCGATGTTGACCATGGTGTAGAACACGGAGCCCCACAGCAGGTACGTCACGGCAGCGTACGCCAGTTTCAGCCCATAGGCCCACTCAGAGATGAATGGCGCGTAGAGAAGGGCACTGACGACGACAAGGGGTAGGGCCGCACGTCCAATCCAAACACGGAAGCGACCCGCCGGTGAAGGATTGTGCCAGTCCAGAAAGCGACCCCATCCGACATCCGTGAAGGCGTCGAGAAGCCGGGCCAGAAGGAACAGCAGACCAACGTGGGCCGCCTGAAGTCCTGCCACATTCGTATAGAACACGAGAAGGTAGGAGGACGCTAAAAGGAAAGTGAAATCGTTGCCAAGGTCACCAGCAAGGTAACCAAGCTTGTCGCGCCAGCCAAATGGGCGCACTTTAATTGCGGGCGACAGGGGGGCGGCGGTGCCGACAGTCTCGCTCATGGAACTCCTCATCGAGTGATAGTGACAACAACCCTAAAAAGTTCAAACGTTTGAAGCAACCTTCAATCGTTTGAATAGTAAAGATTGTTCCTCGCGCGGTGGTTACCTAGCTTCGGCTCATTGCCGGTCAGCTGAAAAGTGAAGGACTGAACCGAAACGAGGACCGCCCTGCCGCTGCCTGTAGCAGAAACATGGGCTGAATCAGTGGCTACCCTTGCGGTAAGCGGCATTAGGCCTTCAGACACAACTACACCCCAACCTGACAGGGGCATGCATGGTCCCCGACACCACGGGCTTGATTCTGCAATCCAGGAGCCGTCCACCGCCCACACCCGGGGACAATTCTTATGGGTTACCCACCGCTACTACTGCTAAGGGAGCTACCCCAACGGCTCCCTCAATACTTAGCCGTGGATAACCCGAATTGACCCCAGCTGTGGACGGATCAGAATCACCGAAGCGAGCTTGTCCGAGCCCCAGTCGGTTGACCGAATCTCCATTATCGGCGTTTCTAATTCGGGGGGCGGATTGGCCGACGTCTTCTTCCCGCCTAACACCTGTTTTATCGTCGACTACTCAGCGTCATAGGTGTTGGCAATGTAAACGTCGCAGGGAGCGTTGTGGGCCACGCTGTTGGCCACGCTGCCGAGGACGCGGCCGATGCCTTGCATTCTGCGGTTTCCCACCACGATGACGCGAGCTTCCATGCGCATGGCTTCCCTGATGAGGGCGTCAGCCGGACGGCCGCGGGTTGCTGAATGGGTAATGTTGATGTCCCCGCCCAGGGATTCGGCGACACTGCGGGCTACGTGTGCTGCGGTGTCGGCGTCGGACACGATCATCTGATCGCTGCCGCTGCCGAAGACCTCAGTTCGGTCGCTGTCGAAGGCCGTGACTACGTGAAGGGATGCGCCCAGTGCCACAGCGAGGTCACGGGCGGATTCGGCTGCTTTTTTGGCGGTCCCGCTTCCGTCCACCCCGACAATGATCAGTCCGCTCATGTTTAGCTCCTTTGCTCGTTAGTGCGCTTGAGTCAGTGAGCCCAAGGGTACATGGATGGAACGGCACGTAAGCGGCCGCTCAAAAGCAGACCGGTGAAGGGGCAACGACTCCAGGGTCGATAGTACTGGGTTTCGATAGCTGGCATTGTCCTGAAACGTCAGTTCAGTGGCCGGACAACTCAGGGTGAGTATCGAGAGCCTCACCACTTGCCTGTCTCCAGTGCCCGGCGGCGCTAAAGCTGCCCAAAGGGGCGGTTCCGTTCTTTTGGCGCCGTAGAGGGTGGGACCTGGGCGGCATCAGCGGCGGGAAGGTCCACCACTATTCCGAGCCATGTCTGGTTGGGCAGTCGGGCCACCTTCAGCTTCTGGTGGTCCGTCCCGACAGAAAGCATGTTGCAGAATCTGCAACAGCTAATTGCGAAACCTGCACCTCCGTCTCATAGTTGCATGTGTGAATGAGAGCCAAGACACAGGACCTGCGAAGATGCTGGCCATTTTGGAGGCGTTGTCCCGTAGCGGTCAGGAGGGGAACCTCGGGCTGACGGTTTCGGGTCTTGCCCGTACGCTGGGGCGTGACAAGTCGAGTGTTTCCCGGCAGCTGAAGCCGCTGGTGGACTTGGGGCTGGTTGAACGCGACGACGCAGGGCTGCACCGTCTGGGGTGGAAGCTTTTCGCTGTTGCTGCCCAGGCCGGGGATCAGCGCTTGCTTCTGCTGGCTCCGCCGGTGATGCGTCAACTGGCCGCTGCGCTTGGGGAGCGGGTCCACCTGAGCATTCGGCGGAACGAGGACGTTTTCACCATTGTTTCTGAGGGACCCCAACAGGTCATCGAGGCAAACCTGTGGGTGGGTCGGGCCGTGCCTATCTGGTGCACTTCGTCGGGGCGGGCCTTGTTGTTTGACCACACACCCGAGGAAATCCGCGCCCTGATTGAAAAGAGCTTCAGCAAGGGGCCAGGATCGGATGCACCGCAGACCGTTGAGGAAGTCGTTAGGCGTGTTGATAAGGCACGCCTGCAGGGCTACGCCTTGGTTGTTGACGAGTTCGAAGATGGCCTGTCCGGAGCTGCAGCACCTGTACGCGATGTGCATGGCCGGATCGTCGCGGCGATAAATATCTCCGCCCCCTCATTCCGTATCGCTGACAACCTGACCCACATGGGCCGCCAAGTTGCAAAGGCGGCGACGTATCTGAGTCGCTCCCTGTCTTCTCCTCCCGCTCAATCCAAGGACAATCACCATGCCCAAAATGGACCCAATACTGACGTTAGAAGGATTTCATGAACTTCTTTGAATACGTCGGCGAAAACCAGGCGCGCATTACCTTCCTGCTCATACAACACATTGAAGTGGTCATGATTTCAGTGGTCCTCGCGACGGTCCTCAGTCTCATTATCGCCGTCGCAACGGAGACTCTGCCGCAGGTGCGCAAAGTAGCGCTCTCCCTTGCCGGGACGATACTCACCATTCCTTCCTTTGCCCTTTTCGGTCTCATGATTCCGCTCTTTGGGCTCGGTGTCGTGCCCACGGTGCTGGCGCTGACGGTTTACGCAATCTTTCCGATTCTTCGGAACGCCGTTACGGGGTTCGAGACCGTTGACGAGGGTGTTATTGACGCTGCACGCGGCATGGGCATGGGCTCCTGGCAGCGCTTGTGGCGAATCCGCGTCCCCCTTGCCTGGCCTGTAATCCTGAACGGCATACGAGTGGCCACCATCATGGTGGTCGCCATCGCAGCCATCGGCGCGGCTGTACGTGGTCCGGGCCTTGGCGAACTGATTTTCAGGGGCCTGTCGCGTATCGGCGGCGCAAACGCCCTGAATGAAGCCCTCGCGGGTGTCGTAGCGATCGTGGCCGTCGCAGCGATTCTGGATCTTCTCTTCATCGTTCTTGGCCGCATCTCAACCCCGAGAGGTCTAAAAGTCCATGTCTAACACTCAGCCTTCCGCCACCGAGTCCCCGGATGCCATGATCCGCCTGATCAATGTCTCCAAGCACTACGAAGGTGCCCCCGCCCCGTCGGTTGCGCCGCTGTCCATGGACATCAAGCGTGGAGAATTCATTTGCTTGGTTGGGCCTTCGGGATGCGGCAAGACGACCACGTTGCGGATGATCAACCGGCTGGTCGAGCCATCCGGCGGAGAAATTTGGATCGATGGCCAGGATGTCACGCACGCTAATCCTGACGAGCTGCGCCGGCACATCGGTTACGTCATCCAGCAGGTTGGCCTTTTGCCCCATATGACTATCGAGCAGAACGTCGGCCTGGTGCCGTCCATGCTCGGCTGGGACAAAAAGAAGATTGCTGCCCGCGTAGACGAACTGCTGGAACTTGTGGGGTTGGATCCCCACAACTACCGGTCCCGGTACCCAAAGCAGCTCTCGGGAGGGCAGCAGCAGCGCGTCGGTGTTGCACGGGCCTTGGCTGCCGACCCTCCGGTCATGCTGATGGATGAACCGTTCGGTGCTATCGACCCAATCACCCGTGACCGACTTCAGGCCGAATTCCTGCAACTGCAGCAGCGGATCCGCAAGACCATCGTCTTCGTCACGCACGACATCGACGAAGCACTGCGGCTCGGAGACCGCATCGCTATCTTTGCCGAAGGTTCACGTCTGGCGCAGTTCGCTAGCCCCTTGGAAATTCTCACCAACCCGGCCGACGACTTCGTCCGGTCCTTCATTGGTGAAGGAGCGGCGTTGCGCCGGCTGTCCCTGCTGCGTGTGGGCGATCTCAGCATTCCGTCCACTTTGGATTCGCAACCGGCCCAACTCACAGTTCAGCCCACTGAAACGGTCGCTTCGGTACTGGAAAAAATGCTCGAACAGGGAGCAGAGCGGGTAGAGGTGAACGGCGGGGCAACTTTCACCGTTCAGGACATGCTGTTGGCAACCGCGCAGGCGAAGCAAGGGGCGGTCCAGTGACCGTAGTAGCAACCCGGCTTCGGGCCAACCGACGCCGCGGAAGAAAAGACCATTCCGGATGGATCATGCCGGTCACGGCCATGCTCCTGGTCGTAGGGACGTTGATCTACATCACCACAGCTGATCTGGACACCATTGAAGCCCGCGCGCTTGCCCCGGACGTCATCCTGGAAAAGGTGTACCAGCACGTCCTCTTGGTCGTCATCTCCACGGTGACGGTGGTCGCCATCGGCGTTCCTCTGGGCATCTTGCTGAGCCGCCCTTGGGCGAAGTATTTCCGGGCACCGGTACTCGCTATCGCCAACGCGGGGCAGGCCATCCCCTCCATCGGCATCCTGGTGCTCCTTGCACTGCTGTTTGGTGTTGGCTTCGATATGGCAGTCATAGCACTGGTGATTTACGCCCTGCTGCCGATCCTACGGAACACCATCGTCGGTCTGCAGCAAGTCTCGCCGTTCATCATTGACGCGGCCAAAGGCATGGGCATGAACGCCCGCAGAATCCTCTTTACAGTCGAACTGCCCCTCGCGGTGCCGGTGATGCTGGCAGGCATCCGGGTCGCACTCATCCTGAACGTCGGCGTGGCCACGCTCGCTACATACACGAATGCCGGAGGTCTGGGGGACCTGATTGAGCGCGGCATCGTGTTCTACCGCATGCCGATCCTGCTGACCGGCTGCCTTCTGACCATCGCACTGGCTTTGCTGGTTGATTCGCTCGCCGGCTTCATCGAAAACCGCTACCGCCCCAAGGGCATCTGAGCTCCCCCCGATATCCCGAAAAGGACCCCCTATGCGCAACAAGACCATCCTCGCCCTGACCATCGCTGGCGGTACACTGCTTTCCGGCTGCAGCCTCGGAGAAGCCCCACCGAGCGGAGTCACCGGCGGCTCCCTCGCGCAGGACAGCAATCTGGAAGGCGTCAAACTCACTGTCGGCGGTAAGGAATTCACAGAGCAACTGGTGCTCTGTGAGGTTACCGCACAGGCGCTGGAATCGACCGGGGCCGACGTCAGCCGCAGCTGCGGGCTCACCGGTACCAGCAGCGTCCGCTCTGCCCTTACCAGCGGCGACATCGACCTCTACTGGGAGTACACCGGGACAGGCTGGATCACCCATCTGGGACAAACCGAGCCCATTGCGGACCCACAGGAGCTTTACGAGGCAGTGGCCCAACAGGACGAAGAGAAAAACGCGATCACCTGGTTGAAGCCGTCCCCGGCCAACAACACCTACGCCATCGCCGTCAGCAATGAAAAAGCCCAGGAACTCGGCGTGAAGACGATCTCCGACTACGCCGCCCTTGCCACCAAGGATCCAGCGGCAGCAGGCTTCTGCGGCGCAGCCGAATTCTTCGGCCGCAACGACGGCTGGCCCGGTGTCGAGAACGCCTACGGATTCAAACTGCCCCGCACCAACGTTTCCGAACTCGCCGCCGGCGCCATCTACAACTCCATCGACAAGGCCGCGCCATGCAACTTCGGTGAGGTTTTCGCTACCGATGGCCGCATCGAAGCGCTCGGCCTCACCGTCCTCGAAGACGACAAAAAATACTTCACCCCGTATAACCCCGCAGTAACCGCCCGCACCGAGGTCATACAGGCCAATCCCGCGGTCGGCGACGTCCTCGGCACAGTCGCCGAAGCCCTCACCGACGAAACGCTGCGCCAGCTCAACGCCAAGGTCGATGTGGACGGCAAGACCCCTGAAGAGACTGCCAAAGCCTGGCTCGCCGAGAAGGGCTTCATCGGTGAATAACACCCCCGCCCAGCACGCTGATGGCCTGAAGGTGCGGCTGCTGCAAACCGACCCCGCCCTGGGGGACGTTTCCGGCAACCTCGACCACCTGAACGACCTGATGCGCGCCGCCTCAGACCGCGACCTGGTTGCCGCTCCGGAGTTGGCCACACACGGGTATCACCTCAGTGAGGCACCTGATGCCAAGCCCATCACCGCCAATGATGAGCGCCTGCTCCGGCTCGGGAGCCACGGACCGGCTGCCCTCGTGGGATTCGCCGAATCGGACCGCCACCACACCTATAACAGCGCGGCCCTGATTACCGATCGCGATGTCCGGATTCAACGCAAGATGTACCTGCCGACCTACCGGGCCTGGGAGGAACGCAAGCACTTCCGCCCCGGCGGCCGGCTGCACTGCTACGACCTGCCCAAGGCACGGATTTCAACCCTGATTTGCAACGACGCGTGGCAGCCGGCCATACCGTGGCTGGCCGGCCACGCAGGGGCAGAAGTACTCATCGTCCCGGTCAACAGCGTCACCAGTAACGTGGGGCTGCCGACCGACCAGGCATGGGAAATTATCCTCCGCCACGCGGCCATCACTACACAGGCGTATGTCCTCTTCATCAACCGGTCTGGGCGGGAAAGCGGTAACGATTTCTGGGGTGGGTCCCGCATCATCCACCCCTCCGGCAAGGTCATGGCACAGCTTGGCCAGGAGCCTGGGGAGCTGGACTGCGAACTGGATCTGGGCGAACTTCGGTCTCTGCGCAGACAGTGGCCACTCCTGCAGGAAACCAGGGCCGACCTTATCGCCCGCGAAGCAGCACGACTTGCCAAGGAGGAGGAGCTCTAGTGTTCGACAGCCACGTGCACGCCGGACCCGACGTCCTGGACCGGATTGGCGACGACCACGACATCAGCAACATGTATTCCGCGGCGGACTTCTCCGGCTTCGTGCTGAAGGCCCACTACGAATCAACTGTCGGACGCGCCCACGCCGCCGCTCGTGCCACTGGCAAGGCCGTCTACGGCGGGCTGGCCCTTAACCAGCACTGCGAGGGCGTCAACCCATCAGCAGTTGCGGCGGCGCTCGGCGCCGGAGGCCGGGTCATCTGGATGCCGACAGCCGATGCGCACACCCAGCACACCGCCGACCTTCCACGGCTGTGCCAACACGAACCCCGAATAGGGAACCGCACCTACGCCATCCCCCCTGTCAACACCAAAGCCACGGAAGCCACCGAAACCGTGCTGGCCCTCATCGCAGACCACGACGCAGTCCTTGCCACTGGGCACCTCAGCGGAGACGAATGCCGCTGGCTCAGCGAAAGAGCCCGCCATTACGGGATCAACCGGTTGATGTTCACCCACCCTTCCTACACCGTCCCCGGCCTGCAGCCGGATGCAATCCGGACCCTTGTAGCCAGCGGGGGTTATGCAGAAATTACCACCTACCAGTTGCTGCACCAGCCAGGCTGCACCCCGGCCATGCTGGCCCGCGCCGCCGAAGCCGCCGGCGACCGGCTGATCCTCTCCTCCGACGCCGGCCAACCAACTTCCCCTCCCCCGCCGGAAGCACTCATGCTCCTCATCGACACGCTCAGCGCCGAAGGCCTGGACCGCCGATGGCTCGAAGCCGCAGCCTCCACAACTCCAGAATCGCTCTTCGCACCCAACTAGCGGGTCCCAAAAGGAGAAGCTGGCCATGCTGCCAAAGGCTCCTAACGACTTGGACTGCCTCAGAAACCCGCCACCACAAACTCACAGCTCGACCAGCCCGGCCCGTGCCGGGCCCGGCAAGCCTGTGGACTTAATCAACAGTCGAAAGGCCCTGCGCCCATAAGAGCTAGCTAAAAACACTTAGTCAGTAACAGGTATCAAGACAACAGCGCATACAGGCCACACCGCCGAACCACAACACTTAGAACGAGGAAAAGCCATGATTGAGAAAAAGACAACATTCTTCAGCGAAGGCAGCCGTCTTCAGGCCAGCATCTACTACCCTGACGACCTGTCCCAGGCCGGCCCCCACCCCGCCCTCATCGTGAACTCCGGATATCAGGGCTTCAACAACTTCTACCCCAAGATGTTCGCTGAGAACCTGACCAAGCGCGGATACATTTGCCTCGGCTTTGATTACCGCGGCATGGCCGACAGCGAGGGCCCCAAAGGCACCGTGCTGATCGAACAGCAGGTCGAAGACGTCCGCAACGCCATCACCTTCATGCAGGCCCAGGACGAGGTCGACAACTCCCGCATTGGCCTCATCGGCTGGGGCATGGGGGCCGCCAACGTCGTTCTGGCCGGGGAAAAGGCAAAGAACGTCGCCGGAGTCGCGGCGCTGAACGGCTTCTACGACGGAGAACGTTGGCTGAAGTCCATCCACACCTACGATGAGTGGACCAAGATCCTCGACGAAGTCCAGGAAGACCGCACCCGCCGGGTTCTCGAAGGCGAATCCAAGCTCGCCGACACTTTCCACCACTACCCGCTGGACCCCGCAACCAAGGACTACGTCGGCAAGGAACTTGAACAGGTCTACGGTTTCGGGCACCCGACCCGCCTGCAGTTCACCGAATCCATCATCGACACGAAGGTGGAACGCGCGGTGAAGTACCTGTCCCCGACACCGCTGTTCATCGCCCACGGCGAAAACAACACCCTGCACCCGTTCGAGGAAGCGGCCTCGCTGTACGAGGCGGCAGAATCCCCGAAGACGCTCTACACCGTGAAGGGCCGGCACAACGACTTCATGTACGGCGACCACCCTGAATTCATCGAGATGTGCGACCGGCTTCAGGAATTCTTCGACAAGGCCTTCGCAACCAGCGCAACGCCTTCACGCATCACTTCCGCCTGACACCGAGGGGTTTCTTGCCGGCCCTGTAGGGCCGGCAGGAAACCCTCACCCTCCCCTATCCACCTCAGCAGCCCTTAAGCCAGCCGCAGGCCGGCCATGGAACGCACTGCCTGGCACACAAAGGACCCCGGCTGGCCCCCTGCAGCGGGGCTAACCGGCTACGAAGCCGGCACAGAAGCACACTAAGACGGGAACCATGATAGACATCCGAGACGACCTCACCACTCGCGCCGCCTACGTCTCCGACGCGTCCATCTACCGCAGGGTCCCGGCAGCAGTCGTCGAACCGCGCAGCGTTGAGGAAGTCCGTGAAGCGCTGGCCCTGGCACACTCTCGCGGGTGGCCGGTCATCTCCCGTGGCGGAGGGACATCCGTGGCCGGCAACGCCATGGGCGAGGGCTTGGTCATCGACACCTCTCGGCATTTCAACCGAATCAAACACATCGACCCAGAAACCATGACCGCCACAATCGAACCCGGCGTGATTTGCGACCAGCTGCGCGAAGCTGCCTCCGAATTCGGCCTCACCTACGGACCGGACCCCTCTACCCACGCCCGGTGCACGATCGGAGGGATGGTCGCGAACAACGCCTGTGGATCCCACTCCGTGGCCTGGGGTACCAGCGCAGACAACCTCGTGGCCGTCAAAGTCATGCTGGATGACGGAAGCGAAATCGAACTAGGCCAGGGCTTCACCTCTGAACCCCGAATCACTGATGCACTTACCGCCCTGCGCGATAAGCACCTGGCCATGCTTCGCACCGAACTTGGCCAGTTCCCCCGCCAGGTTTCCGGTTACGGTCTGCACTACCTGCTGAGCGAGAACGGCTTCGACGCCGCCAAAGCCTTCGCCGGGACGGAAGGCACCTGTGGCATCATCACCGAGCTCACCGTAAAACTAGTCCGCAAGCCGGCACACACCGCTTTGGCGGTCCTCGGATTCGAAGACGTCTTCGCTGCGGCGACCGCGGCCCCCAAGCTTCGCCTCCCGGGCGTTTACACCATCGAAGGCATGGGAGCGGATCTCATCCAAGCCCTTCAAACCCGGCCAGGCAGGGAAACGGCAGGATCAGAACTGCCCCAAGGCGGAGGATGGCTCTACTGCGAAGTCGGAGCGGACACCCTTCAGGAGGCCGAGGTACGTGCCCTTGAACTGCCCGGCCTGATATCCGAGAAGGTCGTCGACTCCATCGTCGTGCCCGAGGGTCCACTGGCCAAAGCCCTCTGGAACATTCGTGAAGCAGGCGCCGGGATCGTCACCCGCCTGCCTGAAGGCGGGGAAGCATGGCCCGGCTGGGAAGATTCAGCCGTTCCTCCCCACCGTTTCGGCGAATACCTGCGTGACCTCTACGACTTGCTGGACGAACTCGACCTGTCCGGCATCCCGTTCGGCCACTTCGGCGAAGGATGCGTCCACATCCGGATCTCCTTCGATTTCACCAATGACGCCGGTGTCGCCGCCTACCGCAACTTCATCGAAAAAGCCGCAAAACTGGTCCACCGCTACGGAGGATCCGTTTCCGGTGAACACGGCGATGGACGGGCCCGATCTGAACTGCTGGCCACTATTTACACACCTGAAGCCCTCACATCCTTCAGCGAGTTTAAAAACATCTTCGACCCAAAGGGCTTTTTCAACCCCGGGGTGCTCGTAGACCCCGAACCCATCGACCAAGGGATCCGCCCCGGTCCCGGTGCCCGCACCTTCGAACTGACACCGGTCCACGCCTTCACCCATGACGGTGGTTCCTTCGCCAACGCCGTAAACCGCTGCGTCGGAGTAGGGGCGTGCCGTTCGGATGCCGGTGCAATGTGCCCGTCCTTCCAGGCAACCAAAGACGAAGTCCATTCAACCCGCGGCCGCGCCCGGTCCCTGGCAGAAATGCTCAGGGGCGAAAGCATCACTGACGGGTGGAAATCAAAGGAAACCCTCGAAGCCCTCGACCTGTGCCTGTCCTGCAAAGCCTGCGCCACCGAATGCCCCGTCAACGTCGACATGGCCACATACAAAGCTGAATTTCTCCACCATCACTACCGCCACGGGTTGCTCTCCTTCATCGGCAAGAACCGAAGGCCGATGGCCCATTTCACCATGGGCTGGATGCCTTACCTCATGCGGATCACTCAACGCATACCGTTCGCCTTCCGCCTCATTAACCGCATTGAAGCGTTCCGCCCGATCGAAGAACTGACCAAGCGCCTGGGCGGCATCGAGACAAAGCGACGGATGATTACCTTCGCACCTCAACCCTTGACGGCATGGTTCCGCCGCAGGCACCCAGCTGCAGCGGAGGTCGAAGACACCCGTGAGTCGGTTGTCATCTGGCCGGATACGTTCACCAACTTCTCAGCCGACGCACCAGGGAAGGCAGCAGTCGACGTCCTGGAGGCGATGGGATACCGCGTCCTGATGCCCATGGGAGACGTTTGCTGCGGCCTGACCTGGCACTCCACCGGGCAACTGGACATGACCAAAAAGGTTCTGCGGAACACCCTGGATGTCATGGAGCCCCTGCTGCGGGCCGGATACCCGGTGATCGGTCTGGAACCATCGTGCACCGTCATGCTTCAGGACGAAATCACTGAGCTGCTCCCGGACGATGACCGCGCTGCCCTTGTCTCCAAACTCACGCAAACCCTCGGTTCATTCACCGCCCAGCACCTCGAAGACGGCAAGCCCTGGCCGTTCGGGAAGCTGTCCGGCGATGCAGGGCCGGCTGAAGCGTTGTGCCAGGTGCACTGCCATCAAAAGTCCGCCCTTGGATATGACCCCGAACTCAGCGTCATGGAAAAGCTCGGCGTCAACACCACCGTCATCGGTGGCGGCTGCTGCGGATTGGCTGGTAACTGGGGCTTCGAACCAGGCCACTACGAAATTTCCCAAACGCTGGGTGAGCGCGAACTGTTCCCCGCTATCCGCAACGCATCGGACGGCACCATGATTCTTGCTGATGGCTTCTCGTGCAGGACTCAGATCGCGCAAGGAACCTCCGCCGATGGTGTGCACCTCGCCCAGATTATGCTCCAAGCCCTGGACAGCGTAGACGAGTGACCCTTTGCCTGCAGGCGCCGCATGTGCACCCAAGCCGGTTACTCCGCAGCAGGTCGTACAGCTTTCTCTGGCCACAGTGCCGCGCCGACTGAAGGCTCAGCCGGGTAAATCCGCGCAAGAAGTAACCAGCACGAACTCCACACCATGAACAAACACACCATGAAGGTCACAAGCCAATGACGTCGACGATGAGCGATCACACCGATATTTCACCCAAAAAGGAGAACCAGTCCACTAAATCTGCCGGACACCTCATCGTGGACACCCTGGTGTCACACGGAATCAAACGGGCCCACGTGGTGCCCGGCGAAAGCTTCCTTGACGTCCTGGACGGGCTTCACGGCTCCCCCATCGAGACGATCGTCTGCTGGCATGAAGGCGGCGCAACCTACATGGCCGAAGCCGACGGCAAGATGAACCAGCTGCCCGGCATCGCCATGGTTACCCGCGGCCCCGGTGCGGCGAACGCGCACGTGGGCTTGCACACGGCGTGGCAGGACTCCACGCCCATGGTCCTTTTCGTGGGGCTGATTCCGTTTGCCCACCGCGACCGCGAAGCCTTCCAGGAATTCGACATCAAAGCCTGGTTCGATACCGGCGCCAAGCGCGTGATGGTCCTCGACCACGCGGAGCGCGCCTCCGAAATCGTTGCCGAAGCACTGTTCGCGGCCATGAGCGGCCGCCCAGGGCCGGTCGTCGTCGGCCTGCCCGAGGACATCATCCGCCAGCAAATCCCGGCCGAACTCCACCCCCCGATTCCCGTAGCCACCGGCGGCATGACCACCACGGACTCGGAAGCCCTGGCCGCTGCCCTCGCCGCGTCGAGCAAGCCCTTGTTCGTTACCGGCGGGAACGACTGGACCCAAGAGGGCGCCGACCAGCTCACCGCGTGGCTGGAAAAGCACCACATCCCCGCCGCCGCCGAATGGCGGACCGAAGGGACTGTCCCCTTCGATTCGCCCTCCTACGTCGGCCCCATCGGTTACGGCCGCCCCCGCCCCACCTATGACCTGCTCGAAGAGACCGACCTGCTGGTCTTCGTGGGCACCGTACCCGGCGATGTCATCACCGACGGATTCCTCTGCCGGCAGGACTGGAACAAGAAAAACTTCCTCGTCACCATCGACCCGTCACTCCGCGGCCGCTCCGGCCCGGTCTCCTACCAGATCGTCGCCAAACCGGATGTCTTCATCCGGGACCTCGCCAAGATCGAACTGCCCGTCAAGGACGAATGGAAGGCCTGGACGGCCCGGATGCGCGGCGAGCAGGTTGCCTTCGCGGCACTTCCGCCCGCAACGCCGTCGGACGGTCCTGCACGCATGGACACGCTGATGGCCAACCTCGTCCCCACCCTGCCCGAGGACGCGATGGTCACCCTCGGCGCAGGCGAGCACACCAACTGGGCCCACCGCTACTTCCCCACCCAGCGCTACGCCTCCATGATCAGCGCCCGCAACGGCTCGATGGGCTACTCGGTGCCGTCCGCCGTCGCCGCGTCTTTGGAGTACCCGCGTGGTGACGATCGCCGGTGACGGTGAGTTCCTGATGAACGGCCAGGAGCTGGCCACCGCCGCGCAGTACGGTGCAACGCCTTTGGTGATCGTGATGGACAACCAGGAATACGGCACCATCCGCACGCACCAGGAACGCCATTACCCGGAGCGGGTGTCCGGAACGCAGCTGAAGAATCCGGAGTTCGCGCTCATGGCCCAGGCCTTTGGCGGTTTCGGCATCAAAGTCGAACGCGACGCGGATATCCCGGCGGCCATCGACGCCGCGCTCAAAGCGATCGATGAGGACCAGGTCTTTGCGCTCATCCACCTCGTGGTCGAGCAACGCGTCAAAGCCTACTAACCCCCCACTATTGAACCTGCCCAAGCCTTTCCTGATACCCCTAGGACTTCCATGACCGTTTCTGAGATTTCCCCTGCCGTCACTTCCGACCGGGAACAAGCCCTGCTCGCCTCGGTGCCGACCGGTCTTTTGATCGGCGGTGGGTGGCGGGAGGCGTCCGACGGCGGCACGTTCGACGTGCACGATCCCGCCACCGGGCAGGTGCTGGCCACCCTTGCCTCGGCCACGAGCGAGGATGCGATCGCCGCACTGGACGCGGCCGACGCCGCCCAGGCGTCCTGGGCCCGCACCGCTCCCCGGGAACGCGCCGAGATCCTCCGCCGCGCGTTTGACCTGGTGACCGAGCGGGTGGAGGACTTCGCGCTGCTGATGACCCTGGAAATGGGCAAGCCCCTCGCCGAGGCCAGGGGTGAGGTGACGTACGGGGCGGAGTTCCTGCGCTGGTTTTCCGAGGAAACCGTGCGTGATTATGGCCGCTACCTCACTTCTCCGGAGGGGAAGAACAAGATCCTGGTCCAGCACAAACCCGTCGGACCCTGCCTGCTGATCACCCCGTGGAACTTCCCCCTCGCCATGGCCACCCGCAAAGTGGCACCCGCCGTAGCGGCAGGTTGCACCATGGTCCTGAAGCCCGCGAAGCTGACCCCTTTGACGGCGCAGTACTTCGCGCAGACCATGCTCGACGCCGGGCTGCCAGCCGGGGTCCTCAACGTTGTCTCCTCGTCTTCGGCGTCGGGGATCTCCGGGCCGTTGTTGAAGGACTCCCGCCTGCGGAAGGTGTCTTTCACCGGGTCCACCACCGTGGGCAAGCGGCTCATGGCGGATGCGGCGCAGAGTGTGCTGCGAACCTCTATGGAGCTCGGCGGGAACGCCCCCTTCATCGTGTTCGAAGACGCCGACCTCGACGCCGCCGTCGAAGGGGCCATCGCGGCGAAAATGCGGAACATGGGCGAAGCCTGCACCGCAGCCAACAGGTTCCTCGTCCACGCATCCGTCGCCCAGGAATTCACGGCCAAGTTCGCCGCCGCCATGGGCTCCCTGACCACCGGTCGCGGCACCGACCCCGCCACCAAGGTCGGACCGCTGATCGATGGCGGTGCCCGGGATGACGTGCACGCCCTCGTCACTGCCGCCGTGGACGCCGGGGCGGTTGCCGTCACCGGCGGCGCGCCCGTCGATGGTCCGGGCTACTTCTACCAGCCCACCGTCCTCGGCAACGTTCCCAACGACGCGGCGATCCTGAGCCAGGAAATCTTCGGCCCAGTCGCCCCCGTCACCACCTTCACCACCGAAGAAGAAGCCATCCAGCTCGCCAACGCCTCCGAGTACGGGCTGGCCTCGTACCTCTACAGCCGCGATTTCAACCGGCTCCTGCGGGTGGCGGAGCAGATCGAGTTCGGCATGGTCGGGTTCAACGCCGGCGTCATCTCCAACGCCGCAGCCCCCTTCGGCGGCGTCAAGCACTCCGGCCTCGGGAGGGAAGGCGGCTCCGAAGGCATCGCCGAATACACCACCACCCAGTACATCGGCATCACCAACCCCTACGCTAACTAACGTTTGCAAGCGCAAGCCTTGACCCATTAAACCCTGCAACGGGTCCTTCTCCTCGCAACGTGGAGGACCCGTTGCAGTACACACTGCCCATTACCGCTCCGACACCACACCCTACTTGGGCACAGACTCTAGGCGTATCCCGAAAGACCTTACCCATGACAACAGATGCCCCAGTAACGGCGACTAACGCTCCATTGCGCGAAGCGGGCGGCACGCACAACACACCGGATCCATGCGAAGACGATTGCTTCTTTTGCGTAGCACCTGAGACCGATTGAAGACAGGCCGGTCCTGCAGAGGCGCCTCAGGAGCATACTTGACAGGCTGTCGGTGACGGTCGAAAAGTGAGCCATTGTGACGGTTGAAAACTGAGCCACCCGTTCCAAACGATTGGGTGGGTAATCACAGTGGAGGATTGGGCGCTTATTCGGCGGTTGCATCTGGCCGAGGGTGAATCGATGAGGTCGATAGCGGCGCGGTTGGGGATCTCCAGGAACACGGTCGCGAAGGCGGTTAGCTCCGACGGTCCGCCAGCATACGTCCGGGCGCCGCAGGACTCCGGGATCAAGGCTGTAGAACCGGCTATCCGTGCGTTGCTGATGGAGAACCCGCGGATGCCGGCGACGGTGTTGGCTGAACGGGTGGGCTGGTCGGGGTCCCCGGCTTGGTTCCGGGAGAACGTTGCCAGGATCCGGCCCGAGTATGCCCCGGCCGATCCCGCTGACCGGATTTCTTACGATCCCGGGGATCAGGCGCAGTGCGACCTGTGGTTCCCGGAGGTCCGGATACCCGTAGGTGCCGGCAAAGCCAGGGTGTTGCCGGTGCTGGTGATGGTGTCCTCGCATTCACGGTTCATCATGGCCCGGATGATCCCATCCCGGATGACCGGGGACCTGCTGGCCGGAATGTGGGAACTGCTCGGTGGGTTGGGTGCGGTTCCGCGGCGGCTGATCTGGGACAACGAAACCGGCATCGGTCGGCGGAACAGCTACGCCGCCGGAGTCGCGGCGTTCGCCGGGGTCCTGGCCACCAGGATCGTGCAGGTCAAACCCTACGACCCGGAGAGCAAGGGCGTGGTGGAGAGGGCCAACCAGTTCCTGGAGACCTCCTTCCTGCCGGGCCGGGTCTTCGCCTCTCCGGAGGACTTCAACACCCAGCTCGGGCAGTGGCTGCCGAAGGCCAATGCCCGGCTCGTCAGGCGAACCGGCGCCCGCCCCTCGGACCTGCTCGGTGCAGACAAAGCGGCCATGCTGGCGCTGCCACCGGTTCCACCCGTCACCGGCTTCACCGCGCGGGTCCGGCTCCCCAGGGACTACTACGTCCGGATGGGATCAAACGACTATTCCGTTCACCCGCAGGCCATCGGCCGGTTCGTCGACGTCACCGCCAGCCTCACCACCGTCACGATCAGCCTGGACGGCCGATGCGTCGGCACCCACACCCGGTCCTGGGGCGCCGGTCTGACCATCACTGACCCGGACCATGTTGAGGCGGCAAGGGCACTGCGGAAGGCCTTCCAAACCCCTCACCCGGTGGGCGAAACAACCGGGCTGCGGGACCTTGCGGACTACGACCGGGCGTTCGGGGTTGTCCTGGATGACGGGCAGGTCGCCTGATGCCGGCCGCTAAGGAAACCATCGGCCAGATCGATTACTACTCCCGGGCGATGAAAGCACCCCGGATCCGGGAAGCAGCAACCCGGCTCGCGGACCAGGCCCGTGAAGGAGGCTGGACCCACGAGGAATACCTCGCCGCGGTCCTGTCCCGGGAAGTCGCAGCCAGGGAAGCCTCCGGCGCCGAGATCAGGGCCCGCGCCGCCGGGTTCCCGGCCCGTAAATCACTCGAGGACTTCAACTTCGATCACCAGCCCGGCCTCAAACGCGACACCATCGCGCACCTGGCCACCGGCGCGTTCCTCACCGAAGCATCCAATATTGTCCTGCTCGGACCACCAGGCACCGGCAAAACCCACCTCGCCACCGGCCTCGGACTACGCGCCACCCAGCTCGGTCACCGGGTCCTGTTTGCCACCGCCATCGACGGGGTCGCCCGGCTCCAAGCCGCCCACCAGAACGGCAGACTGCCCCAAGAACTGGTCAGGCTGCGCCGCTACGGACTAATCATCGTGGACGAAGTCGGCTACATCCCCTTCGAGCAGGACGCCGCAAACCTCTTCTTCCAACTGGTCTCATCCCGCTACGAACACGCCTCGCTGATCCTGACCTCGAACCTGCCCTTCGCCCGCTGGGGCGATGTCTTCGGCGACCAAGTCGTTGCCTCGGCCATGATCGACCGCATCGTCCACCACGCCGAAGTCATCACCCTCAAAGGCTCCAGCTACCGCCTCAAACACACCCAAGTAGACTCGCTGCCCTCGACAAAACTGGAAAATACGGCAAAATAACCAGCGTCAAAGTGGCTCACTTTTCAGCCCGCGAAATGGCTCACTTTTCGACCATCGCTGACACAGGCTCATCCATCTCAGCTGGACCCCGCATCCAGATGTGCGCGCACGATCCGTTAGGCGATCAGAACCAGCGAGGCGAGACTGAGCGGAATCCTAGTACTGGTCCTTGTCCAGCGGTTCCTAACATCAGACGTTGTCGTCACCTGGCCGGGTCATCCCGCTTAACCGCCACGGTTCTCTCTATGCACAATAGCTGCAGCTCTCGAAAGGAAGACTAACGGGATTGGGACTGTCCGATAAACGGTGTGTGGACTCGGCCGGTTCTCATTATCAAATGGTTCTTTCGAATCAGCCCGCGAAGGTGAATCGCGAACGCGTTCAGCGCAGGGATTCCACCTCATCACCCAGGATGGCCGGCATCGCCGGTGGAATCAAGAGATCTGGTGACCAGGTACAGGCATTTCAGCGCGCGGTCTCGTTCGGAGAGTGCCCGGGGGCCCTGACAGCCCTTTGGTAGCGGGCGTGGATCGACTCGATCGCGCTCGTCGTGCGGATCACCTGCCGGACCTCCATGTTGTACTTAGAATAGGCACGAATTCAACCCAGGAGGCTTCCCAGAGCCGCACGATGACCGGATATCGCTGGCCCCATTCGGCGGTGAACTCGGCGAATTGATCCTTCGCCGCTTGCTCGGAAGGCGCCGTGTAAACCGGCTTTGAGCACCTTGACGGTACCGTTGCGGCGCTGGCGTCCGGCGTAGCGGAAGCTGTTGCAGATCAGGTGCAGGAAGCAGGGGCGACGATTGTTGTCCGGGAGTTGCGATCTCAGTCAGAAGGGCTCGTTGGTGGCTTGTACGTGAAGCAGAGGGCGGCAAGAATTAGGGCTGTCCCTGCCGAACCCAGCAGGAAGGTGTCAACCGCTGCCGGACCGCCCCAATAATCCATTGCCAATCCAAGGCCGAGAACCGGTAGGGCGCTGCCGAGATAAGTGAAGACGTACATCAGACTGAGCGTCTGAGATGCCGTTTCACGAGGCAACTTTGAGTTGAGTGCCGCAAAAAGAGTGCGGAAGGCGACGCCCTGGCTCAGCCCCATTATGATTGCAGCGAAGAATAGCAGCCCTGCGATCTGCTGCGACTGGGCAATGATAATCAGCACAAGACCGGTAACCATCACAACTAAACTGATTGCTGCTTTGTGCCGCCCTCGGACCGGCAACAGTTGGGCGCAGGCGGACGCACCCAGCACCAGCGCCCCCGGAAGTCCCCCCATGATTCGGGAGTCCCCGAGCATTGCGGCGTGTAAGGACGGGGCAACGGAAAGAAAGAATCCAAACACAGCAAAAGACAAAAATCCAACGCCTGAGGTGAGAAAAAATGGTTTAAAAGTCTTTTGAGGAAGAGTTGGGCGAGGAGGACGCAAAGTCCTCCAATAACCATGCCGCGGGGTAGCCATAGCTGGAGGATTCGCCCGGACTATGGATAGGAAGACAGCTGCCAGCATAGTTAGCACGAGATACACAGCGAACGGTAGCTTCACCGGATCTCCAAGCTCGGACAACCACCCACCGACGAGGGGCCCAGCCGCGCCTCCACCCACAGACGTCAGCAAGATAATGCGGGCGGAGAGGCTGTGTCTACCTGGCAATAGATCCCTGAGGGCTGCTGCTCCGGCACCAAAAGATAAAGCGACGGCTACACCATGAAGCGCCCGGCCAGCCAGCAGTTCAGGCAGGCCAGAGGCAAAGAGAAGAACAACAGCGGCAAGAACGCTAATCGCCAGGCTCACGACGAGCACTACCCTACGGCCCATGTACTCCGACCAGTGACCGACGAGGGGCAACCCGAGGACGACCGGCAAGACATAGGCCACAAAAGCGGCCGTCACAGCGCTGTTGTCCAACGCCATGCGATCTTGGAACACAGGAAAAAGTGGCGTCATCAAATTCGTGCCCAGAGGGAGCAGGCCAATGCTGACAGCGGCAAGCCCAATTCGAGCCGCCCGGGGCGCGTCCCAGCCGCGAGGCTCAGGGATCGGGAGAAGCAGGAGCTCTCGGACAAGGTTCAGCAGCACTCCATGACTCCAATCTTTCAAGTAGCGGTGCCGACAGTCGACTGGGATTTGTCCGAAAGCGACTGCCCGGAAAGGTTTCGGCCATGAAATTGATCTGCACCTCGCCGATTACGAAAAATCGCTCTCCCCCACCAGAGACCGGCCATGAACTCCGTCAGGTTTCCCTCTGAGCCTCCGCCCCTGCATCATGGCTTCTAACGTGCTACATGATCGGCGCGGTATCCCTGCCACTGCCGGCTGGAAGCGACCTCAAAGGCCGATCGGCCGTCTCCCTGCGTAGCACACTGAGCGACTGTCGTGTCGTTTACGGCCTCGAATTGACGTCGCAGCCGCTAGTGCTGGGCAATGAACTCCAGAAGCTTCGCATTGAACGCAGGGTATTCGTTGAGGTAGGGGTCGTGACCGCTCTGCTCGAATACAGTTAGGCGACCGTCAGGCAAAGTGTCGGCAAACCAGCGCATACCCTCAAGCTCGTAGAACGGCGTGTGGCGACCCGTCATGACGAGCGTCGGAACTACGACCCTCGGCACGACGTCCCGCCAGTCGGAGACCATGTGGTCGATAAGTAGGCGGCGTGCCTTATCGAACGGATAGGTTTCCCAAGAAGGCTCGATTGTGTCGACCAACTGCTTCACATAGTCGGGCATGGCCGGTTCACGCCCGTTGTCAAACCACTCGAAACGAAAAGTGGCCGCGTCGAAGACGTTCTGCTCATTGATGCCGCGTATTCCCCACTGCCATTCCTTGTCGTTGACGATTTTCGGCGATTGATCAACGGCGACAAACGCGGACACGCGTTCCCAGGGATCCGCCGCGATCGAGAAATGAGCCAGACTCACATTCACCCCCATCGAGTGACCGACAAGGACAACGTCACGAAGATCTAAGGCCGTCAAAAGTTCACCAAGATCCAGAGCAAGGCGGCTCATCCTCTGTCCGTGCTCGGGAAAGTCGGAGCGCCCGTGGCACCTATGGTCGTATCTGATGACGCGGTGTCCCGCTTGCACAAGAGCATCGCGCTGCCACACGAAATGCGCGCCTTGACCCTGGAACCCGGAGGCGAAGACAACAGGGCGCCCCTCCCCCTCATCGTCATAACGGAGGGTCACCCCATCGGACGTCTGAAAGGCCAGGTTAGTACCGCTCATTTGGCAACTTCCTTTCGATATTCACAGCATTCGATTCGATGTAGGGGCAGTATTTGCGGTGGCCTGTACATCGAATGGCAGCAACTAGTCCCGTAATCACCCGCAGGTGACTCGAGTAACTGGCGGTCTTGTCCATTGGAGTCGCATCAGCGAACTGCCTCAGAATCGTTCCGTTTCCAATGCCGCGGGGGAACGGTATGTCTTTGGAGGTGTCACTGACGCCCGATACGGGTGTAGATGTCGGGCTTCCTGCTGCGGTACACCAGGGCCGATGAAACACCAAGAATGAAGAGGCCAAATATGACCAACAAGAGCGCGCTGGCAACGGCGCTGGAGCCGCCGACCAACATCGGGAAGTTCACAATTGCCAGCAGCAAAGCGCTTCCCAGACCCATGGCGGCTAAAATCGGGCAAACAACCGTCGCCCAAGCGGAGGCCAACGGGCCGCCTTTGCGGCGCATGTAAAGGAAGACAGCCACGTTGCAGATGAAAATGATCAGCAGAGCGATCATGCTGGTCATTCCCAGCACCGCCGTGTAGAAGGCTAGAGGGTCAACTCCCAGCACAACGACCGCTGTGTTGAGAACTAGTGCAGCAGCGCTTGTCGCGACAGAAGCCACATGGGGCGAGCCGTGGCGCTTATGCACAGCAGACATTCTTGTGGGGAAAATCTTATCTGCGCTGAGATTGAAAACGTAGCGGGCGGTAATGTTATGAGCTGCCAGGATCACCGCGAACGTGCTCGTAATCACCATGACCGTTGCCAGGTCAAAAAGGAGGGAACCACCAAAGGTTGCGATGCTGGTGTTCATCGCGCCGGTTGGATCTTCTTGCGCCATTGCCACCACCTTGTCGATACCCAACGAGTTAGCGAACATAAGCGATGACAATGCATAGATCGTCATTGCAATGGCAATAACCGCAAACGTGGCCCGTGGGATGATACGCACAGGATTGCGGACTTCCTCACGAAACAGGACAGTAACCTCGAAACCGCCGTACATGCCGATCGCAAGAAGAAGTCCCAGACTGAAGTTGCCGTCCAACCAATGCGAGGGGCTAAGGGGTTCCAGAGAAATCCCGGAACCGTCGGCTCCTCCGTTCACGAGAACAAGCAGGTCGTAGGCAACGATGATGAGGATTTCGGCAAATAGAAACAGCGCCAATACCTTCGCCGAGAGTTCAACCTTGAGATATCCCAGAACAGCGGAGGCCAGCCAGAATGCTGCTCCCCACACATACCAAGGCATTTCAGGTCCATTGAGCGTGTTGGTTACCAGTTCACCCAGGACTATTCCGCCAAATGAGAACGTGCCGGCGTACACGCCGAAGTAGGCAAGCAGCGCCACGAAGCCAGAGCCGAGTCCGATAGCGCGCCCAAGACCGGCAGTGATAAGGGCATAGAAGCCACCGGGATTAGGAAGAACCCTTGCCATCCGTGTGAAACCCACTGAGAACAACGCAAGAATTAGCCCGGCACCTATGAATGAAAGGGGTGTCCCCAGCCCGGCACCTTCCATCACCATAATGGGGATGACGCCAATCACGACCACCATAGGCGCGTTATAGGCCATCACACTGAATATCAGCTGGAAAAAGCCCATATTGCCCTTGAGGTGGGGCTGCGACTGCGGTGTCCGTTCTGTCGCTGCTGGAATCGTCGCTTCCATCATCGTTCCCTTCTAAGTCGAAAATCAGGGTCGTATTCAACACCCCTGAGACGGCCCCTCAATCTCCTATGCTGGAAATTGGATCTGACTGCCTCTTTGCAAGCGGCCTGGGCCGTGATGCCAGTTGCTGGGTAGCCTGTGCAAGTAGGAATTGCTGCGTCCCGCCTCCATTTGGAGCTTGATCATAATGCACCTGTATGGACCCTCACGGCATTGGGTGTTTCACAAAGAGCAGCGCTGGATGTTGGCCGCGTCACAGCCGGTAAAGGTTAGACGGCCGTTGCCTAGACATGTGAATGGGCCAGCCCGAACCAGTCTGGCAATCACGGGCCGCCGCAGTGGCAAGCAGATGGTTCAGCAGCAAACTCCTCCCTGCTCAGCCCAACGAATCCGGCCCGTCTCCCCGTTGGTGCACTGGGGAGACGAGCCGAATAAGGTACTGTTCGGGATGAGTTGAGTAAGAGGGAGCGCTGACGTCTGCGTCACGCGCCCTTCAAATGTCGGTCTACGTGGAGCCGGGGACGGAAAGTGCCCGGACTGCTGTGGCGTTGTCTATCGCTCCTAGGTGGTCGCCTGCAGGGGACTCGACCAGCACCGGACGTCCGCTACGGATGAGTTCTTGCATCACGCCTGCCAGAAGTTCGTCACCTTTTACGTTAGAAGTCCGGATCTCCAAGGACCCTAGAACCCGCCGTGGCTCGTTGAGTTGGAAAAGGTCTTGCGCCGTGATGAGGAATGGTGCACGGGCATCGGGACGAACCAGGGCCGAGCCACTTCCGTTCTGGGCGAAAGCCGCAAGGGCTGCCTCGATGGGCAATTCGGCTGGCAGTTCCGGGACAGCTTGTGCGATGGTCGCTGCACGAACAACTTTGGAGCGCGGGGCCTCCACCGCGAAGCGGCGGACATAGTCATCAGCAGGGTTCAAGACGATGTCTTCCGGCGTCCCCAACTGAACCAGAACACCGTCACGCATGATGGCGATGCGATCTCCCACTTTCAGGGCCTCGGTCAGATCGTGCGTGATGAATACAGAAGTTTGGCTGCCTCCACGAGCGAGCCGCAGCAGTTCGTCCTGTAGATCGGCACGAATCAGCGGATCAAGTGCGCTGAATGGCTCGTCCAATAGCAGAAGCCGGGGGTTTTGGACAAGGGCGCGTGCGAGACCCACACGCTGACGCATGCCGCCACTTAGTTCACTAGGATATTTCTGTTCTGTCCCTGAGAGTCCAACTAGCTCGATCATGCGGTGCGCACGCTCCTCGCGCTCCCGGCGCGGAACGCGGGAAATTTCCAATCCGTACGCGACGTTTTGGAGCACTCGGCGGTGAGGAAGCAACCCGAAGTGTTGGAAAACCATTGCCCAGTCGCGCCTCCGCTGTTGCGACAGCTCCGCATCCGACAATGTCAGTACGTGATTACCATCGATTTTCACGCGTCCGGCTGTGGGCTCGATAAGCCTGGTGAGACAACGGATGAGTGTCGATTTTCCGCTACCCGAAAGCCCCATCACAACGAACGTCTCGCAAGGACGGACATCGAATGAAACACCGCGGACCGCTGTCATGTGGCCCGGAACGTAAGTAGCACCGTCACGGTACTCTTTCAGTGCGCTTTTGGGATTCGGGCCGTACACCTTCCAAAGGTCGTCCACTTCAATCGCGGAGCCGGCAGGGGAAATTTGGGGTCCGGGGATGAGCTGCTGCTCAGTGGGCCGGTGCCGTCGCGCTGCTTGCGGCGACAGAAGTTGCTTCGTCATTTGGCTTCCTAGCTACTTTGGTCGTTGATGTGTGCTGAGCAGATGCGACGAACTGAGCGCATCCGTTGAAGAGGCGGTCTAGAACCACACCCAGTAGGAACATTGCAATGCCGGCCTCCATCCCGGTACCCAGCAAGGCGCGATTGACTGAGGTCAAAATGTTGGCACCGAGGCCAGGTGCACCAATCATGGCGCTTACGACAGCCATGGCGAGAGCCAAAAGCAGTGCCTGGTTGAGGCCGACCATCATTGTTTGCAGCCCCATGGGGATGCGAATTTGCCGCAGGATCTGGCCAGGTCGCGCCCCAAAAATTTGCGCCGCCTCAATCACTTCGTGATCGGCTCCACGAAGCCCTGCGTTAGTAAACCTAATCATCGGGGGAACTGCAGCAATGAAGGTCGCCAGTACTGCAGCTACCTCGCCCACTCCAAGGAGCATGACAGCCGGGATAACCAGGAGATATATCGGCAAAGTCTGCATAACATCCAGCACAGGCCGCAGTATGGCCGCTGCTGTGTTGTTCATAGCCATCAGCACACCGAGAGGGAACCCGATCAGTATCACAAGGACCAACGCGACTGTGACCACTGTCATGGTCTGAACCGTCGATTCCCACATACCTAGGCACCCGATGAATGAGACACCGAGCCCTAGAACGATGCCTTGAAGCTTTCCAATGGTGAATATGCCTAGAACCGCAACGGTCCCGACGACCAGTGGCCAAGGAGTGGCGGCAAAGAAGTTACCGAGCAGGTTGAGACCGTAGGTCTGGGTCAGCCCGCTTAGCGTATCCAGGAAGGGCCCCCACGTGGTCGTCGTCCAAAGGACTGCTGCCTCCACGGGTTCACGTAGCCGTAGCGGAACCCCCCAGGGGGGATCCGAAAAGTATTGCCACCGACCGCGGAAGACCTGAGAGGCAACGACGGTCAGCAAGAAAAGCGTTAAACAGATATGCGCGCGGCCGTAGGGAGCGCGGAAAAACCCGCGAAGCCTTTCGGACCAGCTCAAATTGCCATCGCGATGCGATTTGAAGTGCGAGCCCTCACGGGGAGAGGTAGCCCGATCGATGATGACGGCGACCAGCACGAGAGCAATGCCAGCCTGCAGGGCGTCGCCGAAGGCGAGACGGTTGAGTCCACTCCAGATGGGAGCCCCAAGGCCTGCGGCGCCGACCATTGCTGCCATGGTCGCCATGGCGATTGCGTACATGATCATCTGGTTGCTGCCGGCTCGAATACTGGGTTCAGCCATGGGCAGCTTCACGCCGAACAGGAGCTGACTCCTTGTGGTGCCAAGTGACTTTGCTGCTTCAATCACTTCAGGGGAGACGTTCCTAAGGCCCACGCTAGTCATTCGGGCAAGTGGTGGCAGGGCCCAGATCACCGTCACGACCAGTGCTGCGGCATTTCCTATACCGAAGAGGAAGACAACAGGAACGAGGTAAGCAAATGCCGGGAACGCCTGCATGGCGTCGAGCAGTAACCGCACCAGTGCGTTCATTCGAGGGTTAAGCGAACCCACCAGACCGATGAGGATGCCCAACGTAAATGCCACCGCGACGGCAACAAGCATGAAGGCCATTGTCTCTACGGTGTAATCCCAGTACCCGCTGAGTACAACCCATGCAAACAGGAGCGCTGTAAGTCCTGCTAGCTTCACACCCCGATAATTGGCAATCGCCAGCACTACCGCGGCTGCAAGGATAACGGGTGATATTGAACTAAGTACGGTTAGAAGGCTCTCGAAGGTCTGTTCCAGAAAAGCTGCGAACGGCTTGTAGGCCCAAGGGGCACTTTCAGCAAAGGAGGAAAAACCTGTTTCGAAGGCGGTCCCGACCGGGACCCGCAGTGCCTCGGGGAAGCTCTTTGGTCCAAAAATTACTGCGGCAAGCACAGCAATTGCGACCAAGGCAGCAAGACTGTACTTCGATAGGACTTCGCCGCCCTTACCAGGAGTAAGGCGCATTGCCACGCGGTCCTCCCTTAGGGTACTTGTCATCGTCTTGAGCCAAGCGTGCATCAAGTACTGGGCGAATAGTTTTCCCTGAACCTATTGCCCTAAGTTGTTTGTGCAGGCCGAAGATCAATTTTTGATTCGGTTTCATACCCAGCTGGTCCAAACGTCTCGGTTATCCTTCATCCATTCCTTGACTGCCTCTTGGGGGGAAAGCCCGTTGTCAATGACCTTTGCTTGCAGTTCCTGTAGCTGATCGTTGTTCAGATCGTAGTTCTTGAGGATTTGCCAAAGGGTTGGGTGGTCCTTTTCGATGACGGACGATGCCCACTGGTAGATGACAGTCTCAGGCCACTGGCACGCGTACGTCTTGCCCCAGCACTCTTCAGAGTGTTCCGGGAACTCGATGCGGGTGAGGTCGTATTTCTGCGTCATGTAGTTCGGGCGCCACATCAGACCCAGCCAGGGCTTACCCTGCTCGTATGCCCGTGTCAGGTCGGCGTACAAAGCAGCTTCCGAACCGGCGAACACCATCTGGTAGTTCAGCTTGAGATTCTCAATCCGCTGGGGATCACCGTAGGCAAAGGCCCAAGACTCCGCGCCTGACATGTACTGCCCTTTATCGCCCGTCTTTGCAGTCGCGAATACGGAAGCACAAGCGTTCAGAGCCTCCCAATTCGGCAGTCCAGGACATGCAGGTTCGATACCTCTTTCTTTGTCACCTTTGATCACGTAGGTCGGGACGTACCATCCTTCTTCCCCGGGGTAGTCGGTGGTCCCAATTTCTACCACGCCCCCTTCGGCCCCGTACTTCTCCCAAAGCTCGGGCATTTGCCACCGCCAGTACGCCATCCCGACGATCGGCTGCCCCTCAGAGGCCGCTGCCATGGTTTCGGTTATAGCACCCTGAAGTACTTCAGCCTGACCACCCAGTTCATTCACCACGGCGGTCATCAAATTCGCCTGAATATCCTGCTCCAGGTCCCCGACCGTTGTGAACTGGACTTTGCCTTCTTTTTCAAGCGCCGCCGCGACTTCGGAATCCACTGCTTGTGAGCCGGGGCCAGCTGCTTCTTCCGGGGTGCAGCCGCTCACCAGGCCAATTGTGCACAGCCCTGCAACGACCGCCAGTGGCCACCGCCGATTGGTCATAAGGGAAAACTTGGTCATGGTGCCTCCTCAGACACTCAACATGGAAGGCGATCCTTGGTATCACCTGTCTCACTACCAGTGAAGATCCTTGGTGTGATTCCTAACACTGGGAAAATTCCAGCCGGCCCGTGTCCATTTGTGGGAGTAACGAATGTTGATGTGGCCTCATCGAAACCTGCAGCATGCAACCCGGTTGGATCTAGATGCGGACACAAAGCGAGGACTTTCTTGCCGGGCTACACCGCAGACTGAACAGCGGCGGTTAGCGTAACGAATAGTCCGTTGTTTCCTTCGTAGCCAGGTGCCGCATGTTGGACGTCAAATCATCCGGAACGCAGGGGCCCGTACCGGACCTTTGCGTTTCCTATGCCCCTTTTGGAGGAACTCCTGGAGTTAGAAGAGAGGTAACCGTCTGCCGCCAGGAGGCCTTCTTCTTGGCTCCTTTCAGTACCAGGGCTTGAGGATGATGCGTCCTTCCGCCTTTCCCTGCTCCACCATGTCATGAGCCTTTGCGGCGTCTGCAAGAGGCATAGAGGTGTGAATTATCGGGTGTATGAGACCTCGGGACAATAGGTGAAGGACGTCCTGGAGTTCGGAACGCGTACAGGCTTTCGAGCCGAGAAGGCGTATCTCCCGCATAATGAAGGCTCCGGGCAGAACTTCAACATTGCCGTTTTCCAGGTTTCCCAGGATCACTACGGTTCCGCCACGAGCGACGGCGCGGAGGCTGTTGGCCAAGGTGAACTTAGCGGTCAGGTCAACGATTGTCTGGGGCTGAATATTGCGGGCCCGGAGTTGTTCATCGAATTTTCCTTCGACTGCCAACACGACATGGTCTGCGTAGCTTTCCAAGCGCCCGACTTTTTGTGGACTCGAGGTAACGGCTATGACTTCTGCGCCGGAAGCCCGAGCAAGCTGCAGAGTATGTATGCCGACGCCTCCGCTTGCGCCCGTGACCAGTACGCGTTGGCCCGCTGAAACTCCGGCCAGTCTCAGGGCGTGGTATCCGGTTCCGATTGCGCAGGCTGCTATTGCCGCTGCCTCATACTGCACAGCGGTTGGTACCTTCGTCAGGCTTAGCTCGTCGATCGCGACATACTCGGCGTAAGCGCCGTCCAGGCCTTCGCCGTAGAGCTTGCCCTGCGCGCAAAGGACTTCCCTTCCCCCGAGGCAATCCCGGCAGCGGTGGCATGCCTGCCGTTGCGTTGCAGCAACCCGATCCCCTATTGAAACGGCTGATACTTCAGGGCCTGTTGCTACGACCATACCGGCGATTTCGTGGCCTGGAATGTGCCCGTTGGCGCAGTAGATTGCCCCGGAACGGTGCATCACGTCTTGACCGCACACGCCAACAGCCGCCACTTGCACAAGGACTTGTTTGGGGCCTGGCAGGGGTATGGGTTCAGACTTCAACTTCAGGACACCACTGGGCCCGGCAGCGTGGAGCCGGTAAGCCTGCATGGTTTGAGGAATCAACTTCTCGCCTGTTCTGGACACCGGAAGACTTCCCGACTTTGCTGTCAACAGCTCACGTGTTCTGTACAAAAAATTGAATAGTGGGCAGCGTATGCAAACGAACATTGGTGGCAAGACGTCCTGTCACGATGTCTTCAGCTGATCCGGTTAGAAGGAACACTGCTCTTGCCCGTTCAGCCGTTTAGAGCCTGTGCCGCCTTCGAAGGCCCCATGGTCCGGCACAATCGCCAAAACGTTGCGATGTTGTCCTGGCGAAGACGTACCGGTTCAATGGTCCGTTCAGATTCAAGCGCTTGGGCTACAGTACCTGTTCGAAGGAGCTCGTCCAGAATGGCCAGCGTCGGGGGGAGGAGCTTAAAGGTACCCGCAGCTTCCTTGTCGATCAGTTGTCTGACCGGCAACCAATGCGAACTGGATGCCTCAGTTGTTTGATGCAGAGGCTGTACATGCGCGGGCAGCCTGGTGGCAAAAAAGTATGTATCAAATCGTTTGGGGAGCCCCTCAGGGGTGACCCAGTTTGCCCAGGGCTTCAACATTTCCGGGCTCAAGGAGATGCCGCATTCCTCCATTACCTCTCGCGCCGCTGCGGCGACGAGGCGACCGGCGTTGTACGTGCTATTGGCCGCATTTACGCAAAGGCATGTATGTCGCCATGCGGTGGCATGAGCGTTCAGCAGCTCAGCACTGTATGTCCAACCGACTGAGTCGACGGCGTCCACTCTCCCCCCGGGGAATACGACGGCACTGGCGGCGAAATCCATGGTCGAAGCGCGATGCTGGACAAACACCTCGATGCCCAGTGGAGAGTCCCTCAGCATGACGACACTCACGGCGAGTTTCAGTGCCGGGTTTGTAATCTCACCTGTGTCTTGCCCTGGTGGGCCTGTCATTGCTGACTCCTGGGCTACCGCCCTGTTGGCATTGATCTGGGGGGTCATTAGGCGGCCCTGTTTGTTCTGCAATTTCGATTTCTCATGGGGCGTAAGCCGCAGAACGATACAACAAGACGGTCCATAAGCCTTCTTGGCAGACTCCTCCGTGCTGATTCAATATCTGCACCTGAGTTTTCACGATGCCCCTGTCGGCCTTAGTAACTGATGGCCTTAGCTCTGCTACCTGTTCCCGCACTGAAATCGTGTCACCAATCCTCACCGGCGCCGTGAGCTTCCAGTCGTGAATACCTAGGAAGGCTATGGCAGATCGTTCTTTCCAGCCCATTCCCATTTCTAGTCCAAAGGCGATGGCCAGTGCGCCGGGACCATGGAAAATTCTTCCGCCGTAGAGGGTTCGGCTGGCATATTCCTGATTGGTGTGCAGTGGATGCATGTCGCCGGACCAGGTCGCAAAGATAACCACATCTGTCTCGGTGATGGTGCGTCCTTGGGACAACCATGAATCTCCAACCTGGAGGTCTTCGAAATACCTGGTTGCAGATGGAATCAGGTGACTATCCGCTGCGGCTGTCATCGGTCCCTCTTTCACACTGTTTCCGATGCGGCTGAGTTCGTCCAACCTGCTTTGACCCGATCCGCTTCAAAGTTCCTGTTGGTAGTCTGATCGTAGGCTGCCCACTCGCGTGGAACGACACGTATGGGTTTTCCACTTGTAAGTTCTTCAGATACGTGAGCGATGACGCCCGGAAGTGTTGATAGCACGGCAATGCCAGTGCCCTCTTCGGGTGTAAAGCCCAACCCAAGCAGTATCGCTGCCATGACGCCAACATCATTGATGGGGATCTCGGATTTGCCGGGCAGCTTGGTAAAAGCCTTGTGCACGGCCTCATAGACGCAGGCGGGTTCTCCCCACAACCCTTCCGAAACGGCTATCAGCTTGAGGCGTTCCCCGCGTGGATCGATTGTTTTGAACACGGGATGCCCCAGGCCGGGAATTCTTTCCTTCGCCTGTCGCATGCTTTCCACTTTTGCTGCTGCGAAGTCTTCCAGGGCGAGCCCGGAGTTCAGGTATTCAGTATGGCTGTTGAGGATGAAGCGGCCTGTATCCTCGGTAGCCAGGGTATGCTTTCCCACTGACATGCAGGCAGCAGACATGCCTATTGCCATGCTTGGATTGGCGGATACAGCATATCTGGCAGCGACGGTACCGGGCTTCTCCAGGGCGTAATCCAGCACGCCGCTGAGGACCGCGTCGAGGACCCGGACCTCCTGTGGGGTGGGTACCCGGCCGCGGATGAGAAGGAAAATCGCTGCCGTAAACGGAATTTGTCCTATTAGGTCTTCCAGATCGTACCCGCGAACATACACTTTCCTGTCGGTGACCTGACTAATCGAGGACGACCAATACTCCTTGGACTGCCCCTCGGCTTCCGTTTGCATGTCTTCTCCCGAATCGTTACGTAGCTGAGAAGCCAGGATCGTATTTCTACCCGGGCCTTTGTCTGTCATGACAGAACTGTAGGGCGCCGTCAGGTGTCCCAATATTGGAGGTTTACCGAATGAGCGCCGGTTACGAGGGAGAGATTCCCAAAGCGGTGTCCTCGCGCTTCCTGTGGCCTGGTTCCGGGTCCTCCAGCGCAGGAATCAGCTGGAGGACCCGGGGATCTTAGGCCGTCGCGGGGACTGCTTGTCGGGGGCAGCGGCTACCCGTGCTGGTTGAACAAGGCAGAACCAAGTTGCCCCGACTCCTCATCGCCATTTCGGGGGTCGATGATTTCGGCCAAGTGCCTTGATGCCCCGTCGGTGTGATTCTGAAGAATTTGTCGCACCTGCATGTGGCAGCTGAAACCGTCGGTCAGGACAGGTGTCCCCTCCGGGAGAGCCCGGAGGGTGGGTGCAAGGGATTGTTCCGCGACGGCCATACTGACGTCATAGTGCTGGTGTTCAAAGCCGAAGTTGCCGGCTACGCCACAGCAGCCGTTGGCTTGCGCGATGGTTTCGACTCCTAAAGCGGTCAGCGCAGATGACTGCGTGGCACTTCCGAAGGTGGCGTATTCATGGCAATGGGTCTGGACGGCTACAGCTGGCGGGATCGCCCGCGGACGCCAGCCGTTGGCTGTTTGTTCCAGGATCGCACCCGCAAAGGTCTGGATTCGGCGTGCAACCCGCTGGGCGGCCTCCGTTTGCAGGAGCTCGGGAAGGTCTTTCCGGAGAGCGGCCGCACAACTGGGTTCCACGACGACGATTGGCCTGTCGGTACCGTCATCCAGGGCCTGAGTCGTTCGTTCCATGAGCTTGCGTGCAGTGTCCAATTGTCCGGTTGAAATCCATGTGAGGCCGCAGCACTGGTCGACGCTGCATTCCACCGTTCGCTCGGCGTCTTCCAGGACCCGCTTTGCAGCACCTGCGACGGCGGGCCGGAACCCTTTTGTAAAACTGTCTATAAACAGGACGGTATCGGCATTGGTCGGCGTGTTGTTGCCGATTTCTTGCCGAAGCTGCTCTCGGGAAGCAAAGGCTGGCATGCGACGGCGGGTGGTGATCCCTGCGGCGCGGGCTATTGGGCCTGCAAGGGGGCTTCCGAGGACAGCGTTAACCAGGGGGGCAACCAGGCTGGTGACTTTTAGCCACGTGGGCAGCCACCCGAGGCTGTAGTGAGACAGAGGACGTATCCGGCCCTGGTAAAAGTGGTGAAAGAACTCTGACTTATAAGAGGCCATGTCGACACCTGCTGGGCAGTCGGTTGAACACGCCTTGCATGACAGGCAGAGGTCCAGCGAATCCCTGACGTCTTGTGATTTCCACCCTTCCTGTGCGGTTCGGGATCCCATCACCATTTCCTGAAGCACGCGGGCGCGGGCCCTCGTGGAGTCTTTCTCGTCTCGTGTAGCGCGATAGCTGGGACACATGACACCGGTCCCTGCCGTTGTTCTGCAGCGTCCCACGCCGATGCACGACTGCACAGCATCCGTAAAGCCTTCCTGGCCCTTGTTGGTGGGCTCGAGAGCAAAGGAGGTCCGGAAGCCTCGTGTGGGGACACCGGCGAGAGCAAGCCCGGACATCATTGGGGCCGGCTTGGTGATAATGCCAGGATTAAGGATTTCGTTTGGGTCCCAGATTGCCTTGTATTGAGCGAAGGCGGCGAGGGCGGCAGAGCTGTACATTACAGACAGCAGTTCCGAGCGGGCCCGGCCATCCCCGTGTTCCCCGGACAAAGACCCGCCATGTCGGCTGACCAAGGCGGCCGCGTCCCGTAAGAACTGTTCCATGACTTCCCGTCCCGTCTCACTCCGGGGGTCAAAGGTAACGCGCACGTGGGTACAACCGGCCCCGAAGTGCCCGTACATGACGCCGCGCAACTGATGCCGAGCGAGCAAGCTGGTGAATTCTTTGAGATAGGCCGCAAGGTTCTCCGGGGCTACGGCCGCATCTTCCCATCCGGCCCAGGACTGGTCGCCACCAATAAGTCTTGATGACAGTCCGGCGCCGTCCTCTCTCACGCGCCAGAGGTTCGCCCGTTCCTGCGGATCGGGTACTGCCATACCGCCGAGGACATTTCCACGTTCGGCCAGTGTCCGCAGCAGTTCTTCGGCGCGCCGTTCAACATCTTTAAAGTTGGCGCCGTCGAGATCGACGTAGAGGTAAGCGTTGCCTTCGGGCAGGGCGCCTACAGCAGCTTCGCCGCGGCGATGACGAACGGTTTGGACGATAGCGTCGTCGATCCCTTCTACCGCGGCGGGGTTGAAACGCAGAATTTCTGGAACGTCCGAGGCAGCCGCCACGACATCGGGATAACCGAGACACACTAAAAGTGCAGCCGGTGCCACTTCGGCCAATTTCACGGTGGCAGAGACGATGACCGCGCATGTACCTTCACTGCCCGCAAGTGCCTTGGCGGTATTGAAACCATTCTCAGGCAGGAGATTGGCGAGCTGGTAACCGGAGACTTGTCGTGCAAGGCGACCAAATTCCGTTCGGAAAAGGGCAAGGTTGGCATCTGCCAAGTCCTTGAGTCCCCTTTGGATGCGAGCGGCTTCAGCATTGGCTTCGGTGTCCAAGGGATCAGTGGCGTTCACTCCGCCGGGCCCAACGGTCACCAGGTGACCCGATGCTGTGACCAGGTCCATCGACACGATGTGATCGGCAGTTCGACCGTCCCGTACCGAATGGTTCCCGCAGGCATCATTGCCGATGGCCCCGGCCACCGTTACGCGGCCCATACTAGAGGGGTCGGGAGCGAAAGTATAAGCACCCGCTGTGGACGCCTGGATGTGTTTCTGCAGCGTGGTCAGGACCATGCCGGGCTCAACCGTAACCGTCTTTGCATTCAGGTCCAAAGTCAGCAAGCGGTCCATGTGCCGGGAAAAATCGAGTACCAGGCCGCTTCCAATGGCGTTCCCGGCCATACTGGTCCCACCGCCCCGGCTCGTTATCGGGCAACCGTGGCGCTGACAGATGCTAACGATTGACCGGACTTGGTCGATGTCGCGCGGAAACGCCACTGCCAGTGGCCGTACACGATAGTTGGAGGCGTCGAATGAGTACTCTGTCAAGCGCCGACTACTGCTGTCTACTTCAACGCCGACACCTTCAAGTTCCTGAACAATCAATTCACGGATGTCTGGATTCATGGTGCTGAAACTTTCAATTAGGTGGGCGAACCTTGCCTGAGAAAGGGTCGGGAGTTTCGGCCGCACGCGAGTATGTCGCACGGTCGGAAGGAGCGAAGATGCAGCGATCTTACGGGCGTACCAGCAACGGTCGCGCCAGTACATCTTCAATTGACATCGCACCGCATTGGTCAAACTCCAATGAACACCGTTGAAGCTATCCAAGCATCGATCAATCCGCTGATCGCTGTTTAGGGGACGATGTCCTTACAAAGCCGGTGATGCGAGGCCGCCCCAAGGGCATCATGGTCCCCGGCCTGCACGGCTGGCGGCCACTGGTCCTGTAGGTTCCACTAGGTCGGTGGCAAAATGCCGTGAAGATGCCAGTTACGGCAGTAGGGCCGTCCCCGTACCTTGAATGTCATGGGAAGTAAAAGCGTAATCATCACAGGATCGGGATCAGGCATCGGCCGCGGCATCGCCCATGCATTTGTCGAAGCAGGCTACGAAGTCTTCGCCAGCGACATTTCTGAGGAACGTCTCGAAGAGACAAAGCGTGAACTGGGGTCCCCTGCGTCCCTGCACACACGGGTCGTGGATGTCAGCGACTATGACTCCGTCTCGTCGCTGGTAGACGAGGTTGTAGAAAAGACAGGAAAACTGGACGTCATGGTCAACAGCGCCGGTGTCTTTGACGGCTACGCCGACGTGCTGGAAACGACACCTGAATTGTGGGCAAAAATCATCGGCGTCAACCTGACCGGCGCCTTTTACGGGTGTCGGGCGGCAGCGCAGGTGATGACGAAGCAGAATAGCGGCCGAATCATCACCATCGGTTCCGTCGCGGGCCAACGAGGTGCAGCAGACGGCATTTCCTATGTGGCGTCCAAAGCCGGAATTGAGGGACTTACCCGCCGCCTCGCCATTGATGTCGCTCCTCACGGAGTCACGGCGAACGTGGTCGCTCCCGGTGTGATCAAGACAAACCTTCGTGCCACTTCCGAGGAAATCCTGGGCGACCTTGTCTCAACCCAGCAGCGGGGAATCGGCGTATCGCCCGAAATCATGGACTTCCTCATTCCTGCTAAACGGTCCGGGGAGCCGGCAGAAATCGCAAGTGTCGTCCTGTTCCTCGCTTCCGACGGCGCAGGTTACGTCAATGGGCAAACCATCCAGGTTGACGGCGGCTGGAACGCCACATAATTTCGCTCGGCAACTTAGATGAGCAATACATCACTACCAACGTCCCCGCCCCGGGGCCAACATGAACTCATGCGGAGCTCGCCCTCGCGGCGCTCCGAGAAGCGAAAGGTGTCTTTGTGATCAGGACAGCATTGACTGAGGCTCTAGGCCTCAAGCACCCCATCTGCTCGGCAGGAATGGCGCGGGTGGCACAAGCAGACCTTGTCACGGCCGTCAGCAATGCTGGAGGTTTGGGATGCTTAGGTGGAGTCAGCTTCATGCCGGATAACCTGGTGACCGAAATTGAGAAAATCAAGGCTGGCACTGACAAGCCCTTTGCGGTCAATCTCCTGCTCCCCGATTCCCTTACCACCGAAGACGAGGCACAGTGGGCACCCGTGCGCGAGCTGTGGCAGTCCCTCTCGGGTGCTGATCAAGAGAAACTGGCCGGGGTGGAAGCCCTCCTGACTCCCGGGGCCGTCGCCGACCAGGTCCAGATTGTCCTTGATGCAGCACCAGCGGCCGTCGTCCTGACCTTCGCAACCCCCGAGTGGTTTATCAAGGAGTGCAAGGATCGCGGGATCACTGTCTTTTCCCTTGTCGGTTCTGTTGGTAAGGCGAAGGAAGCCAGCCGTGCTGGCGTGGACTTTATCGTCGCCCAAGGAACTGAGGCCGGAGGCCATACGGGATATGCGTCCACAATGACCCTTGTGCCAGCGGTGATCGATGTGGTGGACCAGCCGGTCCTCGCCGCAGGAGGAATCGCGGATGGCCGCGGTCTGGCAGCCTCCCTTGCCCTGGGGGCGGCAGGCGTGTGGGTCGGTACGCGTTTCATTGCCAGCCCCGAAGCCTACGGACACGACAATTTCAAGAACCGTGTGATAGCCGGTTCCTTTAAGGACAGCACCATCACCTATTCCTATAGTGGGAAGCGAATGCGTGCCTTCGAAAACAAGTGGACCTCCGAGTGGGAATCTGCAGAGAAAAAGCCTGCAGGGTTCCCGGGGCAGTACGCCGTCGCAGGCACCCGTGTGGAAACCGGCTACCAGGACGGTGACATGGAGTACGGAATGATGCCGGTCGGCCAGACCATGCAGCTGGTCCACGAGATTCTGCCTGCAGGGCAAATCGTCGAAAATATGGCGTCGGACGCTGAGAAAATCCTGCAGGGACTAGCAGCGGGAAAATAACAACCTAACGGTGCCGGCGAACAAAATAAACGCCCGTTGAGTCGGAGTCCCCGGCTCAACGGGCACCGGGCGTCCTCAATCTCACAACTAAGCGGAGCGGAAATGAAGAACTCGTCAGTCGAGCAACTGGACGACTGCGTTTCAGCAATCGAAAAAATTGCTGATCAATACGCTGAACAAACGGCGATCATTGATGGCCAAACCACGGTCACTTACCGGGACCTGCAGAAGTCGATTGAACAGCGCGCAAAGACATTGCTGAGTGCCGGGCTTAAAGCAGGCTATCGGGTGGCTCTCATCGCCGAAAGCTCCGCCGAGTACCTCGCAACAGCCCTCGCCGTATGGCGCAGCGGAGGGGTGTTGGTTACTGTCTATCCTTCATCTGGCCCCGGCGACCTTGAGTACGCCGTGGACACCAGCGATCCCGCACTGATCATCACTTCGCCCGGCGTCAACCACGCCGTTGTCAGCGCTGCTTCGCGGAACGCACCGATTGTCGACATCACGGAGTTCCAGGTAACCGAGGTGCGACATGACGCAGAACCCAACCCTGAAGGTCTGCGGGAACCGCTCTCCATGATCTGTTTTTCGTCCGGCACTACCAGCCGTCCAAAGGCAATCATGCTGTCTGCTACCGCTATATATAACTGTGCTGATACCTACGGTGAAGTCTGGCACCTTTCTCCGGAAGACAGGGCCGTCATCTGCCTTCCCATGGCGTGGCTGTACGGCCTCGCCAGCACCTCCCTAGCCGTCTTGCTCAGGGGAGGAACTGTGATCGTTGTTCCCCGGGCCCGGCCGGAAATGCTGGCGCCAGCCATCAGCAAACACTCCGCTACATTTCTCGCCGGAGTCACCGCCACTTTCGGGAAGCTGGCCCAATACGTCGAGCAACAAGGAATCACAAGTCCTGCTTTTCCCTCACTCCGGCTATGCATATCAGGCGGGGAACCCAGAAATGAAGTTGCCTTCGCACGATGGCAGGCGAAGACAGGCGTCCCAGTTCTGGATGCGTATTGCGCTTCAGAGTGCCTACCCCTGGTGACATACGACCCCTTCACCGACCCGGCACCGAAGCCCGGCTCTGCCGGCAAACTGGTGCCCCGGTCCAAGCTGAAGGTTCTCGACGCCAACGGAATGCAAGTTCCAACCGGACAAATCGGTGAGGCATACTCCACCGGGCCCGGTCTAATGTTGGGGTACTGGCGCGACGCTGAACAAACACGAACCGTGATAACCGAAGACGGCTGGTATCGCACTAAGGACCTGGTTCGCGTGGACGACGAAGGCTACGTCTACGTGGTGGGACGGCTGTCTGATGTCATTATTCGCGGCGGGACAAACATTTCCCCGGCAGAAGTTGAGCGGGTACTTCAGCAGCATCCGTCCGTAGGGGAGGTCGCCGTTGTGGGCCTCCCTGACGACGTCTACGGCCAGCGGGTTGTGGCCGCCGTCGTCCCCCGGGACGCTACCCCGCTTGTCCCCGCCGACCTAAAAACATTCACCGCCGATCGCCTTTCGTCCTACAAAGTCCCTGACGAATTCATCACGGTTGCTGCCCTCCCGACGAATGCGACAACCGGAAAGGTCAGCAGGAAAGACGTCACGGCAATGTTGACTGCGAAACCCAGCCCAACAGCAGCTGGCCGCTGATCACATTCACCTTCCCCAAAACATCATGCGGCATACCTAAAGCTGCTGCCGCTCAGGACGAAGTTAGGACATGACTGATGAACCTCGACAAGGCTGGAGTCGTTGTTGTAGGCGGAGGAATAGTCGGCGTAACAACCGCCTACTTCCTTGCCACCAAAGGCCACAACGTGGTGCTCCTTGAGCAGAAGGAGTTAGCGCACGGAGCCTCAGGCCGCAATTTGGGCTTCCTGCACATGCAAAATCGCCACGGCGACTACGCCATCGAACTAACCCGTGCCGGCAGGGCTCTCTACGACGACTTTGCAGAGATCCTTGGGCCAAGCTTCGAATACCGCAGCAACGGCGCCATGACCTTCTTCTACACGGACGATCAGCGCCGGGTATACAAGGAGTTCGTCGAGGCCCGCATTGCTGATGGTTTCAAGGCCGAACTGCTTGACGACCAGGCAGCGCATGAAGCCGCACCCATTCTGCCGCCCGACGTCATCGGCGCAACTTTCAGCCCTGAAGACGGCCAGATTCGCACTCCAAAATTCGTTCGTGCGCTGGCCCAGGAATGTCGCAGGCTAGGAGTGCGCATACACGAGCACACACCGGTCCTCGGTCTGCATCGCAGCGGTTCCAAGGTCATAGGTGTCCGCACTGCTGCCGGCACCGTAGCAGCGGACAAGGTTGTCTGGGCAACGGGAATTTGGTCGACCATGCTCGAATCTGAAGGCGTAAAAGTGCCCCTTAAGCCTCATCGGCTGGGTGCAATTCTGCTTGGCCGTGTGGAAGAGAAGCTTGACAAAATTCTGAACGGTCCTTTGGCAGCGAAGCAATACGCCCATATCCGTAACCTCCCCAGCTACAGGGATGAATACTTCACGTCACCATCAGAGGACCTTTCACATGGTCTTGAACACATGGAGTGCGTGGCCAAAACAGAAGACGGAAACCTGTTCATCGGTTGCCCCATGGATTATCCCGATCAGCTCGACGACAAGATGCCGGCTGCGGGTATGAAGCTGGCTATCGACTCCTTGCTGCGGACCTTCCCGAACTACAGAAATCTAGGCATCGAAAGCGCATGGGCTGGCCTGGTCCCGGCTACCGCCGACTCCCTGCCGATCCTCGACGAAGTGGAAGAACTACCTGGACTCGTACTGGCAACCGGCCACGTCTACGGCAATCTAGCAGGGCCCATCACCGGAAAACTTGTTTCCGAGCTGCTTTCAGGGGAGCCCCTCAGCGTCTCCATCGACGAACTGTCCCTCTACAGGCCGTCCCTGACCGCCCCGGTCGATGGAGTCATCCGGTATTAGAACGTAGTAACGCTTTCCAACAACCATTCAGAAAGATGGAGCAGAAATTGACGACAGACCTTCTCGGCACGGCCAACACATCGGCCGTACGTTATCTAGACGACCTTAGACTCGGACAGGAATGGACTTCGGCAGGCCGAACAGTCACCGAATTCGACGTCGTCACCTTCGCCACGTGGTCCGGGGATATGCACCCCTTGCATACGAATGAAGAGTACGCAAAGACAACAGAATTCCGCACGCGTGTCTTTCATGGACCTGGCGCGCTGTCCCTGGCCTTCGGCCTGGAGATGGCGCTAGGGTGGAAAAACGGGTCCGCCATCGCCTTCCTGGGCATTAACAACTGGAATCTCAAGGCCCCCGTGCGCATCGGTGATACCATCACCGTCCGTGAAGAAGTGATCGGTATTCGACCATCCACGAGCAAACCCGACCGCGGAGTCGTCACTACGCGAGTTCAAATCCTCAATCAGCGTGGAGTCGTTTGCCAGGAAGGCGACTGGGTCGTCCTCTTGTCCCGGCGTACCCTCTGAGGCCGATCCCCATCACCGTCCCATCCCCTTCCTGCGAGAAAGTTGGCTCAAGTGCCCCTTCATCTTCCTGAAGGCAAGCGGCTCGCCGTTTCGCTCAGCCCAGACTTCGATGCACAAAGTGTTTGGCTGGGTACGTTCCGCTCAACGTCACAATCCTTGTTGTCCCGCGGAGAATTCGGTGCGCTCGTCGGAGCCCCCCGTCTGCTCGATGTGTTCCAGCGGTATGGAATAACGACTACGTGGTGTGTACCGACGCACACGATCCAAACTTTCCCGGCTGCCGTAGACGCGGTTCTTGAGTCTGGCCACGAAATTGGTGCCCACGGCGTCTACCACGAATATGTTCCCGCTCTCGAACGGGATGAGGAGCGTCGTCTGCTCGAACTGCAAATCAAGCAACACGAAAAACTGCTGGGAAAGCGCCCGCGCGGCTACCGCTCCCCCGCCCTCGACGTAACGGACAACACCCTTGAACTGCTGGAAGAGTTCGAGTTCGACTGGGACTCTTCGCTCATGGGCAGGGACGTCCAGCCTTACCGGCCCCGCATTGTGGTGGAAGTCAACCAGGAACACGGCAATAAGTTTGGACCCGAAAGCAAAGTGCTGGAGTTCCCGGTGTCCTGGTTCTTAGATGATTTCCCTGAACTGGAATCGTTTAAGGGCAATGCCCTTATGCAAAGCAATGAGACTGTGCTTTCCCGCTGGAAAGACAGTTTTGATTTCGCATATGAACGATGCCCTGGCGGTGCTCTGACTTGGACCCTGCACCCACAAACCATCGGACGGGCCCACAATCTCCTCATGTTGGAAGAGTTCCTCGATCACCTCACCTCTTTTGAAGACGTATGGTTCCCAACTCTCACCGAGCTTTTCAACTGCTGGCATGATTCTGAACCACTCACTCCCGCTGCAACCACCGCGGTGCCGGTCCGGTCTCTAAAAGACTGACTGTGGCTGAAAGGACGCTCCAATGATCCGAATGCTTCTTATCGGTCCCCCCGGTGCAGGAAAAGGGACTCAAGCCTCAATCATTGCCGAGAGGTTTGGCATTGTGCCGATATCGACCGGCGAAATTTTCCGGCAGAACGTCAGCAGCAAATCCCCTCTTGGACTGGAGGCTGAGTCGTACATCAGAGCAGGCAGGTTTGTACCCGATGCAGTTACTAACAGCATGGTCCGTGATCGTCTTGCGAATCCCGATGCGCAGAATGGTTTCCTACTTGACGGATACCCGCGCACCGTAGGCCAGGTCAACTTCCTCGATGAGATTCTGAAGGAGGACGGCCACGAACTGGACTTGGTTCTGCAGCTCACGGCCGACACTGAAAAACTAGTTCAGCGACTGCTGAAGCGGGCTGAGTCTGAGGGGCGTATGGACGACACGGCGGAAATTATTCGGCACAGAATGGCCCTTTACTTCGCTCAGACGACCGCCGTGACGTCGCTGTACAGCGAACGTGGCATCCTCAGCATGGTCGAAGGGATGGGCAGTGTCTTTGACGTCTCCCAAAGGATAAGTACGGCCGTAGATGTCGCCCTCGGATCCTCCAGGCACTTCTATACGGTCGGGGAACCATGCTCCTAAACGCCTCACCTCGTCAGCAAATCCAGTAGCGTCTGTTTGCAGAGCGAACGTATGCAGGGCCGGATGGGAGCATCCGGCCCTGCTGCCTGCCTGGCATACTTTCTGAAATCAACGGGTAGGGGCGTGCACCACTCCGACCCTTTCAGGTATTGGCCGCGAGTACGGCAGCACTTCGGTCGCCTCTACGTCAGACGGTTTGCGGTTCCGTGCAGTCTCACCGGAGGACTTCGGCCGTGGCTGCTGGAGCCGGCCAAGATCCAATGCCGTTAATGCCAAAAAGACTGATGACACGGCCCCTGGCTCCCTCAGGTTTATCCCCAAAATCTCCTCGACCTTGGCTAATCGATACCGCAGGGAGTTGTGATGTATTTCAAGGGCATCCGCCGCTGCGTTGATGTTTTGCGCATGCTCAAAGTACGTCTGCAGACCCTCAATAAGCAGGTCCCGCCCCTCAAGCGGTTTGAGGAAGTCCTGGGCCCAGGAAATCATTTTGTCGAAGCCGACGTCGGCAAACAACCGGGTTGCATAACTAAAGTCCTCGTAGGCCATGATCTTCGGGCCGCGGGAGTTCCTTCGGAGTGTCCGAACCGCAAGCTGGGCGTCCTGGTAGGAGTCCAAGATTTCACCCAAGGCGTGCGCGCTGCGTCCAATGCCGATGTGTGCTCCAGGAAGTTTGTTGCCTGCAGCCACCACGAGTCTGCGGAACGCCTGGACACTGCATTGTGCCGCTATTGTTACCGTTTTGTCCCTGGCCGTCATGAGGTGGGCAATGGACTGAGCCTCGAGAGCCTTACCCAGCATTTCCGAAATGTCGTCGATCAGGGGAAGCGAACGTGAAGGCAACGAGGAACGGATCGGACGGAAGACAATAGTCCTCAACTCGTCCTTGAAAGAAAGTCCAAACGCTGAAATCCGGCCGGCCAACTCCGGATTATTCGGTTCCCGGCGCAGAGCCAACGCCTCCTCCAACACCGCGGTTCGGATTGCCCGCTCTTGCTGTCGCGCGGCCACAGCCATCCGTTGGCTGGCCTCCACGAGTGTGGCGGCCACATGCGCCGCGGAGATTGAATAAGCATCGGGAAAGTTTGGGCGCCGCGCAGTCACGACCAGCCAACCAAGATGCGGCTCGGCTTCAGTCGGGGCAGCAACTCTTGCGGCAACCCCTCGCCAGCCGTCAATATCTACCTTTTGCGAGTCGGCCTCCGTCCGGGCGATTTCCTCGAAAAGAAGTGAGGTGGGTATCGGCCCAGTTGCGTGCACTGGGTGGCCGGATCTGTCCACCAACGCAGCGGTAGCGTTGCACACGTTAGCAAGGCGGTGCAGCAACGAAGGAACGGGCTCTGGGTCAGTCATCGCTTGGCTAAGGGCGCGCTGCAGTGAAGCCAGTCTCCTGGAGACGGATTCTTCGGGCAACTGGATGGACCGTGAGATTGACATGACTATATCAGCGATGTTGTAACCTGCCCCGATAACAACCACTAGATGTCCACCCGCGTCTGCTGGCATCAGCTCAACAGACGCTGTATCAGGAAGGGCCACGAAGATAATCCGCCCTTGGCCGCCACCCCGGTTCAGAACGTCCTCAAGGTCACCCAAATCCGCAAGTCGAGGACAGATAATCACAGTTTCGGGATCGTCAGGCAGGCTTTCATCCTTCAGCCAGAGCGCCGCACCCTGAACCTGTCGGGACAACTGGGACTCGTCTGCGGCGACTCGCGTCACTGCAGGGCCTAGGTCAGCCAGCACGGTTCCCAGCGGAACGGACGACGAATGATGCAACATAGGAAACTCTCCGAGAGAGACGGGATCGACGGATGTCTCTGTCTGACGCTTCCGCCCAGACTAAATGAGTCACTTAATGAAACCATTGTAAGAATTCCTAAGCTCGAGAAGAATGCTTGGAGGAGTACCAATTACGAAGGAGGGGCCGGTTTCTTAGTCTCTCCTGACAACGGCACCGTTCCCAGCCGGTAGGAATAATTAAGGCGGGACTTCCATTGGTGCCCTTAGAGGCGACTATCTGGAAGACTGGCGATGACGGCCACAAAGTCCCGCGCAGAAAGGAAGAGTGCCATGAGCGCTGACACCCTCGCCACCGGCGACATCGTCGTCATTGGAGCAGGAATTGTGGGTCTCTGCACCGCTTGGGAACTGCGCAAACGTGGCTTTGATGTCGTTGTTGTCGAACAGCGGTTCCCCACCTACGGCGCTTCCGGGCGGAATCCTGGTTCCATGTGGCTGCAAACGCGGCGCACGGGAATCGAACTGGCACTTGCAAAGGCTGGAAAAGAGAAATACCAAGAGTTTCTGCGCGAACTCGGCGACGTGTTTGACTATCGGACCCACGGCGGACTGTTCTTTTTTGAAAATGAGGAGCAGGGCCGGGTTCTCGAAGACTATGTGTCCAATCGACGAGCAGCTGGCCTTGATGTCAGCATGATAAGTCGTGAGGAGGCACTGAAGCACTCATCCATCCTTCCTGACGGCGCAATCGGCGCCGTTTTCTGCTCCGATGACGCCCAAACCGACGGAGTCCAGTTTGTCAACGCTTTAGCCGCGGCCTGCGTCCGGGTAGGGGTACGCACCTTCGAAAACACATCCGTACTCTCCACCCTGCGCCGAGGAGAGACGGTAACGGGCGTCCGCACTGTCAGAGGTGAAATTCACGCGTCCGGAGTGGTATGGGCGACGGGCGCCTGGTCCACAAACCTGCGAGCGGAAGGTATCGAATTACCCATCACGACCGCCAGAGTAGGCCAGATGCTGACTCAACCCGTAGACATGCGGTCCAACGCCATAATGCATGGACCGCGTGGGGTATACGGTTGCGGGGCACTGACCGACCTTCCAACGTTCGACCCTGAAATTTTCCCTGTGCCCGGGACGCGAGGTGACTCCTCCCTAGGCCATGACCGCGCGCCATCCTATGACTACGATGACTCAATCGCACAAAATCGCGGAGGGTCAATTTTCATCGGGAACAGCCTTGATGGGAGAGGTTCCCTAAATCCGCACATCAGCATCAATGCCACGAACGCAATGATCTCGACGACCTTGAACAGGTACTCGAGCCTCCAAGACTACGGCGTCACCGGGCTGTGGGCAGGACTAGGAAGCGAGACCTCCGATCAGCTGCCAATAGTGGACCGTGCAGACGGAGCCTACATAAATGTTGGACACGCTTGGGGCATCGCCAGCGGACCGATATGCGGTCAGGTGATGGCAGAAGTCATTGCAGGTGAACCAAGCACCTTTGCCGCTGGCCTCAAATTGAATAGGGCGTCGTTGGCGCTGGTAGACGCCTAGTCCGTCCTTACCCTACCCGGCCGAAAAGCTGCAGAAACCGGTTGCCGGTACACGGCGCTGCTCCCTCAACTGCTCCACGAGCTCTCCTTGAGTGTCCTTGGCCAACCCACCAAAGTCTTGCCCGTTCCTTGAGAATCTTCCCAATGTTCTCCCTGTGGGCACTCAATTAGCGTCGAACACAACGGGTATCCCGTTCCGCTAAGGGCCGGACCAACGCCTAATCTTGACAGGAGATTCCGATGACCAAAGCCTCACTTAGGGTGGCAACCACCCAGCTCCAGCTTCGACCAGAAACAAGCCTGCAGGCGTACCTCAACCATATGGATGGCCTCGTTAAGCGAGCTTCGGCCCAAGGAGCGGAACTTGTGCTCTTCCCCGAACTGGCCAGCACGGGCCTGCTTGCTGCCATCGAGGATCATGAAGTCACCACCGCAACCATCACCTCTGACTACTGGAAATTTTTGCCGATGTTCACGAACGACATCGTCAACGGAATTCGCCGGATGGCACAGGAAAACAACATCGTCGTCGCCGGGGGCAGCCATAACCGCATCGCAGAAGATGGGACGCTGAGGAATACAGCCTTTCTGGCCCATCCGGACGGTCGCGTTGAATCACAGGACAAGATTCACCTCACACCACAGGAACACGCCTTGGGCGCCAGAGGCGGAAACGACCTGCTGGTCACTAAAATCGGTCCCTTCACAGCAGGGATCCTTATTTGTGCCGACATCCAGTTCCCCGAACTAACTCGTTACCTTGTGCACAAAGGCGTAGACCTGATCCTATGCCCTTCCCTTACATGGAACAGGCGGGGTGTTCACCGCGTGAAGACCGGTTGTCAGGCACGTGCTATTGAGAACCAGCTCTATGTCGTAATGTCACCCCTATTCGGCAGTAATGGAATCCCCACGGACTCCCCCATGTACGCAGTGGGGAAGGCCCTCATAACTGCCCCTGTCGACAAGACGGTAGGCATCAACGACGGTTTCTTGGCCAAGTCAGAATCAGACGATGAAGACATCCTCTTCGCCGAGCTAGACCACGAACTGTTGCTCGCCTCCAGGGCCACACCTGAAGCACCAGGGCTCGCCCTTCGTCGGCTGGATCTTTACGCCAAACTTCAGGCCGAGATGGGCTCCTAGTGTCTGTTTACCAACACCGCGTTAGAAACCACGAAGTTGACTCACAAGGGTTCCTCTTTAACAGCCGTTACCTCGAAGTGGCGGATGTGGCAATGACGGAATACTTTCGCGCCATTGGCTGGCCCTACCCCAAGCTCGTCGCGGAAGGCACGGATCCTTCCGTCGTCAGCGCAACCCTGTCGTTCAGATCCCCCGCGTATTTCGACGACCTGCTCGACACCGACGTCACGTGCACCAAGGTGGGAACCTCCAGTTTTCAACTGGACGTCTGCATCACCCGTGACCAAGCAGAGGTGGCGATGATCGAACTGATTTACGTCAACGTTGATGCTACAAAAGCCCGGTCACGGCCTATTCCCGAAGCCGTAGCCCAAACACTCCGCAACCATATCCGGCCTCGCTGACCAACGCCGCCGGCCATAGTTACCCCATTTTCATCCCTGCGCCAAACACCCGTCCTGGGTCCCGCGCTGCACAAAAATGATCCCCTTAGGAGACTTTTCATGGCACTTACTGTTGATTACAAGCCCCCCTTCGATTCGGCCAACGTCAAGGCCTTTGGTCCCGCAACAATCGAGCACCGAACAGCTGCTTCCGGGCTTACCCAGCTCGGCACCTATTTCATGACCTTCCATGATGGAGCCCTGACCGAGCCGTGGACTGTTCAATACGAAGAAACTATTTACGTTATTTCGGGACAGGCCCGACTGGTCATCATCGACGGCGACGAGGAGCAAACCATAATTGCGGACGCAGACGAGTTGCTAGTGCTTCCCGAAGGGACCACAGTGCGCTACGGAGCCGACCCCGAAACCCGGCTGCTCCTGTCCATAACCCCGGTTAACTGGCGCAATGTCAGCGCGCCTTCATAGGACAAAAACAGTGTCCCCTTCGCTGGAAGGCCAAGCCACTAGCACCACAAAAGCCACAACCGGCAGACGAAAGGCAAGCGCCCCTTGGGCCAGAGTGGTCAAGGGGCAGGATGTTCTCCTCGAGAAAGGTCATGAGCGGTTCGAAGGCATTGTGGACGACTTCACCGATGACGGTGACATCGTCTGGATCAAGTCATCGACTGGAGAACGGCGGCTCTTTCATGTCAGTGACGGGTATGGCCTGTCGCTTCACCCGACATAAACCTGACCGAACCAAACGGAGATACCGTGTGTCTAGTAGCGACACAAGCCCTCCTGAAGCTGGAGACGGGACTGTCCGATAAACGGTGTGTGGAGGCCGGCCGGTTTTCATTAGTGAGTGGTTCTTTCGAACCGGCCCGCGAAGGTAATCGCGAACGCGTTTAGCGCAGGCTTCCACCTCATCACCCAGCGTGCCTGGCCACCGCCGGTGGGATCAAGGGATTTGGTGACCAGGTACAGGCATTTCAGGGCAGGGCGGTTTCGTTCGGAAAGTGTCCGCGGGCCCTGACCGCCCTTCGGTAGCGGGCGTTGATCGACTCGATTGCGTTCGTCGTGCAGATCACCCGCCGGATCTCCACGTCGTACTCCAGGAACGGCACGAACTCAGCCCACGAGGATTCCCAGAGCCGCACGATGGCCGGATATCGCTGGCCCCATTCGGCAGTGAACTCGGCGAACCGGTCCTTCGCCGCTTGCGCGGACGGTGCCGTGTAGACGGGCTTGAGCGCCTTGACGATACCGTCGCGGTGCTGGCGCCCGGCATAGCGGAAACTGTTCCGGATCAGGTGCACGATGCACTGCTGCACCACCGTCCGCTCCCACGTCGTGGTAATCGCCTCCGGCAAGCCCTTGAGCCCATCGCAGACGGCAATCAACACATCCTGCACGCCCCGGTTTTTCAGCTCGGAGAAGACCTGCAGCCAGAACCGTGCACCCTCCCCACCGTCGCCGGCCCAGATGCCCAGAATCTCCCGCTCCCCGTTGCTGGTGACCCCCATGACGACGTAGAACGGGGTGTTGCGCACCTGCCCGTCACGGACCAAGACCGACGACCGCGTCAACGAAAAGCACCGGGTAGACCGGATCCAAAGGCCGGGCAGACCATTCGGCCAGTTCCCCAGCGACTTTCTCCGTGATGCGGCTGATGGTGTCCTTGGAGACCCTGGCGCCATAGACCTCTTCGAAGTGCGCGGCGATTTCCCCGGTCGTCAGACCCCGTGCGGAGAGCGAAAGCACGATCTGATCGATCCCGTCCAGGCGCCGTTTCCGCTTAGGCACAATCACCGGCTCAAACGATCCGTCCCGATCCCGGGGCACCTCAATCTCGACCGGGCCGATCTCGGTCAGCACCGTCTTTGACCTGGTGCCGTTGCGCATGTTCGCTGCGATCGGTGTCTGGCCATGCTCGTGCCCGAGGTGCTCGGTCAGCTCGGCTTCCAGCGCCGTCTCGAGCACGTTCCTGGTGAGCTGGTTCAGTAACCCGCCCGGCCCAACCAAGCTCACGCCCTGTTCCTTGGCCTGCGCAAGCAACCGCTCCGCAAGCTCCTTCTGGTCAATGATCTCTCCCGTCACAGGATCGATCATCACCCCTGTCATCTCGGTCATGGAGTCTGACACGGCCATCTCCTTTCGGATCAGGCCGGACCCCACACACCGTTATTCAGACAGTCCCCTGGAGACATCCTGTTTACCAAGCGCTTATCGGTGACGGTCGAAAAGTGAGCCATTGTGATGGCTTGGAGTCGTGGTCGTTGCAACACCTGAGCGTTTAGGAGTTGCAATTGGCAGAGATGAAACGCCCACGAAAGTCACGGGAGCCCCTCAAAGAACGCTGCACGGGCTCACTGTGATCAGCTGATGAAACAGGGAATGGGCAATTCTGAGGCCCGCCGGATCGTGGGAATCAGCCATAGTTCAGGGACTCGATGACGGCACGGTCAGACCGTTGTTCCTGAAGAGCGGGGACATCAAAAAGGTGCTCCCATGTCGCATAAGACACCGGTCGTTATTTCTGTACGGTTTCTCTCTATACGAATAACGATCGCAGACCTCCTGCATGCCGGCCGGAGCATTCGCGCCATCGCTATGGAACTGGGGCGCAGTCCGTCCACGGTGAGCCGAGAGATCCGCCGCAACATTACGAACGCTCTGGAAACTACCGCGTCCTCGGACGGCTCAGCGCAGTGCCGAGCATCGACGGAGCTGCCATCGTACCGGCAAGATCGCAGCCAATCCTGACGTGCAAAAATTCGTGCTCAAACACCTGCAACAGCGCTGGAGTCCGCGCCAGATCAGCAAGCGCTTGCTCGCTATTTTTCCTGGACAAGCGGAGATGCACGTTGTGCCCGAGACTGTCTATCAGGCGCTATATGGGCGCGGAAGCTTGGATTTGGCCGTGGACCCGGCCGTCTCGCTGCGCAGCGGGCGGACCGGCCGCCGACCGCGCCGGCCGAAGGAACACAAGACCAAGCGATTTCCAGATATGGTCATAATCCGGGACAGGCCCGCCGAAGTGATCGGCAGATTAGTACCAGGGAATTGGGAGGGCAATCTAATGATTGGGAAGGCGGTCGTTCGGCCATCGCCACACTGGTCAAACGGACCACACGCTTCATCCTTCTCGTGCACCTGGCCGGGAACCGCGGTGCTGAAAACGTGCGCTATCGGCTAGCTGATTCAATGAGACCGCTCCCGCCGCACCTGCGCTGTTCACTGACTTGGGATCAGGGCACTGAAATGGCCTGCCACCAAGATTTCACGCGGCAGACACTTATCCCGGTGTATGTCTGTGAGCTGGCAAGCCCCTGGCAGCGCGGCTCAAACGAGAACACTAATGGTTTGCTCCGCCAGTACTTCCCGAAAGGAACAGACCTCGGCGTCCAAAGCCCCGAACACCTCACCAGGGTCGCCGCTGAACTCCGCCGTGACCGTTCTCGACTTCCGGTAACACATCGAGGAATTGGTGCAACCGGAAAGGTGATGCCCGCCTACTACCTTCTGATAGGTGCCGCCGCCTTAGGCCTAATTTCTGTTTCTTCATCAAGGGAACCAGTTAGAAGACCCGTGAACGGGTCCCTGCCAAACGTGGAAACGGAAGCAGAAGCCCGACGCCTTATGGAAACCCAGGACGCGGAGGACCTTATCGACCCTGAGGACATGCCGCTTCCCTACTTCGCATTTAGGCGTTCCACGGACGACGAACTAACTGTACTCTCGCTCGATGACCCTGAGGTTCAGCTTGCGGCGCGGGGGGCCCATGTACGCATAGACTTTTCTACCGTCGATGTAAGCAGGCCCTGTCGAGGCTAAAGACATCCCAGCCGCGACGGGTTCTACAAGGATACTGCCACGGAACACTGTAAAACGGCCTTGTTTGGGGCCGGGGCCGGTCATCTCCGGAAACGCTGTTTACACGAGTCAGCTGCTATGGTCCGCCAGTGGTACGTGCGCGCCTCAGGGTTCGGGAATCGAGAGCGTCGAGGCCTGCGGTTCGTGCTTCTTCTTGAGGTGAGGCCGCGAAGAACCTGGCCAGGATTCCGCGGGACAGGGTTGTTGATCCTGCCACCGATCCTCCGCTAGGCCCGGGAATCACGCAATGCGATCTGCATAGTCATTCTTGGTGCGGTTCCGGCTGCAGTAGAGGGGGCTGTTTAGTTACGGTAACGTCAGGAACCTCACCCCGCCAGGCTTCGACTTCAACCAGCGCATGTTGTGCAGTCGTCGCTTGGGACAGGCTTGATGAAGGCCTGTCAGCGGTCAGCACGTTTGGGTTACCGTGACGGCAGAATGAGGGATCATCCGGTGCAGGGTCATACCAAGCGCCTGCTGAAAGTTGAACTACGCCCCGCCGAAGGGCCGTGGAGACTACCAACCCTGCAAGACAACTACCGCGGTCATTGCGAACGAGCACGACTTGTCCGTCTACGAGACCACGCTCCGCCGCATCGATGGGGTTAATCCGGATCGGCTCGCGTCCCTGGATTTTTGACTTCTGGCTAGTGGCACCTACGTCCAGCTGACTGTGAAGTTTCGTCTTTGGCTGGTTGGCGATCAAGTGCAGAGGGTACCTGCCGGCAGAGCCGAGCCACTCATCAGGCTCGATCCACACGGGATGGCCGGGACAATCGGCATAGCCGAAGCTTTCTATGGTGGACGAGTGAATTTCGATCTTGCCGCTGACGGTGTTCAAGGGATGTTCTTCCGGGTTTAGCCGGAATTCGGAAAACAACACTTGGTCGGGTTCGACGACGGGAATTTCAATCTTTTCGCTGGCCCAGAACGTGCCAAAGTCCACTACGCCAACACCCATGTCAACCAGCTTTTTCTGCCACCGGTCGTAGAGGTGCCGGAGCCAGCCCATGCTGTCACGGTTCTCGGTGAAAGCCTCTGCCCGTCCCAGTTTCTCTGCTATCGCGGCAAAGATATCGTAGTCATCGCGGGCTTCCCCGGCGGGAACAGTCAGCGCATGCATAGGGAAAAATGTAGGATCGTTGCGCCCGGCTCCATAATCGTTGCGTTCAAACGACATGGTAGCGGGAAGCACGATGTCGGCATGTCGGGCAGTGCTGGTCCAGAACTGCTCGTTGACTATCACTGTTGCTGGTTTGGACCATGCCCTGCGGAACCGAGCAAGGTCTTGGTGATGATGGTAGGGGTTACCGCCGGCCCAGTAAATCAGCTCGATTTCCGGCAGCGTAATCCGCTTGCCGTTGAAGTCGATCTCGCTGCCAGGCGAGAGCAACATGTCCGAGATTCTGGCTACCGGGATATAGGACAGCTCGGGGTTGCGCCCTTGAGGGAAGGACGGCGCGCTGGAGATTCGCAGGGGCAGTCCGACGTCGGCTGTGGCACCGTAGCCGTGCTGGAATCCACCGCCAGGGAGGCCGATTTGTCCAAGCATCGCTGCAAGCGTTACGCCCAGCCATATAGGTTGTTCCCCGTGTTGTTGGCGCTGCATGGACCAACTCAGATTGATCATAGTCCGTGAGGACGCCATTTCCCTGGCCAGTCGAAAAATCCGGTTTGCCGGAACGCTTGTCAGCTTCTCCGCCCATTGAGGATCTTTAGGTGTGCCGTCAAGCTCACCGCGGAGGTACGGGAGGAACCTGTCCACGCCCACACAGTAACGCGATAGGAATTCGCGGTCCGCCAGGTTCTCGGCGTCCAGCACGAATGCGAGTGCCAGCATCAAGGCGGCATCACTGCCCGGCAGCGGAGAGATCCATTCAGCCTTCGCTTCCCGGTAGGTGTCGTCGGCGATTGGAGCTACATCAATGAAGCGGCACCCTCGGGCTACTGCCTTTCTAATGGCATCCCGCGCAACGTGGCGGCCAATTCCCCCGGGACCAATTCCACTGTTTTTCTCCGACAATCCGCCAAAGGCGATGAACAGTTCCGTGTTTTCGCTGACCACGTTCCAGGACGTGGCGCGGGCCATAATCTGGTCTGGAGTGGCGCCGACTATATGAGGCAGCAGCACCCCGGAGGCACCATAGCTATAGTCTGTGACGCCAGCGACATAGCCTCCCAGGGAGTTGAGGAACCTGTGTATCTGGCTTTGGGCGTGATGAAACCGGCCCGCACTTGCCCATCCATAGGAACACCCATATACGGCGGAAGGGCCCTTTTCGGAGTACACCCGTCCGAGCTCAGCGCTTACGAGTTCTATCGCCCGTTCCCAGGACACCTCGACGAAAGGTTCCGAACCCCGACCAGAACCGCTTCCTGGTCCGTGCTCCAACCATCCCGCACGAACAGCAGGGCGGAGAACGCGCGTCGGGTGGTGCTGGGCTGAGGCGACGTTGTCGAGGATGTCGCGGGGATCCGGGTCTTCAGCCCAAGGTTTGACGGAGTGCAGGGACCTGCCGTCGCTCTCAGCTTGGAAGGCTCCCCAATGTGTCAGATGCGTCCGCATAGTTCCATTCCTTGGTCATTGTCCTCATGCCGCAGCGGTGGCTTCACCCCGGGTCAGCTGTTTCACGCAGGTGACGACCGTAATGGTACTTCGCCGCAAACCAAGACTAGGTCTGGGGATCGTGGGGACAAATTGGAGAGGAGCCGACGGCAGATCGCCGGGATCGTGTGATCTACAGGGGCGCGCATGAACGCTCCTCCCGGGCTGGCTGCGGCCATGCGGTCCAAACCCTGTTTCTTGCATCCGGGCTCCGTGCCCGGACCTTTCGCGCGAGCCTGGCGAAGAGGCGAATGGGTTGGACGCATATAGGTCTGCAGCCAGTCCGATTCTGTCAGAGGCTGAGATTCTCCGGGGCAGTATGTCGATAGAAGTCGACATATTCAGCAGGAAGCGGATCCTTGTCAAGGATGACGTCGGCGGCCTTTTCGGCGATCATCATGACCGGTGCGTAGAGGTTGGCGTTCGGGATCGACGGCATCACGGAGGCATCGACTACCCGGAGGCCCTCAAGTCCGTGTACGCGGAAGCTATGGGGGTCAACGACGGACTGGTCGTCGTTGCCCATCTTGCAGGTTCCGCAAGGGTGGTAGGTTGTCTCGGCATCCCGAGAGACCCAATCGAGAATCTCCTCATCCGTCTGCACTTCGGGACCTGGCGAGAGCTCGCCGCCGTTGAACGGTGCGAACGCGGGCTGATTCATGAGCGCCCGAGTAGCGCGAACACCGTCAATCCATTCCTGGCGGTCACGCTCCGTGGAAAGATAATTGAACGTCGCAACTGGTTGTTCGAACGGATCGCTGTTCCGCAACTTAATGTGCCCCTTAGACTGCGGCTGCTGCGGACCGAGATTGATCTGGTATGCGTGGGGGGCCGGAGCGGGGGAGCCGTCGTTCCGCACACCGAGCGTGAGCATGGTGAGCATAAGGTTTGGCATGGGAGCGTCATCAAACGAGCGGATAAAGCCGCCGCCCTCGAAGTGATTCGACGCGGCAGGCCCGGTCCTATTGAAAAGCCACTTCAGACCGGTCACCGGATAGGTGTACTTTTTGACGATGCTCTGGTTAGTGACGGGCTGCTTGCACCTGTAATTAATGAACGCTTCCAAGTGATCCTGCAGGTTCTCGCCGACGCCAGGCAAATCCGCGACAACGTCGATGCCGTGCTGCCTTAGCTCGGCCGCGTTACCAACGCCTGAAAGCTGCAGCAGTTGTGGCGAGTTGTACGCACCGCCGCTCAGAATGATCTCCGTGCCTCTCGCAATGGTTCGATTGCGGCGCCGGGCGGCGAATTCGACGCCGACTGCGCGTGTTCCCTCGAAGACCACCCGAGTTGCTCGAGCTCCTGTGATTACATGAAGGTTTTTCCGCTTCTTCGCCGGGTCAAAGTAGGTGCGTGCAGCGTTGTAGCGTTCACCGTTCTCGATGTTTGAATCGAACGAAGAAAATCCCTCCTGGCGGTAGCCGTTGACATTGTTGACGAGCTCATAGCCCGATTGCTTTGCCGCTTCGAAGAGCGCACCGAACAATGGGTTTCGCTTTCCGTTGCTGTGGTGCTGGTTAACGGGGATAGGTCCCGATCGACCTCGGTAGATACCGGTTGGATCTGACCCCTTGAATGTCTCGATTCGCTTGAAGTACGGAAGTACGTGAGCATAGTCCCACTCTTCAACTCCGGTTTCCTGAGCCCAACGCTCGTAGACAAGTGGATTGGCGCGCTGATAAAACATTCCATTAATTGAGCTGCTTCCACCCATGACCCTGCCGTGGTAGTGGTCAATTCGACGACCTCGAAGTCCTGCCTCCGGCTCTGACTTAGTGCGCCAGTCATAAAAGGGGTGGCCCATAAGGAACAGGAATGCTGCCGGGACACGCACGGGAACATCAAGTGAGGAGTACTTGTGACCTGCTTCGAGGACTAGTACCTGGTTGGCCGGATCCTCACTCAAACGGTTCGCGAGTACGCAGCCAGCGGATCCTCCCCCAACAATGATGTAGTCGTAACCGTCAAGCTTCATCGAGTTGTCCTTACTATGTCGTTGGCGTTCTTCGAGCTGACCGTCCTTCGAACGCACTCATCCGATAAATCGCCGTGGCCTTGCTCACATCTTTCCGCAAAGTCCAAGGAGCCGCCTTAGGAAAGATTACGAAGTAGCAGAGGGCATTTTGTGATCGACGACAGCGTCATACGCGGCCGTGCCCCCAACTGGAGGGGTCCGGGAAACCGAGCACGTTCCCCAACACATCGTCGCGCAGTTGTGCTACGGCTCACTTTCCTGAGCTTGTCTTAGAAAATTTCCGAAGCGCCGTCGCTGCGTAGCGAGTGATGATTGAGCTCGGACGATGACCAAACTCGGACGACGACCACCAAAGGAATTTAACAATGACCCTGGAAAGCATGGACCTTACAGCCTTTGCAGAAACGTACCTCGCCAATGAGAGCGATGGAAACGTCTCGCAGGTATTCAACCCGGCGACCGGAGAAGTGATCGCCAGTTTTCCGATCGCGTCTGAATCCGATGTCGACGCGGCCGTACAGCGAGCTTCTGAGGCGTTCAAGACCTGGGGTAGCACTTCCCCGGCCGAGCGCGCGGCCGTGCTGCTCAAGATCGCTGACGCGGTTGAGCAGGAGATTGAGGAATTCGCTCGGGTAGAGAGCCTGAACGTCGGGCTTCCAATCGGAGATGTACGCGAGTTCGTGGTGCCGACAGTCGTGGATGTTCTTCGATTTTTCGCCGGCGCTGCTCGCATCTCAACGGTGCCGTCCGTGGACGAGTACGACAACGTAAGTACTTCATGGGTTCGGCGGGAGCCGCTCGGAGTCGTCGGGCTCATCACGCCTTGGAACTACCCACTGCTGATGGGGGCCTGGAAGATCGCACCGGCACTCGCCGCCGGCAATACTATGCTGCTTAAGCCGGCGACGGTGACGCCGCTCAGTACCCTCAAACTGGTCCAGATCGCCAACCGTTTTCTCCCTGAAGGCGTGATCAACCTCATCCTTGGTAGCGGAGCAGCGGGGACTGCGATGGCTGAGCATCCCAAAATTCGAAAGATCGCGTTCACAGGTGCAACATCTACTGGCAAATTTGTAGCATCGACCGCGGCCCAGACCGTTAAGAAGGTGGGCCTGGAGCTCGGTGGCAAGGCTCCGGTGCTGGTGTTCGCTGACAGTCCAATCCGTAAAACTGCCGAAGACCTCGTCGCCTTTGGTTATTCCGGAGCCGGCCAGGATTGCACGGCTGCTTGCCGCATCATCGTCGAAGAATCGGTCTACGAGGAATTCGTAGAAGAATATTGCAGGGCAGTCAGCGAGCTTGTCCTCGGTGACCCGTCCGATCCGGCCACGACACTGGGCCCGGTGATTTCCGAGAAGCAACTGAAGTCGGTTCTCGGGTTCATCGAGCGCGCCCGGGAAGCCGGCAACACGATCAAGCTCGGCGGCAAACAGGCGGATCGCCCAGGCTGGTTCATTGAACCGACTGTGATCACCGACGTCAAGCAGACGGATGAGATTGTGCAGAGCGAAGTGTTTGGCCCAGTGGTCACCATCCAGTCGGCACAGAGCGACGACGAAATGCTGCAACTCGCCAATGACATTAACTACGGACTCTCAGCCAGCGTATGGACGACCAACCTTGCGCGTACTCTACGCTTCACCAAAGAGCTCCACTTTGGCACTGTCTGGGTTAACCAACACACACCGAATGTCTCTGAGATGCCCTTCGGTGGATACGGCGAGTCGGGCTACGGTCGCGAGCTGTCATTGCACGGTCTGGACGAGTACTCCCAGCTGAAGCACGTCATGGTCAAGCCTGGGCTCGACCTCTAGAGACCAGGAGACAACGAGGAGATGACAGAGAGAGCAATGACCGCGATTACAAAAGTTCCGGTAATGATGGCTGCAGTTCAATTGGTAGGGCACGGGGGGCTCGACCAGCTCGTGTACCGGACCGATGTGCCGACCCCTGCTGTGGAGCCGGGAGGAGTGCTGGTCAAAGTTGGTGCCTGCGCCCTCAACAACACCGAGATCAACACCCGAACCGGGTGGTACGACAGGGTGGTGGAGGAGTCTGTCTCGGAGGAGCTCGGTCTGGCTGGACGCAACGACGGGGCCGGCGCGACCTGGAATAGCACGAAGATGTCCTTCCCCCGAGTTCAAGGGGCGTCGGTGGCTGGAACGATCGTGGCGGTCGGTGAAGGGGTGGATGAGAGCAGGATAGGGACTCGAATCGTCGTCGACCCTTCTGTCCGGGATCCGAAGCTGCCTCGCCGTGCTCAGATTGTCGAGTACCTCGGTGGCGACAGGGACGGAGGATTCGCCGAGTATGTGAATGTGCCGTCCGTGAACGCGCACAGCGTGAGCACTGCTCTGAGTGACGCGGAACTGGCAACGTTCCCTTGCTCATACGACACCGCCGAAGAGATGCTGGCCCGGACCGAGCTTAGTGCGGGTGAGACGGTTGTCGTAACCGGTGCGGCCGGAGGGGTGGGTACTGCAACTATCCAGCTGGCACAGGCACGTGGCGCGCGTGTCGTGGCAATTGCTAGTGCGGGGAAAGAGGCCCGACTGAGGGAGCTCGGCGTCGAGGGGTTTGTCGCACGGGAGGAACCGGATCTAGTGGCTGCCGTTGCAGATGTCATTGGTGAACGCGGCGCCGACGTTGTCATCGACGTTGTCGGTGGCAGCATGTTTGAGAGTTTGCTTCTTATGCTGCGGCGCGGAGGTCGTTATGCAACAGCGGGCGCCATCGGCGGACCGGTGAGCCGTATAGATCTTCGGGAACTCATCTATAAGGACCTGGAGTTGCACGGGATCACGAACCCGACGCCTGAAACGTTCACTCGTCTCGTCAGTCTTATTCAGGAGGGAAAGATTAAGCCCCTCGTGGAGGACGTCTATCCGCTCTCGATGCTCCGTGAGGCTCAAGAGACGTTGCTGAAAAGAACGCATATCGGCAAAATCGTCGTTGTACCGGACGGTTTGCCATCGGACTCAAGTACCCGCAATTGAAAGCGGGGAACCTGCTAAAGCGCCGAGGCGCAAGAACTAACTGCTAGAGGACATGGATCTGCAGACCAGCAACATGCCGTCGCTTTGTTCTCGGCTGGCTATCAAGTAAGTCGCTCGAGTGCAGGTTGGATTCATCCTTAGGGGAGGAACTGAGGGTCTTACCATCCCATCCCTTGTTGGGTCTCTCTCAAGCCCGGGCTGTGCACGGCAAAACTTAGTCGGGATGTTCAGTCGGCCTAGCCTTGAACCATTTCCAACTTACGCAAGCGAGGTAGGTTTCGCTTCGTGGCCTCGATGGAAGGTTGTTGGAGGGGCGAGCGCCGGGAGGTGGATGGTGGACTTGGTGAGTGGCGTCTTCTGCGTTGAGACGCCGTTCAACTGTCAGCAGGGGCTTGTACGACACCCGAAATGCTCCGTCGTTTCGCCTGTCGGCAGAGGGAAGTACAAATCATCAGCCCTCACGCAGCTCCAGCGCACCAGCCACTCGTAGAGGTGGGACCGTGGTACGCAACGCCTGATTTCCCGGTGCAGTCCCGCCTGTTCTGATGCCAAAGGGGTGACACCTTTGGACGGGCGAAAATACCACCAGGGCCTCCTATCTCCTCGCAACTGGGAGGCCCTGGTCCCTGACCAGGTCCTCGCCCTAACCAACCAACCAAGGTATTACGGAGGGTTGTTGTCGAGCAGCTGTTCAGATAGTGGCGAGCAACGTCGCCAGTGCTTGCTCATATGGCGCCGGTCCTCTGGGGCCGGCGGTAGCAGCTGGAGGATAGAAAACATACGGGCGCAAGCCACTCTTTCGACGAAGAAAGGATGAATGCACGTGACGACGCAACTGACAGGAAACGATCCGGTTGCTGCACGCAATGTCATTTTCTACGACCCCTTGGTACAGCAGAAAACTGAACGACGCCATGGCCAGCCTCAAGCCCCGAAGCTCACACGCGCAATCCGGCAGAAACACAGCGAAAGAGACAATCCAGGTACAACCCGTGATCAGGCGCTTAACCTGGTCAAAGATGACCTGGCAAAACTTGCCGTGAACCGTGAGCGGTGAGCCGATCGGACACAATGCTCCTAAGCTAGTGGCCAACTCCCAGAGACGGACAATCAATTACGCTTTATCAGCGCCTGTGTTTGTAGAGGTGGTGGCGGGCATCGGTCGAGCGTTGCAACTTCAACCGTCCGTCCAGGTCTCGAGAATTACCCCGAGCGATTACTGAGGTTCTTCCTGTCTGCGCATATCGGGGCTGGCCTGGACGTACCTTATCGCCCATGCAGCGACGTCAGCCGACCTCTGGCATCACGACAGGCACGTCATCTATCAGCACTGCGATTTGGGCCTACAGCCCGCACTGATAGGTTAGTCTCTAGCTTCTACTCAGCCAGTCCCCGAGTTTTGCAATGAAGCAACCGCGCGACAGGCTGGCAGTGGGTGCCTGAACTACTGACGGAAGGTCGACGACCCCCGCGCCGTCCTCCTCCCCCACGTCCTTCAGCTAACGCGGTGTTGGGGTCCTTCACCGACGCGCAATCATTTGCCGGCTGGACGGGAAGTCCGGGATATAGCCAGAAGATTAGGATTGTCGTCCAAAGGTGGCGGGACTTACCGGTTGCTGCTTCTTCGGGAGATTTCCTACTACAAGCAGGTATGACTCAGTTACCAGGTCTTTGACCATTCCGGCGTCAAGATCTCCGTCCGGGTGCAGCGTGATCCAGTGCTGTTTATTCATGTGGTACCCCGGGGTTATATCCTCGTACGCCTCCCGCAACGTGCGTGCATCGGACGGCGCCGCCTTAAGGATGACAAGTGGCTCGCCGGTGATGTCTGTTTGCAGCATGAACACCTTGCCATGCACCTTGAATACGTCCCATCCTTCGCCGGACGGATGAGTCAGCTCAGCCCCCGGCAGCTCTTCAGCACGACCGGTTGCGCATTGTTGTAGGGTTCGACCCCTCATATAAAAGGTCCTTCCATCTGGTGGCCCATCAATTACGCATGCAAGTAAGGTGAAAGTCCGCTAACAAGCCAATTCACGCCCCAGCTTCACCAAGCTGACTATGACAGGTTTGGATGGCCCCGGTAGGACGAATATTTCTGGCCCCACTCCAAGACTCGCCGGGCAACTGTGACGGCTATTTGTGGCCCCACCTTCAAAGTTGGATCCATCAGTGGATAGATGCGTTGGAGGGTGGGTCTGGATGGAGTCGAGAGTGGATGTGTTCGCGCGGATACGAAGGGACGCCCGGGTCGAGGGCTTGTCTATCCGTGCGCTGGCGGCCCGACACGGAGTCCATCGGAGGACGGTCCGGCAGGCTCTTGAGTCGGCTACCCCTCCCGAACGCAAAGCGAGGCAGGGGGTGTCTTGGCGACTGGAACCGTTCAAAGCAGCGATTGATGCCATGCTGATCGAGGATACGACGGCGCCGAGGAAACAGCGCCATACCGCCAAGAGGATTCTGGCCCGGCTCATTGATGAGTAAGGCGCGCAGGAACTCTCGTACTCGACGGTGCGTGACTACGTGCGAGTCCGTCGCGCCCAGGTCGACGTGGAGGCCGGATGCCGGGTGGAAGTTTTCGTTCACCAGGAACACGCTCGGGCGCTGAGGCCGAGGTGGACTTTGGGGAACTCTGGGTCGTGTTGAACGGTATGAAGACGAAGTGCCACATCTTCGAGGCCAGGTTCTTTCGACTATCTTCTCGAGCTACCGGCCACCAATTTCGCTTTCAGTTGTCTTGTAGGCGGACTTATTGGCGTCCGATCTTGGCGTACACCAAAGGTTTAGTCCGCCTATACATACTGGCAAGCAGGATCCCTCCCAGGAATACGACGCCGAGGAAGACCATAAGTGCGGTAGATAGGGCTTGTGATCCACCAGTCAAGGCGTTGAAGTTGGTGATGGCAAGGTAGGCGCAAATCCCGAGTCCCACCGCGGCAACAGTTGGGGCAATCATGCGGGGAAAGACGGAGAACTGGTCGCGTCCATGCCGATGCAGGTACACAAGGATGGCACCGTCACAGATGAAGAGGATCACAATGAGGACGAGGCTGGTCATGCCCAGCATCGCTGCATAAAACGCCACTGGATCTACGTTCGCCAAGACCGCTGCAATATTAACCGCCAAGCAGGCGAGGCTGGCTGCGAGCGAGGCCCGATATGGAGAACCTTGCTTGGCATGGACCATGCTCAGTTGCTTTGGCAGGATACCGTCGGCACCGAGAGCGAAGAGATAGCGGGCGACAATGTTGTGCCCGGCGAGGATAACGGCGAATGTGCTGGTGAAGACTAGTGCCGAGGAGATATCCGCTAATAGCTTCCCGCCAAATGTCAGGAAGGTCGAATGTATCGTTCCAGTGGGGTCACCGGCGGCCTGCGCAACAACGTCGTTGATTCCGGCCGCGTTCACAAATGCCCAAGACGTGACCGCATACATTGCAGTTGCAACGATGACCACCATGTAGGTCGCAACCGGTACCGTCCGAGAGGGGTTCCGCACCTCGGAACGGAACAGCGCTGTGATCTCGAATCCGCCGAACATACCGATAGCAAACAGCATTGCCATTGCGACAGAGCCGTTGATCCAGTTTTCGGGAATCAGAGGATCTGCCGAGATGACCCCAGCGGCGCCACCCTGCGTAAACACTGAAACGTTATAGATGACGATGACGAGTATCTCGAGCCCGAGGAACACGCTGAGCAGGGTTGCTGAAAGTGAAAACTTTAGGAGGCCGAGTATGGCCACAATGAACCAGAGGATAGTGCCCCACAGGTACCAGGGCAGTTCCGGCAGTCCGAGGGTATCGTGGAACAATTGATTCGATACGACACCTCCGAAAGCGAACGTCCCGGAATATGCTGCAAAGTAGCCGACAAGGGTCAGCAGCCCGGAGCCTAGGCCAAGCTTCTTCCCCAATCCCGCGGTGATGTACGCGTAGAAGGCCCCCGGCGTTGGTAGTATCTTCGTCATCCGAGTGAATCCCAATGCAAAAAGGCCGATTGTCGCACCGGCGACAATAAAGGCACCGGCGGCCCCGATTCCGTTTCCGTATCCCACAACGATTGGGATCGCCGCAAACACGATCACGAGTGGAGCATTCCAGGCCATCACGGTGAAGAATAGGTGAAATAAGCCTAGATGGCCCTTAAGCTCCACCGAAACGTTCCTAGCCTCGTTCGTCGTCGTGACCATAAATTGCCCTCTCTAGTGGATGTCAGTCGGTCGGTCCATGTGGGTCGGCAGCCGCCCCAACGAGGCCTACTTGATCCACACATCGCCAAGTTATGCCTAATGTGTGGATGGTCACATAGGCGCTTTAACTACGCAGATTCTCCGCGCTCGTGAACTTCACAAGCCACTAAAACGATGGGACCCTCAACTGCAACAATGCGATCCTCAACGCACGGACCGGCGCAGGTAACTCGAACTGCGGGATGGCCGGCTGAGCGGTCGCTTAAGGACAGCATGGCCGGAGTGGCGGCTTTCGGAAATCGTCCAAGCACTCAAGCACTGGGGTCCGGAGCGATCGCACACTTTGTCACCCAAAGGTGAAGGGCCTCACCAGGGACTGCCCCGGCTTTTGTTGACTCGGGGTCTTAGGCCGCTGTGAGCGCGGTCCGGTTGATTGTTTCATATTCGATGGGCGTAAGTTTTCCCAGCCGTCTTTGCCGTCGCCGGCGGTGGTAGGTCCGTTCGATCCAGGTCGTGATGGCCAGTCGGAGGTCTTGTCTGGTGAGCCATCGCTGACGGTCCAGGACGTTCTTTTGTAGCAGCGAGAAGAACGCTTCCATCGCGGCGTTGTCAGCGCACGCACCGACTCTGCCCATCGATCCTGTGAGGCCGTGGTGGCGGAGGGATTCGACGAAGCGGCGAGACCGGAACTGGGACCCCCGATCCGAGTGGACCACGGTTCCTGCCGGGCGGCGTGCCCGCACCGCATTCTCCAGTGCGGCCACGGCAAGCGAGGGCTTCATCCGGAAGTCCATCGAGTACCCGACGATCCTGCCGGAATAGACATCCTTCAACGCGCAGAGGTAGAGCTTCCCCTCGGCCGTGGGGTGTTCGGTGATGTCCGTCAGCCACAGCTCATTCGGCGCGGCTGCCACCAGGTCGTCGTGGACCAGTGGCCCCGGCTTCCGGTTCAGGCCCCGCTTCTTGGAGAACACCGACCAGATGCCGTGGTCCCTGCACAAGCGCTGGACCTTGTTCTCGCCCGCCAAAATGCCCCTAGCCGGGAGTTCGTCGGCGATAAACCGGTACCCGAACGCCGGATCATCTGTATGGATGTCCAAGGCGGCGTTGACCAGATGCGCGTCGACCCAGTCCCGTTCCGTCACCGGGTTGGCCCTCCACCGGTAATAGCCTTGCTTGCTGAATCCCAGTACCCTGCAGGTCACCGCCACGGGAACACCGTCGGCGGCAAGATCCGTGACCAGCGGGTAGATCTGTAAGCCGCCCGGCGCAGAACCTCATTCTCCTGCTCCAACAGGCGGTTCCGCTTCTTCAACTCCCGCATCTCGGCCGACTCAGCCACGGCCGGGCCAGCCCCGGATTCCTTACGCTCGGCGATGGCGATCCAGCGCTTCAACGTCGTGACCGAAAGACCGAAATCCTTCGCATTCTGCACCAGCGGCGCCTCACCCTTCCTGGCCACATCAATAACATCCTGGCGGAACTCCGCCCCATAAGGCGTGGGCATGGTCAACATCCTTCCACGAGCACAAGCTCGCTAGGTTAAGGAGTCAACAAAACCGGGGGCAGTCCCCTGGTATTGGCTGGGGTGTGCGGGGCTTGTTAGTGGGTTGCGCCGAGTTCGACTAGTAGGACGCCACCCATTACGAGGAGCATTCCAAGGCCCATTAGCCAGGTGAGCGGTTCGTTGAAGAGGAATTTAGAGATGATGGCGGTGAGGGCGACCCCTGCTGCTGCCCAGATACCGTAGGACACGCCTAGGGGAAGGCCGTTGGCTAGGGTGAGGGTGAGCATCATGAAGGCAACGAGGTAGCCGACAGTGACCCCGCCATACCAGCGCTTGTTGTCGACAGCGAGGCGAAGACTAACGGTGCCGGCGACTTCGAAGATGATTGCGGCGGCGAGGAACACGTAGGCCATTACAAGGACTCAGTTTTCTTGTGTCCGGCTTGCGCTCCGAGTTCGATGCAAAGGACCCCGGTGACGATGATGACTATGCCGACACCCATGAGGAAGGTGAGCGGCTCCTTGAAGATGGCGAGCGAACCGATCGCGGTCAGCGCGACGCCGCTTGCTCCCCAGACGCCGTAGGCCACACCTAGCGCCATGCCGGCGCGGAGCACTGCGGCAAGCAGACCGAATGCGCCGAGGTAGCCAGCGGCTACGACGACGTACAGGGCAGAATATTCGAGCGCACCCTTGAGCGACAGTGATGCAGTCACCTCTGCCAGGATGGCAGCAGCCAGAAGCAGCCACCCTTTGGTGGTCCTGTTCATTTAGATGGTTCCTTTGGGGACGAGGGTGCTGGGCGATCTATGCGGAATGACGTTTACGAAGAGTGGGGACGATTGTTCGACGCTCTGCAGTCAAGGGACTGCTCTGGGCTTGGATCGCCAGTGAGACGGCGAGAGCACCGAGTTCTTCGTAGGGCTGCCGGATAGTGGTCAGTGGAGGATCAGTGAGCTTGGCTGATTCCTCATCGTCGTAGCCGACCACGGCCACGTCGTCGGGCACCGTTAACCCTGCCCTGCGTAAGGACCGTAGGGCAGGACCTGCCATCCGGTCGTACTCGCAGAACATCCCGTCGAAGCGCACGCCGGCTGCGAGCAGGTCGTCGAGCTCCTTGAAGGTGAGCGGTGGGTCGCCTGCCGGGTTCTCACACTTGAGGATCAGTTGTTCATCGACTTCGATGCCCGCGGATTCGTGGGCGTCTCTGTAGCCTTGAATTCGTTGATCGACGAAGTCAGCCTTCCATGTGTTGCCGACGTATGCGACCCTTTGCAGGCCTTGTGAGAGCAGGTGTTCGGTTGCCATTCGGCCACCTGCCCGGTTGTCGACCGACACGGTTGGAAGAATCGGTTGAGTCACCGTGTCGTCTACGGAAACGACCGGAAGGCGAAGCGCGCCAGCGGCCTCCTGCACTTCGCGGCTCGCGCCGTATCCCAGAACTATCACTCCATCTGTGGGCACGTTACTGAGGGCGGATATGGTCCCTGCAGGACCGTCCCGCCGCTCGCCCACCGGATGCACGAGGAGGTGATAGCCGTGCTCTTCCGCGGCGTTGTACGCACTACGCACTACCGGCTCCCACCAGCCCCATTCGAAGTCAGGAACGATGACACTTAGAGCCCGGTAGTCGCCGGTTCGCAATGCGCGGGCTGCCAGGGAGGGCCGGTAACCCAGTTCATCGGCGATCTTACGGATACGTTCCCGCGTTGCAGGACTAACATCCCGGTGTGGTTCTGCCGCCAGGGCCCGCGACACGGTAGCTACGCCGACTCCTGCCCGTTTTGAAACGTCCGCGAGCGTTACGCGACTACGCGTCATCCGGCACCTCCTGCAGCGAGCGTTGACAGTTTGGGAACTGAGGGCTTACCTTAGCAACATCCCTTCCGGTAACGATACCGGTAACGTTTCAGTAGGACAAGCCAAGGACGTCTTCCCATGACTGCACTACCTCCCGAGTCGGAAGCCCCGCTCGTGACCACCTTTCAGGGGGCGGCGTTCGCTGCTCCTAAGCCTCTTCCGCGCGTTGGGGGTCTGTTCATCGCTATCTATGCGTTGGCGATGTTCGGTATTTGGATGGCGATCAACCTCCCGGCCACGGTGACGGTGGCGCTGCGCATTGGCGAGATTGACCCGGCGAATAAGACCACTACATATTCGATGGTCGCCGGTATCGGGACGCTGGTCGCGGTACTGGCCAATCCCTTCTTCGGTCGGCTCAGTGACCGCACCAGAAGCCGGTTCGGCCGCCGCCGCCCGTGGATTTTGGTCGGCCTGGCCGGTACGTCCGTCGGTGCTGCGGTTATCGGCCTGAGCGACTCAATACTGATGTTCATCCTCGGGTGGGTACTCATGCAGGCTTTCATCAATGCGGCCATCGCAGCGACGCTGGCCATCGTTGCCGACCGGATCCCCGAATCCCAGCACGGCCTCGTCGGCGCGCTCTCCGGCACGGCCTCCTCCGCGTCCACCGTGGTGGGGATCTTCTTCATCCAGGCGTTCCCCACGAGCATCCTCGCTCAGATCGGGCTCCCGGTAGCCATCGCCATCGTCTTCGGGCTCGCCCTGGTTGCCCTGATGAAGGACGACAAGCCGGCCGTAGGCGAACGTACGCCGTTCACCCTCAAGGAGTTCGCCGGCAGCTTCTACATCAACCCGCGCAAATCCCCGGACTTTGCCTGGTTCCTGCTCGCGTTCCTCCTGATCAACCTCGGCCTGGGCGTCGTCGCCACATACGCGGTGTACTACCTGCAGGACCAGATCAAGGTCTCCGAGGCTGACCTGCCGGGGACTCTCTTCCTCACCTTCCTGCTCAGCGGCCTGGTCGCGCTGATCGTTGCTCCGTTCGCCGGCTGGATCAGCGACAAGACCGGACGGCGCAAACCGCTCTTCATCATCGCAGCCGTCCTCATGGCCACCGGAATGGACGTCATCGTTCTCGCACAGGACGCCACGGTGTTCATTATCGGACAGACGCTGGCAGCTGGCCTTGCCATCGGCATCCTCTTCGGCATCTATATCGCCTTTGCAGTAGCAACACTCAAGGACACTTCCACGGTCGGGAGGGACCTCGGCATTGTCAACATCGCCTTCACCCTTCCGTTCTCCCTGGTCCCGTTCGCCGCACCGCTCCTCCTCGGTTCCGGCGAGGACCCGAACTACCAGCTGCTGTATATCGTCGGCGGTGTCCTCAGCCTCACCTGCATCCCCGTACTCCTGAAAATCCGCGCATCGCGGTAACCAGAAAGACATCCATGAGCCACCCTGATTACCTCAACCCTTCACTCACCCCCGAGCAGCGGGTTAAAGATCTTCTTCCGCGGATGACGCTGGAAGAAAAAGCCGGAATGCTCTTCCAGCCCGTCACCCGGCTACCGGAAGCGGGCTACAGCGACGACGAAGCCCGCACCGACGCCCGGGCCTCCGTACAGGACAAGCTCCTGAACCATCTCCACGTCCTCAACGGCACCAAGGCCGCAGAAATAGCTGTATGGACAAACGAACTCCAGAGACTTGCCGCCGAGACACGCCTGGGCATCCCCGTCACCTTCTCCACGGACCCGCGAAGCGGGTTCCGGAGCACCCCGTTCACCGGGCAGAGTACCGACGAATTGTCCCGCTGGCCCGAGCACACCGGGCTCGCTGCAATCGGAGACGAGGGCCTCGCCTACCAGTACGGCGACACCCTCCGTCAGGAGCAGATCGCGATGGGGATCCGCGTCTACCTCGGCCCGATGGCAGACCTGTACTCAGAGCCGCGCTGGTCACGCGGATTCGGCACCTTCGGTGAGGACGTCGACATGGTCTCCCGGCTCACCGCCGCCTTCATCCGCGGACTGCGCGGCAGCGACACCCTTGGCCCCCAAAGCGTTGCCGCCGTCGTCAAGCACTTCCCCGGCGCCGGTCCCCAGCTTCGCGGCGACGACGCCCACGACAAACGCTTCCCCGAGCAGGTCTACCCCGGCGGACAGCAACAACTCCACCTCCGCCCCTTCGAGGCCGCCTTCAAAGCCGGCGTCACCCAGGTCATGCCGTACTATGGCATGCCGGTAGGAACTGACTGGCAGGAGCGCGGCTTCGCCTTCAACGAACCAGTGATCCGGGATCTTCTCCGTGGCAAGTACGGCTTTGAAGGCATTGTCGTCAGCGACTGGTTCCTCCTCGAGCCCACCGTTCACGCCGGCTTGACCTTTGGCCCCAACGGGTACGGCTTGGAAGAGCTCACCCCAACCGAACGCTTGGTTATCGGCATGGGCGCCGGGGTCGACCAGTTCGGCGGCGACAGCTGCACCTGGCGGGTTGTTCAAGCTGTCAGGGACGGTCAGCTCGACGAGGTGCTTGTAGACCGTTCGGTCGCACGCTTGCTGCAGGAAAAGTTCAAACTGGGACTGTTCGAGAACCGCTACGTCGATGTTGAAAACGCCCACGGGGTCGGGACGAACCGGGAGTTTAGGGCGCGCGGCATCAATGCGCAGGCGGCGTCACTGACGCTACTCAAGACCGACGAGACACTCCCGCTCCGGGCCGGCACGAGGGTGTACTCCGAAGGCATCGACTGGTCCACCGTTGAACACAATTTCGAAATTGTCGCGACCCCCGCCCATGCAGAGGTTAACCTCGTCCGCCTTGACGCACCCTGGCAGCCCGACCCCGATAACGCACTCGGCGACTTCTTCCACCGCGGGCAGCTCGACTTTCCCCAGGACACCGTCAAACACATCGCTGAACTCGCAGCCCAAGCCCCGACGGTCGCAGCCATCTACCTCGAGCGCCCCGCAGTCGTGACAGAACTCCTCCCACACCTCGCCGGCCTCATCGGCGAATTCGGCGCCAGCGACCAAGTCCTGGTCGACGCCCTTCGTGGACGCACTGCGTTCACCGGCAAACTCCCGTTCGACCTGCCCAACAGCATGGCTGCAATCGAAAACTCACGGGAAGATGTTCCCTTCGACACCGAAAACCCTAGTTTCCGTCATGGCCACGGGATCACGCTCACGCCAGCAACCCTGTAAGCACAGGACGCAACGGAAGGTAGAGGCGGCTAGCCCAGCACCGCCGCCTCTACCCTCCCGGAGTCCCTACTCGTAGCTGTGATCGCTACTTTCCCCAACATAGAAGGCCCAAGTGTCCGCAACAGCACAAACCTATCCATCACCAGGAATGGTCGATGTCAGCGTTGACAACGCCTCACACATCGACCACGCCCTGAACGATGCAATTGAGACTGTCAAAGCGGCAGCCATCTGCCACCAAACGGGGATCATGATCACCCGAATCGGACCGGGCCGCTACATCGTCCGGGCACACCCGGCAGTGCCCTTCGGACTCATCCGCCAGCAACACAACTAGAGCAGGGCACCGACTTCAATGTCGCGTTGTAGAAGAAAATCAGCGCGGCTTCGCGACTGAAGATACACTTAGCTGCCTAATTCGCGCACACCCCAACCTGACGTCAGGAACCAGCCAAGAAACCGTCAGACTAGGGCCGATAATTAGGCTCTCTGACACGCCCTGCGGAAGCTCTGAGAACCCAACCTGACACTCCAATCTCCTCGTCAGAATCAATAGAGCCTCACCCATCCCGCCTTGACATCACCCGTGTTAGCGCTGACAGTTGAGGAGGCCATGGCACCAACCGGGAAAGCGGACGATTTGAAGAACTGGGCAGGAAACCTCGAATACGCCTCTGCAGATGTGCAGCGCCCCGAATCGGTAGCCGCACTCACGGACACCATCCGTAAGGCAGAACGCGTGAAGGCACTTGGCTCGCGCCACTCCTTCAACCGCATCGGTGACACCGAGGGCACCCACATCCTCCTGGACGCCCTGCCGCAGTCCATCGAGCTGGACGCAACAGGAGGAACAGTCCGGGTGAGCGGCGGCATCAGTTACGGCGCCCTCTGCCGGGAATTGGAACGCCAGGGCTTGGCCATCCACAACCTGGCCTCGCTCCCCCACATCTCCGTGGCAGGTGCCATTCAGACAGGAACGCACGGCTCCGGCGTCAACAACCAGTCCCTGGCAGGCGCGGTCCAAGCCATCGAACTCGTGCGGCCGTCCGGTGAGCTGACCAGGCTCACCAAAGAGGACGGCGACGAGTTCCTTGCCAGCGTGGTTGGTCTTGGTTCCCTGGGCATCGTCACGGCCCTGGAGTTGACGGTCAGCCCCAGCTTCCAGATGCGCCAGCGCGTGCTGGAGAACCTCCCGTGGGACAGTGCCCTGGAAAATTTTGAGGACCTTGTCTCCAGCGCCTACAGCGTCAGCCTCTTCACGGACTATGCGGGAGATACAGTCAGCCAGGTCTGGCTTAAAGCCCTCGACGGCGACCCGCAGCTGGCAGACCTCTTCGGCGCCACCGCTGCCACCCGGCCCAGGCATCCCCTGCCGGACATGTCCGCAGAGAACTGCACCCAACAGCTGGACGAAGCGGGCCCCTGGCTGGACCGGTTGCCCCACTTCCGCCACGAGTTCACCCCCAGCAAGGGTGAGGAGCTGCAAAGCGAGTTCATCCTGCCGCTGAAGCACGCCCCGGAAGCCATCCAGGCAGTCCGCTCCCTTGCGGACAAGCTTGCACCCGTGCTGTTCGTATCAGAAATCCGTACCATCGCTGCGGACCAGTTCTGGCTCAGCCCGTTCTACCAGCAGCAGAGCGTCGCCCTGCACTTCACCTGGAAGCCATTGCAGGCAGAGGTGGAAGCGCTGCTGCCGCAGCTGGAGGAACTGCTGCGTCCCTTCGGCAGCAGGCCGCACTGGGGCAAGCTGTTCACCCCCGCCGGCTACGACTGGGATCAGCTGTACCCGCGGTTCAGCGATTTCCAGGCCCTGGCGGAGGCGCATGATCCCGAGGGCAAGTTCCGCAACGCCCTCCTGGACACCGTGCTCGGCACATCTGCCGCACGTGCCCGCTGAATCCCGGGCACAATAACCGCAACACTAATAGCGGCCGCAGCATAAAGGCTAGGCTGGAGGGATGAAACGCTGCGTTGCCGCCCTGTCCGCCGTCCCCCTGATGCTGTTGCTCGCCGGCTGCGGCGCGGTCGAGGAGGCTGCCAGCACCGCAGCCAATGACGCCGCGTCCAAGGTTGCCACCGCGGCGGCAGAGGAAGTGAACCGGCAGATCTGCGCCGTTATCCAGGATGGGGTGGTCAGCGCCCAGGACAAGCAGGTGCTGGCAGGACTCGTTTCCGCTGCCCGCACGGCCGGTGTTCCGGCAGAAATTACGACGCCGTTGGGCGAGATCGCGGAGGCCGGGGACCAGGTGCCGGCTGAGTCAGTCCGGGCATTGAAAGACGCCTGCGCGGCTTACTGACAAGCTGGAAAATACCTCTATAAACGCCCGCCTCCTGGTGCTACGGTGAAATGACGAACTAGTAAGCCTGTGATACTAATCACGTGCGAAGGAGATCGTCATGGCTGAACGAGGAAATACCAAACACAACTCCGAGCTGGATGACCAGATGCAGCACGAGACCCAAGGGATGGTGCGCGGTAACCAGCCGGCCCACGCGGAAGAGTTCCGTGAGACGGAGCCATTTCCGGATGACACGGACGCGGCGGAAGTAAGGGAGGCCCTCAATCCGGTCGCCTCACCCGACCCCCTGGACGACGATGAGGAGGGGGAACAGTGACCGGCAGCCTCAAGCAGTACGCCGACCTCTACCGGCAACCCGGCCCTTGGTGCACCGCCTATGTCAATGCCGGCACCGGGACAGTTGATTCCCTGGAAGCTGCGGATGTCAGTCCCGGCAATGTGCGGACACAGCTCGAAGGGCAGGGCGCAACCGAATCCGATCTTGACGCCATGGAGCAGGCCATCCAGCCAGCAACAGGCGTGCCGGCCCCTGTGGCCCGCTTTGTCCTGGTGCACCAGGGCAAAGCAGAGATCAACGAGGTCCTGCCCGGAGACCTCGTCCTGCCCGAACGCGTCTCCGTAGACCCCGTTCCGGACCTTCTGCCCTTGGTCAAGCACCGCCCGGAAGAACTCCCGTATGTGGTGGCGGAAGTCAGCCGTGAGCACGGCGAAATCCGGTGGCTTTACCATGCAGGTGCCGGCGGCCCCACCAGCACCCGGGAAGTCGAGGGCGAACATGAGCATGTCAGTAAGTTCCAGGGCGGCGGCTGGGCCCACCTCCGGTTCCAGCACCACACCGAGGATGTCTGGCGGCGCAACGCCGACGAGATAGCCGGCGAGATCGACAAAGTGGTCAGCAGCAGCGGGGCCCGGCTGATCGTCCTGGCCGGGGACATCCGCGCCCGCGGGCTCGTCCAGGAGCAACTTTCCCAGGCAAGCCAGCCCCTCGTGTCCCAGGTGGATTCGCATACCCACACGGCGGGCGCGGACAACCAGCTTCTTGAAGACCAGGTCAACCAGAAAGTCGCCGAACTCTGGGCAACTGAGCAGCAAGAGGTCATGGACCGCCTGGCAACGCAGGAAGGCCAGGCAAACCCCGAATCCGCCACCGGTATCGGCGCAGTAGTGCATGCACTCCAGCAGGCGCAGGTGGACGTGCTGATCTTCAACGACGCCGCATTGTCCGAAAGGACTTTGCTTGCCCTGGACGCCGAACCCTGGGTTGCAGCAGCCGAGGAGGAATCCCTGGCAGCCAACGTCCTGGGCAAGGTTCCCGCACCAGCTGCCCTCCTTCGGGCAGCGGCACTGACGGATGCCCGGGTGCTGCTGGTTCCCGGCCCGGTCCTGCCGGAAGGCGTTGACGTGGCGGCGCTTCTGCGCTGGTCCACGGGACCTGACGTGCCGTCGTCGTCGTAATCCAGCCAAGCTGCCAAACCAACTGATTGGAAGATGCCATGACTTCAGCAGACGAAACCCCGGAGGCCCCGGGCGGCGTGATCATTCCCGGGGAGGACGCCCTTCCGAACCCGGATCAATCCGGGCATGCGAAGATGCCCGAGAACGTGGACGACGACGTATACCAGGCAGCAGTCGAACAAGAACGGGTGGCAGCCGGGCTGGCTGACTATGCCCCGGGTGAGGTTCCTCCTGCCACCGATCCCCTGCCGGAAGAATCATCAGAAGAAGCAGACCTCGCCCAGCGGGGACTGCTGGGCGACGACCGAAAAAGCCGGGAGTAGCCCGCGAGAACCAGCGGCCTGACAAGGAGGGAACCAGAACCCGCAACCCCTAGGGCTGCGGGTTCTGGTTCCCTCCGCTATGCTCGTCCGTTGCCCGGCGGCTTGTCCGTCCGTGATGCGTCCGCCGCGGTGAGCGGTGGTCGGGCGCCACAAAGGGAACCACCTCCGGGTGCCTGCCAACCGGCAAGGCACTGATGAATTTGGTCAGTTCGTCCTGGAGGACCTTCCACGCGATAGAAGGATCATCAGGATAGGCGTTGATCTCCGCATCCCGCGCCGCTTCCAGCGCCGCTGCCCCGGCCTCCGTCAGTTCCACCTTCAACTGCCGGCGGTCTGACTGCTGGCGGGTGCGGGTGATGTGGCCGGTTGCTTCCAGCCGGGTAAGGATCCGGCCGAGCGTCTGGCTTTGCACCCGGATTGCCTCGGCAAGCTGCTCCTGGTTGAGCGGCCCGCCGGCCAGCCCCTCCAATGCAATTACCGCAGCCCTCGTCAGTCCGAGGTGTGCCAGCGCATCGTCCTGGCGCCTCTGGACCAGCCGCGCCGCCAGAGTGATCAGGCGGTAGCTGTTCCGGGCGTCTGGATCGAGGTTGCTGGTCATCGGCCGGGGCCTTCCTGTAGGTGGCATGGTGCGGGGTCGCCTGCGTCGCTACGGTCCTACAATAAGCATGCTTAGCATCATATTTGCAAGTAGGCTTACTATCCCTCCTTGCGGAGGGGTGAAGAAACACATCTCCGCACGTCGCCCCCTTGCGCATCAAAAGCAAAGTGTGCTTAGTATCTAGTTAGTAACCTTGCTTACTAATCGCCAGCACTGCTGGTTCTTGTTGCCAGCTAACCCTTGATGAAAGAGAGCCCGATGACAGAGAACCAATGGCCCCAGACCACCAACACCGCTGCGACCGACCCCTTTGCAGCACCGGCCACCGGTGTTGATGACAGCTACGCCACCACCACCCCGGGCACCACTTCCGGCACCTCCAAGAAGGAGACGGCCAAGGAGGAAGCGTCGAACGTAGCCAGCGAGGCAGCGTCGGCAGCGCAGGGCGTGGCCCAGACGGCCAAGAGTGAAGCGGCCAATGTGGCGGCCGAGGCGAAGAACAGCGCCCAGGACCTGCTGCACCAGGCCAGGCAGGGCCTGAGCAGCCAGGCCGGTACGCAGCAGCAGAAGGCCGCCGACGGCATCCGGACCATTTCCAGCCAGCTGCAGAGCATGGCCGAGGCACCGGACCAGCAGGGCGTTGCCAGCGACCTTATCCGGCAGGCTGCCCAGCGCAGTGAGTCCGTGGCTTCCTGGCTCGAGAACAAGCAGCCCGGCGACCTGCTGAATGAGGTGCAGCGCTTTGCCCGCAACCGCCCGGGCACTTTCCTGCTGCTTGCAGCCGGCGCGGGTGTCCTGGCCGGCCGCCTCACCCGCGGCCTCACCGCAGGCGCCACCGAATCATCGCAGAGCTCTGCAGCGATTCCTGCGCCGCCTACCGTTCAGCCCGCGGTAGCTCCGCTCCACCAGGAAACGGTGTACGCAGCCGGAGCCGGCGATCTTTACGACGAGCCCGTAGTCGGAACCGGCGCTCCGGTTTCCTCCTCCACGTTGCCGTCCGGCACCACCGAGGATTCCCCGCTGCGGTTCGAGGATGACCCCTACCGCGACGAGGACGGCAGCTACCGCGGTACGGACGGCACCTACAGGTCGACGGAAGGACGCCAGCTGTGAGTAGCCAGATTCCTGAGGTGCCGCCGGGCGAGGCGCATCAGAAGGCCGATAACACGTCGCTGGGTGATCTGCTCGGTGAGGTGACCCGGGACCTGTCCACCCTGATGCGCCAGGAAGTGGAGCTGGCCAAGGCCGAAGCCAAGCAGTCCGCCACCCGGGCCGGCAAAGGCGGCGGCATGCTCGCCGGCGCCGGCGTGGCCGGGCACTTCGTCCTGCTGTTCCTGTCCCTGGCCCTGATGTTCGCCCTCGGCGCGCTGATGCCGCTGGGCTGGGCCGCGGTCATCGTGGCCGTGATCTGGGCCATTATCGCCGCGGTCCTGGCCTCCACGGGGCGCAAGGAACTCAAACAGATCAAGGGCATGCCCCAGACCGGCGAAACACTCTCCGAAATCCCCCCAACCCTAAAACCAGGTGAGGTAAACCGATGAGCGAGAACCCCGACGCAATCCGCCAAGACATTGAAGCCACCCGCGCACGCCTGGGCACCAACGTGGACGCGGTCGCGGACAAGGTCACCCCGTCCAACATCGTCCACCGCCAAACCGACAAACTCAAAGACGCCGTCACCGGCGTGAAGGAGAAAGTCATGGGAGCAGCAGACACCGCCACCACCAAAGTCCACGACACCGCCTCCACCGGCGCCGGACACACCACCAACGCCCTGCACTCCACCGGCGAAACCCTCCACGAGGCCAAAGACAACGTCGCAGCCAAACTCTCCTACGCCGGCACCACCCTCTCCCAGGCACCGGACCAGGTCAAAGCCAAAGCCCAGGGCAACCCCCTGGCCGCCGGACTCATCGCCTTCGGTGCCGGGCTGCTCGTCTCCTCCCTGATCCCGCCGAGCCAGAAGGAACGCGAAGCGGCCAACCAGGTCAAGACCGCAGCCCAGCCCCTGGCCGGCAAAGTCACCGAGGCAGCCAAGGACGTCGTCCAGGACCTCAAGGAACCCGCCCAGGAAGCCGTCGAAAACGTCAAAGCCACCGCCACCGACGCCGCCCAAAACGTCAAAGCCGAAAGCCAAAGCGCCACCAGCGACGTCAAAGACCGCGCCACCGACGCCAAAACCAACGTCCAAAACACCTAGTACGGTGCTTTGACGCCAGAACAGGCCGGTTCCCGAAGAGGGAACCGGCCTGTTCCATGTCCTTGGGCAGTTGGGCCTGGGCCCACGACCGCAGGGTGTGGCCTTGCGGGGTTAGGGGGTTGGGGACTAGCGCTTGCCCTTCTTTCGGGAGCCCTTGCCACGCCCCTTGTCCGGATTCGGTGCATAACGCTGCGCCACCTTTGGTGCCGCCTTCCTGGGCGTGCCGCCGCGGCGGTCCGGTTTGGGCTCCTTCTTCGCCTTGACCGGCTGGGCCGAGGGCTGGCGCGAACTCTGCGCCGTCCGCCCCCGCACAATCCCGATGAACTCCTCCAGGACTTCGTCCGTGGCATCCGCCGGCCACACCAGCGCGATGCCGGTTCCCGGCGCGTCCGTCAGCCTCCGCGCCACGGTGTCCTTGACGTTGAAGTGCCGGGCAACGGACATGGGCAGGACGGCGAGCCCGGCTCCGGTGGCAACGATTTGGAGCGCCGCCTCGGGGCCGCCCAGCGCGGCAACATCCAGGAAGGACTCCTGGTCCAGGTCCGCCAGCGCCACTTCCTCGAAGACAGAGATTTCGTGCCCCTTGGGAGCCACTACCACCGGCTGCTCCTCGTACAGCGGAATGACGCTGAGGCCCTCGCGCTCTATGGGAAGCCGGACAAACGCCATGTCCGCTGAACCGTTCCGGACCACCTCGACCCGGGCGGCGCCGTCGTGCAGGAACGCAGTGAGGGGGATGTCCGGCATCCGCTCTTCCCACCGCCGGATCCACTTCCCCGGCGTGACCCCCGCAACGTACGCGATCCGCAGCGTCCGCGGCTGGTCCGCGGCATCCCCAGGCTCGGGGGAAGCGTCGGGCGGGGACTCGTTGGAGGAAGGCACGTCTTCACAGTACCTTCCGCCCGGATACCCTTGAAGCATGAGCTCTGCTAACTCCCAGTCCATGAAGCCGGCCACTGTTGCCAAGAAACTTGGCATCTACCTGCCCGCAACACCGCAGGAGTTCCAGGAATCCACCATCACCCGCGAAGAATTTGCCGAGCTCCAGGCCAACCCGCCGGAGTGGCTCGCCGAACTCCGCCGCAACGGCCCGCACCCCCGCCCGGTGGTGGCGCAGAAGCTGAATGTTTCCATCAGCGGCCTGGCTCGCGGCGGTGTGGACCAGCCGTTGACGACGGCGGAAATCACCGCGCTGCTGCAGGCTCCCCCGCAGTGGCTGGTCACCGAACGCGCCACGCATGCCGCGGTCCGCGCCGAAAGCCAGCGCGTCAAGGAAGAGGCCGCGAAGAAGGCAGCCAGGAAGTAAGGCGCAGCCGGCCGCTTAGTCCTGGTGCAGCTGCACGTAGTTGCCGCAGCCGTCGTCGAACACGGCGCTTATGCCTGACGGGTCCTCCGCCGGTTCGCCCCGGAACACCACGCCCGCGTTGATAAGCCGGTCATACTCGGCCCGGACGTCCCGAACGCCGAACACGATGGCCGGGAGCCCGGCGTCGTAGAGGGCGTTCATGTAGTTCGCGCCGATCGGATTGTCGCTGGGCTCCAGGAGCAGGCCCACGGGGCCGCCTCCGGTGCCTTTTTCCGGCGTGGCCGGGTCCTTGATGATGTAGAGGTTGTACTCCGGCATGGCCATGAGCGTATCGAAGCCCAGGGTGCCGGTGTAAAAGGCGTGGGCGGCGGCGGGGTCCTTGACGTGGATGCTGCACATTTTGATTCGCATGGTCCCCAACATACGCCCAAGCCCTGGCGAAAAGGGCGCTGCACCGGCCATTGACCACGGCTCGCAGCAGGGGTGCAATGGAAGGACCAGCCCGGGATTCCGCCGTCCGGGCACATTTAGGGGCAGGAGCCACGCGATGTTTGAGGGACTGCTGCAGGGCGTGTGGGCGCTTGTTCTCGCCGGTCCCGTGCTCGTGGCAAGCGTGGCCGCCACCGTCTTCCTCGTCCGCCGCCGCGTCCTGGCGCCTGCCGGCAGGCCCGACAGCTCGGACCAGGTGTTCTGGGACCTCTTCCTGGGTGCCTGCGTCGCCGTTCCGGCTTTCCTGATCCCCACCCTCGCCTCGCCATGGACGGGGCTGTTCCTGGGTGCGGCCGGTGCGGCAGCGGGCACCGCCGCCTACCTGGGCACTCCCCGCTACCTCGCCCGCCGTGCCGCGCGGCAGGATCTCCGGGAGCAGCAGGCGGCGCACCTGGCAGCCGCCGCGGCCCATGACGAACTGATGGCCCGGTGGCGGCGCTATGAGCTGGATCCGGCCTGCATCATCGACTACCCCACGCTCACGGATGTACGGCTGCCCGAGACTTCCGCGCTCATCAAGGCGATGCGCACAGCGGACCAGTTGCGCACGGCTTCCCACCGGGGCTATCCCGACGCCGTCAACCGCCTCGCTGCTTCCCTCACCGCCGCGGAACGGGTGGCGGGCATTCCGGCGGAACAGGCCTAGCCGCACGTTAAGGGGTGTGTCGGCTGGCTGGAGGGTGGAAGCTCCTACCAGCCCGGGCACTTCGCGGCCGGGTTCGACGACGAGACGCGTCCCATTGCCGCAGCATTGGCGGAGCTCAACCGGAACGGCCTGTTCACCAGGGAGTCCCAGCCGGGGCTTCGCTCGGAGACAGCGGCGCAGCGCGAATATGTCACCGGCTTCTGCAACGCCGGCCTGGCCGCAGAATTGCTGGCGCTGTCCACCCGGTCTGAACTGGTGGCGGTGGCCCACGCGCCGGGCGACTCAAGCAACGCGGCCATTCCCGTAACTACGGCCGGAACAGAGGTCACCACCGTGCTCGGCTCCAGCGAGAACCCGGTGGACGATGGCCAGATCCGGGACTGGGCCGACGAAACCAACGATTCCCTGGCGCTGCTGCTGGCGGACTCCTGGTACGTGGAGATCCTGGACCCGGTGTGGGGGCGTACAGGTGTCCCTGCTGCCGGCAGTCCTTTCGGCATTGACCGGGCGGGGTTAGCGGCGGCAGAAACGGAAGGGGGCGGGGCAACTGCCCCGCCCCCTTCCCGCTGATGGAGCTAAAGCTCCACCGTGCCGCTCTCGCCAACGCTCATCCGGCTGTTGGTGACCTTGGACTTCACCCACTGGAGCACGGTGGCGGCGGTGCCGCCGGGGCTGTGCCAGTACTCGGCGGAGTCCGAATCGATGTGCAGCAGGCAGACCTCGGAGGTGTCCGGACCGTCCGGGAACCACGCCTCCACGGCCTGGTTCCACAGCTCATGGATCCTGGCCCGGTCCGTCACCACCTCGGCCGTGCCGGCCACGGAAACCCACTCGGTGTTCTTGCCAAAGGCGACGTTGACGCGGGAGTCCCGCCGGACGTGCGCCACCTGGGAAGTGCCGAGGCCCGTGAAGAACCACATGTCGCCGTCGTCCTTGACCTCCTGGACGGCCAGCGGACGGCTGACGAGCGCGCCTTCCTCGTTGATGGTGGTCAACATCCCGATCTTGGAATCGTTGATGATGTCCGTAACCTTGCTGATGCCCTGGGCGTCAGTCATGTCTCACCTCGCTTGTTTGCATAGGGGACGCTCCCCACGCCAGCCTATTAGTAAGCATGCTTATTTACCAGCGGCATCGACTTACGCGGGGACGGCGACCTTTGCCAGCTCGGCGATGCGGGCAGCGGTCTGCCGGCCGATGCGGATGGCGCCGTCCACGTGCTGGTAGCCTTCGGCGGCGAGGTCCGAGGAGGACCAGTAGATCGGGCCGACGGGTGCCAGCTGGTCCTTGCCGTAGCGGTGCAGGCCGCCCAGGTCGTAGCTGGCGGCATAGGCGCCGCGGGTCCATTCCTCCGAGCCCCAGTCGGACTCGTAGTAGACCTCGGGGGTCAGTGCCTCGTCGCCCAGGTAGCCGGCAATGGAAGCCAGGATGGCCCGCTTCCGGTCTTCGGCGCTGAGCTCGAAGACAGCGTCGGCCTTTTCGTCTGAGACAAAGCCAACCAGGGTGCCGCGGGCATCGCCGTGGTTGGTGTTGTCGTACACCTCCTGGACCAGTGCGTCAGCGCCGAACCCGGTGCCGGACAGGCCCTTGTCCCGCCAGAACGGCGTGGGGTATACCGCATGGACCTTGATGACCAGGCCCAGCGACTGGTGCTGGTGCATCTGGTGCTGGCGGCGCGGCAGCGGCGGGTTGAAAGAGACCCGGGAGTAGAGGTTTGGCGGCACTGCCATGATCACGAACCGTGCATTGACCGTAGCGTGGTCCGATGCGACGGTGACGCGGTGGCCGCCGTCGGTGTCCGGCTCCCAGTTGATGGTGCGCACAGGGGTGTCGAGGACGACGTCGTCGCCAAGTTCCCGCGCCAGCAGCAGCGAGACCTGCTGCATACCGCCCACCACGCGGCGGTCCAGGATGAAGTCCTCGTTGGTGAGGTTGGTGAAGGAACCGGCGGACGCCGCCATCAGGACCGCCTGCAGGGCGGAGAAGGAATGGGCGGGCTTGGTGAGCATGCCGCCGGCAATGAACAGGCCGATATTCTTGCAGGCTTCCTCATTGGTTGAGTTTTGCCGCAGCCAGTGGTGGAAGGAAATGGTGTCCAGTTCGCGCGCCTTGGGGTGCGCCCATGGTTCGGTGGCGCCGACCTCCGCGGCGAGGCCATCCAGCAACGCAACCAGGCGGTCCATTTCGGCGGCCGTGGCCGGATCCACCGGGAAGGTCTCCCCGGTGTAGCGGACGGGGATGCCGTCGGTGCCGATGTAGACGGACTCGCCCTGGCGGTAGCGCGGGTAGGTCTCCAGGTTCAGGTCCTGAAGCATCTCCAGGAGCGCGGTCTGGTCCGGCGAGACCCACTGGCCGCCGATTTCCAGTATCGCCCCGTCCACGTTCCCGGTCCAGGTGCGGCCGCCCACACGGTCGCGGGCCTCCAGCACGGCGACGGTCAGCCCGGCCTTCTTCAGTTCACGGGCTGCGGTGAGCCCGGACGGCCCGGCTCCAACGACCACGACGTCGCGGGTAAGGTTCAGCATGATGTCCTCTCTGGGGCCCTCCTGGTGACGGGGACCACTAAATGAATTCCGTTCATTTATTAGAACTATAGCTGTTTGTGCGCGGGACGGGAAGTGCCCGGTGGAATAATGCTGGGGACCACCAAAGAAAGGGCAGGAATGCCGGCAGTATCAGCCGAAAAAGGACGGACCGCGGGGAACGCCGTCGAAACACGGCGGCGGAGGGCGGGCCGGCCGTCCGCGGCGGTGCTGGATAAGGCCGGAATTACGACGGCGGCCCTCGAGTTGATCAGCCGGAAGGGCTATGACGGACTCACCATGGCGGCGCTGGCCAAGCTGCTGGACGTGGCGCCCTCCGCCCTGTACAACCATGTGGCCGCCAAGCGGGACGTCCTGCTGCTGGTGGAGGACCACCTCACCTCGCTGGTGGATGTTTCCGCCTTCGGTTCCGCGCCCTGGGAGGACGCCGTCCGCACCTGGGCCTGGAGCTACCGCAACGTCTTCGCCGAGCACACCCCGCTGATTCCGGTGATCGCCGTCCTGCCTGTCACCGACGCGCCGCAGACCCTGGCGATGTACGAGACGGTCAGCAAGGGCTTCCTTGATGCCGGCTTCCCTGAGGACCGCATCGTGTCCGCCATCGTGGCGCTGGAATCCTTCATCTTCGGGTCCGCCTATGACGTGACCGCGCCCGGCGACATCTTCGAACCCGGTTCCATGGCAGACGCCAACCCCTACTTCACCGCGGCAGTGCGCAGTTCCGCTGGGCAGCACGGCTCCACCGGAGAGGAACGGGGCAAGCCTGCCGACACCGCGTTCAGCCTGGGCCTTGAGGCGCTGATCACCGGACTGGGGTCGCTACGGAACCAGGACGGCTGACCTGCCCTCTGCCGCGTTAGTCATCGCGGTCATCGCGGTCATCGCTGTCGTCATCGTCATCCGACTGCCGGTCCTCATCCCGGTCCCGGGAGTGGGGCTGCTCCTCCGGCTCCGAATCCTCAGGACCGGAATCTTCGGATTTGGTGGGGGCAGGCGCCGGAGCAGGAGCGGCGGTGGTTTCGCCTCCGCGCACGGGCAGTTCCTGCTGTGGCTCTGCCGGGCGCTGGGCCGAGGGCCCCTCCACAGCTGCAGGAGCTTCCCTGGGCGCAGCCGGAGCTGCTGGAGCCTTGTCCGCAGCCGCTTCCGCAGCCTGCGGGGCGGCTTCTTGCTCTGCCTGCCTGGCGGACTCTTCCCCGGCCTTCCTCCTGGCTTCTTCTTCGGCCTTCCTGGCGGCCGCGGCCCTGGCCCGCTCTGCCGCAGCCAGCTGGCTGGCGCCGACGTCCGCCGTCGGCCTGTCACTGGTACCTGATTCAGCCATAACGCCGGCCGTGGATGTAGCGGGCGGCAGGACCCCAGGATCGGTTGTTGCCCCGCACGCCGTAGCGGCGAGCAGCGCAAAGAGCATGCCAGTGGCCAGCAGAATGTTTCTGCGCATGGAAAAACAAAGCCTCTTCGTGGAAGTGCAGCACGGCAGGTCCCGTTTTCGGTCCTGCCCGGTCACGGCCGGCGAAGTGCAGGGGCACCGCCAAGGGGCTTACCACACGCTCAGACGCTGTCCGCGCTTCCCGGGGCGTGTGCGCCGGCCAGTGACCTAAACGTTACATTGCCGCATCCGGAACAGGCCAATCGGTAAGCCGGCCGGCTAGTCCTCGGCGGCGGCAAGCTGGCCGCAGGCCCCGTCGATCTCCTTGCCGCGGGTATCGCGGAGGGTGCAGGGAACTCCTGCAGCGCGCAACCGTGCAATGAACTCCTGCTCTACCGACTTGTCGGAGGCAGTCCAGATGGAGCCCGGGGTGGGATTCAGCGGAATCGGGTTCACATGGACCCAGCCGCGGCCGCGCTGGTTGAGCTTCTTGCCGAGGAGGTCGGCGCGCCACGCGTGGTCGTTCATGTCCTTAATTAGCGCGTACTCGATGCTGACCCGCCGGCCGGTCTTGCGGTAGTAGTCGTAGGCGGCGTCCAGTGCCTCATCCACTTTCCAACGGTTGTTCACGGGAATCAGTTCATCGCGGAGTTCGTCGTCGGGGGCGTGCAGGGAGAGCGCAAACGTGACGGGCAGGTCCTCATCCGCAAGCTTGCGGATTGCCGGAACCAGGCCGACGGTGGAGACGGTGATGTTCCGGGCGGACATGCCCAGGCCTTCGGGCGCGGGGTCCACAAAGCGGCGGACGGCAGCCATTACGCGCTTGTAGTTGGCCAGCGGCTCGCCCATCCCCATGAACACGATGTTGGTGACCCGCTCGTCGTCGTGCTCTTTGGAGCCCAGTTCGCCGGCAGCTATGGCGCGGTTTGCGGCAACCACCTGGTCAACGATCTCCGCCGTGGACATGTTGCGCGTAAGGCCGGCCTGGCCGGTGGCGCAGAAGGGGCAGTTCATTCCGCACCCGGCCTGCGAGGAGACGCAGAGGGTGATGCGGCCGGGGTAGCGCATCAGGACGGACTCCACCAGGGCGCCGTCGAACAGCCGCCAGAGGAACTTGATGGTGTCCCCCTTGTCGCTGCGCTGCCGGCGGACCTCCGTGAGCAGCGGCGGGAACATCTGCGAGACGAGCTCCTCACGGCCTGCCTTGGGCAGGTCGCTCATACGTTCCGCATCTACAGTCCAGTGCTGGAAGTAGTGCGTGGAGAGCTGCTTCGCGCGGAAAGCCGGGAGTCCCAGCTCCTTCAGTTTCTCACCGCGTTCGGCCAGGTTCAGGTCTGCCAGGTGGGTTGTCGGCTGCTTGACGCGCGGGGAGGCGAACTGGAGCAGCGGCCTGCCCTCGGCAGTACGCGCCTGCTCCCAGCCCTCAGCAGCCGGGCGGACCTGCGTCCGGTTGCCGTCGGCGGTTTCCTGGCGCGGGGAAGTTTGGGAAGAAGAAGTGGGGGAAGACATCCCTTCTATCATCCCACGGCCGGCAATGCACGGCACTATGCAATTCCTCACCCGGCGATACTTGTAATACAAGTTTGCTACTTGTAACCTAGGAGCCCGGGTGAAGGAGCCCGGTTACGCGTTTAGGAGAATCCCATGAGCACCGTCGACCTGGTCCGGCACGTCAAGCTGTCCACCGCCCGCCTTCCCCTTGCCGTTCCCATTAGTGATGCCAAGGTGTTCACCGGCCGGCAAAAGCCCATGACGGAGGTGGTCTTCCTCTTCGCCGAAATCACCACCGAGCAGGGCCACACGGGGCTCGGTTTCAGCTACTCCAAGCGGGCGGGTGGCCCGGCGCAGTACGCCCACGCCAAGGAAGTCGCCGAAGGCATCATCGGTGAGGATCCCAACGACATCGGCAAGCTTTACACCAAACTCCTGTGGGCGGGGGCTTCGGTGGGCCGTTCCGGCGTCGCCACCCAGGCCCTTGCAGCCATCGACATTGCGCTCTACGACCTCAAGGCCAAGCGCGCCGGACTCCCCCTGGCCAAACTGCTCGGTTCCTACCGCGACTCCGTCCGGACCTACAACACCTCGGGTGGTTTCCTCAACGCCAGCCTCGATGAAGTAAAGGCGCGCGCCACCCGGTCCATCGAAGAGGGCATCGGCGGCATCAAGGTAAAGGTGGGCCTTCCCGACACCAAGGAGGACCTGCGCCGCGTGGCGGGCATCCGCGAGCACATCGGCTGGGACGTGCCGCTGATGGTTGACGCCAACCAGCAGTGGGACCGCGCCACCGCACTCCGGATGGGCCGGCAGTTCGAGGAGTTCAACCTCATCTGGATCGAAGAACCCCTGGACGCCTACGACTTCGAAGGCCACGCCCACCTCGCCCAGGTACTGGACACACCTATCGCCACCGGTGAAATGCTCGCCTCCGTCGCCGAACACAAAGGCCTTATCGCGGCCAACGGCTGCGACATCATCCAGCCGGACGCCCCGCGCGTGGGGGGAATCACCCAGTTCCTGCGCCTTGCGGCCCTCGCCGACGAGCGCGGCCTTGGTCTGGCGCCGCACTTCGCCATGGAAATCCACCTCCACCTGGCCGCGGCCTACCCGCGTGAGCCCTGGGTGGAGCACTTCGACTGGCTGGACCCGCTGTTCAACGAGCGCCTGGAAACCAAGGACGGCCGGATGGTCGTGCCGGACCGCCCGGGGCTGGGCGTGAGCCTCAGCGACCAGGCCCGCGCCTGGACCACGGATTCGGTGGAGTTCGGCGCGTAACCTAGTTCCCATGAGCCGGAACCTCACCGCTGACCTTGCCGCCGACCTCCGCACCCGCATCGTGGACGGCGTCATCCAGCCTGGTGAGAAACTGCCCAGCGAAAACACGCTGATCAGCGATTTCGGCGTCAGCCGTACCGTGGTCCGCGCGGCCCTCACCCGACTCCAGGCCGAAGGGCTCGTGGAAACAGAGCGCGGCCGCGGCAGCTTCGCGCTCACCCCGCCATCCGACGGGCCCTCGGCAGCACCGGGGGCGCGTCCGGTAGCCACCACCGAGGACCGGCTCCACCTGCTCGAGTTCCGCATGGGCGTGGAGTCGGAGGCAGCGGCGCTGGCCGCACGCAACCACACCGACCGCCAGCTCCGGGCGGTCAACGCAGCCCTGGAGGATTTCACCACCAGCGGCGGACATCCCGCGCACGCCATGAAGTCCGACTTCGAGTTCCACCGGGCGGTGGCCATCGCTTCGGGCAACCCTTTCTACTCCGACTGCCTGGCCGCCCTCGGGCAGACCATGATCGCCATGCCGCGCACCCGCCTCATGACCGGCGTCGAGCATTACGCCCGCGACCACTTCGACCAGGTGGTGCAGGAACACCGGTCCATTGCCGATGCCATTGCGGACGGCGATGAGGCAGCGGCGGCGGCAGCGATGCGCAGCCACCTGGCCAACTCCCGACGGCGGTTCAAGGCTTCCGCACGCACATCCGGCTAGCAACACACAGGGAGCGCCCGAGCCGGGATCGCAAAAGGCCCCGGTCCTAAAACCGGGGCCTTGCAAATTTGCGTGCGCGAGGGGGGATTTGAACCCCCACGCCCTTTCGGACACTGGCACCTGAAGCCAGCGCGTCTGCCGTTCCGCCACTCGCGCGCAACTTCTTCCACTCAGCTGCGGCCGGCTTCCCGTCCGCCGCCTTGTAAAAGCAGCGAGATCAAGCATAACGGACACATGCCGCAAAACACCAATTGAGCCCCCGAGTGCCCTCCGGGCCCTGCGCACCAGGGACTGAAACCGGATCGTTAAGTCGGCCGGAACCGGCGGAAAACCGGGTTTCGCGGCGCAGGAAAGCCGAACTTTTCAGGGCGGCGGGCCGTTGTGGATTAAGGTCATTCACAGGCCTGCCCAGTAGTATCGGATGTAGGCGCGGCTGCTCTCGGCAGGCGCACGGTCGAGTTGTGAACTGCACCGCAAGGAAAGTTCCGGAACGAGAACTGCCCCGGAGCCGGGGGGAAAGGAGAAGAACCATGGGCCTGCTGGACAAAGTTGAACGCGGCATTGAAAAGGCTGTCCGGGGCGTCTTCTCCACCGGCTCCAAAGCCCAGGTCGAACCCGTCGAAATCGCCAGCCGGCTGCGGCGCGAAGTGGACCACAAAGCCCTGACGGTCACCACCGGCCGGACCCTGGTCCCCAATGTCTTTGACGTCCAGCTCAGCGACGATGACTTCCGCCGCGCCCAGGAGTGGGGCACCCCGCTTGCCGAGGAACTCTGCGACGTCGTCATCAACCACGTCCGCAGCCAGGGCTACACCCTGCAGGGTTCGGTACGTATCTCCTTCCGACGCGAGACCGAACTGCGTGCCGGCGATTTCGAAATCCTGTCCTCCACGGAGAAGTCCGGGGGCGCTGCTGCAGCCCCGCCTGCCCGGCCCAACGTTCCGGCCGCCCCCAGCCGCCAGCCGGTCCGGCTCCAGCCCGTCCTGGACATCGACGGCCAGCGCTACTCCCTCAACGCCCCCTCCATCGTGCTTGGCAGGTCCTCGGAGGCCGACATCCACGTGGAAGACACCGGAGTATCCCGCCGCCACCTGGAAATCCGCACCGCCGACGGCGCCTGCAGCGCCGTGGACCTGGGTTCCACCAATGGAAGCTACGTCAACGGGCAGCGGGTCTCCGGGAGCACCGAACTTACCGACGGCTCCACCATCACGATGGGACGGACAAAAATCATCTTCCGCCTGCTTCCTGCCACCCCTGGCGGCCGCGCATGAGCGACCTCACCATCACCGCGCTGCGGTTCGGCTTCCTGCTGCTGCTCTGGGTGCTGATCTTCAGCATCGTCTCGGCCATGCGGCGTGACCTCATGGTGGGCCGCAAGGCCGCTTCGGGGGCACCCACGGCGCGGCAGATCCGCAGGAACCCCGAACTCGCCGAAGCGCCGCCGCAGCCCGTAAAGCAGCAGGCGCGGCAGCTTGTGGTGGTCGAGGGGCCGCTGAAGGGGACGTCGGTTCCCCTCGCCGCCAGCCCCATCCTGCTTGGACGCGCCCAGGAAGCCACCCTGGTGCTCGAAGACGACTACGCCTCCGGCCGCCATGCCAGGCTGTTCCCGCAGGGCAGCCGCTGGTTCATCGAGGACCTCGGTTCCACCAACGGAACCTACCTCGGGGACCAGCAACTGACTCGTGCCCTCCCCGTTGAGCCAGGCGTACCTGTGAGAATCGGCAAGACGGTCATCGAATTGAGGCCATAAACCATGGCCGTCCCTGAGAACACCGCAAACGGGCAACAGCCCGCGCAGCGGCCCCTCATCATGCGCTTCGCGGCGCGGTCCGATGTGGGCCGCATCCGGTCGAAGAACGATGACTCGGCCTATGTGGGACGCCACCTTGCAGTTGTGGCAGACGGCATGGGCGGACACGCGGGCGGCGACGTCGCCTCCGCGGCCACCGTCCTGGACATGATCCACCTGGACCGGACGGACTACGACGGCGACGCCGGCACCGTCCTCGCCGACGAGATCCAGACAGCAAACTCGCTGCTCTCCGAACTGGTGCACATCAACCCCAAGCTTGCCGGGATGGGCACCACCGTCACCGCCCTCCTCCTGGCCGAGGGCAAACTGCACTTCGCCCACATCGGCGACTCCCGCGCCTATCTCCTGCGGGACGGCGAGTTCAAGCAGGTCAGCGTGGACCACACCTTCGTCCAGCGGCTGATTGACGAGGGCCGGCTAAAACCCGAAGAAGCCGAAAGCCATCCGCACAAGAATGTCCTGATGCGCGTCCTGGGTGATGTGGACGCGAGCCCGGAGCTGGACCTGGACACCCTCGACGTAAAGCCGGGAGACCGGTGGCTCCTCTGCTCCGACGGCCTGAACTACGTGGCCGGGCACGCGGTGGAACGCACCGTCAAGGAAACCAGCGACCTTCGCGAGTGCGTGGAAACCCTCGTGGAACTGACTTTGGAGGCAGGTTCGCCGGACAACGTCACCGTTGTGATGGTGGAGATCGTCGAGGAAACGCCCGACGACGTCAGCACCGCCGCCGTCGAGGTGGTTCCTCCGGTGGTGGGCACCAGGTCAGCCGCCGCGGCAGCTGCGTCTGCGCCCGCCCTTAAACCATCAAAGCCCGCAGAGGCCGCCACCGATGCGGACAGCACTGCCACCGGTGACGACGCCAGGGACAGCAGCAAGAAGCCTTCCCCCGCGGACAAGGACGGCGCATCCCCGGATCCTGCCGCTGGAAAATCTGAGGCCGATCCGGTCGAACCAGGTGCCACCGACCCCCACCTCGGGGAACACCTCACCGCCGAAGTCCTGCGCGAAGAGCTTTCTTCGCGCCCCCACGAACTGGTTGGCGCCGCGGCCGCAGCCGCCGAATCAGGCTCCATTCCCACCATTGCCGGCCGGACGGTTGCCCGCCGGGCGGCAACCCTCCTCACCCACAAGGCAGAACCCCAGAACGGCGACGACGACGAGACCCTGGTACCGCTGAAACCCCGCCGCTGGGTCACCTGGTCCATCGCCGCCGCAATACTGGTGGTCCTCACGGTCGGCCTTTGGGTGGGCTACGCCTGGACCCAGACCCGCTACTACATCGGTGAGTACGATTCCCGGGTGGCCATCTATAACGGCGTCTCCCAGCGGCTCGGCCCGATCCAGCTCTCCAGCCTTGAAGCGGTGACCGAAATCCGGATGGACTCCCTCCCGCCGTTCTCGCAGCAGCGGGTGCGCCAGACCGTCCCCGCCAATGATCTTTACGACGCCCAACGCATCGTCAAGAACCTTGAGCTCACCGGTACCACGTCGCCGGAAGAGGGCTGCCCCACGCCGACTGCTTCGGCAACCGCGCCGGCGCCGGATCCCTCACCTGCTGATCCCGCTTCGCCTCCGGCCACGGATCCCCCGGCCTCCGCCGCGGCAAGCCCTTCCCCCTCACCCACTCCCACCGTCACCTGCGAGGGGGGCTCATGAGCCAGCTCAGCACCGTTCCCAAACCACGCCGCAACGTGGAACTCGCGTTGCTCCTGCTGGCGCTCGCCGTCGGCATCGGCGCGAACATGCTGGTGGGCGTGGACCAGGAAAAGGCGTTCGACTCGGACTTCTGGTTCCAGTCCAGCCTCCTGGCCGTGGCTGCCCTGGTGTTCCACGGTGTCCTCCGGTTCCGCGCGAAATATGCTGATCCGGTAATACTTCCGCTCGTGGTTGCGCTCAACGGCATCGGCCTGGCCATGATCCACCGCCTCGACGCGCCGGGAGACGATACCGGGAACAACCAGCTCCGCTGGACGCTGATCGCCATGGCGGTTGCCATCGCCGTCATCTGGTTCCTCAAGGACCACCGGATCCTGCGCCGGTTCACGTTCATCTCCCTGGCCGCCAGCGCCCTGCTGCTCATCCTGCCCCTGGTGCCAGGCATCAGCGCAGGCGAAATCCTCGGCGCGCAGGTGTGGATCCGGCTGGGGCCCATGACCTTTCAGCCGGGCGAAGTCGCCAAGATCACCTTGGCTATATTCTTCGCCGGGTATCTATCCTCGAACCGCGACCTCATCCTGCTGGCCGGCCGGAAGATCGGCCCCCTCCAGTTCCCGCGGTTCAAGGACATGGGTCCCATGATCACGGCGTGGCTGGTAAGTATCGGCGTACTCATCTTCCAGCGCGACCTGGGCTCCTCCATCCTGTTCTTCGGCCTGTTCATCGTGATGATCTACGTGGCTACCAGCCGGATCAGCTGGGTTGTGATCGGCCTGGCGCTGATTGCCGGCGGCGGCTTCGTGGCAGCCCAGGTGTTCTCCCACGTGGAACTGCGCATCTACGGCTGGCTCAACGCCTTCACCGAAGAGGTGTACGGGCGATCTCCAGGCGGCAGCCTGCAGATCGTGCAGGGGCTCTTCGGCATGGCAAACGGCGGACTGGTCGGCACCGGGCTGGGGCAGGGGCGTCCGGACCTGGTCCCCTTCGCGAACAGCGACATGATCATCGCCTCCCTCGGCGAGGAACTGGGACTGATCGGACTCTTCGCCATCGTCCTGATGTACCTCCTGCTGTTCACCCGCGGCTTCCGCGCCGCACTGGGCACCAGGGACGCGTTCGGCAAGCTCCTTGCCTGCGGCCTGTCCTTCGCCGTGGCGCTGCAATGCTTCGTGGTGATCGGCGGCGTGACGCGGTTGATTCCACTGACCGGCCTTACCACGCCCTTCCTCGCGGCCGGCGGCTCGTCGCTGCTGGCCAACTGGATCATCGTGGGGCTGCTCCTGATGATCTCGCACACGGCCCGCGGCCCTGTGGACACAACACCGTTGCCACCGGCCAAGGGATCCGAAGCAACCGGCATTGATACTCCTACCGAGGCGGTGAAGCACCTGTGAACCAGGCAATACGGCATTCGTGGGTCGCGGCCATCGCCATGTTCGCCCTCATTTTCGGCGCCATCAGCTATGTCCAGGTAATCGGCGCAGATGAGCTCAAGGCGAACCCCTGGAACCAGCGCGCCGTCCTGCAGAACTTCTGCAACGACCGCGGCGCCATCATCGTCGGCGGATCCGCCGTTGCGGAGTCCGTGGAGAGCGGCTCGGAGACCTGCGCTTTCCAGCGCACCTACCCGCAGCCGGAACTGTACGCCGGCATCACAGGCTACTTTTCCCAGAACTTCGGCGCCACCGGCCTGGAACAGGCCATGGGAGCCGAACTGGCAGGCAACTCCGATCAACTGTTCCTCGACCGGGTGGGACAGCTGTTCCTGGGCAACCAGCCCAAGGGCGCGTCCGTGGAGCTCACCATCGACCCCGAAATACAGCAGCTCGCCTACAGCCTGATCCCGGAGGGCCAGCGCGGCTCCATCGTGGTCACCAACCCGAAGACCGGCGCCATCCTGGCCATGGTGTCCAAGCCCTCCTACGACCCCAACACCGTTGCCACCCAGGATCTGGCGGCGGCACAGTCCAGCATCAACGAGCTGGTCAAAGTGCCCGGCATCAACCTGAACCAGAACGTCAGCGGACCCACCGGCGAACTGCTCGCCCCCGGTTCGGTGTTCAAGCTGGTGGACACCGCTGCCGCGCTGGCCTCCGGGAAGTACAACGCGGACAGCGAACTGCCCAACCCCGCCGAGATGCCCTTCGAGGGCATCCAGTACCGGCTGCCCAACTACGCCGGCGGAAACTGCTACACCCGGAACACCGCCAGTTTCGCCTTTGCGCTGCAGCAGTCCTGCAACACCCCGTTCGCAAGCATCGCCCTGGACATCGGCCGGGACGCCATCGCCGAGCAGGCAGAGAAGTTCGGTTTCGGCCAGGACATGGGCGACCAGCTCAAACTTGACTACGCGCGTGGCAACACTTTCCCGGACGACCTTGATGCGCCCGGCCTCGCCCAGTCCGTCATCGGCCAGAAGGACGTCCGCGCCACACCCCTGCAGGTGGCCATGATGACCGCCGCCATCGCAAACGACGGCGTCCAGATGCAACCCACCCTCGTCAAGGCCCTGCGCGCCCCTGACTTGCGCGTCATTGATGAACCACAGCCGAAACAGCTGCGGACCTCCACCACCCCGGCGATCGCCAACCAGATCACCGACTGGATGGTCAGCGCAGTGAGTGAGGGCATCGCGAACCGCGCCGCCGTCCCCGGCGTCCAGGTGGCCGGAAAGACCGGGACCGCGGAACTGGGCAACGGGAGCAACAACTCGTGGTTCACCGGGTTTGCCCCCGCAAACAACCCGCAGGTGGGTGTCACGATCGTCATGGAGGGCGTGGACATCACCACCGGAGCCCAGCTGACCAGTCCGAACGCGAAGAGAATTTTTGAGGCGGTGTTGAATAAGTGAGGCCTACAACCGGAATCACCCTCGGCGGCAGATTCCAGCTGACCACGCGGATCGCGATTGGCGGCATGGGGGAAGTCTGGAAGGCAAAAGATCTCGTACTGGGCCGCATCGTCGCCATCAAGGTGCTCAAGGAGGAATACACCGGAGACCCAGGTTTCCTCCAGCGGTTCCGCGCGGAGGCCCGCCACACCGCACTGCTGAACCATGTGGGCATCGCCAATGTCTTCGACTACGGCGAGGAGGAAGGCTCCGCCTACCTGGTCATGGAACTCGTTCCCGGCCAGCCGCTGAGCAGCATCATCGAGCACGAGCAGGTGCTGTCCCCGGACCGCACGCTCTCCATCATTGCCCAGACCGCCCGCGCCCTCGCCGTCGCGCATGCCCAGGGGCTGGTCCACCGGGACGTCAAGCCCGGCAACCTGCTGATCACCCCGGATGGGCGCGTCAAGGTCACCGATTTCGGCATCGCCCGCCTCGCGGACCAGGTGCCCCTGACGCAGACCGGCCAGGTGATGGGCACCGCCCAGTACCTCGCGCCGGAACAGGCCACGGGCCAGACCGCCACGGGTTCCTCCGACATCTACTCCCTCGGCGTGATCGGCTATGAGTGCCTCAGCGGGCACCGTCCGTTCTCCGGGGAGTCGCAGATCGCCATTGCCCTCGCCCAGGTCAACGATGCTCCGCCGCCGCTGCCGGAGAGCTTGCCCTCTCCGGTGCGTGCCCTGCTGATGTCGATGCTGGCCAAGGACCCCAAGGACCGGCCCGCCAACGCCATCAAGCTTGCGGAAGCAGCGGAAGCCATCCGCAACGGGGATATCAGCGCGGCGCGTGCCGCGGTCCCCGGCATGCTGCTGTTCGACGACTCCACGGGCCCTATCACTGCCCCGGTTGACACAGCCACCGCGCCCACGGGTGTCATTGGCGCCTCACGTGATTCCTCCCCAACACCCACGTCAGCTTTGCCTGTCCTCGGTACCGGTGCTGCCGGTGCCGCCGCCGGGATGGCTGCCGGTGCTGCCGGCGCATCCGCTGCGGGCGCGGACAGCACCATGCAACGGGCAAACGCGATGGCCGCCGAGCGTAATTGGGTCCCGGAGGACACAACGTACGACGACGAGCCTGCCGACGAGCCCGAGCGCAAGGGGCGCAGCCCCTGGACCTGGCCCCTGATCGCCCTGATCCTGCTGCTCCTGTTCGCGCTGGTGGGTTTCTTCCTGAACCAGCGGGGCATCCTGTTCCCTTCCAACGACGCCACGTCCAGCCCGCCGTCGAGCAGCCCGCAGACCACCAGTGCCACCCCCACCCGGACACCGTCGCCCACCCCGACGCCCACCCGGAATACGCCGACGCCAACGCCGGAACCCACGCAGGTAACGGTCAACGTCATTCCGGCCGCGTACCTGGGCAAGGACTACCGCCAGGTGCAGTCCGAACTGTCCAGCCTGGGCCTTACAGTCACGGTCGAGCCGCTGCAGACCAACGAGGCCGCCCCGAACCGCGTGGTGGGACTGAACCCCACGGGGCTGCTGCCCCTCGGATCCCCGATCACCGTGACCTATGCGGTGGCGCCCCCGGCTCCCACCACGACTTCCCCGCCGCCGTCGCCCACCACCTCGTCCGTAGCGGCGCCGACCGCGGAGTCGCCCCTGCCCGACTGTGACGACGGCGAGCTGTCGGGCCTGCCGCCCACCTGCTCACCGTAACGCCAGGGCTGACAATGAACGAGTACCCGCGCACCCCGATGCATCGTGAGGACAGCCTCCCGGTGGACAACCAGCGTACGCTGAGCGGCCGCTACGAACTGGGCACCCTCATTGGCCGCGGTGGCATGGCGGATGTTTACCGCGGCATCGACACCCGGCTGGGGCGGACCGTGGCCGTCAAACTGCTACGGCCAGACCTCGCCCGCGATCCCCAGTTCCAGGCGCGGTTCAAGCGCGAGGCCCAGGCGGTCGCGGCCCTCAACCACTCGTCCATCGTGGCCATTTACGACACCGGCGAACACCGCGTTCCCGACGGTTCCGGCGAAGACATCCGGGTGCCTTACATCGTGATGGAGTTCGTGGAGGGCAATACCCTCCGCGAGCTGATCCGCACCAACAACGTCACCATCGGGCAGGCCATCGACTACTGCCTGGGTGTCCTGTCCGCGCTGGAATACAGCCACAAGGCAGGTATCGTCCACCGCGATATCAAACCCGCCAACGTGATGTACTGCGAGGGCACCGACTCGGTGAAAGTCATGGATTTCGGCATTGCCCGTGCCATCGCCGATTCCTCCGCCACCATGACGCAGACCCAGGCCGTGGTGGGAACTGCCCAGTATCTATCGCCCGAACAGGCCCGGGGTGAAACCGTGGACGCCCGGAGCGACCTGTACTCCGCCGCCTGCCTGCTGTACGAAATGCTGACGTCCCGGCCGCCGTTCGTCGGCGACAGTCCGGTGTCCGTGGCCTACCAGCACGTCCGGGAGATTGCCGAGCCCGCCAGCAGCCTGAATCCGGATGTTTCCCCTGCACTGGATTCAGTCCTGGCCAAGGCGCTGCAGAAGAACCGCGAGGACAGGTTCCAGGACGCCGCGGCCTTCCGCCGCGCCCTCCGTGCGGCACGGTCCGGCATTCCCGTGCCGGCCCTTCCGGCGTCCGAGGCACCAACCGATCCGAACGACTATGTACCCGGGCAGGCTCCGGCCACGGAGGCTTTTGCCGCCACAGGTGCAAGTTTCCTGGACGACGCCCCGACCGGCCGGATGCCTGCCGCCGGCACCTACCCTTCCGAAGGTGCCACCGCGGTGGCGGCAGTACAGTCCGGGGACCCTGCGCCACCCGAGCCGCTGCCCTTGGGGTTTGCTCCGGAACGCGAGCGGAGCGCCCGGCAGAAGTCCCGCCGTCGTACCTGGATCGCCATACTGGTGATCGTCACCCTGCTGGTCCTGGCCGGCGGCGGCCTGTGGCTCTTCAACATGGTGAACAGGCCCGCCCCGGCAGCGCCGAAGGTGGAAATACCCGTGGTGGCTGCCATGACCGAATCAGCGGCGCTGCAGGAGCTCTACAACGCGGACCTCAAACCGCGGATTGTGCGGATGCAGAACGACACCGTCGCCAAGGGCATTGCGATCGGAACGGACCCCGCGGCCGGCATCGCAGTGGCTCCCGAGTCGGAAGTAGTGCTGAATATCTCGGAGGGCCCCAGCGCGGTAAGGATCCCGGAAAGCCTGCCCGGGAAAACCGAGGCCGCGGCACGCGACATTCTGCGGCAGAACGGACTCGTAGGCGCGCCGTCCACCACCACCGCCAACAGCGCAACAGTCCCGGCGGGCATTGTGATCACCACCAGCCCGGCCCCGGGACAAAACGTAGCCGTGGGAAGCACGGTCGAACTGGTGGTGTCGACGGGCAAGGTGGCGGTCCCGGAACTGCGCGGCCGCACACGGGAGGAAGCCGAAGCGGCCCTCAAGGAACTGGGCCTGGTACCAAACGTCATTGAAGTCGAGAACGGCCAGGTTGAAGCCGGGCGCGTGACTGACCAGGGCGACCCCGCCAACGCCGCGGTGGAGCAGGGCAAGACGGTCAGCATTGTGGTGGCCACAGCGCCGCCTCCGCCGCCCTCACCCACGGCCACGCCAACGCCGACGGCGACCCCCACCAGAAAGGGCTAGGGCCCCGGTACGCCCTAGTGCTGGATAAGCGGGCTGAGCTTCGCTGCCCGCGCGGCCGCTCCCGCCATGCCCAGCGACTCAAGCCAGTTCCCGAGCATCTGGTAGCCGCCCTCGGTCAGGACGGATTCCGGGTGGAACTGCACTCCGCAGAGAGGTGCAGTCCGGTGCTGCAGGCCCATCACCACGCCGGACGCAGTCTGCGCGGTGACTTCCAGAACGTCCGGGATCGTTTCGCGGACGGCGGCGAGCGAGTGGTAGCGGGTGGCCGTGACGGGGGAGGGGAGTCCGGCGAAGACGCTGGTGCCGATGTGCTCCACCTGCGAAGTCTTGCCGTGCATCAGCTCCGGTGCATGGGTCACCTTGCCGCCGAACGCTTCCGCCAGTGCCTGGTGGCCAAGGCAGACGCCGAACATCGGCACGCTGTTTTCACCGCACCACCTGATCAGCTCGATGCACACACCGGCTTCCGCCGGATTGCCGGGGCCCGGTGAGATGAGCACGCCGTCGCGGGTGCCGGCCAGCTCGATGGCTTCAGCCAGCGTAACGTCGTCGTTGCGGACCACGGTGGTCTCGGCGCCGAGCTCCTGGAGGTAGCCCACCAGGGTGTACACGAAGCTGTCGTAGTTATCCACCACAAGGATCTTTTTTGAGGTCATGGCTGGCTTACTGCACCAATCGTTGAGTCAGTGAACTGGGTGTACTCGGACATCCACGGAAAAAGGAACTGGACCATCAATACCAGTGCCACGGCAATGAGTACCAGCGAGGTCATGATGCGCAGCCACAGCGGCCCCGGCAAATGGCGGAAAATCCAGCCGTACATACCCTCAGCCCCTTCCGACCGCGGCCGCCACCTGGGCAACGATCTCCTCCGGGGGACCGGCGGAGGCCGGCCGCCAGCTGTCCAGCAGGGCGTAGGCGATGATCCGTTCTTCCGCCCCGAAACGCGGGTTGCAGCTGGTCATGGTGAGGAATCTTTCCGTGGGGGTGACGCCCGGCAGCGTGGGCACGGGTTCCAAAACGTCCCTGCGGTCCGGCATCACAATCTGGTTGTTCCGGAAGACGTACACGTAGTACCCGTCCTTGGTCTGGACATAGATCCTGTCGCCGGGCACCAGGGTGTGGATATTGTCCAGGACGGCGCCGTGCGTCTGCCGGTGCCCGGCAACGGCAAAGTTGCCCACAGCGCCCGGCATCGCGGTGTTGGGGTAGTGTCCCAGGCCCAGAGTGTCCAGGACATCGCTGGTGGTTCCCTCAACGATCGGCCTGGTGTAATTGGGGCCCAACCGCGGGATGTACATGATGCCTATGGTTCCGGCATGCCCGGGGGCCACTCCCACCACCGGTTCCCCGAAGTCCTCACTCGGTGCCGGCCCGGCTTCGGCAGGAGCAGCCGGCGCGGCGGAACCCAGGTCCTGGGCGAATTCCTTGATGACTTCGCTCTGCCTGGCGTCCGATTCCACGTTGGTCCACCACAGCTGCCAGGCGACGAAGAGCAGGAGGATGATGCCCGCTGTGATCAGGAGTTCACCGAGCACCTGGATGGTTCCACGCAGAAGTCCGACGCCGGCAGCCGGCGCAGCGGCGGGCCTCGCCTTCTCCTGCAATACCACGCGTTCTCCTCAGGGCGGTTCCGCCGGGCACCGGCGGCCCGGGAAGTCCGGCTAGAATTGGCTGCTAGTAAGCATCCAGACTTGACCAAGATCGCGCAGACCGCTGGCAATTTCCTCCTTGCAGGATATCAAGCCCGGGACGCCGAGCTTGACACAGCCGCCAAGGAGAGCCAGTGCCCGAGTCAAAGCCGCGCAAGAAGACTGCCAGCACCGCCGAGCCGGCTTCGCCCCAGGCCTACAAGCCGAACCCGGTGTGGTTCAAGCCCGTGATGTTCGGCCTGATGATCATCGGGCTGTTCTGGATCATCACGTATTACATCAGCGAAGGACTTTTTCCGGTCCAGGCTTGGGGCTCCTGGAATATCGTGGCCGGCTTTGGCATCGCCATCGTAGGCTTCCTGATGACCACCCGCTGGCGCTCCTAGCGCCTCCCCGCTGACACCAGGATCCAGGACAGGGACGCCATGGTCGCCGACCCGGCTGTTTCCGTGGTCATAGGCGACGACGGCCTGGCCCGGCCCGTGTGGGCCGCGTCTGATCCGCTGCTGCGGGACTACTACGACCACGAGTGGGGCCTTCCCGTCACCGACGAACAGGGGCTGTACGAGCGCATCTGCCTGGAAGGCTTCCAGGCAGGCCTGTCCTGGGCAACCATCCTGCGCAAGCGTCCCGCGTTCCGTGCTGCTTTCGAAGGCTTCAACCCTGACGCCGTTGCCCAGTTCACGGATACAGATATGGAGCGGCTCCTCCAGGACCAGGGCATTGTCCGGAACCGCCTCAAGATCCTCGCCGCCATCAGGAACGCGCAGGCCACCCTGACCCTGAGGCCGGAAGGCGGGTTGGTGGACTTCGTGTGGCAATTCAAGCCCGTAACCACGCCACGGCCTGTATACCACCACGAAATTCCCACCCAGTCGGAGGAGTCCGTGGCCTTGTCCAAGGTCCTCCGCAAAAAGGGTTTCGCATTCGTCGGTCCCACAACGATGTTCGCGCTCATGGAAGCGATCGGGATGGTGGATACCCACCTTGTGGGAAGTCACCGGCGGGGTTCGTCCGGGATCTGGACAGAGCCGACCACCTAAGAGGTTTCCCCAGCTGTTGGGAAAGTTGTCCACAGTGTTGATAACCTGCGAATAACCCTCGATGCGGCTGACAAAACGCCGGAACTGCCGGGAAAACCGGAACCACGTCACCGGGATGCGGTTATTAACAGTGTGGAAGACATTGTGGATAACCGCGACGTACGGAGGCGAAGCCGCTCAGCGGTCCCGGCGGACCGGGTGGTGGCTGGTGATGGACACCCGGTTGAAGGCGTTCATGCAGACGGCAACCCAACTCACCACGGAAAACTCTTCCTCCGTGAGGCAGCCGCGGGCAAAGCCTTCTTCCTGCTCACGGATTTCCTGGGCAGGCAGCTCGGTAATGCTCTCAACGAGGGCCAGGGCAGCCCGTTCCTTCTCAGTGAACAGCGCGGTATCCCGCCATGCAGGCAGCACAGCCAGCCGCTGCTGCGTCTCCCCGGCCTGGAGGGCATCCTTCACGTGGACGTCCAGGCAGTACGCACAGCCGTTGATCTGGGAAATCCGCACGTTGAGCAGCTCCAGCATCTTTCCGCCGATCCCCGCCTCCGCTGCAGCTTCCTTGACCTTCAGCCCCAGCCCGTTGATGGCCCGCCAAACCGCGGGGTGCTGCTTATCAAGGAAGATGTGTCTGTTGGCGGTCAAGGGGGCCCTCCCGAGGCAATGCGGTGGAACGCGGCGAAAACAACAGCACCAGAAGCTTATCCACTTACCAACACGGCGATACCCACAAGTTATCCACAAGTGTGGATAGAAGTTGGGTATTCCGACCCCTTAAGGCGCCCAGGTGCCGGGATGCCGGGGCAGCAATATCCTGGAACTACACCGTGGTCAGTTATTAACAGTGTGCATAAGACTGTTGAAAGACGCCCCGCACCTGTCCCCGTGAGCTCCGTCAAGGGGGCGGCTACAGAAGTTTTCCACAACATCCCATCAAGCGCGGACTTTCTCCACTTAAGCACAGGGGTTTCCCCAGAGGTTATCCACAGGTGTGGAGAAAGCTGTTGGCAGACCCAACCCAACCGCGGGGATCCGGCAGTACTGCCGCCGAAAAGGACGAATAACAGAGGTGTAAGTTACCAACACTGTGGAAAAGGACTGTGGATAAATAAAAACCCCGGCACAGGCCGGGGTTTTCCAAGTGCCAACCCGTGAGCGGGCAGGTAGCTAGACCGAGACGCGGATCCAGGCCGCCAGGGCGAGCAGGACAAGTACGCCTGCCAGTCCCGCTGCTTGAAGGATGCCTTGGCGTGGGCCCCGGGGAGTGTAGGCGAGGACCGCCGCGCACAGTCCGCCCGCAACGAGGCCGCCGAGGTGCGCCTGCCACGCGATTTGTGGAATCAGGAATCCGATGACGCCATTGATAGCAATCAGTACCCACAGCTGCCGTGTCTCGCCGCCGCGGTGCCGCTGCACCAGGAGCATGGCGCCAAACAGTCCGAAGATGGCACCGGAAGCGCCCACCACTCCGTAGAGGGGCCTGCCCGGTTCATAGAGGGGAGTCAGCAGGAGGTAGCCCACGGATCCGCCGATCGCGGAGATGAGGTAAAGGGCCAGGAACCGGATGCGTCCCAGCAGGGGTTCCAGCGCCTGGCCGAACGCCCACAGCATGTACATGTTCAGCACGATGTGCAGGATGAAGCCCTGTGAATGCAGGAACGCCGCGGTGAGCATCCGCCACGGCTCGAACTCGCCGTACCGGGGTTCGGCATAGATGTTGGCGAAGCCGAGGGTCTGGTAGACGGCGTCGTTGGGAACCACCCACTGCAGGACGTACAGGACGACGCAGGCCGCGATGATCCCGAACGTTACGCGCGGCTTGCCCGTGGCAACGGCGCCGCCATAGACCGTCCGTACTTCCGGCGTCGTACGCTTTGCTTCGTTGACACAGTCAACGCACTGGAATCCGACGGCGGCCGCCCGCTGGCAGTCGGGGCACGCGGGGCGCCCGCACCGCTGGCAGCGCACGTAGGAGGGCCGGTCAGGGTGCCGGGGGCATACCGGAACCTGGGCGGACGGCTCGGCCGACGGAATTCCGTAGCTCATGGTGTGGTGTTACAGCTGCTCGATGTCGATGCTGTTGATGGTGACGTCCTCTACGGGGCGGTCTCCCATGCCGGTGCGCACGCCCTCGATGGCGTCAACAACCTTCTTGGATTCCTCGTCCGCAACCTCGCCGAAGATGCTGTGCTTGCCCTGCAGCCAGTCGGTGGGGATGGTGGTGATGAAGAACTGTGAACCGTTGGTACCCTTGCCCATCTGGATCCCGGCGTTGGCCATGGCCAGCTTGTACGGCTGATTGAAGTTCAGTTCGGGGTGGATCTCGTCGTCGAAGCGGTAGCCGGGGCCGCCGGTGCCGCGGCCCAGCGGGTCGCCGGCCTGGATCATGAAGTCCTTGATAATGCGGTGGAAGATGGTTCCGTTGTACAGCGGGGTGCCGGTCTTGTCCTCGCCGGTCTCAGGGTGGGTCCACGCCTGCTCGCCCGTGGCGAGGCCAATGAAGTTCTTAACGGTCTTGGGCGCGTGGTTGCCGAAGAGATTAACCACGATGTCGCCGAGGCTCGTGTGGATAGTTGCTTTTGCAGTTGCGATGGCAGTCATACGGCCCATTCTTCCACGCCGCTCCTTGCGGGATACGGCCCCGGCAGCAGTTCCGCGCTGGGTGAAATCACCCTAAGATCCGCGGTGGGAATAGCCGGTAAAGACCAAGCCACGTAGGCTAACCACAGACCGTCACATTAATCGGGAGGTAGTTGTGAAGAAATCGGATCGTATTGCCCGTGACCTTGAACTGTCAGTCATCGGCGCCGTCGAGAATGCCAAAGGATGGGCAGCCCCCCGTGTTGAAGCAGCCGTGGACTGGGCAGTGCCCCGTCTCCAGCAGGGCCTCGATACAGCATCTCCCAAGATCCAGTCGGGCCTGAAGAACGCCGCTCACAATCTTGCAGACGGTGTGGCCGTTGTGACTCCCCGGATCCAGGACGGGCTGGCGCAGCTGGGCCCCAAGATCAATTACGTCGTGGAAGGCGCCTCGCCGAAGCTGCATGAGGCCCTGGACAAGGCCACACCGGTTGTCCTGAACGCCCGGGACCGCGTTGTGGTGGAGTACCTGCCGCGGCTTTCGGACCAGATCGGCACGGCGTCGGAAGCAGTGCACCGCACGCTGGAGAACGCGCCCTCCCGCGTGGACGCCGTCGCCCAGAAGCTCGGTGATGTGGGGATCGTCCACATTATCCAGGAGCAGGCCCAGAACACCGGCACGCAGCTGAAGGCAGCGGCAACGGAGGCAGGCCGCGTCGTCGGCATCCAGCTGGCACAGCCGGAACCGCCCAAGAAGCAGCGCGGCTGGCTGGTCTTCGGGGTTGTTGCCGCCGCAGTGGCCGCCGGCGTTGCCGCCTGGAAGGCATCCAAGCCGGTCGAGGACCCTTGGAAGACCCCGTCACCGGTGACCCCCAAGCCGGCGCCGGTTCCGGCCAGCACCGTTAATGAGGTCAAGGACACTGCCGCCAGCGCTGCGGACAAGGCTGCCGATGCCACGGCCTCCGCTGCCGCTGTGGGCGCTGGCGCCACGTCGGATGCAGCCGACACCGTCAAGGACAAGGTGGAGGACGCGGCCGACAAGGCAAAGCACGTGGCCGAAGATGCGTCGGAAACCACCGCCAGGATCGCAACCGACGCAAAGTCATCCATTGGCAACGGGGACAAGGGCACCAGCCAGGCCTAGCCTCGTAAAGATACGCCGGAAGGGGCTCCGTTTACTGAACGGGGCCCCTTCCGGCGTCTTCATGTTCTTTGCACGGCCTGCCCGAAGACCTTGCCTTCCTCCCGGGCGGCGCAGCGGTGCGATGCTAGATTTGAACTGATGTCAGCCGATCAACCTCCTGGGGATGCCTTGAACGACGCAGCCGAGCTGCCCCGCGTGTCCATTGTCATCCCGGCGTACAACGAGGAGAGCGTCATCCGGCAGTGCCTGATCGCTGCCATCTACCAGTCGGTTCCGGCCCACGAGATCATCGTGGTGGACAACCTGTCCAAGGACCGCACCGCAGCCATCGTCCGGCAGATGCAGCTCGAATACCCGGAAAGCCCCATACTCCTGCTCAGCCAGGACCGTGAACAGGGCCTCATCCCCACCCGCAACTTCGGGCTGGACAGCGCCACCGGTGACGTCCTGGGCCGCATCGACGCCGACTCCGTCCTCGAGCCGGACTGGGTGGAGCAGGTGCAGAAGGCCTTCCTGGACCAGTCGGTGCAGGCGGCCACCGGTCCGGTGGTTTACTACGACATGCCCATGCGCAGGTTCGGCCTCAAGGCGGACGACAAGATGCGCCAGCTCATGCTGAAACTGGCCAAGCACCAGTACCACTTCCTGTTCGGCTCCAACATGGCCCTGCGCGCCTCCGCATGGAAGACCATCCGGACCGAGACCTGCCGTGATGAAAAGGACGAGATGCATGAGGACATTGACTTGTCCCTGCACCTTGCTGACCATGACCTGAAAATCCAGTACTGCCCGCAGATGGTGTCCGGCATGTCAGCCCGCCGGCTGGAGGATTCCCCACGGGACTACCGCTACTACGTTACGCGCTTCGACCGCACGTACAAGGCGCACAACGTCAAGAAGATGGCATTGAAGGCGCCGATGGTGGTCTTCTTCTCGGTCTACTTCCCGGCCAAGATCCTCCGGGCCATCCACACCGTGAACACGGCCCAGCCCGTCCGGCGCGGAGGCCAGTAGTCCCTTCCTGGAAGCAGACTGTCAGTCCGTTCCCAGCTCCGCCAGGCGTTCCGACGGCGGCTCATCCCGGCGTTCCTCCTTCCCGCGCCTTCCGGCCCTCCCGGGCTTCTGGCCCAGCACGACGACGGCGAGTCCCGCCAGGATGAGGCCGAGCCCGGCATAGATGCCGGCCGGCAGGGTTTCCCCGAGGAACACCGCCGCGAGCAGTGCCGCGCCGGGAATCTCGAGGAGGATGATCATCGACACCAGGAGCGGGCTCATGGTGGCCAGCAGGTGGTTGAACGCGGTGTGCCCCACCAGCTGTGCGCAAACGGTGATCGCTGCGATGCCCAGCCAGCCGCCCGCATCGAAGCCTGCGAGGGGCTGCCCCGCCAGCAGGGCCATTAGCGCTACCAGGACCGCGCAGAACCCGTAGCAGAGGGTGGTGTAGGTTCCGGTGCTCATGCTCTGGCGGGCCTTGCCCCCGGCCAGGGTATAGAGTCCGGCCAGTGCGCCGCCGGCAAGGGCCAGCAGGTCGCCCAGCAGTGCCTCCGGGGACGATCCCATGTCGAAGCCGGTGATGGCCACCACCCCGCCGAAAGCGGTGCCCAGGCCTGCCAGGACCTGCCAGCGGTGCCGGATGCCGCGGAAGAGCTGGAACACGGCAATCCACGCGGATTGGAGGCAGACCAGCGCAGTGGCCGCCGCAACGGAGGTCAGCTGCAGGGACGTGATGAAGCAGGCGAAATGCAGGGCCAGCGCAACGGCGGCAACCAGTGACCAGCGGAACTCGTAGCGGGTGATGGCTCCGAACTGTCGGGGCTCGCGAACCAGGGTGGGCGTGGCCATCACGGCTGCCGCAATCGCATTGCGCCAGAACGCGATGGCCAAGGCGGTAACACTCGTGGCACCCAGCGTGGCTGCGATCAGGGGACCTGATGAAGCAACACCCAGGACACCCATTGCCGCGATGAAGAAAGTCACTGTCCAACCCTATGCACTGCTCAACCCTATGGCGCTTGGTGGTGGTTATTGGGCAAAGCAAAAGTCCCGGCCCGCGTTTCCGCGGACCGGGACTTTCCCATGGTGGAGGCAAGGGGACTCGAACCCCTAACCCCCTGCTTGCAAAGCAGGTGCGCTACCAATTGCGCCATGCCCCCATAAGAAGCAACCCGTCCATCTTACCCTAGAACCAGAAAACCATTTACCAGCCTCCAGCCGGGTTCCGGGCTAGTCAACCGAATCGGTCGACTTGCTCCAGACATCTTTCCGGGCTTCGGATTCCTGTGCCTTGCGGTAAACCAGGACGCCTGCGATTGCAGCTGCGATGACCAGCAACTTTTTCACATGCTCCCCGTTCCGGCTTGGCTCCGGGTTTTACCCGGTCCATGCCTTCCTTTGAACCTGCACAGGTTCCGTGGGCGTACCAGGACTTGAACCTGGGACCTCTTCGTTATCAGCGAAGCGCTCTAACCGCCTGAGCTATACGCCCCGATGCCTCATCGGGCCGAGACATGACTCTACAGCACATCCCGGCCCGATCTCAAATCGGCGCTTTCCGCAGGAATGGAGCCAGCGGAAGCGGGTCCTAGTCGTCGGTCAGCGTGACCCCGATGCCGCCCACAAGGGTGGCGGAGATGTTATACAAGACCGCGGAGAGCATGGACAGCGCGGTCAACAGGACAACGTTGACCACGGCGATGATCGTGGCGAAGGATGCCACCTGTCCCAGCGACGCCACCTTCTTCAGCTCGAAGCCCCCGCCTTCGGTACCGGCCAGGGTGCCGAGCAGGCTGTCCACCTGGTCGAAGATGCCTGTGAGGTCGAGGACAGTCCACAGGACGATGGCGGCCACCACCGTGACGATTCCCAGTGCCACGGAGAGCAGGAAGGCCATTTTCAGGACAGACCAAGGGTCCACCTTGCTGACCAGCAGCCGCGCCCGCCGTACCTTTGCCTTTGGTGCCGGCTTGACCAGGCCGGGGGCACCCGGCGCTGGAGCACCGGCGGGGCGTGGTTCTGCACCGGCGGGGCGATGTCCTGCACCGGCGGGGCCGGGGGCCTGGGCGGGCCGCTGGCCTGTCTGTCCGGGGGCCGGCCGTTCGCCCGCGGGGCGCTGGCCGGGAACAGCCGGACGCTGCCCCGGCGCGTTGGCGGGCGCGGCGGGACGCTGCTGCGGACGAACGGGGGCGTTCACACGGGGTGCAGCCGAAGGCCGGTTTCCGTCGGGAACAGTGGTGTTCGGCTTGGGAAATGAGTCGGAATTACTCACTCGTTACCTCCGTGGTGTCTTCGTTCGGCTCAGCATCGCCCGAGGCGTCCTCTGACTCAACGGCCGGTGATTCTTCTGCCATTCCTGGCTCGGCGGATTCCCCAGTGGTCCCGCCACCTTCAGCCAACGTTACGTCATCGTCCGCTGATTCTTCGCCCTCAAGGCCGCGTTCGCTGTTGCGTGCCACTTCGATGATCCGGTCATTCTTGTCCGGCTTGGCAAAGATCACGCCCATGGTATCCCTGCCCTTGGCGGGCACGCCGGCCACGGAGGACCGGACAACCTTGCCGCCTTCCATGACCACGAGGACTTCATCCTCCTCCTGGACAATGAGCGCCCCTACGAGGTCGCCGCGTTCCTCAGCCAGCTTGGCCACCTTGATGCCCAGGCCGCCACGGCCCTGCAGCCGGTATTCCTCCACGGCGGTGCGCTTGGCGTAACCGCCCTCGGTAACGATGAACACAAACGAACCGTCCGTGACGACGTTCATGGCCAGGAGTTCGTCATCTTCGCGGAACTTCATGCCGGTCACGCCGGACGTTGCCCTGCCCATGGGGCGCAGGGCGTCCTCGGTAGCCGTGAAGCGGAGCGACTGGCCCTTGCGGGAAACCAGCAACAGGTCGTCGGTTTCGGACACCAGCTGCGCGGAGACCAGTTCGTCGCCGTCGCGGAGGTTAATGGCAATCACGCCTGCGGAGCGGTTGGTGTCGTAGTCCTCCAGCCGGGTCTTCTTAACCAAGCCGCGCTTGGTGGCGAGCACCAGGTACGGTGCCTGCTGGTAGTCCCGGAGGTCCAGCACCTGGGCGATGTGTTCATCCGGCTGGAAAGCCATCAGGTTTGCCACGTGCTGGCCCTTGGCGTCGCGGCCGGCTTCCATCAGCTCGTAGGCCTTGGCCCGGTACACCCTGCCCAGGTTCGTGAAGAACAGCAGCCAGTGGTGGGTGGTGGTGACAAAGAAATGCTCCACCACGTCGTCGCCGCGGAGCTGGGCGCCCTTGATGCCCTTGCCGCCGCGCTGCTGGGAGCGGTAGTTGTCGCTGCGGGTCCGCTTGACGTAACCGCCGCGGGTGATAGTGACCACCATCTCCTCTTCAGGGATGAGGTCCTCCATTGACATGTCGCCGTCGTAGCCCATCAGGATCTTGGTGCGCCGGTCGTCACCGTGCTTGTCGACGATCTCGCCAAGTTCCGTGCTGATGATGTCCCGCTGGCGCTCTTCGGAGGCAAGGATTTCGTTGTATTCGGCGATCAGCGCTTCGAGTTCGGCATGGCGGTCCTGGATCTTCTGCCGTTCCAAGGCGGCGAGGCGGCGCAGCTGCATATCCAGGATGGCCCGGGCCTGCAGTTCGTCGATGTCCAGCAGTTCCATCAGGCCGTCGCGTGCCGCTTCCGTCGTGCTGGACGCGCGGATAAGGGCGATGACCTCATCCAACATGTCCAGTGCCTTAAGCAGGGCACGCAGGATGTGCGCTTCCTCCTCGGCCTTGCGGAGGCGGTAGCGGGTACGCCGGGCGATGACGTCCAGCTGGTGGGTCACCCAGTGCCGAATGAACGCATCCAGGCTCAGGGTGCGCGGCACCCCGTCCACGATGGCCAGCATGTTGGCGGAGAAGTTGCTCTGCAGTTCGGTGTGCTTGTACAGGTTGTTGAGCACAACCTTGGGCACGGCGTCGCGCTTTAGGACGATGACCAGCCGCTGGCCGGTGCGGCCTGACGTCTCGTCGCGGAGGTCGGCGATGCCCTGGATCTTGCCGTCCTTTACCAGTTCGGCAATCTTGATGGCCAGGTTGTCCGGGTTTGCCTGGTATGGCAGTTCGGTGACAACCAGGCAGGTGCGGCCCTGGAGTTCCTCGACGTTCACAACGGCGCGCATGGTGATGGAGCCGCGGCCGGTCCGGTAGGCGTCCTCGATGCCCTTGTGGCCAAGGATGGTTGCACCTGTGGGGAAGTCGGGGCCCTTGACGCGCAGCAGGAGCTGCTCCAGCAGGTCCTCCCGGCTGGCGCCGGGGTTTGCCAGGTACCACTGGACGCCGTCAGCCACTTCCCTCAGGTTATGCGGCGGGATGTTTGTGGCCATGCCGACGGCGATGCCGGACGAACCGTTGACCAGCAGGTTGGGGAACCTCGCCGGCAGGATGGTGGGTTCCTGGTTCTTGCCGTCGTAGTTGTCCTGGAAGTCGACTGTTTCCTCGTCGATATCGCGGACCATCTCCATGGCCAGCGGGGCCATTTTGGTTTCGGTATAACGCGGGGCCGCGGCGCCGTCGTTGCCCGGGGAGCCGAAGTTACCCTGCCCGAGCGCCAGCGGGTAGCGCATGGTCCAGTCCTGGATCAATCGCACCAGGGCGTCGTAGATGGCGGTGTCGCCATGCGGGTGGTACTGGCCCATTACCTCGCCCACCACACGGGCGCACTTGTTGAACGCCCGGTCGGGGCGGTAGCCGCCGTCGAACATCGCGTAGAGCACGCGCCGGTGGACCGGCTTGAGGCCGTCCCGGACATCGGGTAGGGCCCGGCCGACGATAACGGCCATGGCGTAGTCCAGGTAGGACCGCTGCATCTCCGTCTGCAGGTCCACCTGCTCCACGCGGTCGATCAGCACGTCGCCTTCAAGGACGGTGTCCGGAGTGCCGGGCTCTTCCGCCGGGTTCTCGGGTGTCTGGTCGCTCATTTATTTTTTCCGTTTCAGGTATATGCCGGTTTCTGGATATGTCGAGCTCGGCCCTAGATATCCAAAAACCTGACGTCCTTGGCGTTCTGCTGGATGAAGTTGCGGCGCGACTCCACGTCCTCGCCCATCAGGATGGAGAAGAGCTGGTCAGCGGCCAAGGCGTCGTCCATGGTGACCTGCAGCAGCGTCCGGTTGTCCGGGTCCATGGTGGTGTCCCACAGCTCGGTGTAGTCCATCTCGCCGAGGCCCTTGTAGCGCTGGATGCCGTTGTCCTTGGGGATGCGGCGGCCAGCGGCCTGGCCGGCAAGGAGTTTGGCGTCACGTTCCCGGTCACTGTAGACGTAGTCATGCGCCGCGTTGGACCACTTGATCCGGTACAGCGGCGGCTGCGCCAGGTAGACATAGCCGTTTTCGATCAGGGGCCGCATGTAGCGGAACAGCAGGGTCATCAGCAGGGTGGTGATGTGCTGGCCGTCCACGTCCGCATCGGCCATCAGGACGATCTTGTGGTACCGCAGCTTTGAAAGGTCGAAGTCCTCGCCGATGCCCGTGCCGAAAGCGGTAATCATGGACTGCACTTCCGCATTGCCCAAAGCCTTGTCCAGGCGGGCCCGCTCCACATTCAGGATCTTGCCGCGCAGCGGCAGGATGGCCTGGGTTTCCGGGTTGCGGCCGCGCTTGGCGGAACCGCCTGCCGAGTCACCCTCCACAATGTAGACCTCGCACTTCTCCGGATCCTTGGAGGAGCAATCCGAGAGCTTGCCGGGCATGCCGAAGGATTCCAGCGGGCTCTTGCGGCGGGCGTTGTCACGGGCCTTGCGGGCGGCCATGCGCGCCTGGGCAGCCGAGATCGCCTTGCGGATCACATCGCGGGCCGGACCGGGGTTGCGTTCCAGCCAGTCGCCCAGGCTGTCGGTGACCACGCGCTGGACAAAGCCCTTGACCTCGGAGTTGCCGAGCTTGGTCTTAGTCTGGCCTTCGAACTGAGGCTCGGAAAGCTTGACGGAGATGACGGCGGTCAGGCCCTCACGGATGTCGTCGCCGGTGAGGTTGTCGTCCTTCTCCTTGATAATGCCCTTCTCACGGGCGTAGCGGTTGACCAAGGAGGTCAGCGCGGCACGAAAACCCTCTTCGTGGGTGCCGCCCTCATGGGTGTTGATGGTGTTGGCGTAGGTGTGGACGCTTTCGGAATAGGCGCTGGTCCATTGCATGGCCATTTCCAGGGCAATCCGGCGTTCGGTGTCCTCGGTTTCGAACGCGATGACGTCCTCGTGGACCACGTCCACTTTCTTGCCGGAATTTAGGTGCTTGACGTAGTCCAGCAGGCCTTCGTTGTACTGGTACACCACTGTCCGGTGTTCAGCGCTGACCTCACCCTCGGTGGCAATGCCGTCCAGGTCCAGGTCGGCGTCAGCCTCATCCTCAACCGGCGTGCGTTCATCGGTAAGCGTGATGCGGAGGCCCTTGTTGAGGAAGGCCATCTGCTGGAAGCGGGCACGGAGCGTCTCGAAGTCGAACTCGGTGGATTCGAAGATGTCCGGATCCGGGTAGAACGTCTGGCTGGTGCCGGTACGGTCGGTCTCTTCGCCCTTGACCAGGCTGCCCTGCGGCTTGCCGCCATTAGCAAAGGACATCCGCCAGACATGGCCCTGGCGCCGGACCTCCGTGTCCACCCGCGTGGACAGCGCGTTGACCACGGAAATACCCACACCGTGCAGGCCGCCGGACACGGCATAGCCGCCGCCGCCGAACTTGCCGCCGGCGTGCAGGATGGTCATGACCACTTCCACCGTCGGTTTGTGCTCGGTGGGATGCATGTCCACGGGAATGCCACGGCCGTCGTCCACCACCCTGACGCCGCCGTCGGCCTGCAGGACTACCTCGATATGCGTGCAGTAGCCGGCCAGGGCCTCGTCGACAGAGTTGTCCACGACTTCGTACACCAGGTGGTGGAGGCCGCGCGGGCCTGTGGAACCGATGTACATGCCCGGGCGTTTCCGGACGGCTTCCAAACCTTCAAGGACAGTGATGTCGCTGGCGCCGTATTCACGCGGGGCTGATTCTCCGGCGGGGGTGTCAGGCGTGGGGGCATCCTCGACCGGTTTTTCAGCTGCCAGAATATCTGTATTGTCGTTAGCCACAGGCGCTGTCGACTCCTCTGTTCTCAATGGTGTCCGGCCGACTCCTCCCCCCGTATCCCGGGAAAGTCATCTGCCAGCAGACATAAACATGTAGCGCAGGTGGCGTGTTGACGGAGGGATCCGTGGTCCGCGTGCCGGAAGCGCACGGAAAACGGACTCAGTCAACGTTTCACCGGCGCCCAGTTATCTACAACGATTCTAGCGCGCGGGGCTCCATTTCCCTGCATCCAACCGCTCTCGGCGAACGCCACTATGCCCGCTGGAGGCCACTGACCACGCCTAGAGTGCGCTGGCGGTAGGGCCTCCGGGTGCCTATACGCCCACCGGCCTCTACGGCGCTCTATACGCCGTTGCCGCATGCCCAAAAAATGGAGCCATAGAACTGGTCGAACACCAATTTGTGAACGCGTCTAGCCCCCGGACCCCGTGCCCGGGCGGTCAGTAATAGACCGGGCCACCGTCTACAAGAGGAGCGCAATGAAGCGATACATCAGTAAGGCAACTCTCGGAGCGATTGGGACGGCACTTGTTGTTCCGGCCCTCACCATCACTCCTGCGCAGTCGCAATCATTGCCCTGGGTGAGGCAAACGGGTTCAGCGTTGATGTCTGGATCCGCCTACCTCCGCCAGGAACCAGGGGCAGCCCGAACGCACTTTACCCACTACGCCTTTCACCACGGCCTCGGACCTTGCCAAGTACGAAACCATAGTCTTCGTTTCCACCGTCGACGGCACCAACAACCTCGATCCCGTCAAGCCGACGCTGCTCGACCAGGGCGAGCTTGCCGCTTTCCAGGGCTGCATTCGCGATGGTGGCGGGTTTGCCGGAGTCCATGCAGCCACGGATTCCATGCACACCATTCCCTGGTACAGCGAACTCACCGGCGGCGGCGCCCGCTTAGTCAGCCATCCTGAGCAACAACTTGCCGTCCAGGTGGTCGAAGACGGAACGCACCCTTCGACCGGCCACCTGGGAGAGACGTGGACGCGGTTTGACGAGTGGTACAACTTCAAGCAAAGCCCCCGCGATTCCGTTCGCGTTCTCACAAGCCTTGACGAAACAACCTACAAGGCCCGCGGCGGTGCCATGGGTGCAGACCATCCCCTGTCCTGGTGCCACAATTTCGAGGGCGCCCGTTCCTGGTACACCGGCGGAGGGCACACGGAAGCATCGTATGCTGATCCGGAATTCCTCCAGCACCTGTTGGGCGGCATCGCATGGTCCGCCGGCGCAGTAAACGGTGGCGGGAACTGCGTCACCTGGGCTGAGGTTGATTCGCTGACCTCAGAGCTGCTTTCCAGCAATGAATTCTCGTTGAAGGCGGCAGACCAGCTCGCCAAACAGCTGGACAAGGCCCAGGAGCTCGCGGACGCCGGCCTGCATGCCGATTCCGCAGAAAAATTGAACGCAGCCGCGGCTCAAGTTCGCGCCCACCTGGACAACAATTCCGAAGCTTATGAATTGCTGCTCGGCAAGGTGCGCGATCTGCAAACCTGGCAGAGCGAACTGCAGTGACCAGGACAGCAACTGACGCGTGCGGAAAATCCTCAACACCCTTGGGCCCGCAAAAGGTAGTAGATCCTCTTGAACCGTTATTCCCGTCTTTCCCGCAAAACACGAATCTTGGCCGTAACGGCTATGGCGGCCGTCCTCCTCGGAGTGGCCGGCGCCCTGGTTTCGGGGCGAACCGGGCCGGACCATGATGCTCCCGACACCACTTCGATCCAAGCAGTTGCGGACAAGCTCGCCGAAGGCCAGGCCCGGGAGCGGAGTGCAATCAACGCGGACCTGGCTGCCGCAGCCGAGGAGGCCCACGAACATCTGGCGCGCGTTTTGCGCGGCCTAGCTACCGTCATTCCGGTGGATTCCGGCAAGAGTGCACAGCCGGCACCGAGTGGCGACGTGGATCAGTGGAACCAGGACCTGGCACTCGCGGCCTCTGCGCTGGAAGCAGTCCCGGAAGGCACAAGTGAGCAGACGGTGACGCGGGCAGCATTCCTGGGTGCAGCAAACCTGCTCCAGTCGGCGGCCGCCGGCTACCAACATCTTCTCGATGCGCCCGAAGACAAACGCGGGTTGCTAACTGCCGCCGTGGCGGACCAACGGGAAGCTGCGGTAGACCTCTGGCAGGCCGGGGCGGCGCAACTGGATACCCTTACCGTTGAAGCAGGCGGAGAGCACATCCACGTGTTCCTCGCGCCCGACGGCGATCCCGCTGCTGTCCCGCAGGAGTTCCAGGAGCCGGGAAACCACTAACCAGGCAGTCACAACCCCGTCAGTGGGAGCGCGGTGCTTGAGTGTCCGGCGGCGGCTTCACCCATAGGTGTCGCGGGGGCCGCGCCCGTTTACGGCACGCCCTCCCTTACGCCAGCTGGGAGCTGCGGGACCAAGCACCTGGATGCTGGTAACCACTCCATCTCCCAGTTCCACGCGGAACTTTTCCAGCAGGCTGTTGCTGAGCAGCCTGAGCTGCGTGGCCCAGGCTGTGGAATCGCACCGGACGTGCAGGGTGGTATCCGTGAAGCTTTCGGGGGTGCAGTGGGCGGAGATGTCAGGCCCCACGAGCGCAGCCCACTCGGCCATTACGGATCCGACTGCCACCGGTGAAGTCCAGCCCCGTTCCGCTATCAGCCTGCCCACTACTTTGCCGAGGCCCAAGGGATCACGCCCGCTGGAGTGGAACTGGCTGAAGCCGCGCGTGTCCCGGATTCCGCCCTTGTTCTTTTGGGCCCCCGGGCGGGCTGGCTTCCTGCGGATCTCGCCGCGCGCGGCTGCAGCTTCACGCATCCTGTTCAGCGCGGCAGCCGGGGCATCAATCCGGTCGGGGTCCCGGCCGGGCTGCAGGCCGCCGCCTTGGTCATTGTCCCTGCTCATCAATACCTCCCGGGATGACTTTCACCCGCCGGCCGGACAACTCCTCCGGGATATCGGCGTCGACGGCGGCGGTCACCAGGACCTGTTCCGCGCCGGAAACTATCGCCGCCAGTTTACGCCTGCGCTGCACGTCCAGTTCGGCAAAAACGTCATCCAGGATCAGGATGGGGGCTGAGCCGCCGGTACGTGTGTCGTCCAGCATCACGTAATAGGAGGCAAGGCGCAGGGACAGGCACATGGACCAGGTCTCCCCGTGTGAGGCGTAGCCTTTGGCGGGCGCCTGGCCCAGGACAAGTTCAACGTCGTCGCGGTGCGGACCCACCAGTGAGATGCCCCGCTCCAGTTCCTTTTTGCGGGCGGCGGCAAAAGCCTGCACGTAACGCTCGGCGAGCTGCTCCACGGAAAGCAACCGCAGGTCCTCCATGCCCGCAGGACCCGGCACTCCGGCGGGAGACGCACCCGGCAGGGGCACGCCGTCGTCGTCCATCTGGTTCTGGAGGGTGGAACGGTAGGTGGCGTCAGCAGGCTTCGATGCGTCGGTTAGCCCGGCATACGCCCGGGCCAGATGCGGCCGCAGGCGTTCCACCAGTTCCAGCCGGGCGTGCAGCAGCTCGGCGCCCGCCCGCGCCATATGCTGGTCCCACACTTCGAGGGTCGCCTCGTGTCCCGCCGTGAACTTGCCGCCCCGGGCCGACTTGAGCAGGGCATTGCGCTGTTTCAGTACCCGGTCGTAGTCACTGCGGGTGGCGGCGTGGTGCGGTACAAGGCTGGCCAGCAGCTCGTCCAGGAACCGTCGGCGGTTCGACGGATCGCCTTTTACCAGGGCCAGGTCCTCGGGGGCGAAAAGGACCGTCTGCATGATACCCAGCAGGTCACGCGCCCGCACAGGGTTACTCCGGTTGATCCGTCCCCGGTTGGCCCGGCTGGCATTGATTTCCAGCTCCAGGACAGTTGTTTGGCCGCCCCGGACCAGCCGCGCCCTGACCAAGGCGCGGTCCGTGCCGAACCGCAGGAGCGGGGCATCCGAACTGACCCGGTGGGAACTTAGCGTGGCCAGGTACCCGATCGCTTCCATCAGGTTCGTCTTGCCGATGCCGTTGTAGCCCACCAGAACGGTCACCCCGGGACCAAGGGCAAGGTCCACCTGGGCGTAGCTGCGGAAGTCGGTTAGGGAAAGATGTTCCAGATACACGCGGGTTTCGGCAATTCTGGGGACGGCGGCGGTCCCCGGTGGATGCTACTTGGCGGGACGGGTTGCGTGCCCGCCGAACTGGTGCCGGAGGGCTGACACCATCTTCATGGCCGGCGAGCTGTCCTCGCGGGACTCGAAGCGGGCGAACAGTGCGGCAGTGATGGCGGGAGCAGGAATCGCATTGGCGATCGCTTCCTCCACAGTCCAGCGGCCTTCACCTGAATCCTCGACGTAGTCGTCGATGTTCTGCAGGCCGGGGTCTTCCTCCAGCGCCTTGACCAGCAGGTCCAGCAGCCACGACCGGACAACCGTACCCTTCTGCCAGGCGCGGAAGGTGCCCGGGAGGTCGCTGATGATGTCCTTGGAAGCGAGCAGCTGGTAGCCCTCGGCGTAGGCCTGCATCAGCCCGTACTCGATGCCGTTGTGGACCATCTTGGCGTAGTGCCCGGCACCGATGCCACCCACATGCACAAAGCTGTCCGCCCGTTCGCCTTCGGGGCGAAGTGCATCGAAGACCGGCAGTGCGCGCTCAATGTCGGACGCCTCACCGCCGGCCATAAGGCCATAGCCGTTCTGCAGGCCCCACACACCCCCGGACACGCCGCAGTCAACGAACCGGATGCCCTTGGCCGCAAGGAGTTCGCCGTGCTTCTGGTCTTCGGTGAAGCGTGAGTTTCCACCGTCGATGACCAGGTCGCCCTGGTCCAGCTTGCCGGCGAGTTCGGTGATCACCGCGTCGGTGACAGGACCGGCCGGAACCATCACCCAGATGAGCCGGGGGGCGGGAACGGCGGCCAGCAGTTCGTCCACCGAAGCGACGTCGGTGACATCCGGGTTGCGGTCGTAGCCGGTAACTTCGAGGCCGCCCTTGCGCAGCCGTTCGCGCATGTTGAATCCCATTTTGCCGAGGCCGATCAGTCCAATGTGCATGATGGAACTCTTTCTGCGCGGGTGTCGGTTGTCGTTTTGGGGCCCGGACAACAACCGTCTGGGCCCACGCTGCCAGGGATCCCTGGCCGATGGGGACTTGCGAGGCGAGGGTGGCGCTGGGGACTAGTTGGGAAGGCGGACCGGCATCACCAGGTAGCGGTAGTCATCCTGGTCCTCGCCGTCGGCGTCTGCCTGGGCGGTGATCATTGCCGGTTTGGGGGCCGAGGTGAAGGAGAAACGGACGAACTTGGTTTCGATCACGCTGAGCCCCTCTACAAGGTAGTGCGGGTTGAAGGCCACGGTGATGTCATCGCCCGAAAGCTGGGCTTCGAGTTCCTCGGATGCCTGCGCATCCTCACCGGTCCCGGCATCCAGGTTCAGCAGGCCGTCCGTGAAGGCGAGGCGTACCGGCGTGTTCCGTTCGGCCACGAGGGATACACGACGGACCGCTTCCACCAGCTCCTGGGTTTGCACCGTGGCATGGATGGGAGTGGACTCCGGGAACAGCGAGCGGATCTTGGGGTAGTCGCCGTCCACCAGCAGCGAGGTGGTGGTACGTCCTCCGCTTTCGAAGCCGATCAGGCGGCTGTCATCGTCCGAAAGGGCAAGGTTGATGTCACCGCTGTTGCCCAGCGTCTTGGCAACTTCGTTGAGGGTCCTGGCCTTGACCAGGGCGCTGGTGGAAAGGCCCGGCGTTGCCGGCTTCCAAGGTACTTCCCGCATGGCCAGGCGGTAACGGTCCGTTGCCAGGAGGGTGATCAGGTCATCTTCGATCTCCATCCGGACGCCGGTGAGGATGGGCAGGGTGTCGTCCTTGCTGGCGGCAATGATCACCTGGGAAACAGCCTGCGCGAAGGCATCTCCGGGTACCGTGCCGCTGATCGCCGGAAGTGCGGGCAGCGGCGGGTATTCGGCTTCAGGCATGGTGGCCAGGTGGAAGCTGCTTCGGCGGCAGGTGAGGGTCACCTTGTTGCCGTCGGTTTCGACGTCGACGGGTGCCGAAGGAAGGCTGCGGCAGATATCCGCCAACAGGCGGCCCGAAACCAGGATGGTGCCTTCATCACGGATGTCGGCGGCGATTTCGAGGCGCGCGGAGGTTTCGTAGTCGAAGCTCGACAGGCTGACGGTTCCCGCTTCGGCTTTCAGCAGCAGTCCGGACAGGACCGGGACAGGCGGCCGCGGAGACAAGGACCGGGCTGTCCAGGTGACGGCTTCTGCCAGGACGTCCCGATCAACTCTGAACTTCACGGAAGGGTGCCGCCTTTCATTGCTTCTGTGTGTGCGTTCCAGGGTGCCGCTGGAGGACCCCGGGAAAGAGAATGCTTCACCTCCGGCAGGTGCATGGTCCACGCAGACGGGAACCACACGCCAAACCCGAGGATGGGAGCGCTGCTGACAGCTTAGCCGCAACCGTGGGGATTAACCCATCCCCCAATACCTTCACCAGGCCCCTTCGGGCCGGGCGGCTCTGTCTGTTGGTCCCGGGACAGGTCTTGTTGTTTGAGGAATTTCAATTTTTTGGGATTCGTAGTGTTAATAACTGTTGTGGAAACTGTGGATAACCCCGTGGTGCCGTACGGATCCGCGGTTAAGGCCTGTTCATGGTGTGTGCGTTTCCTGGGTTTTAAACAGGGTGTGGATGGGGACAACCAAAAGCGGCATTTTTAACGATCCACAGACGGCTTAAGGGTTTTAAGCCCATTAACTGCGCTTGTCCCCTTAAGTATCCACAGGCTTATCCACATGCCCCTGTTAATAAGGTATAGAGTGCGCAGCGCGTGGACTCAGGAGTCGCGCTGCTGCTGCTTAATCCGGTTGGTCAGTTCCGTCACCTGGTTGTAAATCACACGCCGCTCAGCCATCAGCTCACGGATCTTGCGGTCAGCGTGGATGACGGTGGTGTGGTCGCGGCCGCCGAGCTCCTGTCCGATCTTGGGCAGCGACATGTCCGTCAGCTCCCGGCACAGGTACATGGCGATCTGGCGGGCAGTCACCAGGGTGCGGGTCCGGGACTTGCTGCAGAGCTCTTCCATGCTGAGCTTGAAGTAGTCGGCCGTCTGCTGGAGGATCTGGGCCGACGTGATCTCCTGCGCACCGTCGTCCGTAATGAGGTCCTTGAGGACCATCTCTGCCAGGGCGACATCCACCGGCTGCCGGTTCAGGCTGGCGAAGGCCGTAACGCGGATCAGCGCGCCTTCGAGTTCACGGATGTTGCTCGAAATCTTTGAGGCAATGTACTCGAGCGCGTCATCCGGTGCCGAAAGGCCTTCGCTGAGGGCCTTCTTCCGGAGGATGGCGATGCGGGTTTCCAATTCCGGCGGCTGGATGTCGGTGAGCAGGCCCCACTCGAAGCGCGACTTCATCCGGTCCTCGAACCCGGCCAGCAGCTTGGGCGGCTGGTCGGAGGTGATGACCACCTGCTTGTTGTTGTTGTGCAGCGAATTGAAGGTGTGGAAGAACTCCTCGAGCGTCCGGTCCTTGCCTGCCAGGAACTGGATGTCATCGATGAGCAGCACATCAACGTTCCGGTACGTGGTCTTGAAGCTGGCGCCTTCGTCATCCCGGATGGAGTTGATGAAGTCGTTGGTGAACTCTTCGGAGTTGACGTACCGGACGCGGATTCCGCTGTAAAGGCGGCGGGCATAGTGGCCAATTGCATGCAGCAGATGCGTTTTGCCCAGCCCGGAGTCACCGTAGATGAACAGGGGGTTGTAGGCCTTTGCGGGAGCTTCCGCCACCGCCACGGCAGCCGCATGTGCGAACCGGTTGGAAGATCCGATTACGAAGGTGTCGAAGACGTACTTGGGGTTCAGCCGGCCGAACTCGTGCGAGGTGCTCGGCAGCATGGGCTGAGGCTTCTGCTCGACCAGCTGGTCCGGGGCAAAGGACGGCTCGACGGCGGGTTCCGGCTCCTCATGCACAGGCACCAGGTCGGTGTCGACGTCGATGGCGCACCTGATGTCCTCGGAGAAGACATTGTGCAGTGCGTCGTCGAGGGCCTCCTTGACCTGGGTCTGAAGCACTTCGCGCGTCAGTTCGTTAGGGACGGCCACCAGGAGGGTGGATCCGATCAGGCCCTGGGCCTGGGCGAGGATGACAAAGCCACGCTGCCGCGGAGAAACGCGGTGGTCCTGTTCCAGCAGGCTGAGAACCCTGCGCCAGGAACTTCCGACAGTATTGGCGTGGTTGGCTTCGTCTACTGTCAT